>CAWJOG010000021.1:0-450000 GCA_963844435.1 Vicinamibacterales bacterium | reverse complement strand
ACATGAGCTTGCCGAACATGACGCCCGGCCCCTCGGTCACCCCCACGTAGTTGCCCAGGCTCTTCGACATCTTCTCGACGCCGTCGAGGCCGACGAGCAGCGGGACCGTCATGACCACCTGCGGCGGCAGCTCGAACGACGGCATGATGTCCCGGCCGACGTTGAGGTTGAACAGCTGGTCGGTGCCGCCCATCTCGACGTCCGCCTTGAGGAACACCGAGTCGTAGGCCTGCGACATCGGGTAGAGGAATTCGTGCAGCGCGATCGGCTGGCCGGCGTCGTAGCGCTGCCGGAACTCGCGCCGCTCGAGCATCTTGGCGACGTTGTAGCGGGCGAGCAGGCGGACCCAGTCGAAGCTGGTGAGCGCGTTCAGCCAGCGGCTGTTGAAGTCGACGATCGTCTTGTCCGCATCGAGCAGCTTGAACACCTGCTGCTTGTAGGTCTCGGCGTTGGCGTCGATCGCCTCGCGCGTCAGCGGCGGCCGGGTCTTCGAGCGCCCCGTCGGATCGCCGATCAGGCCGGTGAAATCGCCGATCAGGAAGACGACCCGGTGGCCGAGATCCTGGAAGTGCTTCATCTTCCGGATCAGAACGGTGTGGCCCAGGTGCAGGTCGGGCGCGGTCGGATCGAAGCCGACCTTCACCGTGAGCGGCGTGCCGGCCTTCGCGGCCTTCTCCAGCTTGGCGCGCAGGTCCTCGCGTCGGACGACGTCCACGCATCCCTTGGTCAGGTAGGCCAGCTGCTCGTCGAGCGTCATCGGCGGTCACTATAACTGGAAGTACGATGGCCGACGCGATGCGGGTCTTCCTCGCCGTCGATCTCGGAGACGCGATGTCCGACGCGGGCCACGCCTGGGGCCGGGCCGTGGCCACGACGCTCGGTCCCGCGGCCTCAGCTCTGACGTGGGTCCCGGCGGCGCGGATTCACATCACGCTGCGCTTCTTCGGAGAGCTGCCCGCGGACCGCGTGGACGCGCTCGGCCAGGCGTTGACCGCCGGGCCGTGGTCCCCGGCCTTCGAGATCGGCTTCGGCGGCTCGGGAACCTACCCGCCGTCGGGCCGCCCGCGGGTGCTCTGGCTGGGGATTTCGACCGGCCAGGAGGCGCTGGTCGGCCTCCACGACGCGCTGGGCCAGCGGCTCGCGAGCGCCGACGGTGGCATCGCGGGGACCGGCAACGCCGGGGCCGGGGCCGGGGACGCGTTCTCGCCGCACATCACCATCGCCCGCGTCCGCCGCGACCCGCCGCCCGGTCTTGGCCGGACTCTCCGCGATGCCTGTGCCCGCACCCCGCCGCCGGACGCGCGTGCCGAAGTCCACGAGCTGACGCTCTTCGAGAGCGTCCTGAAATCGAGAGGCCCGGCCTACGTACCGCTCGTCCGGGTGCCGCTCGGCACCGAAGCGTCAGGGTAATGGCGCGCCCGACCCGCGCAACCGGGCCCGTCAGGACCAGACGACGCGCCGGCCCTCGATCCGCCAGCCGCCAGCGAGGACCCGCGCGATCGCGGCCGGGTAGATGCGATGCTCCTCGACGAGGATACGCGCCGACAGCGTGTCCGCCGTGTCGGACTCCTCGACCGGCACCGCCGCCTGCAGCACGATCGGGCCGGCGTCGAGCTCCGCGGTCACGAAGTGCACCGTCGCCCCGGACACCGTGACGCCGTGCGTCCACGCCTGGTGCTGCGCGTCGAGTCCCGGAAACGCCGGCAGCAGCGACGGGTGGACGTTCAGGATCGCGTTGGGAAAAGCCTCGACGAAGGCCGGCGTGATCAGCCGCATGTAGCCGGCCAGGCAGACCAGCTCGACGTCGTGGGCGCGCAGCACCGCGACGATGGCGCGATCGCAGGCCTCGCGCGAGGCGTGATCCTTCGGCGCGACGACGGCGGTCGGAATGCCGGCGGCCGCGGCGCGCTCGAGCCCGGGTGCGCCCGCGCGGCTCGAGACGACGACGGCGATGGTGGCGTCGAGCTGACCGGCGGCGATCGCCTCGCCGATCGCGAGCATGTTGCTCCCGCGACCCGAGATGAGGATGCCGAGACGTCGCGCCGCAGCCACCAGTGACGTGTCCTAGTCGACGTAGCGGACGGTGCGATCGCCGGGCACGATGCGGCCGACGACGGTGGCGCCGGTCTCGCCGGCATCGCGCAGCGACGCGAGCAGCCGGTCGACGTCGCCGGGCGCGACGACCGCGAGCAGGCCCATCCCCATGTTGAACGTGCGCCAGGCATCCTCGCGCGGCACGCCGCCCGCCGAGACGAGCCAGGCGAACAGCGGCGGGATCGTCCAGCCGCGGCGATCGATCTCGGCGCTCGTCCCGTCGGGGAGCACCCGCGGCAGGTTGTCGGTGACGCCCCCGCCGGTGATGTGGGCGAGGCCTTTCAGCAGCCCCGCGCCGAGGAGCGGCCGGATGACCGGCAGGTACGAGCGGTGCGGCGCGAGCAGCGCGGCGCCGGCCGTCGTGCCGAGCTCCGGGACGGCGGAGGACACGGTCAGACCGAGGTGCTCGAACACGATCTTGCGCGCCAGGGAGTAGCCGTTGGTGTGGAGACCGCTCGAGGGCAGCGCCACGATCACGTCACCGGACGCGATCGCCTTGCCGTCGATCATCCGGTCCCGCCGGACGGCGCCGACGATGAAGCCGGCCAGGTCGTACTCGCCCGGCTGGTAGAAGCCCGGCATCTCCGCGGTCTCGCCGCCGAGCAGCGCGCAGCCGTTGGCCCGGCAGGCGCGGGCCATGCCGCCGACGATGGCGACCGCGACGTCCGGCGACAGCTTGCCGGTGGCCAGGTAGTCGAGGAAGAACAGCGGCTCGGCGCCCTGCACGAGGATGTCGTTGACGCAGTGGTTGACGAGATCCTCGCCGACCGTGTCGTGGACGCCGCTGTCGAAGGCGACTTTCAGCTTGGTGCCGACGCCGTCGGCGCTGGCCACCAGCACGGCGTCGGGCGCGCCCAGCGACGCGAGGCTGAACAGGCCGCCGAAGCTGCCGATCTCCGACAGCACGCCCGGCGTGAACGTGCCCTTGGCCAGCGACCTGATGCGCCGCACGACCTCGTTGCCGGCGTCGATGTCGACGCCGCTCGACTGGTAGTCCATGTCGAGAAGTCCAGCGCCGTCATCACCCGCTGGATGCGGGTGCGCGCCGGCGAGCCCTCTGGCGCCTGCCAGTAGAGGGCGCGGATCCGCGCATAGAAGCGCTCCTCGGCGAGGTCCTCGGAGAGCATGTCGAAACCTTCGCGCAGGAGCAGGAGCGCGGCCTTCGGATCGGAGGCGCGCTCGAAGGCGGCAAGAACACCGGCCGGATCGCCGACGGCGGCGGCGGCCACCGCCAGCGCAATCGGCGCCCGCACCGGATCGACCGACGGCTCGCCGATGGTGATCAACGTGTCCCAGGCGGTGGCTCGGCCGCTGCGCGCGAGCACGCCGAGCGCGTCGGCCGTCGAGCGCGCCAGCTCCTGGTGGCCCATGTTCTTCGTGGTGAAGGTCAGCGTCTCGGCCAGGAAGCGCTCGTGCGACTCGCAGTTGCGGCCGAGCAGGCAGATGGCGGCGGCCAGCGCCGGCTGGCGCGGGCGCGGCGCCTTGCCCTGCTGCGCGATCACGACCGCGAGCCCCTTCGGATCGCCGATCCGTGCCAGCGCCACCACGGCGTCGTCCTGGAGCGGTCCGTCGAGGGCGGCGACCGCCGACAGCGCCGGCACCGCGTACGTCGCCTTGTGCAGGCCCAGCGCCTCGATCACCGCGCTGCGGAAGACGTCCTCGCCGCGGGTCACGTCCTTGAGCAGCGCCGCGCGCACCTTCGGGTCGGCGCCGAGCGCGGCCAGCGCGCGCACCAGCGAGGGACGCACGAACTCCGACACCTCGGTCTCGAGCTTGGCGATCAGCTTCGGCGCGAGCGGCGGCTCGGGATTCCACTCGAGCCAGGCGTAGGCGACCTCCCGCAGGCGATCGTTGGCGTCGTCGATCGCCGGGATCATCACGTCGCGCGTGCGCGGATCGCCGATGCCGGCGAGCAGCACCAGCGCGCGGAACCGCACGTAGCCGTCGGCGTGGCTGGTCACGGCCGTCATGAGCGCCGGCACCGCCTGTTCGGCGGGGGCGCGACGGACGGCCGCGGACGCCGCGGTCCGCACGGTGTAATCGAGCTTGCCGAGATCCTCGATCGCGGCGGCCAGCGTCTTGGGCGCCCCTTTCGCGGCGGTGGCGGAGGCGAGCCGGGGCCGGGGCCGGGGGCCCAGCCGGGACCGGCGCAGCGGGAGCGGGACGCGTCGCCGGTGGCGCGGCGGGAGGTTTCGCCTGAGCGGCCGCCACCGTGGCGGTCCCGATCATCAGCCGGCGGCGCAGAGGCCCGCCCAGCAGTCCGGTGAAAGGGGCGCGTAGCACCGAGACGGGCGAGGAATCGCCCGTCGAATGCCGCGGCCCTTTCAGCACGGGCTGCTGGCGTTGCGAACGCCCGGCTCCGCACGGTCAGCCGACCCTGTCCAGCTTGAGCGCGAGCTGCAGGTACGAATGCGAGTCGCGCGGGAACTCGATCGGATAGGTGCCCGTGTAGCACGAAGTGCAGTACCGAGCGCTGGCTCGGCGCAACGGCGCCGAGCATGCCCGGCAGGCTCAGATACGCCAGGCTGTCCGCCCCGAGATAGGTCTGGATCTCCTCGATGGTGTGCGTCGCGGCGATCAGCTCCGACCGGCGCGGCGTGTCCACGCCGTAGAAGCACGGCGAGATCGTCGGCGGACAGCTGATCCGCATGTGCACTTCCTTCGCCCCAGCCGCCTTGATCAGCTTCACGATCTTGCGGCTCGTCGTGCCGCGGACGATCGAGTCGTCGATCAGCACGACGCGCTTGCCCTCGAGGATGCTGCGCACGGCGTTCAGCTTGATCTTCACGCCGAAATGGCGGATCGACTGCTGCGGCTCGATGAAGGTGCGGCCGATGTAGTGGTTCCGGATCAGGCCGAAGCGCATCGGCGTGCCCGACTCCTCCGAGAAGCCGATCGCGGCGCAGACGCCGGAGTCCGGGATCGGCACCACGACGTCGGCGTCGACCGGACCCTCGCGCGCCAGCTGGCGGCCGAACTCGGTCCGCACCTCGTTGACGCTGCGGCCGAACACGTAGCTGTCGGGGCGCGCGAAGTAGACGTGCTCGAAGACGCAGTGCGAGAGCGGCTGCGGCGGAAACGGCTTGACCGACCTGACGCCCTGCTTCGAGACGATCAGCACCTCGCCCGGCTCGACGTCGCGGACGTAGGTGGCGCCGATCAGATCGAGCGCGCAGGTCTCGGAACAGACGACCACGGACTCGCCCAGCCGGCCGAGGACGAGCGGCCGGAAGCCGTGCGGATCGCGTGCGGCGACGAGCTGATCCTTCGTGATCATCGCCAGCGAGTAGGCGCCGCGGACGTCGGCGAGGGCCTCGATCACCGCGCCTTCCACCGTCGCGGCCTTCGACCGCGCGTAGAGGTGGACGATGACCTCGGTGTCGGAGGTCGACTGGAAGATCGCGCCCTGGCGGACAAGCTCGTCGCGCAGCTCGCTGGCGTTGACCAGGTTGCCGTTGTGACCGATGCCGAACGGCCCGTGCGAGCAGTCGACGAGCATCGGCTGGGCGTTCTCGATGCGGCTCGACCCGGCCGTCGAATACCGGACGTGGCCGATGGCGATGTCGCCGACCAGCGAGGCGAGCTTGGCCTCGTCGAAACAGTCGTTGACCTCGCCCATCGCCCGCGACAACAGCACCCGTTGGCCATCGGCGCACGCGATGCCGGCGCTCTCCTGTCCGCGATGTTGCAACGCGTAGAGACCGAGGTAGGTGAGTTTGGCCGCCTCGGGATGCCCGAAGATGCCGAAGACGCCACACTCGTCGCGGAATTTGTCCATGTGTCGTTGTGCTGCTGCCGACCCCGACGCCGCCAAGATCCGACGCGGTAACTACGCTGCCCCGGCCCGCCGCGCCGTCATCCGCGCCTCGATCGCCGTGCCCCAGGCCGTCTCGGCCTCGGCGACGGTCAGCGAGAGCGCCTCGCGCCCGTCGATGGCGATGCGGATCTGCGCGCCGCCGGTGCGGCCGATGACGCGGGCGGGGATCCCTGCCGCGGTGGCGCGCGCGACGACGGCGTCGGCGTGCGCAGCGGCCGTGGACACGACGATCAGCGGCGCCGATTCCCCGAACAGGGTCTGCTCGTCGGCGACGGCGCCATCCGCCGCGCCCGCCCACGGCTCGCCGATCGCCGCCGGCAGGTCGGCGCTGACGCCGATGCCGTCCGTGTCGAAACAGCACTCCGCGAGGGTGACGGCGAGCCCGCCATCCGACACGTCATGGGCCGATTCGATGAGGCGCTCGGCGACGAGCGCGGGGAAGAGCTGCTGCACGGCGCGCTCACGTGCGAGGTCGACGCGCGGCGGAACTCCGCGCACCTGTCCGTGCACGGTCTTGAGGTATTCGCTGCCGCCGAGCTCGCCGCGCTGCTCACCCATCAGGATCACGGTGCGCCCTTCGCCGCGGAAGCGGCGATCGACGACGGCCGAGGCGTCGTCGAGGAGACCGACGACGCCGATGACGGGCGTCGGCAGGATGGCGCGCCCGTCGGTCTCATTGTACAGGCTGACGTTGCCGCCGGTCACCGGAATCTCGAAGGCGCGGCACGCCTCGCCGATGCCTGCGACCGCCTGGCCGAGCTGCCACATGATCTCGGGACGCTCGGGGTTGCCGAAGTTCAGGTTGTTGGTGACGCCGATGGGCACGGCGCCGGCGCAGGCGACGTTGCGCGCCGCCTCCGCGACCGCGAGCATCGCGCCCTCCTTCGGATCGAGCAGGACGAAGCGGCCGTTGGCGTCGGTCGAAATCGCCAGCGCCTTGCCCGATTCCTTCACGCGCACCACGGGCGTGCCGTAGCCCGCCGGCACCAGCGTGTTGGTGCGGACCATCGAGTCGTACTGGCGGAAGATCCAGCGCTTGCTGGCGACCGTCGGCGAGGCGAGCAGCGCCAGCGCGGCGTCGCGCAGGGACGGCCGCGGCTTCAGCGCGGCGCGATCGACGACGCGCAGGGCGTCGAGATCGTCGGGCCGGCGCATCGGCCGGTTGTAGAGCGGCGCCTCGTCGGTCAACGCCGGCCCCGGGATCTCGGCGACGACGGCGCCGGCGTCCCGCACGCGCACCAGGCCGTCGCCGGTCACGGAGCCGATCTTGACGGCGTGGAGGTCGTAGCGCTCGAACACGGCCTCGACCTCGGCCTCCCGACCCTGCTTCACGACGAGGAGCATGCGCTCCTGCGATTCGGACAGCAGCGTCTCGTACGGCGTCATGCCGGTCTCGCGCCGCGGCACCAGCGTGACGTCGAAGTCGATGCCGGTGCCGGCGCGGGCCGCCATCTCGCAGGTCGAGCAGGTCAGGCCGGCCGCGCCCATGTCCTGGATGCCGACCAGTGCGTCGCTCTTCATCACCTCGAGGCAGGCCTCGAGGAGGAGCTTCTCCATGAACGGATCGCCGACCTGCACCGCCGGCCGCTTCTCGGCCGAGGCCTCGTCGAACTCCGCCGAGGCCATCGTGGCGCCGTGGATGCCGTCGCGGCCGGTCTTGGCGCCGACGTAGTAGACCGGGTTGCCGACGCCCTCGGCGCGGCCCTTGATGATGTCGTCGATGCGCGCGATGCCCAGGCACAGCGCGTTGACCAGCGGGTTCAGGGCGTAGCTCTCGTCGAAGAAGACCTCGCCGCCGATGGTCGGGATGCCGATGGCGTTGCCGTAGCCGCCGATCCCCGAGACGATGCCGGCGACGATGCGCCGCGTCTGCGGGTTGTCGATGGGCCCGAAGCGGAGCGCGTTCAGCAGCGCGATCGGCCGCGCGCCCATCGTGAAGATGTCGCGGATGATGCCGCCGACGCCGGTCGCCGCGCCCTGGTAGGGCTCGATGAACGACGGGTGGTTGTGCGACTCGATCTTGAAGACGGCGGCGAGGCCGTCGCCGATGTCGACCGCGCCGGCGTTCTCGCCCGGCCCCTGGACGACGCGCGGGCCGGTGGTCGGCAGCGTCTTCAGGTGCACGCGCGAGCTCTTGTAGCTGCAGTGCTCGGACCACATCACCGAGAACATGCCGAGCTCGGTCAGGTTCGGCTCGCGGCCGAGCAGCTGCCGGATGCGGTCGTATTCGCCGGGGGTGATGCCGTGTCGGTCGAGGGTGGCGGCGTCGAAGGCCATCGTGTCGATAGTGCGGTCGGTCAGCGGGCCGTGCGCATCATGACGATGGCCAGGCCCAGGTCCAGGATGCCGCCGGCGAGGAGCGCCCCGGCGACGAGGGGCCGCGCGTCCGCGCTCACCCCGAGAAACGGCAGCAGGTCGTTCCAGAACGCGAGCGACAGCGCGAACAGGACGATCGCCGAGATCACCAGGATCCGGCCGACGGCGGCCGGGGGTGCGGCTCGACGATCCGCCGTCATCGTGCCGCCACCGGCACGCCGGCGCGCAGCGAGGCGACGACCGAATCGAGCACGACCTTCCCGTCGCCGCTGCCGAGGACGGGCTCGCAGGCGCGCTCCGGGTGCGGCATCAGCGCGACGACGTTGCGGCGCTCGTTGCAGATACCGGCGATGTTGTGGAGCGATCCGTTCGGGTTGGCGGCGTCGGTCGTCTCGCCGGCGGGGGTGACGTAGCGGAAAATCACCTGGCCGTTCTTCTCGAGCCGCTCGATGACGTCGGGCGCGGCGAAGTAGTTGCCCTCGCCGTGCGCGATCGGGATGCGCATCACCTGGCCCGGCTGGCACAGCGTCGTCCAGGGCGTGTCGGTGCGCTCGACCCGGACGTGCACGTGCTCGCAGCGGTACTGCAGCGATCGGTTGCGCAGCATCGCGCCTTCGAGCAGGCCGGCCTCGAGCAGGATCTGGAAGCCGTTGCAGAAGCCGACCACCGGCCCGCCGGCCGCGGCGAACGCCTCGACGCTCTTCATGACCGGCGAGAAGCGCGCGATGGCGCCCGTGCGCAGGTAGTCGCCGTGCGCGAACCCGCCGGGCAGGATGACGGCGTCGGCACCGCGGAGATCCGTCTCCTTGTGCCAGATCATCTCCGCCTGCTGCCCGATCACCGCCGTGGTGGCGTGGTAGGCGTCGTGATCGCAGTTCGATCCCGGGAAGACGACGATGGCGAATTTCATCAGGCCACGTCCACCTTGAAGCTTTCGATGACCGGGTTGGCGAGGAGCCGGTTCGAGACGTCGCTGACCAGCGCGCGGGCGGCGTCGGCCGAATCGGCCTCGACGTCGAGCTCGAAGTACTTGCCTTGCCGCACGTCGCCGACCCCCGTGTACCCCATGCCGTGCAGCGATTCGACGATCACGTGGCCCTGCGGATCGAACACCGACGGCTTGAGGGTCACGAAGACTCGGGCTTTGTAGGTCTGTGGCATCGACGATCGTTCTCGTTCCAACGGTCCCAGACTAGTGGACTGCAACGCTAGACGGCGGCCGGCACGGCCGCTTCGGCAAACACGCGATCCATCACCGCGCTGACGTTGCGCAGCTGCACGCCGAGGTCGAACGCGGTGGCGATCTCGGCGGGGTTCAGCACCGCCGTGACGTCGGCGTCGGCCAGCAGCAGCGCCTGGAAATCGGTCTGCTCGTGGAAGGCGCGCATCGCGTTGCGCTGCACCAGCTCGTAGGCGCGCTCGCGCGACAGGCCGCGCCGCGCCAGCTCCAGCAGGATCGTGCCCGAGAACACGACGCCGCGCGAGCGGTTCATGTTCTCGCGCATGCGCTCCGGGTAGACGACCATGCCGTCGGCGATCTTCGTGAAGCGGCGCAGCATGTGATCGAGGGCGGCGAAGCTGTCCGGCAGGATGACGCGCTCGACCGACGAGTGCGAGATGTCGCGCTCGTGCCACAAGGCGACGTTCTCGAGCGCCGCCATGGCGTTGGCGCGGACCAGGCGGGCCAGGCCGACGATCTGCTCGCAGCCGACCGGGTTGCGCTTGTGCGGCATCGCCGACGAGCCCTTCTGGCCCTTGGCGAACGGCTCCTCGACCTCGCCGATTTCGGTCTTCTGGAGGCCGCGGATCTCGAGCGCGAAGGTTTCGAGCGAGGCGGCGCAGATGGCGAGCGCTGTCACAAGCTCGGCGTGCCGATCGCGGGCGATGATCTGCGACGACACCGGCGCCGGCTCGAGCCCGAGGCGGGCGCAGACGGCGGCCTCGATCGACGGATCCAGGTGGGCGAAGGTGCCGACCGCACCGGAGATCAGCCCGACCGCGACCGTGGCCCGCGCGCGGCGCAGGCGCGTCACGTCGCGCTGCAGCTGTGAGTACCAGGTCGCCAGCTTCAGGCCGAACGTCATCGGCTCGGCGTGGACGCCGTGGGTGCGGCCCATCATCACCGTGTGCCGGTGCTCCTCGGCCCGCCGGCGGACGATCGGCAGCAGCGCCTCGATCCGGCTCAGGATCTGGTCGGTCGCCTCGACCATCTGCAGCGCCAGCGCGGTATCCACGACGTCGGACGACGTCAGGCCGAAGTGCAGCCAGCGCGCGCGCGGACCGACGTATTCCGCGACGTTGGTCGTGAAGGCGATCAGGTCGTGCTGGGTGGTCTTCTCGATCTCGTCGATGCGCGCCACGTCGAAGTTGCCCTTGGCGCGGATGTCCCGGGCCGCCTCGCGCGGCACGAGGCCGGCTTCGGCCATCACCTCGGCGGCGACGGTCTCGACTTCCAGCCAGGTTTCGAAGCGGCGGCGGTCGCTCCAGATGCGACCCATCTCGGGCGAGGTGTAGCGGGCGATCACGCGAGATCCAGTCGATCCGGGGGCA
Source organism: Vicinamibacterales bacterium (assembly GCA_963844435.1). Lineage (GTDB taxonomy): Bacteria > Acidobacteriota > Vicinamibacteria > Vicinamibacterales > Vicinamibacteraceae > JBDSLU01. The sequence goes on along the minus strand of CAWJOG010000021.1, from coordinate 439,223 downwards.
GCGACAGGCCCTCGGTATCAGGCCCGAGCACGGTGACCCCGAGCGAGCCGTTGGAGAACAGGCGCGCGGCGACGCGCTGCACGTCCTCCGCGGTGACTGCCTCGATGCGGGCGAGCGTCTCGTCCAGCGTGTCGTGGCGATCGAAGTAGATGTCCTGACGGGCCAGGTGCGTCATGCGGCTGGAGGTGCTCTCCAGGCTGAGCATCAGGCTGCCCTTGAGGTGATCCTTGGACCGGCGCAGCTCGGCGCCGCTGATCGGCTCGCGCTTCATCGCGCGCATCTCGTCGACGACGAGATCGATCACCTCGCCGACGCTCTCGGCGGCGCAGCCGGCGTAGACCGTCAGCATGCCGGCGTCGCGATAGGCGGTCAGGCCGCTGAAGACGGCGTAGGCCAGGCCGCGCTTCTCGCGGATGTTCTGAAACAGGCGCGAGCTCATCGACCCGCCGAAGACCGTGTTGAGCACGTAGCTGGCGAAGCGCTCGTTGTGGCTCTGCGGAAAGGCCGGTGTGCCCAGGCAGATGTGGCTCTGCTCGAGGTCCTTCTCGCGGATCACGACGGTGCCGGTCTCGTCCGGGCCGCCGCCGTCGACCGCCGTCCCCGTCTTGCGGACGCCGCCGAAGGCGTCGGCGATGAGGGCCGACAGCCGGTCGTGATCGAGGTTGCCGGCGGCGGCGACGATGAAGTTCGAGGCGACGTAGGTGTCCGAGAAGTAGCCGGTGAGGGCCTTCTCCGACAGCGCCTCGACCGTCGACGGGACGCCGAGGATCGGGCGTCCGAGCGGGTGGCCGCGCCAGTAGTGCTCGGTGAAGATCTCGTGGACGAGGTCGTCCGGCGTGTCCTCGACCATCTTGATCTCTTCGAGGATCACCTTCTTCTCGCGCTCGATGTCGTCGGGCGAGAAGCGCGGGTGCCGGACGATGTCGGCCAGCAGGTCGACCGCCTTGGGCAGGTGCTCGTCGAGGACCTTGATGTAGTAGCCGGCGTATTCCTTGGACGTGAAGGCGTCGAGGTGGCCGCCGACCGAGTCGATCTCCTGGGCGATGTCCTCCGCCGAGCGCCCCTCGGTGCCCTTGAAGAGCATGTGCTCGACGAAGTGGGCGATGCCGCTCCGGGCATCGCTCTCGTGGCGGGATCCGCGGGTCAGCCAGACGCCGATCGACACGCTCCGCACGTGCGGCATTGCCTCGGTGACGAGGCGGAGGCCGGTAGGATGAATCTCGCGGCGAATCATGGAAACTGGAATTCTATACCCGCCTTCGCAGATGGGTTCCCTGAGCGGCTTCGGCGCGGCAAGGCCGGGTCGGTCGTGCTACCATGGAAGGTCGTCTAAGCGATTGAGTGCTTGAGACTTAGGCCATGACATCCCCAACCGAGAACGGCGCCAGGCTGGACATCGCCGGCCTCGAGCTGGCCGAACTCCAGGCTCGACTGATCGAGCTCGGCGCGCCCCGGTACCACGCCCGCCAGATCTTTGCCTGGATCCACCGCCGCGGCGTGACCGACTTCGCGGCGATGTCGGACCTGCCCAAAGCCCTCCGGGCCCGGCTGGCCGAGGCCTGGACCGTGGGGACGCCCAGGCTGACCCGCAAGGACGTCTCGACGGACGGGACCACCAAGTACCTGTTCGAGCTGGCCGACGGCACCCGCATCGAGAGCGTGTACATCCCGGACACCCCGGCGCAGACGTTCTGCATCTCGTCGCAGGTCGGCTGCGCGATGGCCTGCGCCTTCTGCCTCACCGGCAAGATGGGGCTCATCCGGCACCTGACGGCCGCTGAGATCGAGGGTCAGGTCCGCGTGCTGGCCCACGACCTCGGCCTCGCCGCCCCGGACCGCGCGTTCAACATCGTCGTCATGGGCATGGGCGAGCCGCTGCACAACTACGACGCGACGCTGAAGGCGCTGCGGATCGTCGGCGACCCGGCCGGTTTCGGCGTGCCGGCGCGGCGCATCACGCTCTCGACCGTCGGACTGGTGCCGGGGATCGAAAAGCTCGGGCGCGAGCCGTTCATGCCGAACCTGGCGATCTCGCTGCACGCCTCGCACGAGGAGCAGCGCGACGCGCTCGTCCCGATCAACCGCAAGTACGACCTCGAGGCGCTGATCGAGGCGTGCAAGCGCTTCCCGGTGAAGCGCCGCAGCCGGATCACCTTCGAGTACGTGCTGCTGAAGGGCGTCAACGACACGCCGGAGGACGCGCGGCGGCTGGTGAAGCTCCTCGACGGCATCAAGGGCAAGATCAACCTGCTGCCGCTGAACGCCGCGCCGGGCATCCCGTTCGAGCGGCCGGACGACGGCCGGGTGGACGCCTTCGCGAAGATCCTCGCCGACAAGGGGCTGACCGTGTCGGTCCGCAAGAGCCGCGGCCGCGACATCCGGGCGGCGTGCGGCCAGCTGATCGTGGACGAAGGGCCGCGCGCCCCGGCCCGCAAGTCGGCCGCGCAGGCGCTCGCCGAACAGCTCTAGCGAAGCCGATCACATCGCGACTGGTCTGGGACCGGATCCGGCGCTCTCGGCGGCGCGGCGATCCGCGCGCGACGCGCGCCGGTACTGTGCAGGCGGGCTGCCGAACTTGCGCTTGAAGGCGCGGTTGAACGCGGCTTCGGACTCGTATCCGACCTCGGACGCGATCTGCAGGACGCTGCGGCTCGACGTGCGGAGCGCTTCCGCGCCCAGCTCCAGGCGCCAGTCGGTGAGGTACGCCATCGGGCTCTCGCCGAGGTATCGGGCGAAGCGCTCGGTGAGCGCCGATCGCGAGACGCCGGCTTCCTCGGCGAGCTCGTCGAGCGTCCACGGATGCGCGGGCCGATGGTGCAGGGCGGCCAGGCTGCGGCCGACCGTCGCGTCGCTGGCGCCGGCGAGCCAGCCGGTCCGGCCCGCCGGCAGCTGCATCACGTAACGCTGCAGCGCCTCGGTGAAGACGACCTCGGCGAGGCGCGCGAGGATGACGTCGCTGCCGGGCGCGGCCTCCTGCACCCGCAGGACGGCGTGGTGGATGGATCGCTCGAGCCACTCGCCGGCCGGATCGTTGCGCAGATGCACGCGCACCACGCGCGGCAGCCCGGCGACCACCGGCTTGATCAATCCGGCGTCGCACGCCAGGTAGCCGCAGACGATGCGCGTCTCCTCGCCACCGCCGCCGATCCGCGACCGGCACAGACCGCCATTCCACTGTTCGGCGACGCCCGGCGCGGCGTCGTAGAGCGCCCCGCCCGTGCCATTGCCCATCTCGTGCTCGTCGCCGTGCGGCACCATCAGGAGGTCGCCGGCGGCGAACGGCGTGCGTTCCTCCCCCACCCGGATGTAGCCGGACCCATCCGTGATCAGGTGGAACTCGATCACGTGGCTGGCGTCGGGCGCCACGTAGCGGCCGAGGGTCGCCGCTGGCGGCGAGATCACCCGCCACGGCTTCGAGCACTCGGCGATGAAGAACATCGCCCCCGACAGCTTCACGGCGCGTAGGAGTTCGGAGAGGGCGTCCATGGTCTCTGGTCGAAGTGTTCTGGCCGATCGGGCAAGTGTCGCGGCCGCACGCGCAAGCGACCGCGCGGCGCGGCCGATCGGGCAAGACGGAGCCCCGCGCGGCAAAGTTCCGGTGTCGATGGTGCCCGCACACTGGCGGTGACTGCAACCCTGGAGATCATCGACATGCATACCGCACTGACCACCGCCCCCGAACCCGCCGCCACGCCCGTCATCGACGAACAGAAGCTCTATGAGCTCATCGGCCGCGCCATCGTCGACTTCGGCGGCGCCGACATCGCTCCGCTCGTCGTGATCGGCGACCGTCTGGGCCTGTTCCGCGCGCTGGCGACCGTTGGCCCGCTCACGTCCGCGGGTCTTGCCTCGCAGACCGGGACCGCCGAGCGCTACGTCCGCGAGTGGCTGAACGCGCAGGCCGCGTCGGGCTACGTCACCTACCACCCCGAATCGGGCCTGTACTCGCTGACGCCCGAGCAGGCGATGGCGTTCGCCGACGAGGACGGCCCGGCGTTCCTCGTCGGAGCGTTCCAGACCGCGGTCGCCGCCGGCCGGATCGTCGACAAGCTCACGGAGGCGTTCCGCACCGGCGAGGGCATCGGCTGGCACGAGCACGACCACGCGCTCTTCCACGGCGTCGAGCGGTTCTTCCGCTCGTCGTATCTCGGCAACCTGATCCAGGCGTGGATCCCGGCCCTCGACGGCATGGAGGCGCGGCTCCGGGCCGGCGCGCGCGTCGCCGACATCGGCTGCGGCCACGGCGCCTCGACGATCATCATGGCGCAGGCTTATCCGGCGTCGCGCTTCGTCGGCTTCGACTCGCATCCGGACTCGATCGACGCCGCCAACGCTCGCGCCCGCAAGGCCGGGATCGCGGACCGCTGCCGGTTCGAGGTCGCCGGGGCCAAGGACTTCCCGGGCACGGAGTACGACCTCGTCACGGTCTTCGACGCGCTGCACGACATGGGCGATCCGGCCGGCGCGGCGCGCCACGTCCTGCAGGCGCTCGCGCCTGGGGGCAGCTGGATGATCGTCGAGCCGTTCGCCGGCGATCGCGTCGAGGAGAACCTGAACCCGGTCGGCCGCGCCTACTACGCCGGGTCGACGCTGATCTGCACGCCCTGCTCGCTCGTCGCAGGAGGTCGGGCTCGCGCTCGGCGCCCAGGCGGGCGAGGCCCGGCTGCGCGCGGTGGTGCAGGGCGCCGGCTTCACGACGTTCCGGCGCGCCGTGCAGTCGCCGTTCAACCTCGTCTTCGAGGCGCGTCCCTGAGCCCAGGCCTGAGCCCGGGCTCAGCCTGGGCTGAGCCCGGGTTACGAGGCAAGAATTGCGATCACCCGGAGCGGGGCGCCGCTGCCGCCGGCGATCTTCATCGGCAGCGCGATGACGTGGGCGCCGCGCGCCGGCAGCCGTTCGAGCGAGGCGAGGTTCTCGAACGCCGGGATGTCCTTCGCGAACAATGCCCGGTGGGACTCGAACAGCGTCGACTGCCCGTAGTCGATGCTCGCCGTGTCGATGCCGATCGCGGCAATCGATCGATTGGCGACGAGCCAGGCGGCCGCCTGCGGGTGCAGGCCGGGGAAGTGAAGCTTCGCGACCCCGGCCTCTCCGCGCTCGGCTGTCCCGAGATACGTTGCGGCATCCGGCCAGCGCCGCGCGAAGCCGGTACGGATCAGCACGATCGCGCGATCCGGGATGCGGCCGTCGCGCGCCTCGGCCCGCTGGAGGTCGTCGGTCGTCACCTGGTAGTCGGCGTACTTCGCCGCCTCAGTCACATCGATCACGACGGCCGTCCCCATCAGGCGTTCGAGCGGGATGCGGTCTACGGTCTGGCGGCCCTGGGCGAAGTGGATCGGCGCGTCGACGTGCGTACCGCCGTGCTCCGAGCTGAAGAAGTCGTTCGCTGCATAGTAGTAGCCGGCCGGCGTGATCCCGTCCGCCACCTTCTCGAGCCGGAACGGCGCCGCGGTAGGCCAGAAGATCGCCCGCGCGTCATAAGCGTGGGACAGGTCGACGATCTCGCCGCCGGGGAACGGCGGCGCCGGCGGCGCGCTGCAGGCGCCGGCCACCAGCAGCAGCGCGACGAAAGAGCATGCGGGACATGACTCGCTCCTCGAAGGTTGGGCGCCAGTCGGCGCGGCCCATGGCCACTCGATATAGTCTGCCGCCGGAGTGTCCCAAATCGACCCGCTCGCGCGTTCTTGAGTCATGAACGCACTGGACACGACCGCGGTGCCCGTCGGCACGGCCGTCGCCGGCCACCGCTTCGACCTGTTGTTCCAGACCCACTACGTGCGGCTGGCGCGGGTCGTGGGGCGGATCGTCCACGACCAGGCACGGGCAGAGGAGATCGCGGCCGACGTCTTCGTGAGGTGGCGGCATCATCCGGCCGCGCACGGGGAAGGCGCCGAGGGATGGCTGTACCGCACCGCCGTCCGCCAGGCGCTCGACGCGTGGCGGCGCGGCCAGCGGTGGGCGCGGGTCGAACGCGTGCTCGTCCGCCTCGGCGTCCCACCCCGCACCCCCGAGGATCTGCACGCGGAAGATGTCGAACGGCGGCAGGTTCGCACCGTGCTGGCCGCGCTGCCGCGGCGGCAGGCCACGATCCTGCTGATGTGGGCCGAGGATCTCAGTTACGCCGGGATCGCAGCCGCCGCCGGGATCCAGCCGTCGTCGGTCGGGACCCTGCTGCGGCGGGCACAGGACGCGTTCAAGAAGGATTACGAGGCCCGATATGGACATGCATCCTGAGAACGCGTGGGTCGCCGCTCGCCTGGCCGCACTGACCCCGACCTGGAACCCGAACCCCGCGCGCGCCAGAGTCGTCATCAATCAGGCGACCGCGCCGCGGAGGCGTGCCCCCGCGTATCGGCTCGCGGCGGCAGCCGCGGGCGCCCTGCTGGCCGCCGTGCTGCTCGCGCCGTCCGGCCGCGCGCTCGCGCAGGAGCTCTGGTATCGCCTCTTCGTGTCGCGTCTCCAGGTGGTGCGGCTCGATCTGTCTCGGGTGCCGCTCGAGACGAAGATCAGCACCAACGGCGCCGAGCAGTCGGCCGCGTCCGTCGCAGAGGCGTCCGCGATCGCGGGTTACAAGGTGGAGCTGCCGCCGGCCGCGGTGCTGCCGGGCGAACCGGTCCTGAGCGTGCTCCAGCCCGTGGATCTGAAGCAGACGATCCGAAGGGACACGCTGTCCGCCGCGCTGTCCGCGGCCGGCGCCGACGACATCGACGTGCCAGCCGAGTGGGACGGCGTCACGCTCCGCGGGACGATCGGCCGGACCGTGGTCGCGCGGTATCTCGGCCCCGCGGGGAGTGGGCGACGTCCCGACGACGTCACCATCCTCCAGACGCCGCCGATCCGCCTCGACCTGCCGTCCGGGTTCCCGCTCGATCGGTTCGCCGAGGCGGTCTTTCGTGCCGGCGGGCTCTCGTGGTGGGAGGCGCGAACGCTGGGCCAGGAGTACGCGGCGCACCCGGCGTGGCTGCTGGACGTGCCGGACGACGGGGCGGTCACGGTCGAGACGATGCCTCTGGCGGGCGGGACGGCGATCGTCATCGAAGAGGCCGCGGACGGTCGCGGCGCCGAGACGACCGTGTTCGTCAGCCGGCCGTGGCGCCTTTACTCGGTGAGCAGCCTCAGCCGCGAAACAAGCCTGCGGGTGGCGGCCGCCCTGCGGTAGGCGGATAATGCTCTTACCGTGCACTCCCCCCTGCGGCGTGCCGGCGGCCTCTGGGCCGCCGGCGTCCTCTGTGCGGTCTCTCTGAGCTTCGGGCTCGGCAGCGGTGCCTGCCGCCGGCAGGCACCGCCGATCGCCGGTGTGCCCGATCGGGTCGACTTCAACTTCCACGTCAAGCCGCTCCTGTCGGACCGCTGCTTCAAGTGCCACGGTCCGGACGACCGGCAGCGCAAAGGCGGGCTGCGGCTCGACGTGCAGGCATCGGCGCTGGCGACGCTGGAGTCCGGCCATCGCGCCATCGTGCCGGGCAGCACGTCCAAGAGCGAGCTGGTCCGCCGCATCACCAGCACCGACCCCAAGGTGATGATGCCGGCGGCCGATTCGCACCTCACGCTCGACGAGGTCGAGAAGGCGACGCTGATCCGCTGGATCGAACAGGGCGCCGAGTGGAAGCCGCACTGGGCGTTCATCCCGCCCGCCACGCCGGCGCTGCCGGCGGTCGCCGCGAGCGGCTGGGCACGCGGCGAGGTCGACCGGTTCGTGCTGGCCGCGCTCGAGGCGAAGGGCTGGAAGCCGTCGCCCGAAGCGCCGCGCGAGACCTGGCTGCGGCGCGTGTCCTTCGATCTGACGGGGCTGCCGCCGACGCCGGCCGCCATCGACGCGTTCCTCGGCGACCGCTCCGCCGACGCCTACGAGCGCGTCGTCGATCGCCTGCTGGCGTCGCCGCGCCTACGGCGAGCGCATGGCCGCCGACTGGCTCGACATCGCGCGCTACGCCGATTCGCACGGCTACCAGGACGACGGCATGCGCGAGATGTGGCCGTGGCGCGACTGGGTGATCGCCGCCTTCAACCGCAACCTGCGCGTCGACGACTTCATCACCTGGCAGCTGGCCGGCGATCTCCTGCCCCAGGCGACGCAGGAGCAGCGGATCGCCACCGGGTTCAACCGCAACCACATGCAGAGCCAGGAAGGCGGCATCGTCGCGGAGGAATACCGCACCGAGTACGTCGTCGATCGCGTGAACACGCTGGGACGCGCCTTCCTCGGCCTGAGCGTCGAGTGCGCGCGCTGCCACGACCACAAATACGACCCGGTCTCGCAGCGCGAGTTCTATCGGCTCTACGGCTTCTTCAACAACGTCAACGAGGTCGGCCAGATCCCGTACTCGGGCGTGCCGAGTCCGACGGCCATCGTGACGACGCCCGAAGCGGACGCGAAGCTGGCTGCGCTGGCCGAGCGGATCACGACGCTCGAGGCCGAGCTCGATCCGGCCGCGGCGCGCTATGACGCCGGCTACGCGCGCTGGCTCGCGACCGCCGCCGACGCGGCGCGCGCGGCCGTCGCGCAACCGCCTGGCCTCATCGCCTACTTCCCGTTCGACACGCCGCGTCCGGTGATCGAGCCCCCCAAGGTCGATCCGAAGAAGCCGCCGCCGGCCGTGAAGAAACCGCTCAAGCCGATTCTGGTGCTCGCCAACGTGGTGGACGCCAAGGAGCGCGGCCGCGTCGGCGACGTCGATCGCCCGACGAAGACGGTGGCCGGCAAGGTCGGCGAGGCGCAGCAACTGGTCGGCGACAGCTTCATCGAGGCCGGCAAGAAGGTGGCGTTCTTCGAGCGCAACGAGCCGTTCTCGGTCGGCCTGTGGGTCCGCGTCGATCGCGCCGGCACTGCCGGCCCGCTGCTCGCCCGCTCCGGCGCCGTGATGAACGGCCTGCGCGGCTACGAAGTGCTGCTGCGCGCCGACGGCACGCTCAGCGCCGGCCTGCACCACGTCGCGCCCGACAACTCGATCGAGATCGAGACGAGCGAGCCGGTCGTGAAGCCGGGCACCTGGCAGCACATCACGCTGACCTACGACGGCTCGAGCCGCGCCGCCGGCATCGGGCTGTTCGTCGACGGCGTCCGGCCGACGGCCCGGGTCGTCATCGATCACCTGCGCCGCAGCATCCTCCACGATGGCCGGAAGAAGAACTGGGATGGCGGCGGCTCGCCGATCCGCATCGGCCGCCGCGGCGACGAGCGGCTCGACGCCGTCACGGTCGACGAGCTGCGCGTATTCGATCGCCAGCTGTCGCGGTTCGAGGTGCAGGCGCTCGCCGGCGTCGCCGATCCGCTCGGCGCCGTGCTGCGGATCCCCGCCGCGACGCGATCGGCGGAGCAGCAGGCCGCGCTGCGCGAACACTACCTGCTGCGCGTCGATCCGGCGGCCGCGGCCACGCGTCGCACGCTGACCGGCGTCCGCGGCGACGAGAACGCGCTGCTGACGTCGCTGGTCGAGGTGATGGCGATGCGCGAGCGCGCCGTCGCCGCGCCGGACGTTCATGCTGGCCCGGGGTGCCTACGACGCGCCGACCGAGCCGGTCGAGCCCGGCACGCCCGCGGTGCTGGGCGCGTTTCCCAAGGACCTCCCAGCCAACCGCCTGGGCCTGGCGCGCTGGCTCACGTCGCCAGGGCATCCGCTGACGGCGCGGGTGATCGTCAACCGCACCTGGGCGCAGCTGTTCGGGCGCGGCCTGGTCGCGACGCCGGCCGACTTCGGCAGCCAGGGCCAGCTGCCGACGCACCCGGCGCTGCTCGACTGGCTGGCAACCCGCTTCGTCGCCTCGGGCTGGGACCTGAAGGCGCTGCAGAAGCGGCTCGTGCTGTCGGCCACCTACCGGCAGTCGTCGATCGCGGACGCGGCAGCGCGCGAGCGCGATCCGGCGAACGAGTGGCTGTCGCGCGGGCCGTCGCATCGCCTGTCGGCCGAACAGGTGCGCGACGCCGCGCTCGCCGCCAGCGGCCTGCTCGTCCCGACGATCGGCGGGCCGAGCGTCTACCCGTATCAGCCGGCCGGCCTGTGGGAGGCGCTCGCCACCCGCAACGCGACGACCTACGAGGTCGGCAAGGGCGACGATCTGTATCGGCGGAGTCTCTATACGGTGTGGAAGCGGTCGTCGCCGCCGCCCTCGGCGATCAGCTTCGACGCGGCCGAGCGCCTCTTCTGCACGGTCAGCCGGCAGCGGACCAGCACGCCGCTGCAGGCGCTCGTGCTGCTGAACGATCCGCAGTTCGTCGAGGCGGCGCGGGCGCTGGCGGCGCGCATGATCCGCGAGGCGGGCGGCGACGTCGGCGGCCGGATCGCGCTCGGCTTCCGCGCGCTCACCGGCCGTGTCCCCACGTCCGAGGAGCGCGCCGCGCTGGAGTCGCTGTATCGCGACGAGCTGGCGCGCTTCCGCCGTGAGCGCGGCGCCGCGGCGACGCTGCTCGCGGTCGGCGCGTCGAAGCCAGCGCCCGGGATCGACGCGGCGGAGCTGGCCGCCGCCACCGTCGTGGCATCCACGGTGATGAACCTCGACGATGCAGTAACGAAACGCTGAACCGCTCCCGATGCAGCTCCCGATGCTGCTTACGATGGTCTTCCCGAGAGACTCGGAAATGTGGCAGGAATTGCGATGGATGGATTGGACGACCTGAAGTTCAACTGCACGCGGCGGCACTTCCTGTCGGCGGCGAGCCTCGGCATCGGCTCGACGGCGCTGGCGGCGCTGCTCGATCCCTCGCTGCTGGCGGCCGCACCCGCATCGCAGGGCGCCGCCGGGCCGGCCGGCGCGCCGCTGCTCTCGTCGCCGCACCTTGTCCCGCGCGTCAAGCGCGTCATCTACCTGTTCCAGAGCGGCGGCCCGTCGCAGCTCGAGCTGTTCGACTACAAGCCGCGCCTCCGCACGATGAACGGCGAGGAGCTGCCGGAGTCGATCCGCAAGGGCCAGCGGCTCACCGGGATGACCGCGCACCAGAAGTCGTTCCCGATGGCCGGCTCGCAGTTCGACTTCGCCCGCCACGGCAAGAGCGGCATCTGGGTCAGCGAACTGCTTCCCCACACCGCGCGGATCGTCGACAAGCTGTGCATCGTCCGGTCGATGCACACCGAGGCCATCAACCACGATCCCGCGGTGACGTTCGTCCAGACCGGATCGCAGCAGGCCGGCCGGCCGTCGATCGGCGCGTGGCTCTCCTACGGGCTCGGCTCCGAGAACGGCAACCTGCCCGGCTTCATCGTCCTGCTGTCGCGCGCCCGCGAGGGCGATCAGCCGCTCTACTCGTGGCTGTGGGGCAGCGGCTTCCTGCCGTCGCAGCACCAGGGCGTGCAGTTCCGCGGCGGCAAGGATCCGGTGCTGTTCCTGAACGATCCAAAGGGCATCGATCGCACCAGCCGCCGGCGGATGCTCGATACGCTGCGCACGCTCGAGCAGCAGCAGCACGCGCGCACCATGGATCCGGAGATCGACGCGCGCATCGCCCAGTACGAGATGGCCTACCGCATGCAGACGGCGGTGCCCGATGCCATGGATCTCTCGACGGAGTCCGACGCCGTCTTCGAGCTGTACGGCGAGGAGGCGCGCAAGCCCGGCACCTACGCCGCCAACTGCCTCCTGGCCCGGCGCCTGGCCGAGCGCAACGTCCGTTTCATCCAGCTCTATCACCAGGGCTGGGACCAGCACGGCAACCTGCCGAACGACATCCGCACGATGACGAAGTCGGTCGATCAGGCGTCGGCGGCGCTGGTCGTCGATCTCGAGCGCCGCGGGCTGCTCGAGGACACGCTGGTCATCTGGGGCGGCGAGTTCGGCCGCACCAACTACTCGCAGGGCAAGCTCGAAAAGGACAACTACGGCCGCGATCACCACCCGCGCTGCTTCTCGGTCTGGATGGCCGGCGGCGGCGTGAAGCGCGGCTACACCCACGGCGAGACCGACGAGCTCGGCTACAACGTGGTGCGCGACCCCGTCCACGTGCACGACTTCCAGGCGACGCTGCTGCACCTGCTCGGCGTCGACCACGAGCGGCTGCTCTTCAAGCACCAGGGCCGCCGCTACCGGCTGACCGACGTGCACGGCCACGTGGTGAAAGACCTGCTGGCGTGAGCGATGCCGCGGCCTTCGTCGGCCGCTTCCACCCGCTGCTCGTCCACTTTCCGATCGCGTTCCTGCTGCTCGCCGGCGCGCTCGAACTGCTCGCGCTTCGACGGCGCACCGGCCCGCCGTGGCTCGCCGCACGGTTCCCGCTGCTGGTCGTCGCGGCGATCACCGCGGCGATCGCGGCCAGCGCCGGCTACCTGCTCGGCACGTCGGGCGGCTTCGGCGGCCCGACGTTCGAGCGCCATCTGCAGCTGGGCATCGTGGTCGCGATTGGCGCGCTGATCACGGCGCTCGCCGCGTGGCGCCGCCAGCGCACCGGCGCCGGCGATGCGCTCGTGCGGACGGGGCTCGCCCTCACGCTCGCTACGCTCACTGCCGCCGGCCATCTCGGCGCCACGCTGACGCACGGCGAGGGCTACCTCACCGACTTCGCGCCAGCGCCGCTCCGGACGCTGGTCGCCGGCCTCTCCGGCGCGCCGGCCGCCGCGGCGTTCAGCGGCCCGATCGAGCGGGCGCCCGTCTACCCGACGCTGGTGCGGCCGGTGCTGCAGCGCCATTGCACGTCCTGCCACACGGCCGGCGCGGCCCGCGGCGGCCTCGTCCTCGACACGCCCGAGGCGATCCTCAAGGGCGGCGATCACGGCCCCGTCGTGACGCCCGGGCGCGCCCTCGCCAGCGAGCTGGTGCGCCGCGTGTGGCTCCCGGCCGATCACGCGGACGTCATGCCGCCGCGCGGACAGCGGCCGCTCCCGGCCGCGGACGCCGGGCTGCTGCGATGGTGGATCGACAGCGGCGCGTCCTTCGAGCAGCCGCTCGTGGAGCTGGACGTCCCGCCCGACGTGCTGCCCGTGATCGAAGCGCGGCTCGGTCCGCTCGCGCGCGGCGGTCCGACCATCCCGCCGGTATCGCTGGCGGCGCCAGACGCGGCGCGGCTCGCGGCGATCCGCGACCGCGGCGTCGAGCTGCGGCTCCATCGCCGACGGCTCGCCCTTCCTCGACGCGCGGGTCAGCGGACGCGAGCCGGCCGCCGACGACGGACGGGTCGCCAGCCTCGCGCCGCTCGCGCCGCACGTCCTGTGGCTGACGCTGGCCGACACGGCGATCTCGGATGCCGCGTTCCCCGCCATCGGCAAGATGACGAACCTCACGCGCCTCGACGTCAGCCGCACGGCGACGACGGATCGCGGGCTCCTGGCGCTGGCGCCGCTGGCCCAGCTCGAAACGCTGAACCTGTACGACACGCGCGTCACCGACGCGGGCCTGGCGCCGCTGGCGGCGCTGCCCCGCCTCCGCCGCGTCTACCTGTGGCAGACGGACGTGACGCCAGCCGGCGTGGAACGCCTGCGCGCGTCCAAGCCGAAGCTCGACATCGTGTTGGGGGACGACGAGGCCGCCGGACAGGACGCGTCGGCCGGGTCGGGGAAGGCGACCGCCGGGGCCGCGAAGGCGGTGGCCGCGCCGCCGCCGCGCTGAGCGCGGCTACTTGAAGCGGGTCAGGACGACTTCGACCTCGCGCTGCTTGGCCGACGCCTTGGCCCACTGCACGAGGATCGGGCTCTGGTAGGTGCCCTGGATCGGCCGCCCGACGCCTTCGGTCACGCGATCGGACACGAGCAGGCTCACGGAGCGCTTCATCCGGAGGAAGCGCGACGCCGGCACCGCCAGCACGCGCGCCGCCAGGCGCTCCACCACCGACTCGTTCATGCGGAACGTGTCGAAGAGCTGATTGAAGATCTGGACCATGTCGTACTTGGCATAGTCCAGGCTGCGGTTGGGGATGGCGCGCGGCCGCGCCAGCAGGTGCGACGCCTTCTCGCGCATGAAGCGCAGCGGCTCGCGCAGCACCTCGGCGAGGTCGTGGCGCATCAGCAGCGTCTCGTACTCGTTGACGGTGAGGCCGGCGTGGCGCTCGCCCTTGGCCAGCTCGATGCGGACGCGGCCCTTCGGCACGTCGTGCTTCGCGGTGAGCGCCTCGATCTGCTCGTAGAGGCCGAGCTTCGGGTCCTTCAGGTTCACCGAGTCGATCGGGTGCGCGGACACCGGGATCACCAGGCGCTCGCGGACGACTTCCTCTTCCTCGCTGAAGCCGACGATCGTGGTCTGGCGTTGACGCGCCTGGCCCTCGTTCACCCCGTCCAGGTCGACGAAGTAGACCGGCTCACCCGGACGGTGCCGGTAGGTGACGCAGTTGCGCAGGCCGGCACCGATGAAGGCCAGGTGCGAATCGGCGTTCTGCGGCTCGTTGCGCTTCTGCTCCTCGGACAGCTCGTTGCGCAGCTCCAGGTTGTCGTGCTGGTAGCCGGCGCCTTCCGGGAAGATCGTCTTGAAGACCCGCACGAACGGCTCGACGCCCGGCTCGCCTTCCTGCTGGAGCCGCGTCGCCAGCCCCTGATCCAGGTAGCCGGCGGTCGTGTGGAAGGAGCAGTAGAGCGCCCGCGGGAAGGGCTCGAGCGCGTCACCGTGTCGGTCCCGCACTTCCTGACCCACGTCGATGACGTCGAGCCTGGCGGCGGGATTCACCTCGAGGCTCACCTCGACGGGGCGATTGGGCATGGGCGAAAACTGACACGGCCGCGCGCTCCGTTGAGCGTTCGGCCGTAACTGTAGAGTCTACGGCAATTTGACGGCCGCGTAAAGCGGACCGATCCGGCCGGCAAAGCTCGACTGTATCGTCTCAGGCATTTTCCCGAAGGAACAATCGTGTCGCCAGGGTGACGGAAACGACGGCCAGTGCCATCACCGCAAGCGTGCCGCCCACCACGTGCAGGGTCAGGTAGCGGCCGAGGAAGGCGTCGCGGATCGCGTCGACGATGTGCGACAGCGGGTTGAACCGCGACAGCGTCCGCAGCCAGTCCGGCGCCATCGTCATCGGCAGGAGGATGCCGGACAGCAGCAGCACCGGCACCAGCACCATGTTCAGGAACGGCGCGAACACGAACTCCTGCCGCGTCACCAGGCCGAGCGCGTAGGACAGCGACGACAGCGCGATGCCGAGGACGACGACCAGGCCCAGCGCGAGGATCAGGCCCGCAACCGGCGCACGCAGGCCGAGCACCAGCGCCAGCAGCAGCAGGACGCAGCCCTGCAGACCGAGCAGCGACGCGTCGCGCAGGACGCGCCCGAGGAGCAGCGCCAGGCGGCTGACCGGCGTCACCCGGAACCGCTCGATGATCCCCTGCCGCAGCTCCGCGATGATGCCGAAGCCGACGAAGGCGCTGCTGAACATCCCGAGCTGCACGAGGATGCCGGGCACGAACAGCTCCAGGCCGGTGGCCTCCGTCCCGAACGATTTCGAGACCTGCGAGAACACTGGTCCGAAGAACAGCAGGTAGAGGATCGGCTGCAGCAGGCCGAGGACCAGCGTCATCGGCACGCGCAGCGACTGCCGCACCTGGCGCCGGTAGATCAGGAGGATGTCTCGAAGCAGGCGCATGACTCAGGCGGCGTCTTCGCGCAGCGATCGGCCGGTGACGGTGAGGAAGACGTCGTCGAGCGTCGGCCGCGACAGGTTGACCGACACGAGCGTGGCGCCCGTTTCGTCGAGCAGCCGCACCAGCTCGACGAGGGCGCGCTCGCCCTGGTCGACGGTGAGGCGCAGCGTGGCGCCGCCGCCGGTGACGTCGCGGACGCCGGGATGGCCGGCGATCGCCAGCCGCGCCCGCTCGACGTCGCCGCGGATCTCCAGCGTGACGACGTCGCCCGAGATCCGCCGCTTCAGCTCGTCCGGCGTGCCCTCGGCGACGATGCGGCCGTGGTCGATGATCAGCAGCCGATCGGCGAGCGCATCCGCCTCGTCGAGATAGTGGGTGGTCAGGAAGACGGTCGTCTTCTGTTCGACCCGGAGCCGCCGGACCAGGTCCCACAAGTGGCTGCGGCTCTGCGGATCGAGACCGGTGCTCGGCTCGTCGAGGAACAGCAGCGGTGGACGGTGGACGAGCCCGAGCGCGATGTCGAGCCGCCGGCGCTGGCCGCCGGACAACGAGCCGGCCGGCCGCGCCGCGATCGCCCGCAGGTCCAGGTCGTCGTAGAGCGCTTCCGCGCGGCGCTTCGCTTCGGAGTACGACAGGCCGTGCAGCTCGCCCTGCAGGATCAGCTCCTCGGCCACCGGGCACGACGGATCGGTGCCGCCGACCTGCGAGACGTAGCCGATGCGCTCGCGCACGCCTTGGGGATCGGCGAGCAGGTCGCAGCCGACCACGCGGGCCGAGCCCGCCGTCGGCTGCAGGAGCGTCGTCAGCATCCGCAGCGTGGTCGTCTTGCCGGCGCCGTTCGGGCCGAGGAAGCCGACGATCTCGCCGGGCTCGACGACGAAGTCGACGCCGCAGACCGCCTCGACCCGGCCCTGTTTCGTCGTGAACGCGCGCGCCAGCCCGCGCGCTTCGATGATCGCCACCGCCGGAGCCCTCAGCTGGCCGCCGGCCCGCGCACGAGGAGCGCCCGGAAGCGCTCCAGGATGGCGGGGCCGTCGTCGAGCGCCCGCGGCAGCAGCACCGCGGCGTGCTCGTCGGCGCTGACGCCGAGGAAGCACTGCGGCCCGCCCTCGCCGAGCGTCAGCCGGTAGACGCGCCACGTGCCGGCCGGCTCCGCGACGAACGCGCCGGCGATGATGGTCGCGCCGACGTCGCCGTGGCCGACCGAGAGGCGCTCGCCCAGCAGATCCAGCCGCACGTCGAGCGCCGGCACCGGCGCCGGCTCGGGTCCGGCAGGCGCGGGGGCGCTCAGGACGACGCCGAGGCGATCGAGGAACGCCGCCGGATCGGCCGCGCTCGCGGTCAGACGGCCCGGCGCGGTCGCGCCGGTGGCCTCACCGATCTGCAGCGCGAGCGACTGCGACGCCGGAGGCGTCGCCGGAAAGCTGAGATCCCAGCGCTCGACGAACGGCGCGGCGGCCGCGGCGCGCTCGGCGCGGAGCTCGACGCCCTGCGGCGCCTCGCCGATCGGGTTGTCGGCGGCGACCTGTTCCTCCCGCGGCAGCCAGATGGCCAGCGCGACCAGCCCGAGGGCGGCCACGACGGGTGCGATGCGGCGAATCACGATGGACCTCCGAGCGCCTTGCGGCCGATGTCGCGCCGAACGTGCACGCCCTCGAACTGGATCGCCGCCGACGCCGGCGTAGGCGCGATCGATCGCGGCCTGGAAATCCGTGCCGCGTCCGACCACGGTCGACCACGCGCCCGCCGGCGGTGACGATCCGATCCTTGTCCTTGCGCGTGCCGCCGTGGAAGACGAGGACGTCGTCGAGTGCCGCCGCCTGGTCGAAACCGGTAATCGGATGCCCGGGATGCACGTGATCCGGGTAGCCGGCCGACGCGAGCACGACGCCGACGTGCGGCTGGTCGCTGGCCTCGACGCGGTAGCCGGCGGGAATGCCGTCGCAGGCCGCCGCCATCAGCAGTTCGGAGAGATCGACGCGCAGCCGCGGCAGCAGCACCTGCGCCTCGGGATCGCCGAGGCGGACATTGAACTCGATGACCTTGGGGCCGTCGGCCGTCAACATCAGGCCGACGTAGAGGAAGCCGCGGAACGGAGCACCGTCGGCCTTCATCGCGTCGATCACGGGATCGACGATCTCGTGCATCACCCGCGCCTCGAGGTCGCGCGTGAGCAGCGGGCTCGGCGAGAAGGCGCCCATGCCGCCCGTGTTCGGCCCGCGATCGTCGTCGAAGACCCGCTTGTGATCCTGCGCCGACGACAGCGCGATGGCCCGGTCGCCGTCGGCGACGGCGAAGAACGACACTTCCGGGCCTTGGAGGCGCTCCTCGACCACCAGCGTCCGCCCGGCGTCGCCGACCTTGCGGTGCACCATCAGCGCCTCGATGGCGGCGAGCGCGTCCTCCGGCTCCTCGGTGACGATGACGCCCTTGCCGCCGGCCAGACCGTCGGCCTTCAGCGCCACCGCGCCGCCCAACTCTTCCACGGCAGTGATCGCCTGCTCCGGGGTCTCGGCGACGCGATAGCGGGCGGTCGGCACGCCGGCGAGGCCCATCAGGTGCTTCGCGAACGCCTTGCTGGTCTCCAGGCGGGCCGCCTGGCGGGTCGGTCCGAACAGAACAAGTCCTTCAGACGCAAAGGCATCCGCGAGTCCGCGCTCGAGCGACGCCTCGGGGCCGACGATGGTCAGGTCGATCGCCTCGGACCGGGCCGAGATCGACCAGCCCGTCGATGTCCGTCGCCGAAACGGGGTAGGCCGGGCCCAGCAGGGCCGTCCCCGGGTTACCAGGCGCCGTCACCACCGCAGACACGCCCGATTCCTGCCGGAGCTTCCAGGCCAGCGCGTGCTCGCGCGCGCCTCCGCCCACCACGAGGACCCTCATAGGCGAGCGATTGTATGTTGGTTTTGCACGGTTCCTCCCGCCGACCAGTCGAGGAACCCGGCGCCAGCCGACGAGACCAGCCCGCGCCCCAACAGACTCGGGGTTGGCGCTATTGACGCGGCTAGCCCATGCTCACTATAGTGCTTGTTTGCCTCTCAGGCCGTTTCCTGAGAGGGATCCCGGTGCGCTGACAGCCGCCGGGAAAGTTCAGCCCGAGAGGGGGTGCTCGGTACTAGTGGCTGAAGTGAAAGTACAGGACGGCGAATCGATCGAAAGCGCCCTCCGCCGTTTCAAGCGTAAGGTTCAGCAAGAAGATATCATCAAGGATATCAAGAAGCATTCGTTCTATCTGAAGCCGGGAGACAAGCGTCGCGCAAAGCAGGCGCTGGCCCGGAAGCGGAGCCGAAAGAAGCAACGCCGGGATTTGGACTAGGGGTCGGTTCGGACCCTCCTCCATGGCCACGGTGCCGCAGGCACGGGCCCGAGAGCACGCCGTTCGGGTCCGTGTCAGCCCCCCGCCGCCCTGGGTCAGGCGCCGGAAGTTGTCCCCTGAAACAGGCCGCCTGCTCCTGCCGAGCATGGGCGACTTGGGAGCGGGCCAATGGAGTTCCAGGACAAGACTCTGCAGTGTATCGACTGCGGAAGCAGCTTCATCTGGACGGCGGGAGAGCAGGCGTTTTTCGCCGACAAGGGTTTTCGTAACGAGCCAAAACGGTGCCGCGCGTGCAAGGCCAAGCGCGCGGCTCAGGGACCAGCACCGGGAGCGCCTCGCGAGCGGGTCGAGACCACCGCGACGTGCGCATCGTGCGGGCGAGAGACGACGGTGCC
The DNA here is from genome assembly GCA_963844435.1 of Vicinamibacterales bacterium. Taxonomy (GTDB): domain Bacteria; phylum Acidobacteriota; class Vicinamibacteria; order Vicinamibacterales; family Vicinamibacteraceae; genus JBDSLU01. Next base: position 420,026 of record CAWJOG010000021.1, on the reverse strand, counting down.
GTTCAAGCCCACGCAAGGGCGGCCGGTCCTCTGCCGCTCGTGCTTCCAGCAGAAGAAGGCGCCGGGGGCCGGGCTGTAGGTTTCACGGCCGCGATCCCGCGGCCACACGGGCGCGGTTCGTTGACGCGTGTGGGTACTCGTGTTAGTGTCCGCTGCGTCTAGGACTTCCGCGCCACAGGAGTATCGGGAATGCAGATCGAAGAACGGGTCGTCGACGACGTCACGATCCTGGATCTCAAGGGCAAGATGACGTTGGGCGAAGGCGACGAGCTGCTCAAGGACAAGATCGCCAGTCTGGTCAGTCAGGGTAAGAAGAAGATCCTCCTGAACCTGGAATCGGTGCCCTACATCGACAGCGCGGGCCTCGGCGAAATCGTGCGGACCTACACGAGCATCAGCCGCCAGAACGGCCGCCTGAAGCTCCTGAACGTGTCGAAGCGCATTCAGGATCTGCTGGTGATCACGAAGCTCATCACGATTTTCGACAGCTACGACGGCGAAGCCGAAGCGGTCAAGAGCTTCGCGGCATAAGCAGCCTCGTGGTGGAACGCCACGCGGCCATCGACGTCAGCCCCACCCCCTCCACCGCGGCCGCGCTCACCGCGCGGTCGCCGGAAGACCATGTCTGATTTCTCCGTCCGCGCTGATCACGTTGACGTCGAGCAGATCATGCGCCAGATCAGGGCGCGGATCCGTGACAAGCGCGGCGCCGACTACACCGAGGCGGAGGTCCGCGAGCTGGCCAGCGTCAAGCTCGATCGCTTCCTCGACCCTCGCGCCGTCCGCTCCGACCTGCTGGGCCACTTCAAGCGCCAGCACCAGCCGGCGCCGCTCTTCCTGGCCGGCGAGGAATTCCCCCCCAGTACACGTTCGATCCGGATCTGACGCTCGGCTCGGCGCGCGACCTGCCGCGCCGCATCCTGCGCGGCATCCGCAAGCTCCTGAGCCCGCTGCTCAAGCTGTTCGTGAACATCGGGGCCATCACGCACCCGCTGCACCTGCAGCCGGCGATCAACACCAAGCACCGCGAGCTGTTCGCCCGCGTCAGCCAGCGCCTGCAGACCCGCGACGAGCTGGACGCGCTCAACTTCGAGATGTTCAACAACCTCGTCGTCGAGACGACGCGGCTGGGTATCGAAGTGAAGAACCTGCGGATGCTGGTCGAGTCGCTGAGCACGCGGCTCGACTTCGACGAGCGCCGCGCCCGCGCGCTCGAGGGCGTCGTGCAGTACCGGCCGGGGACGCCGCTGGCGCCGCCGCCGCCGCCGCCCCAGGCCGCTGCTCCTGCCGCCGCGGATGACGCCGACGGCGCCGCCGCCGGCGCGCCCGGCACCGCGCCCGGCGCGGATCCGGGCGACGGCCGCGGCCCGCGGCGCCGTCGACGCCGGCGCGGTCGCCGGCGCGGCGGCCTCGAGGCCGGACAGCCGGGTGCGCCTGGCAGTTCGGCCGTCGCCGGTGAGCCCGTCGGGGACGCCGGGCTCGGCGACGACGGCGACGACGGCGGACCGGAGTCCGGCGACGATGCCGGCTACGACGATGGTCCCGACGACACGGCCGACGTCCCGACCGCGCCGATTGCCGCGCTGCCCACGGCGTCGATTCCGGCGCCGCCAGACGCTCCGGCGTCCCAGGAGCCGTCGGGCGGCGGCGACGCACCCACTCCCCGTCCCGCCGGCGACGACTCGGGCGAACCGTGAAGCTCGCGGTCGTCGTCCAGCGCTACGGCGCCGACATCAGCGGCGGCGCGGAGCTGCACGCCCGCTACGTCGCCGAGATGCTGGCGCGGCGGCACCGCGTCGAGGTGCTGACCACCTGCGCCCACGACTACGTCACCTGGAAGGCGCACTACGCCGAGGGCACCGAGACGGTCAACGGCGTCCCGGTGCGCCGCTTCCCGGTCGCGCGTGAGCGCGATCCGCAGGACTTCGGCCAGCGATCGACGCAGGTGTTCGAGCGGCGCCATTCGGTCGCCGACGAGATCGCGTGGCTCGACAGCGAAGGCCCGACCAGCCCGGCGCTGATCGACTACATCGGCCAGCAGGCCGACGCCTTCGACTTCTTCCTGTTCTTCAGCTATCGCTACTACCACGCCTGGCACGGCGTGCGCCGCGTGCCGCACAAGGCGATCCTGGTGCCGACCGCGGAGCGCGACGCCGCGCTCGGCCTGTCGATCTTCGCGCCCGTGTTCCGCGCCGCGCGCGCGCTGATGTACAACTCGCCGGAAGAGCGCGCCATCATCCAGGCCGTCTCCGGCAACACGTCGGTGCCGGGCGTCGTCGTCGGCATCGGCTCCGACCTGCCGCGCGAGACCGCGCCCGATCGCTTTCGCCGAAAGTACGACATCTCGGGCCCGTTCGTGATCTACGTCGGGCGCATCGACGCGAACAAGGGCTGCGCCGAGCTGTTCGACTACTTTGGCAACTACCGGCCGCGCCTCGGCCAGCAGCTCTCGCTGATCCTCGCCGGCACGTCGATCCTGCCGATTCCGGCGCATCCGCGCATCCGGCATCTCGGCTTCGTCTCCGACCGTGACAAGTTCGACGCCATCGCCGCCTCGGAGGCGCTGATCATGCCGTCGCGGTTCGAGAGCCTGTCGATGGTGGCGCTCGAAGCGTGGGGCCTGGGGCGGCCGGTGCTGGCCAACGGCCGCTGCGACGTGCTGCGCGGGCAGACCATCCGCAGCCGCGCCGGGCTCTACTACGACGACTTCCCGGAGTTCGCCGAGGCGCTGTTCACGCTGACGTCGAACCGGCCGCTGCACCAGGCGTTCGGCGAGAACGGACGCCGCTTCTACGAGCGCCACTACGCGTGGCCGGTGATCCAGCGCAAGTACCGAGGACATGCTCGGGCAGCTGTCGCGGGCCAACGCCGCGCCGGCCGCGGTCGATGCGCTGCCCGGTTGGCTGGCGCGCCGGCGGCGGACGCTGGCACCCGCGCAGGAAATCGTCGACGGCATCGCCAAGGGCCCGGTGGCGTACGACGAGCCGGCGGCGCCCGCGGATGCGCAGTCGCGCGGCCAGTCCAACAGTTCCTCGGGTCCGGCGCCGCGTCCATCGCCGGTCGCGGGCCGGCAGGCCGTCCGCAGCGGGGCGCACGGCCGCGGCCGGCGGCCCCAGGGCAACCGTCCGGATCGGCCCGATCGCCCGCAGGGCGGCCGCCCCGGCCAGCCGGGCGCGCAAGCTGGCGGAAGCGGCAAGGCCGGCGCCGGCGCCCCGGGAACACCGGCCAAGAACGGGGGCGGGCAGACGGGCCAGCGGGATCGCCAGGACGGCCGCCGGGGGCAGAACCGGCAGGGCCGTCAACGGCGGCCGCCGCGGAGGAACGGATGACCGGCCAGGCGCCCGACGGCTCGACGGCTGCCGGCGCGCCCGGGGCGGCCGCGCCAGCCGTCCATCAGGTGCTGGCGACGCTCGGCTACGGCGACGCCATCGGCCACGAGGTGCTCGGCATCCAGAAGGTGCTGCGTGCCGCCGGCTACCGCTCGGACATCTTCGTCGAGACCGCCGACTCGCGGCTCGAAGATCTGACGCGCGACTATCGCGACCTGATCGACGAGGCGACGCCCGAGACCGCCCTCATCCACCACTTCTCGATCGGATCGCGCGCCTCGCGCGTCGCCTACGCGCTGCCGGGGCGGATGATCCTCGTCTACCACAACATCACGCCGCCGGTGTACTTCGCCGGCGTGCATCCGCTGCTGGTGGAGCTGTGCTACCTCGGTCGGCGCGAGCTGGGCGCCTACGCGTCACGCTGTGCGCTGGCGCTCGGCGACTCCGAGTTCAACCGCCAGGAGCTGGTCGAGCTCGGCTTCCCGCGCACCGACGTCCTGCCGGTCGTCCCGAGCTTCGATCATCTCGACGTCGTGCCCGATCGCACGATGGCCCAGGCCTTCGACGACGGCTGGACCAACCTGCTGTTCGTCGGCCGGGTGATCCCGAACAAGAAGATCGAGAACGTCATCCGCCACTTCCACGCCTACAAGACCCGGCACAACGCGCGGTCGCGGCTGCTGCTGGTCGGCTCGTCGAGCGGGTTCGAGCGCTACTTCGCGATGCTCCAGAAGCTGGTCGCGGATCTCGGCGCGCACGACGTCCACTTCCTCGGCCACGTCTCGGACGCCGAGCTCGCCGCCTACTACGAGGTCGCCGACCTGTTCCTCTGCGCCAGCGAGCACGAGGGGTTCTGCGTGCCGCTGATGGAGGCGTTCCACGTCGGTCTGCCGGTCGTCGCCTACGCGGCGACGGCGATCCCGGCGACGATGGATGGCGGCGGCGTCCTCTACACGGACAAGGATCCCGCGCACGTGGCGGCGATCGTCGACGCCGTGATCAGCGATCCCGATCTCGAGGCGCAGATCGTCGAGGCGCAGGACGCGGCGCTGGCGCGGCTCCTGGCCCGCGACTTCGGCGGCCTGGTCCGCGGCTTCGTCGAGCAGGTGCGGGCGATGCCGCCGCAGCCGGCGCCGGCCGTCGCCTTCGACTTCTGGGATCGCTTCGCGTCGACCCAGCAGCTGGAGGAGCTGCACCAATACCGCCCGGGCGCCTACGGCGCGCTGCCCCCGGTCTACTCCGCAAAAGGTAAGACCGCCCCGGCGGCGCCATGACGATCAACCAGTGGGTGCCGGCCGCCCACCGGGGCGACGCCATCGGCGACAGCGCCCGCCGCGTCCGCGATCTGCTGCGGGCCAAGGGCCACACCTCCGACCTGTTCGCGCTGACCATCGACGACGACCTGCGCGCCGACGTCCGGCCCTTCGCCGACGACGCGGCCCGCCGCGGCGACGTCACGATCTTCCATTTCGCGCTGCCGTCGCCGATGACGGGCGCCTTCGCCACCCTGCCCGGCGCCCGCGTCCTGCAGTACCACAACATCACGCCGGCGCACTTCTTCGCCGGCTACGACGCCAACATGTTCCGGCTGGCGTCGTTCGGTCGCCGCGAGCTGGCCACGCTGGTCGGCCACGTCGACCTGGCCCTCGGCGACTCCGATTTCAACCGCCGCGAGCTGGAGGCCCTCGGCTTCGCGCCGACCGGGGTCATGCCGATCGCCGTCGATCTCGATCGGATCACCAAGGCGCCGCCGCGGCCGGCCCTGTCGCGCTTCCTCGACGACGGCTTGGTAAACTTCCTGTTCGTCGGCCGCATCGCGCCCAACAAGCGGATCGAGGATCACATCCGGCTGGCCGAGCACTACAAGCGCTATGTCGACGCGTATTACCGCTTCATCTTCGTCGGCAGGACCGACGCCGTGCCGGGCTACTACAAGGCCATCCTGGCGCTGATGCGGGAGTACGAGATGCCGCACGATCGGTTCTTCTTCACCGGCCCGGTGCCGGACGCCGACCTGGCCGCGTTCTACCGTCACGCCGACGTCTACATCTCGCTGAGCGACCACGAGGGCTTCTGCGTGCCGCTGCTCGAGTCGATGGCCGCCGGCGTGCCGGTGCTGGCCTACGGCGAGGCGGCCGTGCCCGAGACGATGGGCGGCGCCGGCGTCGTCTTCAACCCCAAGGACCTCGAGTACGCCGCCGAATGGCTCGGCGTCCTCGCCTACGACCAGGACGTCCGGCGCCGGGTCGTCACCGGCCAGCGCGAGCGGCTCGCCGATTTCGGCGACCATCGCACCGCACGCGAGCTGGACACCCTCATCGCGGAGTTCGCCTGATGCAGCAGCCCACGCCGACGATCTCGGCGAGTCGCGGAGTCCACGCGTGAAGATCGCGCTCATCGTCCAGCGCTACGGCACCGACATCCTCGGCGGCTCGGAGTACCACTGCCGCCTGATCGCCGAGCGCCTCGCGGCGCGGCACCAGGTCGAAGTGCTGACCACCTGCGCCCGCGACTACATCACCTGGAAGAACGAGTACCCCGAGGGCGTCGACCGCGTCCGCGGCGTCGCCGTGCGGCGATTCGGCACCAGCGAGACCCGCGACATCGAGGAGTTCAACCGCTTCTCCGACTGGATCTTCAACTACCCGCACACGGACGGCGACGAACAGGATTGGCTGCGCCGCCAGGGCCCGGTGGCGCCGGGGCTGCTCGAGCACCTGCAGCGCACGCACCGCAGCTACGACATCCTGATCTTCTTCACGTACCTGTACGCTCCGACCGCGCTGGGCCTGCAGATCGACTCCTCGCGCAGCATCCTGGTGCCGACCGCGCACGACGAGCCGGCGATCAAGCTGCGGCTCTATCAGGATCTGTTCCGCAAGGCGAAGGCGATCGCCTACAACACGGACGTCGAGCGTCGGTTCCTGAACTCGACGTTCGACATCCGCGCCACCGCCGAGGCGACGGTCGGCTGCGGCGTCGACCTGCCGCAGAACCGTCCGCATCCGGGGACGCCCGAAGCGGCGGAAGCGGCCGCCACCGACGACGAGAACTCGCCCGACAAGGGCTACGGCAACCGCCGGCGCATGCGCGGGCGCGGCGAGGCGTTCCGCCGCCGGCATCGCCTGCACGGCCCGGTCGCGCTGTACGGCGGGCGCATCGATCCGGGCAAGGGCTGCGAGGAGCTGCTGCAGTACTTCAACGGCTACCAGCGCGCCGGCGGCGACGCGACGCTGGTGCTGATGGGCGCCAAGCTGATGCCGCTGCCCGAGGATCCGTCGGTGCGCTTCGCCGGCATGCTGTCCGAAGCGGAGCGCGCCGAGGCGCTCGAGGCGGCCACGGTGGTGGTGGTGCCGTCGCCGCACGAGAGCCTGTCGCTACTGGCGCTCGAGGCGATGGCCGTCGGCACGCCCATCCTCGTCAACGGCCGCAGCGACGTGCTCGTCGACCACTGCCGCAAGAGCCAGGCCGGTCTCTACTACTCGTCCGGGGACGAGTTCACCGAGGCGCTGAAGATGCTGCTCGCCGATGACCGGCTGCGGGCGCAGATGGGCCGCAACGGCCGGCAGTACGTGAAGACCAACTACCGCTGGGACGTGATCATGCAGAAGTACGAAGGGCTGATGGCCGCGCTGAAGGGGTGACGCGGCGTCCGCCTCGCGGACGTGAATCGGCGCCGGGGCCCGTGCTACGCTACCCGCGACTCCGAGCCGCCATGAACGCCGACGGGTTCGCCCCGGACGCGACCTCGCGCGATCCCTTGCCGGCGCCGATCGACGCGGCCGCGCCGGCCGTCGCACGCACCTGGCGCCGTGACGTCGTCGACGGCGTCACCCGCCGCTTCGCGATCGCCATCGTTCCGGCGCTGCTGGTGGCTCTGATCGTCCGCCTGCTCATGAGCGACTGGGCGCTGGTGGCCGTCTGTGGAGGCGCCATCGCCGCCGCGGCGGTCTCGCTCTCGCATACCCTGTCGCCCAGCGCCCGCGTCGCGCTCATCGTCGGCGTGTTCGTCTCGTGCAACGTGGTCCTGTTGCTGTACGCGCGCGAGATCCCTTTTCCCGGCGGGCTGATGCCGATGGCCGCCGGTTTCGCGACGCTGATGGGCGGACCGCGCTGGGGCTGGCCGACGATGGCCGTGACCAGCGCGACGTGGCTGCTGCCGTGGGTCCTGACGCTGACGGGCGGCCCGCAGTTCGTCGAGATGCCGTGGCCGAGCCAGTACCTCCGGCTCTGGTTCCTGCATGCGTCCCTGACCGCCGGACTCGTCGCGACCATCGGCCACGTGACCCGCTATCTCGAGGCGAGCCTGGAACGGAGCGATGCCCTGCTCGAACGCGTGCGTGTCGAGGCGCAGGCCGTCCAGGCGCTCGCCGGCCGGTCCGCGAGGCCGAAGAGGACGAGCGCCGCCGGCTCGCCCGCGAGCTGCACGACGATTTCGGCCAGCGCCTGACGGCGCTGCGGATGAAGCTCCAGCTCTCGCGCCTGAGGCCCGACCAGCGCACCGCCGCCATCGACGACTGCGTCGCCATCTCCGAGGAGCTGCTGCACGACGTCCGCGCGTTCGCGCGCGGCCTGCGGCCGCCCGCTGCTCGACGAGGTCGGCCTCGGTCCGGCCCTGCAGGCGCTGATCGACGCGCATGTCGATCGGTCGGCGCTCATCGTCACGGTGGGTGTGCCGGAGTGGCTGCCCCGGCTGCCGCCGCCGATCGAGCTGGCGGTCTACCGGGTCGTCCAGGAGGCGCTCGCCAACAGCCTGCGGCACGCGGCGGCGAGCCGCATGTCGCTGGCCGCCCGCCAGGCCGGCAGCGAGCCGTCCGTCTGGTTGATCGACGATGGGCGCGGCTTCGATCCCGGGATGGCGCGGGCGCGACGCCCGGCCATGCACCTCCGGCTGGTCAGCATGGCGATCGCGCGGCGTCCGCCGGCGGCCGTCTGGCGTCGAGTCGGCGCCCGGACGTGGCACCACGATCTCGCCTGCGATCCCGTTGGCCCCGGCGTCGGTATCGAACGACGGTCCCCGGCGGTGATCGTATGAGCCACACGGTGCTGCTCCCGATGACCACACGCTGGTGCGCGCGGCCTGCGCGCGCTCCTCGAGGGGCTGCCGGAGGTGTCGACGGGTCTCGAGGCGAGCGACGGCCATGACGCGCTCGCCGCGATCGCCAGGCACCGTCCCGACGTCGTGCTGATGGACATCGCGATGCCCGGCCTGCACGGGCTCGAGGCGGCTGCCGTCGTGTCCCGCGAACACCCGGGCGCGCACGATCGTGCTGTCGATGCACGGCACGGATGCCTACGTGCTGCAGGCGCTGCGGGCGGGCGCTGCGGGCTACCTGCTCCAGGACGCGGCGGTCGCCGAGCTACCGCTGGCGCTGCGAGCCGTCCTGCGCGGCGAGATCTACATCAGCAGCGCCGTGTCGCGCGTCGTGGTGAACGGGTTCCTGGCCGGCATGGCCGCCGCCGACGCCCAGCCGAAGGGCCCGCTCGACGTCCTCAGCGCCCGGCAGCGGGAGATCCTGCAGCTCATCGCGGAAGGCCACTCGACCAAGGAGATGGCGTTCCGGCTGAAGCTGAGCGTCAAGACGGTGGAAACGCACCGCCGTCAGGTGATGGAACGCCTGCAGATCTTCGACGTCCCCGGCCTGGTCCGCCTCGCCCTCCGGGCCGGGCTCGTACGGGAGTAGCCCTAGGGCGGCGGCGCGGTCGGCCCTCAGGAATTGGCGCATTGCGTCCTGACCGGGGCGCCGCCTCATCATCTTCGGCGCTGATGAACGACACCTGCCCGCTGACTTACCCCGGCGTCGACACATTCGGTGTGCCGGCGATCGACCGGCAACCGTGTCTCACGTCGTGGCTCGACCGCCTCGCCGCGATCGCCCTGCCACGGCCCGGTGGCCCGTCCGGCCCGGGGCGCGATCGCGTCGCCGACGCGTATGTCGATGCCCAGCTGCGCCATGCCCAGAAGCTGGCGCTCGCCGGCCGTCTGCGATCGGCCCCGTCCGCGATTTCAACAACACGCTGCTGGTCGCCCGCGCCTGTCTCGACCTGATGGCGGAGATGCCCGGCGACGCGGGTGTGGTGCGCGACCAGGCGCGGGCGGCCTCCGACGCCCTGGGCCGCGCGTCGGAGCTCGCCCGTCGGGTGGCCACCTTCGGCCGTCCCGACGACGGTACGCGGCAGTGGATGGATGTCAACGACATCGTCCGGTCGAGCGCGCAGCTGGCGGAGCCGGTGGCCGGGCCGGGCGTCGAGCTCACCGTGTGCTGCCCCGCCCACGCGCTGCTGGTCCACGTCGACCCGACGCAAATCGAGCAGGCGATCCTCAACCTGTGCCTGAACGCGCGCGACGCCGTGCCGGACGGCGGCAGCCTGCGCCTGGCGACGCATTCCGCGGTCCGCTGGAACTCGCGCGATGTCGCTGGCCGGGGGCGCGCCCCGGTCACCTACGCGGTCGTGGAGGTGTCGGACACCGGCACCGGCATCCCGTCCGATCTGCACGCGGTGGTCTTCGAGCCGTTCTTCACCACGAAGACGTCCGGGGATGGCAGCGGCCTCGGCCTGGCGATGGTGCGCGAGACGGCGCTGGCGCACGGCGGGCTCGTCGAGTTCACGAGCGACGCCGAGGGGACCGCCTTCCGGATCCTGCTGCCGCTGGCCTGATTGGCCGTCGCCGCCGCTAGCGGCGCGACCAGTCCGGCCAGCCGGGGCGGACGACGCCCATTACGATCAGAGCCGGAACGGGCATCACGAAGAGCGCCGCGGCCCACGTGGCTCGCCTGCTGGTCCGCATGGCGCGATGCCAGAGCCAGTACAGGCCGCTACCGGTCAACGCCGTGTAGATGACGAGAACCGCCACGAGCTCGGTCACGGAAATCTGCATGCCCTCCTCCTGATACCTTCATCTACGCAAACGAGGGGTAAAAGGATTCCGAACAAGGCCGTGACGACCCTGGGCCGACTCGCCGGGCCCGCGACGCGGACGGCGATCGCGTCGATCGAGGCCGAAAGTGCGCGGCCGTCGGGATGCCCGCGTCCGACGGACGAGCTTCGTAGGCGAAGCGCAGCTCGAGGTGGTTCACGCCACTGCGCCAGGCGGCGCGGGGGACGGTCACGACGGCCGGGTGCCAGCCGGACGCCAGCGTGACGGTCCGTGCGGCACGCCGTTGACGACCAGGGTGAGCTGCTGCGGTGGCGCCTTCGGCGGCTGATAGGGCCGCGCGTCGACCTGCACGATCAGATCGGCGACGTGGTCCAGCGGCACGTCGACGAACGCGGACTGCGCCGCCCACCGGAAGGACGTGCCGCCGTCCTGCTCCGCCACGTGCCAGCCCTCGCCGACGAAAGGCCCGTCGACCGTGCCGATATCGACCCGGCCAGTCGTATTTCCGCCGGCCAGCAACCGGTTCGGCGCGAGGATGTCGTAGTCGCCGGGCCGCACGCCGTTTGCGAGGGCGAAGGCGACGTTCGCCGGCGCCGACGGCGGATGCCCGATCCAGCCGTGCAGGGCCCGGGCCTGGGCCGCCCCGAGATCCGCGAAAGAGACCGGATCGCCGAGAGTGGTACTGGCGGTCCTGCGCCACCTTCATCAGCGTGACGTTCCAGACGACGAGCACGCTCGCCAGCGCTCCGGCCGCGAACACGGGGCGGCGGCTGACGAGCTGCGCTGACACCTCGACGAACGCGGCGACACCGCAGACGACGTAAGGCGTGAGCGCGAGGAAGGCGGCAGGCGACGGCCACGCCCCCGTCCACCAGGCCGCCCGGGACGAGACGAGCAGGGCGGTCGCCGCCAGCAGCGTCAGGCCGGTCGCGGCGATGGCGCGATCGACCCGCCACAGCGCGACCAGGCCGAGCGCGCCCACGTAGAACGCCGGCGACGTCGCCAGCAGCCCGCCTCGCGACGACCAGAGCACGTCGGCGAGGCCGAAGCCGCCGCCGATCGGGCCGCCGGTCCACGGCATCGTCGCCAGGAAGCCGGCACCGACGCCGGCCGCCGCGCGGCCCCACGCCGGCGTCGCCATGCCCCGCGCGCTCCGCACCCACCCGTAGGCCACGAGCGCCCCCGCCACGAGCCGCGCGGCCGCTCCGGTATTGGCCGGCCCGGCGACCAGCCACAGCACCGGCAATCCCAGGCCCACGCCGGCCACGGCGAGCAGCGAGGTCGCCCGGCCGAACCGCTCGCGCGCAAGCAGATAGCTGAGGACGAGGGCGAGCGCGACGCACGTCGTGACAATCATCGCAGCTCAGTCGTGCATCTTGACGCGCACGAAGTCGACGGCCGCCGACAGATCCCGCGTGTCGCCGCCGCCCGTGCTGGAGGGGCGGCCGACGCGCGAAAACGTCAGCACGACCTGGTTCGCACCGGCCCGCAACGCTGCGCGCGGGATCGCCACGACGAGGGTCTGCCAGTCCGTCCCGACCGTCAGCGGACCGAAGCGTCCGGCGCCCGTATCGACCATCACCGACTGCGGCGGGCCGGGCAGCGGGAAGGCCCGCAACCGGATCTGCAGATCGACGTCGGTGGCGAAACCGAGGGGGATCGACATCGCAGCCTGCTGCGTCGCCCACCGGAACGACAACCCGCCTTCGCGCTCGGGGGTGAACCAGCCGGCGAGCAGGTAGGCGCGATCGTCGCCGCCGATGTCGACCCGGCCGGACGGGCGGATCGCCTCGCCCATGAACGAGGTCGTCGGCAGATCGTAGTGCGCCGGCGAGACCCCGTGGCGCGCCGCGAACCAGAGGTTGGCCGGGTACGAGAACGGATGCCCGATCCAGCGGTGCAGGATGCGCGCCTGCGCCGCCCCGGCGTCATCGAAGGCGGTCGGTGCGCCCGCGGTCACCGCGCCTTCGCGCGCGGCGGCGAGGAACGTCGCGTTCCAGATCGCCAGGCCGCCGAGCACGGCGGCGGCCGCGAGGCGCGGACGGCGCACCAGGAGCGTGCTCAATCGCTCGACGGCCGCGGCCGCGCCGATCACGAACAGCGGCAGCGTCCCGTCGAAGCGCCGGCCGCCGTAGCCGGCGCTGCCCCACCAGTCCTGGACCGACGCGTTGAAGTAGATCATCGCCGCAACCACGACCAGCGACGGCACGCCGACGGCCGGTCGTCGTCGCGCGAAGATCACCAGCCCGATGGCCGCGACGTAGAGGATCGGCGACATCGCGAACAGACCGTTCTGCGACGCGAACAGGACGTCGACGAGGTGCGGATGCCGCCAGATGATCTGCGGCGCGATCGGCGACACCGCCAGGTAGTGCCCGTACATCGCCTTCCAGGCGAGCATCTGCGGCGTGAACGCGACGACCGCGGCCATGGTGAAGGCGACGCCGCCGACGAGCGTGGAGCGGAGCGACGCGGCATCGCGGGCGCGGCCGGCCCGCCACAGCGCCGTCAGCGCCTCGATCGCCGGCAGCAGCGCGAACAGCACGCTCTGCCAGCGCACCAGGCCGGCGAAGCCGGCCAGCGCGCCGAGGCCGATCCAGTGGACCAGCGATCGCCGGCCCATCGTCGCCGTCCAGTACCAGACGAACGCCGCGACGGCCGCCATCGTCGGCGCATGTGCCAACGACGGCTCCGCCAGCGCGTACCACAGGATGAACGACCCGCCGACGACCAGCGCCACGCCGGTCGTCGGCGATCGACGCCGGAAAGAACTGCCGCGCCGCCCGGATCGAGAACCACGCCCCGAGCAGCGCGTAGAACAGGCCGGCGATGCACACCGCCTGGCGATACGGGTAGGAGGAGCCGTCGGTCGCGACCTGGACGCCCTGCCCCTGCTGCCGCAGCGCCGCCAGGTGAGCGCCGCCAAAGAACGGCGCCCACATGATGGCCGGACCGATCGCCCACGTCGTATGGGCGTAGCCGGTGACGGTCGGCGGCTGCCACAGGTAGGCCTTGTCGCCCAGGCCGAGCAGCGGGTAGTCGTTGGTGAAGTTGACGTCGCGATCGAAGGCGATCGAACGCAGGTAGGCGAAGTAGTAGAACGCGTCGCTCTGCAGGCGCGCGTTCAGCTGCCATTGGACGGCGACGCCCGCGGCGAACAGCGCCGCGAACACGGACGCCGTCACGAGGCGGGCGCGGCCACGCGTCCCGGTCGCGCGACAGCGCGTGCGCGACCAGCAGCGCCGCCAGCGCGATCAGCGGCAGCGCGGCGAGCGCCAGCGGCGACTCCGGCAGCCACGGCATCGGCCGCCACCGCATCAGCCGCCGCGTGACCATCTCGATCGCGACGACGAGCGACGTCCCCGACGCGGCGAAGAGAGCCGCCCCGAACAGCCACCGGCGCGCCGACGGACCGTCAGCCCTCACGCTGGCCGGGCTGGATGATCACGAACGCGAGCGCGCCCATGATCGGTGCCAGGACGATGGCCAGGGCCCACACCGCACGAGTCGTGTCGTCCAGCACGCGCGCCCGAAGGAAGAACAGGGGCGGGATGCAGAACAGAAGGTAGACAGATGCCGAACGGCATCCACGCGAACAGCATGGGTGCCAGGGAGAAGTCATCGTCACCTCGACAGGACCCGGGCACGCCGGCGTAAGGGGGACGCCGGCGTCGACGCGCCGATTCTACCCGCGGCGCGGGTTCGACGGCTTCTTCGTCCTCGGGCAGCGCCACGTCGGCGTCGCGGCCGGTGCCGGCGCTCGCCTTCTTGCGCCGCGGCCGGATGTCGTAGCGCTTGATCATCTCGTTCAGCGTCGTCGGCTTGATGTGCAGCAGCTCCGCGGCGCGCTTCTGGACGCCGCCGGCGGCCTCGAGCGTCGACTCGATCAGCCGCTTCTCGAAGTCGCTGGTGACTTCCTTGAACGAGATGCCTTCGGGCGGCACCACGAAGGTCGGGATCTGGAACGGACGCGAGGTCCGCACGTGCTCGGGAATGAGATCCGTGTCGATGCGCGTGCCCGGGCAGAGCACGACGGCGCGCTCGATCACGTTCTCGAGCTCGCGCACGTTGCCCGGCCAGTCGTATTCCATCAGCAGGTCGAGGGCGTCGGGCGTCAGCTCCATCCCGACCTTGCCGTTCTCCTCGCCGTACTTCTCGAGGAAGTGCTGCGCCAGCAGCGGCACGTCGTCCTTGCGCTCCCGCAGCGACGGCAGCTGGATGGTGATGACGTGGAGCCGGTAGTAGAGGTCCTCGCGGAAGCGGCCCTCCTCCATCATCCGGCGCAGGTCGACGTTGGTGGCGGCGATGATGCGGACGTCGACCTTGATGTTCTCGACGCCGCCCAGGCGCATGAACTCGCGCTCCTGGATCACGCGCAGCAGCTTCGACTGGGTCTCGAGCGGGACGTTGCCGATCTCGTCGAAGAAGATGCTGCCCTTGTCGGCGACCTCGAACAGGCCCTTCTTCGGGTAGACGGCGCCGGTGAAGGCGCCCTTGACGTGGCCGAACAGGTTCGACTCGAGCAGATCCGGCGGCAGGTTGCCGGAATTGACGCTGACGAAGTTGCGATCGGCGCGCGGCGAGTTGGTGTGCAGGGCACGGGCGACCAGCTCCTTGCCGGTGCCGCTCTCGCCGTTGACCAGCACCGTCGATCGGCTCGGCGCCGCCTGGATGATCAGGTCGAAGACCTGCCGCATGCGCGGGCTGCGGCCGATGATGTTGGCGAACTTGTGGTAGCGCGTCTGCAGGTTCTGGCGCAGGGCGCGGTTCTCGGTCGACCAGCTGCCGCCGCTCGAGGGCGTTGCGCAGGACGATCAGCACCTCGTCGTTCTTGAACGGCTTGGTGATGTAGTCGAGCGCGCCGCGCTTCATCGCGGCGATGGCCGTCTCGATCGAGGCGAACGCCGTGACCATGACGACCGGCAGGTCCTCGTCGATGGTCTTCAGCTCCTCGAGCGTGGCGATGCCGTCGATGCCCGGCATCATCACGTCGACGATGGCGGCGTCGAACGGCATCGAGCGGGCCAGTTCGATCCCCTGGGTGCCGTTGGTCGCGAGCCGGACCTGGTAGCCCTCGCGCACGAGGAGGGTCTCCAGGATCTCGCGCATGATCTCTTCGTCGTCGATGACGAGAATGGAGCCGTGACGTGTCATGAGCCCGCCTGTTTGAGGTGGCTGGTGTCGGCCGCGTCGCGGCCCATCGCCCGGAGCGAAGCGGCGTCCTGCGCCAGCGGGAAGAGCAGACGGAACAGCGTGCCCTTGCCCTCCGCGCTCTCGCAGGTGATGACGCCGCCGTTCTCGCGGACGATCCCGTAGGTGATGGACAGGCCCAGCCCCGTGCCCTGTCCGATCGGCTTGGTGGTGAAGAACGGGTCGTAGATGCGCGACAGGTGATCCGGCTGGATGCCGGCGCCGGTGTCGGCCACTTCGATGACCGCCTGTCCACCCTCGACCCGCGTCGTGATCGACAGCCAGCCGCCCTTGGGCATGGCGTCGCGCGCGTTGATGAACAGGTTCAGGAAGATCTGCTGCAGCTTGTGCTCGACCGACGGAACGATCAGCGCCTCGGTGGCGAAATCCTTCCGCACCTGGACGTTGCCGTTGCGGAACTGGTGCTCGAGGAGCGACAGCACGTCGGCGATCACCGCGTGCAGGTCGACCGGGCCGACGTCGGTCTGCGGCGGCCGCGCCAGGTTGAGCAGGCCGTTGACGATCTTGGCGGCGCGGAAGGTCTGGCGCTCGATCTTCTCGAGCAGCTTGGTCCGCGAATCGTCGGGATCGGCGCCCTCGAGCAGCAGCTGCGTGAAGCTCGAGATGCCGGTGAGCGGCGTGTTCACCTCGTGCGCCACGCCGGCGGCGAGGAGGCCGATCGAGGCCATCTTCTCCGAGATCTGGAGCTGCTCCTCGAGCTGGACACGCGAGGTGATGTCCTCGAGGATGACGATGGTGCCGGCGGTGCGGCCGTCGACGTCGCGCAGCGGCGCCTCGGCCACGTTGACCAGGCGCGCCCGTCCGCCATCGGCGTGGCGCGACACGATCGGGACCCGGTAGAGCACCGACACGTTCGAGGGCTGGCCCGCCGCGGCGGTGACGCGGTGCGCGCGCAGGGCGCTGATCAGCTCGCCGTCGAACAGCTCGTCGAGGCGCCGGCCGACCGCTTCGGCGCGGGGCAGGCCGTAGAGTCGCTCGAGCGACGGGTTCCAGCGCACGACGCGCTCGTCGAGGCCGGCGACGAGCAGGCCGTCGTCGAGCGACTCGATGACGTTCTCGTTGAAGCGGCGCTCGCGGTCGAGCTCGGCCGCCTTGAGCTGCAGCTGGTGGTAGAGGCGGCCGTTTTCGAACGCGGTCGCCACCTGCGCGGCCACCGCCTCGATCAGCGCCATGTCCTCGCTGTTGAGCGGCTCGCCGCTCTCCTTCCCGCCCAGCGCCATCACCGCGATCGTCCCCTCCTTGGAGACGCACGGGACGAAGCAGTGGACCCCGAGCTGCTGCCAGTGGCTGACCTCGTCGACGGTGAAGCGCCGCATCGTGAACGGCTCGTCGAGGTTGACGGTCTGGCCGCTGCGGACGCGGCTGCCGATGCCGGAGGCGGCGTCGAGCGGCGGCAGCGGGCGCAGGAACCCGACCGAGCGCGCCGCCACGAAGTGGCGCGGCGTCTCGTCGCCGACCGGCGTCAGCAGCAGGCACATGCGATCGAGGATCAGCGTGTCGACGACGCGATCGACCAGCCGCTCGCTGAGCCGCTGCAGGTCGAGGTCGGTGTTCAGCTCGCGGGCGAACGCCACGAGGGCGCGACGGTAGTCGTAGCGATCGCGGTAGTAGGCGCGATCGAGCAGCGTCTGGATGGTGTTCTTGACCAGCGGCGCGAGCAGCACCACGACCAGCGTCGCGAGCACCGCCATGATCGTGTGCGACTGGCCGCCGGCGTCGGCGAAGACCCGGCCGGCGAGCTTCAGCAGGACGGCGTAGATGGTGGCAATCGCCGTGATCGCCGCGGCGTAGACGACCGTGCGCTTGATGATCACCTCGACGTCCATGAGGCGATAGCGGACGACGGCGGAGGCGAAGGCGAGCGGCAGGAAGCCGAGCGGGATGGTGAGGAAGCCGAGCTGCGGGCCGGCGTCGAATCCGGCCGCCCACGGCAGGCCGTAGCCGGCGAGGAACGGAACGCCGCCGATCACCGTGCCGCCGACGATCCAGCGCAGCTGGCGCCGCGCCGTCATCGAGCGCACGCGTCTGAGGGCGCGCACCATGATCGCCAGGCCGCCGAGCAGTCCGGCCGCGAGGACGGCGAGCTCGAGGCGATCGAGCATCTCCATGGCGGTGGTGAAGCTGGTGCCGTCCCGGCCCGGCTGGAAGACGCCGGCGGGCTGCAGGAGAATCGCGGCGCGCAGCCCGCCGAGCAGACCGGCCGGCAGGTAGAACAGCGGCAGCACAGCGCGGCCGACCGGCGTCCGCACCCAGGCCCGCGGCCGTTCGGGGAAGACCAGCGCGAAGTGCAGGAACAGCGGCGGCAGCAGCAGCAGCGCCACCACGTCGCCCCAGTAGAACACCCAGTCGAGCCGATCGAGGCGCCCGCTGAACGAGAACCCGAAGACGCCGAAGAACGCCACCGAGAGCCAGAAGAAGTGCAGCGACGCCTGATCGCCGGGCCGGCGCAGGCGCACGGCGCAGCCGACCAGCAGCGTGAAGATCGCGACCAGCGCCTGCACCATGTAGAGGGTGCGATAGCCGGACGGCGTCTGGTGCAGCGTCAGCTGGATGAGCCCCTGCCTCACGCCGCCGCGGAGCACGGTGTAGGTGACCGTGTCGCCCGGACGCGCGGCGTGGAGCGCCTCGACGACGTCGGCTGGAACGTCGACCCGGCGTCCGTCGACGGCGACGAGGAGATCGTCGACCGCCAGGCCGGCGCGCGCACCGGCCCCGTCACGGCTCAGTTCGCGGACGACGACGCCTTCGGCGCTCGACACCCAGAGCACGCCGTCTTCGGCCTCGAGCCAGCCGGCGCGCACGCGTACGTTCGCGATCACCAGCACCAGAAGGCCGGCGGCGACCACGATCGGAACGAGCGCGCGCACGATGGCGCGCGGCCCGACCAAGCGAAGCGAATTGATCAGACGACCGAAGTCCATTGAGCCGGGAGACCGGCGAAGTAGTAGCAAAGGCCGTTCCAGCAATCGCGTGGTTACGCGTGCGATTTCCTCTTGTCGCACAACGAGTTACAGCGATCTGAGCGACACGATCCCGAACGCGATCCAAAACTCAGGATACACGCTTCAAGCGTTCGGATGAGAGGTAATACCTTCGCAGGAGAGGACGGGACAGGAACGGAGCCCGGGCGTCGCCCGGGCTCGTTCCTAGAACTGGACGGTGACGCCGCCGACCACGCGGGTCGGAGGACGCACGACGAGGAGCTCGTCGTAAAGCGAAGCGACCGTATCGGTCGCGCTGCGAATCAGGTTCCCGACGCCGAAGACGAGCTCGACCTGCGCCATCTCGTTCTTCAGGTACGGAATGCCCTGATAGACCTGAAGGTCGTAGCGCACCGCACCGGCCGGCGTGTCGTGGCCGATCGCGCCGCGCGTGAACCGCGTGTTGTAGCGGCAGGCGGCCGTCACGCGCGTCCCGGTCTGTGGAGCGGCCGCGTCCACGCGCATCGTCACGTCGTGCATCCGCTCGTTGACGGACCGCACGGCCGACGGAGCGACGAGTCCGACCGTCGCCATCCCGTCGCCGGTCTGCCAGTCGACGTCCGACGTACGGTATTCGAGCCCGCCGCGCAGGTGCGTCCCGACCGGGCGGCTGACACCGACGCCCCAGCCGCTGGCGGCGAAGTCGCCGACGCTGGCCACGCCGTAGTGGCTCAGGTCGGCGCGCCGCTGCCCCTTGGCCAGGTTCGGGTCGAACACCGTGGCGAGCTGACCGTCGACGTTCTGGCGGAAGTGCGTGACCGCGACCCGGAACGTGGCGATGTCCTGCTCGAGCGCGATGCCGAGGTGCCGCGTCTCCTGGCCTTCGAGCGGCAGGCCGGCGACCATCGCCGAGAAGGTCCGCTGCGGCGGCAGCGACAGCGACCCGTAGGCCTGGGGGACGAACTCCTCGGCGCCGGGCGCGCTCATCTCGCGCGCCGCGGTGACCCGCACCCAGGTGCGCGCCGCGGGCGACAGCGACGCCGTGATCATCGGGCTGAACAGCCCGGGATCGCGCAAGTAGTCGTAGCGCTCGTAGCGGCCGCCGACGTCGAGCATCGCGCGCGGGCTGATCGTCCAGTGATCGACCACCTGGACGCCGCCGGCGCTGCGGCCGTCGTCCTCGAGGCCGAAGACGCTGACGCCGCTGGCCGCCGCGGATCGCTGCCGGCTGTAGGAGCTGTGCACCTCCACGCCGTGCGAGTCGGCGACGACGGTCGCGTAGGTGCCGCCGACGAACCACGAGGTGACGCCGCCGCGCGCGGTAGCCGCTTCGACGCTCCACGTCGTGCGTGTGCTGAGCGGGCCGGCGAGGTGGACGAAGGCGATGCCGGCCGGCATGTCGTCGGTCGTGAACGCCTCGAACGGCTGATCGAAGGCGCCCGCGGTGAGCAGCTGGACGCGGCCCGTGAGCGCGCCGTTCAGCACGGCGGAGGCTGCCGAACGGCCGACGCCGGCCGTCCAGCCGGCGAGTGTGTCGAGACGCGCGAGCGAGCGCCACAGATCCTCGTCGTCGAGCTGCGAGACGTCGTCGATGCGCGACGTCGTCTCGCGCAGGACCGAGCGCTTGGCGTGCCGCAGCCGCCACGCCGCCGTCGAATGATCGTGCGGCACCGCATCGGCCGCCTCGGCTTCCGCGACTGGCAGCACGCTCGTCGGCAGCGTCGAGACGGTCTCCACCGCGGTCGGCGACAGGCCGACGCCGGCGGCCAGCACCGCGCCGCCGCCCGGCACCATCACCGGCGCCGCCGCCCGCCGCAGCTGGACGTCGAAGTGCGTGCCGCGCGACGGCACCACCTGGACGAATTCCCGGCGCGAGGCGGCGAAGCCGCGGCCCTGGACGCGCAGCAGATACGTGCCGGCCGGAATGCCGCGCAACTGGAAGCGGCCGACGTTGTCGGTCTCGATGATGAGGAGGTCGCGCCCCTGCGCCGTCACCGCCGCTCCGGAAACCGGCTGGTTGCGATCGTCGGTGACGATCCCTTCGATCCAGCCCGATGAGACGCTGGCCGTGATCATCACCGGCGTCTGGCCGGTGCTGCTGCGGGCCGGAGCGGGCGTCGAGCGGGGTCGGCTGCCCTGCGGTTGGCCGGCGTGGGACACGGGCGCGTGGCCGGCCACGGCGGCCGTCAGCAGGACGATCGGCAGGAGTGAGGGCATTGCGGAGCCTCCTCTATCGAACCGTACCCGTATCCGTTTCGTCACGCGACCGGCCGCTGCGCCACACCGCACGTGCCGGGTTCGTTCAAGAGGCCGCGAGCACCGTGAAGAGCACGTCGCGCGTCACGCTCTTCTGGGCCTTGTTGTCGGTGATCTTGATCTCGAGGCGATAAGCGCCCTCGGGAAAGCTCTGGAGCGGCACACCCTGACCCGTCATCAGCTGGTGCCCCATCTCCGCGTCGAAGTTCTTCGGCAGCGACTTGTCGTCCAGCGTCTGCGTCGGCGTCCGGTTGAACATCTTCTCGCCGGCGGCTTCCTTCTGGAAGAAGACGTAGTCCACCGAGACGTCCGGCTTCTTCGTGTCGGCGCCGAGCTTGGCGCCGTAGATCTGGAACACCAGCTGCAGTTCTTCGGACTTCTTGAAATTCAGATCGGCGGCCGGCGTGATCTCGCTGTCCCCGAGCACGTACGGACGCTCCTTCATCGCCTCCGGCGCAAGGGGCGCGGTGAGCGGCTCGATCTTGTCGGCGATCAGCACGGAGCTGGTCTGCAACTCGTCTGTATGGTAGTTCGGAACGACCACTTCCTGCTTGAGAAGCACGACCTTGACCGGGGCGTCGACCGCGGCGCCGGTGCTCGGCCGCTCACGGAGCGCGATGTAGACGTCGTAGGTGCCCGGCGCCACCGCGAACGCGCGGGTCAGGCGCACCGGCAGACCGGCGCCGGCCGAGCGCAATTCCGTGAAGTAGACGTCCTCGAACGGGTAGGTCGGCGCCTTCTCGCCCGCCGCGGGCGCGGGCAGCCCGGTCGAGCCCTTGGGCGCGATGCGCAGGTAGGCCGCCACCGACGACGTCATCTTGCCGGGTTCGAGGCTGACCGAGAAGGGCACGAAGACCAGGCCCTGCTGGGCCTTCAGGAAGTCCTGACGCCACGTCAGCGCGATGGTCTCGGGTACCGCCTGGGACGGGGTGTCCTTGGCGTCCTTGGACGCCGGATCCTTGGCGGTGACGAGATACGTGCCCGGCGCCGCGCCCTTCATCACTTCGTCCGCGAGGCGGGCGAGGGGCGCCGCTTCCTGCCGCTGCGCCGCCGTCAACCCTTCGGCGGGTTTCTTGTCCTTGTCGTCCTTGCGCTGGGCGAGCGCGGACGGACCGGACACGGACGCGAGAGCGACGACGAGCGCCGCCAGGACCACGGGGGTCCGGGTGGGGATACTCAGCATGAAACCTTGACTCCCGGGATGGACCGCGACGGACGGACTCGACTTGCGATCATAGGCGACGGCCGGGGCCAAGTCAAACCGCGCAGAGCCAGCTCAAGTCACTGACAGCGCGGCAGTTGAGGCCGTCGAGAGGCTGGGCCGCGTGGTATCATCCGCGCCGTATGCCGGCCGATTCGCTGGTGATTGTCCTGGCCGGAGGCGTCGGCGAGCGCCTGTTCCCGCTGACCAAGGAGCGGGCCAAGCCCGCCGTCTACTTTGGCGGCCCCTACCGGATCATCGATTTCACGCTGTCCAACTGCGTGAACTCCGGCTTCCGCCGCATCTACATCGCCACCCAGTACAAGTCGCTCTCGCTGTCGCGGCACATCCGCATGGGCTGGAAGGTGTTCGCGGAAGAGCTCGGCGATTTCATCGAGATCCTGCCGCCGCAGAAGCGCGTCGGCGAGCACTGGTATCTCGGCACCGCCGACGCCGTCTACCAGAACCTCTATTCGATCACGCGCGAGAACCCGCGCCACATCGTCGTGCTGTCCGGCGACCACGTCTACAAGATGGACTACGCGCGGATGTTGCGGTTCCATCAGGACCGCGGCGCCGCGGCGACCATCGCCTGCCTCGAGGTGCCGGTGGCCGAAGCAACGCGCTTCGGCGTCGTCGCCGTCGACCCCGGCGACACCGTCACCGGCTTCCTGGAGAAGCCGCGCGACCCGATTGGCGTGCCCGGCTCGCCGGACGTCGCGCTGGTGTCGATGGGCATCTACATCTTCGAGGCCGACGCGCTCTACAAGGCGCTCGAGGCCGACGCCGCGCGCGACACCAACCACGACTTCGGCAAGGACATCCTGCCGGCGCTGATCCAGAACGCGCAGGTCGTGGCGTATCGCTTCTACGATCAGAACAAGAAGGCGTCGAAGTACTGGCGCGACATCGGCACGCTCGACGCCTACTACGAGGCGTCGATGGACCTCTGCCACGTCAACCCGGAGTTCAACCTCTACGACCCCGAGTGGCCGATGCGCACGTGGCAGGTGCAGGCGCCGCCGGCGAAGTTCGTCTTCGCCGACGAGGGCCAGCGCTGCGGCCACGCGCTCGACTCGATCATCTCGGCGGGCTGCATCATCTCGGGCAGCCGCGTGTCGGGCAGCATCCTGTGCCCCAACGTGCGCGTGCACAGCTTCTGCGACGTGTCGGACAGCATCCTCATGCCCGGCGTCCGCGTCGGCCGGCATTCGCGGATCCGCCGCGCGATCATCGACCGCGACGTGTTCATCCCGCGCGGCGCGTGCATCGGCTACCACCCGGAGGAAGACCGCAAGCGGCACACCGTCACCGAGTCCGGCATCGTGGTCGTGACCACCGACGACGAGCCGCTGGTCGTCGATCCCCCCGCCGACGTGCTCGCCATCGAAGGCGAGTGGGACCGGCGCGGCGCCTGATCGCAAAATCTGAGAAAATGTTCAGTTGCCCGGGTGGCGCGCTGTCCGGCCCGGGCCCACGCCTCGGGCCGAGCCCGCGGCGCAGCCTGGGGCTGAGCCCGGGCCAGTTACGCAGTCATTGCACCATCGAGGAGCAGTCGTGAACATCAAGCGTGTCGTCGGACGGGAAATTCTGGATTCGCGGGGCAACCCGACGGTCGAAGTGGATGTCGAGCTCGCCAGCGGCGCCTCCGGGCGCGCCGCGGTGCCCTCCGGGGCCTCGACCGGGACCCGTGAGGCGCTCGAGCTCCGCGACGGCGACAAGGCCCGCTACGCGGGCAAGGGCGTGCGGACGGCCGTCGCCAACATCAACGGCGAGATCGCCAAGGCGGTCACCGGCAAGGAGCTGAGCCAGGCGGCGCTCGACGAGGCGATGATCGCCCTCGACGGCACCGCCAACAAGGGCCGGCTCGGCGCCAACGCGACGCTCGCGGTGTCGATGGCCGCCCTGCGCGCGGCCGCCGCCGAGGAGCGCGTGCCGCTCTTCGAGCACATCGGCGCGCTGCGCCATGCGATGGTCGGCGGCGCCCGCGCCGATCTGCTGCCTGTCCCGATGTGCAACATCCTCAACGGCGGCGCCCACGCCGACACCAACGTGGACTTCCAGGAGTTCATGGTGATGCCGGTCGGCGTCAGCTCGTTCAGTGAAGCACTCCGCGTCGGCGCCGAAATCTTCCACGCCCTGCGCGGCATCCTGAAGAAGCGCGGCCTCGCCACCGGCGTCGGCGACGAGGGCGGCTTCGCGCCGAACCTCAAGTCGAACCAGGACGCGCTCGACGTCGTGATGGAAGCGATCGGCAAGGCCGGCTTCAAGGCCGGCACCGACGTCGTGCTCGCACTCGACGTCGCCGCCAGCGAGTTCTTCGAGGACGGCAAGTACGTCTTCAAGAAGTCCGGCGACAGGACGCGCACCTCGGACGAGATGATCGAGCTCTACACCGAGTGGACGAAGGCCTACCCGATCCTGTCGATCGAGGACGGCCTCAGCGAGGCCGACTGGCCGGGCTGGGAGCGGCTGACCAAGGCACTGGGCGCCAACGTGCAGCTGGTCGGCGACGACGTGTTCGTGACCAACCCGGTGATCCTCAAGGAAGGCATCGCCAGGGGGATCGCCAACTCGCTGCTGGTGAAGGTCAACCAGATCGGCACCGTGACCGAGACGCTGCAGGCGATGGCCGCGGCGTGGGCCGCGGGCTACACGACGATCGCCTCGCACCGCTCCGGCGAGACCGAGGATTCGACGATCGCCGATCTCGCGGTCGGCACGCGCGCCGGCCAGATCAAGACCGGCTCGCTGTGCCGCAGCGACCGCGTGGCCAAGTACAACCAGCTGCTCCGCATCGAGGAAGCGCTCGGGTCGAGCGCCAAATACGCGGGGCGCGCCGCTCTGAAGCAGTTGAAGTAACCCGATGACTGGTCCGCTCGCACTCATCATCCTGGACGGCTGGGGGATCCGCGCCGAGCGCGACCAGAACGCCGTCGCGCTGGCGGAGCCGGCGACGTTCCTCGATCTGCTGAAGCGCTACCCGAGCGGGACGCTCGAAGCGTCCGGCGAGGCGGTGGGCCTGCCGGCCGGCCAGATGGGCAACTCCGAGGTCGGCCACACCAACCTCGGCGCCGGCCGGGTCGTCTACCAGGACCTCACGCGGATCGACAAGAGCATCCGCGATCGCGACCTGGAGACGCGCCCGGCGCTGCTCGCCGCCTACGATCGCTGCGCCGGCTCGTCAACGCATGCGCTGCACCTGATCGGCCTGCTCTCGGACGGCGGCGTCCACAGCCACCAGCAGCACCTGCACGCGCTCATCGCGCTGGCGAAGGCGCGCGGCGTGTCGCGCGTGTTCGTGCACGTCCTCACCGACGGGCGCGACACGTCGCCGACCGGCGGACGTGCCTACGTGGCGGCGCTCGAAGCCGCGATCGCCGCGGCGGGCGTCGGCCGCATCGCGTCGGTCTCGGGCCGCTACTGGGCGATGGATCGCGACAAGCGCTGGGAGCGCACCAAGCTCGCCTACGACACGATCGTCCACGGCGAAGGTCCGTCGGCGACGTCGGCGGGCGCGGTGATCGAGGCAGCCTACGCCGCCGATGTCACCGACGAGTTCATCAAGCCGCACGTCGTCGTCGGCGCCGACGGGAAGCCTGTCGGCCCGATCCGCGATGGCGACTCGGTGGTGCTCTTCAACTTCCGCGCCGATCGCATGCGCCAGATCGTGCGGGCGCTGGCGTTCGAGGACTTCGACGGCTTCGATCGCACGCGCGGCGGCGCGTGGCCGCGCGTCGCGCTGACGACGCTTGACGGAGTACGACCCGAAGTACTCGTTCCCCATCGTCTACCCGCCGGCGGCGGCCAGCGGCTACATCGCCGAAGTGCTCGCCGAGCACAAGCTGACGAACATGCGGCTCGCGGAGACCGAGAAGTACGCGCACGTCACCTACTTCTTCAACGGCGGCCGCGAGGAGTGCTTCCCGGGCGAGGATCGGGTGCTGGTGCCGTCGCCGAAGGTGCCGACCTACGACCTGCAGCCCGAGATGAGCGCGGCCGGCGTCGCCGACGCGCTGATCGCCAGCGTGTCGCAGAAGAAGCACGACGTCATCATCTGCAACTTCGCCAACCCCGACATGGTCGGCCACACCGGCAGCCTCGAGGCGGCCATCGCCGCGGTGAAGGCCGTGGACGGCTGCCTGGCGCGCGTGATCCCGGCGATCCTCGCCGCCGGCGGCGCCGCCATCGTCACCGCCGATCACGGCAACTGCGAACAGATGTGGGACTACACGCTGAACGCGCCCCACACCGCGCACACGACCAACCTCGTGCCCTACATCTTCGTGCAGGGCCCGGGCGAGGCGAACCCGCGGACGCTGCCCGCGGGCGCGCTGTGCGACGTCGCGCCGACGCTGCTCGGCCTCCTCGGCCTGCCGCCGTCGAAGGAAATGACCGGCACACGTCTCGTCTGACGAGCGGTGCCCGGAACATGCTCCGGCCACGTGCAGCATCTGCGATCGACGTACAACACAAAGGCGGCCTCGAGAGGCCGCCTTCGTGTTTCAGCGGGAGCGTCGCGCGATGCGGGGAGCGCGCTCAGCCCTTCACTTCGGGCAGTTCGTCGGGCGCGATGCGCAGCGACTTGAGGAACAGGCGATCGCTTGCCGAGAGCTCGCGGGCGGCGGGACGGCGCGGCGCCAGGCCGTTCGTCCCGAGGTTGCCGGCGCCGCCGTTCGACGCCGAGGAGAACCCGATCGGGCCCGCCGGCGTGTTCGGCGTCGTGCCGCCGGAAGCGCCGACCGCCCCGGCGCCGGCCCGGCGCACCTTCACGACCGCCGTCGGCTTGGCGCGATTGGCGAAGCCCACTTCGGCGTCGATCGACAGGTGCATCTCGTAGCCGGCGGCGCGGGCCTTGGCACGGCACGCCTCGACGGTTTGATCGGCCGCCACAGCCGCACGGATGGCCTGCGCCAGTTCTTTCGCCAACCGGTTGACGGTGTCGTCCATGGTGTACCTCGCTCGTGGAAGGAGGGCTGTGCGCCGAACAGGACCTGAGCGCATTCTAGGCGCCCCGTTCGACAGGTGTCAAGATGGAAGAAACGCTGATTTCACCTGATTTTACGGCGATTTTCGAGGTCAGTCGGGAGGGCGAGGAAATGCTACCGGAGGCGCGTCGGTTGTCTGCTCGAGCCGGGACTTTCGACTACACTGAGCCGGACTCGCACACGGCAGCGCGATCGCCGACCCCACGATGCCCCTCCTCGACGTCGACCGCCTCACCACGGCCTTCCCCATCGAGGGCCGCGTGGTGTCCGCCGTGTCGGGCGTCAGCTTCTCGCTCGACGCCGGCGAGACGCTGGCCCTGGTGGGCGAGTCGGGCTGCGGCAAGTCGCTGACCGCGTTGTCGATCCTGCGCCTGGTCGACCCGCCCGGGCGGATCGTCGGCGGCACGGTGCGGCTCGACGGCCGCGACCTCCTGACCCTCGACGAACGGGCGATGCGCTCGGTCCGGGGCCGCGAAATCGGCCTGGTCCTGCAGGAGCCGATGACGGCGCTCAACCCCGTCTACACCGTCGGCAGCCAGATCGCCGAAGCGCTCGAGGTGCACGGGCTGGCTCGCGGCCAGGCGGCGCGCGCCAAGGCCATCGAGCTGCTGGATGCGGTCCGCGTCCCGGATCCGCACCGCCGCGTCGACGAATACCCGCACCAGCTGTCCGGCGGCCTCCGCCAGCGCGCGCTGATTGCCGCGGCCCTCGCCTGCCAGCCCAGGCTGCTCATCGCCGACGAGCCGACGACCGCGCTCGACGTCACGATCCAGGGCCAGATCCTCGATCTGCTGCGCGATCTGAAGACGCGCTTCCGCCTCGCGCTGCTGCTCATCACGCACGATCTCGGCGTCGTCGCCCAGCAGGCGGATCGTGTCGCCGTGATGTACGCCGGCCGCATCGTCGAAGAGGCGCCGGTGCGGACGCTGTTCCGCGACCCGAAGCACCCCTACACGCGCGGCCTGCTGGCGTCGCTGCCGGGCCAGCACGGCACGCGGCTGCGGGCCATCGAAGGCACCGTGCCGCGTCTCGGCCACATCCCGGCCGGCTGCGCGTTCGCCCCGCGCTGTCCGAACCGCTTCGAGCCGTGCGTCGATCTGCCGGCGCTGGTGCCCGGCGAACTGGCGGAGGCGGGGGGCGGCCAGCCGGTCCGCTGCTTCCTCCATCACCGGGTCCGCGAAACCGCCGCGCCGGCGACCACGGCCGCCGTCTGACCGCTCATGGCGCTCCTGGACGTCCGCGACCTCACCAAGATCTACCGCCAGCGGCACGGCCTCTTCGGCCGCGCCACGGAGGTGCGGGCGATCGATCGCGTGTCGTTCGGTGTCGAGCAGGGCGAGACGTTCGGCCTCGTCGGCGAGTCGGGCAGCGGCAAGACGACGACCGGACGCTGCATCCTCCGCCTGATCGATCCGACGTCGGGCCACGTCGCCTTCAAGGGCCAGGACGTCCTCGCGCTCGACCGGCGCGCGCTGCGCGAGGCGCGGCGGCACATGCAGATGGTCTTCCAGGATCCCTACTCGTCGCTCAATCCGCGGATGCGGGTCGAGACGATCGTCGCGGAGCCGCTGGTGATCCATCGCATCGGCACGACGGCGGAGCGCGCGTCGCGGGTCGCCGAGCTGCTGGCGCACGTCGGGCTCGATCCCGAGCTGCGGCGGCGCTATCCGCACGAGTTCAGCGGCGGCCAGCGGCAGCGGATCGGCCTGGCCCGCGCGCTCGCCCTCAACCCGTCGCTGATCATCGCCGACGAACCGGTGTCGGCGCTCGACGTGTCGATCCAGGCGCAGGTCATCAACCTGCTCGTCGACCTGCAGGCGCGCTTCGCCCTGACCTACCTGCTGATCGCGCACGACCTGCGGCTGGTGCGGCACGTCTGCACGCGCGTCGCGGTGATGTATCGCGGCCGGATCGTGGAGATGGGGACGACCGAAGCCGTCTACGAGCGCGCCGAGCACGCCTACACGCGCGCGCTGCTCTCGGCGGTCCCCAAGCCCGATCCCGACGCGCCGACGACGCGCCTCGAGCTCGATCGCGACGCGATCAAGCCCGGCGCGGATTTGCGGGAGATCGGCCCGGGCCACTGGGCCGCCGTCTAGCCGCAGCCGAATACGAGAACGACTCCGGAGTCGATTTCAACTCCGGAGTCGTCCTTCGACTTCAATGCGCGACGGTGACGCGGCTCGACGCTGCGCCCGGCGTCCTTCTCGACCTGGCCGTCGCGGATGGTGATCACACGATGTGCGTGGGCCGCGATGTCGGCCTCGTGCGTCACCAGCACGATGGTGTTGCCGGCGGCGTGCAGGCGCTCGAACAGCGCCATGATCTCGACGCCGGTCTTCGAGTCGAGGTTGCCGGTCGGCTCGTCGGCGAGCAGGATCGACGGCGTGTTGACCAGGGCGCGGGCGATGGCCACGCGCTGGCGCTGGCCGCCCGACAGCTCGTTCGGCTTGTGGTGCATGCGGTCGCCGAGCTCGACCTTCATCAACGCCTCCTTGGCCCGCTGCAGCCGCGTCTTCGAGTCGATGCCGGCGTAGATCAGCGGCAGCTCCACGTTGTGCAGGGCGGTGGCGCGGGCGAGCAGGTTGAAGGTCTGGAAGACGAACCCGATCTCCTCGTTGCGGATGCGGGCGAGCTCGTCGTCGTTCATCTGGCTCACCTGCTTGTCGTTCAGCAGGTAGGAGCCCTTGGTGGGGGTGTCGAGGCAGCCGACCAGGTTCATCAGCGTCGACTTGCCGGAGCCGGAAGGACCCATGATCGCGACGTACTCGCCGCGCTGGATCTGGATGGACACGCCGCGCAGGGCGTGCACTTCCTCCTCGCCCATCACGTAGGTCTTCCACAGGTCCTGGGTTTCGATGAGCGCCATGTGGCTGATGATACGACGAGCGCCAGATCAGGGTTCCGACCGGCCCGGAAGTGGCGCGACGGCCAGCCCGGAGAGCGGCGCGAAACCAGGCAGGAGGAGGCTGACCGGGCCTTCCGCGGCCGGGAACACGACCCAGAACGTCTCCGGCCTGCCAGGCGCCGGCGCCGAGACCGCGGAGCCGACCCGCTGACCGGTGCTGCCGCGGAGGGCGAACAGCCGCCGGCGCCCGTCGGCCGACAGCAGCGACAGCCCCTCCAGCGCCTCCACGGCCGCTTGAACAGACGCCGCGGCCGGTGAGCCGGGCGTCCAGGCGCCGGCCGGCGCCAGGTTGGCCAGCGTCAGCTCCACGCGGATGCTGTCGACGGTCTCGCGGCGGACGGCGACGACGCGGACGCCGAGCGGCGCCGTGGCGCAGGTGGCTTCGGTGACGGGCCGGGAGGCGCCGGACGGTGCCGGTGCGGACGGGGCCGGTGCGGGCGGGGCCGCCGGGGCCGGCGCCTGGGACGATGCAGGCGCCGCGGGGACGGCGTCGGCCGGACGGCCCGCACGCCGCGAGCACGATGAGGAGGGCGAACGTGAGGGGCCCCTTCATGTGTCCACGTGCCCGTCGCATCAGCCCCCGACTCCTCGCCGCTACCCCTGCTCGTCCTGGTAGCTTTCCTTCAGCTTGGCGACGACCGCCGGATCGGCCAGCGTCGTCGTGTCGCCGAGCGCGCGGCCCTCGGCGATGTCCCGCAGCAGCCGGCGCATGATCTTGCCGGACCGCGTCTTCGGCAGGTCGGCGGCGAAGAGCACGTCCTCCGGCTTGGCGATGGCGCCGATCTTCTTCGCCACGTGCCGGCGCAGCTCGTCCACCAGCGCCTCGGATCCCTGCTTGCCGCCCTTCAGAATGACGAACGCCGTGATCGCCTGGCCTTTGAGCTCGTGCGCGCGGCCGACGACCGCCGCTTCGGCCACCGCCGGATGGTCGACGAGCGCGCTCTCGACCTCCATCGTGCCGATGCGATGCCCGGCGACGTTCAGCACGTCATCGACGCGGCCGAGCAGCCAGTAGAAGCCGTCGTCGTCGCGGCGGGCGCCGTCGCCGGTGAAATACACGCCGTCCGGCCACTGGGTGAAGTACTGCTTCTTGAACCGCTCGCGATCGCCGTAGATGCCGCGGAGCATGCCCGGCCACGGCTTCGTCAGCGCCAGCAGGCCGCCGCCGATTTCAACCGCTTCGCCGCCCTGCTTGCGGATTTCGGCGGTGATGCCGGGAAAGGCCTGCGTCGCAGAACCGGGCTTGGTGGTCGTGAGCCCCGGCAGCGGCGAGATCATGATGTGGCCGGTCTCGGTCTGCCACCACGTGTCGACGATCGGGCAGCGCTCGCCGCCGATCGTCTTGTGGTACCAGATCCACGCCTCGGGGTTGATCGGCTCGCCGACCGATCCGAGCACGCGCAGGCTCGAGAGATCGCACGTCTCCGGATGCTCGGTGCCCCAGCGCATGAAGGCACGGATGGCGGTCGGCGCGGTGTAGAAGATCGTCACGCCGTAGCGCTCGACGATCTGCCAGAAGCGCGCCTTGTCCGGCCAGTCCGGAGCGCCCTCGTACATCACGACGGTGGCGCCGTTGGCGAGCGGACCGTAGACGACATAGCTATGGCCGGTCACCCAGCCGATGTCGGCCGTGCACCAGTAGACGTCTTCGTCCTTCATGTCGAAGACCCACTTGGTGGTGGCGTAGCAGCCGACCAGGTAGCCGGCGGTGGTGTGGACGATGCCCTTCGGCTTCCCCGTCGTGCCGGACGTGTAGAGGATGTAGAGCATGTCCTCGGCGTCCATCGGCTCGGGGTCGACGCGCTGCCGTCCGGCGTCCTGCATCAGCCGGTGGTACCAGTGGTCGCGGCCCTCCTGGATGTGCACCGGGAAGCGCGCCGTCTGATCGCGCTGGACGACGACGACGTGGCGGATCGACGGCGTGTCCTTCAGCGCCTCGTCGGCCATCTGCTTGAGCGGCACCAGCTGACCGCGTCGATAGCCGCCGTCGGCCGTGACCAGCACCGAGCACGCCGAGTCGTTGATGCGATCGCGCAGCGACTCGGAGCTGAACCCGCCGAACACGACGCTGTGCACGGCGCCGAGGCGGGCGCAGGCCAGCATGGCGATGGCCAGCTCGGGAATCAGCGGCATGTAGAGCGCGATGCGATCGCCCTTCTTCACGCCGAGCCCGCGCAGCACGTGCGCGAACGCGTTCACGTCGCGGTAGAGATCGAAGTAGGTGAGCGTGCGGCGGTCGCCGGGCTCGCCTTCCCAGATGATCGCCGCCTTGTTGCGGCGCGCCGTGCGGACGTGGCGATCCAGGCAGTTGGCCGCGACGTTCAGGCGGCCGCCGCCGAACCACTTCGCATCGGGCGACGCCCACTCGAGCACGCGCGTGAACGGCGTGATCCACTCGAGCTCGTTGGCGAAGCCGGCCCAGAACGCCTCCGGATCGGCGGCGGCGCGGGCGTAGACGGCGGGATCGTTGGCGTGCGCCGCGGCGGTGAACGCCGCGGACGGCGGAAAGGTGCGGTCCTCGGTCAGGAGCGCGGAGATCTCGGGCGAGAACGGATCGGTCGGCTGCGACATGGCAACCCCTCAGGCGCCGTGACGGCGGTCAATGCGAATCGGGCTCGCGGTCGGGAGGCGGCACCGCACCGGATGGCGGCGCCGGCGGAGCAGGCGGCTGTCGGCGACGGCGGCAGGTTCAGGCCGCGGGCCGGGATCATGATCGTTGGCGCGTCGCCGACGTCCGGGTCGTCCGTCGGCGGCGCCGGCCAGCTGCCAGGCGGCGGCAGGTCGACCGGCGACCGGGCGGACGGCGGCGCGAAGCCGGCGGCCGGCGGCGCCACGTCCATGGGCGGCGGGGGCGGCGGCGACGGCGGCGGCGGCATGAAGGGCGGCGGCGGCGCGACCGGGGCCGGCGGCGTGAACGTCGGCGGGGTGAACGTCGGCGGCGGCGCGGGCGGCAGGCCCGATGTCGGGCCGCCCTTGCGGCGGACCAGCAGCGCGCCGAGCAGGCCGCCGACGGTCGCGAACACCATCGAGACGACGGCCCAGATGACGCCGCCGACGACCAGTATCACCGCCGGGCTCAGGTTCTCGAGCGCTTCGCGCGCCTCGGGCGGGACGTCGCGGCCTTCGCTCATGGCCCGCTGGAAGTCGGCCATGTCGAACGGCGTGGTCGAGAACAGGAGCATCCCGAGGATCGCCAGCACGACCCACACGAGCGTGCCGGCGAGGCCGGAGAGCAGCCCCACGAGCGCGCCTTCGCCCACGGTGATCGGGCGCGGCGTGTTCTGCTGCATCAGCCAGGCCGCGAGCACCCCGCCGCTCACCACCCAGAGGCAGCAGCAGATGTTGCCGCCCTTGATGTAGGGCAGCGACGACAGGACGCCGATGAACAGGCCGCCCAACAGGGCCGGCAGCATCTTGGGAGCTGACATCTGGTGCCTGGGTCCCGGGCTCGGAGCCCCGGGGATCAGTCGTAGTACTCGCGACCGAGATGGGTGATGAGCTCTTCGCCCTTGAGGTAGCGCAGCGTGTTCTTGAGCTTCATCAGCTGGATGAAAAGATCGTGCTCAGGATAGACCGAGGGCGCGTGCTGCGGGCTCTTCCAGTAGAACGACAGCCACTCCTGGATACCGCTCAGGCCGGCCCGGCGCGCCAGGTCGAGGAACAGCACCAGATCGAGGACGATCGGCGCCGCCAGGATGCTGTCGCGGCACAGGAAGTTGATCTTCAGCTGCATCTCGTAGCCGAGCCAGCCGACCAGATCGATGTTGTCCCAGCCCTCTTTGTTGTCGCCGCGGGGCGGGTAGTAGTTGATGCGGACGACGTGGTGCAGGTGGCCGTAGAGATCCGGGTAGAGGTTGGCCTGGAAGATGTAGTCGAGCAGGCCCTTCTTGCTCTCTTCCTTGGTCTTGAACGATTCAGGATCGTCGAGGACCTCGCCGTCGCGATTGCCCAGGATGTTGGTCGAGTACCAGCCGTTGACGCCCAGCAGGCGCGCCTTCAGGCCCGGGGCGATGACCGACTTGATCAGCGTCTGGCCGGTCTTGAAGTCCTTGCCGGTGATGGGCGTCTTGGTCTGGGCCGCCAGTTCCTGCAGGGCCGGGATATCGGCGCTGAGGTTGGGGGCGCCGTTCGCGTAGGGGATGCCTTCCTTGATGGCGGCGTAGGCGTAGATCATGCTCGACGGAATCGAGGGATCGCTCGCCTCGAGCGCCTTCTCGAAGGTCGCCAGGTCCTTGTGGGCCGGGCCCTCCTGGGCGAAGATCTCGGTGCTCCCGCACCAGATCATCACCAGCCGGTCGCACTTGTTGGCGTCCTTGAACTGGCGGATGTCCGCGCGCACCTGGTCGGCCAGATCCCGCTTGTTCGTGCCCGTCTTGACGTTCGGGCCGTGCAGCCGCTTGACGTAGAAGGGGTCGAAGACCGCCTTCATGGGCTTGACGCCCTCCATCTCGGTCCGCACCTGCTCGAGGAGGCGCTCGTCGAGCACCCCGGCCGTCTTGGCGGCCTCGTAGCAGTTGTCCTCGAAGATGTCCCAGCCGCCGAAGACGAGGTCGTCGAGGCTGGCGAGGGGGACGAAATCCTTCACCATCGGAGTCCGGTTGTCCGTTCTCTTGCCGAGACGGACGGTCCCCATCTGGGTGAGCGAACCGATGGGCTTGGCGAGGCCCTTACGGACAGCGAAGACGCCGGCGATGAACGTGGTGCTGACGGCGCCGAGGCCGACCAGCAGAATGCCGAGCTTGCCTTGTGCAGGAGCGATTTCGACGGGTGCTTTCACGGCCGGACACTATATCACCCGCGATTTCGGCTGGCCGGACGCGAGGATTCGTAGAAAGCGAGCCCTTCCCGCTCGCTGAGAAGGCGGGCGGCGCGGAACCCGGCGTGGCCCAGCGCGGCGATGACCCGGGCCGATTCCGGGACGCCGGCAGCGGCCACGACCATCGCCCGTCCGCCGGTTCGGACGACCCGCCAGGTGTCCACCAGCGCGGCGGCGAGCGACTCGACCGTTGCCGGCATCGGGACGAGGGCGACGTCGAACGCGGCGTCCTCGAACGGCAGGCGATCGAAGCCGGCCGCCTCCACCTCCACCAGGACCCCGGCACTAGTGGCCGCGACCTCGACGCGGTTCGCGACCGCGGCATCCGGCTCGACCGCGGTGACCCGGCCGGTCAGGCCAGTCGGCGCCCCGACGGCCGCGACCAGTCGTCCGTCTCCGCCGCCGATGACGAGGACCCGGTCGCCCAGGCGGGTGCCGACCATCTGCGCGATCAGGTCCGCATGCCCCGTTTGCCCGCGCAGCCGCTTGACGAACACGTTGTTCGCGAACACGTCGAAGAAGCCCATGCCCGCATTTGACACCGGAACCCAGGGTCAGGGCTCGCCCCGGGGCTCGGCCCGGGGCTGAGCCGCGGCAAGTTGCAGAAACTGCGCTGCGGCTACAATGCGCGCCGATGCAAGGTCTGCCGCTGGCGGTCGGGTTGAGCCTCGTCGGCAGCTTCGCGGGGCTGCTGATTGCGGCGGCGTTGCTGCTCTTCCCGGCGGAGGCTCGGGGGAAGCTCGTGCCGTGGCTCGTGAGCTACGCGGTCGGGACGCTGCTCGGCTCGTCGCTCCTGCACCTGGTGCCGGAAGCGCTGGAGCAGGTGCCCGCCCGGCAGGGCGTCTTCGCGCTCCTCGCCGGGATCCTGACCTTCTTCGTGCTCGAGAAGCTCGTCATCTGGCGGCACTGCCACGAGGGCGACGACGAGTGCGCCACCCATTCCCGGGCGGCATCGCTCGTCATCGTCGGGGACGCCTTCCACACGTTCATCGACGGCGCGATCATCGGCGCGGCCGTGCTGACCTCCGCCCCTCTCGGCCTGTCCACGGCGCTCGCCGCCGCCGCGCATGAGATTCCGCAGGAGCTCGGCGACTTCGGCGTCCTGCTCCACGCCGGCTACAGCCCCCGCCGGGCGCTCCTGCTGAACGTCGCCTCCGGCGCGACCGGCATCGTCGGGGCGGTGGTCGTCTACACCGCGGCCAGCCACGTGCCCGCCGCGCTGCCCTACATGCTCGCGTTCGCCGCCGGCGGTTTCCTCTACGTCGCGATGGCCGACCTGATCCCCGGCCTGCACAGCCAGCACCAGAGCCGGCACCCCGTCCGGCAGACCCTGCTCATCGGCGCGGGCATCGCGACGATGCTCCTCGTCTAGCCCTCGCAGACTCGGTCGAGCCCGGCAGCGTCCCCGCGAGGGGACACCCGATCGTGCGATTCGGCAGATCGGATCGAAATCCAACGAACAGGCGTACGACACCGCGTGGCACGAGCTTTGATCAATGTGAGCGTTAGAACGGAGCCGGCGGGAAACGCCCAACGACGGCTCCACTGATGGCGGTCAGATGTACCGCCCCGAAGGTGTCGTCATGAGGAAGTCCATCGCTCGTCTCGCGCTCGCATTCACCCTGGCCCTTGGCTTCGCGCCGCACGTGTTCGCCGACGACGAAGCCATCATCGGCCGCGCCAACCTCGCCGTCTTCAAGGACGTGTCGAACCAGGTGCTGGGCTACGTCAACTTCACCGTGTTCGATGACATCTCGGCGTCGGTCGAGGACGGCGTCGTGACCCTGAGCGGTCACGTGACGATGCCGTACAAGAAGGAAGACATCGCGCGCCGCGTCTCGCGGGTGGCCGGCGTCAACGTGGTGCAGAACAAAATCCAGGTGCTCCCCGTCTCCATCTTCGACGACGAGCTGCGCTTCCGGATCGCGCGTGCCATCTACGGCAACCCGGCCTTCTGGCACTACGCGAACATGGCGCAGCCGCCGATCCACATCGTCGTGAAGAACGGCCACGTCACGCTCGCCGGCGTCGTCAACAGCAACGTGGAGCGCGCGCTGGCCCGCTCGCTGGCCACCGGCTTCGGCGCCTTCGACGTGAAGAACGCGCTCAGGACCGACGACGAGATGAAGAACGACCTCGAGAAGATCTGAAGAGGGTCGCGGGCTGGACATGGCCCGGACTCGACGCAGGAAGGGCGTGCAGGCTCGGCCGGTATCAGGCCGCGACCTGCCGCCCTTTTCGTTTCACCCACTGTTTGTTGGCGGCAGTTCCCTCAGACCTGCCGCAGGCAGCCGCTGGATCCGCGTCGCTGCTCAGCCGACGCTGGGCGCGCCGGCTGGCGACGCCGGCGGCTGCGGGTGGGTGCGATCAGGCGGCCGCCTGACGCCCCTTCCGCCGCACCCACCAGATCACGAGGACGAAGAGGATCGCCGCGGCGGCGGCGGACGCGCCGAAGATCGTCAGCGTCCAGGCAAGGATCGAGTTGCGCTCCATCCGCACTTCGACGCGCAGCGGCTGACCGGCCAGGCGATCCTTCAGCGGCTGTTCCCACGACACGATGTTGCCGCGCTCGACCTGCTTCGACGGCGCGTTGTGGAACTGGATCTTCGCCGGCACGTGCAGGCGCACCGCCACCAGCTCGCTGCCCTGCCAGGGCCCCTTGGCGTTCGGCAACACCGACGGCCCCATCGTCTGGACGAACGTCACCGTCTCGCCGCGCGGCGTGAACGCGTAGGCCGACCACGCGAACGGGACCGACTTGCTGAGCGACCGGATGTCCGCGGTGGCGACGCGCACCTGGACGAACTTGCGCCCGTGGCGCTCCCACGGACGGCTGACGCGGGTGACCTCGGTGACCGGCGACTGGAAGAAGCGGCGGACCGCGTCGCGATCGACGCCGGCGTCCCCGTCGTCGAACGACGGCGCGCCGCGCAGGGCCGACAGCGCCGCCAGCGACGCGTTGACGACCACCGTCGCCGAGCCGTCGACCTTGAGGTAGATCTCTTCCTCGTACTCGTATTCACGGCCGAAGAGGCCGCCGCTGCCGCACGCCGAGACCGCCAGCACGAGCGCGCCCAGCACCGCGCCCGCCACGAATCGACGCGCGCAGGCGCGGCGTCCCACCTTAGCAGCCCGTGGTGGAAGTCCCGCTGCATTCGACGGGCGATGCATCCCGGCGCTCGGCGTTGCTCGTCGGTCGAATACTCCCGGTATTCTCCCTCCTCCCGCCTGGATCGCCGGGCGCCTCGCCCGTCTCGGTGCCACGCGGCACTTCCACCACGGGCTGCTAACCGTCATGCGGGTGGATGATATAACTTCTGCCCCTCCCAACATGGCCGCTCCCCGCCTCTTCCTGATCGACGGCAGCAACCAGATGTACCGCGCGTACCACGCGCTGCCGCCGATGACCAACGCCTCCGGGCAGGTCACGCACGCGGTCTACGGCTTCGTCACGATGCTGACGAAGCTCATCGCCGACCACGAGCCGGAGTTCCTCGCCGCCTCGTTCGATCTGGCCGGCCCGACCTTCCGGCGCGACCTCGCCGCCGACTACAAGGCGACGCGCAGCCCGATGCCGACCGACCTGATCGATCAGGTGCCGCTCGTGCACCAGGCCTGCCGCGCGCTCGGCGTACCGATCCTGACGACGGATCGCTACGAAGCCGACGACGTCATGGGTACGCTCGCCCGCCAGGCGGCGGCGCGCGGCTTCGAAGTCGCTCTCGTCACCGGCGACAAGGACTTCTTCCAGCTGGTCGGCGGCCCGATCAAGGTCTACAACCCGCGGGATCCGGGCACGTGGTACGACGCCGAGGGCGTGAAGCAGAAGTTCGGGGTGCCGCCCGAGCAGGTGATCGACGTGCTGGCCCTGATGGGCGATACCTCCGACAACGTCAAGGGCGTGCCCGGCATCGGCGAGAAAGGCGCGCGCGATCTGATCGCGGCGTTCGGATCGCTCGACGGGCTGCTCGCGCGGGCCGGCGAGGTTCAGCAGAAACGCTACCGCGAAGCGCTGCTCGCCCACGCCGAGGATGCGCGCCAGAGCCAGGCGCTGGTGACGATTCACACCGACTGCCCGGTGACCTTCGATCCCGACGCCTGCCGTTACACCGGCGCGATTCGCGCCGACGCCTTCAAGCTGTTCACCGACCTGGCGTTCCGCTCGCTCGTCTCGCAGTACGCGCCGACGGCGGAAGCGGTCGAGCGCGACTACGCCGTCGTCGAGCCCGTCGGCATCGACGCGCTGGTCGCCGAGTGCCGCGCCGCCGGGCAGTTCGCGCTCCACGTCGTCACGGACGGCGACTCGCCGATGCGCGCCACGCTGGTCGGCCTCAGCCTCTCGACGAAGGCCTGCCAGGCGCGCTACGTGCCGCTCGCGCACACGCACGGCACCGCCGATGCCGCGCCGCCGGCGGCGGCGCAAGGCGGTCTCTTCGACGACGAGCCCGCCGTCGCCGGACCCGGCCGCGCCACGCTGCCGCCCGCGCTGCGCGCGCTGCTCGAGGACGCCGCGGTGAAGAAGGTGGGCCACGGCCTCAAGCAGGCGGCGGTCGTCCTCGCCGAGCACGGCGTCACGCTGGCCGGCATCGACGTCGACACGGAGCTCGCCAGCTACCTGCTCGACGCCAACCGCTCCGAACCGGAGCTGGACGCGATCGCGCTCGAGCTGCTGACGTATCGCGCCTGCGCGCTCGAGTCGATCGTCGGCAAGGGCGCCAAGTCGATCTCGCCCGGCGCGGTGGCGCCGGCGACGCTGTTGACGTGGGCCGGCGAGCGCGCCGACCTGGCCGCGCAGGTGGCGCCGGTCGTCGCGGAGCAGATGCAGGCCGCCGCGCTCACGCCGGTCTACGAGACGCTCGAGCGGCCGCTGATCCCCGTGCTCGTCGCGCTCGAGCGGGCCGGCGTCCGCGTCGACACCGGCGTCCTCGCCGGCCAGGCCGCGCGCCTCGAAGCCGAGCTCGACGAGCGCGCCGAGCGCATCTACGGGATCGCGGGCGAGCGCTTCAACATCAACTCGCCCAAGCAGCTCGGCGACGTGCTGTTCGTGAAGCTGCAGCTGCCGGCGCTCAAGCGCACCGGCGCGGCGAAGACGCCGTCGACCGCGCAGGACGTGCTCGAAGAACTGGCACTCACTCACGATCTCCCGCGCGAGGTGATCGACTGGCGCGGCCTGCAGAAGCTGAAGGGCACGTATCTCGATGCGCTGCCGTCGCTGGTGCATCCGAAGACCGGGCGCGTCCACACGCAGTTCAGCCAGACGACGGCAGCGACGGGCCGGCTCTCGAGCCGCGATCCGAACCTGCAGAACGTCCCCATCCGCACCGAGCTGGGGCGCGAGATCCGGCGTGCGTTCATCGCCGAGCCCGGCTGGCGGCTGATCTCGGCCGATTACTCGCAGATCGAGCTGCGCGTGCTGGCGCACCTCTCCGGCGATCCGAATCTGTCGGAAGCGTTCCGCGTGAACGAGGACATCCACGACCGCACCGCGCTCAAGGTGTTCGGCGAGAACAGCGGCCTCTCAACGCACGAACTGCGGCGGCGCGCCAAGATCATCAACTACGCGCTGCTCTACGGAAAGACGGCGTTCACGTTGTCGCGCGACATCGGCGTCACGACCGAAGCGGCCAAGGAGTTCATCGCCGCCTACTTCGCCGGCTTCCCCTCCGTGCGCGCGTTCCTCGACGGCACCATCGCCGAAGCCAAGGCGAAGGGCTACGTCTCGACGCTCTACGGCCGCCGGCGAAGCGTGCCGGACATCCTGAGCCGCAACGGCATGCTGCGATCCGCGGCGGAGCGCGTCGCCGTGAACATGCCGATCCAGGGCACCGCCGCCGACATCCTCAAGCGCGCGATGATCGACCTGCACGACGCGTTCGCGCCGCTGCGCGATCGGGCCCGCATGATCCTCACCGTCCACGACGAGCTGTTGATCGAAGCGCGCGCGGACGCCGTCGACGAGGTCGCCGCGATCGTGAAGGCGCAGATGGAAGGCGCGGCCGCGCTCAGCGTGCCGCTGACCGTGGACGTCGGGATCGGCGAGAACTGGAAGGACGCGAAGTCCTAGCGTCCGGTGGGCTGCCAGCAGTCTCAGGGCTTGGCCCACTGCTCCTTGAACAGCGTCCACTCGGCGAGCAGGGAGGCCTCGGTCGCCGCGACCTCGCCGTTGCTGGCGGTCGACTGGATCCGCCGGACCCGCTCAGGGATGATCGCGTCGCGCACGAGGCGGTCGAGGTCGGGCCGCAGCGCCATGCCGCGGTCGACGGTCAGGATGCCGCGGACCCAGCCGGCGACGGCGGCGTCCCAGGCGCGGTCGACGTGGCCGCGGGCGAACGAAGCCGCGGCGACCCAGTAGGCGGCGGCCGCCGACGTCGGATCCTTGCGCAGCTCGGCTTCCATACGGGCGACCAGCCGGTCGAAGGCCTCGGCGCGCTTGTCCGCGGGCAGGCCGCGGACGTGACGATCGACGGCGGTCGCCCACCAGTCGAGCAGCTGATCGCGCGGCGCCGGCCCGAGGGCGGCGACCTCGTCCAGGATCGATTCGAACAGGTCGGCGGCGGCGTGGTAGTGCTCGTCGAAGAACAGCGCCTCGCCGAGCCCGACGACCAGGTCGAGCCGGTCGCGTTCGGACAGCCGCGACGCGTCGACATGGGTCAGGGCCGCCCGCGCGGCGGCGAGCTGGGCCGGGTCGGCCGTGGTCCGGAACCGCTCCAGGCCAGCCCGGCCGATGATCAGCGTGGCCGGCGCCCCGACGGTGTCCTGGAGCGCCTGGGCGGCCTGGATGGCCTCCTCGAACCGGCCCTCGTTGTAGTGGGTGCGGGCCGGCGCCAGGGGATCCGCCGCGACGGCCGTGGCCGGCTGGGCCGCGGCCGGGGCCGCGAGCACGAGCATCACGAGGACCGGGGCCGCGAGCCTCCGGAAAACCGTATCCGCCATAGCCTGCTATAATTCCCGAACGATGGTTGAACCCATCGTCCTGCCTCGTTCAGAGCATACTCTCTCCAGCCGCGACGTCGACTCGGACGCGCTCAAGGTCATGAGCCGGCTCCAGGAGCTCGGCCACACGGCCTTCCTGGTCGGCGGCAGTGTGAGAGACCTGCTTCTCGGACGACGGCCCAAGGACTTCGACATCGGGACCTCGGCCCAGCCGCACCAGATCAAACGCGGCTTCCGTAACTGCTGGATCATCGGCCGTCGTTTTCGGCTGGCTCACGTCAAGTTCGGCCCCAAGACCATCGAAGTGGCCACCTTCCGGCGCAACGTCCGCGCCGATGAGGCGGACGCCGCCGCCGAGAGTCAGGCCGATCTGCTCGTCCAGCGCGACAACGCCTACGGGACCCCCGAGGAAGACGCGTTCCGCCGCGACTTCACGGTCAACGCGCTGTTCTACGACTCCTCCGACCGCTCGATCATCGACTACGTGGGCGGCCTGCAGGACCTCGAAGCCCGCGTCATCCGCTCGATCGGCGACCCGGTCGAGCGCTTCCAGGAGGACCCGGTCCGCATGCTGCGCGCCGTGGTGCTCGCGGAGCGGCTCGGCTTCGACATCGACCCGGCC
This sequence comes from Vicinamibacterales bacterium, assembly GCA_963844435.1. Taxonomy (GTDB): domain Bacteria; phylum Acidobacteriota; class Vicinamibacteria; order Vicinamibacterales; family Vicinamibacteraceae; genus JBDSLU01. Next base: position 377,961 of record CAWJOG010000021.1, on the reverse strand, counting down.
GTCGTCGCGGCCATCGAGGACGTCGGTCCGCACATCCGCTTCAGCGCCCCGCCCCGCCTGATGGAGGAGTACTTCAAGGTCCTCCGCAGCGGCTACGCCGAGGCGTCGTTCTCGGGGCTGGCCCGCGCCGGCCTGATCGAGCACATCAGCCCGGAGATGGAAGAAGGCCTGTCGGCCGAGTTCTTCGCCTCGCTGGCCCGGCTCGACGCCTGGCGCCGGCAGTTCACCGACGCGCCCGACGCCCTCACCAACACGATCCTGGTCGGCTCGCTGCTCGAGCCGCTCGGCCAGATGGACGACGCGCACCGCAAGTTCGGCGTCAGCGAGCAGTGGTATCCGGCGCTGGGCCGGCTGCCGGTGCCGCGCAAGGACGTCGAGCGCTTCGTCCAGCTCCAGGCGCTGGTGCCCAAGCTGCGGGACATCGACGCGGCGTCGCGCCATCAGCACGCGCTGCTGTCGCGCGGGGTGTTCCGCGAGGCGCTGACCTGGCTGGACATCTACAGCGACGAGCGCGAGGTCGTCGATCACTGGAAGGCCGTGCTCGCCGAGCCCGGTGCGCACGCGGTCGTCCACGCCGCGGCCGCCGAGGATCTGCCCGGCCGCCGGCGCCGCCGGCGCCGCCGCCGCCGCGGCCCGGTCCACACGCCAGCCGCCTAGCGGTCCTCGGCCCCGTGCAGCGAATGGGAGCGGGGATGCAGCCAACGGGCGGCATCGCTGGGTCCGGGCTGCCGCGGAGCGCGCTAGAGTCGAGGCATGTCCCGGGCTCCGGCCGGCTCGTCCCCCCGCATCGCCACCATCGCGCTGGCCGCCGCCGCCTTCCTGGCGCTGTCGGTGTCGTTCCAGATCTACCTGGCGATGGCCGATCACGGGCACGCCTTCTGGCGGCTGGTCGCGTGGCAGGGCGTGGCCTGGGGCTTCTGGGCCGCCGCGACGCCCGCCCTTTGCCGGATGTGCGAGTCCTGGGGCGACGGCGCGCCGAACGGCCGCGCAGATCGCGCGCATCGCGATCGCCGGGGCCGTGCTCGTCACCGCACATCTGCTGGCGTCAGCCGTCATTTTCTTCTGGCTCCAGCCGTACGTCCCTATCCAGCGCTACCGCTTCGGCGAGGCGCTGGACATGATGTTCAAGTCGCAGATCATCTCCGACCTGCTGGTCTACACGATGCTGCTGCTCGCCGGCCGCGCCATCGCGGTGGGCCGCCGTGCCCGGCAGCTCGCGATGCGCGAGGCGCAGCTCGAGACCGACGTGGCGCGGGCGCGCCTCGAAGCGCTGCGCCTCGAGATCCAGCCGCACTTCCTGTTCAACACCCTGAACTCGATCGCCGCGCTGATCCGCATCCGGGCCAACGATCAGGCGCTCAAGATGCTGCTCGGCCTGGGCGCGCTGATGCGGGCGACGATCGATCGGACGCCGTCGCAGTTCACGACGCTGGCCGATCGAGCTGGACTTCACCAAGGGCTACATCGAGCTGCAGCAGGTGCGGTTCGGCGATCGGCTCGACGTCGCCTATGCGATCGAGCCCGCCGACCGACGCCTGCCTGGTGCCGGCCTTCCTGCTGCAGCCGATCGTCGAGAACGCCTTCCGCCACGGCATCGGCGCCAAGGCCGGCCGCTGCCGGCTCGAACTGTCCGCGGCCATGATCGGGGGACGCCTGCGCGTCACCGTGCGCGACGACGGTGCGGGCGTGCCGGCGGGCTTCGATCTCGGACGGGATGCCGGCACCGGCCTCGCGAACATCCGCACGCGGCTGCAGAACCTCTATGGTGGCCCGGCCTCGATCAGCGTCGCCGCGGCGCCAGGCGGCGGCACACTCGTCACCCTCGACCTGCCGCCGGAGCCGCCCGCCGATCTCGCGCGAGCCTCGGCATGAACGCCTTCCGGGTCCTGGTCGTCGACGACGAGCCGCTGGCCCGGGGGATGGTCGGCGCCATCGTGCAGGCGGATCCCGACGTGACCTCGGTCGTCGAGTGCGGCGACGCGCGCCAGGTGCACGGGCTGATCGCCGAGCACCGGCCGCACATCCTGTTCCTCGACATCGAGATGCCCGAGATGTCGGGCATCGGCATCGCCGAGATGGTCGACGACGCCGGGCCGGCGATCGTGTTCGTGACGGCGTTCAGCCAGTACGCCACGCGCGCCTTCGACGTGAAGGCGATCGACTACGTGCTGAAGCCGTTTTCGGACGACCGCCTGCGTGAAGCGCTCGAGCGCGCCAAGCGGCGCATCCGCGAGCGGCGGCTGGGCGAGCTGGCGCACGAACTGTCGTCGCTCTCGGCCACCCTGCCCGATCGCCCCGCGCCGGCGGCCGACCGCGACGCAAGATCCTATCTGCAGCGCCTGGCCTTCAAGGTCGGCGATCGGTCGGTGGTGCTCAAGACCAGCGAGATCCACTGGATCGAGGCCGAGGACTACTACGTGCTGCTGCACACGGCGCGTGGACGTCACCTGGTCCGCGTGTCGATGGCGTCACTCGAAGCCGAGCTCGATCCGGCCGTCTTCGTGCGCGCGCATCGCGCCGCCATCGTCAACCTCGACGCAGTGCAGGAGCTGGCGACGAAAGACGGGAGCTGCCTGCACCTGGTCGACGGCACGCGCGTCCCGGTCAGCCGATCGCGCCGCCGCCACGTGGAAGCGGCGATCGGCGCGCGCGGCTGACGACCGCCGGCCATAAATCGGTGCTCATCCGTAGCAGCCTCCGTTCGAACAAATGCCCGAAAAGCGCGGATCTGCGCGCATCCTGCCCGGCACGGAGGTTGCTCTCCAAACCCTGCTGACCTGCTGTGCAGCCCATCGGCTGCTCAGTCAGGGGAGGAGGGTCCATGCGTGGCTTGCTCGACTCGTGTCTCGCGGTGTCACGCGGGGCACTGATCGCAACGTGCCTGCTGGCGGCGAGTCCCGCCGCGGCGCAGATCGTTCACGACGTCGCCGAACTGCCGGCGCTCGCCGTCGACACGCAGCCAGTCGACATCCGCTCGATCGACACGCGCTCGATGGAAGGCGAACACCGCTCGGTGCTCGCGGAAATGTTCACGCGCGTGGCGAAGGATCCGACGACCTACGCGCTGCCGCCCATCGTCTACACCGCGCACCGCCTCGATTGGGACAGCTCGCAGAAGCTGTTCGCGCACGGCTACCTCGAGGCCAACCCGAAGTTCACGCTGACCGGCCGCGTCGATGACGTGCCGATCAGCCACGCCGCGGGCAAGCGGCGCATCCTGCGCTACAGCGCCTCGATGATCGGCCGCTCGGCCCTGAACAACGGCATCTGCGCGCTCGTCGAGCGACGCCTGATCGACCGGGCGCCGCACCGTCGAAAATTGATCCGCACGCTCGGCTGGATCGAGCGCGGGTTCGTCACCGCCTACTGGTCGTACCGCCTGACCCACAACCAGGTCGGACAGTGGCGCGACAACGAGCGCGTCCTCGCCGGGCTGCAGACGCGCCGCCGGCGGCGCCCCTGGCCGCCGTCCCGTGACGGTGGCCACGCCGCCGCGCTGACTGCACGCTGCCCGCGGGCGGGCGCCGCGACGCGCCCAGCGTCGCGTGACGAATGGCGAGGACGGAGTCCGGAGCCATCGTCCGGTCGACGCGCGAAGGCGCGTCGGCAAATAGCAGCCCGCACGCCCAGAGGGCGGCCCGCGGCCGCGCGTGAGAGCGCGGCCGCCAAACAAGCAACTACCGCCAGAACACGCGCACGCCGCCGTGCGCGGTGCGCGGCAGGCCGACCGACAGGATCGGCGTCCGCCCGACTTCCACCACCGTGTCGAACAGGTTCTCGACACCGACGAAGACGTGGAGGCGGCTGGCGATGGCGCGGCTGGCGAACACATCGACGACCGCCGCGTCGTCCAGGACCAGCGTGTTGCGGTCGTCCTCGAACTGGCGGCCGATGATGCGGGTCTGCAGCGTTGCCGTGACGTAGCGCGGATCGGTGAACCGCACCGACAGCGACCCCTGGTAGTTCGGCACCTGCGGCACGTCGAGGCCGTCGAGGCCGGCGGCGCCGCCGGTGAATCCGGCCGATGTCGCGGTGAGCTGGCCGCTGACGCTCCACTGCGGCGTCGGACGCCAGTCGGCCTCGAGCTCGACGCCCTGGCTGCGGACCTTCGCCGCGTTCTGCCGCTGCCGCGTCGTCAACACCGGCGTCACCGACAGCGTGACGTTGGCGATGGCGTCGTCGAGCGAGGTGTGGAAGTAGGTGGCGCGCCCGCTCCACGGCCCGCGGGCGAGCAGGGCCGAGATCTCGCCGCCGGTGAGCTGCTCGGCGATCAGCGCCTCGTTAGCCTGGGTCAGCGTGTCGCCGGCGCGGAAGTTGCGGAAGCGCTCGTTGAGCGTGGGCGCGCGAAAGGCATGGTAGGCCGTGCCGCGCAGCGACCACAGCGGCGTCGCCTGCCAGGTCACCGATCCGCGCCCGCTCGGGTGCACGTGGCTCTCCTCCGCACCGGACACGACGTTCTCCGTCGTGATGCGATCGACGCGGGCGCCGCCGACCACCGTCCACTGCGGCGCCGCCTGCACGGTGACCTGGGCGAAGCCGGCCGCCGTGGTCTGCACGCCGCCGGCGCGGGTGGTCGGCTGCGGCCGCCCGGCGACATACCGGGTCTCGTTGGTCGTGCCTTCGACGCGCTTCCCTTCGCCGCCGGCGACCAGGGTCGCGCGGCCCCAGACCCGCAGCCAGTCGGCGCTGCCGCCGGCCGCTTCGCTGGGTACGCGCTGCAGCTGCGTCAGGCTCTCGCTGGCCCGGCCAGGCGCCACCGCGGAGAACGACTGGTCGTAGGTCTGCGAAGACGCGAAGCCGGACGCCTGCCAGGCGCCGCCGCCCACGAAGCCGCTGGCGCGAAGGCTCCCCTGGTGCTGGTTGGTGTCGTTGACCTGGAGCGGCGTGCCGTTGGTGCGGTCCTCGTCGAAGCCCTGGACGCGGGCGCTGACCATGGCGAGCCCGGCGTTGTTCGTCGCGAGCCACGCCGCGTTCACCAGCCACGACGAGGCGCGCACGCCCGCCGGCGTGTCGATCGGGCCGCGCTCCTCCTCCGCGATGATCGGCGCGCCGTCGGTGGCGAACCGCTCGGCGCCGACGCCGATGCCGAGGGCGCCGAGCCGCGTCGAGCCGAAGCCCGACGCACGCGACGTGTCCAGCGAGCCGCCCTCGAGCGACAACCGGGCCCGCGTGCGCTGCACGTCGGCCGGCACGACCTGGATCACGCCGCCGACGGCGTCCGCGCCGTAGAGATCGCTGGCGGCGCCGCGGACGATTTCGATGCGATCGATCGCCGCCTGCGGCACGCGGCTCCAGTAGACCCAGCCGCCGAACGGATCGTTGAGCGGCACGCCGTCGGCCAGCACGAGCGTGCGGCTCGCGCCCGACGCCGAGAGCCCGCGCAGGGTGACGCCCTGCGTCGTCGGGTTGGCGGCGCGGGACGAGGACCGCCGGAACAGCGTGAAGCCGGGCGTGAAGCGCAACGCATCGTCGACGGTGGTGGCAGCCGAGCTGAGCAGATCGGCCGATGACACGACCGTCGTCGCGGCCGGTGTATCGACGCCGCGCAGCTCGCGGCGGCCGGCGGTGACGGTGACGGACTCGGTGAGCGCCGCGGGGCGCAGGACCACCGTGATCGATCCGCCGGCGCCGAGCGTCGCGGCGGAGACGCGCTCGGCGGCAAACCCAGGGGCGACGACGACGACGCCTTCCGCCGGAACCGGATCCGCTTCCAGCGCGAACGTCCCGCCCGCGTCGCTCCGGCCCACGATCGGCCCCTCCGCCGTGGCGGCATGGATCGCCGCCGCGACGGGCGCGCCGGTGGGGTCGGTGACCCGTCCAGCCACCCGGACCGGGGCGGCGGCGGCAATCAGCGACAGGACGAGAAAGGCTGCAGTCATCAAAAGGAATGTGAGTAGAATCCGGGCGTGGCTCAAAACGACGCCCCGAAGGCCAACACGGCGCCAGCGGCTGCTCCGCCGGCCGCCAAGGTCGACATCGGCGACGCGCTCGGCATGGTCGAGACGCGCGGCCTGGTCGGGATGATCGAAGCCGCCGACGCCATGGTCAAGGCCGCGAACGTCGTGTTCGTGGGGTGGCAGAAGGTCGACGCCGGGCTCGTCACCGCTATCGTACGCGGGGACGTCGGTTCGGTGAAAGCGGCAACCGACGCCGGGGCCGCCGCGGCCCGCCGCGTCGGCGAGCTGGTCGGGGTCCACGTCATCCCCCGCCCCGCCGACGACGTCGAGCAGATTTTCCCGATTCGCTGAACCGGCTACTCGAATACGACCGCGGTCCCGCTGGCGCTGACCATCAGCATGCCGCCGCTGTGCCCCAGGTTCTCGTAGTCCAGATCGACGCCGACGACGGCGTTGGCGCCGAGCGCCTGCGCCTGTTCGACCATCGCCTGCACCGCGATCGTCTTGGCCTTGTGCAGCTCCTGCTCGTAGGCGTGGGCGCGTCCGCCGACGATATCGCGGATGCCGGCGAAGATGTCGCGGAAGATGTTCGCGCCGAGGATCGCCTCGCCGGACACGAGCCCGAGATAGCTCGTGATCGGTTTGCCGTCGAGCGTGGACGTGGTGGAAATCAGCATCGATGCCTCCTGGCAGGTCCGGCCGGGTCCGGGTTCAGCGTGGCGCGACCTTGTCGGCGGCGGCCGCGCCGGCGAAGTCCTTGGCGGTCAGGCCGCCCTCGCTGTGCGTCCAGAACGTCAGCGTGACGCGCTTGTAGTGCACCGCGATGTCGGGATGATGATCGGCGGCTTCGGCGTCGAAGGCGACGCGCACGAGGAACGCCATCGCGTCGGGAAACGTCGGACACGTGAACTCGCGATGGATCGTGTCGCCCTCGCGGGTCCACTGCGGCACGGTCTTCAGGCGCTCGACGATCTCCTGGTCGGTGAGCTTCGGCATCAGAGCCTCCTCGAAAGGTCAGAGCGTCGGGCGATCGGGCCCGAGCGCGTCGAGCGCGGGATGCCGGCGGCCGTCGAGGACGGCGTCGGCGACGATCCGCGCGGTGATCGGCGCCAGCAGCGCGCCGTTGCGATAGTGGCCGGCGGCATATACCAGGCCCGGCTCACCGGCCCGCGCGCCGATCACGGGCAGCTCGTCGCGGGTCACCGGCCGCAGGCCGGCCCGCACCTCGACCAGCGCCGCGTCCGCGAGCGCCGGCACCAGCTCGATCGCCGCCTGCATGAGCCCGGACAGGCCGGCGATCGTCGTGCTCTCGTCGAAGCCGACGTCCTCGACCGTCGCGCCGACCAGCAGGCAGCCATCGGCGCGCGGCACGAGATAGCAGCGCGGCCCCCACAGGATCCGCGACGTCACCGGCACGCGTGGACGCAGCAACAGTACCTGTCCCCGAATCGGACGGACACCCGGCGCCACCGGTTCGCCGATGTCGATGCGTCCGACCCAGCTCCCCGCCGACATCACGACGACGTCGGCACGCACGCGCGATCCGCCGGCGTGGACCTCGTAGCCGCCGCCGCTGCGGGCCAGCCTCGACACCGGCGCGCCGGCGGTCACGGCGGCGCCCGCGTGGCGCGCCGCGGCAACCATCGCCGACGTGAAGTCCGCCGGCGCGACGCGGCCCTGGCCGGCCAGGAGGAGGCCGCCCCGGACGTCCGGCGACAACCCCGGTTGGCGCCGGGCGACCTCGGCCGATTCCAGCCATTCGGCGCGGGCGGCCGGCCACGCCGTGACCCGGGCGTGCTCGTGCCGCAGGTGCACGAGCCCGGCGTCGTCCAGCGCCAGCTCCAATGATCCGCAGCGGGTGAACTCGAAGGCGGCGTCGGTCTCGCGGCGCAGCCGGGCGACGAAATCGTCGTAGACTTCGAGGCCCTCGATGCACAGCGACTCGAAGGGACCGGACGCCCGGACTTCGGTGAAGGGCGCGAGCATGCCGGCCGAGGCCTGGGTGGCGCCGTAGCCGGGCTCCCGGGCGTCGAAGACCGACACCGCGGCGCCCCGGGAGGCGAGCTCCCAGGCCACCGCCGACCCGACCAGGCCGGCGCCAACGACGACCACCGCAGGTGTCGGCACGGGCGAAAGTGTAGCGCGCCATGGCGTGAAACCCTGGCTGGCGGTCACCCGATGCGGACACTCGAGGAGACAGTCGAGGCCTGTCGGACGTACGCTGGTCGACCGAAAGATGCGCGGAAGGGGATGCCGGCCGCGGCACGCCTCTTGCGATTCGAACGTCCGGCCCGGCAGGTCTGCCGCCGGGCGGAGGACAGGCCCCTTGAGTACCCAGCCCCCTACCCCGTCGCCGGCGCGTTCGACCCGCCCCGCGGCGCGCACGCCGCTGGCCTTCCTGGCCATTGCCGGCACGTGCGTGGTCGCCGCGGGCGTCGGTGGCTATGTCGCCCAGAGCCACCGGACGGCCGAGCTGCCGGCTGTCGAGGCCCGGCCCGCCCAGGCGACGCCGGCAGCCACGGCGGCCACACCGTCGGCTTCCCCGGAAGTGACGAGCCCCGCGCCCGTCGAGCGCGCCACGATTCCCACGTCGAGCGAGGCCGAGGCGCCCGTCTCACGGTCGCCGCGCGCCGTCCCCTCGTCCGAACCCGTCGAGAAGCCCGTGAAGGATCGCAAGCCCTCCGACGACACGTGCGTCGCAGACGGCTCGGGTCGCGACGGCAGCGCCCGCGCCGCAGACACCGGCGCCGGCCAGAAACACTGAGCCGGCTCCCCCCGTCGAGGCGCCGTCGCCCGAGCCACCCGCCGTCGCCGAGGCCGCGCCGCCCGCACCCGTCGAGCCGGTCGCCAAGCCGCAGGCCGCGAAGGTGTCGATCAGCGAAACGTTCACCATCCCCGCCGACTCGGTCATCGGCCTCGAGCTCGAGCAGACCGTCTCGAGCGAGACCGCGCAGCTCGAGGATCGCGTCGACGCGCGCGTCACGCGTGACGTGAAGGTCGACGGGACCACGGTGATCCCGGCTGGATCGCGGGTGCGCGGCGCGGTCACCCGGGTCGAGAACGGCGGGCGCTTCAAGGACCGCGGCCGCATCGAGATTCGATTCCACACGCTCGTGCTCGCCGACGGGGACACGCAGTCGATCACCACCGACGCGCTCTTCCGGGAAGGCGACAACGTGGGCCGCAAGGCGAGCGCGCGGATCGGCGCGAGCGCCGCCGGCGGCGCGATCATCGGCGCCATCTTCGGCGGAGAGAAGGGCGCGGCCATCGGCGCGGCGGCCGGGGCCGGAGCCGGCTCGGCCGTGACCGCCACGCAGAAGCCGAGCGAAGCGCGCTTCCGCGCCGGCTCGGTCGTCACGGTGCGCCTCACCGCACCGGTGTTCATCACCGTGCAGCAGTGAACGCGAAGCTCGAGCGTCGGTGGCGCTCGAGCTTTGCCGCGTGAACCCGGCCCCTATACTCCCTCATGCGACACGCGATCTTTCCCGCTCTCCTCCTCAGCGCGCTCGTGAGCGCGCCGGCCGCCGCCCAAGGCCTGACGCCCTTCTTCGGCACCACCTTTGGCGGCGAGACCACGGAGAACCGTTACGTCTACGGCGCGGTGCTCGGCTTCGGCTCGGGCGCCGGCTTCGACGTCGACTTCGGCTACGCGCCGAACTTCTTCGGCGACGACGACGACCCCTTCGGCAACCTCGACGGCAAGCTGAACATCACCACGCTGATGTTCAACATCCGCTTCGGCGGCGGCAAGCCCAGCGGCGTCTCGCCGTTCGTGTCGGGCGGCGCCGGCCTCATGCGCGCCTCGATCTCCAGCCCGGGCGATCTCTTCGACTCGGTCACGCGGAACGACTTCGCCCTGAACGTCGGCGGCGGGCTGAACGGCTACTTCAACGAGCACGTCGGCCTGCGCGGCGACCTGCGCTACTTCCGCAGCCTGCAGGGCGACGACGACGCCGACGGCATCATCATCGACCCGCGCCTCTTCGATCTCGGTGAGTTCGACTTCTGGCGCGCGACGGTCGGAGTGTCCTTCCGGTTCTGATTTGTTGGCGCCCGCCGCCCTCAGCGGCGGTCGCGGGCAGCCTCTCGAGCGTGCGACTGCTATTCGCCGCGCTGGGCGCGCGGCGGCGCCGCACGCGGGCTGCCACGGGCGGCTCCTTACGGGAGCCGCCAGTCCTCATCCCACAGCGTCCCGGTCGTGCGCGAGAGCGCCACGACACCGTGCAAGGGGAAGCCGAGGTTCACGTCCTCGCTTCCCGCGCTGAGCAGCGCCAGGATGCGTGGCAGGCTCGGCATGTGGCCCACCGCCAGGAGATCGCGCTCTTCCTCGGCCAGCACGTCCCGGAACAGCCATGGCCCATCGGACGGCTGCAGGCCGCGCGTCGCCTTGAACTCGGCGAACGGGTTGCACGCCTTCCAGAACGCCTCCGCGGTCTGCCGCGAGCGCAGCTTGCCGCTGTGCCAGATCACCGCCGGCTTCACGCCCCTCGCCGCCGCCGCCGCGGCCAGCCGCTCGACGTCGAAGCGGCCGACCATTGACAGCGGGCGCTGCGGATCGACCTCCGGGCCGACGGCGTCGGCGTGATGGACCAGCACCAGGCGCATCCGGCCATGCTAGCCGGTCTTGACAGCTCAGCGGGCCGGCCACTCCCAGCGCGAGGGCTCGAGCGAGCCTTCGACCGTCGTGTCGCCGAAGGCCTTCGACAACGTGATCGCGTGGCAGTCGGACTGCGACTGCAGCGCGTCGATCAATCCGGCGGCGTGCGACACGACGATCACCTGCGATCGCGTCGACGCCTGCTGGATCAGGCGCCCGAGCGCCGGCAGCAGGTCGGGGTGGAGGCTGGTCTCGGGCTCGTTCAGCACCAGCAGCGCCGGCGGACGCGGGGTCAGCAGCGCCGCCACCCAGAGCAGATAGCGCAGCGTGCCGTCCGAGAGCTCCCCGGCGCCGAGCGGCCGCAGCAGGCCGTGCTGCTGCATCTCGACCGCGAACCAGCCCTCGGTGACGCGCACCGACAGCGCCGACCCGGGGAACGCGTCGTCGATCGCCGCGGCGAGCGCGCCGGCGTCGCCGATGATCCGGATCGTCTCGATCGCTGCCGCCAGGTCGCGGCCGTCGTGGCCGAGCACCGGCGTGTGCGTGCCAATCTGCGGCAGGCGCGCCGGCGAGGCGGCATCGGTGCGGAAGTGATCGTAGAAGCGCCAGCCGCGGATCGACTCGCGCAGCAGGAGCATCTCCGGCGTGTTCCGCGGATCGGCGCTCTGCGTCATCATGCTGTCGAAGCTGGCCAGCGTCTGCGTCAGCATCAGCCAGTCACCATCGGCCCGCGACCGGACGAACGGGCCGCGCCGATCGACCAGCACCGCCGACGGGCGGAGCTTCGCGCCGCTCCACACGCACTCGCGCTTGATCTCGGGATCGTGGTCGAACACGCTGCCGCCCGGTACCGGCAGCCCGAGGTCGATGGCGTAGCCGAAGTCGTCCGACGCGAACCCGAGCTTCAGGCTGATCGGCCCCTTGCGCCGCGTGCCCTGGACCGCGTGATACCCCTGGCGCATCGACGCCGAGATCCGCTCCGGCCCGGCCCACAGCACCGATGACAGCCCGCCCTCCCGGGCCAGCGACGCGATGACGCGCCCCTGCGCCACGTCGGCGAGCAGGCGCAGCGCTCGATACAGGTTGGACTTGCCGCTGCCGTTCGGTCCCGTCACGAGGTTGAGGCCGGCGAGCGGCACCACCACGTCGCGCAGCGATCGGTAGCCGGACACGGCCAGCGCGGTGAGCATGACTGGCCGCCATTGTAGGCGCGCCCGTCATCGGCTCGGGACCGCCTCGGGCGGGGGCGCGGCGAGCGCCGCTACGTCTGGCCGTGCCTGGCGTGCAGCAGGCGCTGCACGACCTCGCCGAGCTCTTCGACCGTGTAGGGCTTGCGAATGGTGGCGAGGATGCCGAGCCCGCGCGCGTGCTCGGCCTCGGCCGGGCGCAGATAGCCCGAGGCCATCGCCACCGGCACGGACGGCCGCAGGCCCATCACGGTCAGGGCCACGTCCGTCCCCGACATGGCGGGCATGTTGTAGTCGGTCACGACGAGATCGAACGCGTCCGGCTGGGCGCGGAACGCGGCCAGCGCCTCGTCGGCGCGCGTGTAGCCGCTGACCCGATAGCCGAGCCGCTCGAGGAACGAGACGGCCAGCTTGACCAGCGGCTCCTCGTCGTCGAGATAGAGGATCCACTCGCCGTCGCCGCGCAGCTCGTGCGGCACGGCCGGCAATTCCGGCGCGTCGGTGGCCGCCTCCGCGCACGCCGGGAGCAGCACCCGGAAGGTCGAGCCCTTCCGCAGCTCACTCTCGACCAGGACGGTCCCGCCGTGCCCGCGGGCGATGCCGTGCACCATCGACAGGCCGAGGCCGGTGCCCTTGCCCGGCGACTTGGTGGTGAAGAACGGCTCGAAGATCCGCTCGATCGTCGCCGGCGCCATACCTTGCCCGGTGTCCTCGACCGCGACGCAGAGGTACCGGCCCGGCCGCAGTTCACCGTGGCTGTCCACCATCGCCTGATCGACGGTCCAGGAGTCGAGCCGGATGTCGATCCGGCCAGGCCCGCCGTCCATGGCCTGCCAGGCGTTGGTCGCCAGGTTGACGATCACCTGGTGCACCTGAGAGGCGTTGGCCAGGACATCCGGCAGATCCGGCGCGACGTGGTGCGAGAGCTCGATGCCCGCGGGAATCAACGAGCGGAGCAGGTGAACGGCTTCCATCACCACGGGTCCGAGTTGGACAGGCTCCTGCTCGTGCGTCTCCGGACGGCTGAAGGTGAGGATGCGCTTGACCAGCTCGGAGGCGCGATGCACGGCGCGCCGCATCTCGCCGAGGTTCTCCTGGGCCGGATGGGACCTTCCCAGGTCCATCGCGACGAGTGCGAGGTTGCCGCCGATCGCGGCCAGCAGGTTGTTGAAATCGTGGGCGATGCCGCCGGCGAGCGTACCCATCGCCTCCATTTTCTGCGACTGCCGCAGCTGCGCCTCGAGCCGCTGCCGCATCTCTTCGGCCCGCCGCCGCTCCGTGATGTCGATGCAGGTGCCGATGTAGCCGGCGAACCCGCCGTTTGCGTCGAAGCGCGGCACGGCATGCGCCGACATCCAACGGAACTCACCGTCGGCGCGCTGCAGGCGATAGTCCATCTCGAATGGCGCCCGCGCCTCGAAGGCGGCCTCGTGCCGCGCCAGCACGACCAGGCGCTCGTCGGGGTGCAGGCCGTCGGCCCAGCCGTCGCGGGTGGCGGCGTCCAGGGCGCGGCCGGTGAATTCCAGCCGGCGCCGGTTGAAGAAGTCGCAGCGCCGATCCGGCCCGCTCGTCCACACCAGCATCGGCGCCGAATCGGCGAGCGTGCGGAAGCGCTCCTCGCTCTCGCGCAGCGCCGCCTCGGCGCGCTTGCGTTCCGTGATGTCGACCATCACGCCGCGCAGCGTCACCGGACGTCCGTCGACGACGTGCACCGTCACGCGATCCTGCAGCCAGACCACACGTCCGTCCGCGGCGAGCATCCGGTAGTCGAACTGGTGGTCGCGCCCTTCCCTGGTGCATTCGACGCAGTAGCGGACCGAGGCGTCGCGATCGACGGGATGGATGTGCGCCGCCCAGAAACCCGGGTCGTCGATCCAGGCGTTGACCGGGTAACCGAGCAGGCGCTCGGCCTGGGCGCTGACGAAGGTGAAGCGGAAGGTCGCGGCGTCGGCTTCCCAGACGATGCCGTCGATGGTGCCGATCAGGTCGGCGAGGTTCTGGCGGGCGACCTGGGCGGCTTCTTCCGACTGCACACGCGCGGTGACGTCCTCGACGAACAGGACGACCCCGCCCACCGTGCCCGGTGCCTCATACCAGGGCTGCACTTCCCAGCGCAGCCAGATCGCCGAACCATCGGGGAGCGCCACGCGCTCCTGCTCGACCTTGGTCGCCTGGCCGGCCAGGCCGCGCTGGTGGGCGGCGCGCCATTCCGGCTTCATGTCCGGGTAGACGTCGTAGTGGCAGCGGCCGAGGACGGACTGGCCGTCGGGCGCGTGGTGCACCTGCCAGTCGCGGTTGACCGCGATGTAGCGCATATCGCGGTCCAGCATCGCCATCGCGCCCGGCGCGTGGTCGATGAAGAACTGCAGCCGCTCCTGGCTGTGGCGAAGGCCGTCGACGATGCCCGGGTCCTGCGCCTCGGTGTCGCGCACCGCTCCTCCGTGGGTCCGGCGCGTCGGAACAACCGGACCGCCGCTCAACTGGGCCGCCGTTGAAAGGTCGAGTATACGACCGAAACGGGGAGGCTGGTTGACAAGGCCCGGAGCGTCCGGTACCGTCTAGCGCAGTGTCCCTGTCCGCCCTGCGCCACGATCACGAGCTCCACGTTGGTGGCCATGCCCACCATGGGGCGGGCCATGCCCACCATGGGGCCGGCCGAGGTGCGCGCGAACAGTAAAGGGCACGACACGCCCGAACACAGCTCGAGACGCGCGCCTCGCCGACCATCCCGGCGAGGCGTTTTTTTTTGCCCGCCCGCCACCGGCCCGACCGCCGGCACGCGGGCTCCGACGACCATGATGACGATCGACTTCTCGAAATTTCACGGCCTGGTGCCGGCAGTCGTACAGGATGCCGCCACCCGCGACGTCCTGATGGTGGGGTTCATGAACCAGGAGGCGTGGGACGTCACCCGCCGCACCGGCTTCGTGACCTTCTTCTCGCGCACCCGCAACACGCTGTGGACGAAGGGCGAGACCTCGGGCAACAAGCTCCAGGTCTCGAAGGTGTGGGTCGACTGCGACGAGGACACCATCCTCGTCGAAGCCACCTGCCTCGGCGACGGCGTCGTCTGCCACACCGGGACGCGCACCTGCTTCCGCGAACTGCCAGTAACGGATGCGTGGACGGAAGCGGTGCGGTCATGAAATTGCGTCTCGGCATCCCCAAGGGCTCGCTGCAGGACGCCACCGTCGCCCTCTTCGCCCGCGCCGGCTTCAACGTCTACGTCAACTACGCGCTCGTACTTCCCGACCGTCGACGATCCGGAAATCGAGTGCATGCTGATCCGCGCCCAGGAAATGGCGCGCTACGTCGCCGACGGCATCCTCGACGCCGGGCTGACCGGCCAGGACTGGATTGCCGAGCAGCTCGGCGCGGCGGTACTGCCGGTCGAGAGCCTGGGCGAGAACGTCCCCGGCGTGGTCAGCGTCTGCGACCTGGTCTACGCGAAGCAGAGCTTCGGCAAGGTGCGCTGGGTGCTCGCCGCGCCGGAAGACTCCCGCTTCAAGCGGCCGCAGGACTTCGAGGGCGCGACGATCGCCACCGAGCTGGTCAAGGTCACCGAGCAGTACTTCAAGCGGATGGGCATCCGCGTGCTGGTCGAGTTCTCGTGGGGCGCCACCGAGGTCAAGCCGCCGGTGCTCGCCGACGGCATCGTCGAGGCCACCGAGACCGGATCGACGCTGCGGGCCAACCGCCTCGCCATCATCGACACCGTGATGGAGTCGAACACCCAGCTGATCGCCAACCGCGATGCCTGGATGGATTCGGAGAAGCGCGAGAAGCTCGAGAACATCTCGCTGCTGCTGAAGGCCGCCATCGCCGCCCAGGGCCGCGTCGGCATCATGCTGAACGCGCGGCGCGACGACCTCGCCGGCATCCTCGGCCTGCTGCCGGCGCTGCGCCGGCCGACCATCTCGCCGCTCGCCGAAGGCGACTGGGTGGCCCTCAACACGATCCTCGAGGAGCGCACCGTGCGCGACCTCATCCCGCGCCTCAAGGCGGCGGGCGCCGAAGGCATCGTCGAGTACCCGCTCAACAAGATCGTGATGTAGCGGATGCTGCCATGCTGAAGATCATCTCCGCATCGGATCCGCGGGCGCTCGGCCGCCTGCTGGCCGTCGATCCGGCCGACGACGCGGCGCTCGTGAAGCGCGTCGCGGCGATCGTCGCCGACGTCCGCCGCGGTGGCGATCGCGCGCTCGTGGCCTACGCCCGGCGCTTCGACAAGCTGCCGGCGTCGGGCCCGGCCGGCGCCGTCGAGATCCCGCGCGCCGAGATCGAGGCCGGGGCCCGGCGCGTCAGCCGCCCCGTCGGCGCGGCGATCAAGCGCGCCGCCCGCGTCATCGGGCGCATCGCCCGGACGCAGGTCCCGAAGGGCTCGCGCAGCGCGGCATGGCCCGGCGTGGTCGTGGAGCAGCGCGTGACGCCGCTGGCCCGCGTCGGCTGCTACGTCCCCGGCGGCCGCTATCCGCTGCCGTCGTCGCTGCTGATGACGGCGATCCCGGCCCGCGTCGCCGGCGTCGGCGAGGTGATCGCCTGCTGTCCCCGGCCTGAGCCGGTAGTGCTGGCGGCGGCGCTCGAGGCGGGCGTGTCGCGGCTCTATCGCGTCGGCGGCGCGCACGCCGTCGCGGCGATGGCCTACGGCACCGCCAGCGTGCCGCGCGTCGACAAGATCGTCGGCCCGGGCAACGCCTGGGTGGCGGCGGCCAAGGCGCTGGTCGCGCGCGACTGCGGCATCGACTTCTTCGCCGGCCCGAGCGAGATCGTGATCGTCTCGGATACCGGCCGCGCCGACTGGATCGCCGCCGACCTGGTGGCGCAGGCGGAGCACGATCCCGATGCGCGCGCCGTGCTGATCACGTCGAGCAAGCGGCTGGCGAACGCCGTGCGGTCGGCCGCCATCGCCCAGGCGGCGTCGAACCCGACCGCGCAGGCGTCGCTCGCGAAGCGCGGCGGGATCGTCGTGACGCGCAGCGTGGCGCAGTCGATCGAGATCGCGACGACGATGGCGCCGGAGCACCTCGTCGTCGACACGGCGGCGATCGCCGCCCGCATCCCGACCGCGGGGGCGACCTTCGTCGGTCCCTGGTCGGCGCAGGCCGCCGGCGACTACGCCACCGGCTCGAACCACGTGCTGCCGACGAGCGGCGCCGCCCGCTTCCGCGGCGGCTTGTCCGCTGCCGATTTCGTCCGCGTCTCGAGCGTGCAGACGCTGTCGCGGGCCGGGCTCCGCCGGCTGGCGCCGACCGCCATCGCGCTGGCGGACGCCGAAGGCCTGGCGGCGCACGCAGCCTCGATCCGTATGAGGGTGTCGTGATGTCGACGTCCAGCCAGTATCAGCGTGAGCCCGAGCTCGGCGACGGCCTGCGCCTGCACCTCAACGAGAACACCGGCGGCTGCTCGCCGAAGGTCATCGAGGCGCTGCGGGCGCTGTCGCCCATGGACACGGCGATCTATCCCGACTACGGACGCGTCAACGACGTGTGCGCGCGCCACCTCGATGTCGAGCCGTCGCGGCTGCTGCTGACCAACGGGCTCGACGAAGGCATCCTGGCCGCGGCGATCGCGTATCTGCAGCGCGATCCCGGCGCCGCGGGTGGCGGAGACGCGGGCCGGCCCGAAGGGCTGATCGCGGAGCCGTGCTTCGGGATGTACGCCGACTGCATCGAGGCGGTGGGCGGCCGCATCGTCCGGGTCGCGCCGCCTGCCGATCTGCAGTTCCCGCTCGACGCCATGCTGGCCGCGATCACGCCGCGCACGCGCGTCATCTACCTGACCAGCCCGGGCAACCCGACCGGCCTGCTCGTGCCCGCCGCGGCGGTGCACGCGCTGGCGCGTGCCCTGCCGGACGGCCTGGTGTTCGTCGACGAGGCCTACGCCGACTTCACCGACGCGCACTTCCTCGGCGAGCTGCGCCGCGCGCCGAACGTCGTCGTCGGCCGCACCTTCGCCAAGGCGTACGGGCTCGCCGCGCTGCGCATCGGCGCGGTCGTCGGCGACGACGCGGTGATCGCGCGGCTGCGCCGCTCGCTGCCGCCCTACAGCATCAACGTCGCGGCAGCGGTGGCGCTCGAGGCGGCGCTCGGCGATCAGGCGCACCTCGACGCCTATCGCGCCCAGGTGCGCGCGTCGAAGGCCCGCGTCTACGCCGTCTGCGACCGGCTCGGGCTCGGCTACTGGCCGAGCGAGGCCAACTTCGTGCTGGTCCGCGTCGGCGACCGCGCCACCGCGATCGTCGAGGCGCTGCGCCAGCGCCGCATCTTCGTCCGCGACCGCTCGAGCGAGCCGGGCTGCGCGGGCTGCATCCGCATCACCGCCGGCATCCTCGCTCACACCGAGCAGGCGCTGGCGGCCCTGGAGGACATCCTGTGCGCCGTGGCGTGATCGACCGTCGTACGACCGAAACCCAGATCCAGCTCGCCCTCGGTCTCGAGGGCCGCGGACGCTACGAGGTGCGGACGGGCATCCGCTTCCTCGATCACATGCTGGAGCTGTTCGCGCGGCACGGCGCCTTCGACCTGAAGATTGCCTGCGCCGGCGACCTCGATGTCGACCAGCACCACACCGTCGAGGATCTCGGCATCGCGCTGGGCGAAGCCGTCACGCAGGCGCTCGGCGACCGCCGGGGCATCAACCGGGCCGGCTACTTCATCATGCCGATGGACGAGACGCTGGCCGTCGCGGCCATCGATCTCGGCGGCCGGCCGCACGTCGCCGTCGATCTCAAGCTGAAGGTGAAGCAGGTCGGCGATCTGCAGGCGGAGCTGGTCCACGACTTCTTCGAGGGCTTCTCGATCGGCGCGCGCGCCAACGTCCACGTCAAGGTGCTCTACGGGCGATCGAGCCATCACCACATCGAGGCGGTGTTCAAGGCGTTCGCGCGGGCGCTGCGCGTCGCCTGCTCGAAGGACAAGCAGTTGAAGACCATGCTGCCCAGCACCAAGGGCCTGCTCTGATGAAGATCGCGCTGATCGACTATCGCGCCGGCAACCTGACGTCGGTGCGCAAGGCGCTGGCCGCGGCCGGCGCCGAGGTGTTCACGCCGGAGGCTGCCTCGCAGATCGCGGGCGCGGACGGCCTGATCGTGCCGGGCGTCGGCCACTTCGAGGCGACGGCCGTGCTCGACGGCCCCTGGCGCGAGGCGATCCTGGCGCACGCTCGCAGCGGCAAGCCGCTGCTCGGCATCTGCCTGGGGCTGCAGTTCCTGTTCGAAGGCAGCACCGAGGCGCCGGGTCTGCCGGGGCTGGGGCTGCTGCCCGGCCGCTGCGGCAAGCTGGGCCCCGAGTGGGATCGCGAGGTGGTGCTCACGGCCGAGGGCTGGGCCGAGTTCAAGGTGCCGCACGTCGGCTGGAACGCCGTGAACCCGACGCGGCCGTCAACGATCCTGGCCGGCGTCACGCCGGGGACGCAGACCTACTTCACGCACTCGTTCGCGGCGCCGGTCGGCGACGCGACGGCGGCGACGACGACGACGGGGCCGAACACGTTCGCGAGCGTCGTCGAGCGCGGCGCGATCTTCGGCCTCCAGTTCCACCCGGAGAAATCCGGCGACGCCGGCCTCGCCATGCTCCGCAATTTCTGCGTACGGGCCCAAAGCGCTCCCGATCTGCTCCCGATGCTGTCTCCCGATGGTCTGCTTTCCGCGCCGAAAAACGTGGCAGGAAGTGCGCACCACGCGTCGAAGCGGATCATCGCGTGTCTCGACGTCCGCGACGGACAGGTCGTCAAGGGCGTGAAGTTCGAAGGGCTGCGGTCGGCCGGCGATCCGGCCGAGCTGGCGGCACGCTACAACGTCGAGGGCATCGACGAGGTCGTCATCCTGGACGTCACGGCGACGCTCGAGACGCGGCGCGCGCTGGCCCGGACGATCGCCGAGGTGGCGCGCAACCTGTTCATCCCGCTCGCCGTCGGCGGCGGCATCCGCACCGAAGCCGATGCGGCGGCGGTGGTCGACGCCGGCGCCGACAAGGTCAGCCTGAACAGCGCCGCGCTCGCCGATCCCGACCTGATCTCGCGCCTCGCCGTCCGCTACGGCAGCCAGGCGGTCGTCGTCGCCATCGACGCCAAGCGCGGCCCGACCGCCGCGGGTCCGGACGGCTTCGCCGTCTACGCCCGCAGCGGTACCAGCGCGGCCGGGCGCGACGCGGTCGAATGGGCGCGCGAGGCGGCATCCCGCGGCGCCGGCGAGATCCTGCTGACGTCGATGGATCGTGACGGCACCCGCAGCGGCTTCGACTGCGAGCTGACCGCGGCGGTGTCGCGCGCGGTCTCCATCCCGGTAATCGCCTCGGGCGGCGCCGGTTCGTTCGATCACTTCGTCGACGTGTTCACCCGCGGCCGCGCCGATGCGGCGCTGGCCGCGTCCATCTTCCACTTCTCCGAGCATGGCGTCGCCGACCTGAAGCAGCACCTCGCCTCGGCCGGCATCCCCATGCGTATCGCCGCCGAGGGTTGACGCCATATGGCCAGTGCCGGGTATTCGGGAACGCCGCTACCGCAGAAGCTCGGCATCAAGCCGGGCATGACGCTCCACGTCGTCGACGCGCCGATGGATTACTCGGCGCTGATCGCACCGGTCGGCAAGAAGGTGGCGTTCGCCACCCGCGTCACCAAGGACGTCGAGCTGCTGCACGCCTTCGTCACCAGGAAGGGCCGGCTCGAAGAGGTCCTGGATCGCGCCCGCGCCGGGCTCGGCACCGAGGCGATCGTCTGGGTGTCGTGGCCGAAGAAGGCGGCCGGCATGGCCAGCGAGATCACCGAGGACACGGTCCGCGACATGGCGCTGCCGCTCGGATTCGTCGACGTCAAGGTGTGCGCCGTCGACGACACCTGGTCCGGCCTCAAACTCGTCGTCCGCAAAACCTTGCGTTAATTACAATGCTTTTGCTGCCCTTCGGGAGGACCATCGGGAGGACCTCCGGGAGAAGCATCGGGAGCGTTCCGAGCCACATGTTCATTCCTGCGATTGATCTCAAGGGCGGCCAGGTCGTCCAGCTGGTGCAGGGCAAGCGGCTCGCGCTCGCCTCGGACGACATCGATGCCTGGGTGCGGAAGTTCGCGCACTACCCCCGCGTCCAGCTCATCGACCTCGACGGCGCGCTCGAGACCGGCGCCAATGACGCCATCGTCCGCCGCATCTGCGCCCAGCTCCCCTGCCGCGTTGGCGGCGGCGTCCGCACCATCGCGCGGGCGGAGGCCCTGATCGCGGCCGGCGCGCGGCAGGTCATCGTCAGCTCGGCGCTCTTCCAGAACGGACGCGTCGACCTGGCGTTCGCGCGGGCGCTGGCGGACGCGGTCGGCATCGATCGCGTGATCGCCGCCGTCGACAGCGCCGGCGGCAAGGTCGTGATCCGCGGCTGGACCGAGGCGACGGCGCTCAGCGCGGTCGAAGCGGTCCGCGAGCTGGAGCCGTTCTGCGGCGGCTTCCTCTACACCCACGTCGACACCGAGGGCCTGATGCAGGGCATCGACATGGACGCCGTGCGCGCCGTCCGCGCCGCGACCGCCAAGTCGCTGACCGCCGCCGGCGGTATCCGCACGCGCGAGGAGATCCTGGCGCTCGACGCCCTCGGCATCGACGCCGTCGTCGGGATGGCCGTCTACACGGGCGCGCTTTCGCTCGACGATCCCGCGCTCCAGCCCGCGATGCCCCGAATCTGACGCCATGACCACGCGCGCAGCCCTCCCCGGCAGGCTCTTCCCGTCGCGACTGAGCCGCCGCCGGTGGCCGCTCGCGCTGATCCTGGCGGTCGCCTCGCTCGCCGGCTGCTCCCGGCAGAGCGACGTCCCGTTCCGCGTCGACAACGCCCGCGCCCACCTCGATCGGTTGACCAACGCCGGTCCGCGGCCGACCGGATCCTCGGCCAACGCCGCGGCGCGCGCCTATCTCGTCGATCAGCTGCGGCTCTACGGCTTCGACGTCCGCACGCAGACCGTCGACGCCTCGCGCCCCGAATACGGCCGCACGATGCGGGTCACCAACATCGTGGCCACGCGCGCGGGCAGCCGCCAGGACGCCATCGCGCTGGTCGCGCACTACGACTCGGTCCCGGTGGCGCCGGGCGCGATGGACGACGGGATCGGCACGGCGGTCGCGCTCGAAGCCGCCCGGCTGCTCGCCGCCGCGCCGGCGCTGCGCCACACGCTGGTCGTGCTCCTCACCGACGGCGAGGAGTTCGGGCTGATGGGCGCGGTCGGCGCGATGAACGACGCCGAGCTGCGCGCCAGGCTGAAGGGCTACGTCAACCTCGAGTCGACCGGGTCGACGGGGCCGGCCATCCTGTTCGAGTCCGGCCCCGGCAACGAGGCGCTGATCCGCGCCTGGGCCAACGGCGCGCCGCGGCCGCACGGCGCCTCCTTCGCGCTCGAGATCTACAAGCGGCTGCCCAACGACACCGACTTCACCATCCTCAAGGCGGCCGGCATCCCCGGCCTCAACATGGCGCCGGTCGGCAACAGCCATGCCTACCACACGTCGCGCGACACCGCCGATCGCGTCGCCGCGGACACGCTGCTCCACATGGGCGAGAGCGTGGTCACGACGATGCGCGCGATGGACGCCCTCGATCGCCTGAAGGCGGATCGCGACGTCCGCTTCGCCTCGATTGGCGAGAGCACGGTGATCGTGCTGGCCGACTGGCAGGGCCAGCTCCTCTCGCTCCTGGCGCTCGGCCTCGGCCTCGTGGCCTGGATCCGGATCGTCCGCCACCTCGCCGCCGGCGACGCGATCCGCTTCATCGCCACCGCGCTGTGGGGGATCCTGGCGCTCGCCTGCGTCGTCGGCGCGATGGTCGGCGCATCGTGGCTGCTGGTCGCGTCGAGCGCCGTCCACCATCCCTGGTACGCGCGGCCGATGCGGGCGTGCGCGCTGATCGTGGTCAGCGGCGTGCTCGGTCCCTGGCTGCTGACGCGGCTGGCACTGGTCGGGCCGGAGCGGGTCCGCTACCTGCGCGAGCCGGCCAGCATCTGGGCGCTGACCCTGCCGATCTGGGGCCTGATCACCGCGGTGTTCGAGATCAAGGCGCCGCTCGCGTCGCCGCTGTGGGCGGTCAGCCTGGCCCTGGCTGGCGCGGCGCTGGTGGTGGTCCCGCCTGGGCGCACGACGTGGATGCGCGCCGCGTCGGTGCTGGTGCTGGTCGTGACCCTTCTGCTGTTCCTCAGTGACGGCCTGATGCTCTTCGAGTTCCTCGTCGCGGTGCTCGGCCGGCTGCCGATCGTGACGCCGCTCTGGGTGCTGCCCGGCTTCATCGCGTTCGTCGGCGTGATGATCGCGCCGCCGGCCGCGGCCGCGCTGATCGGGCTCGTCGGCGGCCGCCGGGGCCACGGCTCGATGGGCGGCGGCCTGCTCGCGGCCTTCGCGATCACGCTGGCCCTCGCCTACATGGCCCCGGCCTACACCGCGGACCGGCCGGCCCGGCGCTCGGTGGTCTACGTCCACGACATGTTGACGGGGCAGGCGTGGTGGGAGGTCGGCGGCAACGAGCCAGGCCTCGACCTCGCGCACGGCGCCGACCAGGCAGCGCGATGGCGACAGGTCGATGGCGGCACGCCGATCCCCGCCTCGGTGATGGTCGGCAGCGCCTCCGGCGCCTTCCGGTTCCGGCGCGCAGGCGAGGCGACGGCGGCGCCCGCTCGCGTGGTGGCGCGCATCGTTCCGGCCGCGGACTCGCCCGGCCAGATCGATTACGAGGTCGCGGTCACGCCGCAGCGTGCCGGCCTCGGCGCGACGCTGCACCTGCCGGCGGCCATCGTGCCGGTCCGCGCCACGCCGGTCGGCTCGCAGTGCCGGGCCAACTGGTGCGCGACCTACCTCGCCATTCCCCCCGAAGGCATGACCTTCAAGGTGCGCGTGCCGGCCGCCGCGACGCCGTCCCTCGCCTCGGCCGCGGTGACGATCGGCACGTGGACGCTGCCCGGCAGCGACGGGCGCCGCCTGTTGCCCTGGCTGCCGCAGGAACGGACCGACTGGACGAGCTACGCGCAGTGGGTCGTCCGGCCCGAATCGGCGGTCGAGGTGCCGGTGGAGGCCGTGCCCGGCGCCCCGCTGCCGACCCCGGGCGCGCCCCCGCCAGCCCCAGGCCCAGCCCGCCCCAGCTCCGGCCAGCCCGGCCGCGGCCAGCCCGGCGCCTCCCGCCGGCTAGCGCCGTTACGTCGATCCGCGTTATCATGACGTCGATCGACGTAACGCGATGAACAATCCTTTCGTCTACGGCGAGATCGTGCCGCTCGAGGCGTTCGCCGATCGGGTGATCGAGCTCGATCGCCTGGTCACCGACCTCGCCGAGGGGCAGAAGGTGTTCCTGATCTCGCCGCGCCGGTACGGCAAGTCGTCGCTGGTGCGGCAGGCGCTGGCGCAGCTGGCCCGCAAGCGGATCCTGACGCTCGAGCTGACGGTCAGCAGCTTCAGCTCCTACGTCGCGTTCCTCGAGGGCTACGCCCGCGCCCTGCTGGCGCTCGAGACCAAGGCCGAGAAGGCGCGCGGCTGGCTGCGCGAGCTGTTCCCCGGCTCACGGCCCGACGTGCGGCTCGAGGCCGGCCCGTCCGGCGCCGCCCTCGCAGTCTCCTTCCCCGCCGTCCGCACGCCGCGCGACGCCAGCCGGCTGGCCGAGGAGGTCTTCGCGCTGCCCGGGCTGCTCGCCCAGCGGCTCCGCCGCCAGATCGTCATCGCCCTCGACGAGTTCCAGGCGGTGACGGCCTTCGACAACGGCCAGGTCGAGCACGCGCTGCGTGCCGCCGTGCAGCAGCAGCGGCAGGTCGGCTATGTGTTCGCCGGCTCCGAGCCGAGCCTGATGGAGCAGATGGTCGGGATGAAACGGCCGTTCTACAAGGCCGGCCCGGTGATGCGGCTGGAGCGGATCCCGGCCGACGAGTTCGCGGCGTTCCTCGAGGCGCGCTTCGCCGCGACCGGGCTGAAGCCGGAAGCGGGCCTCGGCGACGCCATCGTCGACCTCGCCGGCAACCTGCCCTACGACGTGCAGCGCCTCGCCCACGAGACGTGGGACCGCGCGGCCACGTTGAAGCGCCGCAGCGTCGGTCTCGAGGACCTTCACGCGACGCTGCACCGCCTGCTGGGCGAGCAGCAGATGCTGTTCGAGGCCACCTGGCTGCGCCTCACGCTCGGTCAGCGCGCGGCGCTGCGCGCCGTGGTCCTCGAGCACGGCCGGGAGCTGCTCGCCACCGAGACGCGCCACCGCCACCGCCTTGGCGGCGCCTCGAGCGTGCAGACCGCGCTCGCCGCGCTGGTGCGGCAGGATCTGGTCGCACGCGAGCCGGACGGCCGCTACGTCGTGGTCGACTCGCTGCTGCGCGAGTGGGTCGCGCGGCGGACCTATTGATGGCCGCGCCCGCCCTCTCGTGGCTGTCACGCCTCGGCCTGCACCGGCCCGAGCTGCGGGCCTGGGCGTGGTACGACTGGGCCAACTCGGCGTTCATGACCACGGTCGTCGCCGCGGTGTTCCCGATCTACTACGCCAAGGTCGCCGCCGACGGGCTCGGCGACGCGACCGCGACGTTCCGCTTCGGCATCGCCACGACGATCGCGCTCACCGCGATCGCCGTGCTGTCGCCGATCCTCGGCGCGCTCGCCGACGCCACCGGCGGCAAGAAGCGGCTGCTCGCGGCGTTTGCCGGGATCGGCATCGCCGCCACCGCCGGCCTCGCCCTGGTCGGGCGCGGCGACTGGGGGCTCGCGCTCGCGCTGTTCATGCTCGGCAACATCGGCATCTACGGGTCGATGACCTTCTACGACGCGCTGCTGCCGCACATCGCGAAGCCGGAGGAGCTCGATCGCGTGTCGACGGCGGGCTACGCGTTGGGGTATCTCGGCGGCGGCGTGCTGCTCGCCATCAACCTCGCGTGGATCCAGCAGCCGGCGTGGTTCGGCTTCGCCGACGCCGGCGCGGCGACGCGCGCCGCGTTCGTCAGCGTCGCGGTGTGGTGGGCGCTGTTCTCGATCCCGCTGCTGCGGCGCGTGCCGGAGCCCGCCGTCGATCCGGCAGCCGCCGCCGGGGCCTCGTTCCGCACCGCGTTCGTCCGGCTGACCCACACGCTGCGCGAGCTCCGCCGCTACCGCCACGCCTTCACCATGCTCGTCGCGTTCATGCTCTACAACGACGGCATCGGCACGATCATCCGCATGGCGACGCTCTACGGCACGCAGGTCGGCATCGATCAGGGCAGCCTGATCGGGGCGCTGCTGCTGGTGCAGTTCATCGGGGTGCCGGCGGCGTTCCTGTTCGGCGCGGTCGCGTCGAAGGTCGGCGCCAAGCCGGCGATCCTCGGCGCGCTCGTGCTCTACACGGTGATCAGCGTGCTCGCCTTCCGCATGACGACGGCGCGCGACTTCATGATCCTCGCCGCGCTGGTCGGCCTGGTGCAGGGCGGCAGCCAGGCGCTGAGCCGATCCGTCTTCGCCAGCCTGATCCCGAAGGATCGGACCGCCGAGTTCTTCGGCTTCTTCGCGGTGTTCGAGAAGTTCGCCGGGATCTTCGGGCCGCTGCTGTTCTCGGCGGCGGTGGCGCTCACCCAGTCGAGCCGCGCCGCGATCCTGTCGGTGATCCTGTTCTTCGTCGCCGGCGGGGCCCTGCTGGTCACCGTCGACATCGAGGAAGGACGGCGCGCCGCCGAGCGCTGACCTGCGGACGTCACGGGTTGGCGACCCACCCGTTCGGCGTCTTGCGCATCGGCCACTCGATGGGCTGCGGCGGCTGGGGCGGTATGGTGCCGCGGCTGAACTCGTACCGATACTCCACGATGGCCTTCAGCACGGCCGTCTGCCCATCCTCCCGCGCGCGAATCTCCACGTTCGAGAAGGTGACGGAGGCCGACTTGTACTGCGCGGCGCGGAAAGGCGAGCCCCGGTTCATCGAGCGCACCTGCGCCTGGTCGCGATTTCTGTAGGCCACCGTGTACTCGGCGATCCAGCGTTTGATCTCCGTTTCGGCGACCTCCACGAGATCGGAGCCGGCTGGCGGCGCGGTCACCTTGGTGGTATCGCGCGGCGTCTCAGGCGCCGGATCCTTCCGCCCGCCGTCCTCAGGCGCGGGCTCCGGCTTCGGCGGGGCGGCGCTCCCTGGCGGCACGACGTCAACGGGCGCGGCGGTCCGCTCCGAGCCGGCCTGCGGTTGAACACCCGTAGGCGTCGGGCGCTGGGTGCCGCCGTTCGTACCCGGCTGGCCAGGGGTCTTTGAATTGGCCGGCGTCGTTCCTGGCGTGACCGGCGGAGGGACGGTGACGGGCGGCGCCGCCGTCCCCGTCGGTGCACCGTTGTCGATCTTGGGCGTCACCTTCTGAACCTCGCCGCCGGCGCCCGTGCCGGTGCCGGCGGGCGGAACGACGATCCCGGGCTCGGTGCTGCCGGTACGGCCAGACTCTCCGCCTGGTGTCGCAGGGGCTGACTTCGGCTCGCCCGTTCCGGTGGGAGGCGGCTCGATGATCGGCTTCGGCGGAAAGATCGTGCTCCACGAGGCGATCGCAACGACCAGCACGAGGAGCGCTGCCGCGCCGCCCTGGACGGCGCGGTTGCGTGCGAGCGCGCCAGCCTGCGCGGTGACGGCCGCGATCTGCTCCTGGCGCCGGGCCTGCTTCTCGAGGCGCAGCCGCTCGCGCTCGCGCACCGCGTGGCGCTCGCGCAGGTCGGCGAGCGCGCTGTCCACGAGGCCGTGCGCCGGCGTGAACCGCTCCAGCAGCTCCATCGCCTCGCCCGGGCTGGCGTCGAACAGGGTCCGCGCGCGTTCGACGATGGCGGCGGCCCTGGTCCGCTGTTCGACGCCGCGTGCGATCTCGCGCTCGAGGTTCTTCGCGAGCGTGTGATTCGGGTGCGCGGCGAGGACCGCCTGCACGATGCGGCTGGCGGCTGCGAAGTCCTGCCGCACGACCAGCTCGCTGGCCGAAGCGATCTGGCGGTTCAGCTCCTCGTGGGCGCGACGCTCGGCCTCGAGCCTGCCGACGCCAGCCTCGGCCTGCTCGAGCACCGCCGCGAAAGTGGCGTCACCGGCGGATTCAGCGGACCAAGGCCGCAGCAGGCCGGCAGCTTCGGCGAAGCGCCCGGCAGCGACGTCCTTCTGCGCCTGCGTCAGGTCGCGCTGCCGCTGCTCGCGTCGCGCCTCGGCCTGTCGCTTCGCCTCCGCTTCGGCCTTCCGCTGAGCCTCGGCGCGTTCCCTCTCGGCCTGTTCGCGCGCCTTGCGCGCCTCCTCGAGGCGGGCCTGCTCCTGCCGCTCGCGCTCGACGCGGGCCTGTTCCGCTTCCTCGGCCCGCGCCTTGTCGAGCCGCGCCTGTTCCAGGCGGGCCTGATCCTGCCGCGCCTGCTCGATCCGCGCCTGCTCGGCACGCGCCTGTTCGGCCCGAATGCGCTCCGCCTGCTGGCGCTCGAGGCGGGCCTGTTCCGCTTGGGCGCGCTCGCGCGCGAGCCGCGCCCGCTCCGCCCGTTCCTGCTCCTGCCGCTCCAGCTCGAGGCGCTCGGCCTCGAGCCGCGCCTGCTCCTCGGACTCGCGTTCGAGCTCGAGGCGCGCTTCCTCCGCCGCGCGTTGCGCACGCGCGAGGTCCGCGGCGGCCTCCGCGGCGCGCCGGGCCCGATCGGAGCCCGGCGTCTGCGGCGGCCCTGACGGCGCCGACGGCTGCGACGACGGTGAGGGCGGCGTCGATGGCGCTGGCGTGCCCGAGACCGGCGTCCGGTGCGCGCCGCTCGGACGGCTGGCGTGCGATGACGGGTCCTTCGGCTGGCGCAGCGTCAGCGCGGTGTGGCCGGAGCCATCCGTCTCCTCGAGCTCCAGGCGCTGCCGGATCCGCGCCAGCTCGCGCCGCAGCACGCCGAGATCCTGGTAGCGGCGCTCGGGCGTCTTCTCGAGGCACTGATCGATGGCGCGAACGACGCCGGGATCGAGGCCGGGGCTCAACGTCGCGGCCGATTCCGGCTGGGCGTGCACGATCTTGTAGAGCACGTCCGTCATCTCGCCCGGGAAGGCGCGCTGGTAGGTGAAGACCTCGTGCAGCACGGCCCCGACGGCGAACACGTCGCTGCGCAGGTCGATCGTGCCGCGGCCGGTGATCTGCTCCGGCGACATGTAGTTGATCGTGCCGACGAGCACGCCGTGCGAGGTCAGCCCGGAGCCGGCCATGCGGACGATGCCGAAGTCGAGGATCTTCAGCGGCCCGCCATCGTTGTCGACCATCAGGTTGGCCGGCTTGATGTCGCGATGGACCATGCCCGTCTTGTGCGCGTGGGCCAGCCCCGAGCACAGGCCTTCCATCATCTCGAGCTTGCGCACGAGCGGAATCGGCTCGCGGCGGCGAATCAGCTTCGAGAGCGGCTCGCCGCGAACGAACTCCATGGCGATGAACGGCCGGCCGTCGAAGATGCCGAACTCGTAGATCGTGACGATGTTGGGGTGCGACAGGCGGCCGGCGGCGCGGGCTTCACGCTCGAAGCGCTCCCGCATCTCCAGGTTGTCGAAGCCCTCGCGCAGGAACTTGATCGCGACGGCGCGATCGAGCGCGGGATCGCGGGCGAGATACACGTCGCCCATCCCGCCGCTCTCGATGAAGCGCTCGATCGTGTACTTGCCGATGGCCTCGGGCAATGATGGCGGCAACCGGAACTCTCCGCGCGCGTCGCGTGCGCCGGGTCGGGCTACGCCAGCGGCTGTCGGCTCATTGTACAGGAAGGGACGGACGCGAACGGCGAAGGTGACCTGGTTCGGTTTGCCGTCAGGCAGCGTTATAAGAGCGGCGGGTGATCACCGGGCTCGTCGGCGCAGCCCACTCGTCAGTCTCCGGTCCTTAAAGGAGTTCGCTCATGTTCGCCGTTCGCCCCGGCTCGCCTGCTGTCGTCGGTCAGCTCTGTTCTGCCTGCCGGCGCCCGACGTCGCGTGCGGCGCAGGGACCGCTCGCCGGCCTCGTGAGTCGTGTCATCGCGGAATCCACCATCAACCGCTCGCAGCCCAACCAGCCGGTCGTCCATGAGCCTCACTTCCTCGTCGGCGAGAGCCTGGCGCGCTCGGCCCGGCAGATGAACGTCGAGCTCGGCGCTCAGCTGCTGTCCTTCCCCCTCGGCTCGTCGTCCGGTGGCTTCAGCTTCACCACCAATTCGGTGACCGGCGAGGTGTCGATGTCGAGCGAGACCTTCGGTCCGGCGTTCGCCGAACGGGCGATCACCCTCGGCAAGGGCCAGACCAACATCGGCTTCGCCTTCCAGTCGACCAGCTACGACTCGTTCGAGGGCGTCGCGCTCGACTCGGGCGCGCTCTCCTTCATCCGGCAGCACAACGACTGCTGCCCGCCGCGGCGGCAACCCGACCCAGCCGACGAACTTCACTCCGGAATTCGAGCGCGATCTGCTGCAGTCCAACCTGTCGCTGGACATCAGCTCGCGCGCCAGCGTGCTCTTCGCGACCTACGGCGTGAGCGACAACTTCGACCTCGGCCTCGCCGTGCCGTTCGTGCACGTTGACCTTGACGCGCGGGTCGACGGCCGCATCTTCCGCACCGCGTCGGGCGCCAGCTCGCCGACCCACAGCTTCGACACCGCCGGCGCCGATCGCGCCACGTTCACCGAGAGCGGCTCGTCGAACGGCCTCGGCGACATGTCGATCCGCGCCAAGTACAACTTCGTGCGCGGAGACGTGACGTCGTTCGCCGCCGGGCCTCGATCTGCGACTGCCGACCGGCGACAAGGACGAGCTCCTCGGCACCGGCGCCACCCGGGCGGAGATGATGTTCATCTACTCCGGCGACTACGGCCGCGTCAGCCCGCACGTCAACATCGGCTACACCCTGTCGAGCGGTGAATCGAGCAGCGCGGCGAGCCAGCTCGATGTCGACGAGGACGATCACCGGCTCGACACGATCGTCGGGCTGCAGCTGGCCGCGGTGGACCTGGAGGTTCCGGACGAGTTCAACTACGTGTTCGGCCTCAACGTCGCGGCCCACCCGCGGGTGACGCTCGGCTTCGACGTGCGCGGCCGCACGCTGTTCGACGTCTCGCGCTTCGAGCTGCGTGACAACGTCTACCCGAACCGCGGCGCCGGTCCGCTGCCGAGCACCGGGTTCACCGCCATGCAGGAATTCTCGCTGCTCGAGGAGACGGGCTCGTTGAACATGGTGCTCGGCATCGTCGGCGCCAAGATCAACGTGGCCAAGACGCTGCTGCTGAACGCCAACGTGCTGTTCCCGATGACCGACGGCGGCCTGAAGCCGAAGCCGACCCTGGTGCTCGGCCTCGACTACGTGTTCTGAAAGCGACCTGCGACCTGTGGCGGGGACGCTGGCGCCGGCCAGCAACCCCGCTGAAATCAAGGTGTTCTGTGCGATAGTGCCTCCATGCTCACGGTCCACGGGGTTACACATCCGGGGCGCATCCGGAAGATCAACGAGGACGGGTTCTACTACGACGTGCAGCTCGGGCTCTATCTGGTGGCCGACGGCCTGGGCGGGCACAACGCCGGCGAGATCGCCTCGCGGCTGGCGCTCGAGAGCGTCCTCGGCTTCATCCAGCGGACGCGCGAGGACGAGGAGTTCACCTGGCCATTCGGGGTCGAAACCGGGCTGTCCTACGACGCCAACCGGATCCGCACCGCGCTGCGGCTGGCGAACCGGCGTGTCTTCCAGATGAGCGAGAGCGGGCCGCAGTACCGGCGGGATGGGCACCACGGTGGTCGCCGCGCTGGTCTCGGGCGACACGCTGACCTTCGCCTCGGTCGGTGACTCGCGGATGTACCTGGTGAACGACCACGCCATCGCGCCGCTCACCGAGGACGATTCATGGCTCTCGGCCCTCAAGGCGCAGGAGCCCAACATCGACGCCTCGCAGCTGGAGCGGCATCCGCTGCGCCACGTGATCACCAAGGCGATCGGCACGCTGACCGACACCGAAATCACGATTCACGAGCGGCCGCTCCGCCACGGCGACACCCTGCTGCTCTGCACCGACGGGCTCCACGATCTGGTTGACGAAACCAGGATGCTCGAGGTCGTGGACACGGACAAGACGCTCGAAGCGCGCGCGCAGACGCTGATCGACCTCGCCCTGGAAGCGGGAGGGCGGGACAACGTAACGGCCCTCCTCGTGAAATACGAGAAGCCGTAGAGTCGACGGCGCGCGCGGCAGCCGCCGCGGCTGCCAGACGGCGCGCCCAGCGCCGGCTGGCTCACGGCCGCGGCCACCTGGCTGCCCGCGACGCCGCCGAGGCGGCGTCGCCCACCAGACACAGCGCGGGTCCAGACGCTGATCGATCTCCCGCTCGAAGCCGGCGGACGCGACAACGTCACCGCCCTGCTCGTGAAGTACGAAAAGCAGTAAATTCGCCCACGGCCGCGTCGAGCGCGGCCGCACCCTACGCCAGCATTTCGCGCGTGACGCGTCCGCTCGAGACGCCCTGCAGGACGACGTAGGGCTGCATCAGCGGGTTGCGGAACCGGTAGCGCCGCCCCTGCGGCCGCGCCTCGGCGTGGAGGATGCCGTCCTCCACGTCCTCGCCGGCTGGCGCGAAGTGCGCCAGGTGGCGCTCGATCCGAGTGTCCTTGTAGGTGCCGGGCGACAGGCGATCGAGGGCGGCGCGGACGTCGGCCGGGCCGAAGAAGCCGAAGTCGTCGTTGCGGGCCAGGGCGCAGGCGAGCAGCACGTCCGGGTAGTAGTTGCGCTCGTGGCGGCTGGCGATGGACGCGGCGTAGGCGCTCCTGATCGAGTGCTGCGCCTTCTCGAGGGCTCGCCCGATCGCCTGGACGACGTGCGTCGTGTCGATGCGGTCGAGGCCGGCGTCGATGGCGATCCGCGACGCGTGCAGCGACAGCAGGTGCGTGTAGTGCGGCAGGCCCTGCGACAGCGCGGCGACGTGCGCCAGCGCGTCGGGCTCGATGGTCATGCCGAGCAGCTCGAGGCCGCGCGTCACGATGTGCTCGAGCTCGTCGGACGACATCCGCGGCATCCGCACCTGGACCAGCGCCCGCTCGACCGAGCCGTGCTGCTCGATCAGGCCGTCGACCGTGTCGGACACGCCGACCAGGATCAGGGTCGCCGGCACGGCGTGGTCCGAGAGCACCTTGATCGTGTCGGCGAACGTGGCCCGGACCTCGGGGTCGCCGATGCGATCGAACTCGTCGACGATGACCACGAGGACGCAGCCGCGCCCGACCGACCCGAGCGCGCGCTTCACGTCAGCGGACGTGACGATCTCGGGCACCGTCTCATCGAGTGAGCCCTGCTCCTCGCGAGGCTTGGCGCCGAAGCCGACCACGGCCCGTTCGCGCGCCACCTTGATGTCGGCGAAGATGCGCCGCCACAGCGACGAAAAGTCGTCGGTGCGCTCGCAGGTGACGCGCGGCGCCACCACCGCCCTCGTCTCGGATCCGAGCCGCTTCGACAGGATGTTGGCGAGCGACGTCTTGCCGACGCCGGGCTCGCCGAAGATGACGACGTGGACGCCGGGCTGGCCGATGGCGTCGACGACCTGCTGGATCTGCTCGAGGCGGCCGGCGAAGACCGCGCTCTGGCTGACCGGGATGGCCGGCGTGAAGACGGACGTGAGCTTGGCGAGGCGCGACTCGGCGTCGGTGGGCCGGGCCGGCTTTTCAGGCGCCGGCGAACGTCGATGGGGACTCGGCGCTCATCCCGCGCCTACGCCGACCGGAAGACGACTTCGACGAGGCCGAAGCGGATGCGGTCGCCTTCGGCGAGGCGCACCGTCTGGCCGGGACCGACGCGCGTGCCGTTGACGAACGTCCCGTTGCGGCCTTCCTCCTCCTTGAGGAACACGCCGTCCTTCGATCGCGTGATCCGCGCGTGCTTGCGGCTGAGCGTCTTGTCGGGATCGTGGCCCGAGAGATCGATGTCGGCGGTGTAGCCCGACGCCTGGCTCGAACGGCCGACCAGCATGTCGGCCTTCTCGAGCGCGTAGCGGGCGTTCGACGCCGTGACCAAAACGCCCGACGTCGGTGCCGCGCCGGCCGCCGGCGCCGCCGACTGGCCGCCTTCGCGGGGCAGGCTGCGCAGCATCAGCAGCGCGATCTCCGGGTGGACCTTGACGATCGCCGTGAAGGTGGCGCGATCGATCCGCAGCAGCCGGCAGGCGGTCAACGCCTTGGCGGTCGAGTCGCGCTGGTCGTGGACCAGGGCCCGCTCGCCGAAGAAGTCGCCGACTTCGAGGGTGTAGGTGCGCGGCGGCGGCGCCACCGACAGCTCGACCCGCCCCTCCTCGATGATGAAGAGGTCCGAGCCGGCGTCGCCGGCCGTGAACACCACCTCGCCGCCCTTGACGGCTTTCGAGTACGCGTCCTTCGAATCCGGCGTCGGCATTTCCGGGATATTACCGTGGTTTGACCGGGCCCGGCGCCATCGCCGGGCCTCCGGGGACATCGGGATCAGAAGGCCAGCGAGAAGCCGGCGACCACGCCGACTTTCGGCAGCAGGCCGTCGCCGGACACGGGCAGCAGCACGTCGACGCTCAGCAGCAGCGGCCGCGCGATGTGGGCGCGCATCCCGATCCCGGCCAGGATCTGGGTGAGGTTGCCCGGGTCGAGTGCCCGCAGGTCGCTCGCGACCGAGACCGCGGCCGGCGAGGCGCCGGGCCCGCGCGACGCGAACGTGGCGCTGGCGCCCTCGAAGTGCCAGGTGTTGCGGAGCTGACGGGCGATGATGTCCCCCGTAATCCCGACCCGCGACGCGACCGCCACCTCGACGCCGCCGACGAAGTTGATCTCCTCCGGCAGCGCGAGCAGGTCGTCGCTGACGACCGGGCGATTGGACAGGGGCTCGACCGTCGCGGTCAGCGACGACGGCAGCGAACCGCCCGACGTCGTATAGCCGCCGTTGAGGTGGGCGCCGACCCGCCCGAACTGCTCCGACCAGATGCCGCGCGCCTCGACCCGCATCGCGCCGGTCCCGAGCAGATCGTCCTCGTCGCCGGTCGGCAAGCTGACGTTGACCGCGACCGAAATGCCGCCCTCTTCCGTCTTGAGGAGGTGCGCCTTGCCGCGGACGACGATGTCGCCGATGCCGCGAGAGTGCGCGCTCGCGTAGGTCGTGCGATTGCTGAGCCCGAGCGGGTCGAACGCGTGAATGGGGATGGTGTTGCCGCGCTCCTCCGCCTCGGTGGGCGGAGTCGCGGTCCGCATGATCTGCGAGAACACCCGCGTGTGCATGTCCAGCTTGACGAAGGGCACGACCACGCCGAGGTCGATGCGATCGGCGAGGCCGTACTCCACGACGGTCGCGAACACGTTGCGATCGATGTCGATGCCGACCTTCTGCTGGAGCAGATCGCGCTCGAAGTCCGGGGTCAGGTCGGTGAGCTCACCGGGGTTCGCGTTCAGGCCGCAGCAGTTGTTGTGCTGGAACACGAACGTCAGGTCGCCGTTCTCGAGGTCGATGCCGTCGATGCGATCGTAGTGCAGCGACTGCTGGCCGAAGCCGAACGAGAACACGCCCTTGCCAAGCGTTGCGGCGCGCTCGGCGAACGACGATCGCGTGACCGGGCCGGTGACCTCCTTCGTGTCGTCGAGATGACCGCCCCACGACGTCGACTGCGGGAAGGTCGTGACCTGCTGGGCGATGCCGACGTTCAGCAGCGCCGGGACGCGGGACAGGTCGGTCCCGATGGAAAACGCGCGGGTGAGGTCGACCGTCGCGCGAAAATCGCTCAACCTGGCGGCATCCGCCATCGCCTGGGGAATCAGGCGCGACGCCGGCACCGTCGGCGGCGTGTCCCTGAACCCGAAGCCTGGCTCCGACGGAAGGGTGATGACCTGCGCCGCCGCCCACGAGGGAAGCGCGACGAGGAGGGCCAGCGACAGGACAGCGGAACGGCGCATGAACGTTGTTCTCCTTAGACCAGAGGGGATCGCGTGGGTCGCACGCTGGAGGGCGGCGCTTCGAAGGCGGCGACGGACGGCAGGCTGGAAGGCGCCGCCAGGCGCAGCAGGGTATAGCCGATCCCCGACACGCCCCGGAAGAAGCCGGGGTCGAAGATACGGTATTCGAACCCATTGGCGGCCAGGCAGAAGTGGCCGGCCTTGCGGGCCCGGGCGATGACGACGCGCGCCAGCCGGCGTGAGCCTTCGACGGCCTCGCGCCGCATCAGGCGCCGGCCGGTCGTGAACAGCGATTCGCAGCGTCCCATGTTGCCGCAGCACAGGTGATCGGCCATGTGCGGCGAGGCGCCGGCGGTGGTCTTGAGCGCGGGTTCGAGCTGGTCGAGCAATTTGGCGTAGACGGTATCGGCGCTGCCGAGCGAGATGGCCAGCGTCACTCCGGGCGCGCCGTGGCACCAGGCGGTCATCGACGGGCCGAGGCCGGCGACACCCTCCACGGGCTCCCCCAGCACCGGCCAGTTCTGCGCCGCGTCCACGTATCGTGAGGCCACATAGCGATAACCGTCGGCGGAGGCCCGACCGAACCGACGCTCACCAGTGACGTCGAACAATCGCCCGAGGGCGTAGGCGATGCCGGCCACTCCGTGGGCGAACCCGGTGTAGACCCGGCCGTCGGGCGCCCGCCAGGACAGCCCCTGATCGGACTCCATCGAGGTCTGGACAAGCCGGTCGCCGCAGGCGGTGGCGAGATCGAGGATGTCCGAGTCGTGCGTCACCTTGTACAGGGCGAGCAGGCCCAGGGCGGCGCCGGCGGCGCCGCTGATGACGTCGAGCGCGGTATCCCGCGCGATGCGGTGCGGCGCGATCCGGCGCGCCGCGCTCCGGGCGAGCTCGAGCGACGTGCCGTCGCCGAGCAGCGCGCCGATGGTGGTGAGGCCGTAGACGACCGAGGCCGCGCCGGAGCCGACGCCGATGGCCGCGTCGTCGACCACGCCCTTGGCGACCGCGGCGCTGGCCCCGCCGGCGAAATCGCGGGCACACCGCCGCCAGCGGTCGTCGCCCGACACGACGGCGGCCGCGGCCAGGAACACCGCCGGGCCGAGCGAGCCGTCGTAGAGGTGATGCCGCCGCGGCCCGGTTTCGTCCATCAGCGCCCAGCCGGCGTAGCCGACACCGTGCGGGGTGTCGAGGCCGCGGTCGACCAGCTCCCGCGCGATCCACAGCGCGTGGTCGACGAGGAAGTCGGGCGAGGTGACGTCGAGCTCGGTGTGCGCGGCGTGCTCCGGCTCGGTCGAATAGCGGCTGTGGATCGTCTCCGACAGCGCACGGCTGATCCGGAGGAGCTGCGCCTGGAGGTCGGCCGGGGACAGGGCGGCGACGCGATCCTTCACGGCGGCCAGCCCGGATCGGGCATAGCGCTGCTCGATCAGCACGCGCCGGCCGACGCGGACGGCGGTGTCGTCGGCGAGAACCGTGAAGTGCGGGACGTCGAGGCCTTCGAGCGCCTTGCGTTCGCTGACCAGGACCGGCCAGACCTCGGGCGCGTCGTGCGATCCGTTGACCGCCCGGTTCAGCGCGTCGAACGCCGTGCTCCAGCGGCAGCCGTCCTTCTGATACTTCGGCCGGCTGAGGAGATAGATGAGCGAGGCGTACTGCGTGGTGGGCCGCGGCAGCACCCGGACCGGCGTACCGGCGAAGGCGGCGAGCGGGCCGTCCGCCGCGAGCAGCGCCTCGCGATGGGCCACCAGCAGGCGGTAGGTCGCGTCGAAGCCTTCCAGCAGATCGGCGGCGAACGCGTCGGGCGCCTGGATCGCGCCGTCGAGGCGCACGGCGTTGCGGACGCGGGTGGTGAAGGTGGTGTCGTCGGTGAAGTGGATCGTGTCCGAGTCGAGATCGCGCCAGATCCGGCCGGCGAGGGCCGCGGTACCGGTGCCGGTGCCGCGCAGGCCGCCGACGTCGAACACCTCGGCGCCGTTCGACTCGACCATCGTCACGAAGCCGGTGGTGAGGCAGCTCTCGCCGTCCACGGCCGGCGACGTGGCGGCGGTGACCGCCCGCCGGCGCGACCGGCTCGCCGCTCGGCAACGCCGGCGCCGAGGCCGCCGCGACCTTGGCCACCGGCTGCAGCAGCATCTCGAGGTCGATCAGCACCGGGCCGCGGCGCGTCGCGATGACGTTCTCCATGTGGAGATCGCTGCCGCGCAGGACGTGCGTGAGGCAGACGAGGCCGCCGGCGCGCGCGAAGTAGGCCCGGACCTCGGCCAGGCCGGTGCAGGCTTCCTGCTCGACGAACTCGACCCACCCGTGATCGCCGCGATCGAGGACGCGCAGCGCCAGGCCGGCAAAGCCGCGCGTCACGTCGGCCCGGGTGACGCCGTCGGGCGGCGCCTGCGCCGCGACCCAGGCCAGCAGCCGGCCGTAGGCGGCGTCGAGGGCGAGGCTGCGCGGCTTGTAGACGACGCGGAGGCCGGAGGCGAAGGTCAGCGCCGCGACCCGGCGCCCGCCATGGTGCGCGTCGGACAGCGCCGGCTCGATGTCGATGACCAGGCCGGTGTCGGTGCCGTCGCCGAAGGTCCCCGCCAGCGCCTCGCGATCGATGACGATGCGCGAGGCGAGCTCCGCCGTCGCGGTCACCCAGCGCCCGATGATCACCGCGACCTGGCGCGCCAGCACCGGGTAGTCGCAGAACAGCGGCACCAGGCCGTCGGCGAGCTGGCTGCGGACGAAGGCGTCGTAGCCGCCGCGCTCGGCCGCGCGGAACGCCTTCAGCTCGTCGAACAGGGCGAGCTCCGCGGTCCGGGCCAGCGTGCGGAGCAGGTGCCGCTCGAGCCGCGCGATCGCATCCGGCGCGAAAATCGCCGGCGGATGCTCGCCGGCGAGGCCCCTGCGCGCCACGCGCAGCATCGGCACCAGGAGGTCCAGGAACGGCGGCAGCTCGGCGTCCCGGACGGCGTCGGGCGAATTCGCCGGCGCCGGCGCGGTCCCGGCCGGACCGGCGTCGGCATAGAGCTGCCGCTCGCCGAGCGGGCCATGCTCGATCTCGGCAGCCGCGTGGCGGGCCGCGCCGGCGATGGCGTCGATGTGGACCAGCCAGTCGGGCTCGACGATCGCGACCGGGGGCTGCGACAGCGCCCGGGCGACGTCGGTCATCGACATCTCGTCCCAGGTCAGGCGGCGTTCGAAGGCTTCGGGATCGCCTGGAGAATAGGCCTGGATCCACGCCCGCAGCACGCCAAGGGCCTGCTCGGTGGGGGCGAAGGCCTCGGTCTGGCGCGCCTTGCCGGCGAGCGCGAAGGCGGTCCGCTCGAAGACGCTGGCGGCCCCGATCGCAATCTGGCGCCGCTCGTCACCGGTGAGGTGGGTGAGCTCTGACAGGGACTCCACAGAGGCCACCCTCGTCACGGCTTCAGGTCGTGATGGCGCAGGAAATCCATGAACCGCTGGTAGTCGGTCGCCGGCAGGCGGAACAACTCGAGCACCTTCCGGTAATTGCCACCCGCGGTGGTCAGGCCGCTGCGGATGACCGCCTTCACCTGCGACCGGTTCAAGTCGCGGTTCATGAAGGCCTCGTAGACGGTGGGCCAGAACTCCTCGCCGAGGTCGACCACGCGCTCGTACGGGGTCGGCCCCTCGCCGCGATCGCTGCCCGGTTCGGCCTCCTGGAGCTGGAAGGTGAAGTCGTCTGGCTCGATGGTGGAGGAATCGGCCATGGCGTAGGCGGTCTTTACCACGCCAATCAGCTGGCGGACGTTGCCGGGCCATTGACACCGCTCCAGGACGCGCATCGACGCCGCCGAAAACCGCTTGGCGACCCCGTACTGACGCGCCAGGCGCGCCAGCCAGTAGTCGGCCAGCAGGCGCCAGTCGTCGCCGCGCTCGCGCAGCGGCGGAATGGCGATGTGGAACTGCCGCAGCCGGAACAGCAGGTCGTAGCGGAACTGGTTGGTCATCACCAGCTGGTTCAGCGGCCGGTTGGTCGCCGACACCACCCGGACGTCGACCGTCCGCGAGCGCGTCGCGCCGACCGGGCGGAACTCGCCGGTGGCGAGGGCCCGCAGCAGCATGACCTGTGCACTGGCGTGCAGATCCGCAATCTCGTCGAGGAAGATGACGCCGCCGTCGGCCTCCTCGAAGGCGCCCTTGCGGTCGGCCACGGCTCCCGTGAAGCTGCCGCGGGTATGGCCGAACAGCTCGCTGACGGTGAGGTTGCCTTCCTGGTATTGCGGACAGTTGACGGGGACGAAGGGCGCCTGGCGGGCCCCGCCGAACAGGTGCACGGCCTGGGCGAAGAACTCCTTGCCGGCCCCGCTCTCGCCGGTGAGGAGTACCGGCTCCCGATACTTCGCGATCTTTTCGAGCTTGCTGAGGGCGTCGTTCAGGCTTGGCGCCAGCCCCACCAACTCGATGGCCCGGTCGGCCCCCAGCCGGTCGATCGAGAGCGCGCGCAGGCGCATGGCCGGCGGACAGAGCGCGCGCTCGTCAGCCATGACACCGCCGGGCGTGACCGCAGAAGCGGCCGTGGTGGAGGAACGCATGACGACTGCGGGTCAATATCGCGGGTCCCCAAACAGACGAAAGGGGTACGGATCGCGCCAGCCCCCGACGCGGGCGGCGTGGCCTAGAACGGTGGGTACGTGATGCCCTTGACCTCGACTTCGGTCTTCACGTTCCGGATCCCTTCCGGGATCTGGTTGCA
The DNA here is from genome assembly GCA_963844435.1 of Vicinamibacterales bacterium. Lineage (GTDB taxonomy): Bacteria > Acidobacteriota > Vicinamibacteria > Vicinamibacterales > Vicinamibacteraceae > JBDSLU01. The sequence continues at coordinate 337,782 of CAWJOG010000021.1, read as the reverse complement.
CGGGAAGATGAAGCCGGGCGCCTCGAACTGGTGCGTCTGGCCCGGCTGCAGATCCTTGATGAAATAGAGGATCGTCGAGAGCGGTTCGGCCGGGGCGTTCGGCCCGGGCGGCGCGTTGAAGGCCGAGAACTTGATCGTGACGTGAACCGAGACGCTGTTGTCGTTGCGGGCCAGGCCGGTGACGTGGCAGCAGCACAACCCCGGGTTGTCCTGCGACGGCTTGAGTCCGAGATTGGAGACCGGAACTGCGCTGAGCGACGGGCCCACCGGTGAATCTTCACACGCGGCAATCCCGATGGCGGCCAGTCCGACGAACGCCGACGCCCCGATCAGCCGCGACAGCTCACGCATCATGTTCAGGCTCTCTGAAACGCCCCGGAGACTAGCACACGGGGGTGCCGCTCGCAATCGCGCGACGCGGCGTTTCACGCGGTGACACGCCACCGCGCCATGCCCCCAACGCTCAGTAATAACGGACCATGCAAGCCTTCCGAACAGAAGCCGATTACCTGTCCGAACACACGCCGAGTACCCGAGGTGCTTCTGGTAGAATCCCGCCACTCAAATGACCGATCTCGATGCATCTCGCCGGCGCCCTCGCCGCGCGCGGGCATCCGTGTCCATGACCGCCGCGTTCGGGTCATGGGGATTTGGCGTTGAGTGTTGCGATGAGCCACCCCGCCAGTTTTCACGGGCCTGACGGCTCGCATCCCAATCGGCGACGTACCAGTCGGATCGCAGTGAGGAGTCTCGTTATGAGGAGCAGCGTGGCGCGGTGTGCGCGTCGCATCGTTCGTGTCATCGGCCCGGTGTCCGCAGTGATCCTGGCCGGCGTGACAACGGCACAGGCCCAGGCCGTCCTCCGTCAGCCTCCTCCTTCGAACTCGCTGAGGCCGGCGAGCCAGCAGCCCGCGCCGGGGACCACCAGCCAGCCGGCGCCGGCGGACCCGTTGACCCTGAAGCCCGTCACCGACGCGCCGCCGGTCGAAGCCGCTCCGATCATCACCTTCGGCGCCGACGGCGTGAGCCTCGAAGAGGCGCTCCGCCTGACGCTGCGCCACGACACGACGATCCAGTTGAGCGCCGCGAGCGCCGACCGGCTCGCCGGCTTCGCCCAGGAGCAGTCCGGCATCTTCGACACCGCCATCACCGGCGGCGTCGAATACAGCTACCGCGTCCAGGAGCTGACCGAGTCGCGCAAGGAAGACGAGCGCAACAAGCGGCGCAAGCTCGATGACTTCATCAGCCAGGCCGGCCCCGACGTCGCCGCGACGCGCAGCACGGTCAACCTGCTGCGGCAGATCCTGTCGCTGCCCCCGGGCAACGAGAGCGCGCAGGTCGACCAGCTCACCTCGGTGAGCCCGAACCTCGGGTCGCAGCTGAAAGTGCTGAACGCGCTCATCGCCGGCAACCCGTCGCAGGCCGCGCAGCTGCGCCAGATCCGGCAGGACTTCCTGAACGCCGCCTTCAGCGGCTTCGACGACAGCCTGACCCAGCAGGAAAAGTCGCTGCGGATCGCGCGCCTGAACCGCGCCGACCTCGGCGACGCGCCGGACGACGAGGCGTTCCAGAACACCCGCGCCAAAGTGCAGTTCTCCAAGCTTTTCCACAACGGCATCCAGGTGGCGCCGTTCGTCGACTTCACGACCGAAGGCTCGAACTTCAGGGGCAAGCAGCGTAAGGCGGAGTTCGGCGGCAAGGGCCTGAACGACCTCTACACGACCCGCGTCGGCTCCGACTTCCTCTTGCCGCTGATGCGCGGCCGGGGCTCGGACGCGCTCGCGGCCGGTGAGCGGGCCGCCACGGTCGAAGCCCAGGCCGGCACCCTCGACGTCGAGCACCAGCGCGCCTCCAGCATCCTGCGCACCGCGCAGGCCTACTGGGAGCTGCGGGCGGCGCAGGAATCGCTCGCCATCCTCGAGCGGTCGGTGACGCGCCAGGGCGACCTGCTGAGGGCGACGACGACGCTGGTCAACGGCGGCGAGCTGGCCCGGGTCGAGCTCGCCCGGTCGCAGGCCGGCGAAGCCCGCGCCCGCGCCCGCGCCCTCGACGCGCGGCAGCGCCTCTACGACGCGCGCGTGGAGCTCGCCGACGCCCTCGGCGTCGCCAGCAGCGGCGCCGACGCTACGCTGCCGACCGCGGCCAAGGATCCGTTTCCGGTGGCGCCGGACGCCGCCGCGCTGCAGCCGTGGGTCGGGGCCACCGCCGCTCCCGGTCAGCGCCGCGACGTCGAAGCGGCGATGCGCCGCGAGGAAGCCGCCGTCATCCTGCAGCGCGGCGCGGAGACCGATCTTCGTTCGCGGCTCGACCTGTCGGCGTCGCTGTTCTACACGGCGCTCGGCGAGGTCGGCGACGTCGCCACGGAGGACCTGGACGAGAACGAACGCCCCGTCTACCGCCGCGACGGCTTCGCCGAGGCGTACGATCGCTGGGTCGGCCCGAGCTTCACGCTGACGCTGAACTACGAGAAGCCGCTCGGCAACAACTCGGCGAAGGGCCGGCTGGCCGCACGCGAGGCCGAGCGCCGGACCCGCGTCATCGAAACCGGCGATCTCCGCCGCCTGGTCCGCCTCAACGTCGCCCGCACGGCGTCGGGGCTCATCGAGACGATCGGACGCCTGAAGCAGACGCAGTCGGCGTCGCAGTACTGACGATCAGACGATCACCGCGGAGCTGTCCCGCTTCCGCGCCGGTGAGGCAACGCTGATCAACACGATCACGACCGAGCAGCAGGCGACCGAGACCGACCTCTCGCTCATCGCCGCGCAGCAGGCGGTCGCCAACCTCCTGGCGCAGCTCCGCTTCGAGAGCGGCACGCTCGTCACCAACTCCACCGTCAGCGCGCCGACGCTGGTGTCGCTGCCCACGGCCGCCGGGAGCAGCCGATGACGCCAACGCCCATCGCGGTAGCAGCCCGGGATGAAAGGCCCGCTGCATTCGACGGGCGAAGCATCCCGGCGCTCGGCGTTGCTCGTCGGTCGGAGATGTCCAATCTCCTCTCTCCTCGCGCCTTGACCGCCGGGCGCCTCGCCCGTCTCGGTGCGACGCGGGTCTTCCACCCCTGGCTGCTCGCGCTGAGCCTGGCGGTGGTGCCCGCGGTCGCGGGCGCCCAGGCGACGCCGCGGCAGCCCGCACCGCCCACGACAACGGCTCCGGCGCCGGTCCAGACCGCGCCCGCCACGCCGATCGCGCCGGTCACTGGCGTCATCGCCACCGATGCCATCGCTGCCCGCCCGTTCGGCGCGGCGAAGGCGCCGGGCCCGCAGATCACGCTGGCGCAGGCGATCGATCTGGTGCTGAAGTATCAGCCGCGGGTGTCGCTGGCGGCGCAGGACACGCTGACCGCGCGCGCACAGCTGCGGGAGGCCAAGGGTCTCTTCGACAGCACGTTCACCTTCGCGCCCGGAGCCGACTACACCCAGCAGCCGGTGGCGCCGGGCTTCCTGCGCCAGCAGGTGAACAACCGGACGCTGATGAAGCAGCTGCACCTCGGCTTCACCCGCGCCAACCTGCAGCTGCGCGACATCCTCGTCAACTCGAACGCGCCGCTGCCGCGCTGCCCGCTCGACTTCAACTTCGAGTTCGCCACCGACGCCATCACGCTCGACGGTCTCGACCGCGGGGAGATTGCGGCGCTCGGCATCAACCAGGATCAGTTCCCGTTCGTCATCGCCGACCTGGAGCAGTCGCTCGGCGTCGACCTGCGCGCGTTCTGCAACGGTCCGCTGAACCAGGATCCGCTGGACGCTGTCCTGTTCGACCTGAGCTACGGACGCCTGGTCGCGATCGATCAGGGCCGTCCGTTCGGCCTCGAAGGGATCCTGCTGAGTGGCGTCGAAGCGCCGAAGGAAGCGGTCCGCCTGCTCGCCGAGATCAGCGAAGCGGTCGCCGCCCGCGCCCGCCTGGCGCTCGAACGGCTCGGCCCGCTGCCGAAGGATCAGTACACCCGCCACTTCAGCCTGCGCACCTCGCTCAACAAGCCGTGGCGCAACGGCATGACGACGAGCGTGGAGCTGCTGCTCGAGAGCGAGGAGAACAACTTCCGCGACAAGACGCTCGATCCGACGTTCGGCGGCGCCGGCTTCCCGCCGCGCTTCCCGTCCAGCCTGACGTTCGGGCTGCTCATGCCGCTCGGCAAGGGCCGGGGCAGCACCAGCGTCGCGGCGCAGGAGCGCGCGTCGGAGTTCACGCTGCGGGCGCGCGAGGAGCAGGCCCGTCAGATCGCGACCGAAGAGGTCTACCGCACGCTCCTCGCCTACATCCGCCTGATCGCGGCGCAGGAGAACCTCAAGCTGGCGCAGGCGTCGACGGAGCGCCAGAAGGTCCTGGTCGGGCTGACCGATCAGCGGGTCCGGGGCGGTGAAGCGGCCCGCGTCGAGGGCTTCCGCGCCCAGGCGCGCGCGGCCTTCGTCGAATCGTCGGTGGCCGGCGCGCAGGCCGAGCTCGTCGACGCGCGCATGAGCCTGGCCGAGGCCATGGGCGTCGACGCGGTCACTCTGGGCGAAGCGCCGGCCGCGGCCGACCGGTTCGCCGACGTGCGCGTCGATCAGCAGACGGTCGCGCAGCTGATCGCCTCGGCGATGGAGTCGCGGCGCGATCGGCTGGCGCTGGACCAGGCCCGCCGGGCGTCCGCGGAGCTCGCGGCCGGCGCCCGCGACGACACCCGCCGGGTCTATGACCTCAACTTCAGCGGCGGCCTCGCGCAGGCCTACGAGAGCGAGCAGTTCCGCTTCCTGCCCGACGAGCAGAACCCGATCTTCAGCGAGCTGAACCCGCCGACGCAGTTCGACGAGACCCATCGCTACTACTCGCCGCGGGGCTACTGGCGCGGGCTGAGCGGCCGCTGGGAGCCGTTCGTCACAGCCTCGATCTCGTTCGAGATCCCGCTCGGCAACAACGCGGCCAAGGGCCGGCTGGCGCAGGCGCAGGCGACGCTGCGCTCGTCGGAGATCCAGTTCCGGGATCGCACGCGGCTGATCGGCGACAACATCACCGGCGTCGTGCAGACGCTGCGCGCCGCCGCCGAAGGCGTGCTGCGGGCCCGCGAGGCGGTCGAGCGGACGACTGCCACCTACGCCGGCGCGCTGGCCCAGCTCCGGGCTGGCGAGCTGACGCTGATCGATACGCTGACCACGGAAGAAGAGCTCCTCGGCGACCAGACCGAGCTGCTGCGGCAGCAGCAGGTCTACCTGAGCACCCTCGCCCGCCTGCGGTTCGAGGCCGGTCAGCTGGTCACCTTCTCGGGCCTGGGCGACGCCTCCGAGTCGCTCCGGTTCCTGCCGACCGAATTCGTCGTACGCTGACGCGTTGTACCGGGGACGCGGCCGGGGAACCGGTCGCGTCGTCGTCGGAGCCGGTGTTCGGAGTCGTCGTTCAGAGTCGTCCATCCAGAGACTGCGGCCATGTCTGAAAACCCCCTGTTCCGGAAGGCGGCCCTCGACAAGCTTGCTTCGCCCGAGCGCCTCGACGTCCTCATGCGGGTCACCTCCCCGATGGGATGGCTGGCCCTGACCACCGTCGGAGGCATCCTCGTCGGCGTCATCGTCTGGAGCATCCTCGGCTCGATTCCCGAGCGTATCGACGGCCAGGGGGTGCTGCTTCGGGGGGGCGCCAACAAGGAAATCCGCTCGACCGGGTCGGGCTCGATTCTCATCCCTCAACCTGAAGGTCAACCAGGTCGTCTCCGTCGGCGAAAATCTCGGCTCGATCACGTACGCCGGCAAAACCGAGGAAGTGAACGTCGCGCGGACGAAGGTGCAGCAGCTCCAGAACCAGCGGCTGACCACCGAAGGCAGCGCGTCCGATACCCGCGCCGCGGCAAGAGCGCAGGTCGCCCGCCTGCGCGGCGACCTCGACCTCAAGCGCCTCGACCTGCAGCGGGCCCAGGCCGAAGTGGCGCGCCTCGAACCGTTGTTCAAGGAGGGCGGGATCACGGCCCAGCGGATGGAAGGGGCACGCAGCGCCGTCAGCGCAGCGCAGTTCCAGATCACGAGCATCCAGGGCCAGATTTCGGCTGAGGAAGACCGCATCCGCGGCGCCGGCTCCAGCAATTCCTCCCTCGACACGCAGATTCAGATCGCGATCGCGGAGTTGCGACGGGTCGAGGCCCAGGTCGGCTCGCAGGAATCGCTGACCAGCACCGTCGGCGGCCGGATCATCGAAGTGCGCAAGACGGTCGGGGACACGGTGGCCCAGAACGACGTGGTGGCGGTGCTCGAGGACGTCACCGCGAACGTCCAGGTCGTCGCCTTCGTCGCCGCCGATGTCGGCAAGCGCATCAAGGCCGGCATGAACACCGAGGTCTCGCCCAGCCAGGTGAAGCGCGAGGAGTACGGCTTCATGCTCGCGGAGGTCTCCGACCTCGGCGAGTTCATCTCCAGCCGCGAGGCGGTGATGTCGCGGATGCGCAACCAGGAGATCACCGACAAGCTGATGGGCCGCAGCGGCGTCATCGAAGTCAAGGCCACCCTCAAACCGGCCGAGACCAAGAGCGGCTTCGCCTGGTCGACCTCCGGCGGCCCACCCTTCAAGATCGACGGCGGCTCGCTCGTCGGGATCAATATCGTCGTCGAGCGCAAGGCGCCGATCACGATGGTCATGCCGTTCCTGCGCAAGATGTTCGGCGCAGCCTGAGCCCGGTTCGCACGAGCCCGAAGCACGAGTCATGTCGGACGACGCCGTCGTCGAGGCTGAAAAGCCCAAGGTCCTCCCGCCGCCGCCTCGCAAGCGCGTCAAGACCCCGACCATCCTCCAGATGGAGGCGGTCGAGTGCGGCGCCGCGGCGCTCGCCAAGATCCTCGCCCACTTCGGCCGGTGGGTCGCCCTCGAGGAGTTGCGCCACGAGTGCGGCGTCTCGCGCGACGGCAGCAAGGCCAGCAACGTCCTGCGGGCCGCGCGCAAGTACGGCCTCGACGCCAAGGGCTACAAGTACGAGGAGATCGAGAAGCTCTACACGCTGCCCTTCCCGGTCATCCTGTTCTGGAACTTCAACCACTTCGTGGTGCTGGAGGGGTTCGGCAAGGGCAAGGCCTACCTGAACGATCCCGCGCAGGGGCCGCGCGAGATCTCGATGGCCGAACTGGACGGCTCCTATTCGGGCGTCGTCCTGACGTTCGCCAAGGGCGCCGAGTTCAAGAAGGGCGGCCAGGCCCCGAACATGCTGCCGGCGCTGCGCCGGCGCCTGGTCGGCTCCGAGGGCGCGCTCCTTTACGTCGATGATCTGCGGCCTGCTGCTGGTCATCCCGGGCCTGGTCATCCCGACCTTCACCCGAATCTTCATCGACGACTATCTGGGCTCGAAGCAGGAGTGGATCGTCCGGCCGCTGCTCTGGTTCATGGCCGCGACCATCGCCATCCAGGCGGTGCTGACCTGGCTCCAGCGCTACTACCTGCTGCGGCTCGAGACCAAGCTGGCGCTCGGCACGTCGAGCCGCTTCTTCAACCACATCCTGCGGCTGCCCGCCGCCTACTTCGGCCAGCGCTTCGCCGGCGAGATCGGCTCGCGCGTCCAGATCAACGACGACGTCGCCAAGATCATCGGCGGCCGGCTGGCGACGACGACCATCGACAGCGTCCTGACGATCTTCTACGCGACGCTGATGTTCCTCTACGACGCCAAGCTGACGATGGCGGTGCTGCTGCTGTCGGCCTTCAACATCGCCGCGGTCAAGGCCGCCAGCCGCGCCCGCACCGACGCCAGCCGGCGCCTCAAGCAGGACCTCGGCAAGCTGCAGGGCACGGCGATGAACGGTCTCAAGATGATCGAGACCCTCAAGGCGACGGGTTCCGAGGGCGAGTTCTTCGGCCGCTGGGCCGGCTACTACGCCAAGTCGATCAACACCACGCAGCAGCTCGGCGTGCTCGGCCAGATCGGCGCCGCGGTGCCGCCGTTCGTGCAGACCGCGACGACCGCCGCGGTGCTGGTCCTCGGCGGCCTCAAGGTCATGCAGGGCGACTTCACCGTCGGCATGCTGGTCGCCTACCAGACGCTGCTCGGCAGCTTCACGCGTCCGCTCGCCAGCTTCGTGAACTTCAGCTCGTCGCTGCAGGAGCTCCAGGCCGACATGAACCGCCTGGACGACGTGCTGCGCTACCCGGCCGACGCCCAGTACCCGCGACCAGGCGGAGCCGACGATCGGCAAGGAGGGCGGGGCCGCACCCGCCGCGGACGGCAAGCCAGCCGGAGCGCCGGCGATCATCCGCCCGCCCGGGGCCCGCGTGAAGCTGTCCGGCCGCGTCGAGCTGCGCGGCGTCACCTTCGGCTACAGCCCGCTCGAGAAGCCGCTGATCGCCGACTTCAACCTGGTCGTCGAGCCTGGCCGCCGCGTCGCGCTTGATCGGCGCCAGCGGCAGCGGCAAGTCGACGGTGGCCAAGATCGTCTCCGGCCTCTACGAGCCGTGGGGCGGCGAGATCCTGTTCGACGACGTGCCGCGTCAGAACCTGCCGCGCGATCTCATCGTCAACTCGATGGCCGTGGTCGACCAGGAAGTGTTCCTCTTCGGCGGCTCGGTCACCGAGAACGTCACGATGTGGGACCCGACGATCGCCGCGCCCCGCGTCGTCACGGCGGCGCGCGACGCCGCCATCGACGAGGTGATCGCCGCCCGCGAGGGGGGCTACCAGTCGCGCATCCAGGAAGGCGGCGGCAATTTCAGCGGCGGCCAGTGCCAGCGCCTGGAGATCGCCCGCGCCCTGGTCGGCGAGCCGACCATCGTGGTGATGGACGAGGCCACCAGCGCGCTCGATCCGACCACCGAGATGATGATCGACGAGAGCATGCGCCGCCGCGGCTGCACCACGATCATCATCGCGCACCGGCTCAGCACCATCCGTGACAGCGACGAGATCATCGTCATGGAGCGCGGGACGATCGTCCAGCGCGGCACGCACGACGAGATGAAAGACGTCGAGGGCCCGTACAAGCACCTCGTCGGCCACCAGTAATGCCTGTTTCCTCTGTCCGCGCCTTCGTCCTGCGCGTCGTCGCCTCGGAATCGCTCAAGCCGGGCGACGAGATCCGCCTCGCGGCGGCGGTCACCGTCGGCCGCGAGCGCACCGCGGGGCTGTGGCTCGACGACCGCAGCGTGTCGCGCCAGCACGCCCAGCTCGAGCCGGCGGCGGACGGCATCCGCGTCCGCGATCTCGGTTCCGGCAACGGCGTGTGGATGGGCGCCGAGCGCATCTCGGATCGCCAGATCGCGCCCGGGCAGCAGTTCCGGATCGGCGCCACCGTGTTCGAGGTCCGTTCGGGTCCGGGCGAGGTCCCGTCGCTCGCGCCCGTCGGGCCGACCGCACGCGGTGCAACGCGCCCGCCCGAGGCGCCGGGGCGCGCCGGTGGCCTGGCGCTGCGCGTCGTCGAAGGCAGTGCCACCGTCCCGGTCGGCACGCACGTACGCCGTGGTCGGCGAACTCGCCACGCTGGGCCGCTCGGAGACGTGCGACATCATCGTCGGCGAGAAGGACGTCTCGCGCCGGCACGCCCGCGTCGAGCGCACGGCCGAGGGGCTGCGCATCGTCGATCTCGACAGCGCCGGCGGCGTCTGGGTAGGCACCGAGGCGGTGAAGAACCGCGTGCTGCAGCCCGGCGAACGCGTCCGCGTCGGCCGCGCCATCGTGCTCGAAGTGGTATCGGATGGCGCCGCCCCCCGTCCGGCGGCCCCCGCTGCGCCCGCGCCGCCGCCGATCGCGAGGCCAGGCGTTCCGCCCGCCGCCCCGCCGGCCCCGCCACCGTTGTCGAAGCCCGTGGCGCCGCCGCCCATCCCGCCGGCCCCGCCGCCGTTGGCCAGGCCCGTGGCGCCCCCGCCCGCACCGCCCACGGTGGCGAGGCCCGTGGCTCCCCCGGCTGCACCGCCCGCACCGCCGACGGTGGCGAAGCCCGCGGCTCCGCCGGCGCCTCCGCCAGTCGCCAGGCCGCCGGTGCCTCCGGCTCCACCTGCCCCGCCGGCAGCGCCCGACCCGCCGTCCGCGGTCACGCGGGTCATGCCGCCCGCGGTGCCTGCGGTGCCCGCCGACGCTCCGATCGCGGTGACGAAGCCGCACGCGGTCGCGCCGCCCGCGCCACCGAAGCCGCCCGCACCACCGCCGGCACCGCCGGTCGCGGCCAAACCGCCTGCGCCCGCACCGCCGGTCGCCGCCAGCGACGCGACGCAGTACATCGTCGCGCAGGGCCATTCGCCCGCCCCCGATGGCACGCAGCAGATGCGGAAGGTGGTCGGCCCCGGCGTCGACATCGAAGGCACGCAGATGCTCTCCCGCGAGGCGCTCGGTGACGCCGCGCGGGCGGGCGGCACCGGGTTCTTCCGCCGTCCCGACGCGCTCAGTTCAGGCGAGCACGAGGTCGGGCACACGTTCGTCATGCCGGCCGCCGCCGGCATGGCCGAGAAGGCGCGGCGGATCGAGGAGGAAGGCGAGCAGATTGAAGTCAGCGCGCACCGCCCGTTCCTGCTCGACGACGTCGACTCGGTCTACTACGTCGTCGAAGGCGGGCTGCTGATCTTCACCGTCGCGCTCGAGAAGGGCGCCCCGGTCGGCCAGCGCACGCACTTCCTGGGCATCGGCGCCGGCCAGTGCTGCTTCGGCTTCGATCTCAAGGGCTACGCGCTCGGGTCCGGCTTCCTGGTGGTGCCGAAGCAGGGCTCGAAGGTGCGGCGGATGCCGATCGCGCGCCTGCAGCAGCTGGCGCGCATGCCGCAGCAGGGCGAGGGCGTCGCCGCCCTGCTCGACACGTGGGTGGGCGGCCTGTCGAAGGCGCTGACGCCGACGACGGCGAAGCGCACCGGCGAGTTGCCGCTCAAGCCGGGTGTCGAGCTGAAGCTCGATCGCACCAACAAGGCGACCAGCGCCGACGGCGTCCTGTGGGTCGACCTGTGGAGCGGCAGCGTCCTCTTCGACGACGTCAGCACGCTGGTCTTTCCGCGCAAGCGCGCCTTCTTCCCGATCACGCCGGATTCCTGGATCCGGCCGCTCGGCGACGAGTTCGGCGAGCTGGTGGTGAACCCGAAGAAGACGAACGACGTGGTCGCCGACGCCAACTTCTGGCTCAGCCTCCAGGTGTTCCACCGCGCGCTGTGCGAGTGCGAGTTCGTCAACAAGAAGCTCGCCAACGTCGACGAGTACGTCCGCCTGCAGGCCAAGGCGCACCACAAGGAGGCCGCCGAGGAGGCCGCCTACGACGCCATCGGCGCCGTCATGCGGACCGAGAGCGACACGCCGCGCGAGCTGCTCGACGCGGTCGGCTCGGAGCCGGTGCTCAAGGCGTGTGCGCTGGTCGGCCACGCCTTCGGCATCGAGGTGCGCGGCAACCCTGGGGCGACCGAGGACCTCGCCTACGAGGAGCAGGTTGCGGCGATCGCCGCGTCGTCGGGGTTCCGCACGCGGCTGGTCATGCTGCGCGACGACTGGTGGAACTTCGACCACGGTCCGCTGCTCGGCCAGCACGCCGAGACGCGGCTGCCAGTGGCGCTGCTGCCGACGGGCCACCGGTCCTACGAGTACATCAACCCGAAGACCGGCGAGCGCGGCAAGGTCAACGCCAAGGTCGGCGAGACGCTGACGCCGTTCGGCTTCACCTTCTACCGGCCGTTCAAGGACGGATCGCTGACCGTCCGGGAGGTCGTCGCCTTCGCCGCCCGCGGGCTCGGCAGCGACATCAAGTGGCTGCTGTTCACGGCCATCGCCATCGGCATGTTCGGCTCGGCGACGCCGTACTTCACCGGCAAGATCTTCGACGAGGCGGTGCCCCAGGCCGATCGCGAGACGCTGTTCGTGTTCGGCGTCGCGCTGATGTTCTCGGCGCTCGCCACGGCGGCCTTCAAATTCGTGCAGGGCGTGACGACGATCCGCATCCAGTCGCGGATGCAGAACAGCGTCCAGGCGGCGGTCTGGGATCGCCTCCTCAACCTGCCGGTCAACTTCTACCGCAAGTACGCGGCCGGCGACCTGTCCGATCGCGCCAGCGGCATCGACCAGATCCAGGAATTGATCGCCGGCGCTGGCGTCGCGGCGATCCTCGGCTCGTTGTCCGGCCTGTTCTACGTGGTCCAGATGATGGGCTACAACGGCACGCTGGCGGTGGTGGCGATCGGCCTCACGATCGCCTACGTGTCGATCAACATGATCGCCAACTATCTCCAGCTGCGCTACCAGCGGCAGGAGATCCAGTACCGCGGCGCCATCGCCGGCCTCGTCCTCAACCTGATCAGCGGCGTCTCGAAGCTGCGCATCGCCGGCGCCGAGAACCACGCCTTCAAGGTGTGGGCGCGCGAGTTCGCCCAGCAGCGCAGGATCAGCTTCACCGTCGGCAACATCCAGAACGTCGCCGGCGTCTTCGGCGCCTGCTTCCCGGTGCTGTCGTCGATCGCCATCTTCACGGTGATGATGTCGGAGCAGGCGAAGGCCGCCGAGAGCGGCGAGCCGGGGCTGTCGGTCGGCGCGTTCATCGCCTTCAACTCGGCCTACGGCCTGTTCCTCGGCGCCATGCAGGCGCTCGGCGACGCCTCGCTGAACCTGCTGCGCATCATCCCGATCTACGAGCGCATCATCCCCATCCTCGACACGCCGCCCGAGGTCGATCGCTCGAAGGGCTTCCCCGGCCGGCTGTCCGGCGCGATCGACATCTCGCACGTCACCTTCCGCTACACGCAGGACGGGCCGGCGATCGTCCGCGACCTGTCGCTCAAGATCAAGGCCGGCGAGTTCGTCGCGTTCGTCGGCTCGTCGGGGTGCGGCAAGTCGACGCTGATGCGCCTCATGCTCGGCTTCGAGGCGCCGGCGTCGGGCACCATCTACTTCGACGGGCAGGACCTGTCGTCGATCGACGTGCGCATGCTGCGGCAGCAGATGGGCGTCGTGCTGCAGGTCAGCCGCGTCATGCCGACCGAGATCTTCCGCAACATCTGCGGCGCCAGTGCCCGCACGCTCGAGGACGCCTGGGAGGCGGCCGAGAAGTCGGGCCTGGCCGAAGACATCCGCAACATGCCGATGGGCATGCACACCTACGTCTCGGAAGGCGGCGGCACGCTGTCCGGCGGCCAGCGCCAGCGCCTGATGATCGCCCGCGCCATCGTCAACAAGCCGAAGATCATCTTCCTGGACGAGGCGACCAGCGCCCTCGACAACCGCACCCAGCAGATCGTCTCGGAGAGCATGGACCGGATGGAGGCGACGCGCATCGTCATCGCGCACCGCCTCAGCACGATCATCAACGCCGACAAGATCTGCTACCTCGAGGCCGGCCAGATCATCGAGCAGGGCACCTACCAGGAGCTGATGGAGAAGGACGGCGCCTTCGCCGCCCTGGCCAAGCGGCAGATGGTTTAGGGCTGCTGATGACCGACGCGTTGCAGGCCTACCTCGAGCATCCGTATCGCAGCGACGACACCGTCCTCGCCCGGCTGGCGCAGGCGCGGGCCGAGGAGCCGCACGTCACGGTGTGGCGCGAGTACGCCGCCAGCGCGCGCAAGGTCGGTGTCTTCGCGGCGCTCGCCGCGGTGTTCCCGCAGCTCCGCTTCCCCATCCAGGACGGTATCTCGCAGGAGCCGGCCTACGGCGCCGCCACCCGTCGCGGCAGGATCGAGGAAGCCGACGCCTTCAGCCCCGGCCTGCTGCTGGAGCGGCCGGAATCGCTGCTGCTCACGTTCAGCGACGGCGTCGCCGGCCTCCTGCCGCTGCTCATCGCCGGCACCCGGGCCGACTTCGAATCGCTGGTGCGGGCGTTCACCGAGCGCAACGAGCCGCGCGACGTGCCGGCGTCGATGGGCGCCTGCTTCGTCAAGGGCCTGAACAACTGGGATCGCGTCGCCCGCTATCGGCGGGTGTGGGAGGCGGAGAACGGCACCGCCGGCGACGAGGACGCCTGGCGTGAGGAGCTGGGCCGCTTCGCGGCGCAGAAGGCCCGCTACCAGGATCGCTTCGTCATCCTCAGCCGCGGGCCGTACAGCGGCGTGCCGGGCTCCGAGGTCCGCGTCACCGAGACCGAGTGGCTGGAACGGTCGCTGATCGTCCGCGCCGAGCACGAATCGACGCACGACCTGACGTGGCGCCTGTTCGGCATCGTGCGCAGCCACGCCACCGACGAGATCATCGCCGACTTCGTCGGCCTCGTCCGCGCCTTCGGGGTCTATCCGGACGGCATCGCGCGGGTGCTGCTCGGCGTCGATCGCCTGCCCGCGTTCCGGCCCGGCGGGCGCCTGGCCAACTACCGCGGCAGGCCGGCCCTCGACGACGACGACTTCGCCGAGGTCTGTGCGCTCGCGGCCGATGCCACGCGGCAGCTCGCCGCGGTCGCGACGCGGCACGCGAACAGGCTCGTCGACGCCACGTTCCTCGCCCGCCTCGTCTACGCGCTCTCGCTCGCGAGCCTTCCCGAGCTGGCCGATGACGGCCTCGTGGACGCCGTCGACGCCAGGCTCTGAGCGAGCGCTGACGATGACGTTCCCCCCGCCGCCGCCCTCGACGCCTCCCCCACCGCCGGCGTGGCCGCCCGCGCCAGGTCAGCCGCCACCGCGGCGATCCTCACCGCTCGTGCCGCTGCTGATCGTCGGCGCGATCGCGGTCGTCATGCTGATGGCCGGCGCCGCGGCCGCCATCCTGATCGTGCTGATGAACAGCGGCGCCTTCTCGCCGGTGCCGCCGATCCGCGACACGCCGCCCGTCGCGCAGGTTCCGCCGCCCGACGCGCCGCCGGAGTCCGAGGCCGTCGTCGCAACGCCAGGGCCCGATCGCGCGGCGACCGCCGAGCGCAGCCGGCGCGACATGCCGGCCGATGAACCCGTGGAGCGGGCGGTGCGCGTTGGCGGCCAGATCAAGGCCCCCACCAAGACTCGGAACGTGCAGCCCGTCTATCCGCTCATCGCCCAGTCGGCCCGCGTCCAGGGCGTCGTGATCATCGAAGCGACGATCGACCCGGGCGGCAAGGTCGCGAACACGCGCGTGCTCCGCTCGATCCCGCTGCTCGATCAGGCGGCGCTCGACGCGGTCCGGAAGTGGGAGTACGAGCCGACGCGCCTGAACGGCGTCGCGGTGCCGGTCATCATGACCGTGACGGTCAACTTCACGCTGCGATAGCGATCACGGACTCGCAGCGGGACGCCGCTCCCGAACCGTGCCGGCCGTCAGACCTCGGCCCACTCGGAATGGCCGGTGGAGTGGTCCCCGGTGAGCCACTGCCACTCGATGAACATGCGCATCTTGCCTTGCGAGTCGGCCGCGAACGTCGCGCGGCCATGACCGGCGCGGATCTGGCCGCTGGTCGACCCGGCGTGGTAGTGCATGTCGAGGGCGTCGTCGTCGGTGCGCCGCGCCAGCACCTGGCCGAGGCGGACGCCGCCGCCGGCGTAGGTGGCGGTGACGTAGTCGTCGTCGCCCGTGAATTCCATCTCGGTGGCGGAGCCGCTCTGGCCGTGGGCAGAGTTCGACATGGCACGGAACGTCCGGCCCTTGAGTCTGGGCGGGGTCATGATGGTCGTACCTCCGGTGATCGGCCGAACGCGACGATGGTGATGTCGTCGCGCTGGTCGCAGCCCTGTGAGAACCGCGCGACGTCGTCGGCCAGCGCGCGGGTCAGCTCGCGGATCGAGCCGCCGGCCGGCCGGATCGCGCCGAGCAGGCGCTCGTTGCCGTACTGATCGTCGCCGACGTTGACGGCTTCGGTGACGCCGTCGCTGTAGAAGATGACGATGTCGCCAGGCGCCAGCGGGTGCGACGTCTGCGGGAACGTGGCGCGATCGCGGATGCCGATCGGCGGGCCGCCGGTCGCGCCGACCATCCGCGACCAGCCGCTCGCCGAGCGCAGGACGCCGAGGGGGTGCGCCGCCGTCGCAATCTCGACCTGGCCGCTGGCGGTGTCGATGACCGCCACCACGGCGGTGGCGAACATCGCGTCGCGCGACACGTGCGTCAACGACTTGTTGACGCGCTCGAGGATGACCGATGGCGAGGTCTGCCCCACCGACTGGTAGCGGAAGTCGCTGGTCACCCGGGCGCCGAAGATCGCGGCCGACACGCCCTTGCCCGACACGTCGCCGGCAATCACCGCCACGTGCGTGGGCGAGAGCTGGATGAAGTCGAAGAAGTCGCCGCCGACCGCCTGCGCCGGCGTGTACTCGACGGCGAAGCCGTAGCCCGGCACCTCGGGCGGCCGCTGCGGGAGGAAATCCTGCTGGACGCGTCGGGCCAGTGTCAGGTCGCGATCCAGCAGCTCGCGCTTCAGCTCCCGCTTGTGCAGCCGGACGTAGGCGATCGACATGCCGATCTGCGCGGCGTAGCCGAGCGCGGTCGCCAGCTCGCTCTCGGTGAACGGGCCGCCCCCGGGGCGGCCATCGAGCTGGACGACGCCGAAGATCTCGTTGCGGAACGTGATCGGCACGCACAGCACCGACCGCAGGCCCATGATCAGCAGCGAGTCGGATCCCGACGCCTGGCCCTCGCTCCCCGCGTCGATGATGACCAGGCCTTCGCGCCGCGCCAGCGCCTGCTTCATCAGCGCGCGGCTGTAGCCGACCTTGGCCGGCGCGCCACCCGGGGCGCGGATGCTGGTCGGCAGCAGTTCGCCGCCTTCCTCCTCGTAGACCAGCACCAGCCCGCGCTCGGCCCGCGGCGCCACCTTGAGCAGCTCGTCGAGGACGAAGTCGAGGACCGCGTGCTCCTGGAACGCGGTGCCCAGGATCTCGGCGAGGCGGATGAGGAGCTGCGCCTGGCGCGGATCGCTCGCGACCGGCGGATCGAGCTCGACCGGCTTGCTGAGGATGATCTGCGACTGCGGCGATTCTTCCTCGACGAAGAACACCGTGTCCGGCGTGTCCTTCTTGCCGTCGGGCTCGTAGCGGAAGGTGAGCCCACCGATGCCGATCAGGTCACCGGGCCGGATCGTGGTCGGCCGCGAGATCGGCCGGCCGTTGAGATGGGTGCCGTTCGCGCTGTCGAGATCGTTCACCTGCCACTCGCGGCCGTGCAGCTCGATCTGGGCGTGACGCCGCGAGGCGCTGGGGTCGTCGACGACGATGTCGGCGCGGCGGCCGCGGCCGAGGACGACGGGGCGATCGAACGGGAAGGCCGCGCCGGCCCGCTCGCCATTCTGAAGAGTGAGGACCGGCATCTGGTAGGGTTACCGTCGCCTCGACAGCGCGTGCAAGGCGCGGTCGGCGAGCTCCTGGGCGATCGGCTGGGCGATCGCGGACGCTCCGGCGGGCGGTTGATCGCCGATCGAGAGCAGCTTCAGGACACGCCGCGCGAGCTGGCCCGTCTCGCTCGTGTCCTCACTGGCCGGCATGGCCTTCACCGCGTCCGCAATCGTGCCGACGATGGTGAACTGCCCGGTGAGGCCGGAGACGTCGAGGACGTTGCGGACGTACTGGTTCAGGCCGCACAGCACGAGCGCGCCATCGCGGGCGTCGAGCTTGTGCAGCATCAGGATGAGGACGCGGATGCCGGCGCTGGCGAACAGCGTGACGGCCGCGAAATCGACGACGACGTACTTGGTCCCGTCCTGCAGCAGCTCGAGGACGTCCTGCTCGAACTGGAACGCGGACCGGCCGTCGACCTGGGCGCCCGGGTGGAGGACCGCCACCTGGCTGGCCGCGCCATGGCGGGTGACCTTGAGCTCCATGGCCACGAACTAGGCCGAGACGGCGGCCGGCGCGCCGCGGAAGACGAGATTGATCTCGCCGATGGTGATGCGATCGCCATCGGTGAGCGGGCTCTCGTCGACGCGGGTGCCGTTGACGTAGGTGCCGTTCTGCGAGCCGAGATCGCGGATCGTGTAGCCGCCCGGAGTGGCCATCACGAGGACGTGCCGGCGGGACACGCCGGGGTCGAGCAGGCGCAACTGGTTGTCCTCGGAGCGGCCGATGTAAGTCAGCGCGGTCAGCCGGAAGTTGACGGCCTGGCCGTTGTCGGCCTCGCTGAGCAGGAGCGCCTCGGGGACGATGAAGGTGCGATCCTCGACGTCGACCCCGCCCGAGGGCGGGGCCGGCACGGGCGGCGGCTCCGGGGCCTTGGCGACGGCGACCGGGCCCGAGCTCCCGATCGGCACCGAGACGAGGCCATCGTCCACCGGCGGCCAGGCGAAGTCGGCCGAGGGCGGCCCGGCGGCTTCGAGCATCGTCTGATCGGAGTCGGCGAACTCGACGGCTTCCTCCATCGGCGGCCCGATGATGGCGACTTCCACCGTGCCGCTCGTCGACGGATCCTCGGGGCCGACGACCTGGAGGCCGCTCGCCGCCTTGGCGGTCCCGCTCGCGGCCTTGGACGTGCCGGACGCCCCGCGCCTGCTGCCGGAGGTCGCCGCGGGCTTGCTCCCCGACACGGCTGGGGACTCGGGCGCCGGGGCCGGCGGCGGATTGGGGGGCGCGGCCTCGAGGGCCGCTTCCAGATCGACGCCGGGGAGCGCCTGCGCGAACAGCGCTTCCTGCTTGTCCAGCCCGAGGAGCTGCTCGGTCGTCTCGGCGATCAGCCGTTCGGGCTCCTTGAGCCGCTCGTCCTTGACCGGGTCGTCGACCTCGCCCAGCGCGTGCCGGAACTCGATCTCTTCCTTGTCCAGCCGCGCCGCCGCCTGCGTCGCCCGGACGGCGTCGAAGCTCGCGCGCAGCTTGCGGTACTCGACGAGGGCGCGGGTGACGAGCGGCGCCGCCTGCGCCTCGAGGTCGGCCCGGCGCTTGCCGTAGTCGGCCATGACGCGCGAAAAGACCGCGGCCTCGACCTTGTCCTTGCGCTCTTCGGCGCGCTGGCAGAACTGATCGACCTGGGCCTGCTGTTTCCGCAGCTCGATCAGCGCTTCGAGAATCGAGATATCGATGGGGGAGCCGTCAGTCGCCATCGGTCGCACACCTCTTCCTGAACGGACTTTCAATTATCACAGATCGGCACATCTCCGGCTCGGCCCTTAGCGGCGCTGGAGGGGCGGATTCCGGGCCTGCGGAAGCGCCCGAGACGGTTAACGCCATTGCCGCCGGGGTCGAACACCGGTGTCGCCGTGCCGATAGACAAGGGCATGGACCTTCGTCAGCTCCTGATCGGCCGCTCGCTCGGCCGGAGCCTCGTCCGGGGCTTGTCGATGGCGCTGGTGCTGCTGCTCGGCTCCTGGTTCGTCCTCGTCCCGGTCCGGGCCCACGGCCCGAGCATGACGCCGACCTACGGCGACGGCCAGCTGCTGCTGGTGAACCGGCTCGCCTACCGGTTCGGCGAGGTCCGGCGCGGCGACGTCGTGGCCATCACCCTGCCAGGCGGCAAGGCCGTCCTGGTGAAGCGCATCATCGCACTCCCCGGCGAGCGTATCCGCATCGAGGCGGGGCAGGTGGTGATCGACGACCAGCCCCTGGACGAGCCCTACTGCAAGTATCGGCTGCCATGGGACATCCTCGAGACCCAGGTCGGGCCCGACGAGGTCTTCGTCATCGGTGACAACCGATCGATGCTGGAGAAGCACCACGACTTCGGCCGCGCCGGCCGCGACCGGATCCTCGGGCGCCTGATCAACTGATGCACGCCAGGGCCGTGGCCGGCGGGGTGCTGGCGGTGATCGTTGGCGGCACGGCATTCCTTCTCTGGCCCAGCGAGGCGAGCCGGGTGCGGGCGCGGGTGACCGCCGCCGCCGAGGCGCTGTCCGGCCGCGCCGGCGAGGGTGACATCGACAGGCTGGCGCGGCTGGCCGGTTTCGCCAAGGGGCTGGCCCCGGACGTGGTGATCGAGGCGGAGCCAGGCGGACCCTCGGTGCGCGGGCGCGAGGCCGTCGCCGCGGTTGCGTCGCAGTTCGCGGCTGCCGGCGGTTCGCAGCGGATCACCCTCAGCGACGTTGCGGTCGCCTTCCACGACAACCGGTCGCGCGCGACGGTGACCGCCGTCGCGCACGTCACGTCGGCGACGACGCCGGGGCCCGCGTCCGCCCGCGATGGAGACGTCGTGCGAATCGAGCTGGTGAAGGCCGGCAATCAGTGGCTGATCGCGCGGGCCGCTCCCGAGGCCGCACTCGCCCGCTGAGCTTTGACCCTGTCGGATTCGCAGTAGCCTGAACCCCACGCCGTCGGCCCCCGACGCGGCGAGGAGGTCGCCGTGCGCACAGCCTGGCCGCAGGTTCTTACCCTCGCGTTCATCGTCGGCGCGGCCGGCGCGGCCTGCGACGATCCGCCGGCGCCCGATCCGGCGCCGACGCCGCCGGGTGACGTGATCACCGCGGCCGACGGCACGCGCTTCTCCGTCGAAGTCGTCGCCCAGAACCTCGAGATCCCGTGGGCGCTGGCGTTCGCGCCGGACGGCCGGATGTTCGTCACGGAGCGGCCCGGCCGGGTCCGCGTCTTCCAGAACGGCCAGGTGCTGGCGGCGCCGGCGCTCGTGCTCACCGACGTCGCCGCCGTCGGCGAAGGCGGGCTGCTCGGCATCGCCGTGCATCCCGACTTCGCGAGCAACCACTTCGTGTACCTCGCCTACACGGCCCGGCTCGCCGGCGGCTCGCGCGAGACGCGGGTGGTGCGCTACCGCGAGGTCGGCAACACGCTCGGCGAGCCGGCGGTGATCCTCGACCGCGTCCCGGCGGCGGACATCCACGACGGGGCGCGGGTCAGGTTCGGGCCCGACCGCAAGCTGTACGTGACGATGGGCGACACCGCGGTGCCTCCGACCGCGCAGGACCTGGGGACGCTGACCGGCAAGATCCTGCGGCTCAACGACGACGGCAGCGTGCCCGGCGACAACCCGCTCGCGGGGTCGCCGATCTTCTCCTACGGGCACCGCAACCCGCAGGGCCTCGACTGGCATCCGGCCACCGGCGAGCCGTGGGGCTCGGAGCACGGGCAGACCGGCAACGACGAAATCAACCGGCTGCAGCCCGGACGCAACTACGGGTGGCCGGTGATCGAGGCCGACCAGACGCGCGCCGGCATGGAGACGCCGATCCTGTTCTTCTCGCCGTCGATCGCCCCGTCGGGGGCGTCCTTCTATACCGGCACGGCGATCACCGGCTTCCGGCAGAACCTCTTCGTCGGCGCGCTGGCCGGCCAGCACCTGCTGCGCGTCCGCTTCGAGCCGAACGATCCGAACCGCGTCGCCGCGACTGAGCGGCTGCTCGCTGGCCGCTTCGGCAGGATCCGCGACGTCGTCACCGGTCCCGATGGCGCGCTCTACCTGTGCACGAGCAACCGCGACGGCCGCAACACGCCGGTCGCGTCCGACGACCGCATCGTCAGGCTGTCCGCCGCCCGCTGATTCTCCACGTTGCTCGGAGCACGGCTCAACCCAGGGCGCGGGTCGCGGTCCAGTAGAGACCCACGAGCGCGATCGCCACGCTGACGGGGACGACGACCCAGCGTCGGTAGCGCTCGAGATTGGACAGGCGCCACCAGCCCACGGCGAGCGCGGCCAACGCGATCACCGACAGCTGGCCGAGCTCGACGCCGACGTTGAACGAGACCAGGGCCAGCCCGAACTGGCCGGGCGGCATGCCGAGCTCGCCGAGGACGCCGGCGAACCCGAGGCCGTGCAGCAGGCCGAAGAGAAAGACGAGCGCGCCGCGCCAGCGCGAGAGCTCCGTCGTGAACAGGTTCTCGACCGCGACGTAGGCGATCGAGAAGGCGATCAGCGGCTCGACGATCGACGACGGCAGCGACACGACGCCCAGCATCGAGAGGCCGAGCGTGACCGAGTGCGCGATCGTGAAGAGCGTCACCTGCAGCAGCAGCGGGCGCCAGCGCGTACCCAGCAGGAACAGGCCGACCACGAACAGGATGTGATCGAGGCCCTTGGGCAGGATGTGGGTGAAGCCCAGACCGCCGTATTCGATGGCGGTCGCCCACCACGGCGGATCGACGAAGCCGGCGCGCAGATCGAGAGCCGGACTCGGCTGTCCGCCGGCGATCCAGATCGGCGCGGACCGCTGTCCGGCCGGGCTCACCAGCGTCAGCGCGTACGACCCGAGAACCAGGCTATACGTGACGCGGCACTGGCGCGCCCCGGCCGGCACGTCGCCGGTGAAGCGGATCGTCCCCGGCGGCAGCAGCGACGCGGCGCCCGAGGGCACGGGATTCCCTCCCGATGCTCCTCCCGATGCTCCTCCCGATGTTTCTCCCGATGGTCCTCCGGGAGCACCGGTTTCTGTGGGCAGAAATTGAAACGTGGACGCGGCGGGGATGCCGTCGAAGGCGACGGTAGTCCGCGCCAGCGCGACGTCGCCGAGCGCGCGGATGCGATCGGGGATCTCCGCCGCCGGGACGCCGGTCGACGGCGTCCGATCTGCGTGGATCTCGAGCCGCGCCAGCAGCGACTCGGGATCGACGACGACGTCGAGCTGGTACCGCCCGGGCGTGAACGTCAGCGTGGCATGGGTGATGCGCAGGTCGTGTGCGCTCAGCGTTGGTGCGGCCGGCGAGGCGAGCATCGCGACGGCGCTGAGGATCACGGCGAGCCAGCGCAACCGGATCCGCGTGCGAGGCGGGCGATTCGTCGGCACGGCGCGCATGATCTGGTGCAAGTCAGGCGTCACGGCAACGCGCGGCGCTCAGAGCGACGCCAGCAGCGCCAGCGCCTCAGGGGCGAGCACGACGTCGAACGTCGGATGCCCGTCGAGCGCGCGCGTCACGAGCACACGCGCCCTGGCCCGATCCCCCGACGCGGCCGCGATCGCCGCCGCATGATACAGGAGGGCGCGGTCGCGGGTCCCGGTCCGCAGCGCCAGCCGCGACGCCTCGACGGCGCGGGCCATGTCGCCGGCGCGGAACGCCGCCCACGCGACCGCGTCCATCGTGAAGATGTCCTGGCGGCTGACCGCCGCCTGCTCGGCGACCCTCAGCGCTTCGGCGGCACGTCCGCGATCGCGCGCCAGCAGCCGCGCCAGGTGGGCCGGCTCCGGCATGTCGCTGCGCCATCCATGCTCGGCCAGGGCGAAATGCCGCGCGGCGTCGTCCGGGCGACCGATCGCCTGTTCGATCTCGGCCATCCGCGCCGCGTACTCGGGCGTCGCCGCGGACGCCTGGAGCTTCGCGTAGCCGGCGAGGGCGGCCGCGAGGTCGCCGCGCGCCGCGTCGAGGCGCGCCAGGCCGGCGACCGCGAGCGGATGATCCTCGTACGTGAAGAGCGCATGGCGATACTCGCGCTCGGCGTCGGCGAGGTGTCCCCGGTGCTGGTGCAGATCGCCGAGCTGCGCGTGATGCCACGCTTGCGACTCGGGATCGTGGGCGCTGGTCGCGTCGAGCGCCATCTGCATCAGCTGCACCGCCCCGGCGAGATCGCCCTGCAGCTCGCGCGCAAAGGATGCGCGTCCGTATGCCGCGGCGGACGGGCGCTTGCGCATCATCGCGTCGAAGGCGGCGAACGCGGCGTCGTACTCGCCGAGCTCGAGGTGCGCATCGCCGATCACGCCGTCGTTCCAGGCGTCGGCGGGCTCGATCGCCCTGGCCCGCTCGGCGGCGGCGATGGCGTCCCGGAAGCGGTGCTGCGAGGCGAGCACCGCGCCGAGCATCCGCTGCGCCTCGTAGCTCGGGCCTGCGGCGATCGCGGCGCGGAGGGCGCCTTCCGCCTGGATCGCCAGGCCTCCGTTGCCGGTCGCGCGGGCCTGGCGCAGCAGCGCGTCGGCGAGCCGTGCGGCCGCGACGCCGTTGCCGGGCTCGTCCGCGATCCGCCGCTCGAGGGCGGCGATGGTCCGCGCGAGACCGTCACGCGACGTCGGCGCGCCGCCCGGCGTTCCCGCCGCCAGCGGCAGCGCGGCATCGGCGCGCGTCGGCCGCACGCCTCCGCACATACATGCCGGCGGCGGCCACGGCGCACACGATCACGGGAATCCACGGTCGCAGTTTCTTCAAGGTCGCCATGCACGACTCCGGAGTGGTTGGGGCTCGACTCCGGAGTCGATTGCGCATTCGACTCGGGAATGACGAGGAACATCGCAATGACGACTCCGGAGTCGTTCGAAGTCGACTCCGGAGTCGTGTAGGCATTACCGGTTGCCCGCGCGGGGGACGCCCAGGTAGGGGAAGACGTTCAGGTAAGGGACGTCGTTGCTGTCGACGCCGTCGCCGATCGCGTTGTTCGGCGCCGTGTTGAAGGCCGGCGTCAGCGGCGTCGCCCCGGCGGCGGCCTGGAGCACGATGTCGAGCACGTCGTCGCCGACGCGGCGGCCGTTCGGGAAGCCGCCGACGTCGCCCTTCAGCACACCGAGGCGGTCGTAGCCCGCGGCGCCGACCGCGACGGGCGGGATGCCCATGTTGAGGCGCAGCATCTCGGACGGCCGCACGTTCGGCGGCTGGTTCAGGCCGGGGATGCCGGTCAGGAAGATCGTCACCAGATCCTGGCGCGGCGTCGGCGGCGTCCTGACGCCGAAGAGCAGGTTGAGCAGCTTCGGCACTTCCGGATCGAGGACGCGATCGAGCGCGGCCGCGTCGGACGTCGGCTCGATCGAGTTGAACACGTCCTTGCGCGCGAGATCGATGACCGCCTCGTTGACCAGCGGCATGCCGAGCCGCGACACCTGGACGTAGTCGCCGCTGTAGGTGACCTGGCCCGGCGCGCGGGTCGCCATCGCCTGTCGGCTCGCCGTCGCCCACACGCCGATCACGGCGTTGGGATCGCTCGGTCCGCTCGGCCTCGACCCGCTTCGCGTCAGCTGCGCCATCGGCACCTGGATCGCCAGGGTGCTGACGTTGAAGCCGGCGGTGCTGTCCTCGACCTGGCCGGTGCCAACGCCGAGCAGATCGAAGATGCCGAGATCGACGTAGAAACCCTCGTCACGCTGGCCGGCGAACACGCGCATGCCGACCGGCGGCACCTGCTGGACACCGCCGGCGAGGAGGCCGTAGTTCGGCGTCGAGCGCGGCCCGATGTTCGGCGGTGGCACCGGCAGCCGGCCGGACAGCAGCCGCGGCGTGCCCGTGCGCCGCGGCCCGTCGACGCGCGTCAGGCTGTAGAACTGGCGCACGTTGAGATCGGGATCGTCGATGGTCGTGACCGGGCCGGTGTTGTAGAGGAACGTCTGCGGGTTGCGGCGCTCGGTCGTGAAGCGCCACTGGAACGTCACGTCCTCGACGGCGTCGCCGTTGTTGTCGACGTGGATCTCGTAGAGGACGTTGGGATCGAACAGGTAGAAGTTCGGGCCGCCGTCGGGCGACTGGAACGGGATGTAGTTGGCGATCAGCGTCACCATGTCCCTGTCGTTCGGGTCGACGAACGCGTAGACGTCGGTGTTGTCGGCGGCCGGGTCGAACGCGATGAGTGGGGCTTCGCGGTGGCTCGAGGCCTTCCCCGGGCTCATCGCGGCCGCCACGAGCAGGCCGACGGATAGAAACCACGCCGTCTTCTTCACGTGTGCACCTCGTGTCATAAGGCAGCCGGGACAACCGGCCGTTCACGAGGCTCTACGGCGCGGCGCGCCGCGTGGATGGATGGTGCGGAGCCGGTCCCGGAACGAGACCTAGCTGGCAGTCGCCACGGGCACGGCGCCGAGGAGCACGCGGTCGCCCGTGGGTGCCGGCACGCCGCCGGCGGGCTCGACTGTCACCGCCAGCGCCTGCGGCGCCGTCACGTCGGCCGGCATCGGGAAGAAGAGCGAGGCGTGCCCGCTCGCATCGGGCGCCAGGAGCCCGGCGCTGACCGGCGCCGCGTTCTGCGGGACGATCCACAACTGGTAGACCTTGTCGGCCGGCAGGGCCGGCAGCTGGTCAGCGGCGAAGGCCACGCCACTGTTGCGGCTCATGAACGCGCGCGCCTTCGAGCCTGGCGCCGGCCCCTCGCCCGCCAGATCGACGCGCAACGTGTCGGGCGCGAACAGCACGGAGTTCTGCGCCTGCAGGATGCGCGTCTGCTCCTGCGCCTCACCGATCGTGCGCTGGATCCGGACGACCTCGGCTTCGGCCCGCTCGACCCGCGCGTTCATGGCGTCGAGCGACGTGCGGAGCTGCAGCGCCCACAGACCCAGGCCGGACGCGAGGACGAGCGCGGCGGCGGCGGCCAGCCAGCCGGGGAGCGCGCCGGATCCGCGGCGGACCACCACCGGCGCGTCGGCGCCGCGCCCGCCGCGCAGGGCGACGACTGGCGTGCCGGACGCATCGTCCGCTTCGATCCCGGCCACCGCGAGGACGCGCGCGCGCAGCCGAGCCGGCGGGTCGACCTGCGCGACGACGCCGCCGAGCGCACCGGCGGTGTCTTCGAGCAGACGCACCTCCGCCGCGAGGTCGGCATCGCCGGCCATCGCCTTCGCCAGCTCGGCCCGCTCCTCGTCGGAGAGGACGCCGAGCGCGTGCAGGCTCGCCAGGTCGCGCAGCTGTTCCCGGTCGGCCGCGCTCACGTTGCGCCTTCCAGGAACGCGTCCTTCATCTTCATCAGCCCCAGCCTGATCCGCGTCTTGATCGTCCCGAGCGGCACTTCCAGCCGCTCCGACACCTCGACGTGCGTCAACCCTTCGAAAAACGCCAGCTCGATCGGCACCCGCTGGATCAGCGGGAGCGTGTCGAGGGCTTCCTTCAGCCGGGCGGCGCGCTCGGTCGTCAGCGCGACCCGCTCCGGGCCGTCGGCCGCGTCGGGAATCAGCCCGAAGGCCTTGTCCGGATCGCTGGCCGACGCCGGCATCGCCCGCCGCGCCCGGACCCGATCGATGGCCCGGCTGCGCGTCATCATCAGCAGCCACGCGACCACGGCGCCCCGTGATCGATCGAACCGGGCCGCCTGCCGCCACGCCTGCGAGAACACGTCCTGAACGACTTCCTCCGCCTCGAGCGGCTCGGCCAGGATGCGCAGCGCCAGCGAATACGTGACCCGCGAATGGCGATCGTAGAGCGTTGCCAGCGCCTGGCCGTCACCGTCGGCCATGCGGCGCACGGCGTCCAGATCAGCGGAATCACCCGGGTCCTTCTGCGGCGCCATCCGCACGACCGCCCACAAGAGCCACATCATGCTTGCGGTCTCATGGGTATCTACGGCTCAGGCCGGTCTGACGGATGACCACGGTTATGGGCAAGGTAAGACGCATCACTGCGCAGAAGCCGCCAGGACGGGCGGTAGTGTACACCCGGGCGCGGGCAGGCGATCGGCGGCGGTATGATGAAGGTCTCCCCCATGCGCGCGCTGGTCCTGGCTCTCGCCGTCGTCCTGGCGCTGCCCGCCGCGGCGGCCGCACAGCGTGACTTCGTCCGCGCCTACAAGGACGGCGAAGACGCTTTCAAGAAGGGCAATGACGCGCTCGCGGAGCAGAAGTTCAAGGAGGCGCGCGACCATCCACGCGCCCCCAAGCAGTCGCGCAAGGCCAACCTTGCCGGCGTGGTCTATCGAGCCGTTCATTCCCGACTACTACCTGGGCGTGATTGCGGCCGTCAGGGCCGCCACCAGGAGGCGAGGGCGCTGCTCGAAGGCGCCCTCCGCGACGGACTGGTCACGGAGAGCCAGCGGACGGAATTCGCCCTGGCAACCTCCAGCCTCCATCGCGCTCGCGCGAGCAGATCCGCCTCGCCAGCAACACCCGGCCGCCGCCAGCCGTCGAGCCGAGCCGGCCGCCGCCGCCGAACACCACCACGCCGCCGCCGACGACCACGACGGCGACGCCGCACAACCCGGTCACGGCGACGCCGTCGAACAACACGGGTACCGCCGTGACGCCGCCGCCGGTGCGGCCGCCGCCGCCCGGAACACGGAGCCGGCCTGGCTGCCCGGCTTCCGCAAGTCGATGGACGCGGCTCGGTCCGTCACTGCGCCAGAGCCGCTACGCCGAAGCGCGCAGCAGCCTGGCATCGGCGGCGAGCGTCGCCGGCGACGCCGCCCGGCGCCAGGAGGCCGACCTGCTCCGCCGCGACATCGACGCGGCGCAGACCATCGAGGCACAGCGGGTCGCGGATCGCGCGCGCGCCGCCATCCGGCTGAAGAACATCGACGCGGCGCTGACGCAGGTCGCGACGCTCGAGGGCCTCGCACCGGGGCACCCGTCGCTGCCCGAGCTGCGCACGGCATCGACCGCTGCGCAGTCGCGATGCAGGGCATGGCCAACCTGGCGCGGCGTCGAGCGCACTCGGCGTGAAGCTGTTCCTGTCGGGGAACTACAAGGAGTCGGCGGCGGAGCTGCAGCGGCCGTCGCCTCCGGCCTCACGTCACCGCGCGATCTACCTGTTCCTGGCCAGCAGCCACGCCGCCGAAGCGCTGCTCGCGCCGCAGAGCGAGCGTCCGGCGCTGGTCGACGAAGCGCGCAAGGCACTACGCGCTCGCCAAGCCGGGCGCGACGTCGCTCGACCACCGACGAGCGGTTCATCTCGCCGAGCATCCTGCAGCTGCTGAAAAGCGGGTAGCAGCGCGTCCAGCGCCGCGAATAACAGGCCGCACGCTTCCAGGGGCTTGCCCCGCGCGGACCTGATGGCCCGCGCGGCAAACCGGCGACTAGAAGCGGAAGCACCGCCGAAACCGCGAACGTCTTCACGCGTCTCGAGCGGTCGAACCCGACGTCGAACTGGGCCTTCGAGTCGAAAACGATGCCAGCCGCCGACGGTGAAGTGCGTCTCGTCCTCGCCGGCGCGCGTAGAGCACCGTGTCGCGTCCAGAACGGGCCGTAGTAGCGGATGCGGTGATCCGGGTCGCGCCAGACGCCGCCGCGGACGGCGATGGCGCTGACAGCGGCTCGGCACGCCCGTGAACAGGTACTCGCCGGCGACGCGGATCTCGTTGGCGTCCTTGGCGTAGTAGTCGTCCGGGTTGCCGCCGAAGCCGGTCCCCATGTCGCTCGTGATCTGCGAGTATTGACGCGCCGGTAGTCCACCGTGATGTTCAGCGACGGGATCGGCTTGACGAGCACGCCGACGCGAGATGACGTCCGGGACGCGGAACTGCTGTCCTGGTCGTTGGTCGATGTCGCCAACGAAGTCCGTGCGGACGTAGTGCAGGTCGAACTTCGGACCCTGGCGGTAGCTGGCGCCGATGCGCAGCTTGTCGTTCGGGCTGATCGAGGTGCCGATGTTGACGCCGACGGCCGTATCCTCGCCGGTGATGACCTCGGTGCGAGAAGACGTCGCCGCCGTTGATCAGGAGGCGGGGGTCGCGCAGCGGCGGTCCGGTACAGGTCGCCCGGCGCGGCCGTCGGATTGTCGGAGAGAAGAAGCGATCGCTGACGCGAGTCGAGCTCGAAGTCGTAGATCGATACGCCGACGCCGACCGAGATCTGGTCGGTCAGCCGCACTGCCGCCGATCCGCCGAAGTTGGCGATCTTGAGCTCGAGATCGCCGTCGAGCGGGAACGCGCGCGACGTCGTGCCGTCCGACCGGACCGTCGAAGAACGCGCCCTGGTCGAGATGTTCGGTCTCGAAGTTGGCGAGCTTCGGTCCGGTAGAACGCGAACGCGAAGCGCGACTTCGGCACCACCGCCGAGACGAACGACAGGCTGTGCGTGCTGTTCTGCGAATGTGCCGTAGACGCAGCCCGCGACACGGTGTCGACGCCGATGTTCGTCGGCGTGCCGTTGAAGCGGCCGGCGTCGACGAACGGCGTCGAGAAGTCGAAGCTGCGGAACTCCACGCCGACTTCGGGCCGCGTGATGTTGGTCAGGCCGCCCGGGTTGGTCCACGCGCCGGTGGCATCGTCACCCGCACCGGTCAGCGCTCCGGCCATCGCCAGGCTGCGTGCGCCAGGGTTCGAGAAGTTGAACTGGAGCGAGGCCATGATCTCGTAGTCGACCTGCGCCGACGCGGTCGATACGCCGACCGTGGCGCAGAACAGCGCCACCACTCCGATTGCCTGTCCCAGGCTTCGTCCCCTCAGCATCCTGCCTCCTAGCGGTCCAGGTCCCGTCGGCCCGGACGAGTGGCGACCAGTAAACGGATCCGGTCCGCCCACCAACCTAACGTCCCAAGGGCCTGGCGCGAACAGAACGGACCGGCCAGTCAGCGGCCGACGATGGCGGCGACGGCGCGGTCGACGTCGAAGCCCGGCATGGTGCGGCGCACGTCGACCGGCTGGCCGGCCGGGACCGAAACGCGTTCGTTGTACGGCTGCGACAGCCCGCCGTTCTCGAAGGCCAGCTGATACTCGCCGGGCGGCAGCTGGAGCTGGCACGGCGTCGTGCAGGTCTGGGGGTTGCCGCCGGCAGCCGGTGTCAGCGTGACGCGCGTCCACGGCTCGGTGTCGATGTTGACGGCGGATGGCGCGACGGCAGGCGGCTTGTCCGGGTCGGACGTCGCGGGTCGACGACGACCGGCCGGTCCGGATCGGGATCCGGCGTCGGAGTCGAGTCGCGGAAGACGTACCAGAAGCCGACGACGAGGAGCAGCACGGCGGCAGCGGCGCCGCCGAGCATCGCCGGCGACAACGGGCGGCCTCGATCCTTGCGCTCGGGGACGCCGGGCTCGGCCACTCTATCTGCCGGGAGTTCGGGCTGCGGCGCGGCGGCACGCGCGACGTCGGCCTGGCGTTGCGCAATCAGCGCGGCCAGCTCCGGCCGCTGCGGATCGATACGTTGCGCCTCTTCCAGGAACCCGAGGGCATCGGCCGGCCGCCTGGCCTTCCGCGCCTTCGTGATCAGCGCGCCCACCTTCTGGTCCCGCTCGCGCGCCTGCCGCGCGGCCTCGGCGGCCCTCTGCTGCTCGGCCTTCTCCTGCGCGACGCGGGCCTCGGCCTCGCTGAGGCGCGCGAGCATCGCCTGGACACCCGGCGCCTGCCGCATCGATCTGCGCGGCCGCTTCGGTGGATTTGCGCGCCTTGGCAAGGTCGCCGGCGGTGAGCCGGCTCTCGGCCTCGGCAAGCTTGGCGGCGAGCTCGCGGCCGCGGCGTTCGGCGGCTTCGTGCGCCGTCTTGGCGTCGCGAATCTGGCGCGTCAGCTCCTGCAGCGCCGGGTTGGCCGGGTCGAGGCGCGTCGCTTCGGCCAGCGTCGTCAGCGCCTGCGGATACTGGCCGGCGCTCGCCAGCTCGCGCGACGTCTCCGCCAGCGCCACCGCCTGCGCCGCCCGCGCGGCGCGCTGCTCCTCCTCGGCGCGGCGCGAGTCCTCCTCGCGCTGACGCTGTTCCTCGGCCAGGCGGCGGGCTGCTTCTTCGCGCGCGGCGCGCGCCGCGGCCTCGGCCTGGGCGCGGCGCTCCGCGGCGTCGGCGCGCACGGCGGCAAGGGCCCGCGCCACGTCCTCGTGCGGCGGCGCGAAGCGTTCGAGCCTGGCGATGGCACTGTCGAAACGGCCGGCGTCCGCGTCGCGCCTGGCCGCCTCGATCTCCGCCTGCGCCGCGCGCTCGTGCTGCTCGCGCGCCAGCCGCGCGTCCTCCTCGGCCTGGCGCCGCCGGGCGGCCTCTGCCTCCACGCGCCGACGCTCGGCCTTCCGCGGCGAGGCGCTGGCGCTCGGCTTCGGCGGCCTGGCGCTGCTTCTCCTCTTCCTCTTCGATGGCGCGCTGCGCCCGCCGCCGGACGTCGAGCGCCTGCGGCTCGTCCGGCTGGATGCGCAGCGCCGCGTCGCACCGCACGATCGCCGCGCGGAACTCGCCCGCGTTGAACTTGACGATGGCTTCGCCGAGCAGCGCGGCCGCCTGGGCGCTGCGCCGCGCCGCCGATTCGGCCTGCTGACGCGCCAGCTCGATCTCGGTGCGCAGGTTCTCGAGCACGCGCGGATCGGCGCGGTCGCGGGCCGCCTGGTCTGCGTGCGCCTGTGCCTCTTCGAGGGCGCCGTGCACGATGGCGCGGCGGGCGCCTTCGACGGCGGCGCGGATCCGTTCCTGCCGCGCCCGTTCCCGGGCCGCCTGCTCTTCGATCGCGGTCTGGGCGCGATGGCGGATCTGCCGGGCTTCGTCGAGGCCGGGCTGGTAGAGCTCGGCTTCGGTCGTGGCCCGGATCGCCCCGGTCCAGTCCTGGCGCTCGAGCGCGGTGCGCGCCCGCTGCATCACGGCGGCGAGCGCCACGTGGTTGCGGGCGCGGGCGACCGCTTCGCGCAGGACGCCGATGCCGGTGTGGCCGGGCCGTACCTCGATGGCCTTGGCGACGAGGGCGTCGGCAGCCTCGATGTCGCCGCGGCCCAGGGCCGACTGGGCGTCGGCCAGGTGCTGGTCGGCGTGCTGCTCGTCGAGCGCCGCCTGCGCCTTGGTCCGCAGATCGTGCGGCCCGCTCTCGTGCTCGTCGACTGCGCTGGCACGATAGCTGTGCTCGATCGCCTCTTCGTAGCGGCCGTCCGCGAACGCCTTGGCGGCCGCGTCCATGTGCTGAGCGATCTGCTCCTTGCGGATGCGATCGAGGACGCTGTCCTTGCCCGGCCGAGGCGTCGGGCGGGGCGTGCCCACCGGCGTGTGCGGCCCGCGCGTGGCGTCGTCCCGCTCGAGGCGCGGGTGCTCGCCCGACGCCGATTCGTCGCGTTGCAGGCGGCGGCGGACCCGGGTCAGGTCGCGGTGCATCGCCGGCAGATCGGGATAACGCCGGCCCGGATCCTTCTCCAGGGCCTTGTTGATGATCTGCTCGACGTCGGGATCGGCGTCCGCGATGACCTGCCGCAGCTGCGGCGCGGCCTGCTCGGCGATCCGTCCGAGGACGCCGTCTCCGAGCCCGCCGGGGAACGCCTGCTTGTAGCTGAGGAGCTCGAACATGACCGCGCCGACCGAGAAGATGTCGGAGCGGTGGTCGATCGGCAGGCCGCGCACCTGCTCGGGCGACATGTAATTGAAGCTGCCGATCAAGGCGCCGGCGTTGGTGATGCCCGAATCGGCCAGCTTGGCGATGCCGAAGTCGAGGATCTTCAGGCGGCCGCGCCGCTTCTCGACCATCAGGTTGGCCGGCTTCACGTCGCGGTGGACGATGTTGAAGCTGTGCGCGTAGGCCAGGCCGTCGCACAGCTCCTCCATCAGCCGCAGCTTCCGGGTGACGGCGGCCGGCTCCTTGCGGCGGATCCACAGCGACAGCGTCTCGCCGTCGATGTACTCCATCGCGATGAACGGCTCGCCGTCCTGCTCACCGACGTCGAAGATACGGACGATGTTCTCGTGCTCGAGCACACCGGCGGCGTTCGCTTCCTGCATGAAGCGGCGCCGGATCTCGTCGTTGTCGATGCCTTCCTTGAGGAGCTTGATGGCGACCGTGCGGCCGCCGATCTTGGGGTCGCGGGCGCGCAGGAGCGTGCCCATCCCGCCCGACCCGATCGAGCCGACGATCTCGTAGCGACCGATGGTGTGGGGAACTGCCACGGGCGCCCGGAATTATATGGCGTTGCTGGCCGGCGGCGCGCCCAGCGCCGCGCGACGAATGGCGAGGACTGAGTCCTGAGCCATCGTCCCGTCGACGCGCGAAGGCGCGTCGGCGAATAGCAGACGGCACGCCCAATTGGCGGCCCGCGGCCGCGCGTGAGAGCGCGGCCGCCAACAACACTCAGGCGATGAAGTTGAGGTACTGGCGGTAGTCGCCGCCCAGCACGGCGACCGAGTTGCTGCCCAGCCAGCGGTCGAGGACCTCGGCGTACACGCGCCGGAAGTCGATGTCCCAGCGGACGTCGCCGCCGCCGGAGGAAAGCGTGGTGTTCCCGGCGAAGGGGTTGAGGTTCGGGGCCGTGCCGTAGATGCCGCCGCGGACGCCGCCGCCGATGGCGAACATCACGCCGCCCTCACCGTGATCGGTGCCCTGGGTGCCGTTCTCGGCGACGCGGCGGCCGAACTCGGAGAACTCGAGCAGGGTCGTCTGGTTGATCAACCCCTGGTTCTGCATGTCGGTGTAGAACGCCGTGATCGCGCCGTCGATCGTCGCCATCAGGCTCTGGTAGGCGCCGGTGGCCGCGGCGCCGGTGCCCTGCTGGGCGTGGGTGTCGTAGCCGCCGGTCTGCACCCAGAACACCTTGGTGCCGATGCCGCGGACGATCGCACCGGCCACCGCGCGCAGCGCGTTGCCGAGGCCGGTGTTCGGATACGTCGCGGTCGGCGCGTACTGCGCCACCTGGGCGACGCGGTCCATGGTCGCGAACGCGCCCTTCGCCGACGCGTTCACGAACGCCAGGTGCGGGCGGTTGACCGGCACGTGCGACGAGATGCGGGTCGCCGAGGTGCGCGCGTAGCCCTGATCCGGCGTGCCGCCGTTCGGGCTCGAGAAGGCGTACTGCGTCGGGCTCGGAATCGACGGCACCGAGACGGTGCGGGCGATCATCGTCCGCGGCAGCTCGCGGTTGGTGTTCCAGCCGACCAGCGGATCGACCGGCATCGGGAGCGTGTCGAGGTAGCGCCCGAGCCAGCCCGGTCCCTGCGGCGCGGCCATGCTCGCGGTCGACCAGATGTCGGTGCCGAGGAAGTGCGAACGGCTCAAGTTTGGATAGCCGGTCCGCTGAATCACGGCCATGCGGCCCTGATTGAAGATGGTGTGGAGGCCGACCAGGTTCGGGTGGAGGCCGAGGGCGTTGGTCGCGCTGTCGCTGCCGATCTGCAGCACCGATCCAGGCGGGATGGCGATCGTCGGACGACGCGAGTAGTAGAAGGCGTCCCCGTAGGGAACGACGGTGTTCAGCGAATCGTTGCCGCCGCCCAGATAGAGGACCACCAGGTTGCGCGAGGCGGCACCCTGGGCGTGGGCCACCTCCGACAGAAACGCCGGCGCGGCGAAGCCCCAGGTGAACGCGGCGACGCCGCCCTTGACGAAGTCACGTCGTGTGAATGCCATAACGCCTCAAACCAGCTGGTAGTACGACGAGCCCAGCACCAGGTGCATGACCCCCGCGACCTTGGCGCGGAGCTCATTGTCGGACGCCGTCCAGTTGGTGCCGGCACGCAGGTAGGCGAGCAGCTCGTCGTACGACTGCGGCTCCAGGGTCGCGGGCGACAGGCGCTCCATCACGAACGACATCACGCCCTGTGGCGTCTGCGCGAAGGGCCGCGCCTCGTTGCGGAGGTTGATGCGCTGGTTGGTCGTGAGCGACGCGGCGTAGTTCATCCGGTTCAGCATCGCGCCGGTCGAGAACCAGCCCTGCCCGAGGTCCCAGCCGTTGACGTCCGGCGGCTCGAACAGCGCCTGCCCCATGTTCAGCATCGGGTTCAGCGCCGAGTCGACCGAGTAGCCGGCCCACCCGGTCTCCTTGATCGCCCGCACCACGAACTCCACCGGCCACGAGTAGCGCGCGAACACCACCGACGGATCCCAGAATTCCGGCGACGACAGGATTGCGTGCACCACGAGGCGCATGTCGTAGCCCGAGGAGTAATAGATGCCGGCGATGCGGTCGACCCACGGCTGCGGCGCGTCGGCGACTTCGCTGACGAAGTAGGCCCACAGCTTCCGCACGAGCCGCGGCCCGGTGGCTGGATGGGCGCACAGCGCGTTGATCAGGTCGATGCCTTCCTGCTCGCCGTTGGCGGCGATGGCGCCGCTGCCGTTCGAGTAGATCTGGAAGGTGAAGTCCTTGATCGTGTTGTCGTGCCGGTTGGCGCGGAACTCGTAGCGGTAGTAGTAGGCGCCGCTCGGGCCGAGCCGCTGCAGGTTCCAGCCGGTGAACACGCGCGCCGCCGCCTTGACGTCGTCCTCGACGACGTTGGCGACGCCGAACGTGAACAGCTCCATGATCTCGCGCGCGTAGTTCTCCTGCGGGCGCGTGGCGATGTTGTCGCGGCCGTCCAGCCACACCAGCATCGCCGGGTCCTTCGACACGGCGATCAGCAGGTCGCGGAAGTTGCCCAGCGCGTGCTCGCGGAACAGCTCGAGCTGCCCCTTGGTGGCGTCACGATCCTCGGACGGCTTGGCGGCCAGCATCCGGGTCGCTTCGGTCCCGTCGTAGGCGCCGGCGATCTTGGTGTACGCGGTCGCGAAGTGGTTGTGCCAGAAGAGCGCCATCTTCTCCTGGAGGGGGCGCTCCGAATGGACCATCCGGAACAGCCAGCGCTGGCGGGCGTCGGTGATGTTCAGGTGCGGCGCGAACGTGCCGCGGGTCGTCACGCTGACGAAACCGGGCTGGCCGATCTTGCCGTCGACGTCGTCCGGGATCTGCTCGAAGGAGGTCAGGAGGTCGATCGTGCCGCGGACGCCGATTTCTGAATAGAAATCGATCTCGTTCGGGCTGCCGCCGAAGCCGGCGCGCCGGAGGAGATGCTCGATCTGCTGTTCACGTCGTCCCATGCGAAGACCTTCCTGACGCCGCCCGCCCCTGACCAACCAGCACTGTCCGCCGTGTTCCCTAATCGGACCCTGACAGGCCCATCCGCATCGCGGCGCGCGCGCCGGCACCGCCGCCGGGCGTGGGCGAGCCGTCGCAAACCGCGTACCCATGAGGTTCGACGCGAACCCCTGCCCTCACCGCGGTTTGGCAGGGGTTCTGGCTGCCGGCGGCCGGACCTGCCCCGGAGGCTCTTACGAAACTGTAAGGATACGACTCATTCGCGGGGGTTGGGCGTGGCAGCCGGCCGAGCATTTTCTGCGGAGCTCAGGCACTTCTTGCACGGTTGTGCAGGCGGTGGATATAGTCCGCCAGTCCCGAACAATCCATGCCCTGGAACCAACACTACGACCCCCTCGGTGCGTGGCCGCTGTCGACCGCCGTCGCGGCACTCCCCGTCGTCACCCTCTTCTTCGTGCTCGTCGCCCTCAGGGCGCGGGTCTGGGTAGCCGCGTTCTCCGGCATGGTCATGGCCATCGCCTTGGCGCTGGCGGTCTTCGGCATGCCGGCGAAGCTGGCCGGCGGCGCGGTCGTGGCCGGCGTCGTCTTCGGCTTTTTCCGCATCGCCTGGATCATCGTCGCGTCGATTTTCCTCTACCACGTCGCCGTGGAAACCGGGCAGTTCGCGGTGATGAAGCGCTCGATCGCGCGGCTGTCGTCCGATCGGCGGATCCAGGCCGTGCTCATCGCCTTCTGCTTCGGCGCCTTCCTGGAAGGCACCGGCGGCGGCGGCGCGCCGGTGGCCATCGCCGGCGCATTCCTGATCGGCCTCGGCTTCAAGCCGTTCGAGGCCGCGGTCCTGTGCCTCATCGCCAATACCGCGCCGGTCGCGTGGGGCGGCGTCGGCAACCCGATCCGCACGCTCGCTGGCGTCACCGGGCTGCCCGAGTTCGAGCTGTCGGCGATGGCCGGACGGATCCTGCCGCCGTTTTCGCTGATCCTGCCGATCTGGCTGGTGCGGACCATGACCGGCTGGAAGGGCACCTTCGAGGTGCTGCCGGCGCTGCTCGTCGCCGGCGGATCGTTCGCGGCGATGCAGTTCTTCTGGTCGAACTACGTCGAGATCGGGCTGGTCGACGTGACCGCGGCGCTGGTCTCGCTCGTCGTCACCGTGCTGTTCCTCAAGGTGTGGCAGCCCTCGCGCGTCCAGCTCGTGGCAGCGCCCGCGGCCGGCTCCGCCGCCGCGGCGGAAGCCGAGGATCTGCTCAGCGGACCGCGGCTCACCGGCGGCCAGATCGCCAAGGGATGGTCGCCGTTCATCGTCGCCTCGGTGTTCATCTTCGTGACCGGCGTGCCGGTCTTGAACGCCTACCTGAAGTCGCCGGCCCTGAACGTGCCGCTGCCGGTGCTGCACAACCAGGTACAGAAGGTCCCCCCGGTGGCGCCGAAGCCGACGCCCGAAGCCGCGGTGCTCGACCTCAACTTCTTCTCGCTGCCCGGCACGGCGGTGGTGGTGGCGACGTTCCTCGTCGCGCCCTTCCTCGGCATGCCGTTCGGACGCACGGCCCGGGTGTTCGCCGCCACGATGCGCCAGCTGGTGCCGTCGCTGGCCGCGATCTCCTGCATGGTCGGGCTCGCCTACGTCACCAAGTACGCCGGCATGGACGCGGTCCTCGGCCTGAGCCTCACCCATACGGGCTGGGTCTACCCGTTCTTCGGCACGCTCCTCGGCTGGCTGGGCGTGGCGCTGACCGGCACCGACGCCGGCTCGAACGCGCTGTTCGGCAACCTGCAGAAGGTGACGGCGGAACAGCTCGGGCTGAACCCGATCCTGATGGCGTCGGCCAACACGACCGGCGGCGTGATGGGCAAGATGATCGACGCCCAGAGCATCGTCGTGGCCAGCATCTCGACGCACCAGGAGGGCAACGAGGCCGCCATCTTCAAGGCGGTGTTCTGGCACAGCCTGACGCTGGCGTCGCTCGTCGGTGTCCTGGTGATGCTCTACGCCTACGTCTGGCCGTGGGTCGTACCCACCGTCCCCTAGAGGTACCTGTCATGAACGCAACCCGTCTTCGTGGTCTGACGCTGGCGGCCCTCGCCGTCGTTCCGGCGGGGCTCTTCGCGGTGCAGGCGGTACCGCAGACGCCTCCCCGGCCCGGCGGCATCAAGTCCGTCGCCGCGGCGCCGGCCGCACCCTCCGATCCGATGCTCGCCCGCTTCGCCAAGGTCAGCCCGGCCAACATCTCGGACGCGATGGACCAGGTCGGCGGCGGCCGCGGCTTCCTCGATCATGACGTGCGCCCCTACGTGGCGGGCGCGTTCGTCGGGCGCGCCGCGACGTCGCTCCTGCGAGCGGTGCCGGCCGATCAGTCGACGCCGGCGACGGCGGCGAAGCACTCGGTCGAGATGATCGACGCGTCGAAGCCGGGTGACGTCGGCGTGCTGGTGATGGAAGGGTCGCTCGACGTCGCCGCGCTGGGCGGCCTCATGGGCACGGCGGCCAAGGTCCGCGGCATGGCCGGCATGGTCATCGACGGCGCGGTGCGAGACGTCCGCGAGATCCGCGCGCTCGGCCTGCCGGTCTACGCGCGATCGATCTCGCCCGCCAACGCCGTCACCCGCTTCGCCAGCGTCGCCAACCAGATCCCGGTGAAGTGCGCCGGCGTGACGATCACGCCCGGCGACATCATCGTCGCCAGCGAGGAAGGCGTCGTCGCCATCCCCAAGGACAAGGCCGACGCGGTGCTGAAGCGCGCCGAGGAGATCGCGCTCCGCGAACAGCGGATGCTGCCGCTCATCCGCAAGCACAAGTCGGTCGGCGAAGCGATCAAGGCCTACAACTGGATTTGAGCGAGGCCGAGATGGTGATCGTCCACGTTCACGTGCGCGTCGTCGCCGACGGCGTCGACGCCTTCCGCGACGCGAGCCTGGCCAACGCCCGGGCCAGCGTCCAGGAACCGGGCGTCGCGCGGTTCGACGTCATCCAGCAGGAAGACGACCCGACCCGCTTCGAGCTGATCGAGATCTACCGCACGCCTGATGCCGCCGCCGCCCACAAGGCGACGGCGCACTACGCCACCTGGCGCGACGCGGTGGCGCCGCTGATGGCCGAGCCGCGCTCGAGCACCCGCTACCGTGCCGTCTTCCCCGAACAACTCTGAGACGCACCCGCCGGCTGCCTTCGAGCTGGCGACCGCGGCGCGGATCATCTTCGGCGCCGGGCGGATCCGCGAGCTGCCGGCGATCGTAGCCGGACGCCGCACGCTGCTGGTGACAGGCCGCCGCGGATCGCCGGTCCCGATCGACGCGGTCCACCACGTCCGCGTCGACGGCGAGCCGACGATCGAGGACGCGCAGCGGGCGGCCGCGCACGCCGACGTCGAGATCGTCGTCGCCATCGGCGGCGGGTCGGCGCTCGATCTCGGCAAGGCCGCGGCGGCGCTCATCGCCAACGGCGGCGATCCGCTGCGCTACCTGGAAGTGATCGGCGAGGGGCGGCCGCTCGAACGGCCGTCGCTGCCCTGCGTCGCGATTCCGACCACGGCCGGCACCGGATCCGAAGTGACGCGCAACGCGGTGCTCGGCTCGCCGGCGCGCGGCGTCAAGGCCAGCCTGCGCAGCCCGCACATGCTGCCGGCGGTGGCGCTGGTCGATCCCGAGCTCACCTACGATCTGCCGCCGGCGCTGACGGCGTCGACCGGCCTCGACGCCTTGACGCAGCTGATCGAGCCGTTCGTCAGCGTCCGCGCCAACGTCTTCGTCGACGCGATCTGCCGCGACGCGATCCCGCGCGTCATCGCCGCGCTGCCGAAGGCCTTCGCCGGCGACCGTGCCGCGCGCGCCGACATGGCCTACGCCGGCCTGTGCGGCGGGTTCGCGCTCGCCAACGCCGGCCTCGGTGCCGTGCACGGCTTCGCCGGCCCGATCGGCGGTCGCTTCCCCGCCCCGCACGGGGCGATCTGCGCGGTGCTGCTGCCGTACGTCGTGGCCATCAACGCAGCGCGCACCGGCGATGCGAAGTTCGCCGAGCTGGCGACGATGACCGGCGACCTCGCCGCGTTCGTGTCGCAGTTCGCGCTGCCGCGCCTCTCGTCGTATGGCATCGGCGAGGACGACGTGCCGGCGCTGGTCGCGCAGGCGAAGCAGGCCAGCTCGATGAAAGCCAACGCCGCAGCGCTGTCGGACGCCGACCTCGCCGACGTCCTGAGCCGCGCGCTATGAGCGACCAGACTTCGTGCCCCGTTGGCGGTGGCGTGCCTCGCCGCCTCGATTGCCTCGCTGTTCGCGGCCGACGGCCCGCTCGATCGGGCCGCAGTGGCGCTGGGCGTGGACGCCATCCAGAGCCTCGAGTTCGAGGCCACCGGCCGCTACTACCAGTTCGGCCAGGCGCCCGCGCCCGAGCTGCCCTGGCCGGCCTTCGACGTGACCGGCTACACGGCGACGCTGGACTACGCCCGCATCGCGGTGCACGCGAAGTACCGCCGCGTCCAGGTCCAGGAGCCGGGACGGGCGCGGCCCCACACCGACCAGACCCAGGATCAGTACGCGGCCGGCGGCTACAGCTGGAACCTCACGCCAGCTCCGACGTCCATCCCGACCAACCTCGCCGAACGCAACGCCGAGCTGTGGACGTCACCGCAGGGCTTCGTGAAAGCGGCGCGCGCGCACGCCGCGGTCGTGAAGCCGGCCCCAGGCGGCGACGCGACCGTGACCTTCACGATCGATCGGGTCTTCCGCTACGAAGGGCTCGTCAGCGCCGCAGGCGACGTGCTCCGGGTGCGCACGTTCATGGATTCGCCGGTCACCGGCGACACGCCGATGGAGTGGCGCTTCTCCGAGTACCGCGACTTCGGCGGCGTGCGCTTCCCCGCCCGCATCGAGCGCGTCATCGCCGGCCTGCCCTGGTACGACCTGACGGTGACGGCCGTGCGGACCAACACCGCGACGGCGTTCGCGGTGCCGCCGGAGGTCGCCGCGGCGCCGGTGCCGGTCGTGACCGACGTGAAGACGCAGGAACTGGCGCCCGGCGTGCTCTTCATCACCGGCACGACCCACAACAGCGTGATCGTCGATCAGGCCGGCGGGCTGGTCGTCGTCGAGGCGCCGCTGAACGAGCCACGCTCGGACGCCGTGCTCGCGAAGATCCGCGAGCTCTTCCCGGACCGGACGATCGCGGGGGTGATCAACACGCACGCGCACTTCGACCACGCCGGCGGGCTGCGCACCTACGTGGACGCCGGCGTCCCGGTGATCACCCACGCCCGCAACGCGGCCTACTACGCGCGCGCCTGGGCGGCGCCGCGCACGATCGCCCCCGATCGCCTCGCGGCGTCGAAGCGTAAGCCACGGTTCAGGACCTTCACGACGAAGCTCGTGCTGGCCGACGAACGGCATCCGATCGAGATCCACGCCATCGCCGGCAGCGGCCACAACGACGCCTTCGCGATGGTGTTCCTGCCCAAGGACGGCCTGCTCGTCGAGGGCGACGCCTGGACGCCGGCGGCGACGCGCCCGGCCACACCGAGCCCGCTCTGGGTGAACCTGCACGAGAACATCCAGCGCCTCGGGCTCGGCGTGCAGCGGATCGCGCCCCTGCACGGCACGGTGCAGACGATCGACGATCTGCGCGCCGCGATCGCGCGCTAGCTCCAGAGCCGGTCGTTGCTGCGGAACGTGTCCCACTCCGGCGTCGGCGCGAAGTAGCTCGTGTTCGGCGCCAGGTGCGCCTTGACGACCTCCTCGTTCAGCTCGACGCCGAGGCCGGGCAGGTCCGGCACGATCGCGAAGCCCTTCTCGACCATCGGCTTCGGCGTCGTCACCATCTGCTCCCACCACGGCACGTCGATCGAGTGGTGCTCGAGGGCGATGAAGTTCTCGGTCGCCGCCGCGCAGTGGACGTTGGCCATGAACGAGATCGGCGTGCCGGCGAAGTGCATCGCCATCGGGACGCCGCGCTCCATCGCGTAGTCGCCGATCTTCTTCGTCTCGATCAGGCCGCCGGAGCTGGCCAGATCGGGATGGATCATGTCGACCGCCTCCATGTCGATCAGCTTGATGAACTCCTCCTTCAGGTAGATGTCCTCGCCGGTCAGGATCGGCGTGGTCGTGTTGTCCTTGATCTGCTTCATCAGGTGCCCGAGCTGCCACGGCACCATGTCCTCCATCCACGCCAGGTTGTGCTTCTCCATCGCGCGCGCCAGCTTGATGCAGCTGTTGACGCCGATGTGCCCGTAGTGGTCGGACGAGAGCGGGATCTCCGGGCCGATGACGGAGCGCAGCGTGCCGACGTACTCGTCGAGCCAGGCGATGCCCTTGTCGGTGATCTCGATGCCGGTGAACGGGTGCATGGTCGCCTGGCTCTGGCGATACGTGTAGCCGACCGGCATGCTGAGCGTGCCCGGCACGTTCTGCAGCAGGTTGATGCCGAAGTCCTGCTTCAGATAGGTGAT
Source organism: Vicinamibacterales bacterium (assembly GCA_963844435.1). GTDB lineage: Bacteria > Acidobacteriota > Vicinamibacteria > Vicinamibacterales > Vicinamibacteraceae > JBDSLU01. The sequence goes on along the minus strand of CAWJOG010000021.1, from coordinate 295,369 downwards.
GCCGATGTCCATGCGCGCCTTCAGCTTGGCGCCCTGCTCCTTGGCGTTCGGCGCCTCGGTGGTGTCGGCGTAGAGGCGGACGCGATCGCGGAACCTGCCGCCGAGCATCTGCCAGCACGGCACGCCCCACGCCTTGCCCGCCAGATCCATCAGCGCCATCTCGATCCCGCAGACGCCGCCGGCCTGCCGCGCGTGGCCGCCGAACTGCTTGATCTTGCGGAAGACCTTGTCGACGTTGCAGGGGTTCTCGCCGACCACGCGGCTCTTGAGCGACAGCGCGTAGCGCTCGTTGGCGCCGTCGCGGACCTCGCCGTAGCCGACGAGCCCCTGGTTCGTGTCGAGCCGGATCAGCGGGCAGATCATCGGCGCGCCGGTCACGACGGCGACGCGCAGGTCGGTGATCTTCAGCTCCGAGGGCTTCGACGCCGTGCGCACGTTCTGCGTGAGCGCGTCGAGATCGTCGTGGGTGACGAGGCTGTTGGCGAAGGCCGCGCCGGCGACGCCGGCGGTGGCGGTACGGAAGAAGTCGCGGCGCTCCGCCCCTCGAGCAGACAGCGCGCGCCTCACGGCTGGCTTCATGGTGGCAGTCCTTTCCGATGACCCGACGGGTTCGGGCGGACGTTACACCAGCCGACGGGGAAAGAAAAAGGCCTGTGAGCGGCTGCTCACAGGCCTCGTCCGGGCGGCGCCAGGCCGGCGCCGCCGCACGGTACCAGTCGCCTAGAAGTCGAGCTTCAAGGCGAGCTGCAGGATGCGGTTGTCGCCGTTCAGCGTCGTGATCTGGCCGACCGTCGGCGAGCCGATCGCCGCGTTCGGGAAGCCGAAGTACGGCGTGTTGGTGAGGTTGAACGCGTCCATACGCACCATCAGGTTCGAGTCGCCGAAGAAGCCGAAGCGCCGCGTCAGCGACACGTCGATGTTCTTCTGCCCGGGCGAGTAGAGGACGCCGCGGCCGACGTCGCCGTAGGTGTTGGCCGGCGGCGCCACGAACGCCGTCGGATCGAACCACAGCGCGCGATCCGGATCCTCGAGCTGCACCATCGCCGATGCGGTTCGGCCAGCTCGGCGCGCCGTTGTTGACGCCCTGGTTCAGGCTGACGTTGAACGGCCGGCCGCCCTGGAACGTGGCGATGCCCGACAGCTGCCAGCCGCCGAAGATCATGCCCATGACGCCTTCGTCCAGCATCGGCTTGCCCGGGCCGAACGGCAGCTCGTAGACGCCGCTGAAGACGAAGCGGTGCCGCACGTCGAACCCGGACGGTCCGTGCCCGGCGTTCAGGTTGGTCACCGTCTGCGGTCCGCCCGTCTGGCCGCCGCCGCTCGCCGCCGACCCGCCGTAGTCGAGCGATTTGGACCACGTATAGCTCGAGAGGAACTGCATGCCCTGCGAGAAGCGGCGCTGCACCTTGAGGATGCCGGCGTGGTAGGTCGACCGGTTGCGCGGATCGAACTGCACCATGTTCGAGATGTTGCTCAGCTCGGGGATCAGGCGGCGCGACGGCTGCGACCCGAGGCCGGGCTGCACCTCGTTCGGGTTGTAGGGGAAAATCAGGTGTTTGCCTGCCGACCCGATGTAGCCGACCTCCACCATGTAATTGGTGAAGAGCGCGCGCTCGATGCCCAGGTGCCACTGCTGCGTGTACGGCGTCTCGTTCTCGAACGAGTGGCCGAGCACGCGCGGGTTGGCGGCGTTCAACTCCGCGGTCGTGCGCGGCTGGACCACCTGGATCGGCTGGAACGGCTGCGAGATCAGCGGCAGGTTCGAGTAGTTGAGCGGGTTGGTCTCGGTGTTGAAGTTCTGGCTGATCGCCCACGGCGGCTGCAGGCCGATCATGCTGCCGGCGGAGTGCGGGATCGGGAAGTAGGTGACGCCGAAGCCGGTACGGAGCACCGTCGTCGCGTTGCCCGAAATGTCCCACGCGAGGCCGAGGCGCGGCGCCCAGTTGCCGAACTGCGTCTTCTTGTTGGCCGCGCCCGACGCCCCGTCCTCACCGGCATAGATGAAGCGCTTGCCGACCGGGTCGTAGTTGGCCAGGCGATCCTGGCGCTCGACGCCGGGCGTGAAGATCTCGTAGCGGAGGCCGGCGTTGACGGTGATGTTGCGGCGCAGCTTGAAGTCGTCCTGGATGAACGCGCCGTGCTCGTGCACGTCGAGCACATACGGCTCCATCAGGAAGCCGCGCGAGCCGCTGTTGACGAAGCCGAGGAGCAGCGTCGCGAGGCCCGTGCCGCCGGTGTTGTTGACCGGGTTGTTGACGAAGTTGCGGCCCAGCGTCAGCGTGCTGCGCGTGTCGGTGTGGGTCAGCGGCGACGGCTGACGCCACACCCACCGGTAGCCGTACTTCAACTGGTGCCGGCCGACGATCTGCACCAGCGCGTCCTCGAACTGGTAGTGCACCTGCTTCGGGTTGACCGGCAGGAAGTTCGGTCCGCCCGACAGGCCGGTGAAGTCGGCGATGTTCATGTTCGGCAGGCCGGTCGTGATCTCGTTGATGTTGATGCCCTGGATACCGAGCGACGTCGCCGCCTGCGTGGCCGTAGTCCGACTGCGTCGTGAACGGCAGCGTGCGGGCGTAGCCGAAGCGGAACTCGTTGACGAAGCCCGAGCCCATGATCTTCGTGTGGTTGAAGGCCAGGCCGTGCGTCGTCAGGCGCGTGTTCTGGATGCCGGCGACGTAGGGGCCGAGGTCGAAGCGCGCCGCCGCCTGCTCCGGCGTCGGCAGACAGCAGGCCGCCTGGCCCTGCGGCGCGTCGAGCTTGAACTTGCCGTAGGTGAAGCGGACGAAGAACGAGTCGTTGTCCGACAGGCGGTGATCGACGCGGCCGGTGACCTGGTTCTCGGTCACTTCCCGGTTCGAGGTGTTCAGGTAGTTGTTGAAGTTGCCCGGCTGGTTGGGCTCGGGGTAGATGCTGGCGACGTTGTGCCCCACCTGGTTGATGCGGTTCTGCGGAATGACGTTGCCCGGGAACGGATCGCGAAGGAACCCGCCGGGTCTGGCGGGGTCCGGCCGCGTCGTCAGCGGATCGTAGATGACGATGAGCGCGCCGGCGGCCGTGCGGAAGTCGCTGAAGTCGCCGTTGCGCTGCGCCACGGTCGGCACCGTGTTGACGAACGACAGGCCGCGCGTCTCCTTCCGACCGGAGTAGTCGGCGAAGAAGAAGGTGCGGTTCGTCCCCTTGTAGCCCGGCAGGTTCAGCGGCCCGCCGATGGCGCCGCCGAACTGGTGCTGGCGGAGGGGCGGCTTGGGCACTTCGGAGCCGTCGGCGCGGACGCGCTGCGCGAAGTAGTTGTGGGCGTCGAACACGTCGTTGCGGATGAAGTCGAAGACCGTGCCGCGGAACTCGTTGCTGCCCGACTTGGTGGAGACCGAGACGACACCGGCGCCACGACCGAACTCGGCCGAGAAGACGCCGTTCAGCACCTTGAACTCGCGCACTGACTCGACCGACGGCGCGACGATGACGGTGTTGAACGTGAACTCGTTGTTGTCGATGCCGTCGACGAGCCAGCCGTTGGTGTTGGCCTGCTGGCCGAGGGCGTTGAAGTTGGAGGCGCCGCGCGGGTTGAAGGTGCTGGCGCCGGAGAGGTTCTCGCCCTGCTGGCCCGGCGTCACGCCGGGGACGAGGTAGACGAGCGACGCGAAGTTGCGCTGGTTCAGCGGCAGCTCGCGGATCGCCTTTTCCTCGATGACCGTCCCGATTTCGGACGACTCGGTCTTGACCAGCGGCGCCGCCGCGATGACCGTCGTCACTTCGGTGAGCTGGCCGACCTCGAGGCTGGCATCGACGCGGGCGCGATCGTTGACCTGGACGACGATGCCCTGGCGCACGTACTTCTTGAAGCCGGTCAGCTCGACTTCGACTTCATACGTGCCCGGGTTGAGGAACGGGGCGATGTAGGCGCCGTTGGCGTCGGTGACGACCGTGGTGACGGTCTGTTTGCCGATTTCCTTGATGGCGACCGTGGCGCCCGGCACGACCTGGCCTTGCGTGTCGGACACCGTGCCGACGATGGATCCCGTCGTGACTTGGGCGGAGACCGTCGCCGCCGTGCAGATGGCTGCAACCAGCCACGCAAGCAGCCGAACCGTTCGCATGTGCACTCCTGACTGGGGTCCGCGTCGCGAACAAATTCGCGGCGCGAACCAACCCCGTTAACTTCGTGAGAGGGGCAGAGTGTATTACGGCTGGACAGACCAGTGTCAACTGATCGGCCGGCGGGGCGGCCACTGACCGGAAAATGCTACAGCCGGCCGAAACCGAAGACCGCGTCGGCGGCATCCGGCTCGCCCTGGTACTGGCGCAGGACGATCCGGGCCGCCAGCCAGGCGCCGGCCAGGCCGGTGGCGCCCAGGCCGAGCGCGAACAGGTGGTGAGGAAAGTTGCGATGGGCGCCGGCGATGGGCAGACCATCCTTGCCGGTGACGCGGGCCGCGGTCCAGGCGTAGGCCGGCTGGATGCCCGAGACCGCCGGGTGGCGCAGCGACCATTCGTACATCAACTGGCCGGTGCGCTGAATCAGGGCCTGATCGGCGAGCCGGGCCGGCACCGGCGGCTGATCGCCGCCCTGGATGACCACCCGCCCGCCCTTGGTGAGGGCGGCCGCGAGCGGCGTCCCGACGGCACGGACCACCGCGTCGGCAGGCACGGCACGACGCATGGCGGACGGCAGCTCCTCGGTCACGACGACGTAGGTGTGGTCGACGCGGACGTGACGCTGCAGGGCGGCCACGAGGGGCCGCGGGGCGCCGGTGGCCAGCACGACGGCCTTGGCGCGGACGATGCCCTTGGCGGTCACGACGTCGGCTCCGGTCCGCGTATGGCGGACCCTGGTCGCGGGAGACTGCTCGAACAGCTTCGCCCCGGCCGACGTCGCGGCGTCGACGAGGGCCCGGGCGGTCTGCCACGGGTCGATCACGCCCTCGCTGTGGGTCTTGAGCGCACCCCGCACCAGGTCGGCGGCGGTCTCCGTGGCGGCGCGGCGCGCCGGCAGCCAGGCGGCGTCCAGCCCGGCCGCGGCCCGGCCAGCGCGTTCCCGCTCGAGGGCGGCGACATCCGCCGGCGTCGCGGCGATCACCAGGCCCTCGCGCGCCTCGGGCGCCAGCTTCGGATTGAGCCGCCGCAGGAAGGCGGCGACGTCGAGCGCGGCCTTGCGCGACGCCTCGTAGGCGCGTCGCGCGTCCTTCAGGCCGAGCGCCGCCTGCAGATCCAGGAAACTCACGCCAGGCGTGTCGACCAGCCAGCCCGCGTCGAGGGCGGCGCGATCGCCGACCCGCCCCGCTTCGAGCAGGACCACCGGCACGCCGGCGCGCGCGAACAGGCACGCGGTCAGGCAGCCGGTCAGGCCGCCGCCGACGACGACGACGTCCGTCTCGACGTCGCCGCCAAGGCGCGTCGCCGGTGCCGGGCGTCGTCCGACGCGATCGAGCCAGTAGGACGTGCCGTAGGCCGGACCTGCCGGGCGGGCGATCGGGGTCGGGCGGAACGCCCTGGCGGTGCTGGACCGGGTGCTCACGTCCGCATCCTGGCAAGGGCCCGCCGCATCGCCTGGCTCGTGGCGGCACAGGCCGCGTCGTCGTCCAGGGCGTTCAGCGCCGCGTTGAAGGGTTCGGCGCGCACCGGCCCGTCATAGCCGATGCGGGCGAGCGCCGACAGGAACAGCCCGGCGTCGATGACGCCCGTGGTCGCCGGCAGCTCGCGCTGGTTGTCGACCAGGTACTCGAGCGGGACGCCTTTCTGGGCGTCGTTCAGGTCCACCGCGACGACGTCCCGGGCGGTCACCGACAGCAGCTCGGCCTCACCTTCGCTCGCCGTGAACCAGTGCCATGAATCGAGCACGAACCCGACGTTCTTCGTCGGGATCTCGGCGAACAACTCCTTGGCCTCGGCCATCGAGTGGACGAACGCGTGCCGCGGCCGGCGATACAGGCTCGGCGTGCCGATGTATTCCAACCCGAGACGCAGGCCTTCCCCGTCGAGGATCTTCGCCACCTCGGTGTAGCGCGCGACGTGCTGCCGGAAGTTCTTCACGTAAGGCAGCGTCTCGCTCGACGGGCTGATCCAGGTGCTGATGCGCGTCACGCCGGCGCGCTTCAGCCCGGCGGCGAGCGCCGGCAGCCCCTTCAGCTCCTGATCGAAAGTCGCCGCATCGGCGCGCATGCCGTTGGGCAGGCCGGCGGCGCCCCACGTGAGCTTCTTCGCCGCGAGATCGTCCCGGAGACGCTTCAGATCGTCCGCCGACATGGCGGCGATCTCCGGCCCGCGCGCCTCGACCGACTCGAAGCCGTGGCGCGCCGCAAAAGCGTTGGCGTCGGCCTGGGTTTTCGCGTTGACCCCGATGAAGCCACAGATCAGGTTGATCGTGAACGTCCGCGCCGGCGGTGGCCCGGTGGCAGCGGGCGTGGACCCGCCCTGGGCCGTCCCTGCGGGCGCACCGCGAGGGGCCAGCGGAACCAGCGCGGCCACGCTCGACTGGGCGAGGAAATCGCGGCGCGTCATGACCCGGACAGCTTACCTCAGCGCCCCGCGCCCCCTTGCGCACCGCGTCGCGGCACGACCAGCAGGACATCGCTGACGGTGCGTGCGCCGGTCGGATCGGACGGATGGTTCACGACGTTGCCCGCGATGACCATGGTCGTCGAGCCGCCGCCGTCGAGGTTGAGGGCGTCGGTGAGGCCGATCCGCTTCGCCAGCCGCTGGAGCTCGACGAGCGTCATCCCGGCGCTGGCGTCCGGCTGTCGGCCGTCCACCGTGACCAGCCACGCGTAGCCGCCCCCGTCGATCCCGAACATCGTCCGCGGGTGGCGGCCGAGGAACGCGCCGGCGAGGTGCTCCTCGTCCCAGTCGCGGACGTCCGCGCCGCCGCGGCGCAGCAACCCGGCCCCGCTCACCACGTCCGCCGCCGCCCGCCAGCGATCCACGGCCTGACCGCTGCCCGGCTTCCAGGTCTCGCGAACCGTCAGGCGGTCGCCGGCCGAGAGGCGATCGAGCGGCGCCGGCGGCGTGAGCCCGCCGTAGGAGAGGACCAGGCCGCGGCGCGGGATCGGGGTCTTGCCGACGTGCCAGCGCCGATCCTTCACGACATAGCCGGGCCCGGCGGCGCCCGCCGCCGCGCCGGCCGCAGGTCGAGCACCGCCCGCTTGCGGCTCGAGGACCCATTCGATGCCGGTCGGCGCCGTGTCGCTGTGCGGTCCGTAACGCGGCGTGTAGAGCATCAGCGCGCCGACCGCCCGCGTCGTGTCGACGCCGTCGACGGCGATGCTGCCGCCGCGCTCGATCACCGTCGCGAGGGCGACGCCGGCCCGATCGAAGACCCAGGCCGGCCTGCCACCTCGGCCGTTGGGGATCATGGCGGCCGCGGCGCGTCCCAGCGTGCCGTCGCTGACCAGCTCGCCGTCGACGCGCAGCGGCCCGATCGGATCTCCGTTGTGCAGCGCGAAGAAGCCGGCGTTGACTGCCGCGATCGCCTGACGGCGCCGGGCCGCCGACAGCACGGTGGCGCGCCCCTGGCGATCGCCGAGCGCGAGGTCGGTGGTCAGGTCGACCTGCGTCAGGTCCAGGCGGAGCAGCTGCACCGAGATCGGCGCCGGCGGGTCGAGCAGCGCCGGATCGGTGAGCGTGAAGTGCAGCACGCCCGGCGCGACGGCACGCCCGGCGCCCAGACCAGGTACGGTCTCCTGCGCGGCCGGTGCGATCGCGAGCGCGACGACGAGCGTGATCAGCCTGATCCAGGCAACGAGCATGCGGCTACCGTCCTACTATATGGGGATGACGCCGGCCACGACCCCGATCGGACCGACGATGGAGGAAGTGACGGAAGCGGCGCGGCGGCTCAAGCCGCATGCCTACCGCACGCCCGTCCTTCACTCCACGTCCCTCGACGCGCGCGCCGGCGGCGCCGTCTTCCTCAAGTGCGAGAACCTGCAGCACGTCGGCGCGTTCAAGTTCCGCGGCGCGCTGAACGCCATCTCGGCGCTGCCCGAGGACGTGCGGGCCCGCGGCATCGTCGCCTACTCGTCGGGCAACCACGCCCAGGCCGTGGCGCGTGTCGGCCAGCTCCTCGACGTGCGCACGACGATCGTGATGCCGGTTGACGCGCCGGCGATCAAGCGCGAGGCCACCGCCGCATTCGGGGCCCGCGTCGTGCTCTACGATCCGGCCACCGAGTCGCGCGAGGCGATCGCCCAGGACCTGCTGCAGCAGGACGGCGCCACGCTGATTCCGCCCTTCGATCACCGCGACGTGATCGCCGGGCAGGCCACCGCCATCCTCGAGCTGCACGAGGAGGTGACCGGCCTCGACGCGGTGGTGGTGCCGTGCGGCGGCGGCGGGCTGCTCTCGGGCACAGGCATCGTCACGAAGGCGCTCGCTCCCGGCTGCAAGGTGATCGGCATCGAGCCGGAGCTGGGCGACGACGCGACGCGATCGTTCCGCACGAAGACGCTGCAGACGGTGCGCAACCCGGCCACGATCGCCGACGGCACGCGCACGCCATCGCTTGGTGCCTTGACGTTTCCGCTGGTGCTCGCGCACGTCGACGACATGCAGACGGTGTCCGAAGCCGCGATCATCGAGGCCGTGCGCCTGCTGTTCTATCGCCTGAAGATCGTCGTCGAACCGTCAGGCGCGCTCGGCGTGGCGGCGCTGCTCTCGGGTGCCGTCACCGGCTACCACCGGATCGGCGTGGTCCTGTCCGGCGGCAACATCGACGGAGCGACAATGGCCGCGATCCTGTCGGCCGAGACGCCGGCCACGAAATCCGCCCACGCCTGAGCGGCCGCACATCTACGACGGTCCGAAGCCCGGGAGGAACGCGTAGACGCGAACCTCTCCGAGGTGATCCGCCGACACCGTTTCGAGGTGGAACATCGGGTGGGCCTCGATGGCGACGATGAGCGGCGGATAGATGCCCGCCGGGAACAGCTTCTCGTGGATCATGATGCGCTGCACGCCCATCGCGGTGAGGGCGGCGATCGACTTGGGTCCGGGCAGATCCGGCAGCGCCTCGGTCAGCTCGACGTAGCGTGCCGAGTAATGTCCGCTGTAGCCGTTGACGAGCGGCTGCCAGTGCCACGTCGACGCGTACATGTAGAACGGGTCGTGCAGCGGCAGCGCGTGCGGCGGCGGCGTCGGCAGCTCGAGGGTGACCTGCTTCGGCTGGGTGGCGAGCCAGTGGTAGATCGGCGGCGGCCGCACGGGCAGCCGCTGCACCTGCAGCGGCCCGTTCGCGTACTCGACCATCACCAGACACGCCGATGCCACGACCAGCGTCGGGCCGATCCGCGGCCAGCGCGCCGCGGCGCGCGCCAGGCCCATCGCCGCCAGCACGCCGAGCGTCAGCTGCACCATGATGGCGAAGCGGGCCGGCGCCCGCAGCGCCCGCAGGACCGCGACATGCTTGCGGGCGATCGGGAAGATCGTGCCGTTGGTCCCGAGCGCCATGTCCCCGGCCACCACGAGCGAGAGGCCGTAGGCGACCGCCGTGGCCGTGGTCGGCGGAACCAGCGCGGCGCCGGCCAGCACCACCGGCGTGACCCCGGGGAACAGCTCGGTCTCCCCTTCCCCCTCGTGCGGCAGGATGGCGCGATAGACGACGCTGTCCGGCGACACCGTCAGGAAGCTGGCCGGTGTGGCGCTGTAGCGCGTCGTCTCCTGGATCGATCGCTCGCCGACCCGGGCCCGCGCATAGGCGTAGGGCTTCGCGTACGACATCGCCACGCCGGCGGCGATGACCGCGCCGGCGCACAGCCCGACGAGGGCCGGTCCGGCCAGCCGGCCGCGGCGCGCGATCAGCGTGGCGGCGCCGACGATGGCGAGGCCGATTGCCAGGAAGACGGCGTAATAGAGGCTGGACAGCAGCTGCAGCAGCACCGCGCCGGCGCACAGCAGCCCGTCCCGCATCCGCCCGGTGTCGAGCAGCCGGTGCCAGGCCCAGAACGCCAGCGGCATCCACTGCGCCCACTGCATCTCCAGGTGCGGCAGGTGCACCCGTCGATAGGACGAGAACGCGAACACCATGCCGGCGATGATGGCGGCGCCGCGGTGTCCGGTGAGCCGCGCCGCGAGCAGGTAGGCGAAGAACGCCGACGTGGTGATGGCAAGCAGGATCAGCGCGTTGGCGATGGCGTTGGGATTGACGCCGAGCGCCGCGAATGGGGCGCCGAGGACCCCCTGCAGGAGGACCGCGTCCGAGTAGGCCAGCGTCCGCCGATCGGGCCAGAAGATGTTGCCGTCGAACAGATGCCCGGGGTGACCGATCTGATGCGCAATCCACCCCAGCCGCCACGCCGTGAACGGTGGATCGAAATGTGCTGGCGCCATTTCGGCCAGCCCGGTCGCGAGCGGCCATGTGAAAACGACACTGAGCAGCGTGTAAAGAAGGAAGACGCTCGAATCGGCGACCCACGGTCGCTCGAGCCATTTCTTCAACGACGGCGGGGTGTTCATGACGAAATGCGCAATTTCGACACATACTGTACGCAAGGCCGCTGCCAGCAGACCAGTTGGCTCTAGGGCCAACCGCGGTGAGAGGGGTTTTGCATATATTGAGACGGTGTTGAATCGGCTGTCTCCCCCGGCCGTGTCTCGCCGCGCGCTCGTCGGCTTCGCCGCAGGCGCCGCGGGAGCGGCGTTCGCGTCGGGGCGCCCGTCAGCCGCCAGTCTTCCGCCTCTCCCCGCCGTTCCCGCCGCGCCCGACGTCCTGCGCGCGGCGCGGCTCACCGCCGGCGACGTCGTCGGGCTGGTCGATCCGGCGAGCGCGACGTGGGAGCCGATCGACGTGGACATCGTCGAGGACACGCTGACCGCGCTCGGTCTGGTCGCGAAGCGCGGCGCGCACCTGCTCGACCGCCGTGGCTCGCTCGCCGGCAGCGATCGCGATCGCGCCGCCGACGTGATGGCGATGTTCACGGATCCCTCGGTGAAGGCGGTGCTCCCCGTGCGCGGCGGCTGGGGGTGTGCTCGCATCCTGCCGCATCTCGATTTCGACGCCATCAGGCGGAACCCCAAGGTCCTGATGGGATATTCGGACCTGACGGCGCTGCTCCTGGCCATCCACGCCCGCACCGGCCTGGTCACGTTCCACGGTCCGAACGGCGCGTCGGAGTGGAACGCCACCTCGGCCGACTTCTTCACGCGCGTCGTGCTCAAAGCCGAGGCGGTGACGTTCACGAACCCGCGCGACAAGGGCGAGACCCTGGCCCAGACCGAGTACCGCATCAAGACGATCACACCCGGCGTGGTGAGCGGGCGCCTGCTCGGCGGCAACCTGTCGGTGCTGACGGCCCTGCTCGGCAGCCCGTACCTGCCGGACTTCCGCGATGCGATCCTGTTCCTCGAGGACGTGAACGAAGCGCCGTACCGCATCGATCGGATGCTGACCCAGCTCGCCCTGGCCGGCGTGCTGAAGGCCGCGCGCGGCGTCATCTGGGGCACCTGTCGCGAGTGCGAGCCCGACGCCGGCTTCGGGTCGCTGACGATTCCCGATCTCCTCGACGATCACGTGAAGCCGCTCGGCGTGCCGGCGTGGCGCGGCGCCCTCGTCGGCCACATCGATCGCCAGTTCACCCTTCCCATCGGGGCCGACGTCGAGATCGACGCGACTGCCGGGTCGATACGCATGCTGAGCGCCGCGGTGCGATGAACACTGCCCGGCTCCGCACCATCGGCAGGTACCTGGTCGAGCAGGCCGGGCTGACCCTCGCCGCCGCCATCGCGACGCGGACGGGCGCCTACTTCGTCGGGGCCGAGACGCACGTCCCGTGGTTGTGGCCGGTGACCGGCGTCGGCCTCGCCGCGCTGACGCTGCTCGGGATCCGCGCGTGGCCGGCGCTGCTGCTCGGCGGCGTGCTCGGCCGCGGCAGCGCGGGCGAGGCGGCCTGGACGCTGGCCGCCGTCGACACCGCGCAGGCCGTCGCCGGCGCGCTCGTGCTCAGGGCATGGCCCAGCTTCCGCGTCGACCTGTCGCGCCTCGTCGACGCGTTCGCCCTGGTCGTCGCCATCGCGGTGACGGCGATCGCCGGTGCGCTCGTCGGGACACTCGCCACGCTCGCTCTCGGCATGCCGGCGTGGCCGTCGATCGGGCGCGGGCTGATCACGTGGATGGTCGGCACCGGCATGGGCGGCCTGCTCGTCGCGCCGCCGCTGATGTCGTGGTCGGGCTATAGCCGGCACGCCCTGCCCTCGCCGGCGCGGCTCGTCGAGCTCGGCGCGCTGGTGCTGGCGCTGGCTTCGGCCGGTATGGTCGCCTACTTCGCCAGCGTCCGCGGCGACGTCCACTCGCCGCTCGAGTACCTGCCCTTCCCCGTCGCCATCTGGGTGGCGATGCGCTTCGGCGTTCGCGGCGCCACCGCCGCGACGCTGGTCGTCTCGGGCGTCGCACTGGCCGGGCACGTGCTGCTCGAGCCGCCGGGCACGGCCGCGCCCACCGAGCGCGAGACGCTGCTGATCCAGGCATCGCTCGCCGTCGGCGCGCTGACCTCGCTCCTCGTTGGCGCCGTCACCACCGAGCGCAACGAGACGATGCGGGCACTCGGCGAGAGCGAGCAGCGAGCCACGGCGCTCTTCGCGCAGGCGCCCGACGCGATCTTCATGCTCGAGGGCGAGCCGCCGCACGTCGGCCTGGTGCTCGCCGCCAACCCGGCGGCCGGCGACATGCACGGCGTCGCGCCGGAAGCGCTGGCCGGCCGCCACCTCGCCGATTTCCAGCGGGCCGGGCAGCGCGACGCGCTGCAGCAGGCGCTCGAGGCCGCGCCCGAGGACGATCGCGTCCGCATCGAGATGGCCCACGCCCGCGACGACGGCGAAGTGGTCGACATCGAGATGCACGCGCAGGCCTTCCGGGTCCGCGGCCATCGCTACCTGCTGGCGTTCGATCGCGACATCACCGAGCGCCGCCGCAACGAGGCCGAGAAGGCGGCGATGGAAGAGAAGCTGCGCGAGACGCAGAAGCTCGAAAGCCTGGGCCTGCTCGCCGGCGGCATCGCGCACGATTTCAACAACCTGCTGACCGGCATCCTCGGCCACGCCAATTTGGCCCGGCGGTCCAGCGTGCCGAGCGAGATCGAAGCCTGCCTCGAGCAGGTCGAGCAGTCGACGGAGCGCGCCGCCGAGCTGTGCGGCCAGATGCTGGCCTACGCCGGCAAGGGCCGCTTCGAGATCGGGCACGTCGATCTCAGCGCCGCGGTGCACGAGACCACGTCGCTGATCCGCGCGTCGATCGGGCGGACGGTCCGCCTCGAGCTGCAGATGTCGATGGGCCTGCCGATCGTCGAGGGCGACCTCACCCAGATCCGTCAGATCATCATGAACCTCGTGCTGAACGGCGCCGAGGCGACCGAGGGCAAGGCCGGCATCATCCGGGTGACGACCGGCGTCATGGACGCCGATGCCGCCTACCTGGCCACGACGCACCTGTCGCCCGACCTGCCGGAAGGCCGCTACGTGTTCCTCGAGGTCGCCGACAACGGCCGCGGCATGAGCCCCGACACGCTGGCGCGGATCTTCGATCCGTTCTTCTCGACCAAGTTCACCGGCCGCGGCCTCGGCCTGGCCGCCGTGCTCGGCATCGTGCGCGCCCACAACGGCGCGCTGAAGGTCGAGAGCCACGAGAACGTCGGCACCACCTTCCGGCTGCTGCTGCCGGCGTCGACGGTGGTCGCCAGCGCGGACACGACGGTCGTCGAACCGGCGCCGATCTGGCACGGGCGCGGCCTCGCCCTGGTCGTCGACGACGAGCCGTCGGTGCGCCACGTCGCGACGCGCATGCTGGTGTCGATGGGGCTGGACGTCGAGACCGCGGCGAGCGGCGCCGAGGCCGCCGAGATCCTGAGCGAGCGGCCGGCCGCGTTCACGGTCGTGCTGCTCGACCTGACGATGCCGGGCTCCCGTGGCGACGAGACGTATCGCGTCATCCGCGCGGTCCGCGCCGACGTCCCGGTCATCCTGATGAGCGGCTACAGCCACCAGGAGGCGTCGACGCTGTTCGAGGGTGAGGAGCTCGCCGGCTTCCTCCAGAAGCCGTTCCGCCTGGAGCGCCTGCGCGAGCTCGTGCGAGGCGCGACGGTGACGCCGACGGCGGCCGAAGCGGCCTTGACCGCCGGCCGCCGGTAGCCGCGGCTTCCCGCTAGGCGGCCGGAGGCTGGCGGACCGGACCGGTCGGGGCGACGGCCCACGCACCGGAGCGGCTCGCCGGCGCCGCGTCCTGCAGGATCGACAACAGGAACTCGGGCAGCCGATCGGGCAGCGGCTTGTAGATCACGGCGGCGCAGCCGAGCTCGCGCATGTGCGCCTCGTCGAGCGGCCCGCCGGTCATGATCACCACCTGCACGCCGGCGGTCGCATGCCGTCGCTTGATCTCGACGCAGAGCGTTTCGCCGTTGCAGCGCGGCATGTTCAGATCGGTCAGCACCAGATCGGGCGTCGCCACCGGCATCCGTGCCAGCGCTTCGAGCCCGTCGCGCGCCTCGAACACGTCGAATCCACTCAGGCGCAGCGTGCGCGCGACCACGAGGCGGACGAGTTCCTCGTCATCGACGACGAGCACGCGCGGCCGGGCGGTGAACCGGGACGACCCTTGCTCCACGACAACTACTCCTCGGCTGGCTCGGACGCGGCCGGTAGGGAAACCTCAAACGTAGTCCCCGCCCCGAGCTGGCTCTCGACGTGAATCGCGCCCCCGAAGCGATCCACGATTTCCGCCACCACTGCAAGGCCGAGGCCGGTACCGGTCGCCCCCTTTGTCGTGAAAAACGGCTCGAACAGGCGAGGGATGATGGACGGATCGATGCCCAAGCCTGTGTCGCTGACCCGAACCACGGCACACAAAGGGTCCAGGGACACCCACCCAGGCTCGTCCACGGGGGCGTGCCCGGTCTCAGCCGTGACGCTGATGCGCAGCGTGCCTCCCTCGGGCATGGCGTCCCTGGCGTTGAGCACGAGGTTGAGGAGGAGTTGATCGAACTGGCCCGGATCGAGGCGGACCGGCACGTCCGCGACAGGGCCGACCTCGAGCCGGACGGTGGATGGCAGCACGGCCTGCACCAGGAGGCGACCGTTCTCGACGAGTCCTGCCGTCGACACCACGGCGACGTTGACGGGCGGATTGCGCGCCAGCGACAGCAGCTGGCGGCTCAGGGCGATGCCCTGGCGCGCAGCTCGGCGCAGCAGATCCAGGGCGCTGTCGCGCGCCTCCGCGTCCGGCGCCTCCTGGACGAGCTGGGCGCTGCTGGCGATCGCGGTGAGGACGTTGTTGAATTCGTGCGCGACGCCGTTGGCCAGCCGGCCGGCGATCTCCAGCTTCTGCGCCTGGACCAGCCGCTCGGTGAGCCGCTTGCGTTCGACGGCGTAGCGCACGGCCCGCTGCACGACGTCGGGGTCGAGCTGTCCCTTGACCAGCCAGTCCTGCGCACCCAGTTGAAGGGCCTGACGCGCGACATCGACGTCGGCGACCCCGGTGAGCACGACGACCGGCACCTGAGGGGCCGACGCGAGTACCGCGCGCAGCGTCGCCAGGCCGTCGCTGTCCGGCAGATTCAGGTCGAGCACCACCGCGTCCGGGCTCGATCGGCGGATCTGCTCGAGCGCACCCACGAGGTCGCCCACGGCCTGCACGGCCGCAGGCTCGGTGCCCGCCGCCAACGCGAGACCGAGGTAGGAGGCGAACGCCGCGTCGTCCTCGACGAGGAGTACTCGAAGACCAGGTCCCGTCGTCATGTCGGCCAAGCGGCCCTGACCTCGCGATGGCCCGACGAAGCGTTCTGCATCTGTCTTCTCCAGCGTGACCGCCGGCACGACAGACGATGCAAGCATCAATCCAGGCGGGCGCCCCGTCCGTAACGGGTGCGTGGCGCAGGTCGCCCGAAGACCATGGTAGGACCATGGGAGCGCCCGTACGATTCTGGGTCGTCCACTGCCCGGTGTCGATCCTCAGGCGGAGGCCGGGCGCGAGAGGATCTCGGCGATTATCTCGGCGAGCAGGATCGACGGATGAGCCTGGCGCGGGACAGGACGCGATACAGCGTCGGCGGCAGTTCGTCGTCCTGGGTCAGCAGCCGCGAACTCCAGGTCGAGTCCCGTTGGCCGAATCGCGATCCGATCCCGATCGATCACCCGGACCACGCCGGGATGGTGGATGCGGGTCAACGCTTCCGCTTCCTGAAGGAACTTCTTGGACAGCCACGCGTTCTGCGTCGAGTCGTCGAGCAGGAACTTGATGACGACCGGCATGTCGTGCAGCCGGAGGTCGCGCGCAAGGTAGACGACACCGGGTCGAGAGGAGCGCGCCGTTGGACGGGAATGAAGCTGAAGCGCCTGATTCCAGCACCCGACCATCAGGCGCGGGCGAGCCGCACCGGCAGGCGCGCCGAGACGTCGGCGATCATCTCCGCCATCAGCAGCCCGGCCACCAGTGACGCCGCCGTCAGGAGCGTCGCGAAAGCCGCGTCGATCCCGATGACGACCTGCTGATCGACCAGCAGCGCCAGGCTGCGGAAGCCGGTGCTGCCGGGCACGAGCAGCAGCACGCCCGGCACGAGCGGCACCAGCGCCGGCCGGCGGAGGAAGCGCTCATAGCCATGGGCCGCCAGGCCGACCGTCAGGGCCCCGATGCACCCGCCGAGCGCCGGCCCCAGGAGCGCCGCGCCGGCTTGTCCGCCGAAGAAGCCAGCGATGCTCGCCAGCGTGATCCACGGCATGTCGCGCGCCCGGCCCTGCAGCAGCACGGTCACGGCGATCGGCGTGACGAGCACCGCCGCCCACAACGTCCACTCAGGCAGCGCCACGACCGCGCCTGGCGGCGGCAGGCCGACCAGCGCCTTGACTATCTGCCGGCCGACGGCGACCCCGAACGTGATCGCGAGAAATACCGTGAAGGCGCCGGCCAGCCGTGCCGTACCGGAGACGAGGTGCCGCGCCGCGAGCTCGGCCATCGCGATCGTCAGGGTGAAGCCGGGGATGACGATGATGAGGCCGGCGAGGGTGGACAGGGCCGGCGACACGCCGAGCCCGAACGACGCCGCCAGGAGCGCGGCGGCCGAGACCAGCGCCGACGCGATCAACTCGAACAGCCCGTGTTGCAGGCGCAGGCGGCCGGCGGCGACCCCGAGCAGGCCGATCAGGATGCCGAGCCCGGTCGCCACCACGATGTCGCCGGCGCCGCCGCCGAGGAGGCGGCACGCCGCGCCGGACGCCACGCCCGAGGCCATCGTCTCGAGCAGCGGCGAGAACGGCGGCGGCTGCTGCTCGATCGCCTCGATGCGGGCCAGCGCCTCCGACGGCGTCAGCGATCCGTCGGTGACGGCGCGGGCGTTGCCGTCGATGTCGGCGAGCTTGCCGAGGCTGAGGCCGCCCGGGTCGACGCGCGTCAGGAAGGTGCGCTGCGCGGATCCGCTGCCGAACGCCACGAAAATCGACGTCGGCGTCGAGAAGAAATGGCCGACGAGACCGAGCCGCGTCGACGCCGTCACCAGCGCCCGCTCCAGCGCCGGCGAGGCGTAGCCGTAGGCGTGCAGCGCGCGCCCGAGCCGCAGCACGTAGTCGATCGCCCGATCCTCGTCGGCGGGCGTGGCGAGTCGCTCGGCGACGGGGCCCACGACCATCGCGCGTCAGGCCGGCAGCGTCGCGTAGCGGTCGGCGTAGCGCAGCATCTGCCCGGCGAAGTCGCACGGATAGGTGATGCGCACGTCGGTGATGGCGCCGGCCGCGTCGCGCACGGGCTCGAGCTCCGGCTGCACGAAGCCGGTGTAGGCCGGCAGATCCAGGGCGTCGGTGCGGGCCAGGACCTCGTCGCGCAGCGCCGGCTCGAAGTGCGTGCCGTGCGCCTCGAAGAGCGCCGCCGCGGCGCCGTAGTCCGCCTGCGCCTTGATGCGCTGGATCTCCCCCAGCATCCGGCCGACCCCGTCGCGGAAGGCGGCCGCGTCGACCATCACGTAGTACGTCTTGCCGTTGCGGACCCGCCGCTCGATCGCGGTGGTATGCGCCATCAGCCAGTGCACGATCGCCTGGCGGTTGCGCATGTGGTCCTCCTCGAGGGTGGTGCCTTCGCGGACGCGGCGCAGCTGCACGATCGCGTTGCGCGCGTAGCCTTCGTACTCGGCGAGCACGATGTCGCGGTGGTCGCCGGCCTCGAGCAGGCCGAGCGCCACCATCTGCGGATCGGCGACGAAGTAGAGCGCCACCAGATCGGCGCGGGTCTCCTCGAGCGTCGAGTACTGCTCGCGCAGCCGGTTGCTCAGATCCTCGGCGACCGCGGGCTCGACCAGTCCGGAGCCGTGGCCGATGATCTCGTGCAGGTTGGTCGAGAGCTCGGCGGCGAAGTCGCCCCACCGCTCGGCCCGCGCCGCTTCATCCGGCGACCACGAGAACTCCTCGCGCAGCGAGGCCGGCGTCGACTTGTTGTAGGCGTCGAAGATGTTCGAGAGCGACACCGACTTGCTGCCGTAGGCTTCGCGGATCGCCTGGTCGTTGGGCAGGTTGATGCCGATCGGCGTCATCGGCGCGGAATCGCCGGCCTCGACGACGACGTCGATGGCCCGCGCCGACACGCCGGTGACGGTCGGCTTGCGGTACTTCGGATCCCAGGGCATCCGATCCTCGAACCACTGCGCCGCGTCGGCGATCGCCTGGCACTGCCGGGTCTTGCCCTCGTTGACGTAGGAGACGACGGCCTCCCAGGCGCCCTTGCAGCCGCGCGCGTCGAGGTAGACCTCGATGAAGCCGTTGATCGTGTCGACCGGCGAGTCGCGGTCGGCGACCCAGGCGATGTCGTAGGCGCGGCGATCCTCGATCTCGCCGGTGCGGTAGAAGCGGACCAGCGCGCGCAGCGCGTCGGCGCAGGCCGGCGGCGCCAGCGCGATCGCGTCCTCGAGATGGCCGACGATGCGGCGGATGGCCGCGTCGTAGCGGCCGCCGACGCGGTAGACCTCCTCGACCAGGCCGGCCGCGGTCTTCACCAGCCGCGCGTTCAGCTCGTAGCGCTCGGTGAAGCCGTCGAGATCGGCCAGGGTCACGCCGTCGTAGAGGTTGTTGGCGCTGGCGGCGAGGATGTCCTGCCCGGCCGGCGGGTTCTTGCTCGTCACCATCGGCTCGAACGACGCGTCGAACAGCACCGGCGCCAGGCGGTCGACCAGCGCCTCCACCGTCTCGCCGCCGCGCAGCGGGAGGCGGGCGCCGGCCGCGGCGGCGGCGCCGACCGCCGCGGTGAACGCCTCGCGCGACAGATCGATCACGAACTTGCGGGACGTCAGCGAGTGATACGGGCCGGTGTGGATCCACACCAGCTTGGCGTAGCGGACGATGGCGGGCCGGCTCTCCTCGGGCAGCGCCGCGGCGTGCCGGACCAGCACCTCGAGGGTGGCGCGCAGCGCCAGGTTGTGGCGGTAGCGCTGGTCGTAATAGATGTCGCGTCCGGCGAGCGCCGCCTCGTAGAGATGCCAGGCGAGGACCTTGGTCGCGGCCGGCAGCGCCTCGAAGCCGTCGGCGTAGTACTGGACCACGGCGGCGTCGCCGACGCGTTCGAGGAGGTAGGGCCGCTCCGTGGCGGCCGAGGTCGCGGGCATCGTCATCCGAGCACCTGCACCGTCTCGTTCATCTGCGGAATCTCCACGCGCCAGCCGAGCGTGGTGCCAATGGCGGTCTTGAGCGCCTCCATCGAGGCGATCTCGCCGTGCACCAGATAGGTCGCCTTCGGCGCCGACGTGAAGCCGGTGAGCCAGCGCACGATTTCGGCCTGGTCGGCGTGCGCCGACATGCCGTCGAGCCGCACGATTGTCGCGTTCACCGGGATCGACCGGCCGTGGATCTTGACCTCGGTGGCGCCGTCGACGAGCTGCCGGCCACGGGTGCCCTCGGCCTGGAAGCCGACGAACAGCACGGTGTTGCGCCTGTCAGGCAGGCCGTCCGCGAGGTGATGCAGGACGCGGCCGCCGGTCGCCATGCCCGCCGACGAGATCACGATCGAAGGCAGCCGGGAGGCGGTGATCTGCTTCGATTCCTGCGCCGATCGCGTGACGGTGAACCGCTTCGTCGCGAACATCCGCACCGCGCGCCCGCGCCTGCTCATCTCGTCATCGAGCTCGTCGGTCCGCTTCGCATAGAAGTTCAACGCCTCGAGCGCCATCGGGCTGTCGACGTAGACCGGCACCACCGGGATGCGGCCTTCTTCCTCGAGCCGCTTGACCCAGTAGAGCACCTCCTCGACGCGCCCGATCGCGAACGACGGCACGATGACCTTGCCGCGCCGATCGATAGTGGTGCGGATGACCTCCGCGAGCCGCTCGCCGTCGTCGTCGGCGGGGTGCAGGCGATCGCCGTAGGTCGATTCCACGAGCAGCACGTCGGCCTGTTCGACCGGATGCGGATCCGGCAGGACCGGACGGCCGAAGCGGCCGAGGTCGCCGCCGAACAGGATGGTGCCGCCGCCGACGTGCATCCGCACGTAGGCCGAACCGAGCAGGTGGCCGGCGTTCAGGAACTCGAAGCTGATGCCCTTGCCGAGGTCGAATCGTTTCTCGTAGCCGATCGGTTGCAGCTGCGTCAGCGCGCGCAGCGCGTCGTTCTCGGTGAACAGCGGCTGGGCCGGCTCGTGCTTCGAGAACTTGTACTTGTTGGCCTGCCGGGCATCTTCTTCCTGGATCCGGCCGGCATCGGGGAGCACCAGGCCGCACAGCTCCAGCGTCCCCGGCGTGCAGTAGATGCGGCCCTTGAAGCCGTTGGCGACCAGGCGCGGCAGCAGGCCGGAGTGGTCGAGGTGCGCGTGCGTCAGGACGACCGCGTCGAGCGTGTTCGGGTCGAACGGGAACTGGGTCCAGTTGAGCAGACGCAGCTCCTTGCGTCCCTGGAACTGCCCGCAGTCGATCAGGATGCGACGTCCGTCCGCCTCGAGCAGGTGCTTCGAGCCGGTGACGGTGCGAGCCGCTCCGTGGAACGTCAGCGTGGGCATGCCGGCATTGTATGGCGGCCGCGGCCGCAGACTAGTCCAGGCCCAGCGCGGGTACGAACAGGCCGCCGCGATTCACGAAGACGCAGTCGCGGCCGGCGATCTTGGCCTGATAGAGCGCGGCGTCGGCGGCGCGCAGCACGGCGTGGCCGGTCGGGCCGTGCTCGGGATACACGGCGACGCCGGCCGAGATCGTGATGCCGGTGACCTGCTGCCGCCGGTGCTCGATCGCGAGCGAGCGCACCGACTCGCAGATCGCGTCGGCGCGCCCGACCGAGTCGAGCAGTGACGCCTCGGGAAGGATGAGCGCGAACTCCTCGCCGCCGTAGCGGCAGGCGATGTCCTCGGCGCGCACGCTGCGCTGCAGCGTCGTCGCGGTCATGCGCAGCAGGGTGTCGCCGGCGTCGTGGCCGTGCGAGTCGTTGAAGCTCTTGAAGTCGTCGAGGTCGAGCATGATGATGCCGACCGGGTGGTGGCCGCGCGCGGCGCGGCGCATCTCGCGCTCGAGCGACTCCTCCATGTAGCGCCGGTTGAACAGGCCGGTCAGCGGATCGCGGATCGACTGGCTGCGCAGGGTCTCCCGGAGCTTGAGGTTGGCGATGGCCAGGCTGACGTGCTCGGCCACGGTCATCACGAAACGGAACCGCGTATCGAACGACCGCCCGTGCGCGCCGACCTTGAGGTGCAGCACGCCGAGCAGCTCGCCCTGCGCCAGCAGCGGCACGCAGATGCTGGCAGACGCCCCGAGCTCGCCGGCGTGCTTGCAGACGAGGCCGCGTTCGCCGTGATCGACGGTGTGCGGCCGGCCGCGGCGCAGCGCCCAGCAGTCGTCGGTCGAGAAGATCGACGTCGAGTGCACCGGCCCCCACGCCGCCACGGTCTCGACCAGGCCGCTGCCGGCGCCGATCACGCTGATCGAGCCCGATTCCTCGGGGAACAGCTGCCGGGCCATCGGCTCGACGACGCCGTACGCCTCCTCGACGCTGCGGCAGGCGCGCAGCAGATCGCCCATCTCGCTGAGCAGGGCGATTTCGCGCCGCCGTTCCTCGAGCTCGGAGACCCAGCCGGCCAGCCGGCGGTTCGTCTCCTGCAGCGCCGCCTCGGTCTGCTTGCGCTCGGTGATGTTCTCGAGCATCGCGATGGCGAAGCGCGGGTGCCCCTGCTGGATCGCGGACCATCGAGGCGGTGAGCGTGACCCAGACCGGATGGCCATCGCGGCGCACGATGCGGCGCTCGGCGCGGTTGTGCTCGACGCCGCCGTCGGCCAGCTCGCGCCAGTCGCGCTGGGCCTGCTCGCGCTCGTCCTCGTGGATGAAGTCGGTGATGACGCGGCCGCGCAGCTCGTCGAGCTGACAGCCGAACATCTCGACGATGGCCCGGTTGGTGTCGGCGATGCGCCCGGCCGGATCGAGCCGCAGCGATGCCGACCAGCGCCGACTCGAAGACGGCGCGGAACCGATCCTCGCTCTCGACCAGCGCCTGCTCGGCGCGGCGCCGCTCGGTGACGTCGCGGAAGTTGACGACGACGCGGCCACTTCGGCATCGGCGAGGCGGTTGACGCCGACGGCCTCGAGGTGGCGGAACTCGCCGTCGCGGTGCAGGCAGCGGTAGCGGGCGCGCAGCGCCACACCCGGCTTGCTGAGGACGTCGGCGAAGAACCAGCCGGCGTGATCGCGATCGTCGGGATGCAGGTAGTCGAGGAAGTGGCGGCCGGTCAGCTCTGGCCGCTCGAAACCAAGGAGGCGCTCGACGGGGGGACTGGCGTAGCTGACGTGACCGTCCGGGCCGATGAGGTAGAGGCCGTCGGAGCTGTGCTCGACGAGGAGGCGGAAACGCGCCTCTCCCTCCCTCGCCAGCTCGACCGCCCGGGCGTCGGCGTGCGTTTCCAGCGACAAAGGATGAACACCAGTCCGACCGTCAGCCATCGCCATCTCGTGCGGGGAGCCCTTCCCATTGTGCGCCAGACCCGGGCGAAACCCTTAACCCACGCACTTCGCTATACTTACGTCCGGCGTCCTGGCCCCAATGGCCTGGGGTGCGAGCCTTTTTGACCTCCGGAGGATCTTCCATGCGATCGACCGCTCTCCCCTTCGTGCTCGCCTGTCTCGTCGCCGCTCCGGCCGCCGCGGACGTCACCGTGATCGCGACCACCACCGGGAAGGCACCCGTCGTCGGCGACCTGAACGGCACCCAGACCACCCGTATCAAGGGCAACCGGATGCGGATGGACTCGACGCAGGGCGACAAGGAAACCGCGCTGATCCTCGACTTCGACGGCCAGCGCATGATCGCCCTCGACGCCAAGAAGCGCGAAGCGACGATCACGTCGCACGCCAAGCTCCAGGAGACCCTGGGCAAGACGTCGACCGGCGAGATCAAGGCGTCGGTCACACCGACGGCGGAGACCAAGACCATCGCCGGCATGTCCTGCAAGGTCCACAACGTGTCGGTCGAGGTGCCGTTCAGCCTGGGCGGCCCCGAGATGCAGATGGCCCTGGTGATGGCCGGGCCCGCCTGCCTGTCCAAGGACGCTCCCGGCTACGCCGACTACCAGCGGCTCTACACGACCGTCGGCGAAAAGGGCTGGATCCTCGGTGATCCGCGCGGCGCGCAGGGCCCCGGCGCGGCGATGGCCAAGGGCATGGCGAACTTTCAGCGGACGATGGCCGCGGCCGGCATCGCCCTCGACCAGGCCATGCACGCCGAGCTGAAGGGCGAAGGCCCGATGGCCGGCATGATGGGCCGCATGTTCAAGATCGACGCCGGCCACGTCGTCACCAAGATCGAGACCGGCGACATCGACGCGGCGCTGTTCGACGTGCCGGCCGGCTACAAGGTCAAGCAGAACTGAGCGCCACGACTTTCCACGATTCGGCGCGCATGCGGGCCGGCTTCCTCGAAGCGCTCCAGCAGCCCGGCGAGGGCCGCCAGCGCATCGTCATCGCGGCGGAGCTGCGTCCGCCGCGCGCCGAGCTCGACACCCACGCCGGCATGGGCGCGTGGATCGACACCTACCATGCGGTCCGCGCCCTGACCCGGCGCGACACGTTCGTCTGCCTGACCGACAGCGCGGTCGGGGCGCAGGAGGAGGACAACCTCCGGCACCTCGTCGCCAACCTGGGACAGGACGTCGATCGATCGCGCATCGTGCCGTTCCTGACCTCGAAGCACACGATGGCCTTCTGCCTCGCCTACGCGGCGCGGGCGCGGCAGCACGGCTTCCAGGGGCTGGTCGTCCTCGGCGGCGACAAGACGGTCGGCGCGCCGCGCTGCGTCGAGCACGCGTGGCAGCTGCGGAAGGCGATCCGCGAGGTCGAGCCGGAGCTGCGCCTCGGCGGCTGGGCCAACCCGCACCACAACCCGGCCTCGCAGGTCGGCTACCTGCTGGACGGGGACGCCACCGCCGACTTCTACCTGACCCAGATCGTCTCGCACCACGACCGCGCCAAGGTCGGCGCCTTCGTGTCCGAGGCGTCGCGGCGCGGCTTGAGTATCCCCGGCGTGTTCGGCGTCTTCTACTACCGCAGCGCCAACGCGAAGACCATGAAGATCCTCGGCGACTTCATGCCGGTGCCGGCCGAGGGCCTGTCGGCGGAGTTCGCAGCCGGCGATACGCCGGTCGACATCTGCGCGCGGACGATCCGGGCGCTGGTCGACGAGGGCGCGCGCGCGTTCTACATCAGCAACCTGCCGCTGCTCCGCACCCAGGCCACGCTGCAGGCGATCCTCGACGCCGCCGGCGTCGGGTAGGCCTGTCCGAGTCGCTAGGCGCCGGGCGCCCGGTAGCCGATTTGACCTGCCTTCCGTAACGCATCGATCGTTTCATCGACCGTCAGAAGAACGGTCGTTTCCAACGAGCCTAGTGCACCGCCGCCAGTAATCGCCAGCGCAACCGCGGCCATGGACGCGTTGTCTGGGGCCTCCCACAGCGTGTAACCGTCGTGTGTGCCGAAGGCGTACCAGAACCCATGCAGCTTTCCGCCGACCGACTCGATGTACGACTGAGCGGCCCTTCGGCGGTCCTCCGGTTTCACGATCAGCTTTGCCCACGTGGCCGGTGTGTAGCTGAACTTCGTCAGATAGATCGGCATCGCCCCTCCTATCGATTGGACCGGCGCGAACCCGTCCCGCATCGCAGCGGACCGACTTGAATGGCATGCGATCCTCGGGCCAGCCAGACCGCT
The DNA here is from genome assembly GCA_963844435.1 of Vicinamibacterales bacterium. Lineage (GTDB taxonomy): Bacteria > Acidobacteriota > Vicinamibacteria > Vicinamibacterales > Vicinamibacteraceae > JBDSLU01. Next base: position 270,253 of record CAWJOG010000021.1, on the reverse strand, counting down.
CAGCCCACGGCCGCCTCGACCACGCCGCGCCACCGGCGTCGCACAGGCCTGGGATGTGTCAGGGGCCACATTTGCCGGATGGCTTCCAGTTGGATGGAGTACCCCGCTCCTGAGTCGAATCATGGATGACCAGGGCAAACGCCCGCCGGAGCGCCGTACCGGTTACGTTCAGTTCCATTGGAACGTTCGCTGGGACCGTCATGGTTTGTCCCGCGCCAGCCCTGTTCGCACCTGCGGGAGTCTCCAGGCACTGCTCTCCCGCGAACACATACCAGCCCTCCGGGCCCGGATGTGTATGTACTCTCGAACTGTCGCCCGGCCGCATGACCGCGTACGAGAGCACGGCGCTATAACTCTTGGCTGCTGGAAGCTGCAGCGGTCCGATGACGGCGACCGCTTCACCTCCACGCGGAGCGGCGTCGCGCGCCCCAAACTCCGAGAGCCACACGCGGCCGTCTTCCTCCACGACTATGCCGGTCGCACTCCTGGCTGCATCGGCAGCCTGTCTGCTTCCAAACGCGCGGAGATGCCAGTAGACGGCCGCCTTAGGGAACAGGAGTCCCTTGACCGTGCCGACGTTGAAGCAGCCGAACTCCGGCCGCTTCTCGCCCGGCGGCACGTCCACGCAAGCCACTTCGCCTAAGTGCTCGTGTCCGGTCGTGCGAGGCGCCTGAGCCAGCAGCTCTCCCGTTGTCCCGGTTGGAAGGGCCGTCAGTGACAACACGAGCACGACGAGGTTGAGGACGAATGGAGTCCTGATCATGATTTCGACCCTGAGAAGCGCGAGGTGCGGAACGCTCAGCGCTTTCTTGAACGCCGGCGGCGGCTCATCGTCCCACTGGCCGCCGTCGGCTGCAAGCGGATGTCAGGCAGCATCGAACGAGCACAATCGGCGCGGAGGAACGGAACGCTACCAACGAAGGAGATACACCGGGAGCAGAGCAGCTACCGCTGCGCCAGCCTGGAGCGCCAAGGCGATCACACCTTGCCGCGGCGACCGTGGCAGCCATTTGATCGCAAAGAAGAACACGATTGGAACCTGCGCAGCCATGAGCAGCTGCCAGATGTGCGCTGCCGCACCCTCATCTGATTGCGGAGCCGGGCCGTTGACGCCCAGGTAGGCGAGAACGACGCTGAGAGCCGTCAGCGACATGAGCAGAGGGAAGAACGCGCTTGGATGCTTCAGCATTTCTCGCATCTCCATGGTTTTCTCCTTCGCTGTGTCTATGGGTTCAAGACTGGGCTGGATAGTTGCACACTCGGATGAACCTGCACGCTTCGCCGGCCTAACAGATCACTCTAACAGTGCAAGAGCCGCTGAAACCACCGTGATCAGAAGACCGACGACGGCCCAGACTCGCCCATACCTCTTGTAATGCTCATGGCCGTGAGGCCAGCGATCAGCCGAGAGGCGTTGGCGTGCCGCCGGGCGCCCATAGCGCCTGCATCGCCGCGTCGAAGCGGGCCGCGATGCCTTCGTCGTGCAGCGCGCGCCAGCGGCCGGCGACCATCACGCGCGCGAAGGGCCGCGCCGGCGCGGCGAAGACGACGCCGTCGAGCAGGTGATCGGCCGGCAGGCCGCGCAGCGCCGGGTCGCGCGGATCGAGCACGAGCAGGTCGGCGCGCGCACCGGGCTGCAGGCCCCAGCGCGCAAAGCCCGCCGCCGCGGCGCCGCCCGCGCTCACGCGCTCGAACAGCCGCGCCGCGGTCGACGGCTCGACGCCCGGCGCCGCCGACACGTTGCGCCGGCGCAGGCCGAGGCGCTGGCCGTATTCGAGCCAGCGCAGCTCCTCGGGCCAGGCGCGCGTGACCTGGCTGTCCGAGCCGATCGCCAGAGGCACGCCGGCGGCCAGCCAGCCGGGCAGGTCGGCGAGGCCGTCGCCGAGATTGCCCTCGGTGCCGGGGCAGAGAACGACGCCGGCACCGCGTGCGGCGACGGCTTCGATCTCGGCCGGGACGCTGTGCGTGGCGTGCACGAGCTGCCAGCGGGAATCCAGCGGCGCATGGCGCGTGAGCCACTCGATCGGCCGGCAGCCTGTGGCGGCGACGCAGTCGTCGACTTCAGCGGTCTGTTCCGCGACGTGGATGTGCAGCGGTCCGGCGCTGCCTTCGGCCAGCGCGAGGATCGACTCCGGCCGCGCCGCGCGCAGCGAATGGACCGCGACGCCGGCGTTGACGAGCGGCCCACGGACCGCGCGCTGCAGCGCCAGCACGTCGGCGACGCTGGTCGCGAAGCGGCGCTGGTCGGGACGCAGCTCCGGCGCCGCGAAGCCGGCGCGTTCGTACAGCACCGGCAGCAGCGTCAGGCCGATGCCGGCCTCCGCGGCCGCGTCGGCGAGCGCCTGCGACATCGCCGCCGGGTCGGCGTAGCGGCTGCCGTCGTGGTCGTGCTGCAGGTAGTGGAACTCGCAGACCTGGGTGTAGCCGCCGGCGAGAAGCTCGACGTACAGGTGCGCCGCGATCGCGCGCAGTTGCTCCGGCGTGATGCGCAGCGCGACGCCGTACATGCGGTCGCGCCACGACCAGAAGTCGTCGTGCGCCGTGTCGCGGCGTTCGGCGAGGCCGGCGAAGGCGCGCTGGAAGGCATGGCTGTGCGCATCGACGAGGCCCGGCAGCACCGGGCCGGCGAGCGTCTCGACGCCTGTCGGGCGCCGCGACATCGGGCACGACCTCGGCCCAGCAGCCATCGTCGCCGACGCCGAGCAGCACACGGTCGCGCCAGCGCCCGCCGAGCCAGGCGCGGGGCGCCCACAGCCGCTGGCTCACGGCTGCCATCCGATCAGCGTCTCGGCAAGCGAGCGCAGCACCGGCACCACGGCGGCGGCGCGCGTCTCGTCGTAGTCGTGTGGCGGCTGTCATGTAGCAGTCCCAGCACATCTCCATCTGCACCGCGTGGACGCCTTCGGCCGGGCGGCCGTAGTGGCGCGTGATGTAGCCGCCCTTGAAGCGGCCGTCGACGACGTGGGTATACGCGTCGTGCGCGGCGAGAACGCCGGCGAGACGTTCGCGCAGCGCCGGCGCACAGCTGGCGCCGCCGGCGGTACCGAGGTTCAGATCGGGCAGCCGGCCTTCGAACAGCCAGGGCAGCTCGGCCTGGATGCTGTGGCCGTCGAGCAGCATCACCCGGCCGTGCGCGGCGCGCAGCCGCTCGATCTCGGCGGCGATGGCGTCGTGGTAGGGCCGCCAGTAGACGGCGACACGCTGCGCCATTTCGACGTCGTCGGGCGTCTGGCCGTCGCGGTACAGCGGCTCGCCGCTGAAGAAGCGCGTCGGGCACAGCTCGGTGTTGTTTGCGCCGGGGTACATCGGCGTGTTCTCGGGTGGCCGGTTCAGGTCGACGACATAGCGCGCGACTCGCGGCACCAGCAGGCTGGCGCCGAGGTCCTCCGCGAAAGCATAGAGGCGATCCAGATGCCAGTCGGCGTCCTCGGTCTGCAGCGCCCGCGGCACCAGTTGCGCGGCGATGTCGGCCGGGATCGCGGTGCCGACGTGCGGCACGCTGACAAGCAGCGGTGCCGTGCCGCGGTGCAGCGCGTAGATGGCGCTCGCTCACGCTGACCGTCTCTCGCACCCGCCGACGACGACGCGCCGGCAGGGATTGTGACCGAACCAGTAGGCGAGCTCGGCTGGATGATCGAGCGACCAGACGGCGAAGTCGGCACGCTGGCCGGCCGCCAGCCTGCCGCGGTCGTGCAGTCCGAGGGCACGTGCGCCCTGCACGGTGGCGCCGCGAAGTGCCTCCTCGGGCGTCAGGCGGAACAGCGTGCAGGCCATGTTCAGCATCAGCAGCAGGGACAGCCCCGGGCTCGAGCCAGGATTGTGGTCGCTCGCGATCGCGATCGGCACACTGGCGTCGCGCAGCGCCTGCACCGGCGGCAGCCTGGTCTCGCGCAGGAAGTAGAACGCGCCGGGTAGCAGCACCGCGACGCTGCCGCTCTGCGCCATCGCGCCGATGCCTTCGGCCGACAGCCATTCGAGGTGGTCGCAGCTCAGCGCCCCGTAGCCTGCGGCGAGCGCGGCGCCGCCCTGGTCGCTGAGCTGTTCGGCGTGCAGCTTGACCGGCAGCCCGAGCGCGCGGGCGGCGTCGAAGACGCACCGCGTCTGCGCCGGCGTGAAGGCGATGGTCTCGCAGAAGGCGTCGACGGCATCGATCAGGCCCTCGGCGTGCAGCGCGGGCAGCCAGCGGCAGACGGCGTCGATGTAAGCGTCGGCCCGGCCTTCGAACTCGGGTGGCAGCGCATGCGCGGCCAGGCAGGTCGTCTTCAGCGTCACCGGGAGCTCGGCGCCAAGCCGGCGCGCGACGCGCAGACAACGGGCTTCGTGATCGAGCGACAGGCCGTAGCCGGACTTGACCTCCAGCGTCGTCACGCCCTCGGCCATCAGCGCGCGCGCCCGTTCCAGGGCGGCACTGAGGAGCCGGTCGTCGCTGGCGGCGCGTGTCGCCGCGACCGTGCTGAGGATGCCGCCGCCGGCGCGCGCGATCTGTTCGTAGCTCGCGCCCTGCAGGCGCTGCTCGAACTCGCGTGCGCGGTCTCCACCGTAGACGAGGTGCGTGTGGCAGTCGACCAGCCCCGGGGTGACGAGCGCGCCCTCGAGATCGTGTTCGACGTCGACCTGGAGGTCCGGCGGCAGCGCGCCGTCGGCCCCGACCCAGGCGATGCGATCGTCCTCGCGTGAGCAGCGCGCCGCGTTCGATCTCGCCATACCCGCTGCCGGCCAGCGTGACGAGGTGCGCGTGCCGCCACAAGGTCTTCATGCCGGGACACTGTCGGCGCACGCCGTTGCAGCGGTGCGCGATCAGGGCACGGAAGAGTAGCATGGCCCCTGTCCCGGCAAGCCCCAGTCCCAGCAAGCAGCGCGACGCCATGAACGACCTGTCCGCCGCCCGCCTGGCCCACCCGCGTCCCGTGCGCGCGCCGCGCGGCGCGCAGATCACCTGCGCCGACTGGCTCATCGAAGCGGCCTTCCGGATGATCCAGAACAACCTCGACCCCGAGGTCGCCGAGAACCCCGACGCGCTCGTCGTCTACGGCGGCATCGGCAAGGCGGCGCGCAACTGGGACTGCTTCGACGCGATCCTCGACTCGCTGCGGGCGCTGCGGCCCGACGAGACGCTGCTGGTGCAGAGCGGCAAGCCGGTCGGCGTGTTCCGCACCCACGCCGACGCGCCGCGGGTGCTGATCGCGAACTCGAACCTGGTGCCGAAGTGGGCGAGCTGGGAGCACTTCAACGAGCTCGATCGCAAGGGCCTGATGATGTACGGCCAGATGACCGCCGGCTCGTGGATCTACATCGGCAGCCAGGGCATCGTGCAGGGCACCTACGAGACCTTCGTCGAAGCGGGCCGGCAGCACTACGGCGGGGATCTGGCCGGGCGGTGGATCCTGACCGCCGGCCTCGGCGGCATGGGCGGCGCGCAGCCGCTGGCCGCCACCTTCGCCGGCGCGGTGTCGCTGACCATCGAGTGCCAGCAGCGCCGGATCGACTTCCGCCTGCGCAGCCGCTATCTCGATGAACAGGCGAGCAGTCTCGACGACGCGCTGAAGCGCGTGGCGGCCTGCACCGCGGCGAAGGAGCCCCGTTCGATCGGCCTGCTGGGCAACGCCGCCGAGATCCTGCCCGAGCTCGCGCGGCGCGGCGTCAGGCCCGACCTCGTCACCGACCAGACCAGCGCGCACGACCTGATCAACGGCTACCTGCCGCCCGGCTGGAGCGTCGAGCGCTGGCTCGCGGCGCAAGCGGACCCGGCGCACCACGCCGCACTGCGTGACGCCGCCGCCGCCGGCTGCGCCGTGCATGTGCAGGCGATGCTGGCGTTCCAGAAGATGGGCGTGCCGACGGTCGACTACGGCAACAACATCCGCCAGGTCGCGTTCGACGCCGGCATCACAAACGCGTTCGACATCCCCGGCTTCGTGCCGGCCTACATCAGGCCGCTGTTCTGCCGCGGCGTCGGCCCGTTCCGCTGGGTCGCGCTGTCGGGCGACCCCGAGGACATCCGCAGGACCGACGCGAAGATGAAGGAGCTGTTCCCCGAGAACAGGCATCTGCACCGCTGGCTCGACATGGCCGGCGAACGGATCGCCTTCCAAGGCCTGCCGGCGCGCATCTGCTGGATCGGCCTCGGCGATCGCCACCGCGCCGGCCTCGCCTTCAACGAGATGGTCAAGTCGGGCGAGCTGCAGGCGCCGATCGTGATCGGCCGCGATCACCTCGACAGCGGCTCGGTCGCGTCGCCCAACCGCGAAACCGAGGCGATGAAGGACGGCAGCGACGCCGTCAGCGACTGGCCGCTGCTCAACGCGCTCCTCAACACCGCCGGCGGCGCCACCTGGGTCAGCCTGCACCACGGCGGCGGCGTCGGCATGGGCTACTCGCAGCATGCCGGCGTCGTCATCGTCTGCGACGGCAGCGACGCGGCGGCCAGGCGCATCGAACGCGTGCTGTGGAACGACCCCGGCAGCGGCGTGATGCGCCACGCCGACGCCGGCTACGAGATCGCCCGCGAGTGCGCGCAGCAGCATGGGCTGAACCTGCCGATGGTGGGGCGTTGATGCTGCTGCGACCGGGAGCCCTGACCCTCGACGACCTGCACGCCCTGCATGCCGGCGTCCGGCAGCTGCGGCATCGACCCGCAGGCGATGCCGGGGATCGCCGCCAGCGCCGAGGTCGTGCGCCGCGCCGCCGAAGGCGACGCCGCGGTCTACGGCGTCAACACCGGCTTCGGCAAGCTGGCGAGCACGCGCATCAGCGAAGCCGACCTCGCGACCTTGCAGCTGAACCTGATTCGTTCGCACAGCGTCGGTGTCGGCGCGCCGCTGACGCCGGCGGTCGTGCGGCTGATGCTCGCGACGAAGGCGGCGAGCCTGGCGCGCGGCCACTCGGGGGTGCGGCCCGCCGTCATCAACAGCCTGCTCGCGGTGCACAACGCCGGCCTCGTACCCTACGTGCCGAGCCAGGGCAGCGTCGGCGCCTCTGGCGACCTCGCACCGCTGTCGCACATGACACTGGCGCTGCTCGGCGAAGGCGAGTTCCTCGAGGCCGGAGCCAGAGCCGGAGCTGCCACCGGCCGTCGACCGGCCGCCGAGGTGCTGCGCGAGGCCGGCATCGCGCCGCTGGTGCTGAGCGCAAAGGAAGGCCTGGCCCTGATCAACGGCACGCAGACCAGCACTGCGCTGGCGCTGCATGCGCTGTTCTCCTTCGAGCCGGTGCTCGAATCGGCGCTCGTCATCGGCGCGCTGACCGTCGACGCCGCGCGCGGCAGCGACGGGCCATTCGACCCGCGCATCCATGCGCTGCGCGGCCAGCCGGGGCAGATCGACGTCGCGCAGTACTACCGCGGCCTGCTTGCCGGCAGCGCCATCCGGCTCAGTCACCTCGAAGGCGACGACCGCGTGCAGGACCCGTACTGCCTGCGCTGCCAGCCGCAAGTCGTCGGCGCCTGCCTCGACCAGCTGCGTCATGCCGCGCTGGTGCTGCTGCGCGAGGCCAACGCCGTCACCGACAACCCGCTCGTCTTCGCCGCCGCAGGCGGTGGTTCACCGGACCACGGCACGCTGGTCTCGGGCGGCAACTTCCACGCCGAGCCGATTGCCCTGGCCTGCGACGCGATGGCCAACGCCATCGCCGAGGTCGGCGCGATCGCCGAACGCCGCATCGCGATGCTGATCGACAGCAACGTCTCGCGGCTGCCGCCGTTCCTGACCGCCAACGCCGGCCTGAACAGCGGCTTCATGATCGCCCACGTCACCGCGGCGGCGCTGGCGAGCGAGAACAAGTCGCTCGCCCACCCGGCCAGCGTCGACAGCCTGCCGACCAGCGCGAACCAGGAAGACCATGTCTCGATGGCCACCTTCGCGGCGCGCCGGCTGCAGCCGATGATCGACAACGTCGCGCACATCCTCGGCATCGAGTGGCTGGCCGCGGCGCAGGGCATCGAGTTCCTGCGCCCGCTGGCGAGCTCGCCGCCGCTCGAGGCCGCGCACCGGCTGCTGCGCCAGTCCTGCCCGGCGATGGCCGAGGACCGCTTCATCGCGCCCGACATCGAAGCCGCGAGCGCGCTCGTCCGCGGCGGCTCGCTGTCGACGCTGTTTCGCGCGCTGCCGGCATTGCCGGCGCTGTGGACGCCGGCCTGAACGATCAGTTGACGTTCGTTGGCGTGACCGGCGCCGCGTCCGACGCGGCGATGGCCCGGAACAGATCCGGCTCGGACACCGGCTTCACCAGGTGGACGTCGAAGCCGGCTTCGGCCGTGCGGAGGCGATCCTGCTGCTGCCCCCAGCCGGTGAGCGCGATCAGGCGCGCCTGCTTGCCCCACGGCAGCCGGCGCAGGTGCCGCGCCGTGTCGTAGCCATCCATCGCCGGCATCCCGAGATCCAAGAGGACGACCTCCGGCTGGAACATGCGGGCGACGGCGAGCGCCTCGAGCCCGTCCTGGGCGGTGCGGACCTCATGCCCGGCCAGCTCGAGCCGCAGCGCCAGCGATCCGGCGGCGTCGCCGTTGTCGTCGGCGATCAGGATGCGCCGGCGGGCGTGCGGCGGCAGCGGAGCGGCATCGACCTGCGGCGTGCCGCGCTCGGCCTCGGCGGCTGGGAGCATCGCGGTCGTCAATGGCAGGCAGACGCGGATCTCGGTGCCGCGCCCGGTGCCCTCGCTGCGGGCGGCGACGGAGCCGCCGTGCATCTCGACGAGCCGCCGGACGAGCGCCAGGCCGATTCCGAGCCCGCCCTGGGCGCCGTCCCCCGTGCCATGGACCTGCGTGAACAGGTCGAACACCCGCTCGATGCGGTCGGCGGGGATGCCGATGCCGTCGTCCTTGACGGTGAACACGGCCGACCCGCCCTCGCGCGCCACGCGCAGGACGATGCGGCCGCCCGGCTCCATGAACTTGGTGGCGTTGTGCAGGATGTTGCCGACGATCTGCACGAGGCGCGTGCGATCGCCCTCGATCGTCAACGGCTCGTCGGCGAGGTCGAGGACCAGCTCGTGCCGCCTGGCGTCGATCGCCGGCCGCGAGATCTCGATGGCCCGGGCGACGATCGCGCTCGCCGGCACCGGCTCCCGCTGCAGCGTGATCATCCCGCGCGTGATGCGCGAGACGTCGAGCAGATCGTCGATCAGGATGACCAGGTGCTCGACCTGGCGATCGATGGTGTCGCGGGCCCTGGCGCTGTGCGCCTCGGGCAGCTCCTTGAGCCGCAGCAGCTGCACCGCGGTGCGGATCGGCGCCAGCGGGTTGCGCAGCTCGTGCGCCAGCATCGCCAGGAACTCGTCCTTGCGCCGGTCCGCCTCGCGCAGCGCCGCCGTCGTCGCCTCGAGCTCCGAGGTGCGCGCCGCGACACGCCGTTCGAGCTCGGCGTTCAGCTCCTCGAGCGCGCGCGTCTTGCGATACAGCTCGGCGAAGATGCCGACCTTGGCCCGCAGGATCTCGGGCACGACCGGCACCGGCACGTAGTCGACGGCGCCGCTCTGATAGCCGCGCAGGCGATCGGGCTCGGCCATCATCACCGCCGACACGAAGATGATGGAGGTCTTCTGGCAGCGCGGGTGCTGCCGGATCATCGCGGCCAGCTCGTAGCCGTCGAGATCCGGCATGCAGACGTCCGCCAGCACGACGGCGATCTCGTGCTTCAGCAGCGCCTCGAGCGCCTCGCTCGCCGAGTTCGCGCGGATCAGCTCCTCGCCGAGCTCGGTGAGGATCGCGTCGTAGGTGAGCAGCTTCGCCGGCTGATCGTCGACGACGAGGATCTTGACGGCGTCAGGGCGCAGGGGGACCGCCATTCAGGCTCCAATCCCGAACGTGCAGGAAAACCGTATCACCGGTGGAGCCACATGCGCAGCGCCGACAGCAGCTGATCGGTGTTGACGGGCTTGGCGAGGTAGTCCGAGGCCCCGGCCTCGAAGCACTTCTCGCGGTCGCCCTTCATCGCCTTGGCCGTCAGCGCGACGATCGGCAGGCGCTGCAGGGCCGGGTTCTCGCGAATCCGCCGCATGGTCTGATAGCCGTCCATCTCCGGCATCATGATGTCCATCAGGACGATGGACAGGTTGTCGGTCCGCTCCAGCAGGTCGATGGCCTCGCTGCCCGTGCTCGCCGTCAGCACCTTCATCCCGCGCCGCTCGAGCACGCTCGACAGGGCGAAGATGTTGCGGACGTCGTCGTCGACGACCAGCACCGCCTTGCCGACGAGATCATCGTCGGAGCGGTGCAGGCGCTCGAGCATGTTCTGCTTCTCGCGCGGCAGGCGCGAGGTCACCCGGTGCAGGAAGAGGGAGGTCTCGTCGAGCAGCCGCTCCGGCGACTCGACGCCCTTGACCACCACGCTGCGGGCCAGCGTGCGCAGCCGGGCGTCCTCCTCCAGCGACAGCTCGCGACCGGTGAAGACCACGACCGGCACCGTCGCCAGGTCCTCGTCCCTGCTGATCGTCTCCAGCACCTCGAAGCCGCTCATGTCGGGCAGCCGCAGGTCGAGCACGACGCAGTCGACGGGCTGCTCCGCCATGGCCGCGAGCGCCGCGGCGCCCGTGTCGGCGGTGACGATGTCGAGATTGTCGTGGCCGAGGAGCTCCGAGATCGACAGCTGTTCGGCGGGATTGTCCTCGACCACGAGCAGCCGCTTGCGCCCCGCCGACGCATAGGTCGTCAGTCGGCGAATCGCCTCGTTCAGCTCCTCGGCCGAGCCCGGCTTGGTCAGGAAGGAGAACGCGCCCCGAGCCAGACCGTGCTGACGATCCTCGTCGAGCGTCACCATCTGCACTGGTATGTGGCGCGTTTCGGGATCCTGTTTCAGCTGACTCAAGACGGTCCAGCCGAGCATGTCGGGCAGGAAGACGTCGAGCGACACCGCGGTCGGCCGGTACTGACGCGCCAGCGCCAGCGCGTCGGCGCCGCGTGACGCGGCCAGCACCTTGAGGCCGCTGTCGTGGGCGAGGTCGACGAGCACTCTGGCGTAGTGCGGATCGTCCTCGACGATGAGCAGCGTCGGCTCGCCGGGCTGGACGTGCTCGCGATCGTCGGGCACCGCCTCGATGGTGCGCTCCGGCCCGCGGACGGGCACCCGAAGGCTGGTGCCGGGCGCGGTGGGCGTCGCTGGCTCGCGCAGCCCGAGGCCGGTCGGCCCGACGTAGCGTAGCGGCAGATAGAGCGTGAAGTTGCTGCCGATGCCGGGGTTGCTGCGCAGCTGAATCTCACCGCCGAGCAGGCTGGCCAGCTCGCGGCTGATGGCGAGGCCGAGACCCGTGCCGCCGTACTTGCGGCTGGTGCTGGCGTCCGCCTGCTGGAAGGCCTCGAAGATGATGCGCTGCTTCTCGGGCGGGATGCCGATGCCGGTGTCGGACACCTCGAAAGCGACGACGCGCGCCGTCTGGCTGAGCAGCGGATGCCCCGGCGTCCAGCCGCGGATCACTTCCGAGACGTTCAGCCGCACGCCGCCCTGGGCGGTGAACTTGAAGGCGTTCGAGAGCAGGTTCTTGAGGATCTGCTGCAGGCGCTTCGAGTCGGTGACCATCGCCGCGCCGAGGCCCGCCTCGACGCGCACGTCGAACGACAGGCCGCGGTTCTCGGCGTCGTGCTTGAACGTGCGCACGACGAGATCGAGCAGGTTCGTGAAGTACACCTCCTCGGCCTCGACCGTCACCGTGCCCGACTCGATCTTCGAGAGATCCAGGATGTCCGTGATCAGGTTGAGGAGGTCGGTGCCGGCGCCGTGGATGGTGCGCGCGAACTCGACCTGCTTGCCGGTGAGGTTCCGCTCGGGGTTGTCGGAGAGCTGCTGGCCGAGGATCAGGATGCTGTTCAGCGGCGTGCGCAGCTCGTGCGACATGTTGGCGAGGAACTCGGACTTGTACTTCGAGGTCAGCGCCAGCTCCTCGGCCTTCTCCTCGAGCGCGCGCCGCGCCTGCTCGATCTCCTGGTTCTTGCGCTCCACCTCGACGTTCTGCTCGGCGAGCTGCTGCGCCTTCTGGGCCAGCTGCTCGTTGGTCTGCTGCAGCTCGGCCTGCTGCGCCTGCAGCTCGCCGGCCAGCTGCTGCGACTGCTTGAGCAGGCCTTCCGTCTGCATCGTCGCCCCGATCGAGTTCAGCACGATGCCGATGCTGGCGGTCAGCTGCTCGAGGAAGGCCAGGTGCGTGGCCGAGAACTCGTTCAGCGAGGCGAGGCCGAGCACCGCCTTGATCTGGCCTTCGAAGATCACCGGGAGGACGACGATGTTGCGTGGCAGCGCCGTGAAGAAGACCCGGCCGACCGGCACGGTGTCCGGCGGCACGTCGGTGATCAGCATGCGCTTCCTGTCGCGCGCGACCTGGCCGACGAACCCTTCGCCGAACTGCATCCGGTGCGGATAGCCGTGCTCGGCGGAGTCGGCGTAGCTGGCCAGCATCTCCAGCGCCGCCGCGTGATCGGCCGCCTTCTGGTAGATGACGCCCTGGTGCGCGTTGACGAGCGGTACCAGCTCGGTGAGCAGCAGCTTGCCGACCGTCGCCAGGTCGCGCTGGCCCTGCAGCATGCCGGTGAACCGGGCCAGGTTGGTCTTCAGCCAGTCCTGCTCGGTGTTGCGGTCGGTCGTCAACCGCAGGTTGTCGATCATCGTGTTGAGGTTGTCCTTCAGCTCGGCGACCTCGCCGAGGGCGTCGACCTGAATCGACCGGGTCAGGTCGCCCTTGGTCACGGCGGTCGCGACCTCGGCGATGGCGCGCACCTGCGTGGTGAGGTTGGCGGCCAGCAGGTTGACGTTGCCGGTGAGGTCCTTCCACGTCCCGGCGGCGCCGGGCACGTTGGCCTGGCCGCCGAGGCGGCCCTCGACGCCGACCTCGCGCGCCACCGACGTCACCTGGTCGGCGAACGTCGCCAGCGTGCCGGTCATGTTGTTGATGGTGTCGGCGAGCGCCGCGACCTCGCCCTTGGCCTTGACCGTCAGGTTCTGCTCGAGGTCGCCGTTGGCGACCGCGGTCACGACCTTGACGATGCCGCGCACCTGCTCGGTGAGGTTGGCGGCCATGACGTTGACGTTGTCGGTGAGGTCCTTCCAGGTGCCGCCGACGCCGGGCACGACCGCCTGGCCACCGAGCAGGCCTTCCGTGCCGACCTCGCGCGCCACGCGCGTCACCTCGGCGGCGAAGCCGTTCAGCTGATCGACCATCGTGTTGATGGTGTTCTTCAGCTCGAGGATCTCGCCCTTCACGTCGACCGTGATCTTGCGCGACAGGTCGCCCCGCGCGACGGCGGTGGTGACCTCGGCGATGTTGCGCACCTGCGTCGTCAGGTTGGCGGCGAGCAGGTTGACGTTGTCGGTCAGGTCCTTCCACGTGCCGCCGACGCCGGGCACGACGGCCTGGCCGCCGAGGCGCCCGTCGGTGCCGACCTCGCGCGCGACGCGCGTCACTTCGGCGGCGAACGAGCGCAGCTGCTCGACCATCGTGTTCAGCGTTTCCTTGAGCAGCAGGATCTCGCCGCGGACGTCGACGGTGATCTTCTTGGACAGGTCGCCGCCGGCGATCGCGGTCGCCACCTCGGCGATGTTCCGGACCTGCGCGGTCAGGTTGCTGGCCATGAAGTTGACGCTGTCGGTGAGGTCCTTCCAGGTGCCGGCGACGCCCTGCACCTGCGCCTGGCCGCCGAGCCGGCCCTCGGTGCCGACCTCGCGCGCCACGCGCGTCACTTCGGCGGCGAACGCGTTCAGCTGATCGACCATCGTGTTGATGGTGTTCTTCAGCTCGAGGATCTCGCCCTTCACGTCGACCGTGATCTTGCGCGACAGGTCGCCCTTGGCGATGGCCGTCGCCACGTCCGCGATGTTGCGGACCTGCGCGGTCAGGTTGTTGGCCATCGAGTTGACGGAGTCGGTGAGATCCTTCCACGTGCCGGCGACGCCGCGCACGTTGGCCTGGCCGCCGAGGCGTCCGTCGGTGCCGACCTCGCGCGCCACGCGCGTCACCTCGCCGGCGAACGCGTTGAGCTGGTCGACCATCGTGTTGATGGTGTCCTTGATCTGCAGGATCTCGCCGCTGACGTCGACGGTGATCTTCTGCGACAGGTCGCCGTTGGCGATGGCCGTGGCGACCTTCGACACGTCGCGCAGCTGCACGGTCAGGTTGCCGGCCAGCAGGTTGACGTTGTCGGTGAGGTCCTTCCACGTGCCGTCGACGCCGGGCACCTGCGCCTGGCCACCGAGCTTGCCTTCCGTGCCGACCTCGCGCGCCACGCGCGTCACCTCGGCGGCGAAGCCGTTCAGCTGATCGACCATCGTGTTGATGGTGTTCTTCAGCTCGAGGATCTCGCCCTTCGCGTCGACCGTGATCTTGCGCGACAGGTCGCCCCGCGCGACGGCCGTCGTGACCTCGGCGATGTTGCGCACCTGCGTCGTCAGGTTGGCGGCGAGCAGGTTGACGTTGTCGGTGAGGTCCTTCCAGGTGCCGGCGACGCCGGGCACCTGCGCCTGGCCGCCGAGCTTGCCTTCCGTGCCGACCTCGCGCGCCACGCGCGTCGCCTCGCCGGCGAACGCGTTGAGCTGATCGACCATGGTGTTCATGGTCTCCTTCAGCTGCAGGATCTCGCCGCTGACGTCCACGGTGATCTTCTTGGTCAGGTCGCCGCTGGCGATGGCGGTGGCGACCTCGGCGATGTTCCGCACCTGCGCGGTGAGGTTGTTCGCCATCCAGTTGACCGAGTCGGTCAGGTCCTTCCAGGTGCCGGCCACGCCGAGCACCTTGGCCTGGCCGCCGAGCCGGCCTTCCGTGCCGACTTCGCGGGCCACGCGCGTCACCTCACCGGCGAACGCGTTCAGCTGATCGACCATCGTGTTGATGGTCTCCTTGAGGAGCAGGATCTCGCCGCTGACGTTGACGGTGATCTTCTTGGAGAGGTCGCCGCCGGCGATGGCGGTCGCCACTTCGGCGATGTTCCTCACCTGCGCGGTGAGGTTGCTGGCCATGAAGTTGACGTTGTCGGAGAGGTCCTTCCAGGTGCCGGTCACGCCGGGCACCTGCGCCTGGCCGCCGAGCTTGCCGTCGGTGCCGACCTCGCGCGCCACGCGCGTCACTTCCGAGGCGAACGCGTTCAGCTGATCGACCATCGTGTTGATGGTGTTCTTCAGCTCGAGGATCTCGCCGCGGACGTCGACCGTGATCTTGCGGGAGAGGTCGCCGCGGGCGACGGCGGTGGTGACTTCGGCGATGTTCCGGACCTGGTCGGTCAGGTTGCGCGCCATCGCGTTGACCGAGTCGGTGAGGTCCTTCCACGTGCCGGCGACGCCCGGCACCACGGCCTGGCCGCCGAGCCGGCCCTCGGTGCCGACCTCCTGCGCGACGCGCGTGACTTCCGACGCGAACGAGCGCAGCTGGTCGACCATCGTGTTGATGGCTTCCTTGAGCTGCAGGATCTCGCCGCGGACGTCGACCGTGATCTTGCGGGACAGGTCGCCGCTGGCGACGGCGATCGTGACCTCGGAGATGTTGCGCACCTGACCGGTCAGGTTGCTGGCCATCGAGTTCACGGAGTCGGTGAGGTCCTTCCAGACGCCCGACACGTTGCGGACCTCGGCCTGGCCGCCCAGCTTGCCGTCGGTGCCGACCTCGCGCGCGACGCGGGTCACCTCGGAGGTGAACACGCCGAGCTGCTCGATCATCGTGTTGACGATGGTCGCCGAGTGCAGGAACTCGCCTTCGAGGGGCCGCCCCTCGACGTCCAGGCGGACGGTCTGGAGCAGGTCGCCCTTGGCGACGGCTTCGAGGGCGCGGGTCACCTCGGTGGTCGGTCGCAGCAGGTCGTCGATCAGCGTGTTGACCGACGCTTCCATGCCGGCCCAGGCACCGGCCGGCGAGCCGAACCGGACGCGCTGGCGGGTCTTGCCCTGCTTGCCGACCGTCGTCCCGACCCGCTCGAGCTCGCGCGCCATGCTCGCGTTGGCGGTCACGATCTCGTTGAAGGTGTCCGCGATCTTCCCGTGCAGTCCGGTCCAGTCGCCGGGCAGGCGCACGGAGAAGTCGCCGTTCTTGACCGCCTGCATGGCGCCGAGCAGCGCGGACAGTTCCTGCCCGTTGGTCGATGGCGGCAGCGTGGGCGGAGCCGGGGGAGGGGTGGCAGGGGTCTTGGAACGAGGGCTTTCAGTTCGCTGCATGCAACGAGCTCCGGTAGATCGGGGTGGGTAATCCTATGCCCACTGTGAGACGCAGGGAGCCCAACTGTAGGCCTGCGCTACAGGGATCCACACAACCCACGGGGTGGCCGGTTGAGGTAGCAAGAAGCGTGCTGAATCGCCGTCCACCCTACCTCGATTCCTTGACGGCCGCGGGCGGCGTGCGGCCGGACACCGTGCCTCTGAGCGGCCCGCTCAGCCGAGGTGGCGCCCACCATCGACCCGGACCGTCTCACCGGTGACGAACGTCGACCCGAGGAGCGCGACGACCTGACGCGCTACTTCGTCCTCGCCGCCCCAGTGCCCGAGCGGCGTCGCCGCGAGCACCGCGGCTTCCTCCTTCGGGGTGCTCCCGGCGGCCGGCACGATCGGGCCGGGCGCGATCACGTGGACGCGGATGCCGTCCCGGGCGAGCTCGAGGCCGAGCGCCTCGCCCAGCGCCACGACGGCCCGCTTGGCGACGTAATACGGCAGGTAGCCGCGGTAGCGCGGCCGGCCGCTGGCCGCGACCCAGTCCGAGAACAGCACGATGTGGCCGCCGCCGGCGCGGCGCAGGTGGGGAATCGCGGCCTGGGCGCAGTGGAACGACGCGTCGAGGTCGACGGCCATCGCGCGGTCCCAGGCGGCGCCGTCGAGGGCGTCGAAGGCAATCCGATCGAAGCGCGACGCCGCGAGGACGACCGCCGACAGGCCGCCCAGGGCCTCGGCCGCCGCCTCGACGAGCGAGCGGCAGGCCGCCGGGTCCGCGAGGTCGGCCTGCAGGACCACGGCCCGGCGTCCGGCGGCGCGGACCGCGGTGGCGGCGGAGTCGGCCTCGGCGCGCGACTGGCGGCAGGCGACCGCCACGTCGTAGCCGTCCGCGCCCAGGGCCCGCGCGATCGCGCCGCCGATCCGCCGGGTGCCGGTGACGAGGGCGGCGCGGGTCCCATCCACGCCGAGACTTATACCCCGACGGGCCTATACTTCCGAGCCATGCGCACCGATGGATCGGCCCGGCGTCGGTTCCTGGGACAGACGGCTGGCGTCGGCCTGGCCGTGGCGGCCATCCTCACCGACGACGCGATGGCGCGCGCCAGGGCCGCGGTCGATCGCGCCGGCGATCGCGATCCCGAGGACGTCGCCCGCGACGAGCCGTTCTGGCGCGAGATCCAGCTCGGATTCACGCTCGATCGCAGCATCATCAACTTGAACAACGGCGGCGTCTCGCCCAGCCCGCGGGTGGTCCACGAGGCCTACAAGCGCTACCTGGACGTCTCGAACCAGTCGCCGGCGTACCACATGTGGCAGGTGCTCGAGCCGAACCGCGAAGCGGTCCGTCGCAAGCTCGCCGCCAGCGCCGGCTGCGATCCCGAGGAGCTCGCGATCACGCGCAACGCCAGCGAGGCGCTGCAGATCGCGCAGCTCGGGATCGACCTCGCCCCTGGCGACGAAGTCCTGACGACCAACCAGGACTACGGCCGCATGCTCGACACCTGGGAGCAGCGGGTGAAGCGCAACGGGATCGTGCTGAAGAAGATCGCCTTCCCCGTCCCGCCGCCGTCCCTGGACGATCTGGCGCGGCGCTTCGAGGCCGCCGTGACGCCTCGCACCAAGGTGATCCACGTCTGCCACATCACCAACCTCACCGGGCAGATCTTCCCGATCCAGGCGATCTGCCGGATGGCCCGCGCCCGCGGCATCCGCACCATCGTCGACGGCGCCCACGCCTACGGCCACTTCCCCTTCGCCCTGCGCGATCTCGAGTGCGACTACTACGGCACCAGCCTGCACAAGTGGCTGCTGGCGCCGGTCGGCACCGGCTTCCTCTACGTGCGCCGGCCGCTGGTCAAGGATCTGTGGCCGCTGACGCCGGCCCCGGCGAAGCTCCAGGACGACATCCGCAAGTTCGAGGAGATCGGGACGCACCCGGCGGCGACGGCCCTCAGCGTGGCCGAGGCGCTGGTGTTCCAGGAGACCATCGGCATGCCCCGCAAGGCGGCGCGGCTGCGCTACCTGCGGCTGCGGTGGGCCGAGCGGCTGAAGACCCAGGCGCGCTTCCGCATCCACACCAGCTTCGATCCGGCGCAGGCCGGCGCCATCGGCACCGTGGGCGTCGAGGGCCTCGCCCCGGCGGCGATCGCGACCACGCTGTGGGACACGGCGCGGATCATCGTCACGCCCGATCGTCCACGACGAATACCAGGGCGTCCGGGTGACCCCGAACCTCTATACGACCCTCGACGAGGTCGACACCTTCGCGGCCGCGATGGAACGGCTCAAGCCGGCCGATCCCCCGGCGCGCAGTGCCGGCTAAGGGGCGGCTCGCAACGCGGGCGTCGTTGCCCTGCGGCCGAAAACGGGTTATGGTCGTCGTCTGCCTCTGTGAACGCCCAATTCATGGTTAGGAGAATCTCCATGCGGAGAACGTTCCTGTACGGATTGATGACCGCCCTTCTGGTGGTTGGTGCGACGACGGCGCCGCACGCGCAGAACCGCAAACAGACGTTGGTCGCCGTCCTCTCGGGTGGGTCGGAAGCGCCGGCGGTGGTGAACACCGGGGCGCACGGCAAGGCCATCATCACGATCGACCCGGACATCGGCGAGGTCACCTGGGAAATCGACGTCTTCAACTTCCCCACCGGGCTTACCGCGTCGCACATCCACGTCGGCGCAGCGGGCACCATGCGGGCCGGTCGTCATCGACTTCGCACCCACCAACCTCGGCGTCTCGGGCCCGTTCCGGTTGAGCGGCAGCACGCGGGCCTTCACCGCCCGGCCGGCGCAGGGCATCCGCTCGATGGAAGAAATGATGATCGCGATCGCCGCGGGCAACGCCTACGTCAACGTGCACTCGCAGGCCAACCCCGGCGGCGAGATCCGCGGACAGCTGTGCCCGGACAAGGGCAACGACAACCGGTTCACCGGCATCTCGCTCTGCTCGCCCGTTCCGCAGTAATGGCTGGCGGCGGTTCCTTTCAGGAACCGCCGCAGGCCGCCCCTTGAGCGCGCGGTCCGTCCGGACCGCGCGCAGCTCACCCCGCGAACTTGTAGCCCAACCCGTGCGCGGTGATCACGTACTGCGGATGCTTCGGGTTGGGCTCGATCTTCTGCCGCAGCCGTCTTGATGGCGAGCCGCGCCTCAGCGCGGTTCGCGGGCGGCCCTTTGAGCGTGCGGCTGCTGTTCGGCGACGCTGGGCGCGTCGCCGGCGCCACACGCGGGCCGCGGTGATCGTCGCGTGCCTGCCTGTCTAGCCCGCGAACTTGTAGCCCAACCCGTGCGCGGTGATCACGTACTGCGGATGCTTCGGGTTGGGCTCGATCTTCTGCCGCAGCCACGCGACGTGGACGTCCACGGTCCGCGTGTTCGGCATCGCGTGGTAGCCCCACACGTGGTTGAGCAGCTCGTCGCGTGAGATCGTCGCGCCGCGGTGCTCGATGAAGTAGCGCAGCAGCTGGTACTCGCGCGCCGACAGCTCCACGGCGGCGCCGTCCTTGGTGACTTCGGCCTTGCGGAAATCGACCTGGATGGCGCCGAAGCGGTAAGCCTCGGCGTCGACGGTGTCCTTCGGCGCGTGCCGGCGCAGCCGCGCCTCGATGCGCGCCAGCAGCTCCATCATCTCGAACGGCTTGGTGAGGTAGTCGTCGGCGCCGAGCTTCAGGCCGAGCACCTTGTCGATCACCTGGCCGCGTGCGGTCAGCATGATCACCGGCGTCTCGACGCCCTGCTGCCGCAGGTCGCGCAGGATGTCGAAGCCGCCGAGCCCCGGCAGCATCACGTCGAGCAGGAGCAGGTCGAAGGGTTCCTGGGAGGCGCGGGCCAGGCCTTCGCGGCCCTCCGTCGCCGTTTCGACCACGTGGCCCTCACGCCCGAGGCGATCGCTCAGGGTGAGCACCAGCCCGGGTTCGTCTTCGACGATGAGGATCCGAGCCACAGTGGACCGTCCTGGTGAGTCGTAGCGTGGATTCCGGAGTGCGGCGCCCGGATGGCCAGGCGCGAGGAGCGAGCATATCGGGAATATGTGAGCGACGAGCAACGCCGCCAGAGCCGGGGCCCCCGGCGCGCACGCCTGCGCGCTGGGGTGGAGAAGGGATGCCCCGCCCGGAAGCCACACTAGGAATCACCACGACAGACCACTGACAGTCTGGCGTAGATCAGACGCGCTGTGTGGCGTGTTTCGCGGCTGGTGTCGGTCGCCGCGTCAGGCTGGCACGCGTGGGTCGCCCAGGCCGGGCGCGCCCGAGGGCCGTTCCGCCGGCCCACCGGCCAGCGCGCCTTCCGGCGCCAGCGGCAGGTGCAGCGTGAACGCGCTGCCCTTGCCAGCTTCGGTTCGCACGGTGATGCGCCCGCCCAGTTCGTCCATGATCCGCTTCACCAGGCTCAGGCCGAGCCCGCTGCCGTGGATCTGGCGCGCGGCGGCGTCGCCGCCCCGATAGAAGGGCTCGAAGATGTGCGGCAGGTCGCGGGCGGCGATGCCGCTGCCGTTGTCGCCGATGGTGACGGTGACCTCGCGGCGCGCGCCCTCGGCGCGGCGGGCGTCGACCACGACGGCGGGCGGCGCCCCGCCGTACTTGAGCGCGTTGACGATCAGGTTCTGCAGCGAGCGCGACACCGCCGAGGGATCGACGAGCACCGCCGGCAGCTCGATCGTGCCGCGGCGCTCGATGGTGGCGTGGTGCTCGCGCACCAGCGGGTCGGCGCCGCGGAGCGCCTCGTCGATGATGCCGCCGAGATCGGCGGGCCGGACGTCGAGCGTGGCGCGGCCGCTCTCGAACCCCGCGAACTCCATGATCTGCTCGACCATCTGCGTGAGCCGGCGGCCCTCGCCGGCGATCACGTCGCCGTAGCGTTTCACCTGCTTCGGATCGGCGACGACGCCGTCGGCGAGGTTCTCGGCGGCGGAGCGGATGACGGCGAGCGGCGTGCGCAGCTCGTGCGACACGCCGGCGACGAACTCCATCTGCTGCGCCGCAAGACGCCGGGCGCGCCCGGTGGTGGCCAGCACCAGCCCCATGCTCGCGCCGAGCAGCACCAGCACGCCGAAGCTGACGAGCAGATTGCGCAGGCGCGCGTGCGACACGGCGATGTCGAGCGAGCCGGCACGGTGCAGCACGTGCACGTTCCAGTGCGGCACGCCGTCGCGTCCCGGGGGACCGCCCGGCCCGCCCGGACCGCCGCGGCCGCGGAACACGTTGCCGCGGGCTTCGCGGGTGACGATCACGGTGTTCTGCCCGGGCGGCGTGGCCGTGCCTCGCGCTGCCCCGGTCGAGGGTGCGGTCGTGCCCGCGACGGCCGTCGTGCCGGCGGGCGGCTCGAGCCGGCGATCGGTGACGAACCGCCGGAACTCGAAGAACCGGATCTCGAACATGTCGTCGTCGGTGATGTCCGGCGCCGTCCGTAACGCTTCCGGCACCTGGCCGCCGGGTGCGCTGAAGGCGATGCCCGGACCGTAGATCCCGACGTAGACGCTCGGATCCTGCGACAGCCGGAAGTGGCGCTCGACGAGCTGCGGCAGCAGATCCTTCTCGAGATAGCCGCGATCGAGCACCGCCACGGTGTAGCCGTTCAGCGGCGACGCGCTGAGGATCCGGCCGTCGCCGCGATCCTGCAGCTGCGCGATGCGCGGGATCAGGAGCGCCGGAACCGAGGCGAACGTCGGTACGATGCGGACCGGCTGGGCGCCGCCACGGTGCGCCTGGTGCGCTTTCTCCAGATCGACGCGGATGGGATCCAGCTCGGCCGGCCACGACACCACGTCCAGCCGGGCGGGATCGCGGGAGAACTGCTCCACGACCCACGCGCCGGACGGCGTCGTCGGCTCGGTCAGGCGATAGATCGTCTTGACGATCTCCGGCCGCGGCGCGGCCGAGTACCAGCGCGCGTACCGATCGACTTCCGCTTCGAGCGGCGCGTCGCGGCGCAGCTCGGGTCCGAACTGGAGCCAGAAGAACGCGCGGGTCAGCTCGCGGTTGAAGTCGTCGGTGAGGTTCTCGGCCTGCGTGTCCGCGTGCGATCGAAGTCGCTCGCGCTCGTCGGCGCTCAACTGCCCGACCCATCGGTACTGGAGAACCGCGAGCACACCGAGCAGGAGCGCCATGGCGGCGACGGCGAGCTCGGTGCGGGTCGGACGGCGGAGCGCGAGGGATCGGGACATAGGGGCGCGGCGGCGGAATCGCTGCCATGAGAGTAACCCTGTCGAACACCCGAAAAACGTCGAAAAACCCAGCTTTTACATGCTTAACAAAGTCTTAGCGCACCGTTAACCATTCGCCGCCGCCCGACGACAACAATTGACCCCGGGGCAACGTCCAACCTGCCCAGACGACACGGCGCCGGACCGAACCGCCGGCCCACACCTGACACAGAACGCCATGCCGACCATCCCCACCCGCACCTACGGCTTCCTCGCCTCCGTGATCGCAACCGTGATCGCGGCGCCGCTCCTCGCTCCAAGCCTGGCTTTCGCCCAGGCGCCCGCGCCCCAGGCCGCGACGCCGACCGCTCCGGCGGCGGCGCCGGCTCCCGCCACGGCGCCGGCGCCGAGCGATGCGAAGTCGCTGGAGGTGCTGGCGGAGGTGCGCAAGGCGATCGGCGGCGACGCCAAAATCGACGCGCTCAAGACGGTGTCGTTTGAGGGCACCTACCGCCGCGTCATGGGCGAGCAGGACATGGCAGGCGACTTGGAGCTCTATTTCGGATTCCCTGACAAATTCCAGCGCGTCGAGCAGCTCCCGAACTTCGGGCCGAACCCCGGTCCGCGCATCGCGCAGACGTTCAACGGCACCGAGGGCTGGATGGGGCCGCTCGGCCCGACGCCCGGCGGCGCGGTCTTCCGCTTCGGCGGACCCGGTGGGCCCGGCGGCGGCCCTGGTGGTCCCGGGGGCGGGCCCGGCGGCGGCCCAGGCGGCGAAGGGCGCCGCTTCGATCCGACCGTGATGGTGAAGCAGCTCTACTGGCGCACGGCACTGGCGATGTTCCCCGGCACGGCGGCCACGTCCGGCCTGACCTTCACCTACGTCGGCAAGGCCGAATCGCCGGACGGCGAGGCCGACGTGCTCGACGCCAAGGGCGAAGGCAACTTCGCCGCCCGCCTGTTCGTCGACGCCAAGACCCACCTGCCGGTGATGCTCACCTACCAGGACCGCGAGCGGAACTTCCGCATCCAGCGGCCGGCCCGCAAGGACGGCGAGACCGACGAGCAGTTCCGCGCCCGCCTGCGTGCCGAGCGTGAGGCCGCCGGCCCGCCGCCGCCGCCGAAGATGGTCGACTTCTCGATGTTCATCGCCGACCACAAGGACGTCGGCGGCGTGAAGATCCCGCACCACATCACGATGCAGACCGGCGACAAGCCGACCGAGGAGTGGGAGCTGAAGAAGGCCAAGGCCAACCCGAAGTTCGACGACGAGCAGTTCAAGCGCAAGACGAGCAATTGATCATGACGACCCCTTCCTGGTTCCTGCGGCTGCTCGGCGTCGCCGCCCTGTCCACGAGCATGGCCACGATCACGGGCGCGAGCGTCGCCGCGCAGGACGCGGAGCCGCAGGCCGCGGCTCCGGCGGCGGCGGCCGCCGCCGCGCCGCAGGAGAAGCCGGATCCGAACGTCGGCAGCATCAAGGTCGTCGTCCTCGATCAGACGGGAGCGGCGATCCTCGGCGCCACCGTCTCCGTCATCGCCGTCAACGCGAAGTCCGGCACCGAGGCGAAGACCGCCACCGCCAACGAGCAGGGAGAAGCCGCGATCGAGCGGCTCGCCCCGGGGCGGTACGTCGTGCAGGTCGAATCGATCGGATTCGAGACGACGCAGATCACCGACGTCAACGTCCGCCGCGGACGCCAGGAGCGCCGCGAGATCCAGCTCCCGATCGCCGGCTACGTCGAGGAGGTCGATGTCACGCGCGACAAGACCGACCAGAACATCACCGACAACTTCTCGTCGGCGCTGACGCAGGACCAGATCGACGCCCTGCCCGACGACGAGGAGGAGATGGCCGAGCAGCTGGCGAACATGGCCGGCCCGGGCGCCGTCATGCGCGTCAACGGCTTCTCGGGCGGCCGGCTGCCGCCGAAGTCGCAGATCGCCGAGATCCGCTTCCGCTTCGATCCGTATTCCGCGGAGAACCACGAGGCCGGCTTCCCGCGCGTCGACATCCGCACCCGGCCCGGCAACGGCAACTGGCGCAACAACGCCACCGCCACCTTCCGCGACGAGTCGCTGAACGCGCGCAACGCGTTCGCCACCGAGAAGCCGCCCGAGCAGGCGCGGCGCTACCAGTACTCGATGGACGGCCCGATCAAGAAGGGCAAGACGTCGTTCTCGTTCAACATCGGCGGCATGGACTCGTTCGACACCGAGACCATCCGCG
Organism: Vicinamibacterales bacterium; assembly: GCA_963844435.1. Lineage (GTDB taxonomy): Bacteria > Acidobacteriota > Vicinamibacteria > Vicinamibacterales > Vicinamibacteraceae > JBDSLU01. The sequence goes on along the minus strand of CAWJOG010000021.1, from coordinate 245,783 downwards.
CAGCCAACCCCGACGGCACGCAGTTCGACGGCGTCGTGTCGAAGCCGACCGACCGCATCAACTTCAACGCCCGCGTCGAGCACGCCATCAACAAGAACCAGATGCTGCGCGTCGAGTACTCGCGCAACAACAACGACCAGGGGCAGCTCGGCGTCGGCGGCTTCGACCTCTACGAGCGCGCCTACGATCGGTTCGTCCGGGGCAACGAGGTCCGCATCTCGACCAGCGGTCCGGTGTTCGGCAAGATGCGCAACGAGGTCCGCCTCGAGGTCGACTGGAACGAGACCGTCTCGAGCTCGTTCAGCGACGCCAGGACGATCAACGTCAAGGAGGCGTTCACGAGCGGCGGCGCGCAGGTCGCCGGCGGACGCAAGTCGAAGACCATCGAGTTCGCCGACAACCTCGACTTCGCCCTCGGCAAGAAGCACGCGCTCCGTGCCGGCGTGCTCGTCGAAGGCGGCTCGTACCGCAGCGACGAGACGCGGAACTTCAACGGCACCTACACGTTCTCGTCGAACGATGCCTACCTGGCCGGGGAGGCGCTGCAGTTCTCGCAGCGCATCGGCGATCCGCTGGTCGAGTACAGGTCGTTCCAGTTCGGCGCCTACCTGCAGGACGACTTCCGCGTCCAGAAGAACCTGCTCGTGAGCTACGGCCTCCGCTACGAAGCGCAGACGCACCTGAACGACCACATCAACTTGTCGCCGCGCGCCAGCTTCGCGTGGACGCCGTTCAAGAGCGGCAGCACGACGATCCGCGGCGGCTTCGGGGTGTTCAACGACTGGTACGAGGACAGCCTCTACGAGCAGGCGCTGCGTCTCGACGGCGAGCACCAGCGCGACGTGATCGTCCGCAACCCGACCTACCCGACCATCGACCTGTCCGGCGTGGCGCAGCTGGCGCCCTCCGTGACGCGGGTTGCGGCGGACGTGGTGATGCCGCAGATCACGCGCGCGTCGTTCGGCGTCGAGCACGCCTTCGCCAGCTGGGCGCAGTTCCGCAGCAACTACTTCATCCAGCGCACCGACGACGAGTTCCGCGCCGTCAACCTGAACGCACCGGTCGACAGCGTCCGGCCGTTCCCGGCGCTCGGCATCATCACCTACGTCGACGCCATCGGCGAGGCGAAGAGCCAGGGCGTCGACCTGTCGATGAACCTGAACTACGCGCCGAAGCGGATCTTCGGGGCGGTCAACTACCGCCTGGCGAAGGCGATGAACGACGGCGACAGCGCGACCAGCCTGCCGATGAACGGCAGCGATCTCGCCGCCGAATGGGGCCCGGCGCGCAACGACGTCCGCCACCGCATCTTCGGCTTCGTGTCGACGCCGCTGAAGTTCGGCCTGCGCACCAACGTGAACATGCGCTACGAGTCGGGCGTGCCGTACAACGTCACCACCGGCTTCGACGACAACGGCGACGACGTCAGCAACGACCGGCCGGACGGCATCAGCCGCAACAGCGCCCGCGGCGAGGGCCTGCTGAACATCGACCTGCGACTCAGCTGGCAGAAGAGCATCGGCCAGCCGAAGGGCGGCGACCAGGGTCCGGGCGGGCCTGGCGGCGGGCCCGTGATCATCCGCGCCCCGGGCGGCGGGCCCGGCGGCGGGGGCGGCGGACGTGGACCGGGCGGCGGCGGGGGTGGCGGCGGCTTCGGCGGCGGCTTCGGGCCCGGCGCCAACAACGGCCGGGTCAACCTCGAGATCTTCGCGCAGGTCTCGAACCTGACCAACACGGTGAATTACCGCAGCTACTCGACGGTGCAGACATCGAGGTTCTTCGGCCAGCCGCTCTCGTCGGGCGAGCCCCGTCGCATCGAGCTGGGCTTCCGAGTCGGGTTCTGATTGTTGGCGGCGGGTCCCCTCAGGACCCGCCGCGGGCCGCCCTCTGGGCGGCGCACAGCTGCGCGACACGGCACGTTCCAGCGGGGTCCAGGGCAACAGCCCTGGGCCCCGCTCGTGTTTTGGGCCGTCCGCGCAGGCCCCGCCGACCAAGACAGCGCTTGCCGCCGCCCCTGCGGTTGCCCATAATGCGACCGGCTCGTCTACCCCCGGAAGGAGCTCGGTTTGCCCCTGTTCGCCGCCCGCGCCGCGCGTCGGGTCTGTCTCGTCGTCGCCCTCTCCCTGAGCTCGGCTGTCGTCGCCGGCGCCGCCGCCGATCCGGTCGAGTATCGTGTGCTCGCCACCAACAAGACCTCCACAATGGAGAAGGAGATGCGCGACGCCGCCGCCGCCGGCTTCCGCTTCGGCGGGACCATGGGCGGCGACACGGCGTTCGGCGGCAACGAGGTGGTCGTGCTCATGACCAAGGCCGGCGGCGCCGCTCAGCGCTACGAATACCGCCTGCTCGCCACGACCAAGACGTCCACGATGCAGCGCGAGCTGCAGGAGGCCGCCGCCGCCGGTTTCGAGTACCGGGGCCAGAGCGTCTTCACGTCGATGTTCGGGGGGAAGGAAGTGGTCGTTATTTTGGAACGGGACCGCGAGGCGACCGGTAAGGCCCGATGGGAGTACCGGCTGCTGGCAACGAGCAAGACCTCGACGATGCAGCGCGAGCTGTCGGAGATCGGCGCTGGCGGCTACGAGTACGTCGGCATGACGGTCGCCTCCACGGCCATGGGCGGCAGCGAACTCGTCACCATCACGCGCCGCAAGGCGCAGTAGTCAACGCGGAGTTCCGGCCAGCAGGCCCCGATCATGTCGCAGCAGGACGATCGTCCGGAGGATGCGGCCACCGAATGGTTGTCGCCCGCGCTGTACCGGCAGCTGTGTGACGCGGTCGACGCGGCGCTGGCCGCCCCGCGCGACGCGCGCGACGCGCTGCTCGCGGCGCGCCTGGGCAGCGATCAGCGCCTGCTCGCCGAGGCCCGCGCCCTGCTCGCCTCGCACGAAGAGAGCCCCCGGACCTTCATCACGCCGGCCGTCGGCGCCGGCAGCGAGGCGACGATCGTCGCCCGCCCCGACAGCCACGCCACGTTCGTCGGGCGTCCCGACAGCGACGCCACCTACATCGGAGAACTCGACACTGCGACCGTGATCGTCCCCGGATCGGGATCGCGGCGCGGCTACCAGCCCGACGCCGGCGCCGGGGCCGTCGGCACCCGGGAGATCCAGGCGCTGTCGGACCCACCCGGCGCTGGTTCGAATTCCGGGACCGTGACGCTGCCGGCGCCGCACCGGCCCGAGGCAAGTCCGACCGCCGACACGTCGCCGCGCGTGCCGATCGCGCACGCCGCGCCGTCGCCGCCGCGCCACGAGAGCCGCCCCGCATGGGGCCCGGCGCTGCCACTCCACAAGCAGCCGCCGCCACTGGCCGCGGCCCCACCCGCGCCGCCAGCGCCAATGCCAGCACCGCCGCCCCGCCGATGCCTCCGCCGCTGTCGCGGCCGGTTCAGGCAGCGCCGCCCGCCGCCGCGCCCGCGCCGGTCCGCAGCAGCGAGGTCGGCGCGCCGATCCCCGTCCGCCGCAGCGGCGGGTCGTCGACCGGCCTCATCGGGCTGGTCGTGGCCGGCCTGCTGTTCCTCGTCGCCGGCGGCGCGCTGTGGATGTGGCGCCAGGCCAACCTCGCCCAGCAGGACGCCGAGGCGCGGCTGGCCAAGGCCGAGAAGCGGTTCGCCGAAGTCCGGCAGCTCGGTCAGCGCCTCGCCGAGGTCGATCACCTGCTCGCCGTGACCCCGGATCCGGCCGCGCACACGGCGCGCGCGGTGCTGCTGCGCACCTGGATGCAGTACCTGACCGATCTGCAGCGCGCCTCCGGATCGACGGAGCGCGAGCTGCTGATCGAAGTGGCCAAGGGCTACCGCCAGCTGGCGGCATCGCTCGGCGGCAGCTCGGGCCGCACGCTCGGCGATCGCGCCGGCGCCACCCGCACCCTGCAGATTGCCGAGAACCTGTGGAGCTATCTCGATCGCAACAGCGCGCAGCCGGATCGGACGGTGCGGCAGGAGCTGATCGCGACGCACGTGGATCTGGGCGACCTCTACGCGGTCGCCAAGGACGCCGGCAAGGCCAGCGCGCAGTACCAGAAGGCGCTGGAGCAGGCCGGGAAGCTGAGCGCCGCCGGCGTCGGCACCGCCGACGTGAAGCGCATCACCGACACGATCCGGCAGCGCATCCAGTCCGGGCCGCCGGCGCCCGCCCAGGCGGTCGTCGATGCCGCGCCAGTCACGGCATCCGAACCGTGATCCGATAAACAACGAAGCGAGGAGACCGCTGATGTGGGGACGTAGCGCACGACGATTGGGACTGACGCTGGCCGCGATCGCCTTCGCGGTCGGCTGCAACAAGGCGGCCGACAAGCCCGCCGAGCCGCCGCCGCCCCCCGAGCCCGAGGTCGCCAAGGCCTCGGACGCGCAGGTCGCCTCCTTGTCCGAGATGGCCGTCGAGTACCGAGAAGCTCGAACAGCAGCAGGCCGCCACCAATCAGCAGATGGGCCAGCTGATCACCAAGTACCAGCAGCGCGGCGGCTCGCTGCCGCCCGGCTTCGGCGCCGAGCTGACCGACGAGCAGCGCACCCTGCTCGCCGAGCGGATCAAGACCGAGAAGGCCGGCCTGCGCACGCTCCTGCAGGACCTGATCGACCGCGACAAGGAAGTGCAGCAGATGAAGACGCGCCTCGACCAGCTCGAGACGCAGCTGCCGGCCAGCGTGGTGTCGAAGGAAGGCGATCGCCACGATCGCATCGCCATGAACTTCCTGGTCAAGCAGGGCGTGCCGGCCAAGAAGGCCTACGAGATCGTCTCGCAGATCAACCTGCAGGACGCGCTGGTGCCCGGCTTCCGCGTCTGGACCTACTACCAGAAGGGCCAGTTCGGCACCTGGGTCACCCGCGGCAAGGCCGGCATCACGCCGCAGGAGCACGCCAAGAAGGTCCTGGCGCTGCTCGAGGAATCGCGCGACAAGGCGCTCAAGGAGCTGGCCGACACCTCGTCGGAGCGTGACGCGCTCAAGACCGCGACCGTCGAGAAGGAAGCCGCGCTGACGCGCTCCGCCGAGGAGCTGAAGGCGATGACCGAGACGGCCGAGCAGCAGCGCGCCGAGGTGCAGCGCCGCGAGGTCGAGGCCAACACGCTGCGCTTCATCGTCGGCTCGAAGAAGGCGCTCGTGAAGAGCAAGCTGCTCGAGAAGAACATGCGCAAGTGGAACCCGGCGACCGACCACATGTCGTCGCTGAACCTGCTCGAGTCGCAGGAGATTCCGATCGACGCCGCGTCGCTCGGGCTGAAGAAGGTGAAGAAGGTGACGCTGGTCCCCGAGATCTTCCTGGCCGGCGTCGACTACGCCGTCCAGGTCGGCGGGCCGACCGCGACGCTGCGCATCACCGCGCCGGACAAGTTCAAGGCGAACCGGTTCGTCATCGTCGTCGAATGACCCGACGCCCCGTGGCCGCCGCCGCCGTCGCGGTGGTGGTGCTTGCCAGCGGCGTCGGCGGATGGCTGCTCTGGATGGGCCGCTCGCCGTTCGGGCGGGCGGCCACCACCGCGCCACAGGCCGGAACGGCCCCGGCGCATACGGCCTCGACCACGGCCCCGGGCGCCACCGGCGGGGCCCGGCTGCTGTGGACGCTGGCCGGCCACACCGCCTCCCCGGTCAGCCTCGCCGTCTCGCGGGACGGCGCGCGAGCGCTCTCGGGCGGCGGTCACGGCGACGGGGCCGTCCGCGTCTGGGACATCGCCGGCGGACAACCCGTCACGCGGTTCACCGGGCACGGCACCGCCAGCGACATCCTGACCGTTGCGTTCACTCCCGATGGCGCCGCCGCCATCTCCGCGGCCGGGCCCGAGGATGACTCCCTGCGCGTCTGGGACGTCGCCAGCGGCGCCGAACGCACCCAGCTCTCCGGCGACATCGGCATGCTGTTCCGCGCCATCTCCGAGGACGCCACGCTGGCGGTCGCCCAGGAAATGACCGCCGAGGGCCGCAGCAAGGGCTTCTCGCTGTGGCGTCTCGACGAAGGGCGCCGGATCGTCGGGGTCGACGCGCCTGACCACGCCTCCGCCCTCGCCATCGCCCCCGACGGGAAGACCGTGCTCACCGGCGGCGGCGACGGCAGCCTGACGTTGTGGAAGGCGAGCGGCGAGAAGATCCGCTCGTTCGTCGCGCACGGCCCGGGCACCACCGTCCGCGCCGTTGCCTTCGCCCGCGGCGGCCGCCTGCTGGTCACGAGCGCTGACGGCGCGGGCGCCAGCGGCACCGCACCGGCGCGCGCCGTGATCCTCTGGGATCCCGAAACCGGCGTCGCGTTTCGCACCATCCGCAATGCCACGCACTTCGCGCTCGCCGACGACGGCCGCACCCTCGCGGTCGCCGGCGACGCCACCTCGATCCGCGTCGTCGACGTCATCACCGCCCGCGAACTGGCCCGGCTCGACGGGCACGAAGGCGGCGTCACGGCGCTGGCCTTCGCGCCCGGAGGGACGCGCCTCGTCTCGACCGGCGCCGATCGCACCGTCCGTGTGTGGGCCCTAGCCGCCCGGGAGCCAGCCCCCAATGACCGTTCGCAGTGACGCACGCCCGGGGCGCGATCGCGCCGCGGCGCCGATGCCCTGGGCCCACGCGCTGGCCGGGCAGATCGGACGGCAGGTGGTCGGCCAGCAACAGCTGGTCCACCGCCTCACGGTGGCGCTCCTCGCCGGCGGCCACGTGCTGCTCGAGGGCCTGCCCGGCCTGGCCAAGACGCTGATCGTCAAGACGCTGGCCCAGGCCTGCCAGCTCTCGTTCCAGCGCCTCCAGTTCACGCCGGACCTGCTGCCCGCCGATCTCATCGGCACGCTCGTCTACAACCCGAAGACGCTGGAGTTCGCGGTCCACAAGGGCCCGATCTTCGCGAACATCGTCCTCGCCGACGAGATCAACCGCGCCCCGGCGAAGGTGCAGAGCGCCCTGCTCGAGGCCATGCAGGAGCGCTCGGTGACCATCGGCCACGAGTCGCACCGCCTCGACGAGCCGTTCCTCGTCCTGGCCACGCAGAACCCGGTCGAGCACGAAGGCACGTTCCCGCTGCCCGAGGCGCAGCTCGATCGCTTCCTGTTCCAGGTCCGCGTGACCTACCCGTCGCGCGACGAGGAGCTGGAGATCCTGACGCGGCAGGTGAACCCGGCGACCGCGTCGCCGCGGATCGACGCGGTGGTCACGGCGCAGGAGCTGCTCGCCGCGCGCGCCTCGCTCGGCGACGTCTTCGCCGATCAGCGCGTCCTCGCCTACGTCCTCGATCTGGTGCGCGCGACGCGTGAGCCGGCCGCCTTCAAGCTGCAGGCGGTGGCGCCGCTGGTCCGCTTCGGCGCTTCGCCGCGCGCGGCGGTCCACTTCACACAGGCGGCGCGGGCCACCGCCGCGCTCGCGGGACGCGCCTACGTGCTGCCCGAGGACGTCAAGGAAGTGGCGATGGACGTGCTGCGCCACCGCCTGATCCTGAGCTACGACGCCGAGGCCGACAACGTCTCGGCCGACGAGGTCGTGGCGAAAATCCTGGCGGCGGTGCCCGTCCCCTGACACGACACATCCACTGACGCACACCGCCTTCGAACGATGGCCCTCGACATCGGCCGCCTGCGTGCCTCGGCGCACCGCGTCGCCTTCCGCTTCATGCGGCCGGGCTCGGTGCCGACGCCCGGCGTCCATCGATCGCTGTTCCGCGGGCACGGCCTCAACTTCGCCGGCTACCGCGAGTACCAGCACGGCGACGACATCCGCATGGTCGACTGGAACGTCACCGCGCGGCAGAACCGGCCGATGCTCAAGCTGTTCGAGCAGGAGCACGCCTCGGCGCTGATGCTGGTGCTCGACGCCAGCGCGTCGATGACCGGGCCGCACCCGGACAAGTGGGACGCCGCAGCGGCGCTCGCCGTCCTGTTCGCGTTCGTGGCGGCGCGCGACGGCGAGCGGATCGGCCTGGCCGTGACCGGCGAGAAGGGGCTCGCCTTCAGCCCCCGGCGCGGCTTCGCGCACGCGACCCGCCTCGCGCACCGCATGGAGCGCCCGCCCCGTGATCAGCACCACAGGGCTCGACGACGGCGTGCACCGCGCCCTGCGCGGCCTGCGCATGCCCGGCGTCGTCGTCATCGCGTCCGACTTCCTCGGCACGCGCTGGGACGCCGTGGTCCGCGAGGCGGTGCGCCGCCACACCGTGGTCGGCCTGACGATCTCCAGCGCCTTCGAGCACGAGCTGCCTTCGGCCGGCCTGGTGCGCGTGCAGGATGCTGAAACCGGCGCCACGCGGTGGGTGGACACCAGCTCGGCGCGGGTCCGGACCGCCTATGCGCAGCGCTCGCTGGCGCTGCGCGGCGAAATCCGGTCGCGGCTCGTGGACGCCGGTGCCGTGCCGGTGTCGATCCGCACCGATCGCCCGCTCGTCGGGCAGCTCGCCAGCATCTGCCGGGTACGGGGCGCCGCATGATCCAGGCGGCGATGGCGTTCGCGCTCGTGCTCGCCGCGCAGGCCGGGCCACCGCCGGCAATTTCTGCCACGCTGCCGCGGGCTCAGCCCCGGGCTGAAGCCCGGGCTCAGGCCGGGGCGCAGCCCGCGGCGCCCGCCCGGGCCGGGTCCGCGCCGGCACCGTTCAACGTGCGCTTCCGCCTCGAACCCGCCCGGGCGCGGATCGGCGATCGACTGACGCTGACGATCGACGTCGATGCGCCGGTGACCATCGAGTCGGTGCAGCCGCGCCTCGAGGATCGCCTCGGCGAGTTCGACGTCCTGTCGATCGACTCGACGCCGACGGCGAAGACCGACGCCGCCTGGCGACAGACGTGGCGGGTGACGCTCGCCGCGTTCGAGAAGGGCCAGCCGCGGGTGCCGCGGTTCCCGGTCGACTACACGGCGGCCGGCGGCCAGACGCTGGCCTACTGGGCGGATACCGGCCTGCTCGCGACGATCACCGCGCCGACCGTCACCGCCGACATGCCGTTGCGGCCGATCGTCGGGCGGCAGGATCCGCCGCCCGAGTCGCCGTGGCCGCGCATCGCGCTGATCGGCGGCATCCTGTCGCTGGTCGTCGGCGTCGCCTCGATCCCGCTGGTCGTGTGGTGGCTGCGCGCGCTGCGGCGCCGCCGGCAGCTCGCCTTCTTCCAGCAGCTGCAGCGCGAGCTGGCCAGGCTGGGTGACGCGCCGACGCGGACGCCCGACGAGGCGCGCGCCGCCTACACGCGGGCCGCCGAGATCCTGCGCCTCGGTGTCGGCCGCGTCGCCCCCGGCCACACCTCGTCCCTGCCGTCGCCCGATCTCGCCAACCACCTCGCACGCGCCGGCACCGACGGCAGGCGGCTCGCCGCCAGGCTGCGCGTGTCGCTGATCGCGGTCGATGCCGTGCGCTTCGGAAACCTCGTGCCGCCCCCGCATCGGCATACCGCGACGCTCGGCGAGGCCGGCGGCGTCGTGCAGTCGATGGGCGCCACGGCCGCGGGCCAGCGGCCACCGAAGGCGAGGGCGTCATGACCCTGCCGGCGTGGCTGCTGGATCTCGTCACGTTCGCCCATCCGGGCTGGCTGGTGCTGCTCGCCGCACCGCCGGCGTTGTGGCTGCTGCGACGCCTCCGCCCCGCCGCGCTGCCGGCGGTGTCCTCCCTGACCTGGTTCGACGCCGTGCCGACGACCTGGCGGGTCCGCCTGCGCTGGGTGCCAGGCGCGTGCCGGACGATCGCGTTCGTGCTGATCGTCATCGCGCTGGCCGGGCCCGAGCGCATCACGCCGGCGCGGGAAGGCGTCCGGCCCGGGCTCGACGTGCTGCTCCTGATGGACGTGTCCCAGTCCATGCGGGCGCGCGACGGCACCCCGGATCGACTCGGCTCGGCGATCGTGCTGTCGCAGGCCCTGGTCAAGGCGCGGCCGCGCGATCGCATCGGCGTGCTGCTGTTCGCCGGCGACCACGCCATCGCCTGTCCGCTGACCGTCGACCACGCCTCGGTCGTCGATCGCCTGCAGGCGATCACGGTGTCCGAGAGCGACGAAGGCACCGCGATCGGCGTCGCGATCACCGGCGCCCTCGGGCGGCTGCAGACCGCGCGGGCGGCGCGCGGGGCGATCGTGGTCGTCACTGACGGCGCCAGCAACACCGGCAGCCCGCTGCCCGAGGAAGCGGCCCGCCTTGCCGCGCGCCAGGGCATGACGGTGATGACGGTCGGCGTCGGCCGCGATGGGCTGGTGCCGTTCCCGACCGAGCTGGGCGTCGTCGAGATTCCGCTCGGCATCGACGAACCGGCGCTGCGCCGTGTCGCGACCGCCGGCGGCGGGGCGTTCGTGCGGGCGACGGACCGCCAGGCGGCCGCGTCGATCGCCGCGGCCCTGGACCGGATCGAACCGGCGGAACGCGTCGTCACCAGCCGCAGGACGGCGCCCATGGGCGCCTGGCTGGGCGCGGCAGCCTCGATCGCGCTCCTCCTCGAGCTCGCCATCTCGCGGCTCTGGCTGAGGGACTTCCTGTGATCGGCCAGGTGTTCCTCAGCGACGTCGCGTTGAACGGGATGGGCCTGGTGGTCGGCCTCGCCGCGGCCCTGCTGGTCGGCGCGCTGGCCGCGTGGCGCGAGTGGAGCCGGACGTCGGCCCGTCAGGCGTGGCACGGCCCCGCGGTCGCCGTGCGCCGCTCGCGGCTCCGCGGCGTCGTCCGGGTGCTGCTCCTCGCCGTCGCCGCGGGCAGCGCGACGGCATCGGTCATCGGCCTCACGGGCGCGGGCACGGACACGTCGCAGGCCGCCGCACCCGAGTCGATCCTCTTCGCGCTCGACATCTCGCGCAGCATGGACGCCACCGACGTCGTGCCCAGCCGGCAGGCCGCGGCACGGGCCTGGCTGGCGCGCCTGGTCGATCGTGCCTCGCCGCGGGCGGCTGGCCTGGTCCTGTTCGCCGGCGAGCCGCTCCTCACCTGTCCGCTGACGTCGGATCTCGGCGCGCTGCGTCTGGCGCTCGACGAAGCCGGCGCGACGCAGCTCGCGATCCCGGGCGGCTCGATCCTGGGGCCGGCGATCGCGCGGAGCGTTGCCGCCTTCGGCGAAGGACGCGCGCGCCGCACGCTGATCGTCGTCAGCGACGGCGAGGACACCGGCTCCGGCGTCGCCGAGGCCGCCGCCGCGGCCAAGCAGGCCGGGGTCGTGGTGCACACCGTCGGCGTCGGCACCGCCCAGGGCATCGCGATGCCGGTGCGCCGTCCGCCCCCCGGTGAGCTCGCGCCGCCGGGCGCCGAGACGCGCGTCACCAGGCTCGAAGACAAGGGGCTGCGCGAGCTGGCCACCGCCACCGGCGGCGTTTACCTTGCGGGCGTGGACGAGACGTCTCTGACGCTGCTCGCCGGACGCCTGCGCGCGCCGCGTGCTCCCGATCAGCCGGCGCGGACGATCTGGTGGACCGCCCTCCTGCTCACCGCGTTCACCTGCCTCGCGCTCGAGCGGCTGTGGCCCGAGCGCGCGCGCGCGCGTCGCGGCCATCACCGTCGCCTCGCTGCTGGTGCTGCTCGCGCCGGCGTCGGCGTTCGCGGCCGATGGCTGGGACGCGATCCGCGAGGGCAACGCCGCGCTCGATCGCGGCCGCACGCAGGAGGCGATCGCCGCGTATCGCCGTGCCGCGCAGGACACCGACGCGGCGGCCATCGCCTGGTTCAACGTCGGCGTCGCGCTGGCGAAGCAGGACGATCCGAAGAACGCGGCCATGGCCTTCGCCCGATCCGCCGCGTTCTACAAGACCGACCCCGAGCGCGGCCGCGCCCACTACAACCGCGGCATCATGCTCGAGCGCAACGAGGAGCTCGAGGAGAGCGCCCGCGCCTTCATCGCCGCGCTGCGCGCCGACCCGTCGAACGACGACGCCCGCGTCAACCTGGCGATCATCCGCGCCAGGCTGGAACGCGACAAATCGAAGAACCCGCCGCCGCCGTCGCCGCAGGACGACCTCGAGAAGGCGCTCCAGCAGGTGCCGCAGCAGTCCTACGCGTTCAACAAGGGCAAGAAACAGCAGCGCCCCGTCACCGCCGGCTCGGACTGGTAGCGCTCAGGCGCCGTCACCCGGTCTAGGCGCCGTCAAAGGCACGCTGCAGCGCCGGGCCGTCGATCTTCACCATCTGCATCATCGCCTTCATCGCCCGGCCCGCCCTGGCGCGGTCGGGGTCGCCGAGCAGCCTGGGCAGGACGTCCGGGATGATCTGCCACGACAGGCCGAACTGATCCTTCAGCCAGCCGCACTGCGTCGGCTTGCCGCCGTGGGCGAGCAGCTTGTCCCACAGCTCGTCGACCTCCTGCTGGGTCTCGCAGGCGACGAAGAACGAGACCGCCTCGTTGAAGGTGAAGTGCGGGCCGGCGTTCAGGCCCATGAACCGCTGCCCTTCCAGCTCCCAGGTCACCGACATGACCGCGTCGCCGGCCCGCTGGACCGAGATCACCTTGGACCGCGGGAAAATGGACGTGTAGAACGTCATGGCCTCTTCGGCCTGGGTGTCGAACCAGAGAAACGGCGTGATGGACAGCATCGGAGCTCCTTCGGACCTGAATCATGGCTCACCTTGTGGCGGCCTTTGACTGGTAGTCGGAGCTGCGGCCCGATTCTCGACATGGGCGAGCTGGAAAAGATCGCGTAAGGTAGGACCGCCCCCACCGACGCCGCGATCACCCGATGACCGTCGCCTCGATCCTCTGGACCCGACTCGACACGCCCGGACACGACGCCTGCCGCCTGATCGAGAAGCACGGCGGCTGGGAGCTCGAGGGTACCGCCGTGTTCGTAAAAGGCGGGACGCCGGCGCGCCTCGACTACAACGTCGCGTGTGACGCCTCGTGGCGGACCCGCTGGGGCCGCGTCCGCGGCTGGATTGGCCCGCGAGCGCTCGACCTCTACATCGCCCGGACGGCCCCCGGGGCATGGACGCTGAACGGCGACGAGGTGCTGCCGTCGATGGACTGCGTCGACCTCGACCTCGGGTTCACGCCGGCCACGAACCTCATCTCGCTGCGCCGCATCGACCTGCCGATCGGCCAGCGGACGACGACGTTCTCCGCCTGGCTCGACGAGGGCGCGGCCAGGCTCGAGGTCGTGGAGCACATCTACCGGCGCCAGGCCGGCGGCGCCTACGCCTACGAGGCGCCGCGCTTCCAGTACAAGGCCGTGCTCGACGTGGACTCGACCGGCTTCGTCAGGCGCTATCCCACGCTGTGGGAAGCCGTCACCGAGGAGTAGCCGTGCCCTTCGACGCGCAGCCGATCCTGCAGGGCGAGCGCCTCGAGCTGCGCCCGCTCCGGGCCGAGGATTGGGAGGCGCTCTTCGCGGTCGCCTCCGATTGGCTGATCTGGGAGCAGCACCCGGCCCGCAACCGCCACGAGCTCGACGTCTTCCGCGCCTTCTTCGATGAGGCGCTGGCATCGGGCGGCACGCTCGTCGTGATCGATCGCGCCAACGGCCTGATCATCGGATCGTCGCGGTTTCACGGCTACGATGAGGCGAAGGCCGAGGTCGAGATCGGGTGGACGTTCCTCTCCCGGCTCTACTGGGGCGGCGTCTACAACGGCGAGCTGAAGTGGCTGATGCTGGAGCACGCGTTCCGCTTCGTCGACTCGGTGATCTTCGTGGTCGGGCCGCGCAACGTCCGTTCGCAGCGTGCGCTCGCAAAGATCGGCGCCGTGCGGACCGGTGAGACCGCGCCGGGCAGCGGCGGCGACAGCGACGTCTACCGCCTGACGAAGGCCGCGTTCCAGAAGGGCACGGAGTGATCGGCATGGGCATCTTCACCGACGACACGTGGACCGTCGGCACCGCCGACCAGGACGGCCAGCCGATCATCATTCGTGTCCGCGGCCAGATGCCGGATGCGGCCGCGCGCGAGGGCCACGGGCAGCTGATCATCGTCGGCTGGCCCTACGACGGCACCGCCACCGGCCTGCCGGGCGCCGAGGACAACGCGTCGATGCAGGCGTTCGAGGACGCGCTCGAAGCCGGCCTCGAGCGAACCGGCGTCGGCGTGCAGGTCGCCTCGCTGACCGGCGCCGGCCACAAGGAATGGCGCTACTACGCGGCCGACGCCGACGCGTTCGTGGCCGCGCTCAACGCCAGCCTCGACGGACACCCGACCTACCCGCTCGAGATCGAGATGTTCGACGACGCGGACTGGCAGGGCCTGCAGCAGCTCCTCGACGGCCTGGAAGAAGGCGAGGAAGGCGAGCGAAGGCGACGACGACGAGCCCGGGGCGCGTTAATAGACAAAGGGCCGGAGCGGCTTTCGCCACCCCGGCCCCTTGCCTGACAGTTGGGATGTTTCGACTCGTCCCGTTGGGGAGTCCCGAGCCGCGGCACCCGCCGCGGCACGGTCTTGCTACGTGCTAGTTCGAACCCGTGCGAGCGGTCGTGGCCTCGGCCGCGGCGGCCTCGGGCGACAGGACCTTCACTTCGACGCGGCGGTTGCGGGCGCGGCCCGCGCGGGTGCCGTTCGAGTCGACCGGCTTGGTCTCGCCGTAGCTGATCACGCTGATCTTGTGGAGCGGCACGTGGTGCTGCTCATACAGGTAGCGCTTCACGGCTTCGGCGCGCTCGAGACCGATCATCTCGTTGGTCGTCGCGGCACCGGTCGAGTCCGTGTGGCCCTCGATCTCGAAGAACACGGCCTTCGGGTCGGCGGCCACGCCGGCCACCAGCTTGTCGAGCTGCGCCTTCGCCTCGTCCGGCAGCCCGGCGTTGGCGAACTTGAAGCCACCCGACGCCTCGTTGATCACGAGACCGTAGACCAGCTTGCGGCTGTTGGCTTCGAACGCCGTCAGCTTGCCGTCGACGTCCTTGGCCGCCTGCGCCGCCGTCTGGGCCGACTGGCCGGCCGCGGTCGCCTTCTGGTCGACCTGACCGACGCGCTGGTCGTACTTGGTGTCGACCTCGGCGATCTTGGTCTCGTTGGCCTTGATGCGCGTCTCGTTCTCTTCGACGCGCGAGGTCAACGTGGTGACCTTCTCGTTCACCGAGCCGACCTCGGTCCGCACGAACTTCTTCGTGGCGCATCCCGTCGTACCCGCCGCAAGCGCCACCACCGGAACCATCATCAACAGCTTCTTCATGACTACGACCCTCCTCGGCCCTCGGGCCGACGGCTATGCCCGGCGTTTAGCCCTGGCGAGACTGACTGAAATACCCGCTGCGGGCGCGCACGGTCAGCTCGCGGCGCCTCGTTCTCACGTCCAACTCGTACCAGCCCGGTTCCCTGGCCGCTTCGAAGGCCAGGAGGTACTGGTGACGGAGCTCGGTAACCAGATCCCGCGCAGCCTGGCTCGCGTGGGCCGGCGCGCTGACCATGAACAGTGTGCCGCCCGTCCAGTAGGCGAGATTGGAGAGGTGCGTGGCAACCGGCGACGTGTCGGCGCCGACGACCGCGGAATCCTGGCCGGGGTGATCGAGCGGCGAGAGCACCGCGATCACGTAGACCGGCACGTCGATGGCGCTGGCCATCCCCGAAACCTGCGCCGGCGTCAGCTTGCTGCTGGTGTCGATGCCGTCGGTGATGACGATCACCGCGCGCCGCGGCGATGGGCGGTCGCCCAGCGCTGCCGCCGTCTTGCCGATCGCGTCGTAGAGCGACGTCTGGCCGACGGCGGTGAGCGCTGTTCACCGCGTTCTTCACCTTGCTCATGTCGGTGGTGAAGTCGACTTCCTTGCGCAGCTCGGCGTCGAACGAGAACAGCCCGACCTCGTCCTGCGCCGGGTTGACCCAGCTGAGGATGTGCTCGACGGCGCGCTGCCCGGCGGTCATCTGCGTGTTCCCACGCATGCTGCCGCTGACGTCGAAGAGGATGCCGAGGCTGATGGGGCCCTGGTCGCTGGCCTTGAACTGGACGATCTGACGGAGCCGGCCGCGCTCGAAGACCTCGAAGTCCTCGCGGAGGAGGTTGTTGACCGGCCGCCCGCGCGAGTCACGGACCACCGCCGTCACCGAGACGACGTCGACCGCGGCGCGGAACGATGGCGTTTGCGCCAGGGCGACGCCCGTCGTCGCCGGCTGGATGCCGATGGCGGCAATCGCCATCGCCACTGTGCACATCCGCGCAAACCGTGTGTCACGTCGTCTCACGGGGGCCTCCTACTTCAACGATCCTGCCAATCGCCACAAGTCACCGATGTCAGGCCACTTATCGGTTTTGGCCGCAGGAAGTGCAGGGCTTGGGAGACTGCTGAACCACCCAAAATGGTGAAAGGAATACCCGAACATGGGTCTGACCATGTAAAAAGGTTCCTATCAAACTCTGCCTTGGCGTCAATCGGTAGGTAGAGCTGGCGTTGCATGGGCTGGCCGCGACAACAGCCGAGCTAATGAAGCGACCTGTCGTTTTCGCCCTCGACCACAGCCGGTCGGGGCCGCCGCGCGCAGGCACCCCACAGGTCGCGCTACGGTGCGTGGCAGGGTGAGCATAAAAATGGTGCGAACGGGCCGAACCGGTCCGGCCTGGGGTGTTGTCGAATCGGTCACGAGCGGCGAGAGTAGAATTTCCAGATGCCCTCTTCACCCTCCGCCACGTCGGCGATTCCGGTCGCCCGTCGGGTCAACAGCTTCAGCTACGCGATCCGCAACATCGTGGCCGAGGCGCGGAAGGTCGAGGCTACCGGGCGGTCCGTCCGCTACTTGAACATCGGGGACCCGATCGCGGCTGGATTCTCCACTCCGCCGCACCTGATCGAGGCCGTCCACCGCGCCATGCGCCTCGGGCAGAACGGCTACACGCCGTCGCCGGGCATCGTCGAGGCGCGCGAAGCCGTCGCCGACGACTTCAGTGCACGTGGCTTCCCTGTCGATCCCGATCGCGTGCTGCTCACCACCGGCACGTCCGAGGGCATCGAGATCACCCTCAACGCGCTGGTCGATCCCGACGACGAAGTGCTCGTGCCGGTGCCGACCTATCCGCTCTACACGGCGGTCGTCGCCAAAATCGGGGCGAAGTCGGTGTTCTACCGCACCGATCCCGACAACGGCTGGCAGCCCGATCTCGATCACATCAAGAGCCTGATCACCGATCGCACGCGCGCGCTGGTCCTGATCGATCCCAACAACCCGACCGGCGCGGTCTATCCGCGCGAAACGAAGCTCGCGATCGTCGAGCTCGCCGAGCAGCACGGGATCACCATCCTGTCGGACGAGGTCTACGGCGATCTCGCCTATGACCGGCCCGGTGGAGCCGCTCGGATCGCACGCGCCCGATGCCGCGATCGTCGCCTACTCGTCGCTGTCGAAGGCGTATCTGGCGCCGGGCTGGCGCGGCGGCTGGATGGCCGTGGGCCGCTCGAAGCGGCTCGACCCTGCGCTGGCGGCCATCAAGAAGCTCGCCGACGGGCGGCTGTGCAGCCCCGGCCCGGTGCAGCACGCGATCACCGCGGCGCTGCGCGGCGATCGCTCGCATCAGCAGGTGTTCAACGCCGCCCTGCTCGAGCGCGCCCAGCTCACCTCGGATCGCCTCAACGCCATCCCGGGCATGCGCTGCGTCATGCCGCAAGGCGCGTTCTACGCGATGCCGCAGGTGACGCTGCCGCCCGGACGCACCGACGAGGACTTCGTGCTGGGCCTGCTGCGAGACACCGGTGTCCTGGTGGTGTACGGATCGGGCTTCGGCTGCGATCCCGCCGCCGGCACGTTCCGCGTCGTGTTCCTGCCCAAGCCCGAGGAACTTTCGCGCATTTACGACGACATCGCCGACTTCACCGGCCGCTACCTGGCGTAGCAGCCCGAGCCACGGGGCGGCGCCGAAAGTCAGCCGCGCGGCGCCCTTCTCTCTCCGGATCGCGGCGCACCCTCGCCGCGATCCCGCAGCGAATCCGGAGCAAACTCGACTGTGTGCGCCTCGCACACTGGTCGTGGCTGCGTGGCACGGAGCTTGATATGTTCTCCGGCACGATGGACGTGTCCGCCCCACTCCCCACGGACCACTTCGCGACCCTGCGCACCTGGTCGCATCGTGCACTGGCGCTCACCCAGTCCGAGCGGTTCGGCAACGCGGTCATCATCCTGTTCTTCGTCGCGCAGGCCCTCGACGGATCGCTGACCTACCTCGGCGTCACCATCCTCGGCCGTGACGTGGAAGGCAACCCGCTGCTGCACTGGCTGATGGGCGCCACCGGCCACGGTCCGGCGCTGGCGCTGGCCAAGCTGGCGGCGGCCGGGTTCGGCATCGTCCTGCACCTCGCCTCGGTGCACCGCGCCGTCGCCCTCCTCACCCTCCTCTATCTCTCCGCCGCCGTCGTGCCCTGGATGGCCGTGCTCGCGCTGACCTTCAGCAGCGGCAGGTTCTAGGACACTGCCGCGCGGCCCGGGCGCCTATACTCCGGGCATGCGCACGGATCCTCTCGCCTACCTGGCCGCGGAACTCGACACGCTCAGCGCGCAAGGGCTGCGCCGATCGCTGCGCGAGCTGACCGGCGAACAGGCGCATCGCTCCGTCGTCGACGGGCGCTCCGTCGTCAATCTCTCCTCGAACAACTATCTCGGGCTGACCAACCACCCGTCGCTGAAGGCGCGCGCCATCGACGCGATCGAGCGTCTCGGCGTCGGATCGGGATCGGTGCGCACGATCGCCGGCACCATGGCGATCCACGCCGAGCTCGAGCGCCAGCTCGCCACGTTCAAGCAGGTCGAGGCGGTCGTCGTCTTCCAGAGCGGCTTCACCGCCAACGCCGGCACGGTGTCGTCGATCCTGACGAAGGAAGACATCGTCATCTCCGACGAGCTCAATCACGCCAGCATCATCGACGGCTGCCGCTTGAGCCGCGCCACCATCAAGGTCTTCCCGCACAAGGACGTCGACGCCGCGCGCGCCATCGTCCGCGATCTGCCGAGCGGGCCGCGCAAGCTGCTGATCACCGACGGCGTGTTCAGCATGGACGGCGATCTCGGGCCGCTGCCGGGGCTCTGCGCGCTGGCCGAGGAGTACGGCTGCATCATGATGGTCGACGACGCGCACGCCAGCGGCGTCTTCGGCCGGAACGGCCGCGGCACCGTCGATCACTTCGGCATGCACGGCCGCGTCGACGTGCAGGTCGGCACGCTCTCCAAGGCGGTCGGCGCGCTCGGCGGCTACGTCGCCGGCAGCCGCGCGCTGATCGACTTCCTGCACCACCGGGCCCGTCCCTTCCTGTTCTCGACCTCGCACCCGCCGGCGGTCGCCGCCGCCTGCCTCGCCGCCATCGAGCTGCTGCTCGACGAGCCGCAGATCATCGAGCGGCTGTGGGACAACACGCGGTTCTTCCAGGCCGGCCTCAGGACGCTCGGCTTCGACACCGGCATGAGCGAGAGCCCGATCACGCCGGTCATCGTCGGCGAAGGCGCCAGGGCGATGCAGCTCTCGGATAGACTCTTCGCGGAAGGGGTGTTCGCGCAGGGCATCGCCTTCCCGACCGTGGCGCGCGACCGCGCGCGGGTCCGCACCATCGTCACGGCCACGCACACGCGCGACGAACTGCAGTTCGCGCTCGACGCCTTCGCCAAGGTCGGCCGGGAACTCGGCCTCGTCTGATGGCGTCGAATCAGGGGAACCTCACCAGCCCGTGACCACCGCCACGACCGGCGACGCCGGCCAGACCCCGCCGGGGACCGCGCATCGCGCCAAGGAGCTCTTCGACGTCTACACGAAGGGCCTCAAGGCGAGCGATCTGCAGCTGCTGTTCACGCGCGACACGCGCGAGGCCTACGAGTTCTTCTCGCGCGGCATCGATCGGACCGGGATCGATCAGCAGCCCTGGCACCTGCGGGCGCTCACCTACGCCAAGCTGTTCTTCGTCGCCTTCACGATGCGGCTGTCGCCGGCGCACCGGGCCATCTACGTGGTCGCGCTGATTTCGACCATCATCGGCCTGATCAAGCTGTTCGCCGGCTTCCACTTCATGACGCTGCTGAAGGTGAAGCAGGTCCAGATCGGCCTGCCGATCCCGGCCTGGAACGACAGCGTCATCTTCCTCTGCATCGGCTTCGTGCTGCTCAACCTGCTGATCGTGCTCGAGGTCGCCGATCGGCTGTCGCTCAAGCACGACCTGAACGTCGCGCGCGACATCCAGCGCGCGATGCTGCCGCAGGGCACGTTCCGCGCGCCGGGCATCGAAGTGCACGGCGAGACGCGTCCGGCCAACACGGTCGGCGGCGACTTCTTCGACATGATCCCGCTCGCCGACGGACGCGTGATCGTCGCGCTCGGCGACGTCGCCGGCAAGGGCAGTCCGGCGGCGCTGCTGATGGCCCTGCTCCTCGCCATGCTGCGCACGCTCGTCGACGAAGGGCTGCCGCCGGGTCCGCTGCTCGAGCGTCTCAACGTGCAGCTGCTGCGCCACGCGCCGCGCTCGCGGTTCGTCACGATCTTCTTCGCCGTGCTCGAGCCGGACGGGCGCATGCAGTGGGTGAACGCCGGGCAGAACCCGCCGCGCATCCGCCGCGCCGACGGCCGCATCGAGGAGCTGCACGCCACCGGCGTCGCGCTCGGCCTGTTCGAGGGCACGACCTACGCGACCAGCGAGCAGGTGCTGCACTCGGGCGACATGCTCGTCGCCTACAGCGACGGCATCACCGAAGCCGAGAACGTCGCCGGCGTCCCGTTCGAGGAAGAAGGGCTCGACGCCGTCATCGGCGCCTGGGCCGCCGGCTCCGCGCCCGAGATCACCCAGGCCGTCCAGCACGCCGTGCTCGCGCACGTGGGCGACGCCCGGGTCGCCGACGACCTCACGGTCCTCGTCCTCCGGCGCGCGTAGGCGGCCCGTCGCACCGATGGCGGTGGGTTGCGCGTCCCCGCGCGGCCCTGCTCGTCCGCACACAGCCCAACGAAATCGCGGCCGGCGGGGGCCGCCATCGCCGGTTTCGCGGTTTTGACGAACCGGCCTTCTCTCCGGCTGAACTGCCCCAGGTTTCGGCCCGGGCGGCCATCAGCTGTGTGAAGATGTCTGTCAGAGGTTCATTTCTGAAGCTGATGGCCCGGTGGTCGTCGTGCGCGCTGGTCGTGCTCGGCCTGGCCGTCGTCAGCGGCGCGTCGCTGTCGGCCCAGTCGGCCGCAGCCCAGACCGCGACGGCGACGGCGGCAGTCGACGCCGGCCTGGCCGCGCTCTACGCGCGCCTCGAGCAGGCGCTCGTCGCGGGTGAGCCGTCGCAGATCCTCGCGGCGACGTCGGCCGCGGCGACGAACGGCGATCGGCTGTCCGCCTTCGCGCAGAGCCAGGCGTCCTCGCGGGCGGTGCGCGCCGTCATCCGCGAGCGCGATCGCGCGCCGCTCGAGGAGGCGGCCGAGGGCACCGCTTACCGCATGCTCCTCGAGGTGTTCGTCGAGTACCAAGGCGGCCGCGCGGCGGCGCGGACGTGGACGATCGACGCGACCCGGACGCCGGCGGACGGCGTCTGGCGCCTCGCCGACGCCGATGCGCTCAGCTCGGCGGACGGCCTGAACCGCCTCGCGCTCGATCCGCACCGGCAGTTCCGCGTCCGCGATCTCGCGGTCCGCGCCGAGGATCTGCTGCTCACGTTCCCGAGCGGCGTCGCCTACGTCGCGTCGACCGCGGACGGCGAGACCGCGATGGTGGTCCTCGGCGACGGCGCGATGCAGTTCATGCCGCAGCCGGCGATGGAGCAGACGCAGCTGCGCATCTTCTCGGGCGAGACCGAGCTGCGCGCGCCGATCAGCGCCGCCTTCCTCCGCTATCACCCGGTCGATCGTGACGATCGCATCAGCGGCACGCTGACCGAGGAGCCGGTGTCGGCGTCGAGCCTGCGCAAGGCGCAGGCCATCTTCGAGGAAGAGATCGGCAAGTCGTTCGGCATCGAGCTCGCCGACCTGAGCCGCGAGCGCTGGTCGCTGGTTCCGCCGGTCGGCGACTTCCTCGCCGAAATCCGCACCAAGGGCCGCTTCGGCACGCTCACCTACGTGCGCTCCGGCGGCGAGGCCGAGGACATCTCGATGTTCCAGCGCGCGCGGCGCCGCAACATCGCTGTCTACGCCTCGATGGACCGCCTGAAGACCCGCGGCTCGCGCGAGTTCAGCGAGGACGACGAAGCCGACTACGACGTCTCGCACTACTCGATCGGCGCGACCATCGATCCCGATCGCCAGCACGATCGAGGGCCGCACCGAGATGCGCCTGACGGTGCGCTCCGCCGCGATCGGCACGCTCACCCTCAAGCTGGCCGAATCGCTGAACGTGTACGGCGTCGTCGGCGAAGGCATGGGACGGCTGCTCGCGCTGCGCGTCCGCGGCCAGAACAGCGTGCTCGTCAACCTGCCCCGGACGCTCGTCCGCGGCACGACGATCTCGCTCACGATCACCTACGGCGGCCGCCTGGCGGGTGCGTCGGCGGATCGGGAAGCGGTCGCCGTGCAGCAGGACACGGTGACCGACGCGGAGTTCGCCCACACCGCCGAACCGCGCCTCCTCTACAGCAATCGCAGCTACTGGTACCCGCAGGCGCCGGTCACCGACTACGCGACCGGCGTGCTGCGGCTGACCATCCCCGACAAGCGCGCCTGCGTCGCCTCGGGCACGCCGGCCAGCGGCAACCCGGTGCGGGTCACGAGCGCGCGCGGACCCGGCCTGCGCTACGTCTTCCTGGTGAACCAGCCGGCGCGCTACTTCTCGACGGTGATCTCGCGGCTCGATCAGGCCGGCGACGCCGAGGTGAAGGCGCCGTCCCCCATCACGGTGGCGGTGCAGGCCAACCCGCGGCAGAGGGGCAACGGGCGCCGCAAGGTGGCGGAGGCGGCGGCGATCCTCGACGTGTACGGCGACGTGCTCGGCGACTTCCCGTATCCGAGCCTGACGCTCGCGCTCGTGGACGACCCGCTGCCCGGCGGCCACAGCCCCGCCTATTTCGCGCTCGTCAACCAGCCGCTGCCCGCGAGCAAGTTCAGCTGGGCCAACGATCCGGTGGCCTTCGATGGCTACCCGCAGTTCTTCCTCGCGCACGAGATCGCCCACCAGTTCTGGGGCGGCGCCGTCGGCTGGGAGAGCTATCACGAGCAATGGATCAGCGAAGGCTTCGCGCAGTACTTCGCGCTGCTCTATGCCGAACGCTCGCTCGACGCGCCCCGCGTCGAGGACATCCGCCGCAAGCTGCGCACGACCGCGACGTCGTTCGCTGATCAAGGCCCGATCTGGCTCGGCTATCGCCTTGGCCACCTGCAGGAGGACGGACGCGTGTTCCGCGCCCTCGTCTACAACAAGAGCGCGCTGGTGCTGCAC
The DNA here is from genome assembly GCA_963844435.1 of Vicinamibacterales bacterium. GTDB lineage: Bacteria > Acidobacteriota > Vicinamibacteria > Vicinamibacterales > Vicinamibacteraceae > JBDSLU01. Next base: position 222,645 of record CAWJOG010000021.1, on the reverse strand, counting down.
ATGCTGCGGCGCTGGGTCGGCGACGACGCGCTTCTTCCGCGGCCTGCGCGCGCTCTATGCGCAGTCGCGCTACACCAAGATCGGGACGCGGCACGTGCAGCGCGTCTTCGAGACCGAGTCCGGGCTCGACCTGAGCCGCTTCTTCGAAAGCTGGATCCGGACGGCGGACACGCCGCGGCTGCGCGCGACGTTCGAAGGGGCCGGCGGATCGGTGTCGGTGCGCATCGACCAGATCGGCCCGGTGATGGAAGTGCCCGTGACGGTCTCGGTCGTCTACGCGTCCGGCGCGATCGAGGACCACCTCGTCAAGCTGTCCCAGGGATCGACCTTCGTGCAGCTGCCCGCCTCGGGCCCGGTGCGCGGCATCGAGCTGAACCGCGACGAGCAGGCGCTCATCGTCGTCGAACGCGGCACCACCCAGCGGAGCCAGACCGGCGATCCGATGAGCAGCAGCAAGGCTGTCCCGCAGCTCAAGCGCTCGAACTGAAGCCTCGGCCGCGCCTGAGGGACGCGGCCGACACACGAACGCCGAGGCCGATAGGCCGGAGGCGTCGTGAGGTCGACGGCGCGGTCACGCGCCGTCGACAAACATTACTGGATGTAGATCGCCGTCACCCGGGACTGGCCCCGGACCGGCTCGAACACCAGCGCGAAGCGGGTGCCGCCGAAGTCGTAGAAGCGGGTCACGCGCTCGCCGAGCGGGCCGACGTCGGAGCGCTCCTCGCCTGTTTCCGCGGCCCGGCCGAGCGTGTTGACCACGTCGGCCAGCGTGCTGCCGACGCGGACTTCCTTGCCCGCCGAGAGCAGCAGGTGCTGGACCGAGACCGCACGCTCGGCCAGGCCGGCCGGAGCTGCGGCGGTGAAGGCGGGAACGGGCGAGCTGACCGAGGCGGTCGCGCGCAACTCGCGCATGGCGAGCGACGCGACGCCGACCGAGGCGACGAGGAAGAGGGCGGCCACCGCCCATTCGACGAGAGACCCTAGCCTGGCCCGAACAGCTTCCATAACGCCTCCTCTGGGGAACGGAGGGGTTCTATCGGATCGACTCTACGGGGGATCAATACTCTACGGACGGGTCCGGGCACTGTCAAGACGGCAGAACCCCGCATCGGTCCGGGCATCCGCCCGGGTCGCGGCCGCCGGTATATGATCCGGTGGGTTTCCCGCGGCAGCACGCACCCGCCAGACGCTTATGGACACAGTCACGCTCACGATCGACGGCCGCCAGGTGACGGTCGCCAAGGGCCGTTCGGTCCTCCAGGCCGCCATCGAGGCGGGCACCAAGGTCCCGTACTACTGCTATCACCCCGCGCTGGGCGTGGATGGCTCCTGCCGCGTCTGCCTCGTGAAGATCGAGAAGATGCCGAAGCTGCAGGTGTCGTGCTCGGTCACGGCGGCGGACGGGATGGTCGTGCACACGGCGACCCAGGAGGTCGAGGACGCCCGCGCCGGCGTGTTCGAGTTCCTGCTGCTGAACCACCCGCTCGACTGCCCGGTCTGCGACAAGGGCGGCGAGTGCCCGCTCCAGGACTTCTCCTACGCCTTCGGCCGCGACGACAGCCGCATGGAGTTCCCGCGGCGCACGTTCGACGGCGACGGCGTCAAGGCCGACGTCGACTTCGGTCCGACGCTGATGCTGAACCGCAACCGCTGCATCCTGTGCACGCGCTGCGTCCGCTTCATGCAGGACATCGACGGCGACGCGCAGATCGGCATCATGAACCGCGGCAACGGCAGCGAGATCGCCACCTTCGAGGAGCACGGCGTCCACTCGCTGCTCTCCGGCAATCTCATGGACGTCTGCCCCGTCGGCGCCATCACGACGCGGGACTACCGCTTCAAGTCGCGGCCGTGGGACAACCCCAGCGCCGTCGACACGATCTGCACGCTCTGCGAGAAGGGCTGCAGCACCACGATGTGGCTCCGCGCCAAGCCCGAATGGGCCAAGGGCGCGCAGCTGGTGCGCGTCACGCCGCGACTGAACGAGGCGGTGAACGGCTACTGGATGTGCGACATCGGCCGCTTCGACTACCACTGGATCGAATCGGACGCCGCGCCTGACGCAGCCGATGGTCCGCGGCGCCGGCGGGCTCGCGCCGACGCCGTGGGACACCGCGATCGCAGCCGCGGCCAAGGCGCTGAAGGCGGGAGCGGCGGGCGCTCCGGGCCCGCGCTTCCTGCTCTCGGCGCACGCCGCGCACGAAGAGCTCTACGTCGCGGCGCGCATCGCGCAGCACCTGCTCGGCGACGCCGCGCCGAACGCCGTCGACGTCACCTGGACCAGCAGCGCCAAGCCGCAGCCGGCCGGCGCCAAGTTCGTCGTCCCGACGGTGAACGCGCCGAACGTCGGCGGCGCGCGCCTGCTCGGGCTGACCAGCGCCGCCCCCGGTGAAGGCGCCGCGTCGCTCGACGGCCTGCGCGCCGACGTCGAAGCCGGCAAGGTGTCGGCCCTGTTCGTCCTCGATCCCGGACCGGCCGGCTCGCTCGGCGACGTCGCGTGGATCGCGGCGGCGCGGAGCAAGGGCACGCTGAAGACGCTGATCGTGCAGGGCGTGATCGCGACGCCGCTCAGCGAGGCCGCCGACGTCGTGCTCTCCGGCGCCTGCTGGGTGGAGAAGGAAGCCTGCTACACCAACGGCCAGGGCATCCTGCAGACCACGTCGAAGGTGATTCCGCCTCCGGGCTACGCGGTCGAGGACACCGTCGTCCTGCTCAAGCTCGCCGCCGCGACCGGCGCCGGCCTGACGATGAAGACCGCCGCCGACGTCCGCGCCGACCTCGCCACGATGGCGGCCCAGGTGCCCGGCCTCGCCGGCATCGACCGGGTCACGTTCTCCGAGGTGAAGACGGCGTCGCACTGGCTGCAGTCGTCCAACCCGATGGAGCGCGGCAAGTGGGACGTGCTGTTCAACGATCTGCCGCCGGTGAAGTTCGCCGACACGCTGCAGCGGCGGCCCGCGGGCAAGGTGATCCCGCTGGCCGAAACGAAGTAGGCGGAGAAGGCATCTAACCTTCGTGGAAGACGTCTCTTATTTGGCGGCCCTGGTGGCCGGGATCCTGTCGTTCGTGTCGCCCTGCGTGCTGCCGCTGGTACCGGGCTACCTGTCCTTCATCTCCGGCGTCTCGCTCGACAACGCCCACACCGGCGCGGCGCTTCCGGAGGGCACGACGCGGCGCGTCTTCCTCGCCTCGGTCGCCTTCGTCCTCGGCTTCTCGTGCGTGTTCGTCGCGCTCGGCGCCTCGGCCAGCAGCATCGGCGCGCTGATCAACGACAAGCTCTGGATCCTGACCAAGATCGCCGGCGTCGCCGTGATCCTCTTCGGCCTGCACACGATGGGGCTGCTGAAGATCAACGCGCTCTACCGGCAGGCCCAGATCGACGTGAAGCGCAAGCCGGCCGGTCCGCTGGGCGCCTTCGTCGTCGGCCTCGCCTTCGCCTTCGGCTGGACGCCGTGCATCGGCCCGATCCTCGGATCGATCCTGGCGCTGGCGGCGCAGGAGGGCACCGTCACGCACGGCGCGTCGCTCCTCGCGGTCTACTCGCTCGGCCTGGGCGTCCCGTTCCTCGCCACGTCACTGGCCGTCGATCGCTTCTTCGGCGCCTTCAAGCGCGTCCGCAAGTACTACCGGATGATCGAGATCCTCGCCGGCCTGCTGATGATCATCATCGGCGTGCTCCTCGTCACCGACCGCTTCTCGATCCTCGCCCGCTCGCTCCAGAAGTACCTGCCCACGTTCTGATGTCGCACGGGCCGAGCGTCACGCCGCCCGTCTCGCTCGTGCTGTGTCTGGCGGTCGGCCTGTTCGGCGTGACCGCGGCCGACGCCGGCGCGCAGGCGGCGCCGCCGCCGCCGATCACGATAGGCCGGATCACCATCGGCGGCTACGTCCAGGCCGATTCGATCTTCTCCGAGGCCGCCGACGACGACAGCGAGCCTGCCGGCACGTTCCAGATCCCTCGCGCGCGCGTCGGGTTGTCCGGCGACATCACATCGAAGGTGTCGTGGACCCTGGTGGGCGACTTCGCGAACCTGACCAGCGACGGCCGCATCCTGCGTGACGCCTACGTGCAGTTCACCGCCACCAGGCAGTTCGCGGTCCGGGTCGGGCAGTTCGTGGCGCCATTCAGCCTCGAGCGCCTCACCGGCTACTCGAAGCTGGAAGTGATCGATCGATCTGTCGTCGGCGCCTTGCTAGCGCCGTCGCGCGACGCCGGCGTGATGGTCTTCAACGTGGCGCCATGGCGTGGCTGGCTGACCTACGGCGCCGCGATCATCAACGGCACCGGGCAGAACCGGGCCGATGACAACAGCGCCAAGGACGTCGTCGGCCGCGTCGCGGCCAGGGTGCCGCGCGTGGACGGCCTGACCATCGGCGTCAACGCGCAGGGCGGCGAGCAGCCACAGGGCGATCGCCGGCGCATCGGCATCGACCTGAACCTGGAAGGGCCGCAGTATCGCGTCGCGGTCGAGCGCGTGGCGCAGCGCCGCGATGTCGCGGCGGCGACGGTCGACACCGACGGCTTCACCGTGATCGGGGCGTTCAAGCACGCCGCCGCGCACCGGACGCCGCACTACGCCGGTTACGAGCTGGCGGCACGCTACGTCGACGTCGACGACGATGCGGTCGCGCTGGAGTCGCATCAGGTCCAGGCTGGCGGCACCTACTTCGTGACGCCGCAGCTCCGCGTCCTGACCAACATCCTGATCCCGATCGGCGACGACCAGCCCCGGCACAGCGTCCGCTGGTGGTCCCGCCTCCAGTTCAATTTCTGATCGCTTACGGCGCCATTTCTTTGACGATCGCGCTATAGTTACGGGCGTCTACACACTCGGATGCCTGCACGCATCGTCCGGCCGATTCTCCTCATCGTCCTCGGTCTGACCCTCGTCGCCGCCGCGTGGCAGATCGTGCGGCTCGACCTCGCCCTCGACGTGCGATCCGCGGCCGACGCCGCCACGGCCGACGCGCTCACCGGCTGCCGCGCGGCGATGCTCGATCTGCGGGCCGTCGAGCGCGCCTACACCGCGCCCGGCCAGGACATCCGGTATCTGGCGCGATCGCGCCGCCAACGACCTCGAGGCCCTCGTCGCCTGCACCGGCACCCTCGAAGCGACGGCGACGGCCGCCGCGGCGTCGCCCGCCACCCAGGTCGCCCTCGCCAAGCTCCGCGCCGCTGTCACGGCGACGCGGCGGCTCGACGCCCGCATGGCCGACCTGGCCGGGACCGGGCTGCGCGACCACGCCCACGATCTGCTCTACGGCGACGCCATCAACACCAGCGTCGCGCTCGAGCGCGAGCTGGGCGCCGCCGAAGCGGCCCTCGCCGGCATGGACCTCGGATCCGCGGCCGCCGTGCGGCAGCAGCAGGCGACCGCGGCGCTCGCCGCCTGTGGCGTCGCGCTCCTCGTCGCATGGGTGTTGGCGCGGATGCCGCGGGCCCACGGCGAGTACGCGGCGCCCGCCAACGTCAGCGTCGTGCCGGCCCGCACCATCGCGCCGGACCCCGAGGAGCAAGAGGCCGGCGCCCCGCGCCTCGGCGAACGAGCGGCCTCGCCGGCCGCCCTGCAAGCGGCGGCCGACGTCTGCGGCGCGCTCGCCCGCGTGCAACAGCCGCTCGAGCTGGCCGGGCTGATCGAGCGCATGCACGGCGTCCTCGATTCCCGCGGGACGATCGTGTGGATCTACGACGAGGGCAACGACGTGCTCCGGCCCGGCCTGTCGGCCGGCTACGCGTCGACGACCATCGGGCGGATGGGGACGATCCCGCTCTCGAGCGACGCGCCGGTGGCGACCGCGTTCACCCGCGGCGAGGCGCGTTCCGTCCGCGGCACCAACGAGGCTCCCGGGGCGCTGGTCGTGCCGATCGTGACGGCCGGCGGGGTGTCGGGGGTGGTGACCATCGAGCTGCCGCCGGGCAACGATCGGCAGCCGGCGACGCTGGCGCTGACGCGGATCTTCGCCGCGCAGCTGGCCGGCCTGCTCGCGGTGGATCCGCGCCCGGCCGACGTCGATGGTCCGGAGATCGTGACGGGGGCCGGCGCTGCCCGGGCCGGTGCGGCGACCGGCGACACGCGGGAGCGCGCCGCCGGCCGATTCGCCGATCTGACCTAGAGCGAGCCGCCTTGCGGGAGGCGGCCTGGCGGGGTTAAGGCGCCGCCTCACGAACGCCGAGGCCGCGGGCCGGAGGCGTCGTGAGGTTGACGGCGCGGCTACGCGCCGTCAACAAACAATCTACAGCGAGCGGCGCATCTTGCGCTCGAGCGTGCGGTCGCCTGCCGTGACTTCGACCTTCAGCGTCAGCGGCTTCTTGTCGCGCGTCACCGAGAGGTCGGCGGTCTTGCCGTCCTCCACCTTGGCCACTTCGCGGCGCAACTCACCGGGCTCGGTGATCGCCTGGCCGTTCACGGCGGTGATCACGTCACCGGCCTTGATGCCGGCCTTGGCCGCCGGGGCGTCGGCCTCGACGCCGGCCACCAGCACGCCCGACTTCACCCCGAAGTAGCCGGCCAGCTCCTCGGACAGGTCCTGGACACGGACGCCGAGCCGGCCGCGGCTGGCGGCCAGGAACGGCTCGCCGTCGAAGTCGAAGCGGCCGGCCGGCATCTCGAACTTGAACGGCATGCCCGGTGCCCTTCCCAGTCCGGCCCCTGCCCGGGCGCGCGCTTCGACAGCTGAACACGTCGCCCGCCTTCGCCCGGCATCCCCGGCATGACGTGCGTCGAGCTTCGGCGCCTCGGGGGTGACGTCCAGCGTCACCGGCGCGCCGGCGCGCTGCAGCGCGACCTTCACGGTGCGGCCGGCGGGGGTTTCCTCGACCAGCCGCTCGAGCTGACGGGCGCTCCGCACGCGCTCGCCGTCGAACGAGGTCACGACGTCGCCCGTCTTGACCCCGGCCTTCTCGGCCGCGCTCTCCTTGACCACCTCGGTGACGACCGCGCCGGCCGTCCCGGCGAGCTTCTCCTTGGTCACGTCGGCGGCCTCGACGTCGCGGACGACCATGCCCACGCGCGAGCCGCCCATCCCGAAGATGTCGAAGCCGGGGCCGTCGCCGCCCTGAATCTTGCGGACGATGACCCGCTTGCCGCCCTTGTCCTGGGCGTCGTCCTGCCCGTCGTTGACGATGACGCGGGCGGGGCCGTCCCCCTCCCGCTCGATGATCACCCGGCGTTCCTGCCCGGCCGCCGGGGCGGCGGTGGCATACAGCCCGCTCGCCCCGACCAGGGCGGTCAACGCCGACAGCGCCGTCATTCTTCCGAATCCCATGCGTTCCTCCATAATGAAGCGAGGGCCCGTATTCCAGGGTCCGAGACATCAGACGCCGGATCGGCCCAGCCGGCCGGTACCGGGATGCTGACAGGAGCCTGGACCGCATGGCCGACCCGAAATCCCCCGCCGCCGACTCCGGCGGCGCCGAACGCAAGGCGAAGATCCTCGAGCTGGCCGAGCGCACGAACGTGAAGTTCATGCGGCTCCAGTTCACCGACATCCTCGGCGTCATCAAGAACGTCGAGATCCCGAATCGCCAGTTCGCCTCGGCGCTGGACGGCCAGATCATGTTCGACGGCTCGTCGATCGAGGGCTTCGTCCGGATCGAGGAGTCGGACATGTTCCTCCGGCCCGACCTGTCCACCTTCCAGGTGCTGCCGGGAACGCAGCACACCGGCGAGCGGATCGGCCGGCTGATCTGCGACATCCACAACCCGGACGGCAGCCCGTTCGAGGGCTGTCCCCGGCATGCCTTGAAGCGCGCCATCGCCAGGGCGGTGGCTGCCGGCTACTCGATGCACTGCGGCCCGGAGGCGGAGTTCTTCCTCTTCCAGACCCGCGACGGCCAGGCCACGACCGAGACGCACGACGCGGCCGGCTACTTCGACCTCGCGCCCATCGACCTCGGCGAGGACGTGCGGCGGCAGATCGTCCTGGCGCTCGAGTCGATCGGCATCGACGTCGAGGCGGCGCACCACGAGGTCGCCGCCGGCCAGCACGAGATCGACTTCCGTCAGGACGACGTGCTGATCACCGCCGACAACGTCAGCACGTTCCGCTTCATCGTCAAGAACGTCGCCAAGCAGAACGGCCTGCACGCCACCTTCATGCCCAAGCCGGTCTACGGCCGGAACGGCTCGGGCCTGCACCTGCTGCAGTCGCTGATCGGCGCCGACGGCCAGAACGCCTTCCTGGACACCGACGCGCCGTGGCAGTTGAGCCGCACGTGCCTCAACTACATCGCCGGACTGCTGCGGCACGCCAAGGGCTTCTGCTCGATCACCAACCCGCTCGTGAACTCCTACAAGCGGCTGGTGCCCGGCTTCGAAGCGCCGACCAACATCGCGTGGTCGGAGCACAACCGCAGCCCGCTCGTCCGCGTCCCGGCCCGGCGCGATCTGGCGACCGGCGTCGAGCTGCGCGTCCCCGATCCCTCGTGCAATCCCTACCTCGCGCTCGCGGTCACGCTGTGCGCCGGGCTCGAAGGCATCACGCACGATCTGGATCCCGGTCCGCCCATCAACAAGAACATCCACAAGATGAGCTTCCGCGAGCGGCGGCACCTGCGGATCGACGAGCTGCCCGGCAACCTGAGCGACGCGCTCGACGCGCTGGAGAAGGACGAAGTGGTCCAGAACGCGCTCGGCCGCCACATCTACGAGCACTTCCTCGAGGCCAAGCGCAACGAGTGGCAGGAGTACATCGAGCGCGTCAGCGGCTGGGAGATCTCCCGCTACCTCGCCGTGTACTAGCTGGTACGCTGGGTCGGATGCACCGCGAGCGCTGGCGAGACGTCGCCACCGATCACTTCGACGTCGCCGAGCAGCGCTTCTTCAACCCCTGGGGCCAGGTCGATCGCGGCATCCCGGACCTGGTGCGCTGGTGGGTGACGGCGAAGCGCGAACCGTGGCCGCGCGTGGTGACCAACCGGTCGTATCTCGCGCCGCCCGGCGCCGTGCCCGAAGGTCAGGCCGCCATCACGATGATCGGCCATGCCGGCGTGCTGGTCCGGGTCGACGGCTTCACGCTGCTCACCGACCCGCAGTTCTCGACGCACGCCGGACCGGGCGGCCGCCTGGGCACGCCGCGCGTGCGTCCGCCTGGCATCGAGCCGCGCGACCTGCCGGCCGTCAACGCCGTCTTCATCAGCCACAACCACTACGATCACCTCGACATCGCGTCGCTGCGCTGGCTGACCGAGCAGCGCGCCCCGGCGTTCGTGACCTGCCTCGGGCTCAAGGCGCCGCTCGAGCGCAAGGGCATCGGGCCGGTGATCGAGCTGGACTGGTGGGAGTCGACGGATGTGATCGGCGCCACGATCACGGCGACGCCGGCGCTGCACTGGTCGAACCGGACGATGCTCGATCGCCGCACGGACGCTGTGGGGCGGCTGCGTGCTGAAGGTGCCCTACGCGCCGCTGATCTACTTCGCCGGTGACAGCGGCTACGCGCCGTTCTTCTCGACCATCCGCGAACGGCTTGGCGCGCCGGACGTCGCGCTGCTGCCGATCGGCGCCTACGAGCCGCGCTGGTTCATGCAGCCGTTCCACATGACGCCGGAGGAAGCCGTGCGCGCCCACCGCGAGGTCGGCGCCAAGGTGTCGATCGCCACGCACCACAGCTACTTCCGCCTCGCCGACGAAGGCTTCGAGAGCTCCGGCGCGTCTGCTCGCCGACGCACGCGCCGCCGCCGGCGTGCCGCCGGACGACTTCAGGATCCTGGATGTCGGCGAGACAGCCGTGCTCGGCCAGTAGCGACGCGGCTCAGAAGTCGATACGGACGCCACGGCCGGTCGCTTCGCCGCCGCCCTCGATGGCCGCGCCCATGGGGTCGAGCAGCTCGTAGCGAATCGCCGACGTGAACGTACGACCATCGGGCGCGACTGTGATCCGCTCGGTAAAGACGCCGCGACCCGACGGCAGCCAGCCGGCGCCCGACTTGAACTCCTCCTGCGGTGACGGCGCGGTCGTGAAGAACTCGTACTTCGCTTCGAACACCGCGCCGCTGCCCGGTACGGACCGCCAGACGCCGTAGGCCGGCGGCACCGGCGGCGCCGCGTCGTAGTTCGACGATTCGCTCAGGGTGTGGTCGGAGTTGAACACGTACATGAACTCGAGGCCCTTGGCCTCGGTAAACGCGCCCGATTTCACGTCGATCGACGCGCGCCAGGCGCCGGTCAGCGGCGGCAGTGAGACGTGCGTCACGGGCTGAGGGCCGCCCGGTGCCTGGGCCGTGCACGCGGCGAGCAGGCCGACGAACAAGAGAGGCAGCAAACGTCTCATGCTGGAGCCGAAGCCTTGCTCGCCGGCCTGGGCCGCGCGGCCACGTATTTGATCTCGCTCACCTCGACCTTGCCCGCCTTGACGTCGAAGAACGGCTTGCCGGCGCGGACGCCGACGGTGCCGTAGCCGGTCGCGGTCGACAGGAAGGCGCGGAAGTCGCCGGCGACGCGCGGCTCGAGGTGCAGCACCTTGTCGACGGCATCGTAGCGCGCGCCGGTCATCCCCTGCAGCAGCGCGTAGGACGCCAGCGCCCGCGCGTACCAGTGGCCGCACTCGTACTCGTTGAACGGGTTGCGGACGCGGCCGTCGTAGCGCGCCCGCGCGGCGCGCACGATGTCGAGGCCCTGGGCGACGTGGCCGAGCAGCATCAGGTGCGAGGCGACCTGATACTCGATGCCGGTCCATACCTCGTCCGAGTAGACGAACGGCAGCGTCAGCTTGCCGCCGCGCGGCCAGGTGCAGATCAGCAGCCCGCCGTCCTTGCCGGCCGCGAAGGACGGCCGCTGCGGGTTCGAGTGCGTCGACAGATCGCGCCGCAGGTTGTGCTTGTGGACGGCCAGCAGGTGACTCTCGACCTTGGCGCGATCGAGCACCTGGCCGACGCCGCAGACCAGCGCCATCCACGAGCCGAGAACGCCGTCGGCGAGGCAGCCGTCGCCGTACTGGTACTTCGGCCCTTCCTGCTTCAAGAGCGCGATCGCCTCCGCGGAGTACTCCCCGACCATGCTCTTCGCATCGGTCGGGCTCCCGGCCCGCAGGCCTTCCCACTGGATCTTCTGGATGAAGTACTCGCCGTTGTAGAGATCCGTCTCCGTGAACGCCGTGCCCTTGGCCAGCAGATCGCGATAGCGCGTCACGTCGGCGCCGAGCGCCTCGCCCATCCGCACCGCCGCCTGCAGCGCACCGAGATAGAAGCTGGTGCACATGCCGTTCGGGCCCCAGAACTCGATGTCGTAGGTGTTGTGGTGCGGCTCCTCGAGCACGCCCTTCAGCCGCGGATCCCAGGTCGCGATGCAGTAGTCGAGGCTCTTCGTCACCTTCGGCCACAGCGCGCGCAGCCACTCGGTGTCGCCGCTGACGCGCCAGTCGCGATGCACCTTGAGGATGCCGCCGAGCTGTCCGTCCGCGGCGGCGTGGAAGTCGTGCTCGAGGGGACGAATCGGCAGGGCGGCGCGGAACATCTGGTGCCCGGTGTCGGCCTGCGACGGGCCGAACTCGGTCTCGCGCAGCGTCCGCTCGAGCGACGGGAACAGGTGCGGCACCGCCTGCGCGTAGTTCCACACGTGCGTGCAGGTGCCGTGGCAGCAGCCGGCGGCGTCGTTGCAGCCCTCCCACGCCCACATCCGCCCGTCGTCCTGGCGCAGCACGGTCGGCGACTTGAGGATCGACAGGTTGGCGGCGACCGCCTCCGTCACCTCCGGCGGCAGCGTCGTGTCGTGCAGGCACTCGCTGAAGCGCAGCGACCGCGCCCGCAAGGCGTCGTAGTCGGTGCGCCAGTGCGCGACGAGCGCGCCGAGGCTGGCGAAGCGTCCGGCGTACCAGGCGCGGAAATAGCCCTTGTCGGGATCGGTCGCGGCGCCGGCCGGATCCTTGCCGCTGCGGAGATGGCTCAGCGGCACGTACCAGGCGAGCTTCACGCGGATCGTGCGCGATGCCCCCGGTTCGAGCGTCACCGGCACGAACAGCGATCCACCCGGCGCCGGCTGGCCTTCGGTCACCGGAGGACGCGCGACCGTCGCGGCATCGGTCACCGCCTTCCACGTGAGCGTCAGCGGATCCCACCAGCCGCCGCGGAACCAGGCATGATCGACCGTCGTGCCCGGCTCGTCGACCACGACGGCGAAGCTGCCGTCCTCCCACGGCTTGTCCTTGTCGGCGCCGCCCCACAGCTCGAAGCCGCCGTCGAGCGCGCGCACCGCCTGCGGCTTGTCGCGGGCGCCCATGAAGTTGCGGGCGTGGAACGAGAACACGGCGTCGAGGCGGGTGCGGCCGCGGTTGACGACGCGGTATTCGAGGCCGGCGACCGGCAGGCTGGACCCATCGGGATCGTTCGGCTCGAACGGGCTCCAGCCGGTCAGCGTGACCTCGAGCGGGGGGCGTCGATCGCGCATCACCGCCATCGCGAACGGGAAGCGGGCCAGGAACGTGCCGCTGGCGAGGCGCGGCAGGCCATAGGAGGTGCCGCCGGCGCCGTTGGCGGTGCCGGGGCCGCCGAACAGCTTCCACTCGGGCACCGGGGCCTCCAGCACCCGCGCGAGCTCTGGATGCCCCTTCACGCCGATCGCGGCGAACATCAGCGGGCTGTTGAAGACGTCCGGCTGGTGGCGCAGCGACACGTGCGAGAACGCGCCGGTACCCTCCAGGCACACCATGCCGGCGCCGAGGCCGCCGAGAGGGAACGCGATGCGGTTCAGGCGGTCGCCAGCGTAGGGCACGCCGAAGGTGGGACCGGAGGCCCGCGCCGGCGCGGTCTGCCGGAGCGCCGCTTCGACCTCGGTCTGCGGCTCGGCGGCGAACAGCTCGCGGACGCCGAAGGCGCCGCTGCCGGCCACCGACAGTTGCAGGAACGCTCGACGTGCCAGGCCCGGAATCGTCGACGACCGATCGCCCATCGCAGGTCCTCCCGTGTGTGGAGGCATCCTACGCCCATCGGGCGTCGCCGCGGGCAATCAGTACCGGGGGTCCGCTGCGGCCTAGTAACCGCTGGCGCGCAACGCTCGGGCCTCTTCGGCCGTGACGCGCGTCAGGGTGAGCAGGTGCGCGCCGGTACTCTCGGCCGCGAACAGCTCGAGACCGTCGTCGATGAGATCGGCGCCGGTCATCACCCCGATCTCGCCTTCGCGATCCGATCGAACGATGTACTCGAACGTACGCTCGAGCCCACGCAGGCGCATGTTCACGCCGGTGACTTCAGCGTCGTTCTGGAAGGCGTAGAGCACGGCCTGATCCATCCCCGGCGAGACGAGCAGGGTGCCGTCCCACGAGCCCGACCGCGTGCCGAGGACCTGCGGCGAGACCAGCACGGCGCTGGCGGTCTGCTGCAGGCCGCGCAGCGCCTTCCAGCGATCCGTCTCCGCGCGCACGCGTTCGATGTCACGCTCGTCGAGGCTGTCCGGCGGGAACGACAGGCCGAACACGCCCGGCATCCGGCTGCGGGCGTAGAGCGACAGGTCGGTGGCCTCGTGCATCGGCTCGGACGCGTCGTGCAGCAGGTACGAGAGGAGGTAGGCGGGCGGCAGGAATGTGGTCAGCCCCTGCAGGTTGTGGCGGACGTGCGCCGACGGCGAGGTCCGATCGTCCATCCAGCCCGAGTCGGTGTAGCGGATCAGCCCGAGATCGAGCCGATTGCCGCCGCCGGAGCAGTTCTCGATCAGGAGCCACGGGAAGCGCTCCTTGAGCGCCGCGAGCACCTGATAGAGACCGGTGACATGGCGGAAGTTGCCATCGTTGGGACCGGCTCCAGCCAACGGTCGCGTGTTGTTCACCCACGCGTTGTTGTCCCACTTGATGTGATCGGCACCCGACTCGGCGATCAGCTGGGTCAGCTTCTCGAACACCCACTCGCGCGCGTCCGGGTTGCCGAAGTCGAGCATCCCGATTCGGGCCTGGTCGTTCGGCACGCCCGGCTCGTAGAGGCCGTTCTCCTGCATCAACCACGTCTCGCGGGCCATCCCAGGCTGGCCGACGTAGCGCAGATCGACCCGCTCGGGCTCGACCCAGACGCCGAACTTCATGCCGAGGCCATGGGCGCGATCGGCCAGCTCGCGCAGGCCGTGCGGGAACTTCTCCTTGTCGACGCGCCACGTGCCGAGGCCCGAGGCGAAGTCGAAGGCGTCGCGCTCACCGGCGCCCTCGTACCAGCCGGCGTCGAGCTCGAACAGCTCGGCCCCGGCCGCGGCGGCGGCGAACATCGACGCGTCGATCGACTCCTCGTCGATCTCCGCGCCCGACGAGAACCACGTGTTGTAGGTGACGAGCGGCTCGAGCAGACGGCCGCCGCGCAGCACGCTGACGATGTAGCGGTGCAGCGCCGGGGCGATCCGCGCCTCGTCGCCTGCCACCACGCCGACGAAGGCGCGCGGCATGGTCACGGACCGTGTCGGCGTCACGCTGGTGGTGGTACTCGACAGCCAGGCGGTGAGCTCCGTCCGCCCACCGGGCTTGCCGACGAGGTCGATGCGCCAGGCGCCGGACCACATCAGCCCGGAGACGAGCGTGCCCCTCGCCGACGCCAGCGACACGAGCGGCAGGTAGCGCTGCGTCGAGCGTCCGCGCTCTTCCAGCTCGACCGGCGCGCCCTCGGATACGACGTGGTGCTGCACCGCGAACGGTCCGCCGCTCTCCGGCGGCCCCGAGAGACCGTCGACGGTCGTGGCCAGGGCGCCGTCCACCACCAGCTGCAGCGAGACCGAGATCGCTCACGGTCGTGGACCGGCCGTTGATGGACTCGAGCTCGGTCCACGCCTCGACGAGGGCGACCTGCGGATGGATCGCGTAGACGCGCCGGGCGCGGAGCCCGTCGCGCAGATCCTCGAAGGTCAGGCGCAGCTCGAGGCCGATGCCGACATCGGCTACTTCGGCGCCGACGTGGCGGAAGCCGGCCGCGTTGTTGCGGGTCAGACCGAGCTCGCGATCCTCGATGCGGAACAACGTGTCGCGCACGGGGCTCGGCCGCCACGTCAGCGTGTCGCCGGTGCGCCGGAGATCCTGGAGGACGAGGTCGCCGTTGGCGTCGAAGCCGATGGCGTAGGTGATGAGGGCGTTGGTCAGGACCCAGCCCGTGTCCGTCGAGCTCACGATCGCATCGTCCTTTGCCGCGAGTTGAGCCGCGACCGCCGGCGACTGCACGGCGAGAACGAACGCGAAGGCGACGGAGACCCACGATCCGATGGATGTCACGACAGGCCCCTGGAAACGGTGATCTACGCGACACGCGTCATGCGCGGCGCCCGCTGCGATCGGCCCAGCTGGTGCAAATCAAGTGCCCGAGCTGTGCCGCTGATTCCTGTGTGTTTCGTTGAGAACGGTGCGCCAACGGCCGACCTGGCGTGACCGCCGTAGAAGGCAGACCGTCCTCACCTGACCGACCGGACGTACACTCCTGACTACGACGTGCCGCGCACCAACATGTCTGCAACCATCCCTGATCAGACCCTGCACGCGATGCGCACCGCCGACGGCACCACGCTGGCGTCGCTCGCCGCGCGCGGCCCGCTGCTGCTCGTCTTCCTGCGGCACTTCGGCTGTCCGTTGTGCCAGGAGATGGTGGCCG
Organism: Vicinamibacterales bacterium; assembly: GCA_963844435.1. Classification (GTDB taxonomy): domain Bacteria; phylum Acidobacteriota; class Vicinamibacteria; order Vicinamibacterales; family Vicinamibacteraceae; genus JBDSLU01. Next base: position 207,101 of record CAWJOG010000021.1, on the reverse strand, counting down.
ACGTCGCGGCGAGGCGAACGGCCATGGCCGACAGCGGGACGACGGTGGTCTTTGTCCACATGCACCCCGAGCCGCAGGCGGCGTCGTTCTTCGCGCGCTACGGCGTCTCTGATCTCCAACGCGTATCGGACCCGAAATGTACGCTCTACCGCGCTTTCGATGTACCGCGCGCGCGAATGACGAGCTGGCTGAGCCTGGGATCCTTGCGGCACTATCTCTCGGCGATGCGCCGCGGCCACATGCCGACACTGGTCGGGGGCGACGTCGGCCAGATGTCGGCGGTCATCCGCATCGTCGACAACCGCATCGACCGTGACCTGCGTGATGCCGGCTTCGCCGGGCGTCCGGACTTCGACGATCTGCTCGCCTGTCCGATCGGCTAGGCGCGGGCGCGACCCGGCCCACGCGCGAACGGCCGGCTCGACACGTCTTCCCGCTCCCTCCGCGCACGAAGATCGATGTAAGTTACGGGCATGATTCGTCCTGCCACGGCTCTCCTCGTGACGGGCCTCGTCACCGTATCGACCGGCCTCATCGGGCGTTCGGTCCGTGCGGCCGAGGTGGCCGCCCAGACGCCGCCCCCGGTCGAAACGCCGCGGCCGGCCCAGACGCAGCCACCTGCCACGCCGCCGACGACGAAGCCCCCCGCGCCGCGGCCCCGCCCCTCGACGAGTTCGGCGGCCACGCTCACGATGACGGTCAAAGTGACAGACGCGAGCGGCGCGCCATTGGTTGGCGCCAAAGTGACGGCGACGGGACCGGCGATTCGCGCCGGCGTGACCGATGCCACCGGCACGGTACGCTTCCTGTCGATGCGCGGCGGCACCTACCGCCTGCGGTTCGAATCGCCGACGACCATCACGCTCGAGCGCGACGTCGTGCTGCGCGCCGGGGGTGAACCGATCGAGGTGGCGCCGTCGCCCGCGCCACCGCCGCCTCCGCCGCCGCCGGCCCCGGAGCCGACGCGCAACGATTCAATCTCGGGCCGCGGTCCGCTGCCGGCGCCGCAGCCGCGCACCGTCGCGATCCCGGAATTCGTCGAGCGCAACATGCTCGCCAGCCGCGAGCCGGCGAAGACGTCGCAGCTCGCCTGCGGCGCCACGTCGGTCACCAACCTGCTGCAGATCCGCGATCCGCTGAAGGACCTCTCGCACCCGGACGCCGAGGCGCTGATCTACGTCGTCGGCGGTGAGGGCCTGCTGGTGTTGCCGATCGCCGACGTGCAGCTGGCGGCCGGCACCTTCAGCATGGTGCCGCGCGGCACGACCTACACGCTGCAGCGCCGCGGCCGCAGCGGTCTCGTACTGCTCCAGACGCTGACCGACACGCCGTGCCCGAAGTAGCGTTCGCACGCGGGCGTCCCGCCGCCCGCGTGCCGGCGCCGCCGCGCGCGCAGCGCGGCGAATAGCAGTCGGCACGCCTGAAGGGCGGCCCGCGGCCGCGCGTGAGAGCGCGGCCGCAACTGTTAGAATTCAGCATGCGCCAACGCGGTCCCCTCGTTCGTCACCTGCGCACTCGTCGCGGGTGTCTTTCTCGCTCCCCTCAACGCCGCGGCCCAGGCCGCGGCACCAGCGACATCCGCCAGGCGTCCTGTTGCGGCACCGGCCGGCGGCGCCGCCCTGTCGTTTCCCTCGGCATCGCCTGAAGCACTCGGCCTCTCCCCGAAGGGTCTCGCGCGCATCACCGAGATGGTGCAGGGCTTCATCGATCGCAAGCGGGTGGCCGGCGCGGTGACGTTGATCCTGCGCGACGGCAAGGTCGCCTACACGTCCACGCTCGGCAGCGCCGACGTCGAGAATGCGGTGCCGATGCGGACCGACACGATCTTCCGCATCGCCTCGCAGTCGAAGGCCATCACCACGACCGCCGCCCTGATGCTGGTCGACGAAGGCAAGCTGCTCTTGAACGAGCCGGTCAGCAAGTACATCCCGGCCTTCCGCAACACCACCGTGATGGTGCCGCCGGCCGCCAACGCCGCGCCGGGCAGCCCGGTGTCGACCGTCGCGGCGCGCCGCCAGATCACGGTGCGCGACCTGATGACGCAGTCGTCCGGGGTCAGCTACGGCGGCAACGTGGCGACGCGCCCGCTCTATCTCGCCGCGGGGTTCGACGACTGGTATTTCGCCAACAAGGCCGAGCCGATCGGCGTGTGGATCGAGAAGCTGGCGACGCTGCCGTTCGACGCCCAGCCCGGCGAGTCGTACGTCTACGGCTACAACACCGACATCCTCGGCTACGTCGTCGAGAAGGCGTCCGGGATGCCGCTCGATCAGTTCTTCAAGACGCGCATCTTCGACCCGCTGAAGATGACCGACACGAGCTTCTTCCTGCCGCTGGAGAAGCGCGACCGCTTCGCGGTGAACTACTCCACCGGTCCGGACGGCACGTTCGTGCGCGCCAAGGACGAGGGGCGCTTCCAGGGCGCCTACGTCGAGGGCCCGCGCGTCGCCTTCTCGGGCGGCGCCGGCCTGCTGTCCACCGCCAACGACTATGCCCGCTTCCTGCAGATGCTGCTGAACGGCGGCGAGCTGGACGGCGTCCGGATCCTCAGCCCGAAGACGGTGGCGCTGATGACCAGCAACCACCTTGGAACGATGTACACGAACGGCAATTTCGGCTTCGGCCTCGGCTTCGAGATCACCGAGCACGTCGGACGCTCGGGCCGGCCCGGTTCGGTCGGCGAGTTCGGATGGGGCGGCGCCTACGGCACGAAGTACTGGGTCGACCCCGAGGAGAAGCTGGTCGTCGTCTACATGACGCAGCTGATGCCGCAGACCGGCATCGACGTCACCGACCGCATTCGCGCGCTGCTCTACGGATTGATCGAGGTGCCGGGCGCGAAGATCGGCACGATGAAGCTCTCCGCGGCCGACAGGGCGAAGTAGGCATCGCGTGAACGCAGTACGAACCGCCGTCGAGCCGCTGCCGCCGGCCGTCGACGACGTCCTCCAGCGCTACTGGGGGTTCGAGACGCTGCGGCCCCTGCAGGGCTCGGCGATCCACGCCGTGCTGGAACGCCGGGACAGCGTCGTGGTCCTGCCGACCGGCGGCGGCAAGTCGCTGTGCTTCCAGGTGCCGGCCCTGATCGGGGACGAGCCCGGCGTCGCGCTCGTCGTCTCGCCCCTCATCGCGCTGATGAAGGACCAGGTCGACGGGCTGGTCGCGAGCGGCGTGCCGGCGGCGCGCCTCGACAGCACGATGTCCTCGGACGCGCGGCAGGCGACCTTCAACGGCCTGCGCGACGGGCGCTTCAAGCTGCTCTACGTATCGCCCGAACGCCTGATGGGCGACGGCGGCGCCAGCTTCCAGGCGCTGATGGCGCGGACCGGCGTGCGCTACGTCGCCATCGACGAAGCGCATTGCATCAGCCACTGGGGCCACGACTTCCGGCCGGAGTACCGGCAGCTCGGCGCGCTGCGCGCGGCGTGGCCGCAGGTGTCGATGCACGCGTTCACGGCGACCGCGACGACCCGCGTGCGCGAGGACATCGTCCGCCAGCTCGGGCTGCGCGACGCCCTCGTGCTGGTCGGCAGCTTCGATCGGCCGAACCTGATCTATCGCGTGCGGCCGCGCCTGTCGCGCGACCAGCAGCTCGAGGCCGTGCTCACCAGCCATCGCGGCGAGGCGGGGATCGTCTACTGCATCTCGCGCAAGGACGTCGACCAGACGGCCGCGGCGCTCGCCGACGCCGGCCACAAGGCGGTCGCGTATCACGCCGGGCTGTCGGACGACGAGCGGGCCCGCAACCAGGACGCCTTCATCGACGAGCGGGCCGACGTCGTCGTCGCCACCGTCGCCTTCGGCATGGGCGTCGATCGATCGGACGTGCGCTTCGTCGTCCACGCCGGCGCCCCCAAGTCGCTCGAGCACTACCAGCAGGAGGCCGGACGCGCCGGCCGCGACGGGCTCGCCGCCGAGTGCCTGCTGCTCTACTCGTCCGCCGACTTCCTGAAGTGGCGCCGGATCATGGAGCTGTCGGGCGAGCTGAGCGAGGCGGACATCGCCCACCTGCGCCAGATGGAACGCTACGCCGGCGCCTTCCAGTGCCGGCACAAGACGCTGGTCGAGCACTTCGGCCAGACCTACGAGGGCGGCGACTGCGGCGCCTGCGACGTGTGTCTCGGCGAGATCGAGCGCGTCGACGATCCGCTGATCCTGGCGCAGAAGATCGGCTCGTGCGTGGCGCGCGTCAAGCAGCGCTTCGGCGTCGGCCATGTCGCCGCCGTCCTCGAGGGCAAGTCGACGCCGCAGATCGCGCAGAACGGCCACGACGCGCTCAGCACCTTCGGCCTGCTCAAGGATCTGAGCGCCGCCGAGATCAAGGGCTACATCGAGCAGCTCGTGGCGCGCGGCTTCCTGCAGCGGACACCCGGCGACTACCCCGTCCTCGAGCTGACGGCGACGGGCGTCGCCATGCTCAAGGGCCAGGTCACCGCCGAGGACGTCGTGCTGTGCCGGCAGCCCAAGGCGTCCACGCGCTCGCGGTCACGGAGTGGACGCGGCGATGCGGCCATGGGACGCGTCGAGCGCGAGTCGTGGGAGGGCGTCGATCGCGACCTGTTCGACGCGCTTCGCGCGCTGCGCCTCGAGATCGCGCGCGGCCGCGGCGTGCCGCCCTACGTGGTCTTCCACGACAGCACGCTGCGCGAGATGGCCAAGGCCAGGCCGCGGTCGCTGTCGGCGCTGCTGCACGTGCCCGGCGTCGGCGCCCGCAAGGCCGAGGACTTCGGCCAGCAGTTCCTGGACGCCATCGCCAGCCACGGCGGTGGGTAGAACGACTTGGCCTGGGTGTGGATGCGCTCAGCGATGTAGCAAACAGCCGGCCATTGAATTAGCGTCTAGCCGACTGGTCTACTTGCATTCAGCCGACCGTCGAGCTTACGCTTGGCCGTGGCTCGCGACACCACGTCCTTCCCTCGCTACCTCGCTCCCCGGATCCGCGAGGCATTGGCGGATACGCCAGCCGTCCTGATTCACGGCCCGCGTCAAAGCGGGAAGACGACGCTAGCCCGCGCTGTCGGGGAGCCACGAGGCTACCGCTACCTGTCGTTCGACGACGACGCGATCCGAGCCGCTGCAACGGGAGATCCTGTCGGTTTCATCGACCGACTGCCCGCGAAGACGATTCTGGACGAGGTACAGCGCGTTCCGGAGCTCTTTACCTCGCTCAAGACGGCGATCGACCGGCGGCGGACGCCTGGGCGCTTCATTCTGACCGGGTCCGCCAACGTCCTGCTGGTTCCAGCCCTGGCGGACTCGCTGGCTGGCCGTATGGGCATCCTCCGCCTGGATCCACTGTCCCAGTGCGAGATCGAGTCCCGTAAGCCCCAATTCATCGACACGCTGTTCCGGCGTGACTTCAAGATCGACGTCCGGGAGCGCCTCGGTGTCGCCCTCGCGGAGCGCATCACCGCGGGTGGATACCCGGCAGCATTGGCCAGGAGGACGAGACCCAGGCAGCAGGCGTGGTATCGCGACTACATCGAGACGCAGGTTCAGCGGGACGTCCGGGACCTCTCCAGGCTCCGGTCCTTCGATGCGCTCCCCAGGCTCCTCACGCTGGCTGCCGGCCAGACCGCTCGGCTGACCAACGTAGCGGACCTTTCGGCTCCCTTCGAGCTGACCCGCCAGACCATCCACGAGTACGTGACCCTGCTGGAGCGTGTGTTCCTTGTCGAGCGCCTCACTGCGTGGCATACGAACCGGTTGAGTCGGCTCGTGAAGCGCCCCAAGCTGCACATGGGCGATACGGGCGTAGCCTGCGCACTGCTTGGGATCGACGCGCCGGGGCTCGACTCTGACCGGCAGCTGTTCGGGGCAATGCTCGAGACGTTCGTGCTTCAGGAGCTGCGCCGCCAAGCCAGCTGGCGTCCGATCCCGCTGGACTTCTTTCACTTTCGAGATCGCGATGACTTCGAGGTCGACCTGGTGATCGAGCAGGGACAAGGCGCCGTCGCCGGGGTCGAAGTCAAGGCGGCGGCTACGGTCGGGGAGGGCGACCTTCGTGGCCTTCGAAAGCTGAAGAACGCGGCTGGCAGCAGGTTCACCGCGGGCGTCGTGCTCTACGACGGTTCCGCCACCATCCGGTTCGACAACGACCTGTTCGCGGTACCGGTCCGGAGGCTCTGGGAGACGTGAAACACCGCGCGCGTCCAGTCGTCCGTTCCCCGATGAGGCCCGCATGAGCATTCGCATCATCCGCCTCGGCAGCCCGCGATCGCCTGGCGAGGGCACGCGGATCGGGACCGTGCGACGGCCGCCGCGTGGCGTGCCGAAGGCGGAGTTCGCGTCGCAGGACTGGTACGACGTGTGGTTCCCGACGCTCGCGCCCAGCCTCGAGACGATGAAGCTCGGGCTGGCAGCCACGACGCCCGCACAGTGGAACGCCTTCTCCCGCAAGTACCTCGCGCGAGATGGCGGCGCCACCGGCGCGCGACGCGCTCGCGCTGCTCGCCGCGCTGTCGCACGGCACCGACTTCTCGGTCGGCTGCTACTGCGAGGACGAGGCGCGGTGCCACCGCTCGCTCCTGCGGCGGCTGCTGGCCGACCACGGAGCCGAGGTCACACGCTGACTTTCCCGCCATCGGGCGATGACGGGGCCGCGTCCTGGAATCGCCAGTAGTGGAACAGGCCGAGGGCGACGACCATCGTCAGCACGATCAGGTCGAACGCCGAGATCGACCGCAGGACACCGGTGGCGCCATCGAAGTCCCGCCTCGCATCGAAGTCGCGATTCAGGAACCAGTTCACGATCAAGGTCAGCGTGAAGCTCACCGAGAACGCGCCGTTCAGGGCCTTGAACTTCAGGTCCTGCACCCGCTCGTCGTGAATGCGCTCCCGCGAGAAGAAGATCATCATCAGCCCGGCGGCAACCGCCGCCGAGGTGCGGATCCACGACGAGCCAGGGATCGCGACGTGCAGCGCCGGCGCGAGCACGAGCACGATCGCCGCGCCCAGACGCTTGGTGGTGGCACTCGACATGGGTCACCTGTCCTGGAAGATCTCTTCGATCGGCCGCCCGAAGAGCCGCGCGATGCCGAACGCAAGCGGCAGGCTCGGATCGTACTTGCCGGTTTCGATGGCGTTGATCGTCTGCCGCGACACGCCGAGCCTCGATGCGAGCTCTCCCTGCGACCAGGCCTTCGATGCTCGAAGCTCGCGCAGCCGATTGGTCATGCTTGGCCTGCGTCCGACGATAGCTCGACGCTTCGGGCCTGTCAAGTTTCCTTGACACGCGCGCACGGGTCATCAACGCCTGCAGACCGTCGCACGGCTGGACGCTCGCCACGTCCGTCCCGCATGATGGGCCCGATGATCCGTCCGTCAGGAGCCGGCGTCCGGGCATGGCTCGGCGCCGTGTGCCTGCTGGCCAGCGTCGGCCTGCTGGGAGCGGCGGCGGCCGCGCAGGCGCAGATCCGCGTCAGCGGCCGGACGATGAGCGACACGGCGGCGCCGGTCGCCGCGGCGAAGCTCGTCGTGCGCACGGCGGCCTCGGATGACGTGGTGGCGCGGGCCACGAGCGATGCCTCGGGCACCTTCGTGCTCGAGATCGACGCGACCGGCGAGTACCGGGTCAGCGTCGAGCGCCAGGGCTTCTACGCGATCGAGCACCAGGAGGTGACGCTCGCGCCCGGCGCCGACGTCGTGCTGACGCTCTTCCCGGTGCGCGAGCACCTCGAGTCGCTCGACGTCACCTCGCGCGGCGATCCCGCCAGCATCAGCCAGCCGTCGGCGGAGCAGGCACTCAGCGGCGCCGAGGCGATGAACGTGCCGTTCAACGGATCGCACGGCGTCAAGAACGCGCTGCGCACGCTGCCTGGCGTGGTCATGGACGGCACCGGCGGCATCCACGTCGACGGCGCCCGCGAGAGCCAGACGCTCTTCATCCTGGACGGCTTCAACGTCGGCGATCCGCTGAACGGCGGCTTCGATCCGAGGGTCAGCGTCGAGGCCGTGCAGGCGCTGACGGTGCGCAGCGGCGTCTACGCGGCCGAGTTCGGCAAGGGCAGCGGCGGCGTCATCGAGGTGGCGACGCACGTCGGCGGCGACCGGCTGCGCTACTCGGCGACGGACTTCTTCCCGACCATCGTGCGCGAGAAGGGGCTGCGCATCCAGGACTGGACGCCGCGCCTGTCGATGTCCGGCCCGCTGGCGCGCGGCAAGGCGTGGTTCTCGGACAGCTTCATCGGCGAGTACGACCAGTTCTTCGTCGAGGAGCTGCCGGAGGGTCAGGACTCCAGCACGAGCAAGCGCCTCAGCAACCACCTCCGGACACAGGTCAACCTGACCGGAAAGAACGTGCTCCATGCCGGCGTCGTCGGCAGCGTCGGCCTCGGCCGGCGCCTCGGCCTGGGCCCGCTCGATCCGTTGTCGACGACCCGCGACGCGAAATCGCATCAGTGGTTCGCCAACGTCCGCGATCAGCACGTCTTCGACAGCGGCGTGGTGCTCGAGGTCGGCTATGGCGCCAACCGGACGGCCCTCCGCCTGACGCCGCGCGGGCACGAGGCCTTCGTCAGCACGCCGGACGGGGCGGAGCGGCAACTACTACTACGACGGCCGCCAGGACGCGATCCGCGATCAGGTCATCGCCAACGTCTACACGCCGCCGCTGACCTGGCTGGGCACGCACCAGATCAAGGCCGGCACCGACCTCAATCGCGTCACCTACCGGCAGGACGCCGAGCGCGGCCACATCGAGCTGTACGACAAGGACGATCAGCTGATCCGCTCGATCGCCTATCTCGGCAGCGGCCTGCTCGAGAAGACTGCCGGCGAGCTCGCGGCGTTCGTCCAGGATGCCTGGATGGTGCACCCGCGCCTCGCCCTGCACGCCGGCGTCCGCGTCGACTGGGATTCGCTGACGCGCGACACGACGCTGTCGCCGCGGGCGATGGCGGCCTGGGCGCCGAGCGACGGGCTCAAGCTGTCGGCCGGCTTCGCGGTGACGCACGACGCGGCACGGCTGCAGCCGTTCGCCGCCGCGCTCGATCAGACGCCGGTGTCGATCTACGCGCCGCCGTACGGGCCGGGCTCGCTCGTGCTGTCGCGGTTCGTGGTCGGCGAGTCGCTGGCGAGCCCGGTCGCGCAGACGTGGACGGCGACGCTCGACAAGCGCCTGCCGTTCGACATCCAGCTGCACCTGCAAGGGCTGCGGCGCCGCGGCCGCAACGGGCTCCACTACTTCGGCCAGCCGAGCGCCGACCTCGACGCGATCTACACGCTCGAGAGCCGCCGCGAGGAGAACTACGACGCCGCAGAAGTCCGGCTGCGTCAGAGCTTCGGTCCCGAATACGGTTGGCTGGTCGGCTACACGCGATCGTCGACGCACTCCAACGCGGTGCTCGGCAACTCACCCGACAGCTACTTCGTCGCCGCCGACAACCGCGGACCGCTGTCGTGGGACACGCCCCACCGCGTCGTGACCTGGGCCTACCTGCCGACCTTCCGCAAGCCGTGGAAGGTGTCCTACATGATCGAGCACCGCACCGGCTTCCCGTATTCCGCGGCCGACAGCGCCGGATTCGTCGTGGGTCCCCCCAACTCGCGCCGCTTCCCCGACTACTTCGACCTCACGCTCGGCCTCGAGCGTCGCACCTACCTGTTCGGGCAGGCGTGGGCGTTGCGCGCCAGCATCGGCAACCTCACCAATCACGAGAACCCGACCAGCGTGAACGGCACCTTCGAATCGCCGGACTTCGGGACGTTCTACGGCAGCCCCGGCCGCTCGCTCACCGGCCGCGTGCGGTGGCTGGGCCGGCATCGGAAGCCCTGACGTGATCACCGTCGACACTGCCGACGTCGTGCCGATGGACCAGTTCCCGCTGGCGTGGCGATTCACCGACGAACGCTGGGATCCGCGGCGCGGTGGCCTGCGCGCCGACCTGCACCCGCTGCGGCCGGCGCGCGCCAGAGCGCTCGCTCCGCCGCTGGCGGACGCCTGCGCCCTCTACCATCGCGGCGAAGGCAAGCCCGACGTCCACATCGGCGCACCGTGTGAGAGCGCGGCCGACGTCGTGCGTACCCGTGACGCGCTGGGCGGTCTCCCGATCGGCGCGGACGAACGGATCGTCGTGTCGTGGGAGCCAGCCGTGGCCCTCGAGACGTCCTGGCGCACGTTCACGACGGAGTGGCAGGCCTTCTGCTATCCCGGCACGGACGACGTCACGATCAGCCCGCTCGACGAGCGCTGGGTGCTCTGCTACCACCACTGGGAAGCCTTCTCGTTCACGGCACGCCCGAACGATCCGACCGCCTGACCGCGCGCGGGCTGGACGCCCCTACTTCAACGGCTGCGCCCGCAGGATGCCGGCGCCTTCGCGCACCACCACGAGCTGCCCGGCCTTCACGGCGGCGATCCGCTCCGTGTTCCCGTTCGGCCAGCGGATGCTCAGGTCGGCGACCGTGGCGGCGCCGAGGCCGAAGTGGAGGCGGCGGTCGTTGACCGAGTAGAAGCTCGATTGCGCGGTCACGTCCTGGACCTGGGTCCGCGTGCCGTAGGTGGCCGTGACGCGGGCGCCGATGGCGCTGCGGTTCGAGGTCGTGCCGACCAGGAGCACCTTCAGCCAGTGGCCAGCGCCGGAGACGTCGTTGCGCAGGAGCGACGGCGGCTCGTTCATGTTCCAGACGAGCACGTCGACGTCGCCGTCGTTGTCGAAGTCGCCGAAGGCGCACCCGCGGCTGGTGTGGGCGGCGGCGACGCCGGGCCCGGCCTCCTCGATCAGCTCCTCGAACCGGCCGTTGCCGAGATTGCGGAAGACCAGGCGCGGCGTCCGGAACGGATAGGCCGGCAGCGTGCGCTCCACTTCCGGGTAGACGCCGCCGGTCACCATGAACAGGTCGGGCAGGCCGTCGTTGTCGAGATCGACCATCCCGGCGCCCCAGCCGACATAGCGGGTCTCGACGCCAATCCCGGCCCGGATCGTCACGTCGTCGAAGAAGCCCTTGCCGTCGCCGCGATAGAGCCCGTTGGTGTCGTCGGCGAAGTGCGTCTTGAACAGGTCGACGCGGCCGTCGAGGTCGAAGTCGCCGGTGGCGATGCCCATGCCGGCCTGCTCCAGGCCGTCCTCGCTGAGCGCCACGCCGCGCTCGAGCGCCTCTTCCCGGAACGTGCCGTCCCGCTGATTGCGGAACAGCCAGCTCGGAGTCGAATCGCAGGCCACGTAGATGTCCGGCCACCCGTCGTCGTCGTAGTCGGCGACGACGGTGGTCATCGGATACGACTTGGCGGCGGCCGCGACGCCCGACGCCTTGCTCACGTCGGTGAACGTGCCGTCCCCGTTGTTGTGAAAGAGCTGGACGAAGCCGGTCGGCAGGCCGCGCGGACCGCAGTTGACCGGGACGCCCTTCCAGCGGCAGTCGCTGCTCTCGCCGGGCTTGGGCAGCTTCTCGATCGTGGTGTCCAGGTAGCGCGCGACGAGCAGATCGAGGCGGCCGTCGCGGTCGTAGTCGATCCACGTGCAGCCGGAGCCGTAGCGGACCGCGGTCGGCACCAGGCCGGCCTTCGCGGTCACGTCGGTGAAGGTGCCGTCGCCGTTGTTGCGATACAGCGCGTCGTAGCCGTAGCCGGTGATGAACAGGTCGTCGAAACCGTCGTTGTCGAAGTCGCCGACGGTGACCGACGACGCCCAGCCGGTGCGCGTCAGCCCGGCCTTCTCGGTGACGTCGGTGAAGCTGCCGTCGCGGTTGTTGCGATAGAGCCGGTTGGTCGCGGTCGGCGGCGCGTCCTCGAGCCGGGTGCCGCTCAGGACCAGCACGTCGAGCCAGCCGTCGTTGTCGTAGTCGAGGAAGGCGACGCCGGCGCCGACGACCTCGACGATGTAGCGCTTGGTGTCCACGCCGCCGTAGATGATCGGCTGTGTCAGGCCGGCCTCGCGCGCCACGTCGGTGAAGCGGGCGTTGAACGGCAGGCCGGACGGCTTGCCGCGCGGCATCGGCTTGACGGCGCGCGACGACACGCCCTGCGCGAACACGCGCCGGGTGAACACCGGGGCCGCCGCCGAGCCCGCGAGCAGCGCCATCGCGGCGCGGCGCGTCATCATCGAGCGCGTGATCATCGGGCGGGGCTCCCCGGCGTCGACGCGGCTGGCTCGGTCGCCACCAGCGTCGTGCCGGCGGGCACCTGGTCGAACGTCTGCACGGCGCCGCTCGGCCAGCGCACCTCGACGAGCTTCGCCGACGTGTCGTCGCCGAGCCCGACGAGCACGCGCCGGTCGCTCGCCGACAGGTAGCCGACCGCGGTCGAGACCGTGAAGTGCTGCACCAGCCCAGACGCCGCAACGACCTTGATCCGCGCGCCGATGCCGTCGCGGTTCGAGCGCGTACCGCGGGCGGTGATACGCAGCCAGCCGCGGCGGCTGGCGCCGTCGTTGCGCAGCACGATCGCCCGCTGCCCGACGTTGCTCACGACCACGTCCAGGTCCCCGTCGTTGTCGAGGTCGCCGAACGCTGCGCCGCGGCCGGCCCAGTCCTGCTCGAAAGCCGCGCCGGCGATGACCCGCACGAAGCGTCCGCTCTCGTTGCGCAGCAGCAGCGGCGGCTGCAGGTATCGCAGGTTGGGAGACGTCTTCTCGATCGTGTCCATCACGTGTCCCTGCGCCACGAAGATGTCCTTCCAGCCGTCGTTGTCGTAGTCGAAGAACCGTGTGCTCCAGCCCGAGAACGCGAGCGTCGCCCCGCCGATGCCGGCGGTGTTGGTGGCGTCGCGAAAGCTCCCGTCGCCGTTGTGGCGGAAGAGTCGATACCTCTCGTTCGAGAGATCGGTGACGATGACGTCGGGGCGCCCGTCGTTGTCGTAGTCGCCGAAGTCGACGCCCATGCCGGCAAAGGACTTTCCGTCCTCGTTCAACGCGACGCCCGCGAGCAGGCCCTCCTCGGCGAACGTGCCATCGGCCTTGTTCCGGAACAGGAAACACGGCACCGAATCATTGGCCACGTAGACGTCCATCCGCCCGTCGTCATCGTAGTCGGCGAACGCCACGCCGAGACCCTTGCCGCTGACGCCGGCGAGACCCACCTTGGCAGAGACGTCGGTGAAGGTACCGTCCGCGTTGTTGCGGAAGAGGACGTTGGCCACACCCTCGAAGTTGTCGGGGTGGCAGTAGGCGCGGTATCCCGGCTTCTTGTCGCCGCAGTGACGATTCTGCTGGAAGCTCCACTCCAGGTACCGCGAGACGAACAGATCGAGGTGGCCGTCGTTGTCGTAGTCGACGAATCCGGCGCTCGCGCTCCACCCGCCGGCCGCGACGCCAGCCCGCGCGGTGACGTCGTCGAACGTGCCCCGCCCGGTGTTGCGATAGAGGGTGTTGCCGCCGTAGCTCGTGACGTAGAGGTCGGCGTGCCCATCGTTGTCGTAGTCGCCGACGGCGACGCCCATGCCGTACTGGTTCTGCGGCATCCCCGTCACCCCCGCCTTCTCGGTGACGTCGGTGAAGGTGCCGTCGGCGGCCTGCCGATAGAGCCGGTTCCAATACATCGGATCGGACTTGTCGGGCCGTCCTCCAGGTGGCATGGGGTCGAGAATCTTCGCGCCATTGGTGAAGAACACGTCGAGCCGTCCATCGTTGTCGTAATCGAGGAGTGCCACGCCACCCCCCATCGTCTCGACCAGGTATTTGCTCGCGGTGGCCGAGTTGGCGTGGGTGAACGTGATACCCACCGCCTTCGTCGTGTCCATGAACTCCACGTTCTGGGCCGCGGACGCCAGCGTGCACAGCGCGAGCACTGCTCCCCCCAGCCGAGCGCGCGTGGCCACCGCCTCACCACGGCCTCCTAACCAAGCCGACGCCGGCTGACGATGCCCTTCGTCTCTTCGGCGACATAGAGGTGGTTGGCCGGGAGGTCGCGGACGGTCTCCTTGACGCCCGACGGCCACGAGATGTCGATCTGGTCGACCCTGTCGGCGCGGCCGAGGCCGAAGTGGAGGCGGAAGTCGCTCTGGGAGTAATAGCTCGATCCGCTCATGACCTCGTCGATCTGCGCTCGTCCGCCGCTCGTGATCTTCACCCGGGTACCGATCGCGGACCGGTTCGATCGCGTGCCGACACACTTGATCAGCAGCCAATTGTGCCGGCTTCCGCCTTCGTTGCGCAGCAGCGTCGGCGGACCGTCCAGATTGTTGATGACGATGTCGACGTTCCCGTCGTTGTCGAGATCGCCGAACGCGCAGCCGCGTCCGAGATTTGGCGAGGTGATGGCGGTTCCCGCCGCCGCGGACACGTCGGCGAAGCGGCCGTTCCCCAGGTTGCGGTACAGCAGTTTCGGCTGGCGGTAGGTGAGGTGCAGCTTGCGGCTCGCAAGCTGAGCGTACACGTGGCCGTTCGCGATGAAGATGTCCTTCCAGCCGTCGTTGTCGACGTCGACGAAGTTGACGCCGAAGCCGACGTACTTCCGGTTGACGCCCAGCCCGGCCCTGAGGCTCGAGACCTCGAACGCGCCCGATCCGTAATTGCGGTAGAGCGTGGTCACCTGTTCGGAGAAGTTCGTGCGCACGATGTCGAGCCAGCCATCGGCATCGTAGTCTCCGACGCCGACGCCCATTCCGGCGAGCGCGACGCCGCCCTCGTCGAACGCGCATCCGGCCTGGAGCGCCACCTCGCGGAACGTCCCGTCGTGATTGTTGCGGTACAACAGGCTCGGCGCCGTGTCGCACGCGACGTAGATGTCCGGCCAGCCGTCGTTGTCGAAATCCGCCGCCGCCGCGCCCATACCGTAGGAGCCCGTGGGCCGCCAGTTGCTGCCGACGAACACCATCGACGAAGGACCGCGCGGGCGCGCGATGCCGGACGCCTCCGAGACGTCCTCGAAGGTGCCGTCACCGCGATTGCGATAGAGGACGTTGGTGCCCCCGGCGTAGCCGAGCGGACCGCAGGGCACGGCGATCTCGTTGTAGCGGCAATAGGCGTTGGCGCCCGGACGCGGAGCCTGGGCTGGCTCGAAGTTCACGTAGCTCGAGACGAACAGATCGAGGTGTCCGTCGCGATCGAAGTCCAGAAAGCAGCAGCCCGCACCCCATTGATGCTCGGGCCCGGCCACGCCCGCCCGATCGGTGACGTCGGTGAAGGTGCCGTTGCCGTTGTTCCGGTAGAGGACGTTTCGGCCCCAGTAGCTGACGAACAGATCGTCGAAGCCGTCGTTGTCGTAGTCGCCGACGCAGCAGCCCTGTCCCCATCCGGAATGGGTGAGTCCCGCCTTCTGGGTGACGTCGCTGAACGTGCCGTCGCGATTGTTGTGGAACAAGTAGCTGGTCGGCTTCCGATCGGCGGCCGCTAAATCGAAGCTGGTGCCGTTGACCAGGAAGATGTCGAGCCAGCCATCGTTGTCGTAGTCGAACAACGCGACGCCGCCGCCCATCTCCTCGAGCAGGAATTGCTTGTCGGTGGGACTCCCCGAGACGTTGACGGCGAGTGCCAGGCCGGCCGCCTCGGTCACGTCCCTGAAGACCACGGGGCTCGGTTCGGCGCTCTTGCCAGGCCGGCCAGTCGATGGGGTAGGGCGAATCCGCGGTCGGACTCATGCTCGGCCGCCAGAGCGGGGACGAGCGAACCGCCGACGAGTTGCAGGAAGCCACGGCGCGTTCGGGCGCGCTCGGTCGCCCTACTCACGCTTCCGCCCCGGCGGCGTCGCGGCTTCGCTCGCGACGCTGCGACGCTTCTTCTCGAGCTCGGCAGACTCTTTGTCGAGGCGCTTGTAGTGCTCCAGCGCGCTCCGGCTGTCGTCCATCCAGCCCAGGCGTCGATACACGCCGGCCAGCACGTAATAGTAGGAAGACGACCGCGGGTTGTGGGAGATCGCTTCGGTCAAGGCCGACGCGGCGTCGTTCAGGCGGCCTTCGTGCTCGTCGGCCTTGGCCTTCTGGAACCAGGCCCGATCGGACGTGGGATCGAGCTCGATCGCCTTGCGCGCGTATTCGAGCGCCTTGGCCGGATCCCCCGTGCGGTTGTAGTAGGCACTCAGGTTGACGTGCGCCGCCGCGAAGTGGCCACCGCGAGCCTCGTTCAGCGCGATCGCCTCTCGGTACTTGGCCACCGCGCCGGCATCGTCGCCGAGAGCTTCCAGGGCGAAGCCGAGACCGTCGAGGGCTTCGATATAGCTGGAATCGATTCGCAGGGTGGCCTCGAACGCCCCGCGGGCCCGCTCCCAGTCGTCCTGCATGGAGAAGAGCTTGCCGAGATTGTAGTGGCTCTCGGCGGAGTCCGGCTTGTAGCGGATCGCCAGCTCGAACTCCGTCCGCGCGGCGTCGAACCGGCCGATGATCATGAGGTTGCGGCCGAGGATCTTGTGCGCTTCGACGTTCTTCAGATCGAGCTGGAGCGACGTGGCGAGCGCCTTGATCGACTCGCCGATCTTCTTCTGCGCGAAATAGGCATAGCCGAGGGCGTACCAGCCCCAGGAGGACTTCGGCCGCTCCGCCACGTAACTCATCAGCAACGGCTCGACCTCGGTCCACTTGGCGTCGCGAATATAGCCCTCGAGCTCGGTCATTCGCGCGCGGTCGTCCCAGTCGGAGACCCCGGAACCCGGCGTGACGGCCACGGGCGCGATGGGAACGTCGGTCACAGACGGACGCGGGGTGGAGGCCGCCGCGGCGGGCGCCGGCCCTCCAGCCGCCGGCGGCGCGGTGGCCGCCCCCTGGCGTGACTGGAGCTTCTCCAGGCTCCGCCGGGCCGAGGCATCGTGCGGACTCAGCGCCAACGCCTTCTCGTAGGCAGCGGCCGCTCCCGCGATGTCGCCTTGACGCTCCAGCGCCGCGCCGAGCAGACGCTGTGGTTCCGCCGATTCCGGTCGCAGCTGGCTGGCACGCCGGAACTTCGAGGCGGCCTCGTCGAAATCCTTGCGTTCGAGCGCGGCTCTCCCGTCCGCGATGTCGAGCAGCGCGTTCTGGGCGCGATCGTCGGCGGCGACGAGGTCACGCCCCTTCTTCAGCTGCGCCGCGGCTTCCTCCTTGCGGCCCGCCCGCACGAGCGCCAGCCCCAGCTGATAGTTCGCCTCGCCGCTTTCCGGCGCGAGCTTCACGGCGTTCTGCAGCGCCGTGACCGCGTCGGCCGCCTTGCCCTCCTGCAGCAGCGCCTTGCCGAGCGCCAGGTGGGCACGCGGGAAGTCGGGCGCCAGCTCGATCACCTTTTCGAGGTGCTCGATCTCCTTCTTCGGCCCGTGAGCAGGACTGGTGCCGTAGGCCACCGCCAGGTTGAACAGCGCCTTCACCGATCCGGGCGCCAGCCGGAGCGCCTCCTCCAGCTCCTTGATGCCCGCCTCGGCATCGGTCGACGTCAACGCCGCGCCGAGGTTCGTGCGGGCTTCCGCGTACGCCGGCGCGAGGCGAACCGCTTCACGAAGCGCCGCAATGCCTTCCTCGTCCTTGCCCGATTGAATGAGCACCAATCCCAGGTTGTTGTGGGCTTCAGCGTAGTCCGGGCGAATGCGGATGGCTTCACGGAACGCCGCCAGCACGTCATCGCCGGGGGCGCCCTTCCGTCCGAGCATGAGCCCGAGCAGGTTCTGCGCCTGGTGCGACTCCGGCCGCGTGGGACTGGACGCGACGGCCTGACGGAGCGCGGCAATCGCCGCATCCCAGTCGGGCGGCGGCGGCACCGGCGCGGGAACGTTCAGCCCGGCTTCGAGCTGACCGAGACCCTGCTCCAGATTCCCGGCGCGCAGGAAGATGACCGCGAGATCGACGTAGGCGGCCGCCATGGCCGGCGCCAGCGCCATCGCGCGCTGCAAGCTGGCGCGGGCACCGGGGAGATCGCCGGTTTCCCGGAGCGCCATGCCGAGGAACGCGTGCCCGCCGGCAGACCCGGGATCGAGCCGGACGCTCTCGCGCAGCTCGGCAACCGCCTTCTCTCGCGCGCCGCTGTACCAGAGGGCCGCACCGAGGTTGTAGCGGGCCTCCGGCCACTCGGGACGCAGGACCGTGGCCCGCTGCAGATGCGGAAGGGCGGCGGACAGGTTGCCCTGCTGGCCGAGGACGTAGCCCTGCAGCGTGTGCGCCTCCGCATGATTGGGATCCAGCCGGAGAGCCTCGGCCAACGCGCCTTCCGCCGTCCGAAGATCACGGCGTGCCGCCGCCGTCTTCGCGCGCTCGACCGCCCCGTCTGCCGCGCTCGATGCCGGTGGAGCGGGTTTCCGCGCGGCGGCAGCCCTGCTGCTTCAACGTGGCACCGAGCGCGAAGTACCCCTCGCGCAGCTCGGGATTGATCTCCAGCGCGCGTTCGAACGCCGCGATCGCGCCGCCGAGCTCGCCGCTCTGCCGCAGTGTCTGTCCGAGCTCGTAGTGCATGGCCGCGTTGTCGCGATCGGCCTCGACGACGCGACGCAGGTGCTGGAGAGCGGCCGCGAGGTCACCCTTTTCGCGGAGAGCCATGCCCAGGTTGAAGTGCGCGGCCATGCTCTCGGGCTCGAGGGCGAGAGCCTTCCGAAACACCTCCACCGCCTCGTCGAGCTCGCCGCTCTTCGCGAGCGCCGACCCGAGGTTCGCGTACGCCCGCGCGTATCTTCGGGTCGAGGGCGACCGCCTTCCGCAGCGATGCGATGCCCTCGGGAAAGTCGGCCCGATCGAGCAGCGCCACGCCGAGCCAGTTGTGGGCTTCGGCGAAATCGGGGGCCACCTTCACGGCGTGCCGCAGCCGCTCGAGCGCGCGGGCATCGTCTCCGCGCTCGAGGTAGGCCACGCCGAGCGCGACGTTGACCTTCGCGTCGTCGGGCTTCTTGGCGAGCGCCTGCTCCAACTGCGGCACCTGCTCCGCGGCCGGCTTCGTCTGTGCCGCCGGTGCACCTGCCGGCCGCGCGGAGTCCTGAGGCTGGGCAGCGGCGCCCGTGGCACTCAGCAACACGGCGACGGACGTGGCGGCAAGGCGGTGGGCTCATCGGTCCGGATCCAGCAGGCGCAGTTGCAGGCGCGAGGATGCCTCGTCCTCCTGGCGGAGGGTCTTGGCGTGAGCGAGCTGTCGGTCAGCCTCTTCCTTCTTTCCCAGACGCGCCAGCAGCAGGCCGAGCTGGTAGTTTGCCTTTACCGACGTCGGATTCAGCTGGACGGCTGCGCGCAGGCGCCTCTCCGCCTCCTCATGGCGCTGCGCGCCCATCAGCAGCATCCCGAGCACCTCGTTGGCCCCGGCATGGTCGGGATGCCGCACGAGCAGTTTCTCGAGCATCGCCATCGCCTCGTCGTGGCTGCCCTGGTCACGTGCCACGAGCGCGAGGTAGTAGTACGAGGGCAGCTGGTCCGGTTCCAGCCGGATGCTTTCCTTGAGATACGCGGCAGCCTCCTGCAATTGCCCCTGAGTGTACAGGACGGTGCCCATCGCATACCGCAGGTGCGGGTCTCGAGGGTGGGCCTCGACGAGCGGCTGGAGGAGGCTCCGCGCCTCGTCGTACTGGCGCCTCCCGACCTTCACCGCGGCCAGCGTGTACTGGTAGTGAATATCGCCAGGCTTCAGGCTCGCGGCCTTCACCAGCGCCAGATCTGCGTCCTCGAGCAGATCCATCTTGAAGCAGACGCGCCCGAACCCCAGCAGAATGCCGGGATCGTCGGGCGCCAGCTTCTTCGCTCGCAACCAGTACGAGAGCGAGCGTTCGAGCTCCCCGTTCCGCTCCCCCTCGCCCGCGGCAAGGCGCAGGGCGTCGAGGGAATCCGGCCTGATGCTCAGCGCCGCGTCGTATTGCTCGAGCGCGCGGGCGGCGTTCTTCTTCATCGAGTACGCGCCCGCCAGGTTGAACGCGAGCTCATAGCTCGGACGCCCCGCCTGCGTCGCGTGCTCGAGCACGGCGATGCCTTCGTCGATCGCGCCCTCCTGGACGAGCAGCAGGCCGAACGCGATCGACGCCGCCTGCGGCACGTCCGGCAGCCGCTTCCAGTCGGCCGCGAGCGGGACGGCCTCCTCCCGCCTGCCGCTCTTCAGCAGCGCCGCCGTGACGACGTACAGTCCTTCCGGGGATTGCCGGAGGACGGACCGCACCGGCCCCGCCAGCGTCAGGGCCTGCTGGTAGTTTCCCTTCTCGATTTCCGAACGGGCGATGGCGAGCCTGGCCGACGCGTTGTCGGGATCGAGCGCGAGGACCGCCTGGAAGCGCGCGAGCGCAAGGTCGGGTCTGTTCTGGAGGGTGTAGACCTGCGCGAGACTCAGCTGGGCCCCGACGAGTCGCGGCTCGAGCCGAATCGCCTCGCCGAGCAGCTTGGCGCTGTCGTCGAGCCTGTTCTGCTGCAGCCTGATGGTGCCGAGAATCGAGTTGGCGACGGCTCGCGTCTCGGGATCGGCCAGCGCTCGCTGCGCCTGGCGGTCCGCCTCAGCGAGCTGGCCCTGCTGCACCAGCGCAACCGCGGCCTTGAGCGCCTCGCGACCATCGACGCGAGAGGACTGTGAGGTGTCCGCGGCTGCCGCGGGCCGCCAGGATAGCAGCACGGCAAGAAGGCACAGGCACGCGCGTACTCCTGCTGGTCCCGGACTCGTAGCGCCGCGCCTAGGCCAGATTTCGGGCATCCCTGCGACGTCCGAGCAGTCCGAGGCCGAGTCGCCGGGTCGGCCTGCCGCAACAAGGGCTCCGCCCTCTGGAGTCGCTCGATGACTCCGAGAGGGCGGACGTGAGTGTCGGTCTGATTATGAACTAGAAGTCGAACCGGAACCCGAGCTGAACGGAGCGCGCGGTGTTGCACTGCGTGAACACCTGCCCGAAGTTCCCTGCGCTCCAGTTGGATGCCGGGTTGCAGTAGGTCGTGCGGTTGAACAGATTGCCGATCTGGGCTTCGAACCGGAGCTTCTTCTGGTCGCTGAACGGGAACACCTTGAAGATGTTGATGTCCTCGCTGTAGTTCCCGAACCCGCGCACCTCGCCGTCGCGTTCTGGCGCGTTCCCGAACTGGAGCGGCCCCGGATCGGCCCAGCCGGCGGGGTTGTAGTAACGATCCGTGAACGGATCGAAGTCGCCGAAGTCCGCCATGCCCTCGCCGACCTGGTTCGGCCGCTTCTGCGTGTTGAACAGCAACCCGCCAAGGTCGTTGGTCATGTTGATGGTCATCGGCCGGCCGCTCTCGTAGCGCAGGATGCCGCTCAGGTTCCAGCCACCGAGCACGTGCTTCATCGCCCCTGTGGTGGGACCGGGGATCTCCCAGGTGAACCCGGTCAGCAGCACGTGCGGCGTGTCGTCGTCGCTCAGAATCCATGGCAGCGGATCGGCAGGGTTCTGAACGCCGCCGTTGCGGCCGTCACTTCCCTGCCCGGTCTCGGTCCCGTTGTTCATGAGGTGCGAGTACGTGTAGCCGACGCGCGCCTGCAAACCACGCGAGAACCGACGCTCCAGCACCAGCTTCCATCGCGTGGTACTGGCTCCGGCCGGTCGGCACGCCGCGCCACTGGATGTTCTGGTACTGCGGGAACTCCCGCAGCGCCTGGGCGACGTTGCCGTTGAACCCGGGATACGGGATCGGGATGCCGGCAGTTCCGGGCCAGGGCCGAGTTGATGTTGGACTGCAGCACCGGCCGTGCCCAGCGCCAGCACACTGGGATCGTTCATGTTCGCGCCGACGCCGAGCGTCTCGAAATGGTGGTTCAGCCGGGTGCCGCGGTTCCCGATGTAGGAGATGTCCAGCATCATGTTGTCGGTCAGCTCCCGCTGGTACGTGACCGACCAGTTCTGGAACCGCGGCAGCGTCAAACCGTCAGGCGTGACCGCCGTGACGTTCCCACCGAGATTGATCGTCGGATCGATGAACGGCGGGAACTGGACCCTGTCCTCCGGGAACCCCTGGTCCAGGTGGTGCGCCGGGAAGATGCCGTTGGTGTTGTTCGGCGCAAATGGGTTCGAGGCGAATCCCTGCGTCGGCGAACCGCCGAACTGGCTGAACGAGACGTGCGCGTAGTACATCCCGTAGCCGCCGCGAAGGGCCTGCTTGTCGTCGACCCGATACGCGAAGCCCACGCGAGGCCCCCACGCATCGTTCGGCACGTCCTCGAACTTGGTCTGTCCCGAGCGGCCCGGACCGTCTCCCGCGAAGATGACCGCGCCCGGAATGCCGCCCGCTCCCGGGTTCGGCGTCGTCGGGCTGAAGGTCGAGTACTGGTTGTCCTTTTCGGTCCGGGCCGACTGATAGTCGTAGCGCAGGCCGAGCGTCAGCGTCAGCTTGTCGGAGACCTTGAACTCGTCGTTGATGAACAGACCGGTATAGGTCTCGCGGAACGACGTGAACGCCGGAATGGTCTGATTCGACGCGTGGACCTGCCCCAGCAGGAAGGACGCGAACGGATCGCCGGTCTGGTTCAGGTTGTTCCCGACCGCGTCGAAGCCGGCGGTGCCGAGGCGGTCGAAGTTGAAGTTGCCCGCCACGCCGCCTGCCCCCCAGCCCTGGACAGGGAAGTTGTGGTGGCGGAACTCGAATCCGGTCTTGATCGCGTGTCGTCCCTTCACCCACGTGATGTCATTCGAGAACTGCCAGCGATCGTTCTTCTCGAAGCCGAACTTCGGCCAGCCCTCGAGCCCGATGGCCGTGTAGGGGACGCTGCCGCCGTTGAACCGCATCGTCGGCGGCCCGGCATCCTGAGCGACGAGGCCGCCGGTCGGACTCGCCGTGCCCTCCCACAACCGCTGCGGCCAGTTCGCCCCGGCCGAGAGGTGATTGCCGCCCATGAACCAGCGGTCCCACGCGATCGTGGAGTGGCTCAACAGGTTGTTGCTGATGACCCAATCGAACTGCTGGTGCGCATGGTGCGTGGAGATGCGCTGGAAGAACCCGCTGCCGTAGTAGTTGGTGTTCCCTTCAGGCTCCGACTCGGGATTGGTTTCGTAGTTGCACCCGTCCACGCCCTCGCAGTTCCGCACCGACGGACGGCGGTTCCAGTAGAAGCTCGTGCTCGACTTGAAGGCCGGGGAGAAGTTGTGGTCGAGGCGGCCCATGAGGTTCCGCGCGTCCAGCTCCCACGTCTGGTCCCCCGTCCCGATGCCGGCGACGTTGTTGGCGAGCCCCTCGCGGTCGGGTCCCACCATCAGCGGCACGATCCGCGACGCGACGACGCTGCGCAGCGGGTGATTGGCGGGAATGACGTTGCCCGGGAACGCATCGCGCACCGGGATGTTGCCGACCATCCGGGTCGTCTGCGGATCGAAGATCTGCCCCTGCAGGATCGGCCGGCCGAGCGCGTCGACGCCGATCTGGTTGTTGGTGAGCAGCGCGCCGAAGTTGCCGTTCTTGAACGCGTCGACGGGCGTCGTATTGCCGAAGCCGGCGATCGTTCCCGAGCGGATGCGGGTGTAGTCGAGGTTGGTGAAGAAGTGCGTCTTGTTCTGGCGGATGGGACCGCCGAGCGTGAAGCCGAAGTTGTCGTTGCGGATCGGCGTCTTCTCGATGCCGCCCTGCTCGGCGAACACGGTGTTCTTGTTGAACGCGTCATCCGCGAAGTACCAGTAGCCGCTGCCACGGAACTTGTTCGTGCCCGCCTTGCTCGTGTAGTCGATGAACCCGCCGCTCGTGTGTCCGTACTGCGCGGAGTAGGTCGTCGAGATGACCTTCACTTCCTGAATGGCCTCGACCGGCGGCGTGCTTTCGTGGCTCTGCTGATGGCCGCTCGCGTACCCGAAGGCCGCGCCGTCGAAGAAGTTCTCGGTGGCCATCGCCTGGCCGCCGTTGATGCGCGAGTTGAACTGGCTGCCACGGAACATCGGGTCGCCGTTCGGCCGCATCGGCAGATAGCCCGGCTGCATGAGCAGCACCGACTCCGCCAGGCGCACGTCGGAGCCGGTCATGAACGGCAGATCCTGGTAGTACTTCTCGTCCACGGTGTGGCTGACGTCCGGCCTCGTTTCGCTGATGCCGGAGGCCCCCCTGACTTCCACCGATTCGGCGAGGTCGCCGACCTGCAGGGCGACGTCCTGGCGAATCGCGTCACCGCCCTGGAGCAGGATGCCCGACGACACCATCTTCTTGAAACCCGTCAGGTCCACCGTGACGGAATAGCGCCCGAGGACCAGCGGCGGGCTCGAGTAGGCGCCCGACTCGTTGGTCGTGAGGACGACCTCGACCCCGGTGCCCTCGTTGCGGATGGTGACGGATGCCCCGGGCACCGCCGACCCCTGGTTATCGGTGACGACGCCGCTGATGGCGGCGCGGTCCGAGCGTTGGGCTTCAGCGGGAGCCGGGAGGCCACACAGCCCCAGGCAGGCCAGAACGGCGATAACTCCGTGCGCGACGCGGCGGGAGTTCGACATCGGTCCCCTCCGAACGACTGGTCAGTGCGATTGCCCGTGAACGTGCACGGGGCGGTCCGCCACGGACCGCGCGAGAAATCCATTGCTCAGCTGGACTTCGTTCGCGCCGTGAACGTTTACGGGTAAAGTGCGGATGAAGGCTAGTCCCGCTGGCGATTCGGTGTCAAGACCTATTCCGTTCGCACTAGGGAAATCAGCTGTTTTGATTAGCGCGTCCGGCGCCGGGCACAGAGCCGAGCGAGCTAAGATGAGGCCCAAAATGCCGCGTGAGCCGAAGTCTCGAGCGCCATCGGCGCCCGTGGGAATCAAGGACATCGCCCGCCAGCTCGGCGTCTCCACGGGCACCGTCGACCGGGCGCTGAACAGCAAGCCGGACGTCAGCCCGGCCACGCGAGCCCGTGTCCTCGACCTGGCCGAGAAGCTCGGCTACAAGCCGAACCTCGCCGCACGCTTCCTCCAATCGAGCAAGCAGCTGCGCATCTCGGTCCACCTGCCGCGGCGGATTGCGCTGTTCTGGGACGCCCTGCGCGACGGCATCCGCGAAGCCGCGGCGCCGTTCGGGCCGGCGCTGCACGTCGACGTCCGCACCTATCCGTGTCTCGGCGACGGCGACATTCCGCTGCTCGAGGAGGCGCTCGCGGACGGCACCGACGGGCTGATCATCGCGCCGGGCAACCCGAGCGCCCTGGCCCCGCACCTGCGCGAGGCGGCGCGCCGCAACATCCCCGTCGTCTGCGTCGTCACCGACGCGCCCGACAGCCCGCGGCTCGTCTCGGTCTCCGCCGATCCGTTCACCGTCGGCGCGATCGCCGGCGAGCTGCTCGGCCGGTTCGTGCCTGGCGGCGGCCAGGTCGGGTTCTTCACCGGCTGGCTGGCGACGCAGGATCACGCCGACAAGCTGCGCGGGTTCGCGTCGAGCCTGTCCAACTGCAGCCCGGGACTCGCGCTCGGCCCGATCATCGAGGCGCATGACGACGAACGCGAGGCCCACCGCCGCGCCCGTGAAGTGCTGCGGGCCCACCCGACGCTCAAGGGGATTTACGTCAGCACGGTGAACTGCATGCCGGTCCTGCGCGCCGCCGAGCAGGAACGCCGGCTCGACGGGTTGACCGTCGTGACCACCGACCTCTTCCCCGAGCTCGTCGACTGGATCCGCGCCGGCAAGGTCGCCGCGACCGTCTACCAGCGGCCCCTGACGCAGGGCCGCGTCGCGCTGCAGGCGCTCTACCGGTTCCTGCACCACCGCGAGCGGTCCCCGGCGCGCCAGCGCATCGTGCCGTACGTGGTGATGCGCAGCAATCTCGACCTGATCCTCGAGCGGCTGTCGGTCGATGCACGCGAAAACGCGGAGCGGCCGGCGGCGCGCCACGGCGAGGCACGCGCGCACGCCGCGCCGGCCCGGGTGCCGCGGATCGCCCGCGGGCGACGGCCGCGATCGTCCTGAGCCCGGCGAGCGCCCGCAGCGAGAGGACCGCGCCGCTCAGTTCGTGGCGAGGTGGGCCACCGTGTACGAGCGCGGCGGCAGCCGGAAGGCCATTCGTGGACCGGCGGCCGGCGCATCGAGCCGGCGCGGCGCGACCACGTCCGGCGCCGCGAACGTGTTCGCCGCCTTGAGGTCCGGGCCGGTCAGCGTCTCGCAGGCGAGGACGCGCGTCGGCGTCGGCGCCTGCCACTCCAGGATCAGCTCCCGCTCCCCTTCCAGATCGCGGTTCAGCATCAGCGCGCAGGCTCGCCCGTTGGCGGCGTCGACGGTGACCGCCACGTCGACGAACGGCACCTGGTCGTTGCGCGCGAAGTCGGCGCGCAGGCCATCGCCGCTGATGGGATACACGTCCGATTCGACCAGCAGATCGACGACCCGGCCGCGGGCGTACTGCAGCGCCCACGCATAGGGATGGAAGATGCTCTGGCGCAGCACGCCGCGCTCGTTGGTGACCAGCGGCGCGATCACGTTGACGATCTGGGCCAGGCAGCCGATGCGCACGCGATCGGATCGCCGCAGCAGCGTGTTGAGGAATCCACCCACCAGCAGCGCGTCTTCGAGGTTGTAGACCTCCTCGAGCAGCTTCGGCGCCGCGGTGCCCTTGCCGTCGGCGAAGTCGCCGCCGCGCGCGCGGTACCAGACGTTCCATTCGTCGAACGACAGCCAGAGTCTCTTGGGCGACTTGCGGATGCCCTGCACGTAGTCGCAGACGGCGGCGATCTCGAGGATCTGGCGCTCCATGTCGAGGTTCATCGCCAGGTAGCGGGCGGTGCTGTTGCCGGTGAGCGCCGGGGTGTTGCCGTAGTAGTTGTGCAGCGAGAGCGCGTCGACCTGGTCGTAGCACTCCTCCAGCACCTCGCGGTCCCACACCAGATACGTCGGCAGGATGGTGTTGCTCGATCCGCAGGCGATGAGCTCATAGGTGCGGTCGAGCACGCGCATCTGGCGGGCGGTGTCGCGCGCCTTGCGGCCGTAGTCGCGGGCCGGCATCGTGCCCATCTGCCAGGGACCGTCCATCTCGTTGCCCAGGCACCAGGTGCGCACGCCGTGCGGGCGGTCGTAGCCGTGCGACCGCCGCAGCTCGCTCCACTTCGTGCCCTTCTCGACGTTGCAGGTACTCGACGTAGGCGACGGCCGTCTCCGGCGTGCCGGTGCCCAGGTTGAAGGCGAGCAGCGGTTCGGTGCCGACGACGCGGCACCACTCGATGAACTCGTTCGTGCCGAACTGGTTGGTCTCGAGCGAGTTCCACGCGCGCTCCAGGACGGTCGGCCGCGCCGCCCTGGGCCCGACGCCATCGAGCCAGTTGTAGCCGGACACGAAGTTGCCGCCGGGATACCGCATGACCGGCACGCCCAGGCCCTTGATCTGTTCGGCCACGTCGCGGCGGAAGCCCTTCGCGTCGGCGAGCGGGGAGCCCGGCTCGAAGACGCCGGTGTAGACGGCGCGCCCGAGATGCTCGAGGAACGATCCGAACAGCCGGCGATCGAGCTCGGAGCGGACGCGGGCCTGGTTGACGATCGCGCGCGCCGGCCCGGCTGCCGCCACGTAGCCCATGCTGGCGAGCCAGGATCCCGCCGCGAGCGCGGCCCCCGACCGTCCCAGCTGCTCGAGGAACTGCCGCCGACCCACCGTGAGGCTCATCGTGTCTCCCTCTCTCGTTCCTGGCGCGGATCGCGCGCGCCACGTTGCCTGGCGTGGCAGCCGATTATGGGCGGCGCGGCCGCCGTGTCAAGAACCGCGGACGAACTCGTGAAGCGCCCGTGACACGGCTGACGCAGACCTGACGCCCGCCGCCGGCGGACGCGGGCACCGTATCGACATGCCGAACACGATGGCCGCGCTCACGTTTCTCCGCAAAGGCCGCCTCGAATGGCGCGATGTACCGGCGCCGCATCTGCACGGGCCCGACGAGGCGCTGGTCCGGCCGATCGTCGCCTCGCGCTGCGACGGCGACTGCCTGTTCCTGTTCCACGACTTCTCGCGCGCCTTGCAGCTGGGCGCGGCGCTGCACGTGATCGATCCGGAAGTACGCGAGCTCGGCGATCGGCCGTTCGCCGGACCGTTCGCCTACGGGCACGAATGCATCGCCGAGGTGATCGACGTGGGCGACGCCGTCCGCGGCGTGCGCCTCGGCCAGCGCGTCGTCGTGCCGTGGGCGATCTCCTGCGGCGCCTGTGGCGCCTGCGGGCGCGGCCTGACCTCGCACTGCGAGCGCAAGGCATCGGCGCTCGCCGCCTACGGCTTCGGCGGGCGCACCGGCGGCTGGGGCGGCATGGTCAGCGATGTCCTGCGGGTCCCGTTCGCGGACGGCATGCTCGTGCCGGTGCCCGCCGGGGTCTCGCCGCTGACGCTGGCCGGCGCCAGCGACAATCTTCCGGACGCCTGGCGAACGGTGGCCCCCCACCTGCGCGCCGAGCCCGGCGCCCCGGTCCTGGTGGTCGGGGGCGCGGCGCGCAGCATCGGGCTCTACGCCGCCGGCATCGCGGTCGCGCTGGGGTCCTCCCGGGTCGACTACGTCGACGGGGATCCCGCCAATCTCGCGATCGCCGAGCGGCTCGGGGCCAACCCGATCCCGCTGCGGCCGCGGGCCCGCTGGCTCCGCGGCGGCCTCCCTCCGCTGCCGACGCGTTACCCCATCGCGGTCGACGCCAGCAACCGCGAGGCCGGACTCGAGTTCGCGATCCGCGGGCTGGCGCCGGGGGGCGTCTGCACGGCCGTCGGCTTCTACTTCCGCTGCGGGACGCCGCTGCCGCTCTGGCACATGTTTCTCAAGGGCGCGCGCCTGCACGTCGGCGTCTCGAATCCGCGGGCCGACCTGCCCGCCGTTCTCGATTTGATTGCCAGCGGCCGGTTCGACCCGACCCGCGTGACGGCCCGCATCAGCCGGTGGGACGAATCACCGGACGCGTTCCTCGAGCGCGGCCCGGCCAAGGTGGTCGTGGCGCGCCGGCCGGCATTCCTCACGCCGGACTGTTCGGCCGTGGAGGTCGCGGCGTTATAGAACCCGGAGGACGCGCCCCATGGCGATGACGGAACACCTCCCCTAAACGATCGATTCGATTCACGAAAGAGAGAGACACACACCATGGCGGATACGATGACGCGCGGCCAGATCCAAGACCTCGTTGGCAAGTTCGCTTCGGAGAACCCGAAGTACCGGGCCGCTCTCCTGAGCAACCCGAAGGGCACGATCGAGAAGCAGCTGAACACCCAGCTTGGCGCGGTGACGGTCAAGGCCGTCGCCGATACGGCGGACACCGTTCACGTGGTGATTCCGTACGCGGCCGCCGAGGGCGAGCTGTCGGATTCGGACCTGGAACGGGTCGCGGGCGGCAAGCAGGACATCACGGCGAACTGCCTCGTGCTCGGTGGCACGGCGGTTTCGAACACCGTCATGCAGCTGAACCTCTGATTATTGGCGACGGCGTCCCTCAGGCGCCGTCGCGGGCCAAAGCGCTCGGTCCACGGATGTTGGACCGGGCGCTTTCCTTTTCCGCCCCACGCGCCAGGCGACGCGGTAGGCTGGTCGAAACCCAGCCATCCAACAGGAGGCGTCATGCCTGCCGACTTCGAGCTGATGCCCGCGACACGGACCGTCTATTCGCACGGATGGGGCGCGCTGACCGATGCCGAGCTGCTCGATCACATGGAGCGCATTGCGGCACTCTTCAAGTCCGGTGTGCTCGACAGCGATTGGGCGCAGATTGCCGACTTCACCGGCGTCGAGAACGTGGACGGTGTGACGACCGCTGGCATTCGACGGGTTGCGGAACGGAATCCCTGGCCGCGTTACGCCGTCCGCGCATTCGTCGTGGGCACCGACGAGCAGTTCGGCCTGCTACGCATGTACCAGGCTTTGGGCGATCCGAAGACCGACGACGTCGCCATCACCCGCTCTGCGGCTGATGCGAACGCCTTCATCGGCCGCGAGCGCGTCCGCCTGGGCATCGCGATCTGAAGACGCGCTCGGCATGCGCGCCTGTTGGAGCTGTAGTCCCGGCAATTGGAGCTGACGCCCCAGCCGCCCGATGGCCCGGGTCGGACCACGGCGAAATTATCCTGATTTCATTGGTGTTTCTGCGCTCTTCGCGCTTGGCACCGCGGTTGCTCTTAGAGACGCCGTGACCAACCGATGGGCGGTTGGAAAGCAAAACCACTGATTCGACACACACAGGAAGAGAGACACACCATGGCGGACACGATGACGCGCGGCCAGATCCAGGACCTCGTTGGCAAGTTTGCTTCGGAGAACCCGAAGTACCGGGCGGCCCTCCTGAGCAACCCGAAGGGCACGATCGAGAAGCAGCTGAACACCCAGCTGGGTGGCGTGACGGTCAAGGCCGTTGCCGACACGGCGGACACCGTGCACGTGGTCATCCCGTACGCGGCCGCCGAGGGCGAGCTGTCGGACGCCGACCTGGAGCGCGTCGCGGGTGGCAAGCAGGACATCACGGCGAACTGCCTGGTCCTCGGTGGCACCGCGGTTTCGAACACCGTGATGCAGCTCAACCTCTGATTCTGGCGGCCGGTCCCTTCAGGATGGCCGCAAGCAGCCCTTCGAGCCTCGACGTAATTCAGCTGGCGCCAGGCGCGCCAGACTGGCATCTCGGCGGGCTGCACCTGGCGACGGGGCCTCCCAGGCTCCGCCACTTCGACCGGCGACGCCCCCGCGCCCCGGACGAGGAGCGGGCGCCCGGCTTCGATGGAAGCCGGGCGTTCGTCTGTACGCCTTCGATCGCAATCGCTGACGCGTTCACGCGCGGAGGGTGTGTCAGTTTCCGCGCCCGGGCCACGCGCAATTCGCGGCGATCGCGCGTTTCATCGAACGATCCGAGAGCAGGCGCGTGCGGCAGGCGCTTTGCTCAAGGGAGCGCGACAATGAATCACGCCACGCCCTCCACCACCGCGCTGCTGGCAGACGCCGCCGCCGCTGCCCTCGCCTCGGACCCGGACGATCGGAGACTCTGGGACCTGATCTACGCGCTGCAGGAACGCGCCAGCCGCGACGTGTTCGAGGCCGCCGCGGCGTGGTGCCGGTCTCCCAGCCCGCCGATGCGGCGCTTGGGCGTCGACCTGCTCGGGGAGCTCGGTCTCGATGCGAGCTTACCGTTCGCTCGCGAGTCCGAGCCCCTGCTCCTGCCGCTGCTGACGGACACCGAGGCGACGGTGGTCGCGGCGGCGGCGCGGGCTCTTGGCACGCTGGGCGCCGACGACACCGTGACGTTGTGTCGCGTCGCGAGCCACCCTGCCGCCGACGTCCGCGCCGCCGTCGCCCGCAGTCTGTGCGACCTGGCCGGCCCGGGCGTCGTCCCGACGCTGATCGCGCTCACCCGCGACACGGAGGCCGCGGTGCGCCAATTGGCCACATCCGGGCTGGGCGGCTTCGACCGCGAGGACACGGAGGACGTGCGGCTCGCGCTCGTCGAGCGGCTGGAGGACACGGACGCGGAGACGCGAGAAGAGGCGATCTTCGCGCTCGCGCAGCTCGGCGACGACCGGGTGGCCGCCGCGTTGCGGGCGGCACTCGAGGAGCCGGAGACCAGCGAGTTGATTGAGATGGCGGCGATGGCGGTGGAGAACAGGCGTCATACCGGCCGGCCGCTGCCGAGGCCGAACTGACGCTCGTCGCCGGTCAGCGCTGCGCCTGATCCGATGGCGGCGGAGCCGTTGCCGGCGCGGCACCGGCCGGCTTGAACAGCTTCGGCAGGAAGTCGGCGAGCGCCTGGCGCCAGAAGCCCCACATGTGGGCGCCATCGGTCTCCTCGTAGACGTGCTCGATGCCGGCCTTCTTGAGCGACTCGATGAGCGTCCGGTTCTGCTGCAGCAGGAAATCGTCCTTGCCGATGCGGATCCAGAACAGGCGCGAGTCCTTGTTGAACGCGGCGGCGTTCCTGGCGAGCGCCTGAACGCGCGCATCGGCCCCCATCGTCGCGGGGCTGAACGCCCCGAGGTAGGCGTAGCGATCCGGGTGGCCGAGGCCGACGTTCAGCGTCTGGGCGCCGCCCATTGACAAGCCGGCGAGGGCGCGGCGGGCGCGCGTCGTGTCGACGCGATAGGTCTTCTCGACCAAGGGCTGGACCTCCAGAAGGAGATCGTCCTCGAACATCTTGATCGCCTTTTCACGCCCGCCCTGCTCGCCCTGCTGCGGCCGATAGGGATGGCCGTCGGTCATGACGATGAGCATCGGCACGATCTTGCCGTCGGCGAGCAGGTTGTCGGCGATCACGTTGGCCCGTCCCAGCTGCGACCAGTGCGCGTCGTTGTCGCCGGCGCCGTGCAGCAGGTACAGGACCGGGTACTTCTTCGTCGACGTGCCGTAGCCGGCCGGCGTGTAGACGTGGATGCGGCGCCGCGTCTGCGTCACCTTCGAGTCGTACCAGTGCTGGATCAGGGTGCCATGGGCGATCGGCCGCCACTCGTCGTGACGCGGCTTGCCGGCCGGGCCCGGCACTTCCACCGTGCCGCGCGCGCCGCGGACGTTGCCGACCACGTTCGGGCTCGACGGGTCGGCCATCGACACGTCGTCCACGACGATCGCGTACTCGTAGATCCCCGGCAGGAGCGGCGCTACGGTCAGCGTCCAGACGCCGTTCTCGCCCTTCGTGAACGCCTTGTTCGGGCCGGGGACGAGACGATCGATCTCGCCGCTCGACAGCTTCACGTCGGCCGCCTTCGGCGCGTAGATCGCGAAGGTCGCCTTGTCGCCGTCGACGACCGGCGACTGCACCTGCGGCCGCTGTGGTCCCTGCGGCGGCCTGGCCGCGGGCGCCTGCGCCTGGCGTCGGAGCGGGCGTCGCGGGTTGCTGAGCCAGCGCCGGCGTCGCCGCCAGCAGGAGAATCGCAATCAGTCGTGACATCGCAAATCCTGCACTGTTTTGATAGGCCCTCGGAGGGACCATCGGGAGAAACACCGGGAGGAGCATCGGGAGCTCAGGGGACCCGCACACGGGCGGTGACGGGGAGGTCGGCGCTCGAGCGGCCGGCCGCCATCTCGTACTCGCCCGGCGCGGTGACGAAGCGCTTCGCCGCCTCGTCGTAGTACGCCAGGTCCTGCTTCGTGACGCGGAAGGACACGCGCTGCCGCGCGCCCGGCGCCAGGTGGATGCGCGTGAAGCCGCGCAGCTCACGCAGCGGCATGGGACGCCCGGCGTCGAGGGCGCGCGCGTAGAGCTGCGGCACCTCGTGCCCCGCCCGCGTGCCGGTGTTCTGGACGTCGAACGACACGTCGAAGGCGTCGGCCGCCGCGGCTGCACCACTCGCCGGCGCGATCCGCATCCCCGTGTAATCGAACCGTGTATACGACAGGCCGTGGCCGAACGCGTAGAGCGGCTCGCCGGTGAAGTATTTGTAGGTCCGGTTCTTCATCGAATAGTCGGCGAACGGCGGCAGGTCGCCGACCGACTTGTAGAACGTGACCGGCAGGCGGCCGGACGGGTTCACCTTGCCGAACAGCACGTCGGCGATCGCGTTGCCGCCCTGCTGGCCCGGATACCAGGCGACGAGCACCGCCGGCAGGTTCGCCTTCGCCCATTCGACCGCCAGCGCGGATCCGGTCATCAGCACGAGCACCACCGGCTTGCCCGTCTTGTGCAGATCCTCGAGCAGCTTCTGCTGCGTCTTCGGCAGCGCGATCTCGGTGCGGTCGCCGCCGGCGAAGCCGGGATAGATCACCGGCATCTCCTCGCCTTCGACTTCGCCGTTCAGGCCGCCGGCGAAGATCACGACGTCGGCGGCGCGCGCCGCTTCGAGCGCCTCCTCGTACGGATCCTTGGCGCCCGGCTGCCGCCAGTTCAGACGGACCTCGGCGTCGCGAATGTTCTCGAAGTACTCCAGCTTCACGTCGTAGGCCTTGCCGGCCTCGAAGTCGAGCATCGCGGTGCGGGCGCGGGCGCGCGGCGTCGGCGTCCACTCGTCGAGGACGCGCTGGCCGGCGACGTCGAGACGGAAGCCGTCGTCGCCCGTCACCGTCAGCTCGTACTTGCCGGTCACCGGCGCCACCAGCTGCCCGGTCCATCGGACCGAGAACTCGTCGTTGCCGAGCGCCTGCTCGCGCGTCATCTGCCCCTGCAGGACGAGCTCGGTGGTCGGGTTCAACCGATCCCAGCGGAAGTTGATGGCGCGATCGATGCGCGTCACCACCGGCTGGCCCTGCAGCTCCTTGCCCTTGAAGTACTCGCCCTTGAGGCCCTGCTCGGTCGAGCCCGCGGCCGGCCGCAGGAACTGCGACGGAATCGGCGGCACCGCCCGCGGATCCTGGCGGCCTTCGACGAGGTCGACGCCGCGGGCGTAGAGCACCGTCGCCGACGGCACGGCGTTGCGGACACCCTGCACCACCGTCACCGGCTTCGACGGCGTGCCGTAGTAGTTCCCCACCAGCGTCATCACCTCGTCGGCGTTCGGTCCGATCACGGCGATGGTCTTCGTGTTCGCGGCGAGCGGCAACACGCCGGTGTTCTTGAGCAGGACCACGGACGCCTGCGCCATCTCGCGGGCCAGCTGATCGTGCGCCGGCGCCTCGTTGACGCTGAAGGGCGTCTGCGCGAACTTCACCCGCTCCGGTGGATCGAACATCCCGAGCTTGAAGCGCGCGAAGAACAGCCGGGTCACGGCGACGTCGATCTCCTGTTCGGTGATGAGCTTCTTCTCGACGGCAGTCTTGAGCGATCGATAGATCGTGCCGCACTCGAGGTCGCAGCCCTCCTTGACCGCCAGCGCCGCCGCCTCCTCGGCCGTCTTCACGATCTTGTGGCCCACGAAGATGTCGTCGATGGACCCGCAGTCGGACACGACGTAGCCGTCGAAGCCCCAGTCCTTGCGCAGGATCTGGCCCAGGAACCGCGGGCTGGCCGACGCCGACTCGCCGTTCACCCGGTTGTAGGCGCCCATCACCGACGCGACCTTCGCGTCCTGCACGAGCGCCTGGAACGCGGGCAGGTAGGTCTCGTAGAGATCGCGTTCGCTCGGGCTGACGTCGAAGGTGTGGCGATCCGCCTCGGGCCCGCTGTGGACCACGTAGTGCTTCGCCGTCGCCACCGTCTTCCAGTACTTCGGATCGTCGCCCTGCAGCGCCTTGACGAAGGCGACGCCCAACCGCGCCGTCAGGAACGGATCCTCGCCGTAGGTTTCCTGGCCGCGGCCCCAGCGCGGGTCGCGGAAGATGTTGATGTTCGGCGACCAGAAGGTCAGGCCGCGGTAGATGCCGCGCTCGCCGCGCCGCACGAACTCATGGTGCTTGGCGCGCCCTTCGTCGCCGATCGCGGTGGCGACGCGGGTCATCAGCGCGGTGTCGAACGACGCCGCCATGCCGATCGCCTGCGGAAAGACGGTCGCGGTGCCGGCGCGGGCGACGCCGTGCAGCGCCTCGTTCCACCAGTTGTAGGCCGGCACGCCCAGGCGCGGGATGGCGGGCGCGTCGTTCATCAACTGGGCGATCTTCTCGTCGAGGGTCAGGCGACCGACGAGGTCTTTTGCACGCGCCTCGAAGTCGAGCGACAGGTCTTGGTAGCGAGCGTTGGCGGCCTGGTTGACCGGCGGCGCCTGGGTCGAGACCGGAGCCGGCACCAGGGCCAGCCCGGCGACGACGGCCGCCGTCAGGGAAACGCGAAGGAGGGCATGCATGAGCCCCGAACAATAGTGGACGGGGCCGGTGAGATCAAGGAAGCGGCGGTCTAGGAAGGCACCCGATCGAGGAACAGGCGCTTCGAGTTCTTCACGGACGCGCCCAGGATGCGCGCGAGGACCTGCAGGTTCACGTCCGAGAGGCGCGACAGGTAGAGGCAACCCTTGCCGCGGGTGTGCACGCCGAGGTCGGGCAGATCGGCGGCGTGCCGCTCGATGCCGTCGATCAGGTAGAGGCTCAGGGCCGTCTTGCGGGGCGAGAACCCGAGCCGCGGGGCGTGGCTCACCCGGCCACCCGAGCCCGGACAGTAGACCTCGCCGAAGCCGACGATCGAAGAGCCCCACATGCGGGGCTCTTCGCCCGTGGCCTTCGTCATCAGCGCGACGAGGGTGTCGCAATCCGCACGACGCGCAGGATCGGACACCCCGTCGAGGAATCCCCTGACGCTGCTGGTGGTCGGCACGGTCTTGGCCGCCGCTACCTTGGCTTTCGCCCCTGCCACCTTTGCCGTCATCGGATCCTCCGCTGTCGCCAGTCCCGCGTGGCGCGACCTACTTGGCCGGATACCCCGCCGTCGTCTTCACTTCCTCGATCTGCTTCGTGTGGCGCTCGGAGTGTGCGCTGAGGAAGAGGATCGTCTGGTAGGCGTCCATCTCACCCATCGGCCCCTCGGCCGCCGCGTAGGCGCGCAGGTCCGTGGTGCCGCCGGCGATCGCGAGGGTCTTGGCGCGCGCGGCTTTGAACGCGTCGATCAACGCCGCCTTCGAGGCAAACGATCCCTTCGGCACCAGCGGCTCGGGGGCCTTGAACTTCTGGCTGCGATCGGGAATCGCTTTCAGGATCATCGCTTCCTTGCCCTTGGTCTTGGCCAGGATCTCGGGCGTCGCGGGTGTCTTCATCGTGCCCTCGGCCATGCCGCGCAGCATGTCTTCGGCCTTCGTGATGTGCTCGGCCGTCTCCGCGACCGACCAGCGGTCCGGCGCCGACTTCCACGTCCACTGCGCGTCGCTGACGCCGTCGATGGACTTCAGGAACGCGGCCTCCGTCTTCTTCAGGTGATCG
Source organism: Vicinamibacterales bacterium (assembly GCA_963844435.1). Taxonomy (GTDB): domain Bacteria; phylum Acidobacteriota; class Vicinamibacteria; order Vicinamibacterales; family Vicinamibacteraceae; genus JBDSLU01. The sequence continues at coordinate 170,747 of CAWJOG010000021.1, read as the reverse complement.
ACCAGCGCGTCGCGGTCGGCCTTGGTGACCTCCCCGGCGACCAAGCTGGACGAGAGAATGACGGCGCCAGTCAGGGCCGCCAGGAACGTCGAACGGTTCAACATGTGTGTCCTCCGAGTGTGACCGAGCTGTCTACCTTACAACGAGGCCTCGACACGCGTCTGACGAAGCGCCAGCCCGCGGCCGGGCGTAACCAGGCGCATGCTGCCCTGTCTTGCGTTCCTCCTGACCCTCCTGACCGCCGCGCAGGTGCCGGCTCCGGCCGCTGACGAGGCGGGCGTGCGGACGGCCATCACCCACTACTTCCAGGGCCATGCGACCGGCGACGCGTCGCACATGCGCAAGGCCTTCTTTCCGACCGCCCACATCGAGGGGGTCCGTGAGGGCCGCTTCACCTCGTGGACGGTCGACGAGTACTGCAGCCGCTTCACCGGCAAGCCCGCCGCGGACGAAGCGACGCGCAAGCGGACCATCGACGCCGTCGACGTGAACGGCACCGCCGCCATGGCCCGGGCGACGCTCGTCCACGGTCAAACGACGTTCACCGACTACTTCGTGCTGCTCAAGGTCGACGGCGAGTGGAAGATCGCCAACAAGACCTACACCGCCGCCCGCACTCAATAGTCGTAGAGCCGCTCCAGCACCGCGCCCCGACGCTGCAGCCACGCCGCCATGTCGGCGAGCCGCGCCAGCGGCGCCCGCAGCGTCAGCCGGCGCGCGGCCGGCTCGGTCAGGAGCGCGTCGCTGGCCAGCACGCGTCCGGCAGGCGGCGCCTCCTCGGCGGCCGCCGAACCCGGCGCCGGCTGCCGGACGATCGCGGTCAAGGCAATCTCGTCGTTGCCGGCGACGTCCAGGAGCTTCACGCCGCCGCCGATCAGGCCGACGAGGCTGCGGGTGAAGGCGTCGCCGCGCGGCAGCGTGATGATGAACGATCCGGGCCCGACGGTCGAGACGATCTCGGCGCCGTTGGCCTGCAGCACGGCGGGCGTCGCGCCGCCGACCCAGGCATGCAGACGGGCCGTGTCCTTGTCCGGGGGCGTCGCGGCCAGCAGCCGGGCGGCGGATGCGCACAGCGCCTTGACGCCGTACTCGAGGCTGAGCACGGCACGGCGCTCCCACTTGCGGATGACGTGCGGCCCCCACATCGGCGTTCCCGCCCAGAGCTGCTGCAGCCGCGCCCCGAACGGGAACTGCTGCCACGGCGCCCCGCGCTCGAAGCGGGCCAGCTCGCGGACGGTGTCGGCGGCGAAGCGATCCTCGGGCGTGTCGGTCGAGAAGAGCCACTCGGTGAAGCGGCCGATCGTGCCTTCGTAGACGCCCTTCAGGACCTGGTCGGCGGTGTGCCCGGCGCCGAGGATGCCCAGCGTGATCTGCTGGCCGGCATTGAAGGCGTACTCCTGCGTCGTCACCCCGCACGCCGTGTTGACGGCGCCCCAGGTACTCGCGGGCCGCGGTGAAGTGCGGGAACGTGCTGGGCCGCGCCTGCGCCAGATGACGGGCGTATTCGTCGGTCTGCGCGACGACCAGGCGCTCGGGCACGGCCAGGAAGGTCAGCGACTCGTCCCGGGCCGGCATCGGGAACGGCGCGATGATCTCGCGCGGCGGCTGGGTGCCGCCGCCGCTGCAGATGATGCCGATGAAGGCACTGGGACCGCCGATCAGCAGCAGGCCGAGGAACGCCAGGAACCGGCTGAACCGGCGGCGGCCGCGCTGCCTGCGCTCGACGCGCTGGCGATCGCGGACCCAGCTCTCCGCGCGCCACTGCCGCCACGACCAGTTCATGGCACGACCACCTCTCTCCCGCCGATCATGCGCGCCAGCAGGTTGCGCGTGATCTGCTGGACGCGCGGATCCGGCCGGGCGAAGTCCTTGTTGGGCGGGGTCACGAAGCCGGGCGGCGTCGACAGCACCATGTTCCACCAGCAGGTACCGGCGTTGAAGACCACGCTGCCGTTGCCGCCGGCGTAGACGACGGCGCCGTGTGTGTCCGGCTGCCGGTTCCCGCGCGAGTCGAAGACGGGGCCGGCCGCGACGACTTCGAGCGTCGGGTCGTTGCGGTACGGCGGTCCGTGGTGCTCCCAGCCGACCAGGCCGGCGATGCGATCGCCGGCCTTCATGCCGGTGCCGGCGAACAGCCAGTGCTCGGGCCGCGTCACGATCCAGTCGCCGAGCCCGACGCCGTAGGACGTCGAGCCCATCAGCGTCTCTTCGTCGGGCATGTCGTCGTCGTCGCCGCGGCCGGTGAAGCGCTCGAAGGTGCGATCGGCGCGCCCGTCGCTCGACGCCGCCAGCGTGATCTCGCCGTCGACGGAGTTGCCGGACAGGAACGCCAGGCTCACGCCGCGGTCGCGCGCCCGTGCCACGTTCTCGAACATGCGCCGGGTCCAGGTACTCGTCGTGCCCGACCGAGAGGAAGCCCTTCACCCGCAGCAGGCCGTCGGCGTCGTTGTGCGTGTCGAGGTTCGACGTGTAGGTGACGTCGTAGCCGTTCGCCTCGAGCCAGTAGGCGAGCGGAAACTCCCACAGCAGGAACTCGCCTGATCCGCCGCTGTGCGGCACGAAGCCGGCCGGCAGCAGGTTGTAATAGAAGCCGTATGGCCGATCGAAGCCGACCCGCGACCCGGGCGTCGTCCGCCACGGCTCGTCCTTCCAGTCGTAGAGCGAGCGCCACGCCGGCCAGCGGTTGTAGGCCTGCCAGGTGAGGTCCGACACCTGGAACATCAAGTCGGCCTTGCGCAGGTCGCGCACGACCCAGATCAGATAGGTCTCCAGGCCGCGGTCGGCGGTGGTCAGCTTCGCGACGTAGACGCCGCTCGGCCAGTCGGCCCCAATCGGGATGTCGAACGACTTCGTCCAGCCCGCCTCGATCAACTGCTGCGGGCCGTCGACCGGATCGCGCTGCGGCGTGCCGCTGAACGGTCCGAGCTTCGCGATCAACCGGCCGCCCTTGCCGCCGTAGTAGCCGAGACGATAGACGTCGGCGCGGTAGGACGCGGCCGGGCTGGTGCTGACGAATGCCGTCAGCGTGTCGCCGCCGCGAACACTGGTGCGCGAGACGTAGCCCTCGATCGCGCGTTGGCGGCGATAGCGATCGTTGCGCTCGTTGGCGGCGGCGTCCTCGATCCTCATCACCAGCCAGTCGGTCGTGCCAGGCTGCTGGTTCTCGCGGACGATGGCGTTGGCGACGACGCCCCGGGCGCGGGGCGGCGCGGCGTTCTGCGCGCCCGCCAGTCCGGCCGTCGCCGCCCACAACCCGACCGCGGCGAAGAGCGGTCGGGCGTGGACTCGCGACGTCATGGCGAGGAGCGTGTCAACGTTCGGGAATCACAACTCGCGGAGGGCCGAGGCGATCGGCAGGCGCGCCGCCTTGAGCGCCGGCAGCAGGCGCGCCGAAGAAGCGCCATGATCAAGCGCGTAGGCCAGGCCCTGGGTCAGCAGCCACGGCGTCACCGCGAAGGCGAAGGCGACCTGGCTGAAGGTCTGGAAGTTCATCGTCGACGTCTGGTAGCCGTTGAAGGCCGCGTAGGCGAGCAGGCCGCCGGCGAGGCCGCCGAGCGCGCCGAGGATCAGCGATTCGACCAGGACCGAGATCGACCACCGACGTCGTGTTGAAGCCGAGCGCGCGCAGCGTCGCGATCTCCCGGGTGCGCGTCGACACCGCCGTGTACATCGTCAGGATGGCGCCGAACACGGCGCCGACCGCCATCAGCACGGCGATGCCGAAGCCGACCGTCCGGATCAGCGTCGTCATGTTGCTGGATGTGCTCGCTGTAGTAGACCGACTCGTCGACGACGCTGACGTTCAGCTGCGGGTTGGTGGTGAGCCAGTTCTTCGATCGTCGTGAACTGCGCCGGCGACTCCAGCCGCGCGAGCACCGACTGGAAGCTGTTGTTGCGGCGGAAGGCGCCCTGGACGGTGCGGGCATCGGCCCAGAGCTCGGTCTCGGAGACGCTGCCGCCCGATTCGAAGATGCCGACGACGGTCCAGGTCACCTGGCCCGTCTTGACCTGGCCCCGACCGACAGCCCGGCGAACGTGGCCGCCGCGGCGCGCCCGGCGACGATCTCGTTGGTGCCGAACTCGAGCATGCGCCCCTGGACGATGCGGGCGTCGTAGCGCACCTTCGTGCGTCGCTCGGTACGATGCCGCGCAGCGGGACGTTGGCCGGCGTCATGCGTCGAGCGCTTCGGCAGATCGACGATGACGTAGAGCTCGGGCGAGCGCGAGCGGCACGTTGTTCGTCGCGGCGGATGCCCGGCGCCTGCTTCATCACCTCGACCGCGTCGCCGGCGAGGCCGCTCGATCATCTCGTCGCTCGGCGCCGCCCCGCATGATGAGCGCGCGATCGGGCTGGCCGGCGCTCTTCATCGCCACCTGGAAGCCCTCGGCGATCGACAGCACCGCGACGAACACGATGACGACGCCGGCGATGCCGACGACGGCGACGGCCGACGAGCCGAGCGCTGGCGGATGGTCCGCACGCTGAGCCAGGCGACCGAGAAAATCTGCGTGAAGAAGGACATGTCGAGTCCTTACGCCTTGCGCAGCGCGTCGGTGATCTTCAGCCGCATGGCGCCGGCCGCCGGCAGGATGCCGGCGATGAGCCCGACGACGGCCATCAGCCCGACGCCGATGCACGATGTCGCGGCCGGGCAGGTGAAGGCCGGCAGGAAGCCGCCGGTCGGGTCGCCGCCCGAGCACGATCAGCCAGGCCGCGAGCAGGCCGAGCCCGCCGCCGACGAGGGCCACGAACAGCGACTCGGCGAGCACCAGGCACAGCACCGCGACGTCGGAGAAGCCCAGCGTCTTCAGCACGGCGAGCTCGCTGGTCCGCTCGCGCACGGCCTGGGCCATGGTGTTGCCGACCACCAGCAGGATCGTGAAGAGCACGGCGACCAGGATCGCGATCATGATCGAGCCGATGTCGCCGATCTGCTTGGCGAAGCCTTCGATGAAGCCCTTCTCGGTCGTGGTCTTGGTCTCGGCCTGCGAGTTGGCGAACATCGCGTCGAAGGTCTGCGCCATCTTCAGCGACTGCTGACGGGTCCTTGATCTTGACGATGTACCAGCCGACCAGCCCCTCGCCCTGGGCCCGGTTCTCGTTCAGGTAGTCGTAGCGGAAGAAGAACTGCGTCTTGTCGACGCCGGGCTCGCCGTCGTAGATGCCGACCAGGTTGAACTCCCAGGTCGTGCCGCCGCCCTTGGGCTGCCAGATCGTCGCCTGGATCGGGATGCGATCGCCGACCTTCCAGCCGAAGCGCTCGGCGACGTCGCGGCCGGCGATGGCGCCCTGGCGATCGCCGAGCCACGCCTTCATCTGCTCCGGCGGCAGCTTGAACTCCTTGTAGATCGTCCATGAACTCCTGCGGCTCGACGGCGATCTGCGCGATGAAGTTCTTGGGATCCTGGTAGACGCCGCCGAACCAGCTGTTGTGGGTGGCGATCTCGACACCGGGCATCGACTGCAGCCGGCCCTTGTAGGACTTCGGGCAGCGGCATCACCAGGCTGATCTTGTGGATCAGGATCAGCCGGTCGAGGCCGGCCAGATCGACGCCGAGCGAGAACGCCGCCCGGATCGTCATCAGGATCCCGAACAGCAGGAAGGCGATGAAGATCGAGAGCAGCGTGAAGGTGGTCCGCACCTTCCGCCGCCACAGGCTCTTCCAGATCAGCGGCAGGTACTTCATGCCGGCACTCCTTCTTCGACCAGCACGCCCTTCTCGAGGTGCAGCGTCCGGCGCGCCCGATCGGCGGCGCGCGGATCGTGCGTGACCATCACGATGGTCTTGCCGTGCTCGCGGTTCAGCGTCTGCAGCAAGTCGAGGATCTCGTCGCCCGACTTGCGATCGAGGTCGCCGGTCGGCTCGTCGCAGAGCAGCAGGTCCGGATCGGTGACGATGGCGCGGGCGATGCCGACCCGCTGCTCCTGGCCGCCCGACAGCTGACGCGGATAGTGGCTGGCGCGATCGGCCAGGCCGACCACCTTCAGCGCGAGCTGGGCGCGCTTGCGCCGCTCCGCCTTCGACAGGTTCGTCAGCAGCAGCGGCAGCTCGACGTTGCGCTCGGCGTTCAGCACCGGCAGCAGGTTGTAGAGCTGAAAGACGAACCCGATGTGCCGCGAACGCCACTTGGAGAGCGCCGACCCGGACAGGTCGTTGATGCGCACGCCGCCGATCTCCACGGCGCCGCTCGTCGGCGTGTCGAGGCCGCCCATCAGATTGAGCAGCGTCGTCTTGCCCGACCCGGAGGGACCCATGAGCGCGAGGAAGTCGCCCTTCGGGATGCTGATGTTGACGCCCTGGAGCACGTCGACACGCTCGTTGCCGCGGCTGTAGAACTTGTGCACGTCCGCGATGCGGACGAGGGTCCCGAAATCGGCCATGACTGACGCTCCTACGGCTTGACGCTGACGGCTGCGCCGTCCGCGAGGGTCTCCGGCACGGGCGCGACGACGCGCTCGCCCGACTGGAGGCCCGAAATCACTTCGACGCGATCGCCGTCCGCGCCGCCGGTCTTGACGGCTCGCTGCTCGACGACGGCACCGCGCACGACGAACACGACGGTGTCGCTGCCGCTGGTGCGAATCGCGTTCTTCGGCACGAGGATCAGCGGGCGGGCCGGGGTGTTGGCGGCCTGCGGTCCCTCGTCGCGGAGAAAACGCACCTTGACACCCATGTCGGGCAGGATCCGCGGATCGAGCCCGTCGAAGCCGACCCGGACGAGCACGGTCGCCTTCTGCCGGTCGGCGGTCGGCACCATCGTGATCACGTGGGCCGGGATCTCCCAGTCAGGATAGGCGTCGAGCACCGCGACGACACGCTGTTTCGGCGTCACCCGGTTGATGTAGGCCTCGTTGACCTCGACCTCGATCTCGAGCGAGCTCATGTCGACGATGGTCGAGATGCCGGTGCGGGTGAAGCCGCCGCCGGCCGAGACCGGCGACACCATCTCGCCGGGCTGGGCGTCCTTCGACAGCGCGACGCCGCTGAACGGGGCGCGGATGACGGTGTTGTCCAGCTCGGTCTGCTGCACGCGCAATCTGCCGCTCGGTCACCGCGACCTGCTGCTGCGCAGCCTGGATCCGGGCCTCGACGGAATCGACCTCGGCCTGCGCCTGGTCGACCTCCGCCTGCGTCGCCAGGCTGTTGCGAACGAGCTGCAGGCGGCGCTGCAGCGTGAGCTTCGCCTCGGCCAGCCGCACTTCGCTCTCCCGCACCGCGCGGCGGGCGGCTTCCGCCTGCGCCTTCGCGAGCTCGAGGGCGGCCACCGGCTGGGCGTCGTCCAGGCGCGCGAGGACCTGGCCCTCCCGGACCGCCATGCCTTCCTCGACGTTGACCTCGATCACCTTGCCGGTGACCTTGGACGACACCGTCGCCCGGCGCCGCGCGGTGACGTAGCCGGAGGCGTTCAGGACCGACGCCCCGCCCCCGCCGGCGCCGCCCGTGGCGCGCTCCTGGACCGGGGCGGCAGCCACGACCAGAGCCTTCTCCCGGAACACCCAGAACCAGACGCCGGCGCCCGCGGCGCCGAGCAGGATGAGCGCGGAAACCCACGCCACCCAGCGGGATCCGCCGGTTTCGGGGGCGCGCTCGATGCGCAGGGCCGCAAGTTCGTCTTTTAGGTCAGCCACGACGCCCGCCAGTATATCCACGGCACCTCGACCGCCCCTGCGGACGAATCGGCGAGTAGCCGATGGCGCCCGGCGAGCGGCTATGGCGCGTTGGCTGTCCAGGGCGGATCACAAGGCTGCACACGGGCGTCGGGTCCAGGGATGACGACGCAGGCGCGGCCGCGGAAGTTCGACCGCCGTGGCCTCGCCAGCTCGCGATCACAACGCCCGCCGCGGCCGGGTCTGACATGTCGATGACGACCGTGTGACCGGCCTGGCATCGCGTGACACCCCGACGATTCCCGGTCGAGCTGTGCGAACGCGCGAGCGAGGTATCGTGAGGCGACGCCGGCAGCCGCCCGGGCGTCGAGGAGGTGTGACGATGACGCTGAAAGACGCCCTGATCGCGCAATTCGACCGTGAAGTCGCGATCTCGAAGCGGGTGCTCGCCAACGTGCCGGAAGGCAAGTTCGACTGGAAGCCGCACCCGAAGTCGATGCAGTTGGGCTACCTCGCCCAGCTGGTGGCGATGATGCCGGTGTGGATTTCGATGGTGTGCGACCAGCCGGATCTCGATCTCGCCGCCGGCAACTTGAAGCAGGAGCCGTGGAAGACGGCGGACGACCTGCTGAAGCAGCACGACGGATTCGCCGCCAAAGGCCGCGCCTCACTCGTCGGCGCCAGCGAGGACACGATCTACAAGACGAACTGGCAGCTGAAGATGAAGGGCGCGGTGGTGGCGGACGATCCCCGCTATCAGGTGATCCAGGACACGCTTACCCATCTCGCCCACCATCGGGGCCAGCTCACGGTCTATCTCCGTCTGCTCGAAGCCAAGGTCGCCTCGACCTATGGGCCGTCGGCCGACGACAATCCCTGGGCCCCACCGAAGGCCGCCGGCGCGTAGGTTCGACCGATCGGGATCGCGCCGGTCCTCCCGGACCGCGCGCGGTCCGCTACCGGATCGCGATCGGCGCCACCGTCGATCCCGTCCCGCCCTTGATCTTCAGCGGCTGCACGACGAACGCGAATTCGTGCACGCGTTCGGAGGCGAGCGCGTCGAGCTTCATGTTCTCGAGGATGTGGATGCCGTTGACCACCAGCATGATCTGGTGCACCGGCAGCGACAGATCGGGATCGGGGTTGGGACCGACCTCGACGGGCCAGTTGTCGGCGCCGACGAGCAGCGGATCCTGCTTCGCCAGCCACTCCGCGGCGGCGACCCCGATCCCCGGGCACGTCTTCACGTAGCGCGCGTTGTCCACGTTCCACAGCGTGCCCCAGCCGGTGTGGATCAGGATCGCGTCGCCCGGCTTCAGCGTCAGCTTCTGCCTCGCCAGCGCCTGCTCCAGGTCCTGAGGCGTGATCTCGTAGTTGTCCGGAAGCACCGGGACACCCTTAAGCGCCGCCACGTCGATCAGCACGCCGCGGGCGATCAGCGAACCGACGCTCTCGACGCCCAGCTTGCCAAAGCCGGAGCGGGTCTCGTTGCCCTCGATCGGCACGCAGTTGTAGAAGCTGTTGCCGATCATCTGGTGCGGGAAGGCATCGAACTGTGTGCCCACCTGCCCGATTTCGGAGACGACGAGCTCCTCGTTGGAGCCGCGCCTGTTGCGCCCCGCGTTGATGACCGTGCGCTTGGTGTGCAGGTCGAAACGCCGCGTGCCGAAGACCGGCATCGTGCCTTCCAGGACGCGCCCCAGCTCGATGATCTGGCCGGTCTTCACCAGCTGCATCGCCGCCAGCACCGATGCCGGCTTGACGTGGTTGGCGGAGCCCCGCGTATCGGCCGCGCCCCACTTGGACGGACACCGCTGCGCGTCGGCGGGCGTGTTCCAGCCTTGCGCGGCCGCGGGTGCGGCGGTGGCCACGAGCATCAGGATCGGAGCGACGAGCGTGCGGATGGACATGGCGGGATCATCACTGCAATCACGACGCGCGGCAAGCTACACTCGGCTCGTGACCAGCGTCGCCCGCGTGGTTGCGCTCGGTGCGAGCAACCTGACCCGCGGATTCCAGACGGTGGTCGCGACCGCGCGGACGGCCTGGGGGCCGGACGTCCAGGTCGTCGCGGCGCTCGGCCACGGGCGCTCGTACGGAGCCGACAGCTCCTTCCTGTTCCGGCGATTGCCGGCCATCCTCCAATCTGGAGATCTGGCAGCAGCTGGAGTCGACACCGGCCGTCCCCACCAAGGCGCTCGTCACCGACATCGGCAACGACATCGTCTACGGCTTCCCGCCCGAGCAGATTCTGGCCTGGATCGACGAGGCGCTGACGCGGCTCGCTCGCGTCTCGGATGACGTCGTCCTCACGGATCTGCCGATGGACAACATCCGGCGGCTGTCGCCGGCGAAGTTCCATCTGGTCCGGTCGGTCTTCTTTCCATCGTGTCGACTCTCCTTCCCGGCGCTCCTTGTGACGGCGGAGCAGGTGAACGCCGGCCTGGCGGAATTGGCCCGCGCCCATGGCGCGCGCTTCCTGCACCTCAGGCCGTCGTGGTACGGCGTCGATCCGATTCACATCCGGCCGTCGCTGTGGCGAACGGCCTGGCAGGAAGTCCTCGGCATCTCGTGCCCGGTTCCGCCGTCGCGAATCGAGGCCCTGCGGCTGTATGCCATGCGTCCGGAGCGCCAGTGGCTGTTCGGCGTCGAGCAGCGGACGACGCAGGCCGGGGCGCAGTTGCGCGGCGGTGGCCGCGTGTGGCTGTATTAGGACTCCCCTTCGGAGCTCGGACCATGACACGTCTGCGAACGCCGCTCGCCCTCGTCGCGCTGTTCGCAACAGCGCTGATCACGGCTGCCCATCCGGTCGCGGCGCCACACGGCTCGCGGCAGGCAGCGGCCGCGCCGGTCGACCGGACCGACGAATACATCCGCGCCGAGATGCAGCGGCAGAAGATCCCTGGGCTGTCGCTCGCCGTGCTTCGGGACGGGAAGATCGTGAAGATCGCCGGCTACGGCGTCGCCGATCGCAAGAGCGGCGCCGCCGCGACGCCGGAAACGGTCTACAAGATCGGGTCGGTCAGCAAGCAGTTCATCGCCACCGGGATCATGCTGCTGGTCCAGGAGGGAAGGCTCCGCATCGACGATCCCGTCAGCAAGCACCTCGACGGCACGCCGCCGTCGTGGAGCGGCATCACGATCCGCCATCTGCTGACCCACACCTCCGGCATCCAGCGCGAGGCGCCCGGCCTTCGACCCGTGGAAGGTGCAGCCCGACATCGACGTGGTGCGCAGCGCGTATCCGCTGCCGCTGCGCTTCCCGACGGGCTCGAAGTGGGAGTACTGCAACACCGGCTACTTCGCGCTCGCCGAGATCATCAGCCGCGTGTCCGGCACGCCGTGGGCGGACTACCTCCGCCTGAAGGTCTTCGAGCCAGTCGGCATGCGCTCGACCTGGCCGACCAACACGACGCAGACGCTCGCGAACCGCGCCACCGGCTACACCAACAACGACGATCCGCGCGAGGCCGCCAACTGGACGGCGCTGCGGCCGAGCGGCGCGTTCCTGTCGACGGTGACCGACCTTGCGAAGTGGGAGGCGCGCCTGTATACGGACACGCCGCTGCCGGAAGCCACCCGGCGCGACATGTGGACGCCCGTCACGCTCACCGACGGCACCACGCATCCCTACGGGTTCGGCTGGGCCCTCGATCCGTTGAACGGCCGCCGGCAGGTGCACCACGGCGGCTCGCTGCCGGGGTTCATCTCCGAGTACGCGCGGTTCCCGGACGACCGCGTCAGCGTCATCGTGCTGATGAACATGGACGACGCCGACGTGCGCGACCTGGCCCGCGGCGTCGCGGCGCTCTACCTGCAGGACGCGCCGGCCACTACTGGCGCGCGCTGAGGTCGGCCGCATGCAGCCACGAATCACCTTCATCACGCTCGGCGTCGATGACCTCGAGCGCGCGGTCGCGTTCTACCGGGACGGCCTGGGGCTGGCCACGAAGGGGATCGTCGGATCCGAATTCGAGAACGGCGCGGTCGCGTTCTTCAACCTGCAGCCGGGCCTCAAGCTCGCGCTCTGGCCGCGGCGGAGCCTCGCCGCGGACAGCGGCCTGCCGCTGCAGCCGCCGAGCGCCACAGAGTTCTCGCTCGCCCACAACGTCGCCTCCGAAGCGGAGGTCGACGAACTGATGCGCCAGGCGGAGCGCGCCGGCGCCACGATCGTGAAGACGGCGCAGCCAACCTTCTACGGCGGCTACGCGGGTTACTTCCAGGATCCCGACGGCCACCTGTGGGAGGTCGCCTTCAACCCCGGGCTCGATTCATTGGGCTGAACCGGTGGACGCGATCACCCTCGCTGAGGAGTTGCCGATGATCAACGGTGCCCACGCGATCCTCTACAGCCGCGAGCCGGAGAGGCCGCCACGACGTCTGAACTGGCAGTCGTCTCGGACCGCTGTGTCCTGCGGGACGTCCTGACGTTGCTGCACCGATCGATGCACGGCGGTTCCGATCGCGACTCGGCGCTGGCGACGTCTTCGCGCTGTCCGCGCTGCCGACGCGTATGGCTGGTGCATCCTCACGCGCACTGGCGGCGGCGACACGAGCTCCACCTGTGCACCGACGACGTCGCCAGCGCTGGCCTGGACGCCCTGGTGCACGCCTACGGCAGTCCGTCAGCCGATGCATCCGCACGCCGACGACAATCGGCTCGAGCATGCTCACGCAGGTCACCCTCGCCGCGGCGTGACGGCGCGCCTCGGCTATCTCGCGCGACGCGCGCGCTTCACCCGGCTGCCAGCGCGACCTACTTGCTGTTCCAGTAGGCGTTCTGGCCGACGTAGTCGTCGTCGGGGAAGCTCGCGAGGATCAGGCGGCGCGTCTTCAGCACGTCGAGCGTGCCGTTGCCCTTGAACAGCACCTTGCCGCCGGGCGCGACCACCATCGAGTACGGCACCGAGCCGTTCCAGTCCGGATCGACCACCTTCATCAGCTCGTAGGGATCGGTCGTCCCGAACAGCAGGTTCTTCGTGGTGGCGTGCTGCGCCTCGAGGAACTTGCGGACGCCGGTCTCCTCGTCGGGAAAGTTGATGGCGACGGTGACCAGCTCGAACGGGCGCTTCCGGTACATCCGCCAGGTCGCCTGCAGGTCGGGGAACTCCGCCGTGCACGGCGCGCACCATGTCGCCCAGAAGTTGATCAGGCGCGTCTTGCCGCTGTCGGCGTTCTTGACCAGCGCCTCGAGGCCGGCGGCGTCGACGGTGGTCAACGTCACCGGCTCCTTCTTGATCTGGTCCTGCTCGGAGCTGGTCGACGCGGTCTTCTCCAGCCACTTGATCGAGCAGCCGACGGTCGGCGTCTTCTCGACGGGCACCTTGCCGCCGGACGAGCACGGCGTCCAGCGCCAGCCGCGTATCCGCGACCTTGGCGTAGACCTCACGCGGGCTGCTGTCGATGCGTCCCTGGTAGCGCAGCGTGCGCGCCTGGTCGAAGACGAAGACGTGCGGCGTCGCGACCGGGCCGTACTTCGCGCTGACCTCCTGCGTCTCGCCGTCGTAGAGGAACGGGAAGTTGAAGGCGCGATGCTCGGCGCGCGTCTTCATGTCCTCGATCGAGTCGCCGAGGTCGGTGTAGCCCATCTCGTCCAGGCGCACCGCCTTGGCGTTGTTCGGCTGGATCACCGCGAACGCCACGCCCTTCGCCGTGTAGTCGGCGACCAGCGTCTTGATGCGGCCTTCGTAGACCTCCGCCGTCGGACAATGGACCGCGGTGAAGATCACGACCAGCGCCTTGGCGTCCTTGAAGCTGGCCAGGGTGTAGGTCTTGCCGTCGATGCCGGGCAGCGAGAAGTCGGGCGCCGGCGCGCCGATGGCCAGCGGCGGTGGATGGTCGGCGGGGGTGGCCGGCACCCCGGCTTGGAGCGACACGGCGGCGAGCGCGGCGGCAGCGGCGCTCAGGGCGGCAGATCGCAGGCTGATCCGGAACATACTGGCTGTCCTTTCGAGCGGATCGAAGTGGTCTGTCCGCCGAGTTATACGACGGAACGTCCCATGGATCGAGGAGAGATCACCATCCGGCCCATCGTTGCCGCGGATGCCGTTACCGTGGCGGATCTCCATGCCACGAGCTGGCGGGATGCCTATCGCGGCATGCTCCGCGACGAGTATCTCGACGGCGACATCGCCACGGAACGCCGGCAGGCCTGGACCGAGTCGGCTCGGCGACCCGGTCGACTGCCGACTACGGCTTCATCGCGGAGGCCGGAGACCGGTCCGGTCGGGTTCGTCTACATGCTCGGCGGCGACGACGCGACCTGGGGCACGCTTGTCGACAACCTGCACGTGCTGCCCGGCTTCAAGGGCCGGGGTATCGGACGCCGGCTCCTCGAAGCGGCGGCGCTCGAAACCGCGCGTCGTTACCCGGGCGAGCGCATCCATCTGTACGTCTTCGAAGCGAACGTCGCCGCCCGGCGGTTCTACGCCAGCGTCGGCGGCCGCGAAGTCGAACGCGCCGCGGTCGAACCGCCCGGTGGTGGATCGCAGATGCAGTGGCGCGTCGTGTGGGACGACGCGGAGCGGTTGCTGGCGTCTGTGCGCTCCGCGCCGAAGTCGAGCCAGGTGTGATGGCCGGACGCCGCGAGTGGTGGCCCGCCGGACCCGCGGTGGGGATTGCAGCGGGAATCGCGGTCCTCGCTCTTCCGGCTGACGTCGAGGGACCGGCGCTTCTGCCGATCAGCCCGGGCCACGCGGTGTCGTTGGTGGATGCGATGGGCGTCCTGCCGCTGGTCGCGGGATCGACGTGGCTGCACGCCGGCCTGTGGCGGCGACGCGAGCGGCTCGCGCTGTGGGCGCGGCAACGCACCGGTGCGGCTGCCGGCCTGACGTTCGCGGCGGGGCTTGGGCTCGGGCTGCTGCTCGCCTCGGCGTTCTCGGCGTTCTACTGGTGGTGGGCGGTCGGCGCCGCGATGTTCGCGATCGCCAACGTCGCGGCCGTCGTCGTGGCTGTGATGGGCCGCGCCAGGGCGGACTGATGCTGCGCGTGGGGCTCATCGCCGATACGCACGGTCTGCTGCGACCGGAAGCCATCGCGTTCCTCGCCGGCAGCGACCACATCGTCCATGCCGGCGACGTCGGCGATCCCGCGATCCTCGACACGTTGGCCACGATGGCCCCGACCACCGCGATCCGCGGCAACGTGGACATCGATGCGTGGGCGGCACGCCTGCCGAGACGACTCGAGTCACGCATCGCCGGCGTCGCGATCTACGTCCTGCACGATCTGAACGCGCTCGACCTCGACCCGCGTGCCCGCGACCTACGCGTCGTCCTGTCGGGCCACTCGCACCAGCCGCTCGTCGCCGAGCGCGACGGCGTGCTCTACGTGAACCCTGGCAGCGCGGGCCCGCGCCGCTTCAGGCTCCCGATCACCGCGGCGGAGCTGCTGATCGACGGGGCGTCGGTCACGGCCCGGATCCAGGTGCTCCTCGGCGATCAGACGGCCTTCGCGTTCGACTGAGCAGGTCCGGCTACTGCGGCTTGACGCCGAGGTACGAGCCGCCGGCGTTGACCCAGTGCCAGAACTCCTTCGGCTTCTTCTGGATCGCCGTCCGGAACAGGCCTTCGGCTTTGGCGCGGTCGTTGTTCAGATTGGCGAAGGCGCCGTACTCGATGCTGCCGGAATCGTCGTCGGCGTTCCTCGCCATCGCCTTGTCGAACGCCTCGCTGGCCTTGGGCCACTCGCCGGCCTCGGCATAGACGCGGCCGATGCGGAACCAGTCGCTGCCTTCGACCTTCTTGCTGGAAGTCACGCCGTCGAAGATCTGCTGGCCCTTCGCCTTGTCGCCGCCGAGGTACCAGGCGCGGCCGACGGCGATGCGTTCCCAGCTCCCCTGCTCCGCCAGCGCCAGCGCTCCGTCGAGGAACTTCGTTCCGACGGCGGGCGCGCTGCCTTCGAAGATAGTGGCATCGAAGGCAGGCTTCTTCCCCTGGGCGAGGCCGGCCTGCGTCAGGACACCAGCGACGTAACAGGCGGCGCAGAGCGCCAACACACGAGACATCGTCATGAACGTTCCTTTCTGCCTCCCGCTCGAGTGCGGCGGCTGACGGGCGCCGATCATACGATGGTCCCGCCGATCGGTCGCGTCACCGGCCGCAGCACGCTGAAGGACGCCTCACATGGACCTGAAGGATCGCGTAGCGCTCGTGACGGGCGTCGGACGCCGTGCGGGGATTGGCGCCGCGATCGCCCGCGAGCTGGCCCGGGCCGGGGCCAACGTCTTCGTGTCCTTCCTTCGACGCTACGACGAGGCGCAGTCCTGGGGAGGCGATGCCGCCATGCCGGAAGCTCTCCTGCAGGAGCTTCGGAGTCACGCGGAGGCCGATGGGTGCGAGCTGGACTTATCCGATCCCACGGCGCCCGCCGCGCTGTTCGCGGCCGCGCGGCGGCGCTTCGGACGAGTGGACATCCTGGTCAACAACGCCGCCCACTGGGAGGCGGGCGGCATCGAGCGGGTCGACGCGTCCCAGCTGGATCGCCACTTCGCGGTCAACGCCCGGGCCGCGGTGCTGCTGTGTGCCGAGTTTGCCCGTCACAAGGTCGCCGGCTCGCCGGGCCGAATCGTCAACATCACGTCGGGACAGGGCCTCGGTCCGATGCCAGGTGAACTCGCCTACGCCGTCACCAAGGCCGCGCTCGATGTGCTGACCGTGTCACTCAGCGCGGAGCTGGCCGATCGACACATCACCGTGAACGCCGTCGATCCCGGCCCGACCGACACCGGCTGGATGACGGCCAGCGTGAAGGCGGCGCTCGAGGCGGCGTCGTCGACCGGCACCGTGGCGTCGCCGCAGGACACCGCACGCGTCGTCAGGGCTCTCGTGAGCGAGGCGGCCGCGCACGTCACCGGGCAGATCGTGCGGGTCCGGCCCGGCGGGACAGCTGTCAACGAGCGGGCTTGACCACGACCTGGATCTCGAAGAGGCGCGGCCACAGCTTGCCGGTGACGAACAGCCGCTGCGTCGCGGCGTCGTAGGCGATGCCGTTCAGCACCGCCTCGGCTTCGAGGCGGTAGGTCGACATCAGGCCGCTCAGATCGATCCAGCCGACGACGCGGCCGGTCTGCGGCGCGATGCGGGCGATCCGGTCGGTGTGCCACACGTTGGCCCACACCTCGCCGCGCACGAACTCCAGCTCGTTCAATTGATCGATCGGCACACCGGCGTCGCGCACAGTCACCCGGCGGATCTCGCGGAACGTTTCCGGATCGAGGACGCGCAGGTCGGCGGTGCCGTCGCTGAGAATCAGGCCGTCCGGCGCCGCGGTCAGCCCCCAGCCTTCGCCGGGATACCGCAGTGTCCGGACCGGCGCGAAGGTGGCGAGGTCGTAGACGAACGCCACCTTCGACTGCCAGGTGAGCTGGTACAGCCGGCCTTTCCACTCGGTCAGGCCCTCGGCGAAATGCGCCGCGTCGATGCGCCGCTGCTGGACCACGGCGCCGGTTTCGAGCTTCACCTTGCGCAGCGTCGACTGGCCGTTGCGGCCGGTGCTCTCGTAGAGAAAGCCGCCGCGATAGATCAGGCCCTGCGTGTACGCATCCGGATCGTGCGGATAGGCGTTGACGACGCGATAGCCGGAGACGGGCGTCACCGCGCGGCGCTGGGCCACCAGCGCAGCGGTCTGCGCCGCCAGCAGCCACGACGCGCCGACGGCAGCGGCCGTGACGAAGGCGCGGCGGGTTCGCACAGTGCTCACCGGGACACTTGTAGCACGAGCCCCGGCACCCGGAGATACACTCGCGTCGTGCCTCGTATCGCCTGGGCTGGATTGGTCCTCGTGCTGCTCGCGGCGATCGCCCTGGTCGGCGTGCCGATCTACCTCCTCTGGCCCTTCAAGCCGCAGGGGCCATCGTTCGTGCCGTGGGTGTGGACGTTGAGGCGCGAGTGGGCCCCGATGGTGACGCCGCTGCTGGCGGCGATCCTCGTCGGCGGGCTCTATGTCGGCTGGAAGCGCACGCGATGGCCGGGCAAGACCGCGCTGTCGCTGATGGCGATCCTCGGCGTCGGCGCGGCGTGGTTCGCCCACCAGAACCACTTCGAGTGGATGTTCAACCCGATCGCGGCGCCGCGGTTCGACGTCGGCGCCAAAGCGCCGGCGCTCGATCCGGACGACCTCGTCCTCGGCGTCGTCATCAAGGACGACGCGGTTGCCTTCCCGGTGCGCCGCATCGGCTATCACCACGTCGTCAACGTCACCATCGGCGGCGAGCCGATCGTCGCCAGCTACTGCACGCTGTGCCACACGGGCACCATCTTCAAGCGGACGCTGAATGGCCTGCTGCTCACCTTCCGCCTGATCGGGATCAACAACCAGAACGCACTGCTCGAGGATCTCGAATCGCGCTCGTGGTGGCAGCAGTCAACCGGAGAGGCCATTGCCGGGCCGCTCAAAGGGGAACGCCTGACGCCGCTCGTGCACGACGAGGTCACCTACGCGCTGTGGGCGCGCGAGCACCCGCACACCAAGGTGCTGGCGCAGGGTCGACCCCGAGTTCGACATCGACAAGGGCTGGGAAGATCGGATGGACAAGGTGCGCGACCGTCGTCCCCGCCCCGCCGAACGACCCGCTGCACCGCCGCTCCTACGTCGTCGGCATCGTCGTCAACGGCAAGGCAAAGGCCTACCCGAAGGTCAAGCTCGCGCCGAACAGCCTGCGCGGCCCGAAGAAGCCGGCGATGACCTACGCGGTGATGGATCGCGTCGGCGGCATCCCGGTCGCCGTGCTCGTCGGCGGGGACGGCATCTCGGTGCGCGTCTTCGATCGCCGCGTGGATGGCAAGGAGATCGAGCTGATGACGAAGTTCGGCTCGTCTCCGGCGCGGTTCGTCGACACGACCACGGGCAGCGAGTGGGACATCGCCGGCGTCGCGGTGTCCGGTCCGTTGGCCGGTGAGAAGCTGGAGCGCATCCCGTCCACGATGGAGTTCTGGTTCGACTGGCAGCTGCGCCACCCGGACACGGTCGTCCACACGGAATGGCAGCCGCGGCCCTCCGCGTGACGCCGGCATTGGTGGCAGAATTGACGGGATGATCCGCCGTCACGCCGCCACACTCACCGTCGTCGGGCTGCTCGCCGTCGCGGTGCTCGCCGGCGCGTCGCCGCTCGGCGCCCAGACGCGCGCGCCGAAGGCCGTGCTGACGCCGTCCGCCGATCCGGCGGCGGTGCGCCCGGGCAAGAGCGCGAAGCTGGTGCTCAAGGTGGCGCTGCCCGAGAAGATCCACGTCCAGTCGAACAAGCCGCGCGACGCGGCCTTCTTCCCGACCGCGCTCGTCCTGACGCCGCCCGCCGGCGTGACCGTGACGGCGACGACCTATCCGGCGGCCGTCGACTTCGTCCAGGAGGGCCAGACCGAGCCGCTGGCGGTGTTCGAGAAGACGTTCACCGTCACCGCCACGGTCGCCGTGGCGGCTTCGGTGAAGGCGGGCGACGTGGTCGTCCCGGGCCGCTTCGACTACCAGGCGTGCGACGACAAGGTCTGCTACCGTCCGGTGAAGAGCGACGTGACGTGGACGCTCACGGTCACGCCGTAGTTTCCTTCAGCAACCCCCTGGAAAGGCCCGCGTGGCGCCACGCGACATCGTCTCCACTGCCCGCCCTGCGTCGCTCGACGACGTCCACACGCTGCTCGAGCGCGCCGCGGCGCTCGGCGGCTACACGGCGTCGCCGGCCGACTGGCGCGACGAGGTCCTCTACTTCCTGCTGCCCGACCGTTTCAGCGACGGCCGCGAGGACACCCGCGAGCTGCTGACGCAGGCGCGGCGCACGGCGCTGCGGACGACGCCGGCGCGGCCCGACATCGACTGGCGGGAGTGGGCCGCCTCCGGCGCGCGCTGGCAGGGCGGCACGATCGCCGGCATCCGCGGCCGGCTCGACTACCTGCAGGGCCTCGGCGTGACGACGCTGTGGATCGGCCCGGTCTTCAAGCAGCGGGCCCGGCTCGACACCTTCCACGGCTACGGCGTCCAGGACTTCCTCGAGGTCGATCCGCGGTTCGGCTCGCGCGAGGACCTCGTCGACCTGTGCGAGGACGCGCACGGGCGCGGCCTGCGCGTCATCCTCGACATCATCGCCAACCACACCGGCGACAACTGGGGCTACCTGCCGCCCGCGGCCGGCCTCGACGCGCTGCGCAACGAGCCGCCGTACCTGGCGTTCCCGCAGTTCTACGGCGCGGCCGACGGGGCCGGCGAGGGCTGGAGCACCGCCCTGCGCGACGAGCACCAGCAGGGCTCGGCGACGGCGGCCGGCGTCCACGACGGCGTCTTTCCGACTCGAGCTGCGCGCGGCGCGGCACTACACGCGCGCCGGGGCGGGCTCGCTCGGCGCCGGCGGCCTCGACGACGCGCACGCCGAGCACAAGCGCACCGACTTCTTCGCGCTGAAGGATCTCGCCCTCGATGGCGCCGACACGCTGTCGGCGCTGGTGGACTGCTTCAAGTACTGGATCGCGATCAGCGACTGCGACGGCTTCCGCCTCGACACGGTGAAGCACCTGTCGCTCGAGGAGGCGCGCAACTTCTGCGGCGCGCTGCGCGAGTTCGCCGATCGCCTCGGCAAGCGCAACTTCCTGATCGTCGGCGAGATCGCCGGCGGCGACGCGGCGCAGGACTTCGTCATCGATCACCTCGCCGCGGCCCGGCGCAACCTCACGGCCGCCCTCGACATCGGCGGCGCCCGGCTGATCCTGACCGACGTCGCCAAGGGCCTGCGCCCCGCGTCCGACTACTTCGGCGCGTTCGACGAAGCCAGCCAGGGCTTCGAGTCGCACCGCGCCTTCGGCGATCGCCACGTCTCGATCGTCGACGACCACGACCACGTGTTCGGCCGCAAGCTGCGCTTCTCGGCCGAGATCCCCGACGCCTCGGCGGTGAAGGAGCGGCAGATCGTGGCGGCGACGGCGATCCAGCTGTTCGCGCTCGGCATCCCGTGCATCTACTACGGATCCGAGCAGGCGTTCGCCGGACCGGCGGCGAGCCAGCTCCAGCTTCCTCGTCGAGCACGGCTGGGGCCGGAACGATCGCTACCTGCGCGAGGCGATGTTCGGGCCGGCCCACCCGCGAGCGCCGCACGGCGAAGACCTCGACACCCAGGTGCTCGAGCGCGACGAGACGCTGCCCGGCTTCGGGCCGTTCGGCACCTTCGACACGCACGCCTTCGATCCGGCGAGCCCGGCCTACCGCCGCATCGCCGCGTTGTGCGCGACGCGCGCCGCGCATCCCGTGCTGCGCGTCGGCCGCCAGTACCAGCGCCCCATTCGCGTGTTCGGCGACTTCGCGCTGCCGGCGGCCGGCGAGCTGATCGCCTGGTCGCGCATCCTCGACACCGACGAAGCGGTCGTCATCGTGAACCCGAACGGCGACGGGGCACGGGGCGGGCAGGTCGTCGTCGCCGGCGAGCTGTCCCGCGTCGGTGACGAGTTCCTGGTCGTCGTGAACACCGCGGAGGCGGGCGCGGCGGCGGGTACGTTCACCGGCCCGCACCCGGCCGGATCGCGCGTCGCCGTTCGCGGCCGGCGCTTCGCCGGCGAGCCGACCTTCGTCACGATCGATCCGCTGCCGCCGGCGGAAGTCCTGGTCCTGGTGAAAATTCACTCCTGATGCCGGCCGCGCCCGATCCCTTCATCGCGCGCCGGATGCGCGCGCAGCGTCTCACCGCGCCGATGGCGGCCGATCCCGCCGCCGTCGTCGCGTGGTTCGGCGCGGTCCAGGCGCAGGACTACCAGGGCGCCAAGTGGGCGCTGACACTGCGGGCGCCGGCGCTGACCGACGCCCGGATCGATCGCGCGTTGGCGGACGGCACGATCATCCGCACGCACGGACCGCGGCCGACGTGGCACTTCATCGCGCAAGCCGACGCCCGCTGGGTGCTCACGGCGGTGGCGCCCCGCGTCCAGCTGCGGTCGCGCACCATGTACCGGACCTACGAGATCGACGCCGCGCTGATGACCCACGCCCGCCGGATCGTCGAGAAGGCCCTCGGTGGCGGCCAATTCTTGACGCGCGCGGCCATCGGCAAGGCGCTTGCCGCGAAGGGCATCGAGGCCGCCGGGATTCGCCTCGGCTTGATGGTGTTCGTCCTCGAGCTGGACCAGGTCGTGTGCAGCGGTCCGCGCCAGGGCAAGCAATTCACCTACGCGCTGTTCGACGAGCGCGTCCGCGGCGCGCTGGTGTTGCCCCCCGACGAGGCGCGCACGGCGCTGGCCGCGCGCTACGTGGCCAGCCACGGTCCGGTGACGGTCAACGACTTCGTGTGGTGGTCCGGGCTGACGGTCGGCGAGGCGAAGCGGGCGTTCGAGGCGGTGTCGCCGGCGCTGCGCACGGAGCAGATCGGCGAGGACACCTACTGGTCGTCGCCGACGGAGCCGAAGGCGACGCGGCGCGACGTGCCGCCCGTGCACCTGATGCCGAACTACGACGAGTACTTCATCGCCTATCGCGATCGCAGGCCCGACCGCGGCGCTGCCGCCGCCGAGCGCGCCGGTCGATCCGATGGACAGCTATGCGCACCTGCTGTGCGTCGAAGGCCGCTTCGGCGGGTTCTGGCGGCGCACGGTCGGCTCGCGTGCGGTCGCGGTGCAACTCCTGCCCTACCGCACGTTGAACCGCGCGCACGTGGCCGCGGCCAGGGAGGCGGCTGGACGCTACGCCGCGTTCCTCGGCCTGCCGCTGGAGTTCAGCGTGCGGCCGGCGCGGCCGGAGACGCGGTGAAGCCGCAGCGCGCGATCAGCGCCTGAAAGCGCGGATCGGCGCGGTACGGATCCCACTTGGCGTCGACGGTCAGGTACATCAGGTGCGCGTCGCGATCCGCGTACGCCTTGTCGAGCCAGGCAAAGGCGGACGCCGCGTCGCCGAGCCCGGCGTGCACGAGCGCGAACGCGTAGGGCGGCACGTAGCGCTCCTTGGATCGCGCCTCCAGGAGCCGGAGGATCTCGCGCGCCTCGGCGACCCGTCCCGTGCGGGCGAGCAGGTAGCCGCGGAGCGACGTCGGCTTGCTGTTCCCTCCCGACAGGCGCATCGCGTCGGCCAGCGCCTCGAGGGCCAGGTCGGTCTGCCCGTTGTAGGCAAGGGCCTGGCCGAGCTCATGTGGCCGATCCAGAACGTGGAGTCGAGGACGATGGCCTGCCGGGCGTGCCGGACCGCGGCGATGCCGTCGCGCCCCTGGAAGGCCACCTGCGACGACAGCGCGTGCGAGAGCACGTCCAGCGGGTCGAGCTCGCGCGCCCGCGTCATCGCGGCCTCTGCCTCGCGGGCACGGCCCGCCTGCGAGAGGAGGTGGCCCGAGCGCGCGATGGGCCTGCACGGATCCAGGCTCGAGGGTGATCGCCTGGCGGAGCCGGTGCTCGGCGGCCGGCCAGTCCCAGTCCAGGATCCAGTTCACGTAGCCAGCCACGAACTGCGCGTCGGCGAGCTCGGGATTGGCGCGGAGCGCACGGATCCGCGGCCTCGCGGGCCGGCGGACCCACGTCGGCTGGGACGCGCGTCGGCATTGAGAATGCTCGCCGCGTAGGTGCCCGCGAGACTCGACCACGCCAGCGCGTAGTTCGGATCCAGCGCGGTCGCCCGCCGGTAGGCTTCGACGGCCTGGCGGTTTGCCTCGGGTGTCCGCCGGTTCTGGAGGAAGCGGCCGCGCAGGTAGGCATCGTAGGCTTCCGGCACCGCGGTCTGGCGGTTGACCGCGACTCCGGCGGCGTCCGGCGACAGGCGCGCGCGGATCTGTCCGGCGATCGCCGCGCTGACGTCCTGCTGCAGCGCCAGCGCGCTGGTGATCTCGCGCTCGTAGGCCTGCGACCAGACGTGCTCCTGGTCGCCGACCCGGATCAGCGTGGTGGTGACGCGCAGGCGCCCGCCCTCGGCGCGGACCGTCCCGTCGACCAGGTACTCGACCCCCAGCTCCTGGCCGATCTCGGAGACCGCCTTGGTGGTGTCCTTGTAGCGGGCGGTCCGGCCTTTGACGATGACGCGGCCGGGGTCGATCTGGGCGAGTGAGGCGCTGGTCTCGTCGGTGAGGCCGAGGGCCAGGTAGTCCTGATCGGGATCGTGCGCGGCGTTCGTGAAGGGGAGGACGGCGATCGTCGTCCGCACGGGCGGCGCGCTCCCTCCGTCCCGGGCTCGCCACACCGCGCCGAACGCAAGGCCGGCGGCCACGAGGCCGATGGCGGCCGCCGCGGCGGCGCGCCATCGCCGCGCCGCGCTCCGGCCGACCGCTGCCGGTCTGTCGACCGGGTCGATGGAGCCGCGCGCCTCTTGCGTGGCGGCAACCTGCGCGGCCGGAGTCGCCGACCGGTTCACCGACTGAACCGGCACCGGCACGATGTCGATGGGCGCGATGAACCGGTAGCCGCGACCGGCGACGGTTTCGACGTACGCCGGCTGATCGGCGGTATCGCGCAGCGCCTGGCGAACCTTGCTGATCGCCGTGTTGACGCCGGTCTCGATGTCGACGAAGACGTCCGGACCCCAGAGCCGCTCGGCGATCTCGGTGCGCGAGACGAGCTGTCGCGGTCGCTGGACCAGCAGGATCAGCAGGTCCATCGGCTGCTTCCCCAGCTTCACCCGCCGGCCCTGACGTCGCAGCTCGTACGCACCGAGGTCCAGCTCGAACTCGCCGAAGCGGCACACGACCGGGGCGACAGGTGACGTCAAGCGAACCAGCTTAGCTTGACATTGCCACAAAGCGGCGTGTTTGCAGCCACTTGCGCGGTCAGGAAATTTCAGATCCCGATCAGGCTCGAACCATGGCCGGCGCGGCCCGGGACGAGCAGGATGTCGCCGTTTCCCAGCGATCGCGCCACGACGGCGCCGCCTCGGAACGAAGGAGCTGCCCACCATGACCACGAACACGACCCACGCGTCCGTCCGCATCCTCTCCCGCCTCGGCCTCGCGGTCGCCGTCCTCGTCGGCCCCGCCGCCGCCCGGACCGCCCACGCCGATGGCCTGATCCTTCGCGCCGCCGGCACGTATGCCATCGAGGTGACGGTGCGGGACTGCGCGAGCGGGGCCCCGGCGGGACCCGTCATTCCGTCGCTGGTCACGTTCCACGGCGACGGCAGCATCTTCGAGACCCCAGGGGGACGCGGGTTCGCGCCGGGCCAGCGGGGCGACGGGCACGGCACCTGGCGCCGGACAGGGTTGAACACCTTCAGCCAGGAGATGATCGCGCTGATCGTGTTCGACACGCCGGCCAACCTGCCCGGCATGCCGACCTTCGACCCGACCAAGCCAATCACGCCCGGCTTCCAGACCGGCTGGCAGACGATCAGCCACTCGGTGACGTTCAGCGACGCGACGCACGCCACGTCGTCCGGCACGAACGCGTTCTTCACCGCCGTGGGCGTTCAGTATCGGACGGGCTGCTCGACCGCGGTCCTCACGAAGGTCATGTAGATGCGCCGATGGCCGACCCCGGATCGACGCCGATCCGGGCGTCGGTCCCTCCCGCTGGCTGCGTCTCAGCGGAGCTTTCGTCCGAGCCTGCAGACGATGTCGTACTCGCCCTTGGTGACCGGCTGCACCGAGAGCCGGCTGCCCTTCTGGGTCACCACCATCTTGTCGAGGCCGGGCGTCGTCTTGAGGGTCTCGAGCGACACCACCGACGGGAAGCGCTCGACGAAGCCGATGTCGACCATGTACCAGGTCGGGTTGTCTTCGCGGCTGTCGGGGTCGAAGTAGTGGTGACCCTTGGTCCACGCCGTCGCGTCCGGATAGCCGGCCTTGACGATCTTGGCCAACCCCGTGACGCCCGACGGCGTCGCGTTCGAGGCGTAAAAGAGCACGCCGTCGCCGACCTGCATGGCATCGCGCAGAGTATTGCGCGCCTGGTAGTTGCGCACGCCCTCCCAGCTCGTGGTCTTGTCCCGCTCGAGCTGGTCGATCGTGTACGCGCTCGGCTCGACCTTCATCAACCAGAACTTCTGGGCCATGGCTGCTCCCTAGACTCCCGTCGATCCGAAGCCGCCGGCGCCGCGGGCCGACGCCGACACGTCGTCGGCCTCCACCACCGCAATGTCGAGGCGCCGCTGCACCACGAGTTGCGCGATGCGCGCCCCGGGCGTGACCTCGAACGGCGCCGGGCCGTGGTTGATCAGGATCACGCCGACCTCGCCACGATAGCCCTCGTCGATCGTCCCCGGTGCGTTGAGCACGGTGACGCCGTGGCGGTGGGCCAGGCCGCTGCGCGGCCGGACCTGCGCCTCGGTGCCGGGCGGCAGCTCGATGACGATGCCGGTCGGCACCGTGGCCCAGGCGCCGGGCGCGATCGTCAGCGCCGCAGCGGCATGGAGATCGAGGCCGGCGTCGCCAGGATGCGCGGCCGAGGGGAGGATGGCGTCGGGGGAGAGGCGCCTGATACGGAGATCCATCGCCCGGTAGTGTCTCGTCTCCGCGGGCCATTGCACAAGTCGCGGCGTGTGTTGGCGTAGAATCGCGCCGAAAAGTCCGGGCGGTCCGCACGCCGATGTCGGCTCCCCTCTCCCCGTTCGACGACGCGCTCGCGGCCCTCTACGCCGGCGAGATCGCACGTCTGCGGGCGCTGATCGCCGAGGAGCCGCTGCTGCTCCACCTGCGCGACGAGGCCACGCCGCCGCTCGGCTACTTCTCCGGCGCCACGCTGCTGCACCACGTCGCCGGCAACCCAGGCTGGGAGGACATGCGTGGCTTCGGCGCGGCCACGGTCGCGATCGCCGGCGCGCTGCTCGACGCGGGCGCCGATCCCCATGAGACGACGCTGGGCCCGCCGGCCTCGACGACGATGGGCCTGGTCATCACCAGCCACCAGGCCAGCGACGCGAACCTGTCGGCGCCGCTGATCGACGTGCTGCGTGCGCACGGCGCGGCGCTCGATCTGACCGCGCCGGGCGTGCTCGACGCGCCACTCAGCAACCACGCTCCGCGTGCGGCAGAGGCGATGATCGCGCTTGGCGCGCCGGTCGATCTCTGTGCGGCAGCGGCGCTCGGCGATCTGGCGCGGGTGCAGGCAGCGTTCGACGAGCGGGGCCGGCTGCGCGAGCGGATCTGGCGGCGCGGACGGGAGCTGCCGCCGCGCGAAGCCGTCGGCCTGGCACTGCTCTTCGCGTACGTCAATCGCCAGCCGCACGTCGTCGACGCGCTGTTCGAGCGGGACGGCGACTGGAACACGACGGGCGTGCTGAATGGTACGGCGCTGCACCGCGCCGCGTGGACGGGGGATCTGACAATGGTGCAGCGGCTGGTGGCGCGCGGCGCCGACCCGTCGAACCGCGACAACCCCTTCACCGCGACGGCCTTCGGCTGGGCGGTCCACAACCGGCAGACGGCGGTGGCCGCGTGGCTGCGAGCCCGGGGGCTGGTCGATCTGCACGACGCGGTCGCACACGACCTGGTCGACGACGTCGAGGCTCGACTGCGCGACGACCCGGACGCCGCGAACCGGCGCCGCGATCACTGGAACATCCCGGCCGGGACGCCCCTGCACTGGGCGGCGTCGCGCAATCGGCCGCTCCTGGCGCGCGTGCTGCTCGCCTACGGCGCCCATGCCAACGCAACCGATGGACGCGGACGGACGCCGCTCGACTACGCCGCCGGGCAGGACGCGACCGCGGTCACCGCGATCCTCGTCCAGCACGGCGGCCGGCGATCCGGGCAGGAGTGACCGCCGCGGCTACGAGCCGCAGGCGGCGTGGCCCAGGACGTACCAGACGGCGATGACGCTCAGCGGCACGCCGAGCAGCCAGGCAGCGATGTAGCGCATGGGCTTTACCGGCGGACGCCGGTCCCTCCGTAGCTTTCGAAATCCCGTTCGAGCTCGGCGGCGTGCGCATCGTCGCGCGCCCGTGCGCCGACCACCACGCCGCCCTCCTCGAGCCCGCGCTCGTAGACCATGGCGCGATCCTCGGGGATGCCGGCGCCGACCAGCGCGCCGATGATCCCGCCGGTCGCGGCGCCCGCGCCGGCGCCCGCCAGGGCGGCGGCGATGGGTCCGGCGATCACCAACCCGACGCCGGGCACGACGATCGAGGCGCCGACCGCGAACATCGCCGCCAGCGCCGCGCCGAGACCGCCGCCGACGGCGCCGCCGGTGGCGAGCCCCTGCGCGGCCTTGTTGCCTTCCTCCAGCTTCAGCGCGGAGCCGGCCGCCGTGAAGTAGCGGTTGCGGGTCTCGTCCGACATCACGACGTCGACGTCGTCGGCTTCGAAACCGTGCGTAGCACGAAGCTCGTCGTAGGCTCGGCTGGCCGACTCGGGCGTGGTGTACAGGCCGGTGACGTAGGTCGAGCGCGAAATCTCGTCCGCCGTCGGGGCGGCACCGGTTTGCTTCGGTTGGGTCATCGCGTTCCCTCTCTTCATCAGCCGCGGCGGCGCCGGCTGTCTCGAATCCCGACAGAACCTTCTGTCGGGTTGTCTCACGGCCCGGATGGAGCAAGAACGCTGCCGGAGTGATTCGTGCAAGCGTCTCGACCATGGCGCTCGAACCCGATCCCGACGCATCGCCGACGATGGCCAGCCTCCGCGAGGACACCCCGTCCGTCGACGCGTCGTCCGTCGACGCGCCGTCGAGCGACGGGCCCGCGGCCGAGGAGTCGCCCCACAACTGGCGCGATGGCCCGTTCCGCGTGCACATGCCGGTCGACGTGCGCAGCGTGTCGCTGACGATCATCGCCGGCGCGGCGATTCTCGGCGTGCTGAAGCTGGCGCAGCCGGTGATCATTCCGTTCGTCGTCAGCGGCCTGCTCTTCTACGCGCTCGATCCGGTAGTCGACTGGCTGCAACGCTGGAAGATGCCGCGGGCCGTCGGCGCCGCGCTGGTCCTGCTGCTCGCCATCGGGGGCATGGGCGCGGGTGGCTACGCGTTGTCCGACGACGTCATGTCGGTGGTCAATCGGCTGCCGCAAGGCGTCCGTAAACTGCGCGCAGAACTGCGCCGGCCCTCACCGCAGCCGACCGCGCTCGACACGATGCAGCAGGCCGCGCGGGAGATCGATCAGGCCGCGGCCGACGCGACGGCGTCGGCGGCGACGCCGAAGGGCGTGATGCGGGTGCAGGTCGACGAGCCGCCGCTGCGCGCCTCGAACTATCTGTGGTACGGGTCGATGGGCGCGCTCGGGGTCGCCGCGCAGGCGGTGATGGTGGCGTTCCTCACGTACTTCCTGCTCGTGGCCAACGACCTGTTCAAGCGCAAGCTGGTGAAACACGTCGGCGAGACGCTGGCGCGCAAGAAGGTGACCGTGCAGATCCTCGACGAGATCAGCACGCAGATCGAGCGCTTCCTGCTCGTGCAGATGCTGACCAGCCTGATCGTGGGGATCGTGACCGCCGCGGCGTTGTGGGCGCTGGGCCTGGAACAATACGTAGTGTGGGGACTCGCCGCCGGCGTGCTCAACACCATCCCCTACTTCGGGCCGATCATCGTCACCGCCGGTCTGGCGGTGGTGGGCTACCTGCAGTTCGGCACCATCGATCGAGCGGCGATGGTGGCCTGCACCGCGCTGGTGATCACCACGCTCGAAGGCTGGCTGCTGACACCGACGCTGCTCGGCCGCGTCGGCCAGCTGAATCACATCGCCATCTTCGCCAGCCTGCTGTTCTGGAGCTGGATGTGGGGCGTGTGGGGCATGCTGCTGGCGGTGCCGATACTGATGACGGTGAAGGCCGTCTGCGACCACATCGAGGAACTGCAGCCGCTCGCCGACTTCCTCGGCGACTGATCGTCAGCGCGCCTTCTTGCGGCGCGTCTTCGGCGGCGCCATCGCCATCACGCCCTCCCAGGCCAGGCGCGCGGCGCTGCGGACCGCCCGCTTGTCGGCGGTGGCGAGCTTCACGTTGGTGCAGCCCTGCCGTCCCCAGGCGCCGGCCGACGGCTCGAATGTCTTTGGATGCTCGCGCAGGAGCACGGCCTGTTCCTCCGGCGTGAGCTTCACCATCCCGAACCGATCTTCCGAGTGCAGGCTGGCGAAGATGCGGCCGTTGGCCCGGAAGTCGGGGTGGTTCATGTGCGCGCCTTCGGCGGCGCCGTCGAGGGCCAGCACGATCTCGCGGAAATCGTCGGGAGTCATGGCCGTCTCCTCAGCGCCGCGCCGCGGCGTCGATCGTGGTGGTCGGATCGGCGCCGTCCCAGGTCGCGTCCGCGGTCGGGCCGTAGGTCGGCGGCACGCGGCGATCGAGCAGGCGCAGGTAGACGGAGAGCTGCGTGCGATGGTGCGCGGTGTGAAGGATACGGCGCCAGACGATCCAGATGCGCTCGCGCTCGACGTCGAAGAACGGCACGCGCACGACCCACCACGGCTCCGGCTGCGCCGCCAGGTAGGACAGCCGCGGCAGCGCGAGCTCGCAGAGGCGCGCGACCGCCGCGGCGACGCCAAGTGGCGCGGGCAGCACGTCCGCGGCGGGCGGCTCCGGCGATCCGAGGAACTCGCCGAAGAAGCGCCGCTCCGACAGCAGCTGGTGCTTCAGGATGTCGGCGACGGTGCTCGACCGCGGATGTGGCCGGAAGCCGAGGTCGGCGTCGGTGAAGCCGCGCCAGACGGCGGCCACCTTGTTGGTCTCGCTGGCGTAGGTGTCGAGGACGTGCTGCAGGCCAGGCGCCGCGGCCCGCGGGATGCGCTCGTCCGGGATGGCGATGTCGGGATAGTGCATGGGCAGCCCCTGGGTGATGGCTGTAGGCTATCGCGATGAACCGTCGACGCATGATCGCATGCGCGGGCGCCGCGGCACTCGCCCTCACTACATCGCCGTCGCGCGCGCAGGAGCCGGCGACGCCGGACGCCGTCATCCTGATCACGCTCGATGGCGCCCGCCACGAGGAGATCTTCGGCGGCCTCGACCTCGACATCCTGAAGAGCACGCTGAAGAAGGACCAGCGCGCCGAGGACACGGCAACGTACAAACGCTACTGGGCGGCGACGCCGGACGAGCGGCGCCGCAAGCTGATGCCCTTCTTCTGGCGCCTGGTCACCGAGGAGGGCTCGATCGCCGGCAACCCTGCCCTCGGCAGCGACGCACGGCTGACCAACCGCCGCTTCTTCTCGTACCCCGGCTATGCCGAAATCCTCGTCGGCCGGGCGCTCGACGCGGCCATCACCAGCAACGATCCGGTCCGCAATCCGGAGGAGACGATCCTCGAAGGGCTGCGCCGCGCTCTCCGCCTGTCACGCGAGCAGGTGGCCACGTTCGCCAGCTGGGACGTCTTCAACGCCATCGCCGAGCACACCGAGGGCGCCACGGTGATCAACGCCGGCGACGAGCCGCTGGCCATCCCGGGCGACCGAGACGGCGCTCACCAACCGGCTGCAGCGCGAGGCCGGATCGCCATGGAATCACGCCCGGCTCGACGCGTTCACCTTCAGCCAGGCGATGGCCTACCTGGCCCAGGCGCGGCCGCGCGTCCTGTACCTGGCGCTCAACGACACCGACGACTGGGCCCACGACGGCCGCTACGATCGCCTGCTCGACGCCTACGCACGGTCCGACCGGTGGCTCGAGCGCCTGTGGACGTGGCTGCAGGCGCAGCCGGACTATCGCGGCCGCACCCACCTGCTGATCACGACCGACCACGGCCGCGGACACGACGCCGACGGCTGGCGCCACCACGGCGAGAAGTATCCCGACGCCGAGCGCGTGTGGATGGCGTTCGTCTCGCCGAAGATGGCGCAGCGCGGCGAGTGGCGTGGCGGGCCGGCGGTCTCGACCAACCAGATCGCCGCGACCCTGGCGTCCTGGGTCGGCGTCGACTGGAACGCGGATCACCCCGGCGCCGGCAAGCCGATCCGCTAGCGCGGCGTCACCGGCGAACCGCCGCGGCGCGCGCCGCCAGGATGTGCCGCACGATCTCGGGGATGCCGATGCCGTGCGTCACCTGCGTGAACAGGAACGGCCCGGTGCCGCGCATCTTCCGCGCGTCGCGCTCCATCACGCCGAGGTCGGCGCCGACGAGCGGCGCGAGATCGGTCTTGTTGATGATCAGCAGGTCCGACTGGGTGATGCCCGGGCCGCCCTTGCGCGGGATCTTGTCGCCGCCCGAGACGTCGATCACGTAGATCGTGAAGTCGGCCAGCTCGCGGCTGAACTGCGCGGCGAGGTTGTCGCCGCCGCTCTCGACGAACAGCAGCTCGGGCTGGAAGGCGAACATCAGCTGCTGCAGCGCGTCGAGGTTCTGGCTGATGTCGTCGCGCACCGCGGTGTGCGGGCAGCCGCCGGTCTCGACCGCGGCGATGCGCTCGGGCGCGAGCGCCTGGTGGCGGGTCAGGAACTCGGCGTCCTCGCGCGTGAAGATGTCGTTGGTGACGACGGCGATGTTGTTGTCGTCGCGCAGCGCGCGGCACAGCGCCAGCAGCAGCGCGGTCTTGCCGCTGCCGACCGGACCGCCGATGCCGACGGTGAAGGCGCGCGCGTGGAAGTCGCGGGCGAGCGGGGCCGGGCGCTCGTCGAACGCGCCGGCGCTGTCCGGATCGCCATGGTAACTGGGCTGGCCGGGGATGTAGTGCATGTGGAACCTCTAGGATTGAAAGAGGCGCGAGTAGAGCCGGTCGTGCGCCCCCTGCAGGATGTCGATGATTGGCGCGGTCTGCGCCAGGTCGGCGGGTCCGGCGTCGCGGTAGCGCGCGAGCACGGTCGCCGACCAGCCGGCGCACTCCGACTGCAGCCGCTGCGCGTCGTAGCTGCCGGTGACGCCGAGCCGCACCGCCGCCGACAGCACGCCGCGCGCGGCCACGAACAGGACGACGCGCTGCGTCGTCTCGAGCGGGACGCCGAGCGCGCGGCACACCACGCCGGTGATGGGGGCCGCGTGCGCACGCAGCGCCTGCGTCTGCGTCTGCAGCGCGGCCAGTTCCGGCGACGGCCAGATCCGCGACGCGCTGGCGAGCAGCGTGCGTCCCTGCTGCCGGCTGGCGCGATTGGCGACCGCGTTGGTCAGGAACGCATCGTTCAAGGCGTCCCACTCCGGCAGCCGCGACGGCTCGCGATGCGCGGCGTTCACCAGCGGCAGCGCGCCGCTGGCGGCCTGCAGGATCGTCGCCTCGACGAAGCGCCGCAGATCGTCGCCGGGACACGACCTCGCCGTGCTGCCACGCCGCCTCGAGACCGAGCGAGTGCGCGAACGCCCCGGTCGGGAACGCCGAGTCGACGAGCTGCCAGACGAGCGCGTCCTGCATCGGCAATCTCAGAACAGGAAGTAGCGCTGCGCCAGCGGCAGCACCGGCGCCGCCGTGGCCCGCAGCACCTCGCCGTCGGCGCGCACCTTGTAGGTCTCGGGGTCGACCTCGATCTTCGGCAGCGCGTCGTTCAGCTTCATGTCGCGCTTGCCGAGGCCGCGGCAGGGCCGACGGCGACGGCGGCCTTGGTCAGGCCGTAGCGCGCGACGGTGCCTCCGTCGAGCGCCGCTTCGACACGAACGCGAGCGACGTCGCCCCGGTCGCGCGGCCGTAGGCGCCGAACATCGGCCGCATCTGCACCGGCTGCGGCGTCGGGATCGAGGCGTTCGGGTCGCCCATCTGCGCCCAGGCGATGAAGCCGCCCTTGAGCACCAGCTCGGGCTTGGCGCCGAAGAACGCCGGCTTCCACAGCACGAGGTCGGCGAGCTTGCCGACCTCGACCGAGCCGATGTGGTGCGCCATGCCGTGGGCGATCGCCGGGTTGATCGTGTACTTGGCGACGTAGCGGCGGATGCGCAGGTTGTCGTTGCCGCCGCGCTCGCCGGGCAGCGCGCCGCGCTCGGCGCGCATCTTGTGCGCGGTCTGCCAGGTGCGCGTGATCACCTCGCCGACGCGGCCCATCGCCTGGCTGTCGCTCGACATCATGCTGATCGCGCCGAGGTCGTGCAGGATGTCCTCGGCGGCGATCGTCTCGCCGCGGATGCGGCTCTCGGCGAACGCCACGTCCTCGGGGATGTTGGCGTCGAGGTGGTGGCACACCATCAGCATGTCGAGGTGCTCGTCGAGCGTGTTGACCGTGTACGGCCGCGTCGGGTTGGTCGAGCTCGGCAGGACGTTGGGCTCGCCGCACACCCGGATGATGTCCGGCGCGTGGCCGCCGCCGGCGCCCTCGGTGTGGTAGGTGTGGATCGTCCGGCCCTTGAACGCGGCGATCGAGTCGTCGACGTAGCCCGACTCGTTCAGCGTGTCGGTGTGGATCGTCACCTGCACGTCGTGCCGCTCGGCGACGGCGAGGCAGCAGTCGATCGCCGCCGGCGTCGTGCCCCAGTCCTCGTGCAGCTTCAGGCCGATCGCGCCGGCGCGGATCTGATCGTCGAGCCCTTCCGGCTTCGACGTGTTGCCCTTGCCGGTGAAGCCGAAGTTGAGCGGCAGGACGTCGGTCGCCTGCAGCATCAGCTCGATGTGGCGCGCGCCGGGCGTGCAGGTGGTCGCGTTGGTGCCGGTGGCCGGGCCGGTGCCGCCGCCGACGAAGGTGGTGACGCCGCTGGCGATCGCCTCGTAGGCCTGCTGCGGGCAGATGAAGTGGATGTGCGAGTCGATGCCGCCGGCGGTGAGGATCAGGCCTTCGCCGGCGATCGCCTCGGTGGTCACGCCGACGATCATGCCGGGCGTCACGCCGGCCATCACGGCCGGGTTGCCGGCCTTGCCGATGCCGACGATGCGGCCGTGCTTGATGCCGACGTCGGCCTTGTAGATGCCGGTCCAGTCGACGATCAGCGCGTTGGTGATGACGCAGTCGAGCGCCTCGGCGTCGGCGATGCCGGCGGCCTGGCCCATGCGCGTCGCGCAGCACCTTGCCGCCGCCGAACTTGCACTCGTCGCCGTAGAGCGTGGCGTCGCGCTCGACCTCGGCGACGAGGCCGGTGTCGCCGAGGCGCACGCGGTCGCCGGTGGTCGGGCCGTAGATGTCGGCGTAGTGCTGGCGCGAGATGCGGTGCGGCATGGCGGTGTCCTGAGTCGCTACGACGTTCGGGTTTCGACGAGGCGCACGGTCTTCGTGTCGCCGGGCTCGAAGCGCACGGCGGTGCCGGCCGGGATGTCCAGGCGCTTGCCCGCGGCCCTGGCGCGATCGAAATCGAGGACGCGGTTGGTCTCGGCGAACGGATAGTGGCTGCCGACCTGGATCGGCCGGTCGCCGCGGTTGGTCACCGGCAGCTCGGTGACGGCGCGGCCGGCGTTCAGCTCGAGCTCGCCGGCCTGCGACGTGACCGCGCCCGGCGCCTCGCCGAGCAGCTCCGGCGCCGTCCCGATCGCGACCGCCGGCGTCGACCGGCAGGAAGCTGCCGTAGAGCGCGAGCGCCAGGTCGCCGTTCTGGGCGGCGATCGGATGGTGCACGGTCACCAGCTTGGTGCCGTCCGGGAACGTGCCCTCGACCTGCACCTCCTCGATCAGCTCGGCCACGCCCAGCATCACCTCGTCGCGGCCGAGGAGCCGGCGGCCGAGATCCATCAGCTCGGCGACGGTGCGCCCGTCGCGGATGAACTCGAGGAGCTGCGTCGCGATCAGCGCGACCGCCTCGGGATAGTTCAGGCGCAGGCCGCGGGCGAGCCGCTTCTGCGCCAGGACGCCCGCCTGGTGCAGGAGCAGCTTGTCGATCTCGCGCGGGGTCAGATGCATCGCGTCACCGTCGTCCGAGTCACCATTTGCGGGCCCAGGGATCGTCGCCGAGCAGCCCGGGCACGAAGTCCAGCAGCCGGCGCAGGACGCCGCGCACGTCCTCGACGTGCTCGCCGGCGATGCGCACGACGCAGCCGGGAGGCGCAAGCGCCAGTCCTGGCAGCGGCGCGGCCGACAGCACGACGGCGGCGCGGCGCTCGACCGGCACCGCCGCGACCGTCGCCACCACGCGGGCGGCCTCCGCGGCCAGGCGCTCGCCGGCGACGACGACCACCGCCAGCACGTCGATCCGGCCGGCACGCGACGCCAGGTCGCCGTCGGTCGCGCTCAGGCGCACGGCATCGTGGAGCACGAGACGACCGCCGACCCGCAGGCTGGTCGTCGACGCATACGCGTCGAACGCCCAGCGCTCGCCCGAGCCGCGCCGTCCGGACGTCATCCAGTCGAGCGCCACGAGCCCGGCGGACGCCTCGATCGCGAACGTCTGCGTCTGGCGGTAGTCCGAGGATGCGAAGCACACGACCGGATCCGGCAGGCTGACCAGTAAGCCGCCGTCGGCGACGCGCGCCGCCAGCCGGGTCGAGGCGCCGGCCGCCGATCGATAGACCTTGGTCGACGCCTGGGTCGAAAGGAATGCCGCGGCGCCGGCATCGACGTCGACCTCGACGTCGAGATGATCGCCGCCCACCAGCCCGCCGCCGTACGACGAGGCGAACACCCAGGCCGCCTCACCTCGCGTCGCCGGCGTGAGCCACTTCAGCGGGCTCTCGGCGTACGCCCGCGTGACCGTGCTGCCGCGCGGGCCTCGCGTCACCGCGACGACGCCGCGACGCGGCGCGGGCGCCGCGATCGGATCCACCGGCGCCACGGCCGCCACGCGATACGCCGTGCCCGACACGGCGTGGATGGTAGCACCGTCGTCGCGTCGCGGACGGCCGGCGCGGGGCCACGTTTATGTGCATGCAAATTTCAACAGTCGACAAAAATGTCCGCGAGGCGGCGACGGGCGGCGATCGCCGGACCCGATCAGCCGTGTTTTCGGGCAAAACGGCGGCTCGGCCGACCGGCCCGAGCAGGGTCGAACAATCCTCCAACTGAGCCGTTTACAGACATTTTAGTCAGAAGATACGCGCCTGCCACCAGGATTGTCGCGTAGTTGTAACGGCGGCGACGACGGAATCCCCAGCAAATACGGGCCTCGTTCCTGCCTGAGCTATGGACCCCGCCTTGCACTACGACCGGCGGCGCGCGCTGGCGGGTTCGGCGCGCGCATCGTGTTCACGGTCTTCCACTGGCACGGGTGTGCCACTTCCGAAGGGATTCGCTCACATGCTCACACTTCGCTCCTGGATCGCCGGCGGGTTCGCCGCGCTCGCCGTCGCCGGAGCCTCACCGGCCTTCGCCCAGTCGCTACCCGCGGTCACGATCGGCGGCGGCCTTCAGAGCAGCTACCAGTACACCGACCGGACGACGCCGACGGCACCAACGAGTTCCTGTTGAACAGCGCGCGGCTCTACGTCAACGGCAGCGCGCACAAGAACATCAAGTTCATGTTCAACACCGAGTACAACGGCAGCACCAACGCCATCGGCGTGCTCGACGCGGTCGCGCAGATCTCGACGTCATCGAAGTTCAACATCTGGGTCGGCCGCTTCCTGCCGCCCAGCGATCGCGCCAACCTGTACGGCCCGTACTACTCGAACCACTGGGCCGTCTACACCGACGGCATCCAGGACGGCTATCCGTTCGTGGCCACCGGCCGCGACAACGGCGTCATGTACTGGGGCCAGTTCGGCAAGGTGAAGGTCTCGGGCGGCCTGTTCGACGGCAAGTCGGCGACCGGCAAGGACGACGTGCTCTTCGCCGGCCGCGTGCAGGTCGACCTCTGGGACCCCGAGGAC
Source organism: Vicinamibacterales bacterium (assembly GCA_963844435.1). Taxonomy (GTDB): domain Bacteria; phylum Acidobacteriota; class Vicinamibacteria; order Vicinamibacterales; family Vicinamibacteraceae; genus JBDSLU01. Next base: position 133,710 of record CAWJOG010000021.1, on the reverse strand, counting down.
GGCTACTACCTGAACGGCACCTACTACGGCGACAAGGACCTGCTCGCGATCGGCGGCGCCGTGCAGGCGCAGGACGGCGACACCGCGTGGAACGTCGACTTCCTGCTCGAGAAGAAGGTCGGGAGAGGGCGGCGCGTTCACGATCGAGAGCCAGTACAACGAGTACGACGGGCTCGGCGGCTACGACGCCAACTACGGCGAGAGCAGCGGCGCTACATCCTCGGCGCCTACTCTTCCCCAAGTGGGCGACCACCCCGGCAGTTCCAGCTCCTCGGCAAGTTCGCCAAGGCGACCTTCGAAGAAGGCATCACCGAGGACTACGACCAGGACACGACCGAGATCAACTTCAACTACATCATCAAGGAGTTCAACGCCCGGGTGATGTTCTTCTTCCGGAACACGACGTTCTCGGCCGTCAGACCGGACTTCAAGGCGGTCGGCGTCGGCCTCCAGATTCAGATGTGAGTCGCCGGCGACTGAAGTCGCCGTCACAGACCGACGCCTCCGCCTTCGGCTCGGCGTTCGGTTAACAGTCTTCTCAAAGGAGTATCACTATGAAACGTAGACAGGTGTGGCTCGCCGCGTGTGCCTGCTTCGCGGCGCCGTGGCGTATTCGTTCGTCGGCGCGCAGCAGCCCACGATCAAGGTCGGCGTCCTGCACTCGCTCTCCGGCACGATGGCCATCAGCGAGACGACGCTGAAGGACACCGTGCTGATGATGATCGACGAGCAGAACAAGAAGGGCGGCCTGCTCGGCCGGAAGCTCGAGGCCGTCGTCGTCGACCCGGCCTCGAACTGGCCGCTGTTCGCCGAGAAGGCGCAGCAGCTGCTCGAGAAGGACAAGGTCGCCGTCGTGTTCGGCTGCTGGACGTCCGTCTCGCGCAAGTCGGTGCTGCCGGTCTTCGAGAAGAACAACGGCCTGCTCTTCTACCCGGTCCAGTACGAGGGCGAGGAGTCGTCGAAGAACGTCATCTACACCGGCGCCGCGCCGAACCAGCAGGCGATTCCCGCGGTCGACTACCTGATGAAGGACCTGGCCGTGAAGCGGTGGGTGCTCGAGGGCACCGACTACGTCTACCCGCGCACGACGAACAAGATCCTCGAGGCCTACCTGCTGGCCAAGGGCGTCGCGCCGGCCGACATCTCGATCAACTACACGCCGTTCGGCCACTCCGACTGGCAGACGCGCGTGGCCGCGATCAAGCGCTTCGGCTCGGCCGGCAAGAAGACCGCGGTCGTCTCGACGATCAACGGCGACGCCAACGTGCCGTTCTACAAGGAGCTCGGCAACCAGAAGGTCTCGGCCGAAGACATCCCGGTCGTCGCCTTCTCGGTCGGCGAAGAGGAGCTCTCGGGCCTCGACGCCAAGCCGCTCGTCGGTCACCTCGCGGCCTGGAACTACTTCCAGAGCATCAGCAACCCGGCGAACAAGGCCTTCATCAAGCAGTGGAAGACCTACATCAAGAAGCCGGAGCGGACGACGAACGATCCGATGGAAGCGCACTTCATCGGCTTCAACCTGTGGGCGCAGGCGGTCGAGAAGGCCGAAGCACGACCGACGTCGAGAAGGTGCTGGCGGCGCTGCCCGGCCTGGAGACGCCGAACCTCACCGGCGGCGTCGCCGAGATGCTGCCGAACCACCACATCACCAAGCCGGTCTACATCGGCGAGGTGCGGGCGGACGGCCAGTTCGACGTGGTCTGGAAGACGCCGGCACGGTGCCCGGCGACGCGTGGTCGGACTTCCTGCCCGGCAGCAAGGACCTGACCGCCGACTGGGTCACGCTGAAGTGCGGCAACTACAACACCAAGACGAAGATGTGTTCGGGAACGAACTACAACGTGTCCGAGCGATTCCCGGCGGGCGGCGGGCAGTGGCGGCGTATGGCCGCGCTGCTCGCCGCCGTTGTTCTCCTCGCCTCGCCGGCGGCCGCGCAGGATGCTCCTGCGCCGGCCCCGGCGGAGGCCGTTTCCGCCCCGCCGGCGGCCGTTCCACACCGGCCGCACCCACCGATTTCGCCGGCCTCGTCACCAGCCTGCGCGACGCCGACTTCGCCGACAAGGAAGCGATCGTCGAGCAGCTGGTCGCGAGCGGCCACGCCAGCGCGCGTGCTCGTCCTGCGCGCTTTCCTCGAAGATCGCCTGGTCGTCCGCGCCGCCGATCAGGGCGTGTTCGTCGCGACGTCGGCCGACGAGACGCTGCCGGCCGCCGACCTCCTCGATCCCGTCACGCTGAGGCCGGTCGGCTCGACGCCGCGGGACGCGCTGACGCGCATCGGCACCAACAACCGCCTGCGACGCGTGCTGCGGACCTGGTGGCCCGCATTCGAGCTGGCGAACGCGGACCCCGCCGTGCGGCTGACCGCCGTCACCGAGCATGCTGCGGTCGCCCGACGACGCAGACCACCGCGCTGCTCCGCGAGCGCATCGGCACCGAGTACCGAGGCGCGCGTCCGCCGCGAGATCGAGACCGGGCTCGCCCTGGCCGCTCTCGACGGCGGCGACAAGCCGGCGCGGCTCGCCGCGATCCAGATGCTGTCGCACCGCCTGCGTCCGGACGTCCGCAACCGGCTGGCGGCGCTCGTCGAGAAGGCGCCCGACGGCAGCTTCGCCGAGCCCGACGCCGACATCCGCGCCGCGGCCGCGCGCGGCCGTCGATCGCATCGAGCACGGCGCGCTCGATCTACTCCGGCGTCGAGACGCTGTTCTTCGGCCTCAGCCTCGGCTCGGTGCTGGTGCTCGTCGCCATCGGCCTCGCCATCACGTTCGGCGTGATGGGCGTGATCAACATGGCGCACGGCGAGCTGATGATGCTCGGCGCCTACACCACCTACGTCGTCCAGCCGCTGATGCCGAACCACATCGGCTGGTCGATCGCTGGTGGCGATCCCGGCCGCGTTCCTCGTGTCGCGGGCTGGCCGGCGTCCTCATCGAGCGCACGATCATCCGCTTCCTCTACGGCCGGCCGCTCGAGACGCTGCTCGCGACCTTCGGCGTCAGCCTGGTGCTGCAGCAGGCTGGTGCGCTCGATCTTCTCGGCGCTGAACCGCTCGGTGGAGACGCCGGCCTGGATGAGCGGCACGCTGCAGATCAACGACGCGCTGAGCCTCACCTACAACCGCCTCTACATCGTCGCCTTCACGCTGATCGTGTTCGCGCTGCTGCTGCTCGTGCTCAAGCGGACGCGGCTCGGCCTCGAGATCCGCGCCGTCTCGCAGAACCGGCCGATGGCGCGGGCGATGGGCATCCGCAGCGGCTGGCGTCGACGCGCTGACCTTCGGCCTCGGCTCCGGCATCGCCGGGATCGCCGGCGTGGCGCTCAGCCAGCTGACGAACGTCGGCCCCAACCTCGGCCAGGCCTACATCATCGACTCGTTCATGGTGGTCGTGTTCGGCGGCGTCGGCAACCTGTGGGGCGCGCTGATCGGCGGCATGTCGATGGGCATCGTGAACAAGCTGCTCGAGCCGTTCGCCGGCGCGGTGCTGGCCAAGATCCTGGTGCTCGTCGCGCTCATCCTCTTCATCCAGCGGCGGCCGCGCGGCCTGTTCCCGCAGACCGGCCGCGCCGCGGAGAGAGCTGATGGCCATCGCTCACCGGCTGCCGGCGGCGCTGCGGGACGACGACCGGCGGCACCGTCGCTGACGGCCTGCTCGCCGCGACGGCGATCGTGGTGCCGATCCTCAACCGCGCGTGCCGCCGTCGTCGCCGCTGCACCTGTCGCCCTACGTCCTGACGCTGCTCGGCAAGTACCTCTGCTACGCGATGCTGGCGCTCGCCGTCGACCTGATCTGGGGCTACTGCGGCATCCTCAGCCTCGGCCACGCCGCGTTCTTCGCGCTCGGCGGCTACGCGATGGGCATGTACCTGATGCGGCAGATCGGCACGCGCGGCGTCTACGGCGATCCGGTGCTGCCGGACTTCATGGTGTTCCTGAACTGGAAGGCGCTGCCGTGGTTCTGGTACGGCTTCGACCACTTCTGGTTCGCCGCCGTCATGGTGGTCGCTCGTCCCGGGCCTGCTCGCGCTCGTGTTCGGCTGGCTCGCGTTCCGCTCGCGCGTCACCGGCGTCTACCTCTCGATCATCACGCAGGCGTTGAGCTACGCGCTGATGCTCGCCTTCTTCCGCAACGACATGGGCTTCGGCGGCAACAACGGCTTCACCGACTTCAAGGACATCCTCGGCTTCGACCGCTCCGGCGCCGGGCACGCGGGTCGTCGCTGTTCGTCGCGACGGTCGTGGCGCTCGCGGCCAGCTACGCGCCTGCCCGCGCCCTCGTCCGCTCGCGCGCCGGGCGCGTGATCCGCGCCATCCGCGACGCCGAGAGCCGCACGCGGTTCCTCGGCTATCCGGTCGAGTCCTACAAGCTGTGGCTGTTCGTCGTTCTCGGCGGTCATCGCCGGCGTGGCCGGCGCGCTCTACGTGCCGCAGGTCGGCATCATCAACCCGGGCGAGTTCGCGCCGATCAACTCGATCGAGGTCGTGATCTGGGTCGCGGTCGGCGGGCGCGGCACGCTCTACGGCGCGGTGGCCGGCGCGCGTGCTCGTGAACTACGCCAAGACGTACTTCACCGGCGCGCTGCCCGAGGTCTGGCTCTACGCGCTCGGCGCGCTCTTCATCCTCGTCACGCTGTTCCTGCCGCGCGGCCTCGTCGGCCTGCGGCCGGCGGCGTGGTTCGCGTCGCGGCGCCTCGGAGTGCGCACCGCATGACGGTCGCCGCCGGACGTCCTCTACCTCGAGAAGCTCACCGTCAGCTTCGACGGCTTCAAGGCGCTGAACGCCCTGACGCTCTACGTCGAGCCCGGCGAGCTGCGCTGCATCATCGGGCCGAACGGCGCCGGCAAGACGACCATGATGGACGTCATCACCGGCAAGACGCGGCCGGACGAGGGGCGGGCGTGGTTCGGGCACCAGCTCGATCTGCTCACGCATGAGCGAGCCCGAGATCGCGCGGGCCGGCATCGGACGCAAGTTCCAGAAGCCGACCGTCTTCGAGAACCTCACGGTCGCCGAGAACCTCGAGCTGGCGCTGGCCGGTCCGCAGTCGTTCTGGCAGGTGCTGCGGGCCCGCCTGACGCCGGCGCGGCCGCGACCGGATCGACAGCGTGCTCGCCACCATCGGCCTGGCCGACGGCGCGACGAGATCGCCGGCGACGCTGGCACACGGCCAGAAGCAGTGGCTCGAGATCGGCATGCTGCTCGATGCAGGATCCGAAGCTGCTGCTGGTCGACGAGCCGGTGGCCGGCATGACGCCGCAGGAGACGGAGCGGACCGCGGAGCTGCTGGTGTCGCTCGCCGGCGCCCACTCGGTGGTCGTCGTCGAGCACGACATGGAGTTCGTGCGATCGATCGCCCGCAACGTGACCGTGCTGCACGAAGGCAGCGTGCTCGCGGAAGGCACCATGGACCAGGTGCAGAACGACCAGGACGTCATCGACGTCTATCTCGGAGCCTGAGTGCTGACGCGTATCCACGGTTGAACCAGTCGTACGGCGGCAGCCACACGCTGTGGGACGTCGATCTCGACGGTGACGGCAGGGCTCGCGGACGTGCCTGATGGGCCGCAACGGCACGGGCAAGACGACGCTGCTCAAGTGCATCATGGGCCTCGTCCGCAGCGACTCCGGCGACGATCACGTTCAAGACGGATGGCCTGCGGCCGCTGCCCGCGGAAGCGCGGGCCCGGCTCGGCATCGGCTACGTGCCGCAGGGCCGCGAGATCTTCCCGCAGCTCACCGTCGAGGAGAACCTCCAGGTCGGGCCTCGGCGTCAGCAAGGCGCCGGCGATCCCGCCGCGGATCTTCGAGCTGTTCCCGGTGCTCAAGAAGATGCGCATGCGCCGCGGCGGCGATCTCTCGGGCGGCCAGCAGCAGCAGCTCGCCATCGGCCGCGCGCTGGTCCTGAACCCGACGCTGCTGATCCTCGACGAGCCGACGGAGGGCATCCAGCCGAACGTCGTCCACGAGATCGGCGACGTGCTGCTGCGGCTCAACCGCGACGAGGGCCTGACGATCCTGCTGGTCGAGCAGAAGCTGCCGTTCGCCCGCCGCGTCGCCAGCGATTTTCCGTCCTGGAGAAGGGCCGGGTGGTCGCCAGCGGTCCGATCGAGGGCCTTACCGACGACGTGGTGAAGAACCACCTCACGGTCTGACACAATGCGCATGTGACCAGGGTAGGCATCTACGGGTGGGGCGTGGTGGCGCCCCGCTCACCCGACATCGACGCGTTTGCCACCAACCTCGACGCCGCCGACAGCTGGCTCGACCCCGTTCAACGGTTTCGGGACCAGCAACTTCCTCGCCGGCGAGCCCGCGTTCCGCTTCGCCGACTACCGCGAGTGGATCGCCGCGCGCTTCCCCCCGCGCCGCTTCGCGCAGCTCGAGGAGAAGATGGACTGGCCGTCGCTCTACGCGATCGGCGCGTTCATCCAGGGCCTCCGCCAGAACCCCGGCCTCGAGGCCACCCTGCAGGAGCTCGGCCTGCAGGCGCACGTCTACGTCGGCACCGGCCTCGGCAACATCGGCAAGCTCTACGACGCCAGCATCGCGCTGCACCAGGCGCAGCGGTGCTGGGACCGCTTCTGGAGCGACCCGGAGCGCAACAGCGCCCTGCGCGATCACCTCGCCACCCACGGCAGCGACCCGGTTGAGGGCGTGCCGCCGGCGCCGGCCGCGGCGGCCGCGGCCCACGCCGACCCCGACGCGCGCGAAGCGGCGGTCCACGTGTGGCAACGCTACTGGGCCGACCGGTCGCCGGAGCTGGCGCAGTACCTCGCCGCGCTGGTCGCGATCGAGAAGACGAGCATCACCGGCAGCGTCGAGAGCGGCAAGGTCCACGTCATCCGCGCCCGCGACGCCGCGCGCGGCAAGCTGCAGCAGCAATGGGGGGCGCCTGACGCGCCGTGGGAGGTCTCGGCCGACGTCGTGTGGAACCTCCACAACACGCCGGCGGCGCAGGTGTCGATGCTCGGCAACATCACCGGGCTGGCGTTCGGGCCGGTGGCCGCCTGCTCGACGTTCGGCGTCGCGCTCAAGCTCGGGATGGACGCGATCCGGCGCGGCGAGGCCAAGGCGGTCGTGGTCGGCGCCACCGATCCGCCGCCGCACCCGCTCATCGTCGGCGGCTTCTTCAGCGCCCGCGTGCTCGCCGCGGACGGCCGCGTGTCGCTGCCGCTGACGCGGCTGCAAGGCACCCACGTCGCCGGCGGATCGGTGGTCTGGATCCTCGGCGACTACGACTACATGACGGCGCGCGGCTACCGCGTGCTCGGCATGGAGCCGATCGCGGTCGGCGTCAGCTCGGACGCCGACCACATCATCACGCCGACGCTGGCCGGCCCCACCGCCGCCATCGAGCAGGCGCTGGCCGCCGCCGGCGCGGTCCCGGGCGACATCGGCACCTGGGATTTGCACGCCACCGCGACGCCCGGCGACTACAACGAGGTAAGCTGATGCGCTCGACGCTGCCGCCCACCGTGCTCGGCACGGCGCGGAAGGGGACGTTCGGGCACGGCATGAGCGCCGGCAGCGGCTGGGAGCTGACCGCACAGTATCTCGGCTTCGCGCGCGGCAAGCTCTATCCGACCGCGCTGCCCGCGAGCGCGCTCAACCCGGCGATCGAAGCGCTGCACGGCAGCTTCGTGCTGGACCAGGCCTGCGCGGCGCCGCAGGGCCTCGCCGGCAAGCTCTCGCTCGGCGTCGGCGGCATCAACGCCTGCGTCATCTCCCGTCCCTGGCCGACCGAGAGGCCAACGACTAACGACTCGCCCTACTCGGCCCGGAGCGCGGTAGCGGATCGACGCCGCTGGCGCGCCGCGCGGCGACGAGCGAGGCCGCGGCGGCGGTGGCGACCACGAGCAGCGCCGCGCCGGCGTAGGTCACCGGATCGAGTCGGCGTGACCCCGAACAGCATCGACGCCGACCGTCGCGCGCCAGCAGACGCGGCGGCGCCGCAGGCCCGACGGCAGCGCCGACGGCGGCGAGCATCGACCGCTTCGCGCGACGATCATCCCGCCGACGTTCGCCAGGCGTCGGCCCCGACCGCCAGGCGCAGCCCGAACTCGCCCGTCCGCCGCTGCACCGCCTGCGCCAGCAGGCCGTGCAGGCCGGCCGCCGCCAGGGCCACCGCCGTCAGGCCGAAGAACGTCGAGAGCCACGCGAACAGGCGCTCGCTCGCGTGCAGGCGCTCGATCTGCTCGCGCTGCGTCCGCAGGTCGAGGACCGGCAGGCGTCGGATCGATCTCGCGGATCGCCGCCTGCACCGCCGGCATCAGTGCCGCGGGATCGCCGGCGGCGCGCACCGCGAACGTCGCCGCGCCTTCGACGCGCTGCTAGGCCGGCAGGTAGATCGTCGGCCCCATCTCCCGCGCAGGTCGGTGTACTTGGCGTCGCCCGCCACGCCGACGACCTCCACGACGTCGGCGAAGGCCGGGGCGCCCGAAGACGACCGCCGGCCGATCGGGTCGGCGCCGCCGAACTGCTGGCGCGCGAACGCCTCGTTCACCACCGCCACCTTCGGCGTGCCGCCTCGCGATCGGCCTCGGCGAAGGCGCGGCCGCGCGTGATCGGCAGCGCCATCGCCGCGAAGAAATTCGGGGCGACACCGTTGGTGTTGACACGGGCGGCGGGCCTTGCCCGGCGCCGATCTCCGGCAGCGCGAACGACTTGTTCTGCCGCACGCGCGAGAGCAGCGGCACGCGCGAGTAGGTCACCTCCCGCACACCGGGCAGCCCGGCGAGCTGCTCGCGGATCCGATCGTGCAGCGCGACCACGCGATCGGCGGCGTAGCGGCCGACGTGGCGTCGATGCGGAACAGCAGCAGCCCGCGCTGATCGAAGCCGGCGTCGAAGGCATCGAGGCGCGGGAGCGTCCGCGCGAACAGGCCGGCGCTGACCAGCAGCACCAGCGACAGCGCCACCTGCACGGCGAGCAGGCCGCGCACGACCCACGACCGGCGCCGGCCGCGCAGCGTCCGCGTGCCGCCCTGGAACGCCGATGCCAGGTCGATGCGGCTCGCCTGCAGCGCCGGCAGCAGCGCGAACGCCAGGGCGCACGACCACCGACACGCCGGCCGTCGCCGCGAGGACGCGGCCATCGAGCGGCAGATCGAGCACGGCCGTGGGATTGCGTGCCGAACGGGTGCAGCGGCGCGGAGCGCGTCGCGGGACACCCACGCCACGCCGGTGCCAGCGACCGCGGCCGCGCCGGCCAGCAGCAGCGCTTCGACGATGCACTGCCCGACGATGCCGCGCCGGCTGGCGCCCAGCGCCAGTCGCAGCGCGAAGTCGCGGCGCGCGCGCATCGGCGCGCGCGACCAGCAGCGTCGACACGTTCACGCAGGCCGCGGCGAGCACGAGACCGCCGAGCGCCAGCAGGAGCACGAGCGGCATGCCGCTGCGCACGCCGGGCTTCGTTCTGGCCCTGGGCGCCGGGCTCGACGAGCAGGCGCGCATCGTCGGGGCGGTCGGCGAGCGCGTGCTCGGGCGACACCCAGCCGTCGCGGGCCGCGGCCTGGAACGCCGGCTCCAGCGCGGCCGCAGCCTGCTCCGCGGTCGCGCCGGGCGCGAGCCGCGCCATCACGCTCAGCCACCAGTAGCCCCGCTCGGCGCGCGCCGGGCCGATCCGGCTGGAACAGCAGGTGGTGCGACGAGCGGCACCGAGACGTCGACGGTCTCGCCGACCTGCTCGGCGCCGTCGAAGCCCGCCGCCGACACGCCGACGACCGTCGCCGGCACTCTGTTGATCGAGGATCGTGCGCGCCGATCACGTCGGCGCGGCCGTCGAAGCGGCGCTGCCAGTACCGATGCGAGAGCACCGCGACCGGCGGCGCCGTCGGGCCGTCGTCGGCCCGCGCGATCAGGCGGCCGAGCGCCGGCCGGCACGCCGAGGCCGGCGTAGTAGTCGCCGCGAGACGTACTGCGCCGGATCGCCGGCTCGGGCGCGCCCTCGACGATCACGCTGACCCGCGAGAACGGCGCGAACGCGAACACGTGCGGACACCGGCGCCGGCGTCCTCCGCAGCTGCTCGAAGATGGCGCGCGACAGCGGCGTGCCGGCCTCGCGGCCGGTCACCGGGATCGACGCCGCCCTGCCCTTCGCCGGCGTGGCTCATCCGACCGCGCATGCCGTGCTCGCACGCGCAACAGGACGAGTGCGTCGGGCCGCGGCACCGGCAGCGAGCGCAGCAGAAGCTCGTCGACCAGGCTGAAGATCGCCGTCGTCGGCCCGATCCCGAGCGCCAGCGACAGGACGGCGACGATGGTGAAGCCAGGCGCGCTGGCGAGATGCCGCAGCGCGGATCGCACGATACCCACGGGCCACCTCCACGCGCCGGCGGGCAGCCGCGCTCGCCGAGTCTGACGGCAAGGCCCCCCGTCCCGTTGCCGCCGCGATCGGCCCGAGGCCTGTTTTCGGGTATCCTCCGCGCATGCAACTCGACTGGTCTGACCTCCGCGGAGCCGTGGCCGCAGGCTGCCTGCTCATCTCGAGTGTCCCGGCCGCGGCGCAGGTCGCCGCGCCGCCGCAGCAGGGCGCGCCCCAGCCCGCTCCGCCGCCTCCGTCGGTCGCCGCGGTCGCGGCGCCGTCCGATCCCTTCGCGATCCCCGCGACGGACGACGGGCTGCCCGGCACCGGGCCGATCCGGCGCATGGAGTGGTTCCAGAACCTGTGGAAGCAGCGCCGCACGGTGTGGTCGACGCAGGTGCAGCGCGATCAGGGCGCGGTCGTGTTCCTCGGCGATTCGATCACGCAGGGGTGGGGCCTCGGCCTCGGCGCCGTGTTCCCCGGCGTCAAGGTCGCCAACCGCGGCATCAGCGGCGACACCACGCGCGGCGTCCTCATCCGCCTGAAGGAGGACGTCCTCGACCTGAACCCGCGCGCCGTCGTGATCCTGATCGGCACCAACGACCTCGAGGAGAAGGCGACGCCGGAGACGATCGACAGCGACTTCCAGCTGCTCATCGCGACGTTGAAGACGCACAACCCGAAGATGCCGATCATCGCCTGCCTGGTGATGCCGAGCTCGGTGTCGATGCAGCGGCCGGCCGAGGAGATCAAGAAGATCAACGCGCTGCGGATGGCGTCGATCAAGGGCGACCCGCAGGTGATCCCGCTCGACACGTGGACGCTGTTCGCCGACAAGACGGGCGAGCCGGTCAAGGACGAGTTCCCCGACCTCCTGCACCCGAACGACTACGGCTACATCAAGTTCGCCGCGGCGCTGCGGCCGATCTTCGCCACGCTCGGCTTCACCGAGACCGAGCCCGACTACTTCACGCCCGAGCCCGGCTTCGAGAGCCTGTTCAACGGCAAGGACCTCACCGGCTGGGGCCTGCGGCCGACGAGCGAGGCCGACAAGGAGAGCGCGAAGAAATGGCAGGCCTCCGACCCGAACGCGGCGACGTGGCCGTTCGTCACCGAGACGGCGTCGTTCGACGGCAAGACGTCGAGCCCCGACGGCCGCTTCCAGGCGATCAACGGCCGGCTCGTCGTCACCACGCCGCCCGAGGCCGCGACGCATCCAGCAGATCTAGACGAAGCGCGAGTTCCCGAAGGACTTCGTCCTGAAGCTCGAGTTCCGCGCGACGCCGAACGCCGACAGCGGCGTCTTCCTGCGCGGGCCGCAGCTGCAGTGCCGCGACTACGGGCTCGCCGGGCCGTTCAAGGACCTCACGAAGTACAAGCCGCAGGACTGGAACGAGATGATCGTGACGGTGCAGAACGGCGTGGCGACGGCGACCGTGCAACGGCGAAATGCTCGACGTCGAGCTCAAGGTGCCGGCGACCGGCCCGATCGGCCTCGAAGGCGACCGCGGGCAGATGGAGTACCGCCGCATCCGGATCACTCGATCTGCTAGCCGTTGGCACGTAAGGCGACGAGCGGCTCGACGCGGCTGGCCCGGCGCGCCGCGATCAGCGAGGCGCCGCCGGCCGTCGCGACGACGAGGGCGGCCGCGCCCGCGTAGGTCAGCGGATCCATCGCCGTGATGCCGAACAGCATCGCGGAGACCGTCCGCGCCAGCAGCGCGGCGGCGCCGAGGCCCGCAACCGCGCCGATGAAGGCGAGCAGCACCGCCTCGCGGACGATCATCCCGCCGACGTTCGCCGGCGTCGCCCCGACCGCCAGCCGAAGCCCGAACTCACCCGTCCGCCGCTGCACCGCCTGCGCCAGCAGCCCGTGCAGGCCGGCCGCCGCCAGCGCCACCGCCGTGAAGCCGAAGAACGTGGAGAGCCACGCGAACAGCCGCTCGCTCGCGTGCAGGCGCTCGATCTGCTCGTGCTGCGTCCGCAGATCGAGGATTGGAAGCGTCGCATCGATGTCGTGGATCGCCGCCTGCACCGCCGGCATCAGGGCCGCGGGGTCGCCGGCGGCGCGCACCGCGAACGCCGCCGCGCCTTCGACGCGCTGGTAGGCCGGCAGGTAGACCGTGGGCGGCGTCTCGCCGCGCAGGTCGGTGTATTTGGCGTCGCGCGCGACGCCCACCACCTCGACGACGTCGTCGAAAGCGGGGGCACCGAAGGCGATCCGCCGGCCGATCGGATCGGCACCGGCGAACTGTTGCCGCGCGAACGTCTCGTTGACGACCGCTACCTTCGGCGTGCCGTCGCGATCGGCCTCGGCGAAACCGCGCCCGCGCGTGATCGGCAGCGCCATCGCCGCGAAGAAATTGGGGGCGACACCGTTGGTGTTCACGATCGCGCGGGTCTTGCCCGTCCCGATCTCAGGCAGCGCGAACGACTTGTTCTGCCGCACCCGGGAGAGCAGCGGGACGCGCGTGTAGGTGACCTCGCGCACGCCGGGCAACCCGGCGAGCCGCTCGCGGATCCGATCGTGCAGCGCGACCACGCGATCGGGGGCATAGCCGGCCGACGTCGCGTCGATGCGGAACAGCAGCAGGCCGCGCTGATCGAAGCCGGCGTCGACGGCATCGAGGCGGGCGAGTGTCCGCGAGAACAGGCCCGCGCTGACCAGCAGCACGAGCGACAGCGCCACCTGCACGGCGAGCAGGCCGCGCACGACCCACGACCGGCGCCGGCCGCCGAGCGTCCGCGTACCGCCCTGGAACGCCGTTGCGAGGTCGATGCGGCTGGCCTGCAGCGCCGGCAGCAACGCGAACGCGAGGGCGCACACCACCGAGACGCCGGCCGTCGCCGCGAGGATCCGCCCGTCGAGCGGCAGATCGAGCACGGCCGTGGGATTGCGGCCCAAGGGATGCAGCGCGCGGAGCGCGTCGCGTGACAGCCACGCCACGACGGTGCCAGCGACCGTGGCAGTACCCGACAGCAGCAGCGCTTCGACAATGCACTGCCCGACGATGCCGCGGCGGCTGGCCCCCAGCGCCAGGCGCAGCGCGAAGTCGCGGTGCCGCGCATCGGCGCGCGCAACCAGCAGCGTCGACACGTTCACGCATGCTGCCGCGAGCACGAGAGCGCCGAGGGCGAGGAGGAGCATCAGCGGCATCCGCTGCGCACGCCGGTTTTCGTTGTGGCCCTGGGCGCCAGGCTCGACCAACAGCCGCACATCGTCTGGGCGGTCGGCGAGCGCGTGCTCGGGCGACACCCAGCCGTCGCGGGCCGCCGCCTGGAACGCGGGCTCGAGCGCGGCACGCAACTGCTCCGCGGTCGCGCCAGGCGCGAGCCGCGCCATCACGCTCAGCCACCAGTAGCCCGGCTTGGCGCGAGAGGGCCGATCCGGCTGGAACAGCAGGTGGTGGGCGAGCGGCACCGAGACGTCGACGGTCTCGCCAACCTGCTCGGTGCCGTCGAAGCCGGCCGCGGACACCCCGACGATGGTGGCCGGCACCCTGTTGATCAGGATGGTGCGCCCGATCGCGTCGGCGCGGCCGTCGAAGCGGCGCTGCCAGTACCGATACGAGAGCACCGCGACCGGCGGCGCCGACGCTCCGTCGTCGGTTCGCGCGATCAGGCGGCCGACCGCCGGCGTCACGCCCACGCCGGCGTAGTAGTCGCCCGAGACGTACTGCGCCGAGATCGCCGGCTCGGGAACGCCCTCGGCGATCACGCTGACGCGCGAGAACGACGCCGAGGCGAAGACGTGGGACACCGGCGCCGGCGTCGTCCGCAGCTGCTCGAAGATGGCGCGCGACAGCGGCGTGCCGACCTCGCGGCCGGTCACCGGATCCACGCCGCCCTGCCCTTCGCCGGCGTGGCTCATGCGACCGCGGACGCCGTGCTGCACGCGCAGCAGCACGAGCTCTTCGGGCCGCGGCACCGGCAGCGTCCGCAGCAGCAGCTCGTCGATCAGGCTGAAGATCGCGGTCGTCGGCCCGATCCCCAGCGTCAGCGACAGCACGGCGACGATGGTGAAGCCGGGCGCGCTGGCGAGATGCCGCAGCGACGATCGCACGATACCCACGGGAGACCTCCACGCGCCGGCCGGTAGCCGCGCTCGCTAGTCTGACGGCAAGGCCCCCCGTCCCGTTGCCGCCGCGATCGGCCCGAGGCCTGTTTTCGGGTATCCTCCGCGCATGCAACTCGACTGGTCTGACCTCCGCGGAGCCGTGGCCGCAGGCTGCCTGCTCATCTCGAGTATCCCGGCCGCGGCGCAGGTCGCCGCGCCGCCGCAGCAGGGCGCGCCCCAGCCGGCTCCGCCGCCCCCGTCGGTCGCCGCGGTCGCGGCGCCGTCCGATCCCTTCGCGATCCCCGCGACGGACGACGGGCTGCCCGGCACCGGGCCGATCCGGCGCATGGAGTGGTTCCAGAACCTGTGGAAGCAGCGCCGGACGGTGTGGTCGACGCAGGTGCAGCGCGATCAGGGCGCAGTGGTGTTCCTTGGTGATTCGATCACGCAGGGGTGGGGCCTCGGCCTCGGCGCCGTGTTCCCCGGCGTCAAGGTCGCCAACCGCGGCATCAGCGGCGACACCACGCGCGGCGTCCTCATCCGCCTGAAGGAGGACGTCCTCGACTTGAACCCGCGCGCCGTCGTGATCCTGATCGGGACCAACGACCTCGAGGAGAAGGCGACGCCGGAGACGATCGACAGCGACTTCCGGCTGCTGATCGCGACGTTGAAGACGCACAACCCGAAGATGCCGATCATCGCCTGCCTGGTGATGCCAAGCTCGGTGTCGATGCGGCGGCCGGCCGAGGACATCAAGAAGATCAACGCGCTGCGGATGGCGTCGATCAAGGGCGACCCGCAGGTGATCCCGCTCGACACGTGGACGCTGTTCGCAGACAAGACGGGGGAGCCGGTCAAGGACGAGTTCCCCGACGTCCTGCACCCGAACGACTACGGTTACATCAAGTTCGCCGCGGCGCTGCGGCCGATTTTCGCCACGCTCGGCCTCACCGAGACCGAACCCGACTACTTCACGCCCGAACCCGGCTTCGAGAGCCTGTTCAACGGCAAGGACCTCACCGGCTGGGGCCTGCGGCCGACGAGCGAGGCCGACAAGGAGAGCGCGAAGAAATGGCAGGCCTCCGACCCGAACGCGGCGACGTGGCCGTTCATCACCGAGACGGCGTGGTTCGACGGCAAGACGTCGAGCCCCGACGGCCGCTTCCAGGCCATCAACGGCCGGCTCGTCGTCACCACACCGCCCGAGCCGCGACGCATCCAGCAGATCTGGACGAAGCGCGAATTCCCGAAGGACTTCGTCCTCAAGCTCGAATTCCGCGCGACGCCGAACGCCGACAGCGGCGTCTACCTGCGGGGGCCGCAGCTGCAGTGCCGCGACTACGGGCTCGCTGGTCCGTTCACGAACCTCACGAAGTACAAGCCGCAGGACTGGAACGAGATGATCGTGACGGTGCAGAACGGCGCGGCGACGGCCACCGTGAACGGCGAGAAGCTCGACGTCGACCTGAAGGTGCCGCCGACGGGCCCGATCGGCCTCGAAGGCGATCGCGGGCAGATGGAGTACCGCCGGATCCGGATCAAGACCGCGAAGTAGCGCGGGCCACACCTACGGCTCGGCGCCGCTGATCCTGGTCCCAGGCGCGCACGAGAAGGTCGCCACGAAGAGCTTCTGACGCTCCTCGTCGCCGACCAGCGGACAGCTGGTGCACAGACTGCCGCCCGGCAGGAGGTACATCCGGCAGCAGCTGGCGCGGCGCTGATACAGGCAGGTCGCGCCGTCGACGCTGACGGCCTGCATCCGCGGCCGCATCGCGGCGACGATGTCGTCTCCGGCGAAGAACGCGTCGAGCTCGGGAGCGAGGCCGCGCTGGTCGTCGCGCGGCTCGGCGATGGCCATGAACTGCGCTGCCCACGCCGACGTCAGCTGGCCCCATGTGCCGCGCCGCGCAAAGCCGGACCACTGCTCGAGCGTGGCCACGACCGGCGCCGCCTGGCCAACCAGCGCAGCGCGCAGGGCGCGCCGCAGCGCATTCGCGTCGGGCACCGTGCAGATCGACGCATCGGCGGCTCGGGGATCGCCGGCTACCATCACGCCGCGCACCTCGTGCAGCGCCGCGCGTTCGAATGCGGTCGACCGGCCGAACGCGAACGAGACGTTGTCGAGCGCGATGTCGGGGACCCAGCGCGATTGCAGGTACGGCGCGATGGCAAGAGCCGACGACCACCCGAACCGCAGCGCGAACGACGCGGCGATCGTCCGGCGGTCGGTCGTCCTCGCGACCTCGCCGATGCGCAGCAGCAAGGCGTGGAGTGGCCCCGCGCGGGCATCGCGCAGGTCGGTCCCGTCGATCCAACCGGATTCCGGCGTCGTCATCGGCTCGCTGGCGGCTCACCCGAACCACATGCGCCGGAGGCCTGCACGGGCGGACAGGGAACCGTGCCGAACGAGCAGAACACGCAGCAATCGCCGGGCTTCGGGCGGAGCAGCGTCTGGCAGGCGGTGCACTCGTAGAAGTACACGCAGGCGTCGGTCGGCATCGGCTCCTCGCGAGCCGCACCGCAGTGCGGGCACGTGATCAGCGACCGCAGAATGGCACCGGCAGCCATCACTCAGATCTCCAGGAGATCCTTGCCGACGACGACCGGGCCGCGGAAGTGCGTCCGGGCCGCGTCGAGCCACATCTGTCCGTGATCGCCGGATCGTCCGGCGGCACGAAATGCGAGAGCACCAGCGTCTTCACCCCTGCGGCCTGCGCCACGCGCCCGGCGTCCTCCGCGGTGGTGTGGTGGGACAGGATGCTCTGTTTCAGGGTCGCCGCGTTGGGCACGTTCGCGACCAGCCGATCGACGCCCGCCGGGAACAACGCGTCGTGGACCAGGACGTCGGCGCCGCGCGCCAGCGCGATCAACTCGTCCGACGGCGCGGTGTCCCCGGAGATGACGATGGACCGATCGGCGGCATCGAACCGGTAGCCGAACGCAGGCACGACAGGCGGATGCCGCACCAGGGCGGCACGTCACCTTGACGTGCTCGTCCTGGAACACGAGGCCAGCCGCGGTCAACTCGTGCACGTGGACCAGCGGAGCCAGCGGGACTCGCCCTTCGTCGGCGATGCGCGTCTCGATGTCGGCGGCGTTCATCTCGAAGAACAGGTGTGTCATCTTCTCGAGCGGCGGCGGTCCCCAGGTGTCGACCCGCGTCCGCAGCCCCGCGGTCCACGCGAGCCACATCAGGTTGCCGTAGTCGGCGGTGTGATCCGAGTGCTGGTGCGTCAGGAAGATGTGGCGCAGGGTCGGCAACGGAATGCCGGCGAACGCCAGCTGCCGTGCGACACCGTCGCCGCAATCGACCACGTACGCCGCGCCGTCGATCACGACGACCTGCGCGGATGCCGAGTTGGCCGTGCGCGGACGCGGTCCGCCGCCCGTGCCGAGCAGGATCAGGCGGGTCTTTGTGCGCTTGGCGGCGAGAGGCCAGGGTGCCAGGACCGCGGCCGCGGCACTGCTGGCGCCGGCCAGGAAATGACGGCGATGCATGCCGGTCATACTGGGAGCCGTGGGCGGTAGCGCACGACTCAGCTTAGATCGCCTCCACCAGATGCGAGTACGCTGAGGCGATGCCACTCGTCGACCGCCTGCGCCTGCCCGCTCTCCTCGCCGCGACCGCCCTCTGCGCGGCGTGCAGCAGCGACACGCTGAAGGAAGCCCCGCCAGCGAGCACCGACGCGCAATCGCCCATTCCCGCGATCGAAGCGTGGCGCGCCAAGCACGAAGCCGACTACCGTCGCGACTGGGCCAGCATCGCCGGCATGTACCCGCTGAAGCCGGGGGCGAACACCGCCGGCAGCGCCGCCACCAACGACATCGTCCTGCCGGCGTCGGTGCCCGCCAGACTCGGCACGTTCGTCCTGAACGGCAAGGCGGTGCGCTTCGAACCCGCGCCCGGGGCGCCGGTCATGAAGAAGGACCAGCCGGTGACGGCCGCGATCGATCTGCGCGACGACAGCCAGACCGGGCCCGACGAGCTGACCGTGGGCACGGTGCGCCTCGTGGTCCACGTCAGCGGCGAAGTCCGCTCGCTGCGCGTGCGCGATCCGAACGGGCCGCTCGCCAAGGGCTTCCTCGGCTTCACCTGGTTCCCGATCGACCTGAAATATCGCGTCGTCGGACGCTTCATCAAGGACGCCGAACCGCGGAAGGTCTCGGTGCTGAACACGTACGGCGACGTCGACCAGTTCACCAGCGAGGGGGTGGTCGAGTTCGCCCTGCTCGGTCAGACGCTGCGGCTTCGGCCGTTCACGACGCGGCCCAAGCGCTTCTACTTCGTCATCAAGGACGCGTCGAGCGGGCACGAGACCTACGAGGCGGCTCGGTTCCTGTACGCGGACCTCGCCGATGACGGCACGGTGGTCCTCGACTTCAACCAGGCCTACAACCCGCCGTGCTCGTTCAATCCCTACACGACGTGCCCGATCCCGCTGCGCGAGAACAACCTGCCGATCAAGGTCCTCGCCGGCGAGAAGGACTACCCGGTGCACGTCCCGCTGCCGGGCGAGAAGACGGCCGGCTGACGGCTCGGCCGCCTTGCAGCTACGGCGCCGGGCGATCGAGCGCCTGGTTCACCAGCGACGCCAGCCGCCAGCCGCCGAGTGCCAGGCGTTCGTCGATCGTGGCGATGTGCGCGGCGTAATACGCCTCGTCCACAACTCCCTGGGCCGGCAAAAGCGCACGTGTGCCCAGCGCGTGCGACTCCATGGCCCATGCGTCGGGTGACCCGACGGCGGCTCGGCTCGCCTGCCGCTGCGTGATCAGCCGTTCGAGCTCCGCGACGTACTGCTGATCGCCGAGGCCACGGCGGCCGATCAGCTCCGTGTCCCACACGCCGTGCAGGTTGCAGGGGTACGACGTGCCATCGTCGTAGCGACAATCCGGGGAGCCGAACACCGACACGCGAATGCCGTTCCCGCCGCGCTCGACGCCAAGGGCATGCAGCGGCTGGTGCACGTCGCCGACGAGGTGGACGAGGAACTTCAGCGCGATGGCCCGGTCAGCGCGGTCGAGTGACGTGTCTGCCAGACGCTCCTGGTTGTAGCGGATCCGGTCGACGACGCAGTCCCGCCACGTGTCGCCGCGGCCGCCTGCGGCGACCCCCGGCTGTCGCGGGCAGTCTCGGTCACGGTCGTAGCTCGCCGCATCGGGCGGGATGTTGACGTAATGCCAGAAGGACGTCTGGTTGTTGCCAAGCAGGTACCGGTCCGCCCACACCGCTACGTCCGCCAGCGTCTCGTCCCCGAGGAGTATCTGCACCTGCTGGCGCGCGGCGGGCGTCAGATGGTTTGTCGCCACCAACGCCACCAGTCGATGGCCTTGCGCGTTCCACGCATTGAGGGTCGCGGGCGCGACGAGTGCCAAGGCGGCGAACCATGCCGCGACGAGTCGAACCGATCGACGAGCCTTCGGGTCAGGCGTTGCTCGCATTGAGTGCAGAGAGAACGTAGTTGCAACGCTCAGCGACGGGCAGCTTGGGCACGGGATCGACACGGTAGCCACACAACCGGTACCACGCGACCAGCGACTCGGATACACGTACGGCGTGCGTGAACGTGTGGTCTCGCTCGTCGTCATGGACGTAGATCTCCTCCCAAGGGGGAAGGACGAAGACGACGGGATGGTATGGATAGTCCGTTGCGAGCGCAACGAGCTCAGCCCTGCGCTCTGGCGCCGCGTCCGCGACCATTGCCAGGGCGTCGATGACACCGCGATCGAAGAAGGTGGGTGCCGGGCCGGCATTCTCCTCGTACAACTCGACGTCGCGTCGAAGCACCTGCTCGGCGAAGTCCAACGGCGAGGGCCGGGGGCTCAGCCCCAGTGCCCGACGCGAACGAATGATGGCGCGAGGCGTGTCCTCGACAGTTGCACAACCTCGAGAGCTGAGCTCGCGCAGGAGGGTGGTCTTGCCAGCGCCTGGGCCACCTGTGATGACGACACGCATGGGACGGTCAGGCCGCACCTTGTGCTAACGAAATGCGGAAGCGGAGGCTTTCCGCTCCGCTATAGGACAAGCTCGATCATATAGATGCCGGGGCGCGGGTCCTCTCGCGTTACTGCGCGCCCTGCTTCGTCATCTGCGAATCGGCCTGGCGATGGACGAGGCGCCAGGCGCCCGACTCGCGCCGGAACACCATGGTCACGCGGTAGTCGCGCGTCGACTGCTGCGCCTGACCGGGGACGGTGTAGCGGAGGTGCTCGAGCTGCACCACGTAGCCGAGGTCGCCGCTTTCCTGAGCCACGAGCCGCTCGATGGTGTTCGACCCCTTCGAGAACTGCGTCCCGACCCAGTCGAGCCGCCGGCCGATTGCGTCCCAGCCCTTCTCGATGGTTCCGCCAAACCCGCCGGACAGCGTGATGTCGTCGCGCCGCGACCACAACGCCTTGAACGCGTCGGGCTTCCCGTTCTGGAGCTCCACCTGCGCCGCGTCGACGGTGGCCAGCATCGCCTTGAACCCCTCGGCGGGCTTCGCCCCTTGAACGGCGGCGCTGCCCGACGCCAACAGTCGGAAGTCATCCCCGGCTGCGGAGGCGAAGAGCGCAGCGGTTGCCGCGGTGGCGAGCACGAGCGTCCGGGTGCGAATCATCGATGTCTCCTCGTCATTGCGACGTCAGCGTGCCTTCATCCGCCATGAACCGTGCTCCGTCAGCGCCCTCGAGCTCGTACTGGATGATCTCCCCCGAAGCGTAGCCCTGCACGATGCGGGCGGCGCCCCGCTCAGACGACACTTGGGCGCCCTTCGCGAGCCGGAAGAACGTCTTCGCGTCGGCGTCGTCCAGCGTGTGCAACCCGCCCTTCCAATGAATGTGGAAGGGGCCGACGCCATGCACCTGGACGACCGCACCGTCGGGCGAGAACCCGAACATCGTGCTGCCCTTGGGCGCGAACGCGTAGGTGCCCGCCTTCAGCTCCTGCAGCGCCTCGCGCTTGAACTCGTTCCCCAACGCGAAATACCAGGTGCCCTGCACGACGGTGATGTGCTCGTCGACCGGATGCGAGTGCGGCGGCACCTTCGCCCCCGGCAGCTCGCGGATGCGCATGACGAAGGGCTGGCCCGCCACATCCGGGTCGCCGTAGAGGAGCTCGACGTCCCCGGTCATGGGCTTCAGCGGGACGATGCGGTGCTCCAGGAGGCTCTTGCCGCCATCGGCGCGCGTGACGCCCGACGCGGCAGCCATCGCGCCGTGGGCGGCATCAGGCGGCGCCTCGGCAGGGGCCGGCGAAGGACGGCATCCTGCGAGCACCGGCAGGGACGCGAGCAGCACGACCGACAGGAGACGGATCATGCGGCAGTCTCAATCGCGAGCGGCCCTCATTTCACGACATCGTAGTAGAGCACGAGCAGCCCGCTTGGGAATGCTCGCTCGTATGTCAGTTGGAGCTTCTGCGTCCGGCCGGGCGACGGGAGGAACGGCCGCCCCTGACCTAGCAGGATCGGGCATACGCCGACCTCGACGGTGTCGACCAGGTCTGCCGCCAGAAGGCTGCGAAACAGCTCGCCGCCTCCAGACAGCCAGATGTCCTTTCCGCTCCCACCACGTAGCCCTCTGACGGTCGCCACTCCGTCGTCGGCGAGCATGGTGACCTCTGGGTAGTCAGCCGCCTCGAGGGTCCGCGAGAAGACATAGGTCCGGAGTCCTGGGTAGCTACGCGCACCATGCCGCAGCATGACTTCGTACAATCGCCGCCCCACGAGAACGGTGTCGATGGAAGCGAAGAACGGCTTCGAGTCGTAGCCCGGGTCTCCCGTCATCCACCCCGTGCCATCGTCGACATCAGCCACGAATCCGTCGAGACTCATCCCGACGCCGTAGCGAACGCGCCTCATCGCTCACTCCTCGAGTCTGATGCGTCTCGGCTGCAACGAATGGTCAGAGAGCTGGCTACAGTGCGTGAGTCTGGAGAACCTGAACGCCGAATGCAAGAAGGCTCAGGCCCGTGCGCAGCCAGTGCAGGGTACCCCAACGCATGAGCAGACCGGGAGCTGCCGGATCGGTTGCCTCGAGATCGGGATCAAGCAGCCGCTTGTTCGTCGGAAATATGACCACGACAGTCAGAGGAACCACGGCGAAGAGGAGCACGGCCGACACAGCCCACCAGGCCGAGGAACCCAGAAGCCAGGCCGCCACGCCAGCCAGGGAACCAATGACTGCCAGCGACGCCTGCAGGCGCGCTGCGCGCCTGTAGGAGTGGGGAAACTGGCGAAGAGCAACATCGACACCGGCCTCGAGCCGCGCTGGATGCTCCACAAGGCTGATGTAGAGAGCCGCCCCGAAGAACAATGCCGTCGACGTCATGGCGAGGCTCTCTGCAACAGCATCCAAAGGCATCGCAATCGTTCTCCAGTTGCCTGACGGTCACGCATCACCTGCAACGGCGCCTGAGGTGCCGAGCGAGTCAGGCCCCTGCGGGGCCCCGTTGTCAAGTGCGTCCCATCATGGTTCGAGGGTGCGAGAAATCGAGAATCGAGTCGTTCTCGCTCAGCGGACTAACGATACTGACGTATCAGGCCGCAGTGATCGCGTTGATCGTGACGAAATACCCGTCGGGATCTCTGAGAGAGAACTCCTCGGTTCCAGTGTGTGGGTTGACGTGGGGCTCCTCTTCGAGCCGCGTGACGAGAGCGCGTGCCCTTGCCAGGGCCATGCCGAAATCGTCGACACGGAAGAACAAGAGGAGGCCGTTGCCCGGCGTCGCGTGATCGGGGCTCATTAAGGAGGGATGCTCGTGGGCGCCCCACTCGTGGACGCAAAGCAAGACAGTCCCATCCGCGTCCAGGAGTTGCCCAAAGTCGGCATGGGCTGGAGACGTCTCGGGCTGGCCGAACAGCGCCTGGTACCAGCGGAAGCTGCGCGGCACATCGCGTACCCCGATAATCGTCCACGTGCGCTTCATGGGTCCCTCCTGCGGCCCAACCCGCCAGCCTCTCAGCGTGCGTCTGTCTGAGCGAGCCGGCTCGGCGTCGGCGGGGACTGTCGCGCAGAGGTGGCTCCAGGGATGATTCGATCGGCGCGCTTCAAGACGGCATCCGGGATTGTCACACCGAGCTCACCAGCGACCTTGAGGTTGACGACGAACTGCCGCCTGGTAATCACCTCAAATGGCGTAACCGCTGGATTCGCTCCCTTGAGAACCTTGTCGATGACGACCGGCATGCGTGGATAGCCATCCGAGAAGGTTGTGCCGAAGGACATCATTCCACCGGCTGTCGAGGCCCCGCCCCAGAACATCGTGGGGATTCGGCGTGCTGCAGCCATCGCCGCAATTCGCATTCGATGGCCGAACGGAACGGGCACTTCGAGGACGACCAGTGCCTGTGCCCTCTGCGCAGCCATGGCGCTGAACGCGGCGTCGAAGTCGGGTTCAGGGCCTCGCAGCTTCAGCACCTGAGGCGTGATCTTCATCGTTGCGGCTGCGGCGATATTCGAGCGCTCGATCGGAACGAAACCGGTCGCGTCGGCACCGGGGATGTCCGCGTCGCTCAGGAAGGCAACGCGTTCGAGCGTCGGAAATACCTCCCGCAGGATTGTCAGCTGCAGCATGGCCAAGCCGGGGTCGTGATTGGTAATCCCGGTGACATTCCCTCCCGGACGCTCGAGCGTGGCTGCGTATCCAAGAGCGACAGGATCCGCGACGAGATTCGCGACAATCGGAATCGATGTACTCGCTCCCCGCGCGGCCCTCGTTGGTGGACCACCATAGGCCGCGATGACATCAACGCCCAGGCCGACGAGCTCCGCGGCGAAGCCGGGAAGCCGGTCCAGATTGCCCTCGGCGAAACGGGCCTCAATGACCAGATTGGAGCCCTCCACGTAACCCAGGCGGGCAAGCCCCGCCTTCAGGATCTCGACGTCCCGATCTTCCTGATTCGGAGCACGGTTGAAGAGCGCTCCCACTCGATAGATTTTCGTTGTCTGGTGCGTCTGAGCGGTCCCGCCGACAAGAGTCGCAGACGCCACCAATCCTGCAAGCACGAATCGCTTCATAGTCATTGTGGATCTCAATAGTGTCAGATCCCGGAGACGGGATGCGGCACGTACGGCGCTTCCAGCGCCGCGAGTTCCTCCGCGGTCAGGCGCAGTTCGAGCGCGGCCATCGCGTCGTCGAGGTGCCCTTCGCGCGACGCGCCGACGATTGGCGACGTGATGCCGGGCTGCTGGAGCAGCCAGGCGAGCGCGATCTGGGCCCGCGGGACGCCGCGCGCAGCGGCCACCCCAGCGACGGCGTCGATCACCGCGCGATCGGCCTCGGCGACACCCGCGTACAAGCGCTTGCCGACTTCGTCGGTCTCTTCGCGGGACGTCGTCTCGCGCCAGTCGCGGGTCAGCCGGCCGCGGGCCAGCGGGCTCCACGGCAGCACGCCGATCCCTTCGGCGCGGCACAGTGGCAGCATCTCGCGCTCCTCCTCGCGGTAAAGGAGGTTGACGTGGTTCTGCATGGTCACGAACCGCGTCCAGCCGTGCCGCATCGCCACGTGGAGTGCCGTCACGAACTGCCACGCGAACATCGACGACGCGCCGATGTAGCGCGCCTTGCCAGCCTTCACCACGTCGTGCAGCGCCTCGAGCGTCTCCTCGATCGGGGTGCGATCGTCCCAGCGATGGATCTGGTAGAGGTCGACGTAGTCCATGCCGAGCCGGCGCAGGCTGTCGTCGATCGCCTGGAAGATGGCCTTGCGCCCCAGGCCGCGGCCGTTCGGGCCTGGCCGGGTCGGGAAGAACACCTTGGTGGCGACGACGATCTCGTCGCGACGCGTGAGCTCGCGCAGCAGGCGGCCGGTGATCTCCTCGCTGGTGCCGTCGGAGTAGCTGTTGGCGGTGTCGAAGAAGTTGATGCCGAGCTCGACGGCGCGGCGCATGATCGGCCGGCTCTTCTCCTCGTCGAGCGTCCACGGATGCGTGCCGCGATCGGGCACGCCGAACGTCATGCACCCCAGGCACAGGCGTGAGACGTCCGTGCCCGTGCGCCCCAGTTTCACGTATCCATGCGGCATCGTGCCGTGGACCGCGCCCTGGGCGTCAAGCCACGCCGAACGGCGAAACAGCGTCATACCGCCGACAGCAGCACCCCGCCGTCGACGCGCAGCGCCGCACCGTTGGTCGCGACGACAGCGGGCTGCAGACGTAGGTCACCATGTTCGCCACTTCCTCCGTCGTCGCGAACCGGCGCAGCAGCGAGGTCGGGCGCGCCGTCTTGAAGAACTCCTGCTCGGCCTCCTCGAATGGCCGGCCGCCGCTCAGCGCGGCAACGAAGTCCTCGACGCCGGCCGAACGCGTCGGCCCGGGCAGCACCGAGTTCACGGTCACGCCGGTGCCGGCACAGAGCTGGGCGAGGCCGCGGGACACCGCGAGCTGCGCCGTCTTGGTCATCCCGTAGTGGATCATCTCGGTCGGGATCTGGACCGCGCTCTCGCTGCTGATGAAGACGATGCGGCCCCAGTCGCGGGCCTTCATGCCGGCCAGCACCAGCCGGCTCAGACGCACGCCGCTCAGCACGTTGACCTCGAAGAAGCGGCGCCAGTCTTCGTCCGGGATCCGCTCGAAGGGCACGGGCTCGAAGATACCCAGGTTGTTGACCAGGATGTCGGGCTCGGGAAACGCGCGGATCAGTGCCTCGGCCACGTCGGCACGTGACAGATCCCCGGCGAACGGGTGCAGCGTCGCGGTCGGCACGAGCGGCGCGAATCTCGTCGATGGCGGTGGCGACCGAGGCCTCGGAGCGGCCGTTGACGACGACGCGGGCGCCTTCGCGCGCAAGGCTGGTGGCAATGGCGTGGCCGATGCCTTTGCTGGATCCGGTGACGATGGCGAGCTTGTCGCGGAGTTGGAGGTCCATGGTGGCCCCATTCTCCGCCACCGAGTCGCCGGCTCCGCCTCGACCGCGAATTTGAGCTACCGTGATCGCGTGTCGACCCTGCCCCACCCGCCATCGATGCGCGTGCTCGTCCGCCGCCTGGGACGGAACGGCGCCATCGTGCTCGGCTTCATCGTCGCGAACCTCGGGGTCGGGGCGGTCGGCTACCACGCGTTCGCCGGCCTGCCGTGGCTCGACGCGACGCTCAACGCCGCGATGATCCTGACCGGCATGGGCCCGGTCGATCGCCTCGTCGAGCCCGAGGCGAAGGTCTTCGCGATCGTCTATTCGCTCTTCAGCTCGGTGTTCTTCCTGACGATGGTCGCGGTGCTGCTGGCGCCGGCCGTCCAGCACTTCCTGCACCGCTTCCACCTCGAGCTCGACGAGCGGCGCGAGGCGAGTCGCAGGCGATGACGCACGACGCCTCGTCGCCCGGGATGTCGTGCCGCCTGCCGATCGCGGACCGGGCGCAGCGCACCGCGGACTTTCGCGCCCTTCTGGCCGATGCCTTCCGCGAACGGACGCGATCGGCTGGCAGCGTTCACTGGATGCTGCGCGCCTCCGAAGCGACCGAGGCGGAGAGCCGCCGGCTGGCGGCGCTCGAAGCCCGCTGCTGCGACGGCGTCCGGTTCCAGGTGGAGCGGCGCGGCGACGACGTGCTGTGGACGATCACGGGCCCGCCGGAGGCGCAAGCCACGCTCGACGCCTTCCACCAGCTGCCAGTGCTCGTCCGCTCGGACGAAGGCGCCCGTGCGCTCTGGGACGCACTCGATGGAGCGGCGTGCGGGCCACCGGCCACTTCGCGCCCGCCCACGCCTTGAAGCGCGGCGAATCTGGCCCTGCGGCTACTCCAGCGCGAGCGGCATGTCGCGCTCTTCGGCGCGGGCCTGCAGGTGCGGGTTGCGCATCAGCACGCGCGCGCAGGCGTTCCAGCGCAGGATGGCGTCGTCGTTGTCCGGCGGGCGCCGCTCCTCCGCCTTTTCGAACCACGCCATCGCCTCGCGGAGGCCTTCGTAGGCGGAGAAGCCGGCACTGACCCCGCCCTGCTCGAGCTGCGCCAGCGCCCGGCGCTCGGCCAGGATGCCGCTGTAGTAGGCGCGCTCGTACTCGGTCGGCAGGCCGGGCAGCAGCGTCCGCGCCCGGGCCATCGCGGCCGTCTGTTCGGCGCCGCTGAACTCGTCGGACAGCGCCAGAATCAGCGCAACGCGAGCCGCGGCGTTGTCCGGATCGACGCGCAGGACGTCCTCGCAGATGCTCGCCGCCTGCATCGGCTCGTTGAGCAGCCGGTAGCGCTCAGCCTTCGCCAGCGCCGCGGGGACCGCGTTCTTCGAGAGCGGCTTCAGGTCGAACATGACACGCCTCCTGCTGGCGTCAGGCCTGTTTCGGGCCGCGGAACATCTTCAGCAGCCGGGTGATCGGATCGTAGAACTCGTCGACGACGCGCTCCTTGAGCGGAATGATCGCGTCATCGGTGATCGGGATGTGCTCCGGGCACACCTTGGTGCAGCACTTGGTGATGTTGCAGTAGCCCGAGCCCATCGCGTCCTTGACCTCGCGGATGCGATCGGCGGTGTCGAGCGGGTGCATTTCGAGTGCCGCGACGTAGGTAAGGAAGCGCGGCCCGACGAACTCGTCGTGCTTCTGGTGATCGCGCAGCACGTGGCAGACGTCCTGGCAGAGGAAGCACTCGATGCACTTGCGGAACGTCTGGACGCGGTCGATGTCCGACTGCTGCATCCGCCAGGTGCCGTCGGGCGCGTCCGGCTTGCGCGGCTTGAACGGCTGGATCTTCTGCTTGACGCGGAAGTTCCAGGAGACGTCGGTGACCAGATCCTTCAACAGCGGGAAGGCGCGCATCGGCTCGATGGTGACCGGCTGCGTCAGGTCGAGCGTGTTCAGCCGCGTCATGCACATCAGCCGCGGGTTGCCGTTGATCTCGGCCGAGCACGAGCCGCACTTGCCCGCCTTGCAGTTCCAGCGCACGGCGAGGTCGCTCGCCGATTCCGCCTGGATGCGGTGCACGGCGTCGAGGACGACCATGCCTTCCGAGACCTCGGTCTGGTAGTCGGTGAACGACCCGGTCGGCGGCGCCGACTTGCCGTCGCCGGCGGGATTGCCCTCGCCGCGCCAGATGCGAAACGTCGCTGCGGACATCAGTTCACCATCTCCTCGATGACCTGCTTCAGCTCGGCCGGCATCTCGGGGATCGGCACGCGCTCGACCTGCATGCCGCCGGCGGTCTTCTTCAGCACGATGTTGCAGGCGCCGAACGTCTTGTCCTTGTCCGGGAAGTCCTCGCGGAAGTGGCCGCCGCGGCTCTCCTTGCGCTCGATCGCGGCGCGGGCGATGGCCTCGGACACGATCAGCAGGTTGCGCAGGTCGATGGCCGTGTGCCAGCCGCTGTTGTACTCGCGGTGACCGACGACGCCGACGCCGGCCGCCCGCGCCTTGAGCGCATCGAGCCTGACCAGCGCCTGCTGCATCTCGCCCTCGGTGCGAACGATGCCGACCAACTCCTGCATCATGGCCTGCAGCTCGTGCTGCACCACGAACGGGTTCTCGCCGGCCGGGCGATCGAAGGGCGCCAGCACGTCGCCGATGGCCCGCTCGACGGCACCATCGTCGACCTTCGCGACCGTCACCTCACGCGCGTGCTTCGCGGCGTACTCGCCGGCACGCTTGCCGAACACCAGCAGGTCGGACAGCGAGTTGCCGCCCAGACGGTTGGCGCCGTTGATGCCGGCGGCGCACTCGCCCGCCGCGAACAGGCCCGGGATCGACGACATCTGCGAGTCGCCGTCCACCCGGATGCCGCCCATCACGTAGTGCGTGGTCGGCCCGACCTCCATCGGCGTCGTCGTGATGTCGAGGTCGGCCAGCTCCTTGAACTGGTGGTACATGCTCGGCAGCTTCTTGCGGATGTGCTCGGCCGCGCTGGGCAGCTTCTCCTTGATCCAGGCGATGTCGAGGAACACGCCGCCGTGCGGGGAGCCGCGCCCGGCCTTGACCTCGCGCATGATGCAGCGGGCGACGTGATCGCGGGTCAGCAGCTCGGGCGGCCGGCGCGCGTTCTTGTCGCCCTGCGTGTAGCGCCAGCCTTCCTCCGGATCGGTCGCCGTCTGCGGCTTGTAGTTGTCCGGGATGTCGTCGAACATGAAGCGGCGGCCTTCGCTGTTCTTCAGGACGCCGCCTTCGCCGCGCACGCCCTCGGTGACCAGGATCCCCTTCACCGACGGCGGCCACACCATGCCGGTCGGGTGGAACTGCACGAACTCCATGTCGATGAGCTCGGCGCCGGCGGCGTAGGCCAGCGCGTGCCCGTCGCCGGTGCCTTCCCAGCTGTTGCTGGTGATCGCGAAGGCGCGCCCGAGGCCGCCGCACGCGAGGATCAGCGCCTTGCACTGCACGATGTGGAAGCGGCCGCGCTCGCGGTCGTAGCACACGACGCCGGCGATACGGCCGTCGTCGAGCAGCAGCGACACGACGGTGTGCTCCATCAGCACCGTCGCGCCCTTGTGGATCGAGTGGTCCTGCAGCGTCCGGATCATCTCGAGGCCGGTGCGATCGCCGACGTGCGCGAGGCGCGGATAGCGGTGCCCGCCGAAGTTGCGCTGCAGGATGCGGCCGTCCGGCGTGCGGTCGAAGACGGCGCCGTAGCGTTCCAGCTCGCGCACCCGATCCGGCGCTTCCCTGGCGTGCAGCTCCGCCATCCGCCAGTTGTTCACGTACTGGCCGCCGCGCATCGTGTCGGCGAAATGGACCTTCCAGTTGTCGCGATCGTCCACGTTGCCGAGCGCCGCGGCCATGCCGCCCTCGGCCATCACGGTGTGCGCCTTGCCGAGGAGCGACTTGCAGATCACGCCGACCGAGACGCCGGCGTCAGCCGCCTCGATCACCGCCCGCAATCCGGCGCCGCCGGCCCCCACGACGAGCACGTCGAAGACCTGCGTCGTCGACACCCGCATCAGATGAGCCTCCAGTCGGTCAGCACGCCCATCGAGCAGAGCCGGACGTAGAGATCCGAGAGGCCGACCGAGAACAGGCTGCACCAGGCCCAGAGCATGTGCTTGCGGTTGCAGGCGCTGACGCCGCGGTAGCAGCTCTGGCGCAGCTTGTTGTGCGACAGCACGTCGCACCTGCCGCCGACGACGTGGCGGAGCGAATGGCAGCCGAACACGTAGCTGCCGAGCAGCACGACGTTGGCGGCGAGCACCAGCGTGCCGACGCCGATCCCGAAGCGCGTCACGCCGTCGGGATCGTGGAACCACATCGCCTTCCACACGTCCCACGCCAGGATGGCGAGCACCGCCAGCGTGATGAACAGCACGTAGCGGTGCGCGTTCTGCAGGATCAGCGGGAAGCTGTTCTCGCCCCAGTAGCCCTTGCGCGGCTCACCGACCGCGCACGACGGCGGGTCGGCCCAGAACGCCTTGTAGTAGGCGCCGCGGTAGTAATAGCAGGTGAAGCGGAACCCGCCGGGGATCGGCAGGATCAGCAGCGCCGGCGAGGCCGGGATGAACGCCGGCCACCAGCCCGGGAACGGCCCGAACCACGAGTGCGGCGAGTTGCCGAAGATCTCGGGCGAATAGAACGGCGAGAGATACGGCCCGTAGACGTAGTGCTCGCCCTGGAACGCGGCCCACGTCGCGTAGACGATGAAGGTCGAGAACCCCAGGAAAACCGCCAGCGGTGTAGCCCACCACGTGTCGCGGCGTTCGGTCTGCCCGAACCCGCGGACCACCGTGGTCGCGTGCGCATGCGACATCAACCCGTCTCCCGCGTGACCCCGTGTGAACGCCCGATTTGACTCGCTCGAGTGCCGATACCATACAGGCCGGCCCGCGGCTCGCGCAACCGAGCGCACCCAAGGCGGCTCGGGACAGGTAGCATGGAAGCTGTGTCGTACCTGACGCACCGCGTCGACGGCGAGCTGGGCTGCTGGACGGCAGTCGAGTGGCGGCCGGCCCACCTGCGCGACACGGTGGAGCGCTTCTGGCACTTCACCGGGCGCACCGCCCATCCGCGCGAGCGGGTCCTCCCGACCGGCCTGCTGCAGCTCGTGGTGCACTTCGATGCACGCTACGGCGTCGTGCGCGACGGCGGCGTCGAGCGCTGCCCGGCGCTGGTCATGAGCGGCCAGCAGACACAGCCGGTCGTCATCGAGGCGCCGGAGGGCGCGTCGACCGTGCTCGGCATCGAGTTCACGCCGGAGGGCGCCTGGCGCCTGCTGCGCCGGCCGCTGCACGAACTGGCCGGACAGGACGTCGAGCTGTGCGATCTCGTCGGCGCCGAGGCGGCCCGGCTCGCCGATCACTGCGAGGCGACCGCGCGCGACGCGCGCGCCTGCCTTTCGGCGGCGGCGGCCTGGATCGAGGCGCGACTCGGACGCGCGCCGGCCGTCGATCCGCCGATCGCCTGGATCGCCGAGCGCATCCGCCGGCGCCGCGGCAACGTCGTGATCGGCGCGCTGCGGGACGCCGCCGGCCTGTCGGCGGCTCGCCTCGCGGCCGGCTTCCGCGAGCAGATCGGCGTGACGGCGAAGACCTACGCCCGCATCCACCGCTTCCATCACGCCGCCGCCCGGCTGCGCGCCGGCGGATCGCCGCTCGACGTCGCGCTCGAGGCCGGCTACTACGACCAGCCGCACCTGAACGCCGACTTCCGCGAGCTGAGCGGCCTGACGCCGGCGTCCTTCGCGGCAACGCCGCGATACGAGACCGGCGTCAACGTGCCCGAAGGTGAGCAGAATCCGCGATCTTCCGCGGGCTGAGCCCGGGCCGAACTTTCTTCCAAGACCGCTGATGCGGCCGGTCGCTAGTCTGGGTCGCAGGAGAACACCATGACTCAGACCGCAGCAGCCACCCCTCACGCTCCAGCCGGGCACCACACCGTCACGCCCTACGTCATCGTCTCGGACGCGCGCGCCGCCATTGATTTCTACACGCGGGCGTTCGGCGCCGCGCAGACGTCGCTCACCGTCGACGACGCCGGCAAGGTCCGCCATGCCGAGGTCCGCATCGGCGATTCGCCGATCATGCTGGCCGAGAACTTCGAGTTCCGCGGCGTGTCGGCATCGGACCCCGCCGGCCTCGGCGGCCGCACCAGCCTGCACATCTACCTCTACGTGCCCGACGTCGACGTGTTGTTCGCGCGGGCCGTCGCCGCGGGCGCGCGCGAAGTGATGCCGGTGACCGACCAGCCCTACGGCGAGCGATCCGGCGGCGTGGTCGATCCGTTCGGCCACGTCTGGTGGATCTCGACGTATATGGGCGGGCGCTGATCGGTGCGATGACGATCGTGCGCGCCGGCTTGATCGTGCTCGCGACGCTGGCCGTGTTCGTGGCCGGCGTCGCCGGCGTCGGCGCGATGCTGCCGCGGGATCACGTCGAGACGCGCAGCGCGAGACTGCCCGCCGACCCCGAGGCGGTCTTCGCGGCGATCGCGGACGTGGGCTCGTACGCCGCGTGGCGCACGAGCCTGTCGGCGGTAGAAGTGCTGGCGCCGGTCGACGGCCGCGCGCGCTGGGTCGAAGTGAGCGGCGGGGACCGCATCGCCATGGAGCAGGTCGAGCGCCAGCCGCCGCGTCGCCTGGTGACGCGGATTGCCGACCCCGACCTCCCGTTCGGCGGCACGTGGACCTTCGAGCTGGCGCCCGAGGAGGGCGGCACGCGCGTGACGATCACCGAGCGCGGCGAGATCCGCAATCCGATCTTCCGCGCGGTCGCACGCTTCGTCTTCGGCTACGGCGCGACCATGGAGACGTTCCTCGACGAGCTGCGCGCGCACGTCGGGTGACGCGCGCGGCTCGTCGACACGTTGGCTCTACTGCTTGCTCCAGGGCGGCGTGATCTTGTTGCTGCGCGCGTAGGCGATCAGCTGGCCGAGGTGCTCGTGCAGGTGCGTCGTGGACGCGATCCACAGCTGACGGGTCGACATCTTCGGCCACTTCGACGGCGTCGCCAGCTTGGCGTCGGTCGTCGCCGTCATCTGCTGCTCGAGGAACGCGAACGACGTGTCGAGCCCGGTGAGGACCTGCTCGCGGGTCCGCGTCCGCTTCTCGTAGGCCTCGACCGTCTTGTAGTCCTCGCCGATGCCGGTGTCGGCTGGCGCGGTGGACCCGGCGCCCACCGGGATGAAGTAGTTGTCCGCCATCACGTGCACGAAGACTTCCCTCGTCGAGCGGACGCCGGGGGCCGGCCGCCAGTCCCAGGCCGCGTCGGGCATCGCCTTGGCCAGCCCGACGATCTTCTCCTTGGCCTCCTTGACGTCCTTGAGCAGGTCTTCCATCACGCCCGACGGGGCCTGGGCGGACGGGGCCTTGGGTGCGCGGCGGTCAGCTTCTTCAGCAGGTCGGTCTCCTCGGCGCGGTACGGCGTGCCGTCGCTGCGGAAGATGTCGTGGAACCACACCTGCGGCTCGCGGTCGGCGTACGGCTTCTGCCACGAGTCCCACGGGTAGATCGTGTCTGCGTCTTGCCCGCGACGAAGCCCCAGTTGTAGGCGGCGATCTTCGTGCTCCTTGAAGTACCGCAGGATCGGGTCGAACGTGCTGCCGTTGCGGGCGGGCCATGTACTCCGTGCACAGGAGCGGCCGGTCGTAGCGCTTGCAGCTTCGCCGACCCGCTTCTCGAGCTCCGTCGCAGCTCGTCGTAGCTGTGGAACGAGATCACGTCGGACTGCTCGAGCTGCACCTTCTCGATCGGGATCAGCTTCGCGTCGGGTCGGCCAGTCGCCCGCGCCACACGCCGCTCGTCAGCGGCTGCGACGGCTCGGCCTCGCGCGCCCAGGCGAACGACCTTGCGGCAGCAGCGCCAGCGACGAGCTGCTGCCTTGTCTCCGGCTCGGCTTCGAGCTTGTCCTTGCCGTAGCTGTTGTCGTTCGTGTTGTCCGGCTCGTTCCAGATGTCCCACACCTGCACGCGCGCGGTCGTCCTTGAACCGCGCCGACGACGCCCTTCACGTACGCCTCCAGCAGCTTGTGCCGCGTCGCGTCCTGCAGGTCGGCCTCGCCGGGGCTCTGCACCCAGCCGGAGTTGTGGACGCCCGGCTGTCGGCTCGCGCTGCTTGCCGAGCTTGGGGTTCGGGTCCCACACGCTGTCGAACAGCACGAACATCGACGCCGATGTTGTGCTTCTCGGCGATGGCCAGGAACTGGTCCATGCGCTTCAGGAAGCCCTCGGCGTCCTGCTCCCACAGCAGGTGGTGCAGGAACACGCGCATGCGTGTTGAAGCCGAGGTCCTCGGCCCAGCCCAGCTCCTGGTCGATGCTGGCCGGGTCGAACGTGTCCGCCTGCCACATCTCGAGCTGGTTGATCGCGGTGGCCGGCGCGAAGTTGGCGCCGACCAGCCAGGGCTGGGCGCTGTACCACTCCGCGGCGCGCGCCTCCGGCCAGCGGCCGAACGGCGCGGCCGTAGGGGCTTGCGCGGCGATCGGGTGGGCGATCGAGGCGCCGAGCGCGGCGACCAGGACGAGCACGGATTTCGAGACGCGTGACATGTCGGCCTCCCTGACGGGGGGCGACTGTAGCAGAAGTCGGCGCGCCTGCGTGCGGCGGG
Organism: Vicinamibacterales bacterium; assembly: GCA_963844435.1. Classification (GTDB taxonomy): domain Bacteria; phylum Acidobacteriota; class Vicinamibacteria; order Vicinamibacterales; family Vicinamibacteraceae; genus JBDSLU01. Next base: position 98,935 of record CAWJOG010000021.1, on the reverse strand, counting down.
CGTCGGCCACGGGCGCTCTGAGCCCACGGATCAGTTCGTCGGACGTTTCACGGACTGCTTCTCGTCGACCGGAATCACGACGACGGCGAACGGCGTGCCGGCGTCGTCGGACACCTGCGGCAGCGGCTCGCCGAACGGCGGCGCGCCGACCGTCGTGGCGTCGGCGTACGGCACGAACACCATCATGTGGGGATGCCACGCGCCGATGCCCGGCCCGAGGTGCTGATGGGCCGAGAACATGTAGGCGAACGTGGCGCCGTCGCGGTGCGGCAGCTCGCCCTTCACGTACGCCGCCTGCAGCGCCTCGGCGATCTGATCCGGGTGCTTGCCGCCGATCGCCAGCTTCGTCCGCAGCTCGTAGTACGGCAGCACGGTGCGGACGGCCGGCGCCGCGAAGCAGATCGGCGCGTGGATGGTCGGATCGTAGACGATCGCGCGAAACTCGGCCGGTGTGTAGGTCGGCGCCGTGAAGCCGCGCATCACCATGCAGACGACGCCGTTGTCACCCTTCCGGGCGACCTCGTAGCCGGTCGCCGTCAGCACCTTCACGGTGGCGCGGTCGGCGATGATCGGCGGCGCCGCGCTGCGCGCCAGCGCGATTTCCGCGTCGCGTGGCATCAGGTACTCGGCGATGGGCGGGTATTTTCCCTGGGCGGCCGCCGGGGCGGCGGTGATGCCGATCAGCAGCGGCAGGGCAGACAGCAGACGACTCATGGTCACGGGCTCCTCCAGAAAAGGGTCTTGCCCCTATTACGGAGCCCGCCGCCGGCGGGATACGCGCCGTAGCCGCCCGAAGGCGGGCTACCAGAGCACGACGCTGTCAGCAGCGTCGAGCAGCCAGGTGATGTGCCCGAAGTCGGCGATCCGTGAGACGCGGCCGCCCGTCAACTCGAGCAGCACGGCCGACTTCGGCGTCCATCGATCCTCGAGGCGCTGCAGGATGATCACGGCGGGCTCGCCGTCGACCTCGCCGGCGGCCATCCGCCACGGCACCCGCACGGCGGCCCACCTGCCGAAATACGGCGAGGCGGACAGCGGCCCCGAGAAGGCATCGGCCACCCGCAGCCGCGCGTCCGCGGCGATGAGCGTGCGCAGGCCGTCCCAGTCCTTCTCGTTGAAGCGCTCGACGTAGAGTCGCAGCAGCTGCTCGATCTCGGGCGTCCTTGGCTTGCGCGGCGGCATCCGCGCCGGCCCCGCCGCCAGCTTGCCGCGGCCGCGGCTCAGCGCCGCCTTGACACCGCCGACCGTCGAGTCGACCAGCGGCGCGATGTCCTCCAGCGAGTAGTCGAAGACGTCCTTCAGGAGCACGCAGGCGCGCTCCATCGGCGGCAGGCCGAGCACGAGATGCTCGACGGCCCGGCCGAGCGCCGGCCCGGGCGGATCGACCGGCGCGACGGCGTCGGGCGCCGCCGCTTCCGCCTCGGCCTCCTCGCGCACGCCCCGCCGGCGCAGCAGGTCGATGCAGCGATTGTGGGCGATGCGGAACAGCCACGGCCCGAGCGGCCGTGAGTCGTCGAAGGAGTCCAGCTTGCGATAGGCGTCGAAGAGCGCGTCCTGGACGACGTCTTCGCCGTCGAGCACCGATCCCGTCATCCGCGCGCAATACCGGAGCAGCTTCGGGCGGATCTGCGGGATCGTGCCCGAGGAAGGCGAGATAGCGGGCGTCGAACATGCCCCGGTCGTCCGGAGCGGCGGCATCGGTCATGACGCTGTTACGCAGCCCGGGCGCCGGAGGATACGGCCCGCCTCCGCCGCAACGGCTTCGGCGCGGCAGCCTACACCGGCGGGCGCTTCGGTTCGGGGCCGTAGACGATGACGCGCTCCAGGAACAGCGTCGCATCGGGCGGCAGCGGACGCATCTTCACGCGGACGGTGTGCCGCCCAGGGCTCAGGCCGTAGCGCCAGAACGGCATGAAGCGGCGCCGCGCGTGGTTGGTCGGCAGCTCCACCATCTCCGGCGGCTGGTCATCGACGAACATGTCGACGACCAGCACGTGGTCCTTGCCGTCTCGATGCGGACGTTGCCCTGGACGCGAAGCCGATGCCGTCGAAGGTGAACGCGTCTCGTCGGTGGCGCGTGGCGCAGCCGGACTTCGGCTACCGGGAGGTGACCCACGAAGTTCTGCTCGAGCCGCACCGGCACGGCGCCTCGACGGGGATGACGACGCGTCGCCGTCCACGGTCCGCCGGCGCGCCGGACCTCGCCAGCGCGTGCTTGTAAGGCGAGCGCATAGGCGTTTCGAGCGACATCGCGGTGTACTTGAACGGCGTGCCTCGATCGCCGCCAGGCCCTGCTTCCAGTACGCGGGAATCTCGCTCGTACCCGAGGATGGTGCCGAGCATGCCCGCCGCCGTCGCCGGGTTGCAGTCGGAGTCCTGCCCGGCGCGCGTCGCGACTGCGATCGTGCGGCGTCATGTCGCCGTTGCCGTACAGCAGTCCCAGCACGACGTAGGCCGCGTTGAGCCGCGCATCGATGTTGAAGGCCGCAAACACGCCATCGGGACAGCCGACGTCCTCCGAGTGCATGGCGCTGCAGTTCGAACCACGCGCGCTTCCAGTCGGTCGGGTGCTCGTCGTGCAGGCGGATGGCGGCACTGATGGTGCGATGGAACCGGCTGCCGCCGGAATCGTTTCGAGGGCCCGCGTGACCACCGTCCGCACATCGTCGTGAACGAAGGCGAGCGAGTACATGGCCGCCACGAAGACGCCGCCGTACCAGCCGTCGCCGGAGTTCATGATGTGGCCGACCTTGTCGGCATAGGCGGCCGCGGCGTTGGGCAGCCCGGGCGACATCAAGCCGATGAAGTCCGCCTCGATCTGGAAATCGATGTCGTCGGCTTCCGGGTTGTTGTGCCAGTGGCCGACTGGCGGGCGGCGCCAGCCCGCGCAGCAGGTTGTAGCGCGCCATCTGGTTGGCGTGCCAGAGCATGTACTCGGCGTTGGCGAACGCCTTGGCGAACGTCTCGCCGGGGCGTCGAGTGCCGTGCTTCTCGATGACGTTCACGAACGTGAGGTCGACGTAGACGTCGTCGTAGAGGCCGGGGATGCGTCGTACTCTTCCGGGAGCCGGCGTCGTGCCACGCGATCGGCGTGTAGTCCGGGATCATCGTGCCGTTGTAGCGGAACTCCGTCGGCCCGCCGAAGGTCACGCCGATCGTCTGGCCGGCCCAGCCGCCCTTGATCTTGTCGCGGAGGACCTCGGTCGTCAGGGTGACGCGGGCCTGGGCCGCGGCGAGCGCCGGCAGGGCCAGCGCGAGGATGACGGCAGCGGCAGCGGAACGCTTCATGGACGCCTCCAGGGCGACTCACGGTCGACGGTTTGCGACACTAGCACGCCGCCACGCGTCGAGGATCACGGCGGCGACGATCACCCCGCCGGTGACGATCCGCTTGGCCGGCTCGGTGGCGCCGACCTGCGCCAGGCCGCTCTGCAGCACGGCGATGATCAGCACGCCGAGGAAGCTGCTGACCACCGAGCCCCGGCCGCCCATCAGGCTGGTGCCGCCGATGACGACGGCGGCGATGGCCGACAGCTCGAGCCCGATGCCGCTGTTCGGGTCGGCCGACTCGAGATAGGCGAGGTGGAAGACGCCGGCCAGGCCAGCCAGAGCGCCCGACAGGCCGAAGACCGCCGCCACGACGGGCCGCGGATCGATGCCCGAGAGCCGCACCGCTTCGGCGTTGGTGCCGATGGCGACGAGGTAGCGGCCGAACACCGTGCGCGACAGCAGCACCTGCCCCGCCGCGACGACCAGGACGGCGAGCACGAACGCCGGCGACAGGCCCAGACCTGGCAGCGGGCGTGCCGAGCGCGGCGATCCCGCCGCCGACGTAGACCGACCGCGAGCCGGTCGCGAGATAGGCGGCGCCCCGGGCCGCTTCGAGCATGCCTACCGTGACGATGAACGATGGCACCGCCCAGCGCACGGTCACGAAGCCGTTGATCAGGCCGGCGATCAGGCCGAGGGCCAGGCACGCAGCGATGGCGAGCGGCAGCGGCAGGCGCCATTCGACCAGCGCGATCGCCAGCACCGCCGAGCCCAGCGCCAGCACCGAGCCGACCGACAGGTCGATGCCGCCGGCGATCAGGACCAGCGTCAACCCGACCGCGATCACGGTGAGCGCCGGAATCTGGTTGGCGAGCGTGGTGAACGTCAGCCGGGTGAGGAAGTGATCGGTCGTGGCGCCGAAGAGCAGCACGAGCACGACGAGCACCCCGATCAGGCCGAGGTACTCGGTGAGCACGTCGCGAGTGCCGGGCGATGCTCACGCGCACGCCGATCCCTGATAGCCGCTGAACGCCGCGGCGGTGATCGCCGCCTCGTCGAAGTCGGCCGCGATCGAATGTCGCCGACCAGCCGTCCGTCGGACAGCACGGCGATCCGGTCGCAGAGCGCCATCAGCTCCGGCAGCTCGCTCGAGACGACGACCAGCGCCTTGCCGCGGGCCGCCAGGTCGCGCAGCGCGGCATGGACCGCGCGCTTGGCGCCGACGTCGATGCCGCGCGTCGGCTCGTCGATCAGCAGCACGTCGGGGTCGCGCAGCAGCCAGCGGCCGAGCAGCGCCTTCTGCTGGTTGCCGCCGCTCAGCTCGTCGACGCGCTGATCGACCGACTCGCTGCGGATCGCGAACTGGCTGCGGATCGCCGGCCGCGGCCGCCGTTTCGCGATCACCGTCGATCCAGCCGAGACGGGCGAAGGCCGGCAGCGTTGCGAGCGTCAGGTTGGTGCGCAGCGACTGCGTCAGGCACAGGCCCTGCGTCTTGCGATCCTCCGGCACCAGGCCGATGCCGGCCCGCACGGCGTCGCCGGGCCCGCGGATGCTGAGCGGCGGGCCATCGCCCCGGCTGATCCGTCCCGACGCCGCCCGATCGGCGCCGGCGATGGCCCGCAGCGTTTCGCTCCGTCCCGATCCGACGAGGCCGGCCAGGCCGAGGATCTCGCCGCGGCGCACCTCGAAGCTGACGTCGCGCGGCAGGCGGCCGCGCGTCAGCCCCTCGACACGGAGTGCGACCGGGCCGGTGGTCCGCGGCGCGTGCTCGACCGCGTCCAGCACGCCCTCGCCGATCATGAGCCGGACCATTTCCTCGATCGACGCGTCCTCGGCGTCGCGCTCGCCGACGATCCGGCCGTCGCGGAGCACGGTGATGCGATGACACAGCCGGCGAATCTCCTCGAGCCGGTGGCTGATGTAGAGGATTGCGGTGCCCGCCGCCGCGAGGCGGCGCAGGTGCGTGAACGCCTGCGCAATCTCGGCATCGGTCAACGCCGCGGTCGGTTCGTCGAGGATCAGCACGCGGCACGGGTGCGCCAGCGCCGCCGCCAGCGCGACGAGCTGCTGCTGGCCGACGCCGAGCCGGCCAGCGGGCATGTCGGGATCGAGGGCGTCGAGGCCGACGGCCCGCAGCGCCGTCGCCGCCTGCGCGCGCAGGGCCGTGGCCGCGATGATCCCGGCGCGCCGCGGCAGGTCGGCCAGGAACAGATTCTCGGCGACGCTGAGCGTCGGGATCAGGTTCGGTTCCTGGAGCACGATCTGGACACCCGCGCGCTGCGCTTCGCGACGCGTCCGCGGCCGATACGCCTCGCCGGCCAGGTGCATCGTGCCGCTGTCGGCCGCGACCAGGCCGCTCACGATCTTCACCAGTGTCGACTTGCCGGCGCCGTTGGCGCCCATCAACGCGTGGACCTCGCCGGCGCGCGAGATCGAGATCGACGTCGGCCAGGACCGGCGCGGCGTAGCGCTTGCCCAGGCCGCGCAGCCGCAGCACGGGCGCGACCTCTGGCCCAGGCGTCGCGATCGTCGCCTCGGTCATTTCGGCGCCGCGATCACGTCGACCGGCGTCTGGCGATCCTGCGGCGTCGTCTCGCCCTTCAGGATGCCCAGCGCGTACTCGATGCCGTACACGGCGAGCTTGTCGCCGTGCTGATCGGCGGTGGCGGCGATTCGCCCTTCCTTCAGCAGCTGCTGCACCGCGGCGATGTGATCGAAGCCGACGACGGCGACCGTGCCGACCCGGCTCGCCTGGCGGACCGCCGCCGCGGCGCCGAGCGCCATGTTGTCGTTGCTGGCCAGGATCGCCGCCAGATCGGGGTGCTCGCGCAGGAGCGCGGCTGAGATCGTGTTGGCTTCGTCCTGCTCCCAGTGCGCGCTCTGCACCGAGACCACTGTCATGCCCGCCTCGCGCATCGCGTCCTCGAAGCCGAGCCGCCGCTGCTGCGCGTTGAACGCGGTCGGGATGCCCTCCAGGATGGCGACCTTGGCGCCACGGGCGAGCTTCGGGGCCAGGGCGAGGCCGACGGCGCGGGCCCCGGCGCGGTTGTCCGGCCCGACGAACGGCACGTCGATGCCGGCCTGTTGCAGCGTCGGCTCGTCGAGCTTGTTGTCGATGTTGACGACGACGATCTTCTGACGCTGCGCCTTCGCCAGCACCGGCACGAGGGCTCGCGAATCGGCGGGCGCGATGACGATGGCGTCGACACCCTGCGCCATCATCTGCTCGACCAGCGCCACCTGCTGCGACAGGTCGCTCTCGTTGCGGATGCCGTTCACGACCAGCGTGTAGGCGCCCCCGCTGGCCGCCTGGTGCGCCTTGGCCCCTTCCGCCATCGTCACGAAGAACTCGTTGGCCAGCGACTTCATCACCAGCGCCACGCGCGGCGGGCCCTTCGTCGCCGCACCCTGGCCGGCCGGCGGCGCCGGGCTGTGCCGCCGCCGTGGCGAGACTCAGGATCGCGGCGGCGCAGAGGAACGTAGCGGCGCGGCAGCAAGGACGGAAGCGCATGGTGGGCTCGACTCGTGTGGTGACAGGCCGCGTCAGGAAACGACGGCCGGCGTTGCGGCGTGCGGAGCAGCCAGGCGTCGATCTCGCGCGCGGCGCGGCGCCGACGCCTGGGCGCCGGGTCGGGTCACGGAGATGGCCGCCGCGGCGATGGCGAACCGCGCGGCGTCCTGGCAGGGCGCGGCCTTCGGTCAACGCGACGGCGAGCGCACCGCAGAAGACGTCGCCGGCGGCGGTCGTGTCGACGCGCGTCCAGGCGAAGGCGGGCATGCGCAGCGAGCGTCCGCGCTCGACACGAGCACGCCGCGGGCGCCGAGCGTGATCAGGACGTCCGCCACGCCGCGATCGAGCACCGCGGCGGCCTGCGCGCCGGCTCGACAGCATCGCCGGCGTCGAGGTCCGCGAGCGCGCCGGCCTCGTGCTCGTTCGGCGTCAGCAACGACACCGTCGGCGAGCAGCGCATCCGGAAGGCCATCGTCCGGCGCCGGCGCCGGGTTGAGCACCACCCGTGCGCCGCGCGCCGTGCGCGAGCGTCACTGCCGCCTCAGCACGGTCGGCCTGCGGAATCTCGAGCTGCAGCAGCAGGCATCGCCCGGCTCGAGGTCGATCTACGATCGCCTCGACGTCCTCCGGGCGCAGCGCGCCGTTGGCGCCGGCCGCGACGGCGATCACGTTCTCGCCGGCATCGTCGACGAGGATCAGGGCGATCCCTGATGGTCGTCGGGCACACGCCTGACGCAGCCGAGATCGATGCCTTCGGCGGCCAGGCTGGCGAGCGCGCTGCTCGCCCGATGTCATCGGTGCCGAGCGCGGTGACGAACACGACGGACGCGCCGGCGCGCGCCGCGGCGACGGCCTGGTTGGCGCCCTTGCCGCCGCCGGTGACGCGGAAGTCGCCGTCCGCCGACGGTCTCACCCGGCGCGGGCATGCGCGGCACGCGCACGGTCATGTCGGTGTTCGTGCTGCCGACGACGACGACCTTGGCCAATGCGCGGAGTATACCGACGCCGGCCGCCGCCGTCGCCGGCTGGACCGGCCGCGCGATGGCAGAGCCAGGTAAGTCTTTTGTATTCAAGAGCTTGACTCGAGTGATCGCCTGCATATACTCGCCTTCATCGGTCGCGGTCGCCAGCTCCCCGCGCGATCGGTTCCCCGCTACGGCCATTGCTCTCGGAGGTCTTGATGCCTGTTGTTCGCTCGCGCGTGTGGGCAGCCGCCCTCACCGCGCTCTCCACCTTCAGCGCGGCCGCCCTCCTCACTGCGTCACCGCAATCCCTCACATTCGAGAAGTTCTGGAATCGGCCCGCACCCGACGCGGCGGAAGCCGCGCACAGATCGTCGATCGCCGAGCGAACGGGCAGCCGTCCGACGCCGGGCCCTGTCGACACCCTCCATCGTCTCCGTCACTGGAACACCATTTCGATCGATGCCTCCGGCCTCGATCACGCTCCGCCATCGGTCGGTCACGCGCACGAGTTCGGTCACCACCTCGGCCCGGGCCGCTCTGCCCGTGCGCTGGCCATCGTGTCGATCGCGATGTTCGAGGCGGTCAATGCGGTCGATCGTCGCTACAACAGCTACCTCGGGGTGCCCCAAGCCGACCCGCGGACGTCGATCGACGCCGCGATCGCCCAGGCGGCGCACGACACCCTGAACGCGCTCTTCCCCTCGCAGTCCGGCCACTGCGACAAGCTGCTGGCCGAGGAGCTCGCGTCCATGAAGGACGACGAGGGGCTGAGCGCCGGCATCGAGCTCGGCAAGCGGGTGGCTGCCGCGGCGGTGCGGCACGCGGCCAACGACGGATCGGCTCATGCCGAAGCCCTGCTCGGAGTCGACTACTTTCCGGGCCCGGCACCCGGCGAGTGGCGCCAGGATCCGATCAGCCGGCTACCCGTGGCGCTCGGCGTGAAATGGGGTCAGGTGCGGCCGTTCGTCATTCCGTCGGGCGAGGCGTTCCGCGTGCCGCCGCCCCCGGCGCTGACCAGCCACGGAGTACATGTTCGCGTTCAGGGAGGTCCAGAAGCTCGGGGGCGACGGCATCGCCACGATGACGAAGCGCACCCCCGATCAGACGCTGGCGGGCCTGTTCTGGGCCTACGACGGGACGCCGACGCTCGGCACGCCGCCGCGCTTGTACAACCAGATCGCGATGCAGATCGCTGATCAGATGCGGTCGGACGTCGCCGACCAGGCGCGGCTCCTGGCGCTGATCAACGTCGCCATGTCGGACGCGGGCATCGCGTGCTGGGAGTCGAAGTATCACTACAAGTTCTGGCGACCGGTCACCGGCATCCGCGAAGCGGATCGGGGGACGGGGCCGAGCGGTCTCGGCGACGACAACCCGGCCACGAACGGCGACGCCGATTTCATGCCGCTCGGCGCGCCGGCCAGCAACAACGCGGTGTCGAACTTCACCCCGCCCTTCCCCGCCTATCCGTCCGGACACGCCACCTTCGGCGGCGTGCTGTTCCAGACGCTGCGGCGCGTCTACGGCACCGATCACATCCCGTTCACGTTCGTCTCCGACGAGCTGAACGGCGTGACCGTCGACAACCACGGCGCTCCCCGTCCGCTCGCGCCGCGGACGTTCTCGACGTTGTCGGAAGCCGAGGAGGAGAACGGCCAGAGCCGCGTCTACCTCGGAATTCACTGGTCGTTCGACAAGACCGCGGGCATCGCCCAGGGACGCCAGGTCGCCGACTACGTGTTCCAGAACGCGTTCCAGCCGAAGCGGTGACACGCGCTCAGGCGGGTTTCTCCGCCAGGTAGGCGAACCGCGAGAGCCGCCGCTCGCGGGTCAGGTCGTGGACGGTCTGGAAGAAGGTCTGGAGGCCCGTGAACCGGGCCTCCCCTTCGATCTGCAGGAGGTCGTCGCGCCGGACGGCGCGCGCCTGATGCCAGCGTCCCGCGGTCAGCGCGGCGTTCGCGGTGACGTCCTCCTGACGGATCACGCGCAGGCCGGCCTCGGCAATCAGCGCCTCGTTCACGCCGGGCGGGACGAACACGAAGAGCCCGATCGAGCTGCGACGGGCGAGCTCGTCGTTGGTGACCGGCCCGGTGATGACGACCGGGTCGGTGAAGAGCGCGCGGCCGCCCGGCCGCAGCACGCGATGCCATTCGCGCAGCACGGCGGCGCGATCCGGGAAGTGGTTCATCGAGTCGATGCAGACGAGCGCGTCGAAGGCATCCGCCGCGAACGGCAGCGGTCCGGTGGCGTCGGCGTGGCGGAACTGCACGCGCGCGTCGAGTCCGGCCGCCGCCGCGAGCTGCGAGGCGGTCGCGATGCCGCTCTCGTTGGCATCGATGCCCGTCACGCGGCAGCCGTGCGTCCGTGCCACGTAGATCGCCGGTCCGCCGGAGCCGCTCGCCACTTCCAGCACGTGCGCCTCGGGGCCGAGGCGCAGCAGCGGCAGCAGGCGCTCGTACTCGTCGACGGTCAGCCAGCTGTTCTGGCCGATGTCGATCCCGAACGTGTCCTTGCGGATCGCGTCGAGCACGCGCTCGGTGAAGTGCCGGTACGTGCTGTCGAACAGATCGATGCGTTCGGTCATGGCGCCATCAGGGCCGGCTGAAGACGGCGCCGTGCGGAATCGCGCGGCCCGTGGCTCCGTGCGGCCAGGCCTCCCTGGCGAGATCGACGCCGGGCCGTGCCGCGCCCGGTGTCGTGAAGGCGTCGTCGATCCGCAGGGCCCCGGTGGCGCGGTCGATCCGCGCCATGAGCGCGCGCGATTCGAGCCCGCCGTAGCCGGTGATGATCAGCCGGTCGCCGCCGGGTTCGGCGGCGATCCAATGGGGCGCGTCCGTGTCATCGAGCACGAGCCTGCCGACTTCGCGCGGGTGATCGGGATCGGAGACGTCCAGGCTGACGACCGCGTGCTCGGTGCCGCTCGGCTGGAGCCAGAAGCGGCCCACCACTTCGGGCACGGCGCAGAAGCTCTTGCCCTCCCATCGCCCGTTCCAGGTCGAGGAATACACCCACCGCGCGCGCGCCGTCGGACCGTCGAGGCCATCGAGCCGATACAGCCCGCACGTGAAGGTGTTGACCAGGACGGTGCGGCCGTCGGCGAGCACGCGCGGTTCGGCCGTGAGCAGCTGCTCGTCGCCACGCCGGCCGGGCGGCAGCAGGATCGTCTGCAGCAGCGTCAGGTCGGACAGGCGCCACACCTGGACCGCCGCACTGCGCGACTCGAGGTGCATGTCGCTCGCGGTCGTGACCACGCGATCGAGCGCCGGCAGGACGGCGAGGCTGTAGGGCCGCACGCCCGGATCGATTGCGGGCACGGCGGCGCGGGCCGCGCGGACCATCCGGCCGTCGAGGTCGAGCTCGACGAGACCGCCGGTCTCGTGACGCTCGCCCGCCATCTCCCACTGGAACGTGGCGAGCACGTGACCGTTCGGCAGGCGCGCGTAGCTGTGCGGATGGCCGTACGGCGCGGGATCGCCGAAGGTCCGCGACAGCGCCGGCCGGTCCGGACGGCGAAGGTCGAAGACGAAGGTCCGGCTGGCATCGAAGCCGTTGGCCCAGAGGACGCCGCCGGCCGGCATCGTGTATTCGGTATGGTGCGGGCGGGTCCCGATCGCCCCGACCGGCAGCGTCGCCACGACCGACGCGTAGCCGGCGCTGCGCGGGTCGGCGTCGACCACGGCGAGAAAGTCGCTCGACGTCCGGTCGGCATCGCCGGCCCACAGGAACACGAAGCCGCTGACGGGCGGAGTGGGATGCGTGCCGCCCGTGCTGGCGTGGCACGCCGCCAGCGCCACCGTCAGGGCGAGCGTGAGAGGAGCTGGGCTGCGTGCGCGCATGGCCTCTGCCGCGGGACGGCGCGAGTGTACACGCAGAAGGCCGCCCCTCGGGCGGCCTTCCGCAGTGCGATGCCAGGATGCGGCCGCGCGTCATGGCGCGGCCGTCGTCACTCCGTCAGAACTGGAAGCGGACCGCGAACTGGATCTGACGCGGCGTGCCGAGGCCGACCGTCCGGCCGACGGTGCTGCTCAGGCGACCGAACGTGCCGGCCGCCGCCGCCGTGTACGGCTGACCGGGCTGCACGCGGTTGGCCTCCGTCAACGCCGCGGTCGGGATCGCCTGCGGCAGCGTGCCGACCGGGTTGGCGAAGTTGACCGTGTCGAACAGGTTGAAGATCTCGCAGCGGAACTCGATGTTGCTCCGGCCGCCGGTGCTGAAGTGCTTGGCGAAGAACATGTCGACCTGCTTCGAGTCGGGACCGTGGATCGCGTTGCGCTCCAGGTTGCCGAACGTGCCCGGCGCCGGCGTCGCGAAGGCGGCGGGGTTCAGGAACAGCAGGCCGCCGTCCTTGATGAACGGATCGACGCCGGGAATCAGGTCGGGCCGCCGCACGTTGCGCGACGCGCCGCCGCCGGGCACGTTGATGATGGCCGTGCGGCCCGCCGCCGGATTGGCGAAGATGTTGCCGGTCGCGTCCCGGTAGACGATGTCCGGGCGGACGATCTGCACCGGCACCGGCAGGCCGCTGCGCGCGTTGACGATGCCGCCGACGTCCCAGCCGCCGAGCAGCGCCTGCGTCAGCGCCGCCGACGTCCGCTGCCGTACTTGCGGCCGTGACCGTACGGCACCGAGTAGAGCACGCTCAGGTTGAACGTGTGGCGGACGTCGAAGTTGTTGTAGCCGTCCTCGTACTCGAACTCGTCGAGCGTGCGGGCGTTGTTGCCGGCCGTATTCGCCTCGTTCGATCCGCCCGACGTGCCACGGCTCTTGCCGAGCGTGTACTGGACGTTCATCGCCAGGCCGTTCGCCGAGCGCTTGTTCAGCGACAGCATCATCGCGTTGTACTCGTCGTGGCCGCCGCTGGTCTTGAAGTCGACCTCGGCATACGGGTTCTGCACGCGCGTCACCTGCCCCGCCGCGTCGCGCTCGACCAGCGAGAACTCGCGGATGATGAAGGCCGCGTTGGCGGGGTTCGGGTGGGTGACCACGTCGACGATCTGGTTGCCGACGCTGCGCAGGAACAGGTTGCGGCCCTGGCTGCCGACGTAGGCCGCGGTCGCGGCCAGGCCGTCGCCCAGCTCGCGCTGCACCGACGCCGTGTACTGGTAGACCTTCTCCGGGATGTTGTATTCGGCGGCGTAGGCGCGCGGCTGGTAGCTGCGGTTGTTCGGGTTGCTGGTGAAGTTGGCGACCAGCGCGTCGGTGTTGATCGGGAAGGCGAGCAGCGGACCGGTGCTGAGCGTCGTGTTGACGCGGTCGCTCTCGATCGGCTGGATCAGGTCCTCGCCCTGGCCCGGCCCGACGAACACGCCGAAGCCGCCACGGAACGACCGTCTTGCCGGCGTTGTAGGTCGCCGCCAGCCGCGGCTGGAAGCTGTTCTTCTTCGTGCCGTGCAGGTCGACCGTGTTCGGGTCGAGCGTCCCGGTGTCGAGGTTGAACTTGACGAAGAGGTCGTCCTTCACCGTCAGCGGCGTGTAGTAGTCGTAGCGCAGGCCGTAGTTCAGCGTGAAGTGCGGCGACAGCTTCCATTCGTCCTGGGCGAAGGCGACGAAGTAGTTCTGCCGGGTCTCGCGCATCCCGGTCGCGCCGTTGTTGAACACGCTCGGCGAGCTGATGTCGCCGGCGTACTGGATGCCCGACGGCTGGTTGCGCAGGAACGCGTCGATGTTGGCGAACGAGTAGGTGGTGCCGCCCTGCTGGTCGAAGGTCATGCCGATCAGCCGGACGTCGGCGCCGACCTTGGTGAGATGGTTGCCGCGGACCAGCGTGGTGGTGTTGGCGAACGCGATCGACGACGGATCGTAGATGGCGGCGCGGCCGTTGGTCGCGCTGTTGGCGCGCACCAGGCCGCCAGGGACCACGATGCCGGACGAGGCGCTCTGGCCGGCGATGCCGGTGTTGGCGATCGAGCCGCTCAGGTTGAACGCCTGGACGCCGAAGTCGATGCCGTTGACGACCGGGGCGAGGCCGTGGATGTCGGCCTTCGGCGCGTTGTAGCCGACCTTGAACTCGGTGAGCAGGCCGGCGCTCAGCGTGCCCTGGACGTTGAAGATGGCGTTGGTCGGCTCGTTCGTCACCCGTACGACGCGGCCGCTGACGCCTTCCGGACGCAGCTGCGTGCCGCGATCGTGGAATACGCGGACGTAGGACGACCACTGGTCGTTCATCCGGAAGTCGAACCGCGCGCTGACCGAGTTCTCCTCGACGTTCTCGAGGCTCTGCAGCTGGTAGATGTCGAAGTCCGGGTTGGCCGACGCGTCCGGCAGCAGCACGGCCTCCGGCGACGTGAAGCCTGGACGGAGCGGCGCGATGGCCGGGACGGCCCGCGACCACGCCGCCGCGCTCGGCGCGGCTTCGACGAAGTTGACGCCGGCGTCGAGGCGATAGCCCTCGTAGCTGGCGAAGAGGAAGGCGCGGTTCTTCATCACCGGCGCGCCGATGGAGCCGCCGAACTGGTGCTGGCTGAGCGCCGACTTGGGCAGCTCCTGGATGACGCTGCCGTCGGTGTTGCGGGTCGAGTCGAAGTAGTTCGGGGCGTCCAGGCTGTCGTCGCGGTAGTACTCGAACAGCGAGCCCGAGACCTGGTTCGAGCCGGATTTGGTGATGACGCTGACCTGGCCGCCGGTACCGGTGCCGAACTCAGCCGGGTAGTTGTTCGACTCGACGCGGAACTCCTGGACGTTCTCGAGGCTGGCCTGCAGCTTGAACGGCGAGGCGATCTGGCCGGCGATGTTGCCCGGCGCGGCGTCGATGATCGCCGAGCCCTCGACGCCATCGAACTTGATCACGTTCTGCTGGTTGGCGCGGCCGCTGAAGCGGACGTCGTTCCAGGTGCCGGTGCCGGCGTTCTGCGAACCCGGCGCCTGCAGCATCAGCTGCGACATCTGGCGCCCGTTCACCGGCAGGTTCTCCACCTCGCGCTCGGTGACGTTGACGCCGATGCGGGCCGAGCTGAGGTCCATCGCCGTCGCGTTGCCCTTGACCGTGACGGCCTCGGTGACGCCGGCGGCCTGGAGGGTCAGGTCGAGCGGGAACTCTTGCGCCGCCGCCAGCTGCACGCCGGTGTATTCGACCGGGCGCGAAGCCCTGGTACGGTGACCTTGATGGTGTAGACGGACGGCCGCAGGCCGGTCAGGACGTAGCGGCCGTCGGCGTTCGCGACGACCACGCGCTCCTCGCCGGTCCGCTCGTTGATGGCGACGACGGTCGCGCCCGACACGGACGATCCCGAGGGATCGACGACGGTGCCGCTGAAGCTGCCGTCGCTTCCGGCGAGGGCGACGACTGGCGCGAAGATGATGGCTGCGGCGAGCGCGCACGCGCGCGCCATGTACGAGATGTGCTGCATTGAGTGTGACTCCTTCTGCGCGCCGCGGGTCACGAATCCCCTCCCACTGGCCGCCGCGCGAACGTTGCGCGCCAGTGGAGGCTATGAGGGGGGTGTGACGCCGCGCGTGACGGGAAGGGGTCGCTGGCGTTAAAACGCCGCGAAGAAGTCGAGCTTCACACTACGGCTCTGATTTTGGCTCAGCGTGTGCCACCCGGCACGGCGGCGTCGCCGGGGCCGCGACGCGAATCATGGAGTGCGCGGGCTCCATCAGGTGCTCGATGCGCTGGCTTGCGCGCATGAGCCCGGATGGCGCGTGCTCGCGCGAGCCGAGGAGGAAGTGGCCAACCTCGTGGGCGACCGCTCGGCCCAGGACCCGGCCGAGGACGAGCTCGCGGATGAGCCGTGGCCGCTCGGCGAACGGCCGATCGTCGAATCGCATGTCGGCCAGGCGCCGGGCGACATGGCCCGCGTGCACGGTGATGTGCGTCGTCGGTTCACCGTCGACGAAGAGGATCGAGGCCATCGCCAGGCGCCGGCCGTCGCACGTTTCGTTGGCGTCGGCCTCCACGAAGACATACAGGTCCTTGGACCCATCGAGGCCGATCGGCCGATTCGACAGTTCGGCAACCCACTCCACCGAGGCGCCCGCGGCGCGCCACGGGGCCAGCGTCTCGCTCATCAGCTCGTTCCGGGCGTCGATCGACAGCCCGGCGCGATCGATCAAGTGCAGCCGCACCGGCGGCCGCGGCGCATCGCCGCACGCCATGCGTGCGTTCTCCGCCCCACGCGATCCCGCGGCGATCGTCGGCCGCGTCCCCGCAACGGCGAACGTCATCACAGCCACCGCCGACAACGCGCGTCGGCGCCAAGGCACACCTCCGTCCTGCCAGGCCGTCTGGGCCATCACACACCCCGTTGTCTTGTCTGGAAAGCGGCCCCGACATCCGTCGGGGCCGCTCACGAGTTGCCGGTGTACTCAGCGCTCCGCGCGCGCAATCTCAACGCTTCGGCGCCACCGCCGAGGTGTGTGCCTCGTTCAGCTTCCGGGCGCACTCCTCGCAGCAGACCTCGACGGTCTTGCCGCCGATCGTGACCTTGATCGAGTTCTCGTCGAGCGGGTAGTCACAGGCGGCACAGGTTTTCTCGGTCATGAGGTCCTCCATTCACCCCGTTACATGCAGGGTGAAAGCAGTAGACCATCCGCCGCGGGACTGCCGCTTCCGGGATCTTTAGCTGCCGCGAGAATCCTGCTGTCTAGCTGCGGCGGAGAACCGCCTGGCGGAATTCGGAGGGCGACCGGCCATAGGCCTGCGTGAACGCCGAGGTGAAGTGGCTGTGGCTGGAGAAGCCGAGATCGAGGCCGAGCGTGGTGAGGTCGTCGTACTGACCGAGCAGGTCGAGCGCGCGGGCCAGGCGCATGCGGAGCTGGTAGCGATAGAGCGGCAGCCCCTCGACCTGCTGGAACACCTGCGTCAGGTAGACCGGCGAGTGGCCGACCTCGGCGGCGATTTCGGCCAGTGTCCAGCGTCGCGCGAGATCGGAGGCCAGCACCACCTTGGCGCGATCGACCAGCCGGCGCCGCGCCGGCGTGGACGCGGGCGTGTGCGCCGTCCGCGGACCGAGGGCGCGCATGACCAGCGTCAGCGTCAAGCCCTCCGCTTCCAGCGTCTCGGCGATGTTGCGTTGCGTGCTGTGCCGCAGCAGCGCGACCAGGACCTGCGCCCGTGGATCGATGCGCAGGCGCTGCTGCGCGAACACGAACCCGGCGCCGTCACGCAGCAGCGCCGCCGGCGTCAGCTCGCGGAGGAGCGCCTCGCTGATGCCGAGGCTGAGGCAGGCATCGCCACCGGGCACCGGATGGCTGACCCGGTACGACTCGCCCGCGTTGAAGAAGAGGACCTGGTTCGGCTCCGCGACGGCCTGATCGTCACCGACGTGGCGGACGAAGACGCCGCGATACGGGAACACGAGCCGCAGATCGCTGGTGAACTCATCCTCGGTCGGCTCGACGGGCAGTCCCGGACAGCAGACGTCGTGAAGCTGGACGGTCGGCGTCTCGAGGAGCGTCTGCACGTCGAGCGCGTCCACGCCGCGACTCTATCACCCGCCTGCGAACGCGTTCCTCTCGTCCGCCGTCGGGCCGTAGACCGAGGGCACGGGCACGTCGAGCAGGCGCAGGTAGACGAGCAGCTGGCCGCGATGGTGGTACCAGTGGTTGAGCATGATCGCGCGCACGAACGCCACGCGCGGCATGGCCATGATCTCCCGCTCGCCGGCGACCAGCCGCCACGTCGCGGTCATCGCCGCGTCGTCGAAGCCGCCGAGGAGCTCGCGCGCCCTGGCGACGCTGGCGTCCAGCGCCGGCAGCAGCTCGCCTGTCGAGGCCGCTGCCGGCTGCGCGAAGCCGGGCGATTCCGTCGTGTCGCGCGCCGCCAGCGCGGCGACGCTGCCCGGCACGGTTGCGACGTGCAGCGCGAGCTGGCCGAGCGAAAAGGACTTCGCGTGCGGCTTCCACGTCAGGTGCGCCTCGGGAACGCGCTCCAGCACGCGCGCCGTGGTCTTCGCTTCCTGTTCGAGCTCGCCGAGCAGCGCGTCGATGATCCGCATGGCTGCTCCCTTCTCATTCGCCGCCGTCGGCTTCGGCTGCGGCACGGACGCGCGCGTGCAGCGCCGCCCAGCCTGCTCCCAGCCGCGCGTCATCGCCCGGTGGCGGTCCCATGAGCGTGTGGCGGAACGTGATCAGCGATCCGCCGTCGACTTCCTTGAGCCGGTACTGGAGGTTCGAGGTGGCGGCGTTCGACATGAACAGCGGGCCCCACAGCTCGAGCAGCACCGGCCGCTTGATGCTCTGCACGAACGCCCACAGGTGTCCGTTCTCGCCGCCGAGATCGCGATACCAGCGGCCGCCGGGGAACGGCTCGAGGATCATCGGGAGCGGCGTGCCGTCGGGCGTCTGGTTGAGCCGTCCCATGTTGGCGAGCAGCGATCGGAACGTCTGCTCGAGCGAGGCGCGGACGAAGATCTCTTCGTTGATCGTGAACGGCTCGGCGGCCAGGGTTGCGGTGGTCATCGGTCCTCCTCGGCGTGGGTCTTGATGCGCTGCAGCTGCGCGCGCCAGTGCCGCGCGAACAGCCCGCTCCACTCGTGGATGGTGCGCAGCGGGTAGGGGTTGGTCCGGTAGAGGGTGTTGCGGCCGTCGCGACGGGCGTCGACGAGGCCGACCTCGAGCAGCACCTGCAGGTGCTTCGACGTCGACGGCTGGTTGAGCTCGAGCGCCGCCGCGATCTCGGAGACGGATCGCTCCTCGCCGGCGAGCAGTTCGAGGATGTGCCGGCGGCGCGGCTCAGCGATGGCGTTGAATGGATCGGACCGCGTCGATGCCCGTGGCATGTCTGCGTTATACATTCCCATATGGGAATGTGTCAACTCCGGAGTCGTCGGGAAACGACTCCGGAGTGGTCAGCAGAGGACTCCGGAGTGGTGACTGAGGAAACCCCCTGATTTCAGCGGAGATTCGGGCCCAGGACTCCGGAGTCGTGAGCCATGGACTCCGGAGTCGTGGCGGCTACGCCGCGTACGGCGATGCTTGGCGCGCGAACCAGCCGGCGACCGCTGGCCCGAGCCGGCCGGGGCGCGTGCTGCCGATGATGACGGCAACACGCAGCGGCCGGGTCATGCGCCCACTCCGGCGGCTGACGCGGGTACCAGACGCCGATCGAGCCGATACCGCGTCACGCGGCTGGCCTTCAGGCCAGGGAAGGTCTGCACCGCCCGCCACTTCGGCCCCGAACCGATGGCGCCGATGCCCGATCGCTCCAGCGCGTCGCGATGCGAGGCCTCGTCGACCCACTCGGCGTAGTTGAGGACGCGTGTGCCGTCGGTGCTCACGTGGAAGTGGGCGCCGATGCCGCCGGCCGGCGGGTCCGCCTCGGAGGCGAGGGCGTCGAAGACCGCGTCGACCCAGGCGCGCTGCCGGGCCTCGTCGGGGCCATCGAACTCGACCGACACCGCGACGATGCAGCCGGGCTCCGGCGCATCGGGGCGGGTGCCGCTGCGATAGCGGCGATAGAACACGGGGGCCGCGGGCGCGAGCTCGGGAATCGCGGCCTTCAGGCGGGCGGCGAGGATCGGGCGGTGCGTCCGGCCGTAGGCCTCGAACTCGCTCTCGTCGCGCCACTGCACGTAGGCGAGGGCGCTCTGGCCATCAAGGCTGGCGAGCCAGGCAATCGAGAGCAATGTCTCGGGCCAGGGCAGGCTGTCCCAGGCCGCGCGCGAGGCGTTGAACAGGGCCTGCTGCTGGGCGGCGCCGCCGACCTGGAACTCGCTGACGGCCACGATACCGGCGTCGGGGCGGGTCATGTCGGGCCGCGTGTGGACGGTGACGGCGGTGGGAGTCGGGAATGGACTGGGCATGTCCCGGACAATAGGACTTCAAGCCAACTTGAAGTCAAGCGGCCGGCGCGGGATACTGGCGGAATGACCGGCGGCGTGACGGGCGGCGTCACCATCGGCGAGCTGGCGCGGCGCAGCGGCGTGGCCACGTCGGCACTGCGGTTCTACGAGGCGAAGGGCCTGATCCACGCCGACCGGACCGAGGCTGGCCACCGCCGTTACCTGCGATCGGCGCTGCGCCGGATCGCCTTCATCGTGTTCGCGCAGCGGGTCGGCCTGACGCTCGACGAAGTGGCCGCGGAGCTCGCCAAGCTGCCGCTGAACCGCGTCCCCGACGCGGCCGACTGGAGCCGTCTGGCCGGCGGGTGGTCGGCCCGGATCGACGCGCGGATCGCCGAGCTGCAGCGGCTCAAGGCGGGCCTGACCGGCTGCATCGGCTGCGGCTGCCTGTCGCTCGAGACCTGCGCGCTCGCCAATCCCGGCGACCGCGCCGCGCGCCGCGGGCCGGGCCCGTCGGCCTGGGGCGGCGTCCCCGCCGGGCGTTGACCCATCCCTTCATGCCACGTTTCGATGGTCGTCCCCTGGAGGCTCGTTTGTCCGACGTCCCGCTCCTCTCGATGCGCGTGTTCGCCGTGTGCGGCCTGCTTCTCGCGGCCGGCTGCGCACCGGCTGTCGCGCCGCCGCCGGCTGCGGCGCCGGCATCCGCGGCGCCCATCACGCTGTCGATTGTCGGCACCAACGACCTGCACGGCGGCGTCGTGGCGCGGAACGGCCGCGGCGGTCTCGCCCTGCTCGGCGGCTACGTGAAGAACCTGCGCGCGGCCCGGGCGCGCGACGGCGGCGCGGTGCTCCTGATCGACGCCGGCGACATGTTCCAGGGCACGCTCGAATCGAACATCGGCGAAGGGGCGGCGGTCGTGGCGGCGTACAACGCCCTCGGCTACACGGCCGCGGCGATCGGCAACCACGAGTTCGACTTCGGGCCGGTCGGCAAGGCCGCGACGCCGCGGACGCCAGCCGACGATCCTCGCGGCGCGCTGCGGGCGCGGGCGGCGGAGGCGCGCTTCCCTTTCCTCGCCGCGAACCTGATCGAGACCGCCAGCGGCACTACACCCGGATGGACCAACGTGCGGCCGACCACCCTGGTCGATGTGGCCGGCCTCAAGGTCGGCATCGTCGGCGTGATGACGCTGGAGGCCCTGACCGCGACCATCGCCGGCAACGTCGGCGGGCTGTCGGTGGCGCCGCTGGTCGACACCATCCGGACGCACGCGACCGCGCTGCGAGCGCAGGGCGCCGACGTCGTCATCGTCGCCGCCCACGCCGGCGGACGCTGCACCGCGGTCGATCGCCCCGACGACCTGTCGTCCTGCAATCCGGGCGCCGAGATCCTCGGCGTCGCCCGCGGGCTGCCGCGCGGGCTGGTCGACGTCATCGTGGCCGGCCACACGCATGCCGCGATGGCGCACCAGGTGGAAGGCATCGCCATCACCGAGGCGTACTCGAACGGACGCGCCTTCGGGCGCGTCGACCTCAGCATCGATCGTCGGACACGGACCGTCGTCGGCCGGCGCAGCTTTCCGCCGCGCGACCTCTGCGAGCGCGAGGACCCGGCGACGAAGGCGTGCGGACCGCGATCCGACGCGGCGCTGGTCGCGCCTGAGTACGAAGGCGCGCCGGTCGAACCGGACGCCGCCGTCGAGCGCGTGCTCGCCCCTGCGTTGGAGCAGGTCCGCGCCCTGAAGGCGCAGCCGATCGGCATCGTGCTCGAGACGCCGATCCGCCGTCTCCTGCCAGCGTCGCCGCTGGGCAACCTCGTGACCGCTGCCTACCTCGCGGCGGTACCCGGCGCGGACGTCGCGGTGAACAACTCCGGCGGCGGCCTTCGCGCCGATCTGCCGGCCGGGTCGCTGACCTACGGGGGCGTGTTCGAGGTGATGCCGTTCGACAACCTGCTGGTGCGCCTGCGCATCACCGGCCAGCAGCTGCGCCAGGTCTTCTCGGCGTCGATCCTGCAGGGCCGCCGCGGCCTCGGATTCGCCGGCGTACGGGTCGAGGCCCGATGCGAGGCCGGCGCGCTCGCCGTGACGATGACGCGTCCGTCGGGAGCCGCCATCGCCGACGGCGACCCGCTGCTGGTCGTCACCAGCGATTTCCTGGCCACCGGCGGAGACGGCATGCTGGCGCCGATCATGCCGCCCGGCGGCTTCCCGGTCGATGCCGGCGCGCCGCTGGTCCGCGACGTGCTGGTGGAGTACCTGCGCCGGCCGGGAGCGCCGGTCCGCGAGGCGCAGCTCCTGGACGCCACGCCCCGCCTGTCGGTCGCGGGCCCGATCCCCTGCCCTGCGAGCTGACCACGCGACGGGCTGGAGCCGAAGCTCCAGCCCGCGCGCTCCTCAGAACTGGAAGCGCGCCAGCAGCTGCAGGACGCGGGGCGAGCGCACGCTCGTCACCGCGCCGAAGCCGTTGGTCCGCACCAGGTTCCCTGACGCGTCGTACGGCAGGTTGACGATGGTGTTGTTGTCGAGGGCCGCGAACTGGATGTTGTTGGCCACGGCGTCGAACTGCGTGTGGTTGAAGACGTTGAAGGCATCGACGCGGAACGCCAGACGGCGCCGGCTCGCCAAGCCCGAAGCCCTTCTCCACCGACAGGTCGACGTTGTTGATCGGCGCGCGATTCAGGTAGTTGCGGCCCGACTCGAGCCCGAGGCTGCCCACCGGCGACTGCGAGTAGATGCCCAGCGCCACCTGCTGGTACGGATCGCTCACGTCGTAGCCCGAGCCCGGATCGCCACTGATGATCGGGCGGTTGGCGTTCTCCGTGTTCGACCCGGCGATGTTGGTCTGCGTGCTGAGGCCGTTGACGCTCCAGGTCAGGCCATAGGGCAGGCCGCTCTCGAGGCGGTAGCCGCCCGAGACCTGCCAGTTGTTGACCAGGCCGCTGACGACGGCGTTCGCGTTCTCCACCTTCGGCACCTGATAGACCCAGTTGAAGTTGAAGATGTGCCGGCGATCGAAGCCCGCGGGCCCATAGTTGGCCTGCCGATCGTACTGATCCGGACGCGAGAAGTCCGTGTTCAGGTCCTGCGTGTCGAGGGCCTTGCTGAACGTGTAGTTGGCGTTCAGGAAGAGACCGTTGGCGAAGCGGCGATCCACCTGCGTCTGCAGCCCGTGGTAGTTCGAGTTGGCGTCATACAGGCGAACGTTGATGTTGCCGTAGCCCTGGTAGGGCCGCAGGAAGTTGGCGTCGTAGGCGTTCTGACCGGGCAGGGTGCTCGCCGGCAGCGTCGGGTCCTGGTTCTCCGGCAGGAACCGCGCGCCGTACGGGACCGCGTTGAGGTTCACCTGGCGCGGCAGGTGGTTGGCCACCGAGCCGACGTAGGCGATGTCCCAGATCACGCCGCCGGGCAGCTTCTTCTGGAAGCCGGCGTTGAAGTTGTAGGTCGTCGGCACCTGGCCCGAGACCGCCTGCGCGTTGAGGTCCGACGGCGCCAGCAGCGCGTTGGCCGAATCGATCTCCTGCAGCCGGCCGAAGTCGAGGCGCGGCGTGAAGGTGGTCGGCGGGTTCGAGATCAGCGCGAACGAGATGTTGCCCTCGTAGCGGTCGTAGAACACGCCGCCGCCGGCGCGGAAGATGAACGACTGGTTGCCGGTGATGTCGTAGGTCAGCCCGAAGCGCGGCGCGAACAGGATGCCGTTGTCCTCGATCAGCCGATCCGGCACGCCCGCGTCACCCGACTGGCCGATGCCGTTGGTCAGGTTGCCGCTGTTCGGCACGATGCGCCCGATGTTGACCGCGGCCAGCTGCTGGCCTGTCACCGGGTCCACCGCGATGCGCTGCCCGCTGGCGTTCAGGCCCGGCCGGTAGAGCCGCACGGCCTGGTTCGCGTCGAACAGCCCGGGGATGAAGTTCGACGTCAGGCCGGCCTCGTCGTGCTGCGGCTGCACCCAGTAGAAACGCAGGCCGTAGTCGAGCGTCAGCCGGTCGTTGACCTTCCAGTTGTCCTGCGCGAACCACTCGATGTTCCAGTAGCGGTACTCGCCGTTCGAGTAGGCGTTGGCCTGCGTGTAGTTGTTGAAGACGCCGATGGCCGCGTTGGCCGGAGCGAACGACGTGTCGAACGGGTTCGACGTGTTTTCGTTGAAGTTGATGACGCCGTTGTGGTTCGTGAACGACGTCTGGTCCTTCAGGCTCTTCTGCGCGTACATGCCGACCTTCGACGTGTGCCGGCCCCAGACCTTGGTCAGGTTGCCGAGGAAGTCGTAGGTCGTGTTGAAGTTCGTGAACGGCGACTGGCTGGAGTTGAAGTTCGCCTGGTTGCCGAAGCGGCCCGACAGCTGGAACCACGGCGGCAGGTCCTGCTGCACGGCGTCCGGGTAGAGCAGCGGCAGCGCCGACACGCCCAGGTTCTCGCGGGTGAACTCGCCCGCGCTGTCGTGGATGTAGATCGAGTTGTGGCCGGTCCCGAACGTCACCTCGGCGAAGAGCGTCGGGCTGAGCACGCCGGTGGCGCTGACCGACACGTTGTAGACCGGGCGGATGTCGCTGATGCTGATGCCCGGCAGGTTGCCGGTGAGGTTGAACGAGCCGTAGGGGCCGATGCCCGCGCCGGCGTTGTTCGAGTTGTGGAAGTAGCGGCCGTAGAGGCGCCACGCCGACGCTCGCCTGCCAGTCGGCGCGGAAGATCTCTTCACGCCGATCGATCTCCACGGCGACCTGCGACTCGTAGTTGTAGCCGGCCGCGTTGGGGACGTTCGGCAGGGGATAGGCGTTCAGGATCGCCAGCCCCGGCGCATAGAGCCGGCTGGCCGGGATGCGGCCGAGCACGCCGCCGTCCTGGAAGCAGCCGCTGGTGTTGGTCGCGGTGCAGGGCAGGCCGGTGGTGTAGTCGCGAATCAGGTTGTAGGGCCGGTTGTTGTTGTCGACCGACTGCGAGAAGTCGCCCAGGCGTTCGAGCTCGGTCGGCACCTTGACCCGGTTCGGGTTGGCCGGCGGAATGTCGCGGCGCTGGTTCTCGTAGGCGAAGAAGAAGAACAGCCGGTTGCGATCCTTGTTGTAGCCGCCGAGCGGAATCGGGCCGCCGACGGTGAAGCCGGCGTCGGTCTGGCGGTTGATCGGCTTGAGACCGACCTTCGAGTTCGGGTCCGTCTGCAGCGCCCGTCCACGCTCACGGTTGTTGATGAAGCTGTTGGCGTTGAACGATTCCTGCCGGCGGTAACCGTAGACCGAGCCGCGGTAGTCGCGGCCGCCGCTCTTCGTCACGAGCGAGACCTGCGCGCCCGACGAGCGGCCGTACTCGGCCGCGTAGGCGTTGGTCAGGATCTTGAACTCCTCGACCGCGTCGAGGTTGATCGAGCCGAGGACGCCGTTGTTGCCGGTGTCGACGTTGCTGACGCCGTCGACGGTGTAGTTCATGGTGTTGTCGCGGCCGCCGTTCACGTTCATGCCCATGCCGCCGCCGGTCGCGTCCGCGATGCCGGGCGCCAGGCGCGCCAGCACCAGGGGGTCGCGGCCGTTGACGGCCAGGTTCTCGATGGCCGCCGAATCGACCGAAAAGCTCCGTTCGGCGCTGCGCGACTGCACTTCGACGACGCGGGTGCTGACGGTCACCGTCTCGGAGACCGCGCCGAGCTCGAGCGTGATCACGCCGAGCGACAGGCGGTCCGCGGCGTTGACGACGACGTTGGCCCGTTCGACGGTCTTGAACGAGTCCATCGTCACCTTGAGGTTGTAGGTATCCGGCAGCAGGTTCAGGAACACGAAGTCGCCGGCCTCGTTGGCCGTCGTCACCTGCGTGTCGTTGCGCCGCGGGCTGGTCAGCTCGACCGTCGCTCCTGGCACCGCCGCGCCTTGCCCGTCCCGCACCGTGCCGGCGACCGAACCGCGCGTGGACTGCGCCATGGCGCCTGATCCGATCCCGATCACGATCGCCGCACTCGCCACCAGGGCGCGCCAGCTTCTCCAGTTGTTCAACACGTTCAATCCTCCACGACGCGAACCAATCCGCCCGGCCCTTGTTGGGTAGACCTCCGGCCAGCCGCCGCAACGGGCGGATGCGCGCGGACGCCCCCGCACGGCGCGGTCGCGTCAAACGACGATTCACAGGCAGAGGACTCGAGCGTAGCGGCTCGCCGGTTCGCGACGCGGACGAATTGACCAACGGTCCGCGTCGATTGACGAAGCGGGAGGCCTCGACGGCAACGGCGAATCGAGCGGACAACCGGGCACTCGGTGCCACGCATCACTGCCTCGGCGACACCGGGATCGTTCACGGAGCGCCGCGCCTCGGTTTCGTTGTCCTGATCGCGGACATTTCACGAGTCCGGGACAACAACTAATCAAAAAGCGAGTATGTTCGCCCCTTATAGGATCTATGACGCTCGCGAGGCGAGGCACACCTGTGCTCCTTGCGCGCTTGTTTCTGTGAGGAGGAATGGTGATGAACCCCGAGCCCCCGAGGCCGAGGCCAGCCCGCCACCAATCGTGGCTGCTCGCCGTACTGGTCGCCCTCTTGTCCACCGCGCCCGCCTGGGCCCAGACCATCACCGGCCGCATTGACGGCCGCGTGACCGACTCGTCCGGCGCCGTCCTGCCTGGCGCCACCATCAGCATCGTCAACACCGGTACGGGGCTCACCATCACGCAGGTGACCGACGACAACGGCATCTACACCGCGACCAACCTGCCGGTCGGCAATTACACGGTGAGCGCCGAGCTCGAAGGGTTCCGGCGGGCGCAGCGGACCGGCGTGCAACTCAGCGCCGACGGCCGGCTGAGCACCGACTTCACGCTTGGCGTGGGGCAACTGAGCGAGTCGGTGCAGGTTCAAGCGGTCACTGGTGAGGCCGTGAACCGGACCAGCGGCGAAGTGGCGCGCACGATCGACCAGACGCAGATTCGCGACCTCGCCTTCAACGGACGCAACTACCTCGAGCTGGCCTCGCTGATCCCGGGGGCGGTCGCCACCGACTTCGATCCGCTCGCCCTGGCCACCTCGCTGAGCGTGACCGGCCAGTCGATCAACGGCAACCGCACCAACACCAACAACCTCACCATCGACGGCACGTCCAACGTGGACTCCGGCTCGAACGGGTCGCAGGTCAACAACGTCAGCCTGAGCTTCATCGAGGAAGTGAAGCTCCAGACGTCGAACTTCTCGGCCGAGCTCGGCCGCAACAGCGGCGCCGCGATCAACGTCGTCACGCGCAGCGGGACCAACAGCCTGAGGGGCACCGCGCGCTACGACTTCCGCGACGAGAAGTTCGACGCGCCCAACTACTTCGCCGCCAAGGACGCCAGCGGCAACAAGATCAAGCCGCCGCTCGAGTTCCGCAACTTCGAGGGCGCGATCGGCGGGCCGATCAGCCGGAACAAGCTGTTCTTCTTCCTCGGACAGCAGTACCGCACCATCAATCGCTTCACCAGCCCGACGCGGCAGACGATCCCGACATCAGCGGAGCTGAACGGCAATTTCGCGCTCCGGCTGCGCGGCGCCGACGGGCAGGTCGGCACCGCCGACGACACGATCCTGCGTGACCCGACGACCGGCCAGCAGTTCCCCGGCAACGTGATCCCGCAGAACCGGATCACGACCGACGGGCGGGCGATCGCCGATATCTACCGCTCCATGGCCGGTGAAGCCGTCGAGTACGCGGACACGCCGACGGCGAACAACGCGACCTACCAGCTCTACAACCCGTTCGAGTCGCGGCAGGACATCGTCCGCATCGACTTCCAGGCGACCGCCAACCAGCGCATCCACGGCCGCTACCTGCACGACGAGTACAACCTCATCGAGCCTTACGGCACGTTCTCGGGCGCGGCGCTCCCGACGGTACCGACCGATCGGTCGCGTCCAGGCACCAGCTACCAGGTCGGGCACACCTACGTCATCAGCCCGACGCTGATCAACGAAGCGAAGGTCGGCGCGGCGTGGAATGGCCAGCGCATCAAGCCGCAGGGCGACTTCTGGCTGCGCGACACCTTCGGCTTCGCTTACCCGGAGCTCTTCGACACGCCTGGCTTCGTGTCGGGCGGCATCCCGAACATCCAGGTGTCGGGTGGCATTGCGCAGATCCACGGGCCCTCCTTCGCGCTGCTCTCGCCCACGACGGACATTACGGTGCAGGACACGCTGACGTGGGTCCGCGGCGCCCACTCGCTCCGCAGCGGCGTCGCCGTCTCGCGCAACCGCAAGGACCAGAACGGCCGCGGCAACTACTTCGGCTCGATCAGCTTCAACAACGCGGGCAACCCGAACAGCACCGGCAACGCCCTGGCCGACGCCCTGCTCGGGAATTTCCGCACCTACAACGAGGCCTCGGCGGATCCAGTCGGCTTCTTCCGCTTCACCACCTACCAGGCGTTCGTCTCGGACACGTGGCGCGTGCGCGAGAACCTGTCGATCGAGGCCGGGGTCCGCTACGAGTACTCCACGCCGACCTACACGCAGGGCAACAACCTGGTGAACTTCGATCCGAGCCGCTACGACCCGAGCCAGGCCGTACCAGGTACAGGCGAACGGCCTGCTCGTGCCCGGCGTCGGCTATCGGTTCAACGGATTGGTGATTGCCGGTGAAGAAATCCCGGAGGATCAGCGTGGGCGGGTCGAGCTGCTGACGAGCGGCGACTACGGCCGCATCCCGTTCGGGGCGCCGCGCGGGCTCTACGACGCGCAGCACCTGTTCATGCCGCGCCTCAGCTTCTCGTACTCGCTGAACAGCGCCACCGTGATCCGCGGTGGGGCGGGCCTGTTCTACGACAAGCCGGAAGGCAACGTCATCTTCTCGCAGCTGAACCTGCCGCCCGTGCTCGCCAACGAACAGTACGAGAACTTCAACCTCAGCGCGCCGACCAGCGGCGCCGCCGGCGCGATCGCCGCGGTTGGCGACATCAACGCGCTCGACCCGAACATGCAGCTGCCGGCGCAGGTGAACTTCAGCATCGGCGTGCAGCGTGAGCTCGGGGGCGGCTACTTCGTCGAGGCCACCTACGTCGGCAACCGCGGCGAGCACCTGATCCGCCAGCCGGACGTCAACCGCGCGCCGTTCGACGCGCTGCGCGCCAATGCCGCGCGGCCGTCGCCGGTGTCGGTGAACGCCCTGCGGCCCTACGCCGGCTACTCGGCGATCCGCATGCGGATCAGCGACGCCGACTCCACCTACAACTCGATGCAGCTGTATGCGACCAAGCGCCGCGGCGACTTCCAGTTCACGGTGTCCTACACGCTCGGCAAGGCGCTCACCAACGCCAGCGGGAACGGCGACAACGATGCGCCGGAGGCAGTCGGCGACCTCGACTACCTGTACGGCCCCGCCACGTTCGACCGTCGCCACGCCTTCGTGAACACGCTGACCTATCGGCTGCCGTGGCTGCGCGATCACGGCGGCCTGCTCGAGGCCATCGCCGGCGGCTGGGAGGTCAGCAGCAAGTACCGCTTCCAGTCGGGCCAGTACTTCACGGCCACGGGCAATTCGTCGATTGGCAACCGGCGCGCCGACTACACGGGTGCCGAGATCGACATCGATGGTGACGAGCTGCGCTGGTTCAACACAGCGGCCTTCACCAACCCGCCAAACGATCGAGCCGGCACGGCGACGGTGGGACAGATCGAGGGACCGTCGTTCAGGCAGATGGACATTTCGATGCGGAAGAACTTCCGCTTCGGCGGGCGCTACAACATCACGCCGATCATCGACGTGTTCAACCTGTTCGACACGGTGAACTTCGCCAACTTCCCCACCGCGAGCCTGGACGCCAACAACGCCGCGTTCGGCACGCTGACGTCCGCGCAGCCGTCGCGCAGCTTCCAGTTCGGCGTCCGCTTCGACTTCTAGTCGTTCGCGGCACGCCGGATCGGGTCACGGTTCGAAGGGCCGTATCGCGCCGGGAGGCGCGATACGGCCCTCGTCGTCTGGCGGCGTCTAGCGGCGCTGCCGGTACTCGGCGCTCCTGCGGAGCTCGCGCTCGACGTCGTTCTGGCTCCAGTTGTCGCGCATCACGCGATCGACGTAGGCACGGCTCGCGCCATCGGGCTCGCGCCGGAGCACGTCGAGATACGCGCGCCGGACGATCTCTTCGGCCCGCACCACCTCGCGGCGGTCGTTGCCGTACCCATTCGCGGATCCGTAACCGTAGCCGTTACCGCGGACGTCGCCGTAGCCGCGACCGGACTGACGGTAGCGTTTCCCCACCCGCCGCGCCAGCTGTCCACGCGCAGGGACGACAGGCGATCGTTCCACCCCTGGTTGCGCAGGTTCCACACGTCGCCGCCGAAGCGCTCGGCCCGGCCCGAGAAGCGGCGATCGCGGAAGATGGTGACCTCGGCCCGACCGAAGGTCCGGATGGATGAGATCTCGTCGTTCAGGCCGCCCGGAATATACGGCAGGTCTTCGCCGGCACGCACGCAGAAGTATTCGCCGCGGAACCCGGCGTCGCGGTAGAAGCAGGCACCGTCGCGGGGCACCGTCGGACGGCCCCACCGGAGCTGGGCCGACGCCACCACCGGCATCGACACGATGAACGCCCCGACCAACGCCGGGGCCAAGCGCCACATTGCAAATCGCCCGTTCATGACTCGTCCTCCCTGGCGCGAGCCCGCCGGCCGAGGCAGGCATCACGTGCTCGCTGCCGACCCACATTGCAATGAGACGGCCAACTTCGCTGTCCTCATTTGGCGCCACCGCCCCGCCGAGCTGAACGGTTCCCCGATAGCGGCCGTCACCTGCCCCGACCGGACCAGATGCGCGGCCACGTCGGCCGCGATCTCCGCGGGATGCTCGCCGCTGATCGCGTGGGACGCGCCGGCGTAGACGCGCACGGTGCCGCTCGCCAGGAGCCGCCGCGCTTCCACTGCCGCCGCCGCCGTGTCGTGCATCGGCGAGCGTTCCGCGAGGATCACCAGCGTCGGCACGCGCAACGCCGTGATCCTCGCGGGGTCGGTGAGCGCGGGAACCGGCAGCTTCAGGCGGTAGGTGGCCATGCCGGCCTCGATCATGTCGCCGACCGGTTCGTGCTCGACCGGCGCCCCGCCGGCCGTCCAGCTGTTGAAGTCGTCGCGCAGCCGTCTCGGCAGCCACGGCACGGATGCGGGAATGGAGCGCAGGATCGCCTCGAGCGACATGCTGGTGAACACGAACACCGGCTCGATCAGCGTCAGGCTGGCGATCTTCTGCGGACGGTGGACCGCGAGGTTCATCGCCGTCCAGCCGCCGATCGACAGCCCCACCACGTGCACGGCCGGCTCGGGCAACTGCGCGATCACCTCGTGCAGCCAGGCGGCCTGATCCGCGTCGCTTTCGATCGGCCGGTCCTGCACGCTGAGGCCCGGCTCGCCGAGCAGATCGACGGTGTAGACCGGGCGGAGCGCGAGGAACCCGGGCAGGTTGTCGGCCCACACCGGCGTCGGCGCGGCGCGGCCGGGGAGGAGCAGGAGCGGCGGCAGTTCGTCGTGCGCGCCGGCGAATCGGTAGACGCGCACGATGCCGTAGCCCGTGCGGAGGTCGCGCACCTGCTGGGGACGCGGCAGCGCCGCCATCGCGCGGTCGTAGGCGGCGATGAAGCGCGCCTTGTCCGCGGCGGAGGCGAAGTGTCCGACCGGCGATCCATCGCCGAGGCACCAGAGTACGGCGACGAGGACGATCAGAGCGAGGGCGAGACGCGCGAGCGTGCGGCGGCCCGGACGTCTCACGGCTTCTGGACGAGCACGACGTCGGCCCCGAACTGCAGCGCGAAACGGCCGCGCGCTTTCGGGACGATCCGCAGGTCGGGACACTTCTGCTCGAGCCGCCGGCGCAACAGGAGGAGTCGGCTCTCGAGGTTGTCCTTCCACTCCGGCAGGTTCAGCGACTTGTCGAGGCGCAGCTCGCGGTTCGTGAACTCGAGGCGGCCCTCCGCCTGGCGCGCGTTGAGGAGCTTCCAGAAGATCTTCGCCGGCAAGCTGCGGATCAGGTACTCGCCGTCGACCAGGATGCACTCGTCGGCGCTGTAGTAGGCCACTTCGCGGACCGCACCTTTGTCGCGGCGGGCCGTGGCAGGCACGGGCGTGGACGCGGGCGGCGAAGGCGCCTCGGCGGCAGGCTCAGAACGCTCGCGCAGCAGCATCGAGTGGATGGCGATGGCGATGTAGCTGCCGAGCAGCTCGATCGCGGTCTTGTCTTCTTCGTGGAACCGGTACGGCTGCTCGCTCTCGACGCAGAGCACGCCGATCAGCTCGCCGCGGTTGATCAGCGGGACCCCCAGCTGGCTGTCGGGCGCGGCGAGGCCGGGCAGCGCGATGCGATGATCGTGCGGACAGAGGCCCTGCGCCGACGCCTGCTTGTGCACCGCGTAGGCGTAGAGCATCTGCCGGATCAGGCCGGAGATCCGGATCGGCTTGCGCGCCTCGGCCACGACGCCGACGATACCCTCGCCGATGCGCACCTCGGCGCCGGCGCCGTTCTCGGGGTAGCCGCGGCTGGCGATCGTCACCAGCACGCCGTCCTCGGCGGCCGGCATCAGGATCATCGAGTGGGTGAAGCCGCAGCTGGCTTCGAGCCCCTCGAGCATCGAGTCGAGCAGCACGTCGAGCGACTCGGCGCGGTGGATCCGCTCGGACAGCTCCTGCATCGCGTGCAGCGTGAACACCGAGGCCGGCGGACGCGTCCGTTCGTTCCACTGCGAGGCGGCGCGCGGACCTTCGTCCTCGACCATCTCCACCGACAGCACTTCGTAGATGTCGGCGGCCAGCAGCTTGAAGATGCCCTTGAGGCCCGAGTAGGACGCGATCGCCTCGATGCGCAGAGCCATCCGATCGAAGACCGGCCCCGACGTCTCCGATCGGACGTAGCGCAGCCGCAGCCGCCAGCCCTGGCTGGTGTCGGGATCGATGAGCCGCACCAGCGCGTGCGGGTTCTCGGAGATGTTCGCCTTGCTCTTGTTGAAGAACTGGAACGAGAGCGCGACGCGGCCGCCGTCGACGAACTCGACGTGGCTGATGAACGCGGCGTTGGGGACGCCGTCGCGGGAGCACGTGAAGAGCGTCGCCGGGATCAGGCCCTGGAAGCAGGACGCGAGCGACTCGAGTCGGGTCATGCGATGGGACTGCCGGCGTTCGGCCCCGGCGTCTGGTTGAAGATTGCCGTCACCCGCAGGCGGATTGCCGTGCACGGCCACGTGATCCACGGCTCCAGCGTGGCCCGCGCGACGCCGATCGACGCCAGCCGATCGAGCCAGCGATCCCACTGCGCCTCGACGCCGGCACGCTCCTCCGCCGAGGCCGGGCGCGCGCCGGTGAAGGTGCCCTTCACCTGACAGGCGCGCTCATCGGGCGGCCGCGCGAACACGAGCGCCGCCTGCCCGTTCGATTCGAGATCGGGCAGGACCTGCGGGGCCGCAGCGTCCGGCACGTAGGCCACCAGGTGCCGGCCGTCGCCGTCGACCGTCACGGCGACCACGCGGACGCCGTTCGGCTCGAAGCGCGCGTTCCTGGTGCCCAGCTGAATCGCGATGCCTTCCTGGAGGAAGGCAGCCAACTCCACGTCGATCATCGACTTAGGGACGTTAGGAAATTCTTAGGGTGTCCGTACGGAGAGTTTAGCATTCGCGCCCGAACCGGCCGGTTACCGTTGCGTCCTCTCACACGGAGGTCACATGCAACGACGGAGTTTCGCGGTGCTCGCCCTCATCCTCGCGCCGATGTTCGCCACGAGCGTCGCGGCGATCGCCGGCAACGACCCGGCCACGCCGGCAGCCACGCCGGCGGCCAACGCCGAGGCGATCGCCCGCGGCGGCTACCTGGTTCGCTTCGGCAGCTGTCACGACTGCCACACGCCCTGGGTGATGGGGCCGAAAGGGCCGGCGCCTGACATGACGCGCGCCCTCAGCGGTCACCCGAGCGACGTCGCGGTGCCCCCGCCGCCGGCGCTGAGCGGCCCGTGGGTCCTGGCGGGGCTCGCTACCAACACGGCGTTCGCCGGCCCGTGGGGCATCAGCTTCACCGCCAACCTGACGCCGGACAAGGACACGGGCCTCGGGAACTGGACCGAGGAGATGTTCCTCATGGCGCTGCGGACCGGACGGCACGAAGGCAAGGGCCGGCCGATCCTGCCGCCGATGCCGTATCAGTTCGTCGGGTCGCTCAACGACGACGACCTGAAAGCCGTCTTCGCCTACCTGCGCTCGATTCCGGCGATTCGCAACAAGGTGCCGTCCCCGATCGACCCGCCCGAGGAACCGAAGCGGTGAGCATCGCCGCGCGACGCAGGCTCGCGGCGGCGCTGGCACTCGGCCTGGCCGCGACGCTCGCCGTCCGATCGCTGGCGGCGCCGGCCATTCCCGAGCGGCTGTCGGAAACCGGGCTCTACCTGCCGGGCACCCTGACGGTCGATCCACGGAACCGGCCGTTCTCGCCGCAGTATCCGCTGTGGACTGATGGCGCCGGAAAAGTCGCGCTGGATCCAGCTGCCGGCGGGCGGCAGGATCACGGCGCGCGACGCCGATACGTGGGAGTTCCCCGTCGGCACCCGTCTCTGGAAGGAGTTCGCGTTCGACGGACGCAGGGTCGAGACGCGGATGCTGTGGCGCGTCACGGCTGACGAATGGTCGTACGCGGCCTACGTATGGAACGAGGCGCAGACGGACGCGACGCTGGTGCCGGCCGAGGGCCTGGCCGGCGTCGTCGAGGTCGCGCCCGGCAAGCGGCACAGCGTGCCGTCGCGCGACGACTGCCGCGCCTGCCACGACAATGGCGGCACGAGCGTCCTCGGGTTCACGGCGCTGCAGCTCTCGACCGATCGCGATCCGGCGGCGCCGCACGCCGAGCCGTTGCAGCCCGGAATGATCACGCTGCAGACGCTGCTGGACGAGGGCCTGATCGACACGCCGCAGCCGGCGCTCTTCGCGCGCGCGCCGCGCATCCCCGGCGATCCGCGGACGCGGGCCGCCCTGGGCTACCTGTCCGCGAATTGCGGCCACTGTCACAACGCCGACAGCGCTCTCGCCACCGTGCGCTTCCCGCTGCGGATGCCGGCCTACCCGACACCGGCCGGGATCGAGCAGACGATCGGCGCCCTCGTCGCCCGCACCAGCAAATGGGATCTGCCGCACAGCACGCCGGGCACCACGTCGACGGTGAAGCCGGGCGCGCCCGATCTCAGCGCTCTCGTGGTCCGCATGCGCTCGCGGCGGCCGTCGTCGCAGATGCCGCCGCTCGGCACCACGCTCGCCGATGGTGACGCGGTCGATCTGGTGTCGGCGTGGATCGACGAGCTCGGTCGACGTGATGTCGCGATCCGCAACGACTCCGGAGTCGTGCGCGCTACAGCCAGTGGTGAATGGGGCGCGAAGCACCGAGAGGGAGGCGCCCGGCATCAACGCGAGAGGCGCACGAGAAAACCGACACGCCCGTCGGATGCGTCGCCCGTCGAACCCGCCATTTAGACAGCGGCACGAACTCACCGGGAACGAACAGGCGATCCTCGGGGTTGGGGATCTTGAAATAGCTCTGCGGTCGCAGGATGACGGTGTCGTCCCGGCTCAGATCGATGATGGCGCGGATGGGCACCTCGCCGCGGCCGAGGAAGCGGACCTCGAACGCTTCGAAGCGCAGCGGATCCGCCGGATCGAACGCTCCGAGCCCGTTCGCGCGCGCCAGCTTCACCGCGTCGCGCGCCTTCTTCAGATCGCCGGACTCCGCCAGCTGGCGGGCCGTGCCAGGCAGCGGCACCGCGTCGACCACCGTCGGCGCGTCGCGGAACGGGTTGATGTTCGGCCAGATGAAGTACGGGAGCGCGCGCCCCCCGGCGAGCTGTCGCTCGTTGTAGGACGGCGGTCGCGGACCGGGCACGGCCGCGTCCGGCTGGTTGCGGTTGATGAAGGCCAGGAACCGCCCGTAGCGATCGAACACTTCGTAGGCGAAAGCCAGGAAGTAGCGGAACTGCTCCGGCGTCTGCCCCATCGCGACCTGGTCGCTCTGAATCAGCTGGCGGAGCGAGTCGCCGGCGGCGACGGCGTGGCGATGGTGGTTGGCGGCGGCGCCCGCGCCGAACCGCGGCTGCAGGTGAGCGACGAGCGGCGGCTCCAGGAGCTGCACCGGGAAGCCGTTGGCGAACGGGTTGGTCAGGTACTGCTCCCATTTCGCGCCGTCGAGCGCCTGCCCGCCCCCGAGCGGCTGCTCGAACGCCTTCTCCGGCGTGTCGATACCGAGGAACCGCGTCGCGCCGGTGCCGTCGAGCTGGACTCCGACGGTGTCACCGTCCGGCACCGCCTGATCGAGCGGCTGCGTGGTGCCGTCATTCTTGCGGCGGATCGGCGTGACGGCGCGCGGGTTCCCCTCGCCGACGGTGAAGAAGGTCTCTGCCATGACTTCGCCCCCTGCTCAGAGATAACGTCGCGCCGAGCCCGGCCGTACGCGGCAGCGAATCGGCGGGCGCATCCTGCTACGCTCGACGGTATGGGCTGGCCTCGATGTGTGACGGTCTCGCTCATCGTCGCGATGACGCCAGGCTCGATCGATGGCGTCGTCGCACAAGAGCCCGCGCCGGTGCGGTGCGGCGTCGAGATGCGCAACGTCCGGCTGCATCTCGCCGACGACGTCGTGCTCGCCGTCCGATCGCTCGACGGTGAGTTCATCAGCGAGGCGCGCGGCGTGCCGCCGGTCTTCGACGATCCGCGGTCGTACACGCTGCGGATGCGGTCGGCGGACCTGGCGATGGACACCGCCTCGCTCACGGCGCTGATCGCGCGAGCCCTGGGGTCCGGCACCGCGCCGGTCCGCGACGTCACCGTGACCATCGAGAAGGGCGCGCTGCAGGTGCGCGGCACGCTGAAGAAAGGCGTGTCGGTGCCGTTCTCGATGCAGGCCGAGGTCTCGGCCGCGCCGGACGGATCGATGCGCCTGCACGCGAAGTCGCTGAAGGCCGTCGGCGTCCCGGTCAAGGGCCTGCTCGATCTGGTCGGCGTCGACGTCGCCGACCTGATGAAGGCGCCGGCCGGATCGGGCATCCGCGCCGACGGCGACGATCTGCTGATCGACACGACCGCGATCCTGCCGCCGCCGCGCACCGAGGGGCGGCTGCAGCAGGTGGCGATCGTCGGGCAGCGCCTGACGATGCGGATGACCGGCGCCGCGTCGCCGCCGGCGCGTCCGGCGACGCTGCCGCTGCCGCGCGGCCGCAACTACCTGTATTTCTTCGGCGGCAGCATCCGCTTCGGCAAGCTCACGATGAGCGACGCGGACATGCAGCTGATCGACGCCGACCCGCGCGACCCGTTCGAGTTCTTCCCGGCGCGCTACGAAGCACAGCTCATCGCCGGCTACAGCCGGAACACCCCGCGCAAGGGGCTGCAGGTGTTCATGCCCGATTACGTCGCCAAGGGCGGCGCACCGCTTCCGCCGCCTCGATAGACCGCTTTCGGTCGCTCGAGCTTGCGCGATTCGAATCAGTCCTGTATAGTTCACACATGAACAGTGGCGCGCAGCGCCCGCCGGTCGAGTTGCTGGGGATTCTCCACGCCGCCCACGCCGCCGAGGCGGAGGTCGAGGCAAAGCTCGGCACCGTCGGGCTGTCGCTGGCCAAGCTGTTCTGCCTGAAGGCGCTCGTCGCCGCCGGGGATCCGTTGCCGCTGGGACAATTGGCGGAGCGCCTGTCGTGCGTGAAGTCCAACATCACCCAGCTGGTCGACCGCCTCGAGGCGGACGGGCTGGTCGCACGGCTTCCGGACCCGAAGGACCGACGCGCCAGGCTGGCGGCGCTCACGATGGCTGGCCGCCAGGCCTGCGAGCAAGGCGAGCGCGTGCGTCAGGAAACCGAAGGGATCCTGCTCGGCCGGCTGACGCACGACGAGGTGCGGCAGCTCGAAACCCTTCTCTCGAAAGTCGGAAACCGCGGCGGCTGAACCGCCGTTTTCTTGGTGCTGTAGTTCATTTATGAACGGTCCAGTAATGGACGTATGGAGGTAGAGAACATGGATATCGGATTGCTGCTCCTGAGACTGGTAGTCGGAACGACCCTCGCCGCGCACGGTGCGCAGAAGCTGTTCGGCTGGTTCGGCGGGCCGGGACTGGCTGGCGCTGGCGCCGGCTTCGAGAGTCTCGGCTTCACGCCCGGCCGGCGGCACGCGCTGATGGCGGGGCTGGTCGAGACCGGCGGCGGGCTGCTCCTCGCGATCGGCCTGGCCACGCCGCTCGCCGCCGCGATCGTCGCGTCGGTGATGATCGTCGCCGCGGTCAGCGCGCACCTGCCGCGCGGGTTCTTCGCGCAGAACGGCGGGTTCGAATACACGCTGGTGCTCGGCGCGTCGGGCCTGGTGCTGGCCTTCACGGGACCGGGCACGATCTCCGCTGACGCGCTCCTCGGCTGGCAGGTCGCAGGGACGCAGTGGGGCGCGGCGGCGCTCGCCATCGCCGTCATCGGCGCGGCCGGACAGCTCGCCCAGCGGCGCACGGCGCCATCATCGGCGCACGCCGCCAGCCCCGCGCGGGCGTGAGCGGTGGGCCACAATCGGCCCACGAAACCGGCACGAATCAAGCGATCCCGCCGCGCTGGAATGCCCTCCAGTCCGACGGCGGGGTTGCTCTACAGCCGGGCGTCCACTAGAATTGGAGATTCTGCCGCGACCCTCCCGTGCTGGGACGTCGTTCAACGGTAGGACACGGCGCTCTGGACGCCGTTATCGGGGTTCGAATCCCTGCGTCCCAGCCAGCCTTCGCTCACGCTTCGCGTGAGCTACGGCTAGGCAGGCTCTTGTCTCCCTAGCCGAACGCGAACGAATCACTACACGAAGGCTGTCTCGCCGAAGCGGCATAGGCGCGAAGGCGGACCTCCTTCACCATTTCTTGTCATCTAGCCGAACGCGAACGCTCAGACGCGCGAAGTTAGCCTCGGCGAAGGCCCGGAGCCCGCCTCGCCGAAGCAGCGAAGCTGCGTAGGCGGGAAGGCGGACCACAGTGCGGAATCAGCAACGCGTCAGCGCATTCACGATAGAAGCAGCTGCGTACTCGTCGGCGCCGATTCTCGATTTCCCGCGAGAATACTTATGGCCCTCTCCGTGCTTCAGCCACCAGCGTGCATGGCATCGAAAAACGCGTCGTTTACATCATTCGCAGTGACGCGGACCCATCGCGACACTACGTTGGGATTACCAACGATCTGAGCTCGAGACTCGAATGGCACAACCATGGTCCGTGCGGACACACACGATTGCATCGGCCTTGGTCCGTGGTGGTGTCGCTGGAGTTCCCGACCGAGAAAGAAGCGGTCCGTTTCGAGAAGTACCTGAAGTCCGGATCAGGCCGCGCATTCGCGACACGACACTTTGGACGTCCCGACTAGAAGGGCTGGCCTCGCCAATCCAGGTCCCCGCCAGGCGCCAGGCAGCAAGCGAGTCGTACATGGCGGGTGCTTGATCAGCTCCCATTCCACCGCGGTCTTCAGCAGCACGCTCAACGTACCCAGAGGGGCTTATTGACCGACATGAGTCGCCTGAGCTCCTTGAACCAATCGATCACGAGGTCGTAGTGCGTCGGCGGCTTGTACGGCTGCGTGAGACGGATGACGAAGTTACCGTCTGGTAACACGTCGAACACCCGCAGGTCGGGGTCAACATCAATCTGGAAGTCATCCAGCCTTGGGTTGTTGAGCACGATTCGCTCGCGCGCAGCCGTTCGTGCGCAGCTTCGAGCGCTTCGGCGATCTGTTTCGCGATCGGCAATGCTAATCAGCAACACAGCTTCCAGTACACAATTCCGTAACCCACCCCTCCTACTCCGGCTATCCTCCCTACACCGGCGGCGGCGTGCTGACCGAACTGGTCACGGCCTATAGAAGCGCGAAGGGCCGCTGAGGGGACATGATGATGACAAAGAGCGGGATTGCACTGGCACTGGCGCTGACGCTGGCATCGACGACGGCGCTGGCCCAGCCGGTCCAACTTTCGTCTGAAAGGGCAGAGTTCCGCAGCCTGTTCAAGGAACTGGTGGAGACCGACACCTCGATCACCACCGGCAGCTGCACGGTTGCGGCCGAAAGGATGGCAGCCCGGCTCAAGGCAGCCGGCTTCCAGGATGAACAGCTCACCCTGTTCACCGATCCGGCCCATCCCAAGGAGGGCGGGCTGGTCGCGGTGCTGCCGGGCAGGTCAAACACGCTGAAGCCGTTGTTGCTGATTGCCCATATCGACGTGGTCGCCGCCAACCGGGCCGATTGGGAGCGTGATCCCTATCAACTCATCGAGGAAGATGGCTATTTCTACGGGCGCGGCACGTCCGACACCAAGGGCCTGGCCGCGGTCTGGACCGATATCCTCATCCGCCATGCCAAGGCCGGCACCCGCACCAACCGCACGCTGAAAATGGCGCTGACCTGCGGTGAAGAAACCAACGGCGCCTTCAACGGGATCGAATGGCTGACTGCCAACAGGCGCGAGCTGATCGACGCCGAATTCGCCCTCAACGAAGGCGGCGGGGGCGTCACCGATGGCAAGGCCGTGGCCAAGGGCGGCAAGGTGGTGGAGCAGGCGATCCAGGTGGGCGAAAAGACCTTCGCCAATTACCAGCTCGAAACCCGCAACCCCGGCGGCCACAGCTCTGTCCCACGGCCTGACAATGCGATCTACCAACTGGCGGGCGCGCTGAAGAAGATCGAGGCGCACAGCTTCCCGGTCGAATTTACCGATACCACGCGGACCTATTTCAAGGTGGCCGGGGCCGGTCGGAATGACGCCGTGGGCACGGCCATGGTAGCTCTGGCGAACAACCCCGCAGACAAGGCCGCCGAAGCCGTGGTCAATGCCGAACCGTTCCTCCATTCGAACCTGCGGACGACTTGCGTGGCGACCATGCTGGACGCGGGGCACGCCCGCAATGCGCTGCCGCAGCGGGCCCAGGCCAACGTCAACTGCCGGATCTTCCCCGGGCACTCGGTCGAGGCGATCCGGCAGGAGCTCTCGACCATCATCGGCGATCCCGGCGTCAGCGTCACCGCATTGGCACCGCTGCGCCCCAGCCCGCCCAACCCGCCGCTCGATCCCAAGGTGGTCGAACCGGCGCGCAAGCTGGTCGCCAAGTATTTCCCCGGCGTCCCGCTCGTGCCGCAGATGGCCAACGGCTATACGGACGCGACCTTCTTGGGCGCGGTCGGCATCCCGACTTACGGCGTGCCCGGCATGTGGGGCGATCCCGATGGCAATGGGGTCCACGGGCTCAATGAGCGGCTCGAAGTCGCAGCGCTTTATACGGGCCGCGATTTTCTGAGCGAACTGGTCGCGCTTTACGCCAGCAAGTAGTCAGCCGAACAAGCGAAGGAGGCTGCGCCGCGTGGCGGGGAACATCAGACCACTCATGCTGAGGGCGGCTATGGTGCATCGCGACCGTGGCTCGGGGCCGTGTCCAACTCGGGATGATCGCCTATCTGCCGAATGGTCTCATGAGCCTACAAATCGCAGCCGCACGTTCACCTGCGCGCACTGGCGCTGGTCTTGGAGTTCTCTCGGCGACGCTGGCATCGGCCGGTGCGCCCTCCGCCGCCATGATCAAGTAGTTGCGGAAATCGTCCCGAACACCCAGCCACAAAAATCGCCCGTGTTTTCAACGACTTCCAGCGTAGGGTGATTTCACTCTCGAACTCAGAGACATCGCTCGCGCTTCCCGCGGTATCGTAACGACGAGATGTTTTCTGAGGATCTCGCGCGCCGAGCTTTTCGTGCTTCGAATGGAGAACTGGGCTGGAGCCGGGAGGACGCACCTTTGGCGATTGCAGCTCTGGTTCAACAGCAGCGCGCACTTTTGGGCGGAGAGCTGTGGTGGGTTCCCGAGGCCGTAGTGACTGGACGGGTTAATCCCGCAAGGTGACGGTCCGGACGCCATATACCCGTGGACAACAGAGCGCGTTGCGCGCGAGCAGTGGTCCACCTTCGTGGCGCGGTGTGCTCACGATTCGCTGCAGGCGATCGAACTGTGGCCGGGCGTCGAGAGTTGCCAGGCGACCTTCCGGGGGGATTCTCTACAATCTAACCAGCCGTTGCAATTGACGGCGCATCCGAGCTATGGCTCGGGCGGGCCGCAGATGAACGGCCCTTTCGTGAGATTTCCTGCTCGCGAGACAACATGGACAGCCGCATCATTGGCGTGGCGAACGCAGTCCGTTCAGACCGATATCCGGATGCCGTTGCTGTCTTCGCCGCGGGCTCCATTGTCCGAGGTGAAGGGACGGCGTCATCGGACTTGGACCTGGTTGTCGTGTTCGCGAGCCTGCCGTGCGCGTACAGAATCCTTCCGGTTCGATGGCTACCCCGTGGAGGCATTTGTCCACGATCGAGAGACGCTTGAGTATTTCTTCCTCGAGGTGGACAGGCCGAGCGGCGTCCCCGCCCTGCCTCAAATGGTCGTGGAAGGAGTCGAGATTCCGGCCGCGAGCGAAGTGTCGCGCGATCTGAGGCAGCTGGCGGCGTCAGTGATCGCGGCAGGTCCCCCTGCGCTGGATGCCCAGACGGAGCAACGAATGCGCTACTTCGTTTCGGATCTGATAGACGACCTGCGGGCGCCCAGGTCAAAAGACGAGCTGGTCGGTGCCGGCGCGCGATTGTACGAGCAACTGGCGGACTACCACCTTCGTCGTCAGGGCCTCTGGTCGGCGAAGGGGAAGGCCATTCCTCGGGTCCTTCAGGGGGTCGACCCTGAACTGTCTGCGAAATACTCCCAAAGCTTCAGCGCCCTGTTCGCGCTAGGGGACGCAACCGAGGTGGTGCGCCTAGCGGAGGAACTTCTACGAGCGACCGGCGGACCCTTGTTTGATGGTTACAGAGCAGAGGCTCCTGCTACGTGGAGAAAGGCCCGCCGGGACACAGCTGTCTAACCTGCCGCTACAGCCGACGAGCGACGCGGACACCCTGCGCCTGGAAGACCGACGAGCCGTTGGCAGACATCGACCGGGCTCTTGAGGATTGCGGGACTCTCAGGCGTTGCAAGCCTTTTACGCCGCATCCCGGACGAGCCAGTTGCGAATTCCGTCCCTGACACCCAGCCAAGCTCTTCCGCAAGACACAACCCGTCCCTACTTGGTACGACGCAAGTCTGCTGCGATTCCTTACAGGGTCGCCCGGCTGAACGGCCGTTTACGCGGCGCGTGGTTCTTGCTGCACTCTCCACGCACCGCCGCTTCGCGATGGCCGCGAGTCGCGTGACTCACAGCAGGGTGTGCCCCGCCAAGGGCTTCCGCTTGTCCGGCCCGAGTTCGCCCAAGAAGGAGGACGCCATGACCTGTGCGCCCGGTAACCCCATACCGGGAGCCTGGTCCATCGGGATGTAGGTCACGCTCGGGAGCATCAGCGTCTCGGTCGGGCGGGTCAGGGCGACGTAGCACAGACGCC
Source organism: Vicinamibacterales bacterium (assembly GCA_963844435.1). Lineage (GTDB taxonomy): Bacteria > Acidobacteriota > Vicinamibacteria > Vicinamibacterales > Vicinamibacteraceae > JBDSLU01. Next base: position 56,124 of record CAWJOG010000021.1, on the reverse strand, counting down.
GCTGTTCCTCGCGCATCCCTTCTTGGGCTTTGGGCGAGAGCTTGTAGTCCACGTCGAGGATCAGTGCATCGCCACCGCGCCGTTGCGGAGTGGCCGGGTCGAGACCAGCTCGAGCTGCCGGATGGCGGGCAGGCCCGTCTGGTACAGGGTCGGGCTTAACCGGGACGCCATCCGTTAGCGCGAATTTGGATGTAGCAATCGGACGGCTGCTCCCTCACACTCGCAGCCCCATCTGCTCGTGCACCCCCGCAGACACGTCCGCCTGGAGGCGTAATGAAGTTCTCACCTCGACGTTGGCGAGGCTCGTGCTGGTCGGATGCTCGGCATCCAAGCCGGAGGCTCCCGCGGCCGCTGAAATGCGGCGGTTCGGCCGCATTGGGAGCCGTGAGCGACAGTGAGTCCACACGATCGTCGGCCGTTGGAGGTGTGATGCCCTTCGTTGGAGTCGTAGTTGTCGCTCTGCTGCTGGCTCCATCCGCGACCGTTGCGCAAGCGCAAGCTCCGGTCACACATCACGTCGTGCCGCTGCATACGTTTTTACCGGGCCAGTGGGTCGAGAAGGTGTCCGGCGATTTCAGCAAGCCAGGAGAACCCTTCGTCTTTCGGATTCACCAAGACGCGGGATACATCACGCTGCCGCACGTTCACCCAGTCGACGAACACATCACCGTCGTCAAGGGCACGTGGTCGCTTGGGATGGGCCGTCGCTTCAGCCAATCCGCCCTGGAGGTCATGGAAACCGGCACCTACGGGGTAGCCCCCAAGAATATGGCGCATTTCGCATGGTCGAAGACCGAAACGATTCTTCAAATTCACGGACTTGGGCCGTTCGCGTCCACGGTGATCGAGCCCGTGTACGAGCTCACGGACCTGGGCGTGTTCTCGTTGACGTCTCTGCTGTTGCCGGGGGCTCCCACTTCGTCGAGCCCGCCGGACTGCTTTGCCCTGAAGGTCAACGACCAGGTGCTCGGCGAGGCCGGTGACGGCCGCGTCGTTGGCGCGCGGTGCTCGCCTAGCAACGGGATCACTCAGTACCGGATTCAGCAGCCGACTGGCGGGCGATTCTGGGCAACGCTTCAGCAATTGAAGAGGCGCTGACCTGACCCCAAGCGGCTTGCGCGCACCTACTGCGGCATCCGCCTGCGAGCAACGCTTCTTGAGGAAGGACACCTGATGAAGAACCCGCCCGACGACTATGACTTGCAGGATGTCCCGAACTTGGTAGGACTCTCCCGCCGTCGCTTTCTCCTCGGGACGCTGCTCAGCCCCTCGGTGATACCGCAGCTCGGGCTGGTCGCCGCACCGGCACAACAACTGGCGGCCACTGAAGAATCCCTTGAAACCGAGAACAACTGGGAAGGGCCGTTCTACAAGCCTGGCGCGCCCGCGCGTTCGGGGCTGCTCGAACCTGGCATGGCTGGCACACCGCTCACCGTGACGGGACGCGTCCTCGACACCAACGGTCGGCCGCTAAAGGGCGCGTTGCTCGACATCTGGCAGGCTGATCACGCCGGGGTCTACGACAACACCGGTTTCCGGCTGCGAGGACGGCTCTACACGGGCGACGACGGTCGCTACACATTGCGCACGATCAAGCCCCTTCACTACGGCGAGCCCAAGGACATGCGCCCGGCGCACATTCACGTGAAGGCAAGCGCCGGGAATTCGCCGATTTTGACGACGCAGCTGTATTTCAAGGGCGATCCTTGGAATCATCATGACGCCGCCGTCAGGCCAACGCTGCTCATGACTCCCCGAGAAGTGTCGGACGGTCTTGCTGCGCAGTTCGATTTCGTCCTCAACGTCCGCTGACTCAGGGAGGCATCGACATGAGCCACGCACGATGGTCCACCCTGCTCCTGGCCGCTCTCGTGATCCTGGGTGCGGGTGTGCCGCTTTCGGGCCAGGCGCCACCGGCGGATCTGATCGACGCCATCAACAAACGCGATGAGTCAAGAGCTGTGCTGCTGCTCAAGCAAGGCGCAGACCCGAATGTTCGTGATGCGGTAACGCAGCCCGCCGTCACGGCAGCGGCCTATTTCGGGCTGGAGACAACCGTCCGCGCGTTGGTCGTGAGCGGTGCCGATCTGCGAGCGCTCGACAACGATGGTGCGGGTCCCCTGCACGCCGCAGCGTACAAGGGCCACGTGGGTATCGTCAGGCTGCTGCTCGATCGTGGCCTCGGGGTGAACGACGCTGCGGGTGCCGACGGGATGACGCCCGTTGCCTACGCTGCGGTACGCGGTCATCTGAGCGTCATGCGAGTACTTCTCGAACGGCACGCGGACGTCAACGTCGCCGATTCCGGCGGCAATACGCCGTTGCTTCACGCCGCGATGCGCGGCCGCACTGCCGCGGTGCGCCTCTTGCTGGAGTCCGGCGCGCACGCCAACACCTCCTCCAAGCACGGGTGGACTCCTTTGATGGCGGCCGCGTGGGAAGGCGAGGCGAGCGTGGTGGCGGTGCTCTTGAAGCACGGCGCCAACGCGACACTGGTGAATAGCCAACGGCGGTCAGCGCTGATGCTCGCGGAATCTGAAGGACATCGAGCGGTCGTCACGCTGCTGGTTGCCAAGTGAGATCGTCAGGACGGAATCGGACCTTCACGCCGGAAGACCTTCGGACAGGCTTCGAAAGGGCGGCGTACCGGACGAGCGTGCTTCTCGAGTCGCAACTTGCAGCTTGCGACGAGTCGGGTTAGCAGGCTCACGCCGCGGTCAGCAGCCAGTTGCGAATTCCGTCCCTGACACCCAGCCAAGCTCATCCGCAGCGGACACGAGTCCCTGCTCTTCTGAACGCGACTTCGGGACGGAAACCTGCCGGCCGATTCGCATCGCCCCCGCCGCTCCACTTCGGTATAAAACTGCGAACGCCCGCATGTGCGACAGGTCTTCAGCAGCCGCGTCCCGGTGGGACAGGTGTTGTGAACTGTGCGGTGCAGCTGTGGACTAGCACGGTGCAAGCCCCACGGGTTCGCGCCGTGCCTGGCGATCTCGCATTCCGGCTAGCCCAATCGCGCCCAATCCACCGATTCGACCGCATAGGGAGCGAACAGGAAATCGCGGATCGCCGAGATTTGGTCATTGCGCCAATCGATCAGGACGAAATACGCCGGCTTCTCCATCGCGCCACTTGCGAAGACCAGCATGGCCGGGCGGCCTTCGACCGCACCGAAGGCGTACCGCCATTTCGTCTCTTCGGCATAGCGCGTGAAATACGGTGCGACCTTGTCGCGCCCCACCCACTTAAGCCGGTTCACCAGTTCAAGCTTCACGTCGTCGGCGAGCATGGCGCGGATTGCATCGAAGTCGCCCGTGCGGAACAGATCGACAAACGCTGCCATCTTCTGCCGGGCCGCATCGGGCATTAACGGCAGCCGGGTGTCCGTCGGCATCCGCGCGAGTTGGCGCAACGCCGTGCGCCCACGTTGAAGCGCTGATTTGGCGGCCGCTGGCGTTGAACCGGTGACGCTCGCGATCTCGTCAACCGAATGGCCCAGCACATCCTTGAGGATCACCGCACAGCGCTGAAGCTCGGGCAGCCGCAGAAATGTCTGAAAGCTGACCGCAACGATATCCGCCTCGGGCATTGGCGCCGCTTCGAAGTCCTCGATGAGCGGAACCACCGTGTTCCGGGACCTGCGGCGAAGGAGGTCGAGGCTCGTATTGTGGGCGATGCGAAACAACCAGCCCTCGAGATTTTCCACGTCGGCGCCTTCGGCTTGGGCGCTTAGCGCTTTGACCAGGGTATCTTGCACGACATCCTCGCCGTCGACCGTCGATCCCGTCATGCGCGCGCAGTAACGATGAAGGCGTGGCCTGAGCGCGGTCAGGCGGTCCTCGAATTCATCCGCGTTCATGTGTCGAGGCCTACTGCGTTCCCGCGCTGGTCCGCCAGGGACTGGAGGGATATGTCGAGGAGAATCTTCGACAAGGCGGCCGGTTGCGACAGGAAGGGCGAGTGGCTGCTCTCCAATGTGTGCGTGATCGTCCCCCCGCCGATCGTGGCGTCAACCCCTGCGATCATGTGATCCTGACCGGCCAATGGAACCGCGCGATCCTGCGTGGTGCGGATGTAATGGCGCGGCACTGTGCCAAATCTACCAGGCGTGATTTCGGATGGGGCTAGGGCCCCGCCGTTCGGTTCGTCGCAGTGTAGCCGTGACGCCGCCTGGGCGAATTCGGCGTCCGTCACGTCGGCATAAAACGACGCTTTGAGTAACGACCTGTACGCGTCGTCGGCTGGTCCGGGGTTTATCCTGGTCGCGCCGATCGCGACGGGGTCCCCTATGAACAGTCCAGGCGACAGTGCCGTGGCCATGGATTCGTGCGGAAGCATCGCGAGCAACGACAACCCGTTCGGCACCATGAACCCGGCAAGATAGACGACCGCGCCAAGCAGCTCGGGAACGTGCTCGGCAACCCCCGAGATTGTCATCCCGCCGGCGGAGTGGCCGACCAGGATGACTTTGCCGTCGCGCAGCGACGCAGCTTCCTTCACCAGTGCGACAACCGCTTGCGTTCGCTCGAGCTGCGTCACGCCGGCAACAGGCGACGGCTCGGCGGCGAATGCGGCGGGGTCGAACGGGCGCACACTGAACGACTTCGGCGCGATCGTCTTTGCCCCGGCGCCGGGAAGATCGAGCGTCAGCACTGCATTGCCCCGGGCTTCAAGCATCGGCGTAACCTTGTCCCAGGTTGAGTGGTTGTGCCAACCGCCGTGGACCAGTACGAAAGCTGCTTTGGGTGGCATCGGTTCAGACCTCCCGAGTGTCGAAAGTGAAAATCTGAACGCCGGTGTCATCAGGGGCGTAAAGTTGGCGGTCCGCTGCCGTCGCTCGACCTTCCGGACTGGCGAACGCGTTGTTCATCGCCGCAAGATCATCGAAGTACACCGACCCGATCAGGTAAACATCGGTCGGCCCGGCCAACACTGAAACAGGGCCCCGGCTGACCTCGTATTTCCTGAAACCCGGCATCGTCTTGGCAAGCGGTATGTGCGTTCCGAAATAGTGCTTTTCGAACGCTTCGACGTGAGCCGGCTTTTTGTAGATAGCGACCAATCGTGCCATTGCTGCTCTCCTTTTGTTACGGACACAACAAGGACGAAACGGCGGCAGGAAACGGACCGCGGCTCGAGAACTATTCTGAAATGCTCAATGGGATGCGGATGATGACGGTCGGCAGTCGCACGCCGACGAGCGTTACACCGCCTCCCGGGACGAGGACGAGCGCGCTCCACCCCAACCCACCAGCATCGACAACGGCTGATTGTTCTGGATGAGTCCATCAATGCGCCCACGAGTTGCCGCCTCCCGCTCGGTTCTCGATGAACGTGCCGCTGAGCGTCAGCTGAGTGCAGCGCCAGCTGGCTGTGGTTGACCTCTCAGGCGGCGGTCACCAGCCAGTTGCGAATTCCGTCCCTAACACCCAGCCAAGCTCTTCCGCAAGAGAGCAGTCGCATCCTCCCAACGTCACCGCCATCGGGGGCAAGTCCCTCGCATCGGTGCGACCATCGACAGCATGGCGCGCAACCGTCGGGTGACCGTACATGCGTCACATCTACAGGGTCGTCACGTAGTGTTCACTTGTGTTGACGGCTGGAGCAGGCGCGGCAATGAACAGGGGCATGAGCTGCGACTGAAGCTGATTCGTCACCCCACCTTCGCCCGCCACGTCAACGACTCCAGCCGCGTTTGTTGTTCCAGTCGCTGTATTCACTGTGGCTGTTCCACAGGGCGGCGCGTTAGTGCTCGGAGACGCCGTGAGGAAGTAGCGTGGGGCGCCCGAGGCTCGCGAGTTTGTCTGGGTTCATGATCCGGTAGACGCCGGCCACGTTCTCTCCGTCGAGGTGTAACACGGTCGCGAAGAGAAGCTTGCCGGAGACCAGCGTCAGAACCGCTGGGTCTCCGTTTAACCACGCCACCTCGTACTCCGGCATCGGCGAGCCCCGTCGCTCAAGCAGAACGCGAGTCGCCCGTTCATAACCGACCAAGAGCTGGGACACGAGCTCGGCCCCGCGCTGTGTCTCAGTACCGGAGGGCACACGACCTCCGCCGTCAGCGATGAGGAGAGCTCCGTCGGCCATGAGCGCAAGCAAGCCTTCCTTGTCTCCGGCGCGCAGTGCTTCAACGAACCGGCGCGCCACTCGCTCGCGCGCTTCCGGATTGACCTCGACCTGGGTTCGATCGCGCTGAACGCGCTCCTTGGCGCGATGGACGAGCTGCCGACAAGCGGCCTCGCTCTTGCCAAGGACCAACGCAATCTCGGCGTACCCGGCCTCGAACACCTCGCGCAGCAACAGGGCCGCCCGTTCTTCGGGTCCAAGCCGTTCCAGCATCAACAGGAAGGCAATCGAGAGATCGTCAGCAAGCTCGACGGCGCTATCAGGCGGTGCTGCGACGACTGGCTGAGGTAGCCATTGCCCTCGGTATGCCTCGCGCTCGGTCGTGGCGCGCCGCAAGCGATCGATCGCCAGCCTGGTCGTCACCGACACGAGCCACGCCTCGTCGGACCGTGGTGGGTCCGCGGCCTGCTGCCACCGCAAGAAGGCCTCCTGGACCACGTCCTCAGCGTCGGCCACGATGCCAAGCATCCGGTACGCAAGCCCGAAAAGTCGCGGGCGCAGAGATTCGAATACCGCGGTTCGATCGGGCATCTTCATCTCAGACGCGCGGCGCCCGCCTCTGTGACAGGCACCGATTGATCATATCGTCATGCAGGTCGGGCCGAAGTCTTTGAGGCCGGCCATGTACTCCCAGGACGGGTCACGTCACGCGAGAAGACTCCAGTGCGATCAGCATGACGGGTGCGCTGAGGCACTCGACGCTGTCACACGCCTCAGGGCCCGTGCGTCTTCAGAACATGGAGGCCACGCTGTGGGCAATGCAGATTGCACTCGCGGGAGTCTTTCTCTACTCTTCAACGACCAAGGGTACGTGGCCGCGCGCTCGACTGCTGGCTGCCGGACAGACGGGAGTCGCTCGCCTGCCGATGCCTGTGCTTCGACTAATCGCGGGAGCTGAGTTCGTCGGCGCCGTGGGTCTGATTCTGCCAGGGCTGACAGGGCTCTGGGTCGCGGCAACGGCGCTGGCTGCTTTGGGCCTCTCGATGCTCATGGTCGGCGCCGCGGCGATCCATCTCACGCAGAACGAGCCGCATGTGGCCGCGCTCAATCTGGGACTCTTCCTCATGGCGGTGTTCGTCTACTTTGGGCGAATGGCTAGCTTCGGGTGATGGCAGAGAACGGCGCCGCCGGCCGGAATCGGCCCGACGGCGTGCCTTGCAACAACCAACTCGCGGCGTGACTCATGGCCATTGGCGGCGTTTCAGGACAGGGGCCACCCGTGAGCGCCGCGGTGCGCGTCTGCGTCGGCGCGCTCATTCTGAACCCGCTCGGCGAAGTGTTCGTGCAACGGAGGGCGCCAACCGCCGCGGTGTGGCCAGGTGTCTGGGACATCGTCGGCGGCCACATGGAGCGTGGTGAGTCGACGGCAGATGCGCTGGTGAGAGAGGTCCGCGAGGAGACCGGGTGGGCGGTCGTGCGAATCGGGCCGCTAGTGGCGGAGTGGGAATGGGAGCATAGCGGCATCGTCCGGCGTGAGTACGACTACGTCGTGGACGTGCTCGGTGATCTCTCGGCACCGACGCTGAATCCCAACGAACACAACGCGTGGATGTGGATAGGGGCAGAGTCGCTCGATCGGCTCGTCGAGGGAACGAATGGCGACGCCAGGCTCAGACAGCTGGTTGCTCGAGCGCTGTCGATGTAGGCGCGGCGAACGGAGCAAGGCTTTTCGCTACCCGGCTTCAGAGGCGACGTCCTGCGCGAATGCGCACGCTGCCTCACGTCGAGCGCTTCAGCCCACTCGGTGCACGCGTCGCGACCGTCCTCCGCGTGCTGCTAGCCGAAGAGACCTCCTTCGTTGCCTTCGAGGGCTACGACACGGTCGCGGGCCCTGGCCGATGTGGTGCGTTCCCACGGCGCGGACCGGGCGCGCATTGCCGATGCCTGGCCTCGCGTGTCAGTCGAAGGCACCCCGCGGGCAGATTTGGTTCTCCCGCACGCCAGGCATCAGCGTCTAGCAATGGGCGTGGGCGCCAGTCCAAATCGTTGATCGAGATCCGGCGGTCGCTCGAGAGCAAGCCCATGGCACTCATTCTCATCCGCACAAGCAGCTCCTTCACGCCGAGGTCTCTCTTCCACCAGCCGCGGTTCGTGTGCCAGGCAGGGAGCTGGCTACCTGAATGCCAACGATGTCCTCGCTCCCCCCGCTTGCTCGGTCGATTCGAGTGGATCAGCGTCTGTGAGCCGAGGTTTCCCGCGCTGTCCTCGGTTTCATGTCACATATGCCCCGGCTGTCCGTCTCAAGGGAATGGCGCAACCACATCGACCGGGTGCTGGTGACGTCACGCAGGTAGCTCACCCTCCACGGTCAGCCAAGCGATCAGTCTAAAAGAAGCTGCGCATGATTCACTGGAGACAGATCGGCATCGCGACAGTTGTGGCCGCGTCGACAGCGGCGGTGCTGGCAAGCGGCGGCAGTCAGGACCGCACCTCCCGATCCCGGACGGCCTTCACCGGCAAACTGCCGGTACTCGACGGTCAGCGACTGGAAGCCACGCTCGTCGAGGTGACGTATCCACCGGGCGGCGTCAACCCGTCGCATCGGCATCCGTGTCCGGTGATTGGCTACGTCCTCGAGGGCAGCCTCCGCATGGAACTCAAGGGACAACCGGAACGACTCTTCAAGGCGGGTGAGACGTTCTTCGAGTCCCCGTCGGACGTGCACGTGGTGTCAGCCAACGCCAGCCAGGATGTGCCGGCGCGCTTCCTCGCATACTTCGTGTGCGATCGCGCAACGCCGTTCTCAGTACCCGTGCCAGAGGCGGCCCGGGAGCCGTGACAGTGGGCGCCGCATTACGATACTGGGCACCACGCTATGCGCGGCTCGCGATCGCCGCCGCGTTTCTATCGGCCGTGGCGGGGCGCTTTGGCCTGTGGACCGGTCAGGTGCGATGGGAGTCCTTCGATCGGTTCCTCGCGCGGACAGCCGAGCTCAATGCCTGGGCTCCGGACTTCTTGATCCCGGTACTCGCGTGGTCTGCGACGGTCGTCGAAGTGACGCTGGCCGTGACGCTCATCGTAGGCATCGGCGTCCGGTGGGCGGCGTTCGGTAGTGCCGCGCTGCTGGCGTGGTTCGCTACGGCGATGCTGGTATACACCGGTCTGAAACCACCGCTCGATTACTCGGTTTACTCGGCGTCAGCTTGTGCGCTACTGCTCGCGCTGAACGATCATCGGTCCGTTCCGTCGCATGATCGGCGCTCGGAGGCTTCACGACCCTGCAAGCCGCGCTGACGTCATCGAGCGACTTGCCCAGCAGGTGTGTCAGGGTCGATCGATCACGAGGTCCGCAGCCATCAGTACCTGATTCGAGCAGACGGGCGTCGCTTTGACGCTGTCACACCCGGCTGTCCCGTCCGTCTGGGTTGATAGATGAACCCAACTGACCAGCACGTGGATCTCATCCAACGTCTCTTCGAGACGATCGAACGCCGGGACCGGGAGCGGTTCGCCGCTTGCCTCCATCCCAATTGCGAGTTCAGCTGGCCGCCCTCGCTGCCGTACGGAGGTACGGTTGCCGCGTCGGCGCCCGGATCTGGCTGGTTGGACACGTGGGCCCCGCTGCAGCCAACCGAGGTCGAACGGGCGATGTCGCCGCAGATCGTGGCGGCTGCCAGGAATGTGGTCGTCGTGCGTTGGCACCAGCGCGGCAGGAACGCCGCAGGGGACGCCATCGACACGCCGGTGCTGTCGTCCTACACGATCGAGAACGGTCGTCTCAAGCACGCGGAGATGTTCTACTTCGACCTGCCCGCGGTCCATCTGTTCCTGGATTCGTCCGCCCGCAGGCATGGTTGAGATGGCGGTTCTCGCGTCAGTCTGGGCGCTGTTCTTCGCGGCGGTACATCTGGCTTGGGCGTGCGGGTGGTACGTCGGGCTCGATCCGGTGGGGGCAGCTACGGCATTCGCGCGACCGTGGTTCCTGGCTTACGACATCATCGTGGCTCTCGGGTGCGTCATCGCCGCGAGTGCCTTCAGTGTACTGGCGGCGAACCACGGCGGGAGGCTTCGGTCCGCGGCACACGTGGTCAGCGTTGTAGCGGGCGTCGTCGTGGCGCTGCGAGCGGTCGCCGGACTTGGCGCGATTGGGTGGCGAGGGTTGGGCCTCGCCGGCGCGTCCGCCTCGGGATGGGATCTGTGGTTCGTGCTTGGCGCCGTCCTGTTCGCCGCAGCCCTTCGAATGCGGCCGTGATTCTTGCGAGTTGTTCAGGACAGCGTTCGACGATTCGGGCAATGGTCCTTCTCGTCTCCGCACCCTCAACGACGCGTAGGCGAGTGCGGTACATCTCAACGGACGACAGTGGCCCAGTGCACACGACCTTATAGACGTGCGATCAATGGGCGGTTTGGTCAACTTCACATGCGAATATTCCTTGCTGGCGCCACTGGAGTCGTGGGAAAGCATCTCATCCCGCTGCTGCGCGAAGGCGGGCACGTTGTGATTGGGACAACGCGGTCCCCCGAGAAGGCGGGCCAACTCAGAGCGCAAGGGGTGCAACCAGAGATTCTGGACGCTCTGGACAAACAGGCGACTGTCGGGGCCGTCACGCGGGCACGACCCGACGCGATTGTGCACCAGTTGACGGCGATTCCCCCGAACCTGAACCTCCGCCGGTTCGACCGCGAGTTTTCCTTGACGAACCGGCTGCGAACGGAGGGCACCGATAACCTTCTCGCCGCCGCCCGTGTGGCGGGCGTGCGGCGAGTCGTCGCGCAAAGCTTTGCGGGCTGGACCTACGAGAGGGCTGGCGGACCCGTCAAGAGGGAGGACGATCCTCTGGACCCCACATCCTCCTCCCGGATTTCGCCGGACGCTGGACGCGATTCGCTACCTCGAAGCCGCGCTTCAGGCCGCCGAGCATACTGAGACGACCGCGCTGCGCTACGGCTGGTTCTACGGTCCAGCAACATCTCTCGGCCGGGGCAGCGCGCTCCTCGATGCGATTCGACGGCGGCGACTGCCGATCGTCGGCAACGGCGGTGGGATCTGGTCTTTTACCCATATCGCTGATGCAGCGGCCGCGACGTTGGCGGCGCTCGAGCGCGGGGCGACCGGGATCTACAACGTCGCCGACGACGAACCCGCACCGGTCCGCGAGTGGCTGCCATTTCTGGCCAGCGCGATTGATGCGCCACCGCCGCGACACGTACCCACCTGGCTGGCGAGGATGATGATCGGCCATCAGGGCATCGTGATGATGACCGAGAGCAGGGGCTGTTCGAATGCGAAGGGGAAAGCGGAGCTGGACTGGCGCCCTCGCTATCCCAGTTGGCGCACCGGCTTCATCGAGGGTCTCGGGTAGCCTGAGCAACGTCGACGCGCGCAGGCGTGACGGGAGTATCGTGAGTCCTCGCCTGGAACAGTTGAAGAAACGTCTGGAGTCAGCAGTGGACGGCATGTCCGGCGACCACGTGTGCTGGCACCCTCCTGGTAGGTAGTGCGCGTCACACATCTTCGAACACCTGTACTTGACGTATACCGGAGAACTCAACGTTTTCGAACGATACTGACACGCGGCCGACCGCTCGCGACGAGAGCATCTGTGGCGCATCGCGCGCTGATGTTCGTCGTGGTAGCACTGGGCCACATGCCCGCGGGCCGCAAGACTCGCGCAGTGGCCCAGCCGAGGGGTGCTCGTGGGGCCGCCGGCGAAGGTACGACACGAGCTTGGCGCACAGCTCGTCGCCATGGATGCACTCCTCGCGGATTGTGAAACCTGCATCCGGCGCCATGCGTGAGGGCTTGTGCGCCACCGGCAGCAGGCACTGTCACACGCCGGCACTCTTGTCCGTCTTCGCTGTAGAGAGAGGACAAGAGAGACACTTCATGCCACTACGCATAGCTGCGGCATCTCAAGGTGATTGGTGAGATGCGCGATCACAGCACTCTGAAGACGAACGCCGCGGCGCCGCCAGCAGGTCGACGGCAGATTCGGTACTGGGGAGTGACGTCGGTACTGGCCCTTCAGTGCATCGTGGGAGGGCTCATGGGCGCCCTCCGCCTCGAACCTTTCCTCGGGATCATTAGGCACTTGGGCTATCCGGACTATTTCATGACGATTCTTGGTATCAGCTACGTCCTTGCCGGTCTGGCCCTTATCGCGCCGGGTGTTCCGCTGCTCAAGGAATGGGGCTATGCCGGCTTGGTCTTCAACTACACAGGCGCAGCCGTCTCACATCTGGCAGCGCGGGACGGCCTGGAGACGCTCATCGCGCCAATTCTTTTCGATGCTCTCACCATCGCTTCCTGGAGTCTGCGTCCGCCACATCGTTGCGACCGTTCTGTATCACGCCCATCTGACGAAGCTTGTATTGCTCGACCTGTATTCCGTCTCAGAAGAAGGTAGGCATGCGAGCCGCTGCAATGACGCAAACGGCGTTCGAGGCCAGCAGCAGCGCGAAGCCAAGCTCCCGAGCGTAGCGCGCACGCTCCAATACCCGCACGCGCCACCCAGACGCTTTGAGCGCGACCGCGGCGGCAAATCCACGATCCCGGCACCGACGATCAGCGCGGTACGTTCAGAGGCGATGCGTCTTAGTGGGGAGTCACCCTCGGCGCGGGGGGTCGGACGACGAGCGTTGATCGGCTGTTGGTATGCTGGGTGTCTCCCGATACGAACGGCCGATTCCAGCCGCCCACTCGCTCGCGATGTCCCGCATCAGGGCCGGATAGACGATCAGGCGTCGAAACGGCGCGATTCCAGCCATATAGACGGTGCCAAGCAGACCGTTAGGCCTGACGTAAACGGCCATCTCGGCAGAGTAGCCGCCGGAGCCATTCGGTATCCACCCGAGGTGCAAGACGCCGTGCACGGTGCGGTTGACGATTTCTGCGGCGAACTCGTCGTCGAGCATGTACAGCGGCTTGAACGGCAGGCCCGTGAACGTCGGACCCGATGGTCCGGCGCGCAGGTCCGGCGGCAGGCGATCGCGCAGCGTGGGAACCTGGCCCGGAGATCCGCCCTGGCGATCCCATCCGAGCACTTTCCCGAGCTTCCATCGGAGGACCCAGAGCGCGCGAGCGACCAAGGACGAGCCTCCTTGCGACCGCTTTCCAGATGCGAACTGATACACCAGATGAATGAAGTCGTCCTTCACGCCTGGCGTCGGCAGCGCCCAGACATCCTCCAGTCGGAAGTCACGCGTCAATTCGTGGATTCGCCACCGCCGATGGGTGTGAACCGTCGTGGGGAGTCTCATGGCGTGCTCGTTGCTGTGCCATCGATCGTTACACGGATTCGCGGTGGCTGGCTGCGCTGACAGCGTTATCGACCAGCACCGACCCAATCGGATCGAGAACACCTGGACCGAGTCTGACGGCGATCACGATGAGGGTCGAGTTCTCGGGCATCAGCGGGTGATCCTCGAGCGGGTCACGACGGGCTTCGCTCAGCCATGTCGATCTCCCTGTACGGTTGATCCATCACGAGACGCGCCGCGCCGCTCGTCGCGCCTCGACCCATTGACTCATGCGAGGGTTCGCCCCTCACTTCGATCTCCTCCAGCTCAGTGAAGGCGAGCGTGGCTACTCGCTGGCACCAATCTAGGATGACGGCGATGCCGTGCTCGTCGTCGGCGATGCCGAGACCGTAGGCGTGGTCGCCCTCCACACGAAACGGCTGCTGCGCCAGCATGCCGCGCTCGTTCACGGTGTCCATGTGGGCCAGGACCAGGATGCGGGCGGAGCCACGGCCGCGGAAACTGGCGACTACAGTGTCCGCGAACTGTTGCGGCAGGCCCGTGATGCGCGGCCGGTCGGCGGCAGGCGGCATCAGATCGACGCGGCCGCACAGCGCGCGCAATCGCTCGGTGATCAACGTGCCGATACGCGTCACGCCGTCGACATCGCCGCTGCCGGATTCGATCTCGACCAGCGCCTTCAACGTGTCGAGCAGCGGCTGCTTCTCGCGTTGTGCCTGCGCCCTGACCTCGTCATTCACTTGCATCGCGGTCCCGATTGGCGCGAGCGGCAAGAGGAGAGTCAGAATCACGGGCCGCTGGAAGGCCCGTTGGTAAAGCTCTTGGCTGCTGACGTGACAGAGGTGAGCCATGCTTCGTGCCTTTGCGGGTTGCCCCCTTCATGGCTGCCGTCGGCGCGGCTCCGTCGCTGGTTGCAGGTGCGCCGCCCGTGCTGGGCACATAGCGTGGCGCGCGGTCGACGGAACCACGCGCAGTCGAGTATGGACTACTTTCCGGTGCTCTGGGCAGCGACGACCGCCAAGGCTCGGCGGACGCAGATTCGGCAGCTCGCGAAGGGATCGAAAGGTGAACGCGCTCTCTGCCGCCCACGTCGTGCCGGCAGTTCGGCCGATTGACATCTGACTCATCGACGAGGCGTGGTTCGTATGCGCGCCGAAGGTGCGCAGGCCCATGCCCTCGATGCCGTGGGTAGATGTTCGCCGGGGAAGCGGCACTGCACCTCATGCGGCGGTCAGTAGCCAGTTGCGGAAATCGTCCCTAACACCCAGCCAAGCTCTTCCGCAAGGCAGACCGGTCTCTACTCCGCGCGCAAGGTTTCACTGGGTCCAGCCGCCAGGCGCGGTACGGGGGCACTAGGCTGGCAATCAACGCAGCAAGAGCCAGCGTGGCCCCCACTGCCGCGAGCGTCACCGAATCTGACGCGCTCACGCCAAGACGAGTGTTCTAATCGCCCTCGCCGACGCGATCGCGGCGATACCGACTCTGCTAGCCCCGGTCCTCTTCGCCGGCGACCAGATTCTTCTTGAGGAAGTCTGGATTAATTTCAAAGCCCAATCCCGGTCCCGTCGGGACCGTGAGATAGCTATTGCGAACCTCAGGCGGATTTGAAGCGGCCATCGGTTCGATATAGCCTGTCTCGCCCAACTGGCTTTCAGAGCGATAGAAGTTGTGGATCGCGGATCCGAAGTGCGCGTTAGCGAAGGTCAGCACGAGCGACCCAACGTTGTGGAGTGCTAGCGGCATTTTAAGGTCGTAGGCGTAATCGGCGATCTTTCTGACGCCAGTAAATCCGCCGGCAAATGCCAAATCGGGGTGGAGAATATCGACGGTCTGGTTGTCGATGAACGGCTTGAATCCTCGCAGCATCTCCAGCTTTTCGCCGGTCAAAAGAGGAATGGGCGCTTGACGCCGCAGCGATTGCCACGCCTCGGACCACGGCGGATTCAGGGCGTCTTCCATGAACAGCGGGTTCATCGATGCGACGGCCTTCGCGATGCCAACCGCACTTGGTTCGTTGAACTCGTTGTGGCAGTGCACGGCGATCTCGATGTCATCGCCAAGCGCTTCCCGCGCATTGTTGTAGGCGCGGGCGACCGCCTTGAGCTGCGCCTGATCGAGCGTGTCCGTGAAGCGGCCTGATGGAATGCCCAGGACGGGATGGATGTCGTTCTTGAAGGCGTTGAAGCCTTCAGGCATCCCCTTTACCCTGTCCGCGAACGCCTTGCACGACGCTTTGTCGAGCATGTTCATGCGCCCGTGCGAGTACATGCGGATCGATTCGCGGAAGGGCCCGCCGAGCAAAGTCGATATAGGGAGTCCGGTGATCTTGCCTGCGATATCCCACAGTGCGATGTCGATACCGCTGACGGTTGGGATACTCGCCATGTAGGTGTGCATGAGCGAGGTCATGTTCTGAAAGTGGACCTCGATCGCCAGAGGGTCCTTGCCGACGAGCAACGGCTTCATCGTCGCGATGCGTGCGCGAGCCATTGGGCCGGTCATCCCGGCTTCGCCATAACCGACGATCCCGGCGTCGGTTTCGATCTTGATGAGACAGTTGCCCGCGATGCGGTTGATCTGCATCGCTTTGATATCGGTGATTTTGACCTTGTTGCGGTCCGCGGCAACGAGCGGGTCGAATCGCGTGAATACGCCGATGGTGGGCAGCGCCATGGCGAGGCGGAACATTTCACGACGAGTGAAGGTTGTCATCGACGATAGGCTACAACACGGCATGAGGGGGACGTGGCGGCGAGATCGCCAAGTCCACCGGCGGTTTCTTCTTCGTCTGGACACTCTGGGCGCTCGGCGGGCTCGGGGGCTATACCTTCATCCTCGCGGCGCGCGGACTGTGGGAGTCTGCGAGGCCGACTACGCGGCACGGATGAGCCAGTTGCGGAAATCGTCCCGGACCCCCAGCCAGATCTCGTAGTCCCTAGCGAATCCCAGCCTCTCAGACGCTATCTCGCTCTAGAATTTTGAGTTCCGTTCGCCGTGTTTCAACCGTCTCCGGTATTTCTCCAACGTTCCGATTCGACTGACCGTGCCCTTGGGGACCGATCGGAGCCAGGAGTTGACAATGAGGCGAGAGTGGCGTTAGTCGGACATGCTGCGGCTTGATCAGTTGCAGGGCCGCGAAACACAGCTCGCCCAGATTCGGGGATAGGCCGCTGCCTTCGAGGGATGCGCAACGTCCTCGAAATGCGCGCGCCGCTCACAAACTAGACCAGGTCGCCGCTCGGAAAGTGATCCACCTGCAGGGCGTCATTCTACGGTATCGAGCCCTTCTTCCTGCCGCTGCCGGGCTGGGCGATCGGCAGCTCTTCAGGCCGAGCGCCCCGCCTGGTAGCGGGCGCGCGTCTCTACTCGGGGCTGCGTCGTTTACGCATCCGATCGCTCTCCCCTTCGTGGTGATCACGGTCGCGTGGTGGGCCAGACAATCGAGCAGCGCCGTCGTCAGTTTCTCGTCGCCGGCGAAGACTGTGACCCATTCCGCAAAGGCCAGATTGGTGGTCACCACCGTCGCGCGCCGCTCGTAGCGGTCCGTGATCAGATTGAAGAGCAGCTCGCCGCCCACGCGGTCGAAGGGGACGAAGCCGAGCTCGTCGATGATCAACACCTCGACGGGGAGGAGCCGGTGCTGGAGCCGCGTGAGCTCGCGGGCATCCCGCGCCTCGAGGAGCTGACGCACGAGGTCCGCGGCCCGCGTGAAGAGGACGCGGCGCTTCTGCGTCGTGGCTTCGACGCCAAGCGCGATCGCCAGATGCGTCTTCCCGGTCCCGAGGGGCCCGCGAGGATCAGATTCTCGGGCACGGTCACCCACTCGCCGCGTGCCAGCGTGTGGATCTGCGTGGTTGAGGCCCTCGGCCGCCGGGAAGTCAAACGTGTCGAGCGTCTTGACCTCGGGGAAGCGCGCCTCGCGCAGCCGCTGGCGGGTCACCGACTCATGCCGCGACGCCCGCTCGGCACTGAGGACCTCCTGCAAATAGTCTTCGTGCGGCCAGTGGGCATCGCGCGCCTGGCGCGCCAGACTCTCGAAGACGCGGGCGGCGCCGGGCAGCTTCAGCGCACGGGCGTGCGTAAGCACGAGGTCAGCGCGAGAGCATGGTGAAGAGCTGGGACCGCGTCTTCCAAAAGGTCGGCCGGCAGTCGACAACTGTCACCCGCATCGCTTCCGCGACACGTTCGCCGTGTCGCTGCTGCTCAAGGTGGTGTCGCTTGACAGCCTGTCCAAGCTGCTCGGCCACAACTCCGTCAAAATCACGGAACGCCACTACGCGCCGTGGGTCAAGGCGCGCCAAGAGCAACTCGAAGCGGAGGTGCGCCGGATCTGGACCTGGCAGCCCGTATAAGACCTCCCGGAGTGCAAGTGAGTAACTGACAATCGGTCCTTCGAGTCGGTTGCAGGTCGTACATCCGGCGTGTTTGCGGAGGCGGCGGCCTCCCGGCCAAAGCTCGGTACCCGTCATGGCCAGCTCGCACGGCACGTCTTACCGATTCTGCACCGCTCGATCGCACGTTGTGTCAGCGTACTCGTCGGCGCTCGTGAGATGGCTTTCACCATGGGCTTTTAGGTGTAGGATGTGGCCGATCAATCCGCGTCGAATTGGAGACCTTGCATGATGTCGCCTACGCTCGAGACCGATTCAGTGGTTGTTAGAGAAAGTGCTGTTCTGAAGAATCAATGTGGCGTCTTCACAAAGAAGAAGTTCAATAAAGGGGAAACTATCTTCTCGGTCAAAGGTCCTGTCATGAAAAACCCGACGCGGTACTCATTCTCTTTAGATATTGATAAACACATTGATCCTATCCAAGAAGACGGGCACTTTGACTTCGGCCACTATCTCAACCATTCCTGCGATCCCAATACTTTCATCAGAATTGTCGATGGACAGACATCCAGCTACATCGATATCGTTGCTCGAAGAGATATCGTGGAAAATGAGGAGTTGAACTTTGATTATGCTTCTCTCGAATATGACACGATCGCTCAGGTGGCTTGCGAGTGCAATACGCTCCTCTGTCGCGGCAAAATCCATGGGTTCAGAGATCTCCGCCAAGAAATGAAAGAAAACTATGAACATGAAGGCATGATCCCAGCCTTTCTGCTCAACATGAAACAAATGTAGTCTACGGAGACTCGGAAGCTCCGGCGTCTCTTCGTCAAAGACGATAGAGCTCGGTGAATACATGGCAACCGTGCGCGGAGATGCGCTCCCTGGAAGTCAGGCACCTAAACGACCCGGCGGCATTCCATGGACCGAACACGTTTAGCGAGGGCGCCACCGCGTTCTCAGGTCGAGATGGGCATTCGCAGGACCATCTATGTCGCAATGCCCGAGCAGTTCGCGCACCATTTCAGAGCGACGCCAGCGTGGGCGGGTCGATGTGAAATGATGGCGATGCCGAGCGGAAGGCGAACGGTGACGGCGGGCCGGCTAAGCCGATTGCCGGCGCCCACACGCAGCACCCGGCCCAGGTCCTCCGGCGAGCGGACCCCCCGGAGAACGATCCGGTTCGTCTCACATACGGCAATTGCCACGGCAAATGTCGCACCGAGTGGTACGGCGGGTCCTTGTTGTGCCGACGCTGACGCGAAGCGTGTCGCCGTGTCCTTCGCACGGACATCCGCGATCAACTCCCTTCGCCAACGCGTCCGAGTCCGCGACCTTGCCGGCGTTTGCGGCGTTCGCGCCCGGGCGACGAGCGTCATACGTCCGGTGTTCACTGGAACGGGGAGCCGGACTGGGCATGTCGACCGCCGGCCTGGTGAGCAGGCCACGCGCTGACGTGTTTTTTCACGTTCATGACTTCCTGCCGCGATTTTCGGGTTCGAAGCGACGGCGAGGAGGCGGTGGCGGTCGACCGCCAGGCCAGCTCGTGCTCGCTCCACGGCTGGTGACGGCGCGCGTTCCATTCGTGCCCATCGTGCGCAGCGGTGGCGCGGCATCGACGGCGTCGCACTGCAGGCCGAACTTTCGGCGGCGTTGAAGTAGGGGACTGCCCCCCTCTTCATGATCCACCGTGACCTACGTCAGCGCCGGGTTCGTTCGCGTACGGACGGGGCCTCAGTCACTCTCGACGGAGGGGCCTCTATTCGACGCCATGCCCTGCGGCCTCTGAGCGCTCATGACTCGGACGGCAACTCTTCACCCTTCTGATTGCGCCGCTCAAACGCGACGGCTGAATGGACGGGCACGCGATGTGTTTTTGGTCCGAGCCGTAATGATTCGAGGTGGCCCGACTCGATCAACTTGAGTACGTGTTTTCGGCTGACTTTCCAGTAGTCCGACAGTTGGCGCACGGTGACGAACGTTCCGGAATAGGCGTGCAAATCTGTAAGCCGACGCTGGGGTTTGTGCGACATGGTGAACGTCACTGACCGTAGAAACCCGCAGCAGGCACCCGGGCCGAGGGTACGAAGCTCATCCTTTTGCAATCTCCAGACCAGTGTCACTACCCGTGGATCACACGTAGATCGACCGCGCCTTCGTGGCGCCGCTGGCGAAAGCGGCGTTCACAGGTGCAGTTGTCCGGCACTTCGAAGACATCCGTCTGCTTCCTCGTCTGTAGCCGTGCGTCGAGGATCTCCCCGCCGGGGGAGCGCCTGGCCGTGGACATCCAGAGTGACGTCGTTGCGAACCTCTCGCAGTTGCGAACGAACTGCGTCCCTCCATTGGTACGGACGGCGCGACCTCCCACAGTGAAGGTCAGGTTCGGGCACGCGCCGCTGACCGAACTGGCGCGGCCCTCGGCGCGTACGTCATGACTCGACTTACGGCCCGCCCGTCGAACGGCGATCGTGTGCCCCGCGATCAGGACCGCTCGGGTCCGTGGATTCGACGCCTCGTTCTTCTCGACGGTCAGACGAACGCTCCGGACCGGTCCCGGAACTCTGTCCCGTTGCGCGAATCCATCCACATGGCTACTGGCCGTCCAGGCACAGGTGCTCGCTGTCCTCAGCGGTTGAACTCAAGTCCCGCCGTCCGAGTCGAATCCCATGTGGAACGTACGTTCGGCGCGAAACCTTAAGCGCGTCAGAGTCCGACTGTCCGGCAATACCGGGTGGTCGGCGGGCATCCGCTCACGCGGCCATGACCAGCCATTTGCGGATTCCGTCCCTAACACCCAGCCAATTCGCTCCCCTTCGGTCCCTCATCTGGCTGGTCGGCAGGTCTTCGGACATGCCGCGGCTTGCGCCTTCGGCGCTCGCCGCTAGCAGGTCAGCGAATCCCTGCGCAGTAGCACTTCGCGGAAGCGCGTCGGCCCCTCCCGAGGCTCGCTCATCTCTCCGGTCGGCTCGAACCGTCGACGCCAACTAGTAAGATCGAGTCGATTCAGTCGTTGAGCTCGAATGCGCGTGGTGCGCACACCCGAGGAGGGCGGCGACGCCGCAGAAGTCCCGAACGCGCTTCATGCGAGGATTGCATCGGAGTCTTGAACCGCCTGCGAGAGATGAAGCTATCGCACGATAGGATGTTGGCTTCGAGTCGATAGAGTCGGAGCTCCGCTGACCGCATAATGACGCCTATGACGTGCGGTGCACGGACTACCACTGAGGAGCCCCCATGCTGCCCACCAACCGTCCACCGACTCATCCCGGCGAAATGCTGCTGAAGGAGTTCCTGGAGCCCCTCGGCGTTTCGCAGGTGGAAGCCGCCGAGCGGATGAACATTCCGTTCCAGCGGCTCAACGCCATCGTGAAGGGCCGCCGAAGCGTCAGCGCCGACACCGCGCTGCTGCTCGAGGCGCTCACGCGGTGGGATGCCGAGATTTGGCTGCGGCTCCAGGCAAAGTGGGACCTCTGGCACGCTGCCAAGGCGCGCGGCACACGTCCCAAGGTACGCGCGCTGCCCAGGAGCGCCTGACGACACCGTGGTCTTAGCCGGACCAAACGGTTCGTACGAGCCTGCTCGGCGGCTGATGTACCCTTCCTCGAACCGCACGATGGCGAGTTCCTTGTTGAGGGCTGGCCCCAGAAGTACGTCTACGCCTTCTGGACTTCTTGAGGCAGCGGTTCTGCGTGCTGGGGCGCGATGAGGGCGCGCCTCAGCCCGCTGTCGTCCTCTCGATCCAGTCCACGTAGGAGCTGATGCGGGTATAGACGTCGACGACGCCGTAGGTGCCCGGCTTCCCGTTCATCGACGCCGAGCTGACGCCGACCAGCACGAGCCGGCCGTTCGCGTCGATGAGTGCCGGCCCGCCGCTGTCGCCGGGCGCCCCGACGCCCTCGAGCGTCGATCCCGATGGCGGAGAATCGAACGTCTGGAAGATGCGCTTCGGGCCGGCATCGTCGACCTTGTTGGTCACGGCACGACGCCTGCCGTCGGTGCGTTGAAACGGCGCACCGGCCACGCCGTAGTCACCGTACCCGACGATGAAGGTCGTCAGGCCGAGCTCCTCACGTCCCTTGTAAAGGGCCACCGGCTCGACGCCTTTCACCGCCGCGGTGAACTCGAGGAGCGCCAGATCGACTTCGGGAGGCGCACCGGCGGGCCCCGACGCGTCAGGGTGGGCGACGACGCGCTTGACGGTGTACGGCGTGCCATCGAACTCGACGATCGTGCCCGGACGCAGCCGCGCCGCCACGTGCGCGGCCGTGACCGCCCACGTCGGCGCAATTAGCGTGCAGCCGCCATCCGGCAGGACCCGGCCCGCCGCCACGAATCGTCGCCCGAGCGCGACGGCATCGGCGTCCGACCGGTCGTGACGAATCACGACTGCGTCGAGCGGCGCCGCTTGAAGGCACAGGACGGCCAGGATGGACCACCGAAGCATGATCGCGGACTGCATGACCTTCTTGGACGAATCGACGTGTACGTTGGCCGTTACTGTAGCCTGGCTGTCACGCGGCACGGGGATTTGACGCCATCAGCGGTCCGCCGTACCGTCGCGCATGCGCACACTTCCACCCCTGCTCGCCGTCGCCGTGATCGTGGCGGCTGGTGCGCTGGGCGCCGACCTCGCCGGCCAGACACCGGCGAGCCAGCCGAAGGCGTTCATCGACGGCACCGGCCCGGGCTGGCGCACGCTTGGCCCGAGCGATTTCGCACGCGTGAACGACTCCCCGGACACATGGAGGTGGGACGGCGATGTCCTCAGGTCGACGGGTGTGCCGATCGGCGTGATGCGCACGCGCGACCAGTTCCTCAACTTCGAGCTGGTCGTCGAATGGCGCCACTTGAAATCTGCCGGCAACTCGGGGGTGTTCGCCTGGGTGCCGATGAAGGCGCTCGACGGCCTGCCTCCCGACCAGCTGCCCAAATGGGGCATCGAGGTCCAGATGCTCGACCATGGCTACCGCCAGTGGTTTCGCGAACGGAACGCCGGCAAGCCGGACAACTGGTTCACGACCAACGGCGACATCTTCCCCGTCGGCAACTCGAAGCTCGAGACGTTCGAGCCGCGCTCACCGGACGGCTCGCGGAGCTTCCCGCGCAAGGCGTTGAGCCGCGGCGTGGGCGAGTGGAATCACTACTACGTGCGCGGCATCAACGGCGAGATCCGTCTCTGGGTGAACGGCGAGGAAGTCTCTGGCGGCCGTGGCGCCGAGCCGCGCACCGGCTTCCTCTGTCTCGAGGCCGAGGGGTCCCCCGTCGAGTTCCGCAACATCCGCGTGCGCGAGCTTCCGTAATCGCCGGCGGCGCGTCGGAACTCAGAGGAACCAGTCGCGCCCGCCGGCCTGTTCGAGCGGCATGCAGCCGTCGAAGCGGCCGGGGACGGGATCGTAGTTCAGGACGTTCTTTGCCACCTGCTCGGAGCTGAAGTAGCCGAGGATGGTGGTCGAGCGGAGGAGGCCGAACGAGCTCGGATTCTGGTCCTGCTGCGCCGCCGCGACGGCGCGCAGCACGGCGTCCTGCTGCGGACTGGTGAGCGTGGCGAAGGATCCGTTGTGCGCGGCCTTCGCCGCAGCCTCGATCGCATCGAGACCCGCGATGAAGAGTCGCCGCTCGTCGTCGGTCATGAACTCGCCGTAGAAACGATCGAGAAACGCCGGAACGCCGACGTCCGCGGCGCCGGGGGTGTCGGTGCGCGGCAGGATGCGATCCGCGGCGGCGCCGGCGGCCGCGGCCTGCGCCGCGGTGAAGTAGGTCCTGGTCGCCGCGGTCTGCGCCCCGGCAACGAACGTCACGAGCGCCGGCGAGAGCGCCACGCCGGCGAGGAGCGCCGCGCGCCGGATGGCCTCGCGGCGGCTGATGGCCGCTCCGTGGATCCCGCCGTCGGCTGGCGTCATGTCCGGGCTCACAGGTTGCGCTTCTTGATCTCGCTCACCGCGTGGTCGCAGGCGCGCGCGGTGAGGGCCATGTAGGTCAGCGACGGGTTCACGCACGACGACGAGGTCATGCAGGCGCCGTCGGTCACGAAGACGTTCGGCACCGTGTGGAGCTGGTTCCGCCCGTTCAGGACCGACGTCTTCGGGTCGCGGCCCATCCGCGCCGTCCCCATCTCGTGGATGCACAACCCCGGCGCGCTGCCATCGTCGAACGTCGCGACGTTGCGAAGGCCCGCCGCCTCCAGCATCTCGGCGGCCGAGTTCATCATGTCCTTGCGCATGTTGAGCTCGTTCTCCTTCCAGCCGCAGTCGAACGTCACCGTGGGCAGCCCCCATTTGTCGCGCAGGGTCTTGTTCAGGGTCATGCGGTTCTCGTGGTACGGCAGGCACTCTCCCCACGAGCCGATGCCGAACCGCCACGGCCCGGGCGCGATCAGGTCGGCCTTGAGGTCGGCGCCGAACACGCTCAGTTCCTTGATGCCGCGCGCCCAGTTGTCGCGGCTGCCGCGGCCCTGATAGCCGAAGCCGCGAAGGTAGGTCTTGCTCTGCGATTGGTCATCGAGGTTGCGGAACCGAGGGATGTAGATGCCGTTCGGCCGCTGCCCTTTGTAGAAGCGGTCGTTGAAGTCGTCGGACACACCATTCGCGCCCACCCGGAAGTGGTGGTCCATCAGGTTGTGACCGAGCTCGCCGCTGTCGTTGCCGAGACCATTGGGGAACCGCTCGGAGACCGAGTTCTGCAGGATGAAGGTCGATGCAATCGCCGACGCGCAGAGGAAGATGACGCGCGCGAAGTACTCGGTCGTCTGCCTGGTCTCCGCGTCGACGATGCGCACGCCGGTGGCGCGCCGGGTCTGCGGATCGTAGATGACCTCGGTGACGATCGAGAACGGGCGGAGCGTCAGCCGCTGCGTCGCGTAGGCGGCCGGCAGGGTCGACGCGTTGCTGCTGAAGTAGGCGCCGAACGGACAGCCGCGGATGCAGCGGTTGCGGTACTGGCAGTTGCCGCGGCCGTTGTGCGGTTGGGTGAGGTTGGCGACCCGCCCGATGGTCATCGCGCGACCGCCGAAGGCCTTCGCGATCCGGCCCTTGACCTGCTCCTCCAGGCAGTTCAGCGCCATCGGCGGCAGGTAGACGCTGTCGGGCAGCTGCGGCAGCCCGTCGCGCGTCCCGCTGATGCCGGCGAAGCGCTCGACGTACTCGTACCACGGGGCGATCTCCGCGTAGCGGATCGGCCAGTCGACGCCGAAGCCGTCCTTCGCGTTGGCCTCGAAGTCGAGGTCGCTCCACCGGTAGGACTGACGGCCCCAGAGCAGCGAACGGCCGCCGACGTGGTAACCGCGCATCCAGTCGAAGCGCTGCACCTCCGAGTACGGGTTCTCCTGGTCGTTGACGAACCAATGGGCCGACGCCGGATGCGTGGTGTATCCGGTCCGGTCCTGTTTCTCCTGCTTGGCGCTGTCCTCGCGAGACAGCCGATTGCGTCCGGCGAACTGCCAGCTCTCCAGCATCGCCGTCGGATAGTCGGGATGCTTCACGTCGCGGCCGCGCTCGAGCACGAGGGTCCGCAAGCCCTTCTCGGCCAGTTCCTTCGCGGCCCAGCCGCCGCTGATCCCCGACCCCACCACGATGGCGTCATAGGTGTGCGCAGCCGTTCCGGCGCCCTGGATGAACATGTGGCCCCAGGATACCGACCCCAGCCGACCGGCCGCAACCGCCACGCATCGCCGAGGGACGACTTCGGGTCGCGGTGGCCGCGTTCACGGCAGACGCGGCACCCGCGACAGCAGGCCGTCCTCCTTCATCACAGCCTCGATCGCCTCGGGCGTGCTCGCGAGCGTCGCGGTGAAGTTCTCCATGCCGTCCCTGGTCACGACGATGGTGTCTTCCATCCGGACGTAGAGTCGCTCGTCCGCGATCCACATCATGGGATCGACGGTGAAGACCACGCCCGGCTCGAACTTCCGACCCCAGATCCGCCCCGGGTCGTGCACCGTCATGCCGACAGGGTGCTGCAGGTGGCCGGCGAACGACAGCATCGCCTCGGCCGCCTGCCGATGCCGGTCGTTGGCGAACGTCGTCCGGGCCAGCACCGGCTCCATGTCGCGTCGGGCCAGCGCCAGCACCTCGTCCGGCGTCACACCGGGCTTGATGTGCCTGAAGAAGGCGTCCCGGTAGGCGAGGATGAATCGGGCCAGCGTGCGCTGCGCGTCCGTGTGTGTACCGCTCACCGGCCACATGCGGGTCACGTCGCTCGTGTAGTAGCGCAAGTCGGGTGCGTAGTCCATCAGCACCATGTCGCCGGTTCGCAGCGGGTCGAGATTGCGCGAGTAGTGGCCCATCCAGGCGTTGGTGCCGCCGGCCGCGATCGGGTTGTAGCCCTCGTAGCGCGCGCCGTTCGCCAGGAAGGTGAAGCGGGCGGCGGCGGCCAACTGGTACTCGAACACGCCCGGCTGCGTGGCCTTCATCGCCTCGAGCAGGCCGAGACCGGCCAGCACCGAGGCCTTGCGGATGAGGGCAATCTCGCGCGGGCTCTTCACGTAGCGGAGCGCGTCGAGCACGGGCGTCAGGTCTCGTCGTTCGAGGGCCGGGTAGCGATTGGCCAGGAGACCCACGAAGTGCGCCTCGCGCGACGGCCGCCCGTCCCACGGATTGCCGGCCACGCCGGCCTGGTGCGCGAGCAGTTCGTCGCGGCTCTGCGCCTCGCCTTCGGCCGGGCTGAACGGCACGTAAAGCACCGGGCGCGGCGGCCGGAGCATCGCGCCGAAGGTCTGATGCGACAGGAGTTCGACGGGTGCGACCGCCTCGACGCCAGTCAGGCGCTGCACGTCGGCGGCGTCTTCGGCCGACCACCTGGCGCCGGTGCTTCGTTCCAGCGCTTCGTTCCGATGGGCCAGATACAGCGTGGCCTTGCGGCTCCGCCCATCGAGCACCAGATAGGCGTGCGGGCTTTCGAGTCCGGTGAGGTAGTAGAACTCGTTCGATTGGCGGAAGACCTTGAAGCCGTCCACTCCCGCGGCGCCCTGGACGATGGCGAGCGCATCCTGGCCGATGGCGTCGAATACCCGCGCGCGGCGCTGGACGAATTCCTCGGCCGGGAAATCGTCCTGGAAGGGCGGATGGCTCTGCCCGAGCAACAGGCTGGACGCCGTGAGCAGCAACGACAGAAGGACGGCGAATCGCGGCATGGGTTCCTTACGAGCCAGTTGAGGGAGGCAGCCCCGCGGGCGATCCGCGAACACGCGGTAGAGCGCCTACCGCCCAGGCGAGTTCCTGAGTTCGACCGCGAGCCATGCCCGCGCCAGCTTCCAGTCGCGGAGGACGGTCTGCGGAGAGACGCCGAGCGCGTCCGCTGTTTCCTCGACGCTCAACCCGCCGAAATACCGCAGCTCGATCACCTTCGCGCGGCGCGGCTGCTGCCTGGCCAGCGCGTCCAGGGCGTCGTCGAGCGCACAGATGTCCGCGGCGCGATCCGTACCCGCCGCCGGCAGCGCATCCAGCGTCACGGCGGTGGTTTCCTGGACCCGTTGCAGGTGGCCGCCGCGCTTCGTCGAGGCGCGGGCGCGCGCGGCATCGACGAGAATCCGCCGCATGATCATCGAGGAGACCGCGAAGAAGTGGCCGCGATCCTGCCAGTCCACGGTGCGGGTGTCCACCAGCCGCACATACGCTTCGTGCACGAGCGACGTCGCGTTCGCGCGGGCATCCGCGCGCTCCTTTCGGACGTATTGCCGTCCGAGCCTGCGGAGGTGGTCGTAGACCAGCGGCGTCAGGCGCTCGAGCGCCGTCGCGTCGCCGCCCCGCCACGCCTTGAGCAGTGCGGTCACGTCTGGGGAACGATGCATTCTACGCTCGCGCCATGTTGTCGTTTCCGCGCTTCCTTTCCGCTAGACCATAGGGGAGACTGCGCGAGATCAGCCTTATGAGCAACCGCGGGGAGCGCCTGAGCGCCGTGTTCGAGGCCGCTGTCCTCGTCGAGCCCGCCGAGCGCGTGTCGTTCGTCCGCGAGGCCTGTGGCGACGATGAGGACCTGCGTCGTCAGGTGGAATCGATGCTGGCCGCTGTCGATCAGCCGGTCGTGGTCGATCGGCCCGTCGCCGAGGCGATTGCCGACCTGATCGAGGATGATACGCCGGTCGTGGTCGGCGCGCAGTTCGGTCCGTACCGGGTGGAATCGCTGCTCGGGGCGGGCGGCATGGGCGCGGTCTATCGGGCCACCGATACCGTCCTCGGGCGCCAGGTGGCGATCAAGATCCTGCCGACCGACGTCGCGGCTGATCCTGCCTGGGTAGCGCGGTTCCGCCGCGAGGCCCAGGCGCTCGCCGCCCTCAATCATCCCAACGTCGGCGCCATCTACGGGTTCGAGACGCTCGATGGCCGCACGGGATCCGCATTCGGCCTCGTCCTCGAGCTTGTCGAAGGCGCTAACACTGGCCGAGAAGCTCACAGCCGGCCCGCTGCCGGTCGACGAAGCGTTGGCCATCGCGCAGCAGATTGCCGAGGCGCTCGACGCCGCACATCGACAGGGGATCGTTCATCGCGATCTGAAGCCGGGCAACATCAAGGTACGGGAGGACGGCGCGGTCAAGGTGCTCGATTTCGGCCTCGCCACCGTGCATCCGTCAGGGCCCCCTGACGAAGGAGGTGTCGAGGCCGAGCATCGCGCGCCCGCGGCGCCTCCGATCGTGACGACGCCGGCGATCACCTCCGCTGGAACCATCCTCGGCACTGCCGCATATATGTCCCCGGAACAGGCGAAGGGCAATCCGGTGACGAAGTCCACCGACATCTGGGCCTTTGGGTGCGTCCTCTACGAAATGCTCACGGGCAGCGTGCCGTTCAAGGGAGACGGCGCCACCGACACGGTGGCCCGGATCGTTCGGGCTGAGCCCGACTTCGGGGTGCTGCCGTCGACCACCCCACCAGGGATCCGCATGCTGCTGCGGCATTGCCTGCACAAGGAGCCACGCCGCCGGTGGCAGGATGCAGGAAGCCTGCGCATCGCCATCGAAGACGCCCGTGCCGCTCCGGCCGACGTCGCAAGACCGGTCGAAGGCAGACGTCCGCTGAACTGGCGATGGGTGAGCGCTTCCGCGTTCGCCGTCCTGCTGGCGGCGGCCCTTTCCGCCCTTGGGACCTGGAGCCTGTTGCGGCAGGGCCCAGGCGCAGTCGCGCGCATCCTCGTGGCGGTATCGCCCGCGAGCCAGATCGCGCGCACGCTGGACTTCCCCAACGCACGCCCTTTTCGGTGGCGATCGCGTTGTCGCCAGACGGACAGTCGCTCGCGTTCATCGGCGCACCGTCCGATGGGGCCAGGGACGCGTCCGCGTCAACGACGGCCGGCGGCCCCGCGGCGGCCGCCGGCGCGCGGCTGCTGTACGTGCGGCGGTTGGAGCGGTCGAAGGCCACGCCGGTCGAAGGAACGGCTGGAGCCGAGAGCCCGTTCTTCTCGCCGGACGGGCAATGGGTCGGCTTCTGGCAAGCGGGCCCGGACGTGGCCGGCCGCCTCCCCCTCGGCGACCTGAGGAAAGTCTCGATCTCGGGAGGTCCCGTGGTCACCGTCTGTCGCACCGCGCTGCCGGCGGGCATCAGCTGGGGGACGAACGGACGCATCATCTTCGCGAACCACGGGGGTGGTGGCCTGTGGCAGGTGGCCGACGCCGGCGGTACGCCCGAGGCGTTGACGACGCCCGACCCCTCGAAGGGAGAGATCGGCCATCGTCTCCCGCACATTCTGCCGGACGGCAGAGCCGTGCTCTTCACGATCCAGCGATCACCCGGCGGGTGGGACGACACACAGGTGGCTGTGCGGTCGCTCCTCACCGGCGAGCAGAGGGTGCTCGCGGAGGGCGCCGCCGACGCGCGATACGTGACGAGTGGCCATGTCGTCTACGCCAAGATGGGCACGCTCCTGGCGCAGCCTTTCGACGTGTCCGGCCTGAGCGTCACTGGCAACCCGGTCGGCGTCGTCGACGACGTCATGCAGGACCTGAACAGCGCATTCACGATTGGCAACTCGGGCGCCACCCAGGTCAGCGTCGCCTCGAACGGCACCTTGGCGTACCTCCCGGGCGGTGTCGCACCCCAGGGCGAGTACGTCCCGGTGTGGCGGGATCGACAGGGCACCGAGACGGACGTCGGCATAGCACCGCGCAGCGTCGCCGGTCGTCCTCGGCTGTCACCGGACGGACGCCGCATCGCGTTCCCGGCGTTGGAGGGGATTGGGATCTTCGACGTGGCGCGGCAGTCGTTCCAGCTCCTCACCTCTTCGGCGTGGGGGACGCCCGCCATGCGCGGCGCTCCGGAGCTCCGCTTCGTGGCGTGGCACCCGGATGGCGAGCGCGTGACGTTCACCGGCGTCGACGGCGATCTCTACTCGATGCGCGTCGGTGGCAGCGGCGAGGCTGAGCGGCTCACCCCTCGTGACGCCGACGCACGGCCCCCGCAGCGCGTCCAGGTGCCCACCTCGTGGTCGCGTGATGGGCGCACGCTCGTATTCACGCAGCGACTGCGATCGACTGCATCCGTCACTCGGGACATCTGGACGTTGACGCTCGGCAAGGCCGGATTCCGGGCCGCGGCCGTTCCTGGTCACTGCCGCCGATGAACCGTGGGCCGAGCTCTCTCCGGACGGCCGGTATCTCGTCTATGACTCCAACCAGTCGGGCCGGCCGGAGGTCTACGTGCAGCCGTTCCCCGGACCCGGACGTCGGGAGCTGATATCGACCAACGGTGGCGGGCAACCGGCCTGGGCCGGCAACCGACGAGAGCTCTTCTACCGCGAACAGGGCCCCGGGCAGACGTGGCGGATGATGGCGGTCGACGTCCGGCTGGGAGAGGTGTTCGCCGCGGGTCGACCCCACGTGCTGTGGGAGGCCATGCGGGCGAAGTATCCAGGCGGAACGGGTGGCCGAACCTACGACGTCGCGCCGGATGCCCGGCGCTTCCTGATGATCCAGCAGAGGGATCCCCTGCCGCAGCCGCCGCTCACACATGTCGTGCTCGTCCAGAACTGGGTGGCAGAGCTGACGCGGCTGGTGCCCCGACAGTAGAGCAGCGCCCACATCCGGCGGGTTGTCATTTCAGGATCGCATTCTCGCTAAAGGTACCGAGGGCTCGCCAGACCGCGTCCTGAGCGGTCGATCGATCGCCATGATGCCCTCGGGAGAAATGCGATGCGAGGGTTCATCTTCGTCGTTCTGTTCTTGCTCGCGCACGCTCGCTCGGCGTCTGCAGAGGTGACAGCGGTCACCGTGACGTCTCGAACGACCGTGGCGGGTGGCCAGTCCTTCGGCACCACCGGGTCATACGAGAGACTCGTCGGCCGCATCGAGTTCGCGCTCGATCCCGACGATCCCCACAACGCCGGCATCGTCGATCTGCGACACGCGCAACGTGACGCCGAGGGTCGCGTGCGCTTCTCCTCCGATCTCTATGTGCTGCGACCGACGGAGGCCTCGAAGGGCAACGGCGTCCTGCTGTTCGAAGTCGCCAATCGCGGCCGTCGCTCTCTGTTGGGAAGGTTCAATCGGGCCGCGCCAGGCAACGATCCGACCACCGACGCCGATGTCGGTGACGGCCTGCTGATGCGCGACGGCTACACGCTGGTGTGGATCGGGTGGGAGATCGACGTTCCCGCCCCGTTTCTCAGGATCGACGCGCCGGCGGTACGGCTGCCGGCCGGGTCCGACGATCGGCTCAGCGTCGAGATCATGGTCAACCAGCTCGCGAACGAAGCGTTCCTGGTGGACGACCCCGCGGGCCGTCCACCGGTGATCTACCTGCCGGCCGACATCGACAGTCCGACGGACGTCCTCACGGTCCGCGATCGCTTCTGGGACGAGGGCGACGTGATTCCGCGCGAGCGCTGGCGTTTCGTCGCAGGGCCGGGCAATCTGCCCCGGCTGCGCCTCGAGACGGGCTTCGCGCCTGGCCGGGACTATCGCGTGACTTACCGCGCGACCGGAGCGCTCGCCGCGGGCGTGGGACTCGCCGCGATGCGTGACGCCGCCGCGGCGTTCCGCTACCGATCGGACCTGCCGATTCACGGGCAACGCGCCTATGTGATCGGCGTATCGCAGGCGGGGCGCTTTCTTCGGCAGTTCCTCTACGAAGGCTTCAACGCCGACGAGCGGGATCGCCGCGTCTTCGACGCCATGTGGATGCACGTCGCCGGCGCGGCCCGCCGCGGCATCAACGAGCGCCTTGCCACGCCGACCCTCTCCGCGTTGTTCACGGCCACTCAGTTTCCGTTTGCGAACGTCGAGCAGGTCGATGGCGATGGCCGGCGTGACAGCATGCAGGCGCGCTATCGGCCGGATCACCGGCCGAAGATCTTCTATACGAACACGCCGGTCGAGTACCGGGCTGGCGGCCGGGCCGCGGCGCTCACGCATACGACGGTCGATGGCACACTGGATCTCGACCTGCCGGACAACGTCAGGATGTATCTCCTGGCCGGAACGCAGCACATCATCGCGCCGTTCCCGCCCGTACGGACGCCACCCATTTCCGGTGCGACCAACAACCCTTCCGCGCGAAGCGGTGGGCAGCAGTTGAACAATCCGACACCGCAGAACAACGCCATGCGGGCGCTGCTTCGAGCCTGGCACGACTGGGCCGCGGCCGGGACTCCGCCACCGCCGAGCCGATACCCGCGCCTCCGCGATCGGACGCTGGTCAGGATCGACGCGATCACCTTCCCCGCGCTTCACGGTGTCGCCGATCCGCGGCAGATTGCCGGGCCCGCACGCAGGATCGGCGGCAAGGTGGTGCCGCTGCCGCATCTCGTGCCGCAAATCGATCGCGATGGCAACGACATGGCGGGGATTCGCGACCCGGAGGTCGCGGTGCCGCTGGCGACGACCACGGGTTGGAACTTTCGCGATCCGCGGTCGGCAACCCCCAGGACATCTACCAGCTCCTGGGGTCGTATCTGCCGTTCGCGCGGACCAGGGCGGCCCGGCAGGCCGACGCCGATCCGCGCTTATCGCTCGAGGAGCGCTATCGGGGCGTCGACGACTACCTTCGTCGCATTCGACACTCGGCGATGGACTTGATTCGACAGCGATATGTGCTGGCGGAGGACCTCGATTTCATCCTCGAGCGGGCGAAGCGGCACTGGGGTTTCGCGACGGCGGAGACCGTCGCGAACAGCGAGGCGACCGGACGCTGAGAACGATGACGGGCCCGCGATCAGTTGCGGACATCGTCCGTCCTGCGGCGGCTCCTCAGTCGCCGGGCGTCCAGATGCGCGACGGTCCGGCCCCGGTCAGCGTCAGCATCAGCTCGTTCAGCCGCTTGACGAACGCCGCCGGATCCTCGATCTGCCCGCCTTCGGCGAGCGTGGCCTGGTCGAAGAGGATCTGGCTCCAGTCGTTGAACTTGGCCGGATCGGCTCTCGTCGGCGAGCCGTCGCACGAGCGGATGCGCGGGTTCACCTCGAGGATCGGCTTCGTGGCCGGCATCGCCTGGCCGGCCGCCTTCATCAGCCGCTCCAGGTTGGTGCTGAGCCCGTCCTCGGCTGCTGACGAGGCACGCCGGCGATTCGGTCAGGCGCGTCGTCGCCCGCACCGCGCTGGCCCGGTCGGCGAGCGCCGTCTGCATGCGCTCCAGCAGCAGCGCATGCTCGCCCGACGGCGTGCGTCTCTCCGGGCTTCGGCGCCTCGCCGCCGATGGCGCTGAGGTCGAGGTCCTTGGCCGCCGCCGACTGCAGCGGCTTGCCGTCGAACTCGTGGAGCGACGAGGCCACCCACTCGTCGATGCGTTCGTGCAGCAGCAGCACCTCGACCCCGAGCTTGCGGAAGATCTCGAGGTGCGGGCTGTTGCGGGCCGCGGCGTAGCCATCGGCGGTGATGTAGTAGATGGCCGTCCTGGCCGTCCTTCATGCGGCCGACGTAGTCGGCCAGCGAGACGGTCTGCTCGTCGCCCTCGTGATGGGTGGATGAGAACCGCAGCAGCCTGGCCAGTCGATCGCGGTTGGCGTGATCCTCGGGAATGCCTTCCTTGAGCACCCGGCCGAACGTCTTCCAGAACGTCTGCGTACTTGGCCGTCTCCTTCTCGGCCAGCTCCTCGAGCATGGCCAGCACGCGCTTGGTCGCCGCCGACCGGATCGCCTGCACGTCCTTGGACTGCTGCAGGATCTCGCGGGACACGTTGAGCGGCAGATCGTTCGAGTCGACCACGCCGCGGACGAAGCGCAGGTAGGCCGGCATCAGCTGCTCGGCGTCGTCCATGATGAACACCCGGCGCACGTAGAGCTTGACGCCGCGCCGGTGCTCGCGATCCCACAGGTCGAACGGCGCCCGCGCCGGCAGATAGAGGAGCAGCGTGAACTCCTGCCGCCCCTCCACCTTGGCGTGCGTGTAGGCGAGCGGCGCGTCCACGTCGTGGGCCACGTGCTTGTACAGCTCGTGGTACTGCTCCTCGGTGATCTCGCTCTTGGGTCGGGCCCAGAGCGCCGAGGCGCGGTTGACCTGCTCGTCCTCGTCGGTGGCGACCTGCGCCTTCGCCTCGCTGTCCCACCGCTCCTGCTTCATCAGGATGGGGATGGCGATGTGGTCGGAGTACTTGCGCAGGATCTCCCGCAGGCGATGGCCCGACAGCAGATCGTCCTCGTCGGGCCGCAGGTGCAGGATGACGTCGGTCCCGCGGGTGGCCTTCTCGACGGTCTTCGACCGTGTAGCTGCCTTCTCCCGTGCTCTCCCAGCGGACGCCGTGCTCGGCGGTCGAGGCCGGCGCGCCGCGTGACCAGCGTCACCCGGTCGGCGACGATGAACGGCGGCGTAGAAGCCGACGCCGAACTGCCCGATGAGGTGGGCGTCCTTGGCGCGGTCGGCGGTCAACTGCGGCGAGGAACTCGCGCGTCCCGGACTTGGCGATGGTGCCGATGTTGTCGACGACCTCCTGCCGGGACATGCCGATGCCGTTGTCGGACACCGTGATTGTCCGCGCCGCCGCGTCGTAGCCGACCCGGATGCGCAGCTCGGGGTCGTCTTCGAAGAGCGCGGCGTCGCTCATCGCCTCGAACCGCAGCTTGTCGGCGGCATCGGACGCGTTCGAGACGAGCTCGCGCAGGAAGATCTCCTTGTTGCCGTACAAGGAGTGAATCATCAGGTGCAGGAGCTGCGAGACCTCGGCCTGGAACTCGAGGACGTCCTTGGTCGACGTATCTGGCATGGGTGTCTTCCGGCCCGGGGCGACGGCCCCGATTTCGTTGTAGATGAATGTCCGACAGCTCGTCAAGCCGCGGGCCAGCCTGATTGGCTGGACTGATCGCGATGTCCGGAACATGATCCCAGATTGGCCAAGGAGCAGCACTGATGTCACTCCTCCGTGTCCACAACTTCGCGATCTCGCTGGACGGTTTCGGAACCGGCGAAGGTCAGAGCCGCGACCTGCATTTCGGTCACGCTGGCGACAGGCTGCATCAATGGATGTTCGCCACCAGATGGTGGGCCCGCAAGAAGCCGGGCGGCAGCGGCGGCATCGATGACGCCTTCGCGCGACTGTTCGAGCCCGGGATCGGCGCGGAGATCATGGGGGCGGGGAAGTTCGGCCACCCGGGGTGGCACGAGGACCCGGACTGGAAGGGGGCGTGGGGACGCAACCCGCCGTTCCACACACCTGTGTTCGTCCTCACGCATCACACGCGACCGTCGATCGAGATGGAGGGCGGCACGACCTTCCACTTCATCGATGCCTCGCCTGCCAAGGCGCTCGAGGCGGCGCGTGAGGCCGCGGCCGGTCAGGACGTGCGCCTCGGCGGGGGCGCCACCATCATCCGGGAGTTCCTTGCCGCCGGGCTTGTCGACTACATGCATGTCGTGGTGGTCCCGATTCTGCTCGGCCGAGGCGTACGCCTATGGGACGGACTCGAGGGCCTCGAAAAGGACTACAAGGTCGAAGCAACCTCCTCGCCCAGCGGGGTCACGCATCTAACGTTCACCCGTTGAAGCCAGGTGGGATGTGGTTGCCTCTCAGGCTGCCGCCGCCAGCCAGTGGCGAATTCCGTCCCGAGCAAGCAGAGCGTCTCGTTCATTGACGCGAATCCCGAGCTGGGACAGGAGTTCCCCGCGTTTCCGCTCGACGTGCCGAAGCTGCCGTAAAGAACGGCGTGGTGCGTACCCTTCGGAGAGTAGTTCGAGCGGAACCGTATCTTTTGGCCACGTTTGCGCGGCAGGCGGCGTCGGCAGATACAGGTCCAACGTCTGACGCTCGCGGCCATGTGCGCAACTCGTGCTCCTGTTGCTTGGTGGTGACAAGTCCACCCAGATGGCAGACGTGGCCCGGGCGCAGGAATCATGGAAGGCCATCCGCGCCATGGATATCAAGGAGTTCGCTGCCAAGGTGCGCATGGCTAGTCCGAATGTGCTGCGCGCGATCAGCCCCCGCCGCAACCCAACGCAGGACACCCTCAATCGTCTCTTGAAGACGTTCAAGCTCCGCTTGAGTCTGGCGCCGCTCCCGGGGAAGACGGACCGAACGCCGCGTAAGCAAACGGAGGCCGAGCAGTACCTGACGGAGAGTACAGGTCCACAATCCGCGCTATGATTCAGCGGCGATGCGCTGGCGATCGCGGCGTCGTAATGCGCGCTATCGGAGCAGCAACTGCCGGCTCCTGCTCGCGACCGCCGAGCTGACGTCCTATTGAGGGCTTTCGATGAGTTTGCCGTCGGGCTCCGGCGATCTGGTGCGAATCGTCCTCGGCGTGCTCCTGATCCTGTTGCTGATCAGCAGCTCGCTGGCGATCCTGAGGCCATTCCTGCCCGCCCTGATATGGGCGACGATGATCGTCGTCGCGACCTGGCCGTTGCTGCTGCAGCTGCAGCGCGCGCTGGGGGGCAGACGCAGTCTGGCCGCGGCAGCGATGACCGCGCTGTTGTTCGTGATCGTCATCGCGCCGCTCGCCGTCGCGATATCGGTGGTGGTGCAACAGGCCGCGCGGCTGTCGGACATCAAGGTCGCGGAGATCCAGATTCCGATGCCGCCGGTCTGGATCGAGGGCGTTCCGGTCGTCGGCGCGACGCTTACCGCCGAGTGGCGCGTTTACGCCGCGGCGACGCCGGAGGAGCTCGCGACCAAGGCCGCTCCGTACATGACGACGGTCGTCAGCTGGATCGCCGACCGCGCCGGCACCTTCGGCACGTTCCTGATCCACATGGTCCTGACGCTGTTGCTTTGCGCAGTGCTCTACGTCAAGGGCGAGATGGCGGCTCTCGGCGTACGCCGGTTCGCCCGCCGCCTGCTAGGCGAGGCCGGGGATCACCTGGTGCTGCTCGCCGCCGGCTCGATCCGCGCGGTGGCGCTCGGCATCATCGTCACCGCGATCGTCCAGACCGCGCTCGGCGCCGTCGGCCTCGTCGTCGCCGGCGTACCTTACGTCGCCGTCTTCGCAGCCGTGATGTTCGTGTTCTGCATCGCGCAGATGGGACCCGTGCTGCCACTGCTGGCGGCGGTCGGCTGGCTCTACCTCGGCGGCGCCACGACGGCGGCGATCGGATTGTTCGTGTGGACGGTGATGGTCGGTTTGCTCGACAACGTGCTCCGGCCGATTCTGATCCGCCGAGGCGCCGACCTGCCGCTGCTGCTCATAATGGCCGGCGTGATCGGCGGCCTGGTCGGCTTCGGGCTGGTAGGTCTGTTCATCGGCCCCGTGGTGCTCGCAGTCACGTACACGGCGCTCAGCGCCTGGATCGCCGAGCAGGAGCCGACCCCGGATGCTGGCGCGGCAACGCCCGCCGGCACCGCATCGCCCGTAGCTGCGGACTAGCCCGGCCGCGTCATTGCCGCCGGATGATCGAAACCTGTCGCCTCGGCGGCCTCACCGCGACAACGCGGTTGGGGCAAGCAACCCTTACTGGGCCGCTCGTGGCCTCGACGATTCAGTTCTTCTTGCGCGCCGCCTCGAGCTTCGTCCATGACTCCGGCGAGAAGGTGGTGTTGAAGAACTTGATCTTGCCATCTTGAATGACGGCGTCCTGTCTGACTTCGAGTGGCGAGACACCAAGCTTCTGCCAGTCATCTCGGTAGACCTTGCCAGACCAAGCGAGCTTGTTGCCCTGTGCTTGCCGTGTGGCTGCCTCCTCACGCTGCTGCCGGTCGACTTGATCGGCGACCCACACGCGAATTTGCTCCTTGCCGACAAGCACCCGGCCGCTCGACGTGCCCACCACGGCATCGTCCGCGAACAGCGCCATCACCGCAGCCGCGTCACGCGCTGCAAGAGCCGCTTCACGAGCCTTCAGTATCGACTCGCCGACTCCGCCCTGCGCCTGAGCAAGCCATACAAGCCCGACGGTGACGGCCAGGCACGCCCACAGCGTGCGACGTCGTCGTACCATCGCGAACCTCCTTCGAATTGTCGGCCTAGAGCGATTTTCACTTGTACGTTGTACGCGGCGAGGATGAACGTGACCGTCGAGCTGGCCCAGCCGCAATGAGCTCAGCCTAATCCCTGAAAGCACTTGAATCGCCGTACCAAGTGCTACCTGCCGCCTTACTCGCATGACTTCAATCCAGTCGAGTCGGCCTGGGCGCTCGTCAAGAAGCACATCAAGACCTGTGCGCTGTCGGAGCACATTTCGCAGTTCCCTAGGAATACACTTGGCAGATTCACGGGAGGTCGCAAACGACTGACGCAGCTAAGGCTCGTTCTCGGTCCCTGCTCAGCTCATGAAGGGGATAACGCCGTGAAATACTTACGACAGTTCTTGTCGATAGCAGCGTTCATATTCCTGTTTTCGCTCAGCGCACATGCCCAGAATGAACCGATCATATTCGAGGCCGAGTCGGCAGCATCGATAAGCTCGTTGTACTCAACGGGAACGCAGAACGGCGCCGGGTACGTAACGATCGTCAATGACTCGCCGAACTTCGGTCCGCCGGCGACTCAGGAAGGTGCACTCACTTATACCGTGACGTTCCCTGTTGCGGGGAACTACGAGCTGTACGTGCGCCTGCTGGTCGGCCCGGGCGGCGGCAGCGACGACAGCTTCTTCACTGGCAACGGCTTCGGCGACAAGGTTGCCACGGCCGGACCCTGGACGCTCGT
Organism: Vicinamibacterales bacterium; assembly: GCA_963844435.1. Taxonomy (GTDB): domain Bacteria; phylum Acidobacteriota; class Vicinamibacteria; order Vicinamibacterales; family Vicinamibacteraceae; genus JBDSLU01. The sequence continues at coordinate 17,472 of CAWJOG010000021.1, read as the reverse complement.
GAACAACTTTGCGGGCGGATACACCGACCCGAATGAGACAGTGCGCAACGCCGGCAGCGCCGGCACTCAGGTCTTCAAATGGTTCAAGGTCACCGGATTTGCCGGACCGAATCCATGGGTCGTGCCCGCAGGCAATCTCACACAAACCTTTCAGTTCGCAGGCCGTGAGACTGGTCTGCTCATGGACAAGTTCGCGTTCGGCTATCAGGGTTTCTTCTACACCGTAGGCAACCTGGATACGGGCTCGGCACCTACAGGTACACCGCCTCCACCTCCGCCACCGCCCTATGATCATCCAGGACCACCGATGGCGACTGGAAAGGACCAGTTCGTCGGTAGCGCGTGGAGCCCGGGCCAAGCAAGCCTGCAGTTCGATCGATACTTCAACAAGGTGACGCCGGAGAATGCCGGCAAGTGGGCCTCTGTCGAGGCGACACGCGATGTGATGAATTGGACCGACGCCGATACGGCCTACAACCTGGCCAAGTCGAACGGCTGGCCGTTCCATTGGCATGTGCTCGTCTGGGGCAACCAGCAGCCGCTCTGGATCGAAAACCTGCCGCCTGACGAGCAACTAGAGGAAATCAATGAGTGGTTCGCTGCCATTGCGGCGCGTTATCCCGACCTCGATTTCGTTGAGGTCGTGAACGAACCGCTACATGATCCGCCGTTCGGTCCTTCCAACGGCAACTACGGCAACGCGCTTGGCGGCGCCGGGGCAACGGGCTGGGATTGGATCATCAATGCCTTCATTCTGGCCCGCCAGTACTTCCCGGGAGCGAAGCTGATGCTCAATGACTTCAGCATCACGAACGACAGCAACGCAACGACGCGTTATCTCGAGATCGTTCAGCTGCTGAAGGATCGCGATCTGATCGACATCGTCGGCGACCAGGCACACGGGTTCTCGACGACGGAACCCGCCCCGATGCCGACGCATCGCGCGAATCTCGACCGGCTCGCTGCAACGGGACTACCGATTCACATCACGGAGTTGGACATCCCCGGCAATGACGATCCGGTGCAGCTCGCGAACTATCAGCGGATCTTCCCCGTGTTCTGGGAGCATCCCGCGGTGGAGGGTATAACGCTCTGGGGCTACCATCAGAATACGCACTGGCGCCGCGCATCCGGTGACTGGCTGATGTATTCGAATGGAGCACAGCGCCCTGCGCTGACATGGCTCGTAGCGTATGTCGGGAACACTCAACCTGTCATTTCGGCAAATCAGAAATTCAAGATCAACGAACACTCGCCGGAAGGGACTCTCGTCGGCACGGTCAGCGCAACAGACCCGGATACCGACCAGACGCTCTCGGGATGGCGGATCGATGAAGGTAACGGAGCAACGCTCTTCGAAATCGACCCGGATACGGGTGTGCTGAGCGTGGTCGATAGCGCCGCGCTCGACTTTGAGAGAAGGAAGAAGTTCTCGCTGCAGGTTTCTGTGACGGATGGCTATCGACGCAGCGAGCGGCGCACCGTAGAGATCGAGCTCAGGAACATCCCGGATTGAGAGCGCAGTGATCTTCATCGTCAAAGGGCCGACTTCTGTCGGCCCTTTGGTGTTTTACAGCACGTTCCTTTAGGTCCCGGGTCGCGGGTATCGCGGGTATGGAGTGTGGGAGGGTAGCGATGCTGCAGACATTCGCGCAGCGCGGATGCTGAGCGGCGGAGGAAGCGTGTCACTTCGCAGACGCCGGCAATGTCGTTGCTTGAGAGCCTGATTCGCGATCCCGGCACGCACCTTCGTGAGTTGACGCTGTCGGGCGTCGGATCGCAGCAGCCGAGGTCGACACCGAACGCCACGAATGCTGCGCGCTTGTAGAGGGCCAGCGCCTTGGCGAACGGCTTCGGAGCGGTGGAGACGTTCGCGGCCGTGCTCCCTCCTCCTGCATGCCCGAAGACACGCCTCGGTGCTGGACGTCGACGAAGCGTTGACTCTCCGACGCGGCCGATTACCCGAATTCGCCGCCTCGACAGACGTGGTACACGGTCTGCTTCGCTGAGGGCGCGCCTGTCAGAATCGACCTCCTGAGGTGTCGAATGAGCTGTCGCAGTGTCCTCTTGATGAGTGTAATCGTCGTCGGCGTGTCGTCGATCGGCTGCGCTGGCGGATCCGGTGCGCGGTGGTCCCCAACCTCGCCGAGCATGGATGGGAACGCCAGCTCGAGCGAGGGAGCCTCACATCCCACGCAGCCACCGAATCCGGTCCCCCCGCCGGCCACCGGCACATGCGTCGCAGACCAGGCACAATGGGCGATCGGCCGGCCTGCGTCCGCGCCGCTCCTGGAGCGCGCCCGCGTCGATGCGACGGCCTCGATCGCACGGTTCATCCGACCGAACGACGCCATCACCATGGAGTTTTCCCCGGGGCGATTGAACGTCTACCTCGACGAGCACGAGGTCGTGCGCAGCGTCGTCTGCGGGTGATCCGGCGTCCTGGGCCTTTATACGGTCGCGAAGGATTCCGGCCGCCGGGCGATCACTGAACGCGAGGCCACGCCGAGACAGGTACCACACGATCTGCTTGTCGTTCACCCGAGCCGTGGTGCCGCAAATCTGCAGAGACCGAGGCGCTCGGCACATGTTTCGCCTCCGTGTCGCGACTGCGCCGGCTGCGTTCGGGACTGCCGCCGGACTGTCGCTCGCGTCGACGATTGGGCGGCTGTATCTCGACCGCCAGTAGGCCAGCGGTGCTGTTGCCGGCATCGCGCTGGGCCTTTCCATCGCGGCGGCCTGCGCCGCGTTGTAGGAATTGGCCGATTCGCGTGCGGGAGATCAGACGGTTACCGATCCCGGATCTGCGCGACGACGTACACGTTCAGCCAGTCTGCCACCTGAGCGCACGCGGAGGTGCGTCATGTCGAGCTCGTTGGCCGAGGCTCGACTGCGCGCCGCGCTGGCAACGGGCGTAACGTCACGTGGTCCGTAGGCCTCGTCCCCTGGACCGCTGTGTCAGATTATTCACCCGGCGGAACTGTCAGATCTCGACCGGCGTCGACACCTGTCAGGAACGGAGCGCGTTCACGTCCAGTAGATGAGCGGCGGCCCTTGGTCGTGACGGCGGCTGCGGGTAGCCTCGGCAGGCATCCATCACGCGAGGAGGCAGCAGCATGAGCGAGACAGGATCCGCGCAGAAGGCCATCCACGATACGCAGCAGGCGGCATCCGCGAACCCGGGACCGCAGGCCGAGCACCGGTGGCTGCAGAAGTTGGTGGGCGACTGGACTTACGAAATCGATCTGGGGCCCGAGCACCAGGGCGCCAAGGCGACCGGCACGGAACGTGGTCGATCCATCGGCGACCTCTGGCTGCAGCTGGAAGGCACCGGTCAGATGCCTGGTGCGAGCGACGCTACCACGTCGATCATGACGCTCGGATTCGACACGGCCCAGCGGCGGTTCACGGGCACCTTCATCGCCTCGATGATGACGCACCAGTGGCTCTACGACGGCGAGCTCGACGCCGCGCACGATCGCCTCACGCTCACGTCCGAGGGCCCGAGCATGAGCGAAGAGGGCAAGATGGCGCTCTACCGGGACGTCATCGAGTTCCACAGCGACGATCACCGAACGCTGACCGCCTCGATGCAGCAGCCCGATGGCACGTGGCAGCCCTTCATGACGGTCAGCTATCGACGCACGCGCAGGGGTTGACGGCGATCGTGCGACGGCTGCGCCGCCCCAGCTCAGTAGCCGCCGGCTGGGAGGCGGCGAGCCGCCGCGCGCCGCCGGTCGCGGAGGTGCAGCGTCAGCCCGAGGCCGCCGGCCGCAACGAGCGCGACGACCGCGATCGCATCCGAGAGGGCGGGGCCGGGATCCAACCCGGTGGCCGTCCGGACCAGCACCTGCACATAGGACGGCGGATCGACGTAGCCGAGGCGGGCCCGCACCTGCCAATGCCAGTCCGTGCACGGACAGTATCCCCAGCCGAAAATCAGCCCCAGACCGAACCAGGACAGGGCGGTCAGCACCACGGCCGCGAGCTGCCAAAGCCTGGTCCGACGCACCGCCCAGCCGAGACACGTCAACGCGATCCACGCGCTGTGGAGCACGAAGAACAGAATGTTCAGCGCCTGGTAATGGGTGAACTCCAGCGCGGTCACGAGAGTCCTGCATTACCTGCGGTTTCGGAGATTCTGGCCCATGGTCCGCTGCTTCCCAGCGATGACACGCGGGGACCTCCCAGAACCTCCCGCGTGCTCTCCGCCGAAAGTCGATACAACGCCATCACTGCTGCCGACAGCAGCCAGTTGCGAATTCCGTCCCTGACACCAAGCGAATCCCTGCCTCGCAGCCAAGCTCTTCCGCACGGCACCGCCGGCACACCCGTCCCTAACAGGGGATAACGCAAGTTCGAGGCGATTCCTTGCAGGTCCTTCGCCCCTGCGGTCCGCTGGGCCGTCGTTGCGTACGCCGGCCCCTTCGTCCGACTCCTGACAACGCGTCGGAGAGGCAAGCACACCAGATCTTCGAACGACGGCTCCGCGGCTGAGACGCCGGATTCGCTGGAATACCGCAAGCGGGCGCCAAGCGGCGACGCGATCCCGCGTTGCACGAAGCCGCGCACGAACGCTTCGTTGACGATCACCGTTCGGGCCGCGGGACTGAAGTCGCCGCCATGGAAGCCGCGTCCGGCGACGATCGGGCGGTCGAAGGCCTCGAAGAAGCCAGGGCCGACCGACGATGTCGCGAAGCCGGTTTGGAACGCCGGACCGGCGCCGGACGAGATGTCGACGGCCGCGGTCCGCTCGATCGGAAACGACGCCCCCGGCACGCGATCGGCGAACGTGACCGCGACGTCGCCAGTGGTGACTGGCTTCACCGACTGGGGCCACCTGCGGGCCTTCTCGCGTGTCAGAATCGGCCCGAGTCTCGATGACCTCAGACGGCACACGCTCTCGATGATGGCGACGGTGGGCCGAACAGATCCCCTGCTTGCAGGCGATCAACTGGCCGTCGCTTCAATGATCGATACGCCGGACTGTGTGTCGATTTCGCGCATGACGGCGAAACCGGATTCGCGAAGAAGGTCCGAGTACTCGCGAAGCGTTCGTTGTCGTCCTCCTATGGTCAGCATGACGATATCGAGCGTCGTCGGCCAGTTCGGAGCCGACTCGGTCGGCAGCAACGCTTCGATGAGCAGGAGCTGCGCATGTGCAGGCGCGGCTCGCCTGATGCCCCGCAAGATCTTTCGCGACGCCTCATCGTCCCAGTCGTGAATCACTTCCATCAGGATGTAGGCGTCGGCTTCGGGCAACGGGTCGCTGAAGAAGTCGCCGCCCGCGATCTTCAAGCGATCGGACGCGACGGCTGCGGCTTCCTCGATGACGTGCGGTTGATCAAAGAGCACGCCTGACGCGGTGGGTGTGGCAGCGAGGATGGCCTGAATCAGATGCCCGCGTCCGCCGCCGATGTCGGCGATCACGTCGAACCCGGAAAAATCGTATGTCTGCACAATGGCCGCGATGTGGCCCTGCGCCTTCGCGGTCATCGCCTCGCCAAAAATTTGGCTCGCCTCCGGGTTCTCCTTCAGATATCCCCAGATGCCGCCAGGCAACGCGTGGTTCGCGCTGGGTTCGCCTGTCCTGATCGTCGACCCCAGCTCACCAACTGCCGCCCAGAACCCGGGCAGCCCGAACATCCGCACCAACGAGCGCATCGACTGAGGATGGTCGTGACGGAGCAGGCGCGAGCCTGACGTGTGTGCAACAGCGCCGTCGCGGTACTCGAAGATGCCGTACAGCGCCAACAGCCGGAGCACGCGGTCAAGCGCGCCAGCGTCCGCTCCGGTTGATGCGGCGAGAGATGCTGCGGGTTGCGGGGCATCGCCCAGTGCGTCGGCGACGCCGAGCTCGGCGACCGCATGCAACGCTCGAGAGACGTAATAGCCGGCGGAGAGCTGGAGCAGCGCGTCTACTGGGTTCGTCGTGATCATCCGGACACCTCCAGGCGCTTCACTGGAGCGCGCATGCTTACAACGCCCAGGTGTGGCGCGCCGACTCACCGCTTCAGCAGCGTCACGCGCCGGTGATTGGAGCGACGCGACGCTGAGCGGTGGGCAGTGTATGGGGGCGTGACCTCCTTGGGCAAGCGCGCACCGGTGTTGTGGTGTCGCGCTGTTGAGACTCCGGCGGACGGCTATACTCGAGTTGCCGTCGTTGGATAACCGTCGGCGTCAGTTGGCGCGCGAGCGAAGCCTTTTGGAGCGGTATGAAAGAACTGGCCCTGTTAATCGCCGTCGCTCTCACCGCGTCGCCTCGGGCGGCGGCACAGCTCCCGACACCGCTCCCCGAGATCGCGGCGGATGCGGCGCGCACCGATCGATATCCGGCGCATGACGCCACGTTTCCCAACGGTGTCACCAGCATCGCGGATCTCCAGTACTGGACTCCCGTCGGCTACCGGCCGCTCACGCTCGATCTCTATCTCCCGCCAGCTTCCGTCCGGCCGCCAGCGACCGGATTTCCACTGGTGATACAGATTCATGGCGGCGCTTTCATGGGCGGCGACAAGCGCCTGATTCTTCCCTTCGTTGACTGGCCGGGCGTCCTGGCGTCGCTGGCGGCAAGAGGATATGTCGTCGCCTCGATCAATTATCGCCTCAGCGGCGAGGCCCGATTCCCGGCACAAGCGCAGGACGTGAAAGCCGCCGTCCGCTGGTTGCGGCTCAACGCGGTCAAGTACGCGATCGATCCCGACCGCGCAGTGACGTGGGGCCAATCAGCGGGCGGCCATCTCGCGAGTCTCGCGGCGGTCAGTTGCGGAGCGGCGGCGCTTTCGCCGACCGGGGTCGCACTCGCGTCTGGCCCGCCGGACGTCACCGTGGCCGCCCTATCGGATTGTGTCCAGGGTGCAGTCGCGTGGTTCGGTCTGTTTGACATAGCCACGATTCAGGAGCAGGCACGAGAGGTGAAGGCGCTCTCACGCGACGTTGCCGACGCGCCTGAGTGGCGACTGCTCGGTTGCTTCGCAGCCGCGTGCCCGCCGCCGCAGATCACCGCGGCCAGCCCGGCGAGCTACGTCGACCGAAGCGACCCGCCGATGCTCCTGATCGTCGGCAGCGAAGACACGCTCGTTCCCACCAAACAGACGATCGAGATGGCCAAGAGACTGGCCGCCGCCGGTGTGAAGCACGACGTGATCGTCCTGCCCGGCATCAACCACAGCTTCATCGGCAGGACCGCCGAGGCGACGCGTGACGCGAACCTCAAGGCTCTCGCGGCCACCTTCGAGTTCATCGACCGCACCATTGGCAATCGCTCGAGCACGGAGCGGTAGCGGCACGGACGTCCGGCCAGCCGAATCGAGTGGCACAACAGAGCGTCTATAATCCGCTCACATGTCACTCACCGCCGGGCAATCGCTCGGGCCGTACACGATCGTGGCGCCGCTCGGAGCGGGAGGCATGGGTGAGGTCTATCGCGCGCGCGATGCGCGGTTGAATCGCGACGTCGCGATCAAGGTCGTTCCACCCGCCGTCGCGGGCAATCCGGAAGCGCTGGCGCGGTTCGAGCGTGAATCGCATGCGATTGCGGCGCTCTCGCATCCGAACATCCTCACGATCTTCGACGTCGGGAACAGCAACGGACATCCCTACGCGGTGATGGAGCTGCTCGAGGGGGAGACCCTGGGTGCGCGGATCGCCAGCGGACGGCTGCCGGTCCGCAAGGCGATCGAAATCGCTGCGCAGATCGCCCGAGGACTGGCGGCCGCCCACGACAAACAGATCGCGCATCGTGATCTGAAGCCGGACAACGTGTTTCTCACGCCGACCGGCGGCGTGAAGATTCTCGATTTCGGCCTTGCGCGCGACACGTCCCTGCATAGCAACCAGACCCGGCTGGAGTCTCCGACCATGGCTCCGGCGACGACGCCAGGCACCGTCCTCGGCACCGTAGGCTATATGGCGCCTGAGCAGGTGCGGGGGGAGCCAGCCGATCGTCGCTCCGATGTCTTCGCGCTGGGCTGCGTGCTCTACGAAATGCTCACGGGCGAGCGCGCCTTCAAGCGCGAGACCGCGGCAGAGACGATGTCGGCGATCCTGCGTGAGGATCCGCCCGACCCGTCGACGCTCAACCTGACGGTCGCGCCGGGTGTGCTGCGCGCGCTTCGGCGGTGTCTCGAGAAGCGTCCGCAGGAACGATTCGAGTCTGCGCGCGATCTGGCGTTCGCTCTGGAGTCCGCAGTCGACAGCAGCAGCGCATCGGGCGTCGCGGCGTTGCCGCCGATCCGCGATCGACGATGGCTGGTCGGCGCCGTCGCTGCCATGACGCTCGGCGCTGTCCTCGGCTTCATCGGCACGCGCGCAATCGGCCGTCCGGCGGCCGCATCCGACACGTCGCTGCGGGCCCAGTTTCGCCGCCTGACGTTCGATAAGGGTACGATCCGCGACGGGCGGTTCACACCCGACGGACAGTCGATCATCTATGGCGCCGCGTGGAACGGCCAGCCGCTCAAGCTGTACATGGTTCGCTCCGACAACCCGGAGTCTGCCTCGCTGTCGTTGCCTGATGCACGGTTGTTGGCGGTGTCGAAAACGGGCGAGCTGGCGATTTCGCTGGGTCACACCTACGAGGGATGGATGGGCGAGGGCACCCTCGCACGATCGTCGCTGCTGGGCACCGCGCCGCGCGTAATGGCCGAGCATGTTCGCGAAGCGGAATGGACCCCGGATGGCAGCGATCTGGCGGTCGTGCGTCGCGTCGAGGGTTTCGAGCGTCTGGAATTCCCGCTCGGCAAAGTCCTGTATCAAACATCCGGTTTCATCAGCGACATTCGCTTCTCGCCGGCGGGCGATCGCATCGCCTTTGCCGATCATCCGTTGTACTCCGACGATGCAGGACTCATCGCGGTTGTCGATCGAGACGGCCACCGCACGGCATTGTCGGACGACGGCTGGACTTCTCTCCACGGGCTTGCGTGGACCAAAGAGGGATCGGAAATCTGGTTCGGTGGAACCAGGGGTGTGGACGTCAACGCGACCGGCATCTATGCGGTGACGCTGGGCGGAGAGCTGCGTCCGGTGATTGCCGGCCCCACGCGCTACAAGCTCCTGGACATCGCGTCGAACGGCCGGGTGCTGGTCAGCCATGATCGCGATGACCGCGTGGTCGAGGGATTGATGGCCGGCAGCGCGACGCCAGTGGACATCTCGCTGCGGGCGAATTCCAGCGCGAATTGGGTGGCCGAGGACGGTCGCAGTACGCTCATCGGCGACCTGTCTGCGGCGTCATACCAGACGTACTTCCTCAAGGCGGGCTCCACACCCGTCAAACTCGGGACCGGCACACCAACATCGCTGTCTCCTGATGGTCGCTGGGCAGTGGCCATACCGGTCGAAGGCCGCCCGCTGTTTCTGCATCCCACCGGTCCTGGCGAGTCGCGCAAGCTTCCCGACCCTGACAACATCGTGTTCGACAATGTCGGCTGGCTGGATACGACCCACATCATCGGTTTCGGCCAGAAGATCGGCGAGCGCTCGCAGGGCTACATTCAAGACATCAGCGGTGGTCCGCCGCGGCGTTTCACGCCCGAAGGGGCGACGGTCAAGGCGCTCAAGTGGTGGACGCTGCCGGTTTCCTCGGATGGCACGCGCGTCATCGCGATGAACGGCCATGACGCGGTCGAGATCTACCCGGTCAACGGCGGTGCGCCGCAGCCTGTTCCTCACCTCAAGACTGGCGACGTCGTCGTGCAATGGAGCGCGGACGACGGCGGGCTGCTGGTGGCACATCGTGACGGGCTGCCGTGGGTCGTCGAGCGGCTGGACCTCGCCAGCGGTCAGCGGACGCCCGCGGCGACGATTCGTGCTCACGATGCGGCCGGGCTGCGCCTGAGCATTTTCGGGATCTCGCGCGACGCGAAATACTTCGTCCACACCTACGCGCGTCTCCTGTCCGATCTCTACGTCGTCGATGGATTGAAGTAGACCGAGGGCATCGCATCGCCCCTTCCGGTCCGATCTCACTCGTGTCGCGTGCGTACCGCCTGGTTGCGACCGGGTTGCGGAATGCCTGCCGGTTCGCACACCTTGTCGTTCTAGGTGAATCGGTGTATCGTCGTCACCTAGAATGCCTACCAGAAGCCAGCAGAGCCGCGTCGAACTCCTGCAGGGCACGCTCGACCTCCTGATTCTGCGCACGCTGCGATGGGGACCCGCCCACGGCCACGCCATCGCGAAAGCGATCGAACATGGCTCGGATGACGTGCTCCTGGTGGAACAGGGCTCCCTCTATCCAGCCCTTCACCGGCTGATCGAACGTGGGTGGATCACGTTCGACGACGGCACTTCCGAGAACAATCGACGCGCCAAGTTCTATCGACTGACGGCGAAGGGTCGGAAGCAGCTCGCGATCGAAACCAGCAAGTGGGACACGCTCGCGGCAGCCGTGGGGCGGATCCTCCGCCCTGCTGCCCAGGAGGAATGACGTCATGACCCGCGGCCGACGGGCACTGGAGTCGCTCGGGGACGACATCCGCGACCACATCGAGCGGGAAACGCGCGACAACCTCGAGCGCGGAATGGCGCCGGAAGAGGCGCGTCGTCAGGCCCTGCTGAAGTTCGGCAATGTCTCCCTGGTGAAGGAGGACACGCGGGCGATCTGGCGATGGCAGCGTGTAGAACAGCTGGTGCAGGACGCCTGGTATGCCGTTCGTATCCTCCGGCGGCGTCCCGTTTATGCCCTGCTCTCGGTGCTCACGCTTGCTCTCGGCATCGGTGGTACCGCAGCCGTATTCGGCGTGGCGCACGGCGTGCTCCTGAGCCCGTTGCCCTACGCGCACGAACGCGAGCTCGGCGTGTTCTGGATGAAGACCGACTGGACGCACGAAGAGTACTTGCACGTGCGTGGACGGACACCCGGGTTCCGGCAGGTGGCGCTCTACCGCCAGCGGGACGCGATGCTCCGCGCCGGCGGAGGACCCGCGCGGCTGGTGCCTGGTGTCAACGCATCGTCCGAGCTCCTCGATGTGCTCGGCGCCGCGCCCTTGCTCGGACGTGGATTCCGGGAGGGCGATGACGTCCCCGGCGCCGAGGGGGTGGCCCTGCTCAGTTTCGGCTTGTGGCACGAGCTGGGCGGCAGTCCGGACATCATCGGCACACACGTGATGCTCGATGGCCGTCCGCGCACGGTGATCGGCGTGATGCCGCGCGGGTTCTGGTTCCCAGATCCTTCGGTCCGCGTCTGGACGCCTGAGGCACTGAGAGCGGACTCCCGCAGCTGGAACTCCACGCTGATTGGCCGCGTCGCTCCCAACCAGGACGTTCGAGCCATGGAGGCGCCGCTGTCGCAACTGGCCGCGATGCTCGACGAGCGCTTCGACTACACCGCGCGGCGGGACAAGACGAGGGACCGGCAGATCACGCCGGTGCGCGACGACCTGCTCGGGCCCATGCAACCGGCGCTGCTCGCTACGCTTGCCGCCACGGCGCTGATCCTTCTGATCGGGTGCGCCAACGTCGCCGCCCTGGTGCTCGGACAGGTCGACGCGCGGTCGGCCGAGTTCGCGGTTCGCGCCGCGCTCGGTGCGAACCGGCAGCGACTGGCGCAGCAGCTGATCGTCGAAGTGCTGCTCGTGGCGGCTGTCGCAGGCACTTTGGGCGCCGGCCTCGCGTGGGTCGGCTTCACCGTCGTCACGGACGCGCTTCCGCTCGGTGCGTGGGCCGCTACGGCGCCTGATTGGCGCGTGTTCGCGTCGGCAATGGCCATCGCGGTCGTCGCGGCGTCGCTCGTCATGCTCGTGCCCATCGTCTCGCTGTTCCGAGCCGACCTGCGCAGCGTCTTGAGCGCAGCCCGGACGGGAGGAATCGAGGGACGGGGCGGGCGGTTGGAAAGTGGGTTGGTCGTCGCGCAGGTGGCGCTCGCTGTGACGATCGCCTCAGGCGCGGCGCTGCTCGCTCGCAGCGTCGCCAACATGTACGCGGTCCAACCCGGCGTGCGCGTGGCTGGCGTCGCGGTCGTCGACGTGGTGTTCGATGGCACGTTCGATCGCGCGAGCCGGGAGAAGACGGTCGATGCGCTCGAACGGGCGCTGCGTGAGCTTCCCGGCGTGGCCTCCGTCGGCACGGGGCAGAACCTGCCGCTGCGCGGCGGCGGGTACCGGGCGGGCCTGCGTATCGACGGACGCCCGGACATCGAGAACGCGGCCACCGAATACCGAATCGTGACGCCGGGGTATCTCGAGAGCCTTGGCTTCGCCCGTCGCCGGGGCCGCACGATCGGGAGCGACGACCGGGCCGACGCCGAACGCGTCGTCGTCATCAACGAGGCATTTGCCCGGAAGTACTTCCCGGGAGTCGATCCCGTCGGCAGGACGATCGGCGGCGAAATCGACCTGGGACGTTCGCGGATCGTCGGCGTCGTGGCGGACGCCGCCGAAAAGGGTCTGACCGACGCGGCTGAGCCAGTACGGTATGTCGCGTTGGCGCAGATGCCCTGGCTGGACGACGCGCAGTCGATCGTCCTCCGCACCGCCCCCGGTGTCGCGGAGACGTCGCTCCTGGAGCCGGTGCGGCGCACCATCGCGCGCGTGGCTCCCGCCGCCGCGGTGCAGCAGACGACGATGCGCCGCGTGCTCGACACATCCGTCGGTCCGGCGCGCCAGATCGTCTTGCTGCTCTCTCTCCTGACTGGCCTGGCCCTCATCCTGGGTGCCGTGGGCGTCTACGGCGTGATGACGCACTTCGCCACTCGCCGAAGGCGCGACTGGGCGATTCGGATCGCCATCGGGCTTCCGAGCTCACGCGTGATCACGCACGTCCTCGGCCACGGTGCGATGCTGGTGTCAGCGGGAATCGTTGCTGGCGCCGTGGGGGCGGCGATGCTGACGCGACTGCTGTCATCGTTCCTCTTCGATGTCAGTGCGCTGGATCCCATCGCGTTCGCTACCGCAGGGGCAGCGTTGTTCGGCGTCGGCGTAGCCGCAGCGTTTGTGCCAGCCTTGCGCGCGGGAATGGCAGACCCATTGAAAGCTCTTCGCGAACAGTAGGGCTGATTCTTCCCGCACGCCAAGGTCTCAGGCGCTCGAGACCTCGGCGATGAAAGCCTTGACGAACCCCTCGATCTCGGCAGGTGGCAGGTCGTAGCGGGCGCGGGTGTCCGGCTGCCCGAGATTGCCGCTGATGACGAAGGCGCGCAGCCCCGCCCGGGCGAGCCTCTTCGCCTGCGCGGTGCTGAGCCCGCCGACCACCTGCACCGGGGCGTCCTTGCCGACGCGCTCGAAGATGGCACGGGCCATGTCACCGAGGTAGTCGCTCTCGATGAGTCTGGGGTCAGCGCGTCGTGCGTCGGACTGCAGGTGAACCCCGACGCCGTCCACACCGGCCTCGAGCATGCGGAGGGCGACCTCGCCGGCCTGCGCGGCCGGGCCCTGGTGCGGCACGAGGATATCGGCGAAGACGAGCCGCGGCAGTTCGGGGCCGTCACGCCTGAACTCGTCGCGCACGGCGCAGATCGCCTTCGCTGTATCCGCACCGGCGAGCGCGAGGAAGTCAACGATGTTGCCGCCGCCCGCGTAGACGGCGCGCGCCTCGAAGGCACCGCCATCCATCGTCTTCATGTCGGCCAGCAGGAGCGCCTCGGGAAACTGCTTGCGGAAGGCCGGCACCACGTTCGAGACGCCTGCGTTCTTGAGCAGCGGCGTCCCCATTTCGACGATGTTGGCCCCGCCCGCCAGGGCCGCGCCGGCAACCGCGCTTCCCTGCTCCAGGGTGGCCACGTCGACCGAAATCTGGAACGTGAAGCGGGTTCTGAGCCGCTCGAGAACGCGGGCGGAGGCCGGGTGGTTGTCCTTCGCCACCTGCCGGGCCCAGGCATCGTTGGGCCGCACGATCTCGAAGATGGCGCCGGCCGTCAGCCCGCCCAGGGCGAACCTCCCCGCGCCGTCGAGGAACGATCGCCTGTCGATGTGCCCGTGCCGGGAAAGGTCGGACGCCTCTTTACGCTCCATGATCCAGCTCCTCGAGGGATTCAGGACCATCTTAACGTCGTCCCTCGGTCGCCGCCGGTGTTCCCATGAGAGGCGATGATTCGGAGAATCTGGACGCCCCCCGGCAGCTCAATCAGGAACTCCGGATCTCGATCCAGATGATGAATGCGCGTCGGATCGCCACCTGTGAAACGCGACATCGCTTCAATGCTTTCCCAGTAGGAGATCGTGATGAACTCGGTCTCGTCTGCGCGGTCCTCCCGCAACGTCTGCACGCCCATTGCCTTCTCGATCAGCGGCTTGATACCGACCTCGTAGTTGTAGGCCTCGTATTCATCGGCGTCCTCGCGCCGCGTACGGCCGCGCCAGATTCGCGCGATTACTGGACGACCGGCATGAGCAGGCATGTCGGGGCCTCGTGTCCAGGTCAGCCTCGCCGCGCGGCCTCGATGGTGGCGACGTCGATCTTCGTCATCGACATCATCGCGTCGAAGGCACGCTTCGCCTCGGCACCACCGGCCGCCAACGCGTCGGTCAGGACGCGCGGCGTAATCTGCCAGGAGAGGCCCCAGCGGTCCTTGCACCACCCGCACTCACTTGCCTGGCCGCCATTGCCGATGATCGCGTTCCAGTAGCGGTCCGTCTCTTCCTGGTTGTCCGTTGCGATCTGGAAGGAGAAGGCCTCGCTGTGCTTGAACACAGGGCCGCCGTTGAGGCCGAGACAGGGAATGCCCAGGACGGTGAAGTCCACCGTCAACACATCACCCTCTTTGCCGCTCGGGTAGTCACTGGGCGCCTGGTGAACCGCGGTGACTCGACTATCCGGAAAGGTGGCGGCGTAGAAGCGCGCCGCCTCATGCGCGTCCTTGTTGAACCAGAGGCAGATGGTGTTCTTTTCCTTCATGTTCTCGTTTCTCCTTGTTGCTCGATCATGGTGGGACGCCGTGATCGCCGCCCCGACGTACGGTGCGGGTTCATGGACCTCGTTCGACCTAGCAGTTAGCGTGCCCGATCGCTGCAGTCCAGCTAAAGCCTCGGCACTTCGGGCTGGAGGGAACGACGATGCGCATCGGCATACTTGCCTTATCGATTCGAGCAGATCGTCGCCGCACCTTCCCGCTGAGCGTCAGTTGCCTTTCCGTCTTCGCACCATCTCGGTGATCCAGATGGGTGCGTACGGGGGCGTGCAGCCGGGCGACGCGGGATAGTCGATCAGAACGGCCAGGCGCTCACCGATCCCGATCGCTCGCGCGCGATGTGCCTGGTGATGAATGCCGATCTCGGCGAGGCAGTGGTTCATGGCCCACTGCTTGTGTTCCGGCGCCTGCTTCATCTCCCGCTCGATCTGGTCGAGGAGTGCCGGGAGGTCGAGCCCTTCGGGCTTCTTGACGACCCGCTCGGTGGTCAGACTCCATCCCGCGCGACCGACGAGGTCGTCCTCATCCTTCCAGTTCGTGCGCAGATGCTCGGCGTGTCGGCTCGCCTTCACGACATTGGTGACGAACCAGCCGAGGAGTTTCGGCGAGCCGATCTCGCGGACCATCGCATCGAGCTCCTCGGCGGAAAAGGCGCTCGGCCGGCACACCAGCGTCGAGAGCAGTCGCGCCGCGCTGTCGCCGGTGGCCCACAGTTGAAGCGCGAGTTCGTGCTGAGTCTTCAAGCGCTTCGCCAGCGTCCGAAGAGCCGTGAGGTTCACGCCGTGGTCGTCTCCATGACGCTCGTTGACTTCGCGCATGCCCGGCTCCGCGAGTGCCGCGAGCTCCCTCAGGGTCGCTTTCAGTGTGGCGTTCGTGGACATGTCGCTCACTAAGTCTCCAGCGGTGAGACGGGATTGGGATTCGGCATCTGACATTCCTGCCCCGCCGGCTGAGGTGGACTTACCGGCGCGACCTCTTGACAAGGATCAGCAGCGCGCTGACGCGCGAGCGGCTGCTCGCGATTCTGTCAGCGTCATTCGGCATCCTGGCACTGGTGATGGCGGCTGTGAGCGTCTACGGCGTGACGTCGAGCGCGGGAGCCTCCACCAGGCCGAAATAGGCATTCGCGTGGCACTCGGCGCGACGCGCGCCTCACGTCTTGACCCGACTCGGCTCCTGCGCGAAGCGTAGATGCCGCAACTTGTCCGGATTGCGCACCGCGTACAGCGCCCGAATCACCCCGCCGTCGATCTCGAACGCCGCGGTCTGCACCGGCCCCTCGGGACTGTCCACGATGACGCCGGGCAGGCCGTTGATGGTCGCAAAGCGCACCGTGAAATCATCGCGCCACCACGCACCTGGGCGTTTGCGCGTGACCTCGACCAGGAACCGGGCCACGCGATCGGCGCCGTCGATCTCGTTGAGCGCCGACGCAACCTTGCCGCCGCCGTCGGTGACGACGCGCACGTCGGTCGCGAGCAGCTGCGTCAGCGCATCGAGATCGCCCGAGCCCGTCGCAGCCATGAATGCGGACAGGAGCTGCGTATGCTTGGCGTCGATCTCCCCTGAACGCGACGCCGGCGCGGTGACGCCACCTGGTCGTGTTGCGCGCACGTGCGCCCGTGCGCGGGTCGCGAGCTGCCGGCACGCAGCGTCGCTCCGCTCCAGTGCGGAGGCCACTTCGCTGAACGAGAAATCGAACACGTCGTGCAGCAGGAAGGCAGCCCGCTCGAGCGGCGACAGCCGGTCGAGCGTCAGGAGCAGCGCGATGGACAGATCCTCGGCCAGCTCCGTGCGGCTGTCGGGCGCGAGCGCTGCCGTGTCGAGAACCGGCTCCGGCAGCCAGGGACCGACGTACTCCTCGCGCCGTGCGCGCGCCGAGGTCAGCATGTCCAGACAGATTCGCGTCGTGATGGTTGTGAGGAACGCTCGCGTGTCCGACACGTTGTCGCGGTCGGCCCGATGCCACCGCACGTACGTCTCCTGCACGGCGTCCTCGGCGTCAGCCATCGAGCCGAGCATGCGGTAGGCGAGACCGAGCAGGCGCCGGCGGTACGGCTCAAAGTTTGCGGCCGGATTCGACATCGCGTTCCTGGAGCTCACGGCCGTGCGCACCGCCGTCAGGCGGTGCGGCGGGACCGGGCCAGAGCCAGCCCGCCGAGGGCCATGGCGACCAGCCCCATCAGCATGGCTGCGATCCCCCCACCCAGTCCATTGCCGGTGCCGAGACCACCGTCGGCCGTGGCCACGACCACGCCACCGATGACCAAGCCGATCGGCCCCATCACCAGGGCTACCATCGCCCCGCGGCGCCCGTTTCCGACATCGACACGGCCGGCGGATCGTGCCAGAGCCAGCCCACCGATGACCGCGCCGATCAACCCCACGACGGCGGCCCCGCTGGCCGCGATCCGCTCGGCGGTCAATGTGTAAACACTGACGGTCGGCGGCTGGTCCGAGACCTGTGCGGACGCCGGTGCGGCTATCCCGAACCCCCCGATCAAAGCGGCAGCAAGCAGCCGTGCCCATCTGGACATTTCGCTCCTCCTATCTCGAAGGGTGAGACGGGATGGGGCTTCGGAATGTGACATGACGTCGCCGACACGGCGAACCATTCAGCAAGG
>CAWJOG010000020.1:0-62718 GCA_963844435.1 Vicinamibacterales bacterium | reverse complement strand
TCTCGTCTGATGTGCTTATTCGGGAGACAGAGACATGTCGCTGCTGAACAAATTGCTTGGCCGAAGCGAGGAACCGAAAGCGCGGATGCGCGTCTGCGTCGAGTGCGGCATGCCGCTCGACCAGCACAAGCATTGGTGCTCCATCTGGCAGACCCAGCGAGAGATGGAGCAGAAGCGCACCGCCGTCCCCGACGCCGGCTCGTAAGGGCACTGGACTGCGGGCGCTGCTGTACGCGGCTCGAGGCGCGTATGCTCCCAACCATGAGCAGCGCCCTCAGCCTCGTCGCTCCCCTGTTCGCGGTCCTCGCGGCGACTCCTTTCGCAGTTCCGTCGCACGGCGGGCCGACAGTGCAGACTCCGGCCGCCGCCGCCGAGCCCACGTCCCCCACGACCGTGGTCCGTCTCTTCGACGGCAAGGGCCTGGCTGGCTGGAAGCCCGACGTGCCGGCGCGCGACGCCGACCCGAAGGGTCCGCCAAGCTTCGTGGTCCGCGACGGCAAGCTGGTCAGTTTGGGCAAGCCCGAGGGCCACCTCGTCACGGAGGCGCGGTACCGCGACTACCGCCTCGAGGTGGAGTACCGCTTCCCCGGCAAAGACGGCAACTGCGGCGTGCTCATCCATGCCTCGAAGCCCCGCGCCCTCTACAAGATGTTCCCGCAGTCCATCGAAGTGCAGATGATGAGCGGGAACGCGGGCGACTTCTGGGTCATCCGGGAAGACATCACGGTCAAGGACATGGAGACCCGGCGGCCCGCGCGCCGCCGGCGAGAAATGGGGCTCCGCCGAGGGCGACGCCCGACGGATCCTGAACCTCACCGACGGCTCGGAGAAGCCGCTCGGGGAATGGAACAGCATGGTCATCGAGGCGCGCGGCAGGACCATCACGGTCTGGCTGAACGGCGACCTGGTGAACGCTGGCTTCGACGCCACCGTGGATCAGGGCAAGATCGCGCTCCAGGCCGAAGGCGCCGAGGTCGAGTTCCGCAAGGTGGACATCGGTCCGCTCTCCCCGGTCAAGAAGTAGTCGGCCGTCCTCGCGCAGGCGTATAGTCCCTCCCAACCCGAGGAGGCTCCCATGCGTTTCACCCGCATCCTGGCGGTCATCGCGCTCGTTCTGGCTCCGTCGGTCACGTTCGCCCAATCGTTTACCGGCACGATCGTCGGCACCATCAAGGATTCCAGCGGCGCCGCCATCCCGCACGCCAGCGTCACTATTACCAGCCAGCAGACCGGACGGCAGGACTCGGTCACCGCGGATCTCGAGGGACGCTACACCTCGCTGCCGCTGCCGCCTGGCGAGTACCGCGTCGAGGCGAGCCTTCAGGGCTTCCGAACCGCCGCGCGCTCGAATGTCGTCGTGCAGATCGCCTCGACCGTCGTCGTCGACTTCGCGCTGGAAGTCGGCGAGCTCGCCGAGGCGGTCGAGGTCACGGCCAGCGCCGCTGCGCTCGAGACGACCAGCAGCACGGTCGGCAAGGTGGTCGACAACCGCCGGATCCAGGAGCTGCCGCTCAACACCCGCAACGTCTACTCGCTCATCTTCCTGACGCCGGGCGTCGCCGGCACGATCGGCAACAACTACAACTCGATGAGCTACTCGGTGAACGGCGCGCGGCCGACGATGATGGATACCGTCATCGACGGCGTGACGGCGTCGTTCCCGACGGTGAACGGCTTCACCGGCATCTCGGTGTTCCCGTCGGTCGACGCCATCCAGGAATTCAAGGTGATGGGGGCGAACTACCCGGCGGAGTACGGACGCAGCCTCGGCAGCGTGCTCAACGTCGTCTACAAGTCGGGGTCGAACGACTTCCACGGCAGCGCCTACGAGTTCTTCCGCGACTCGGCGTTCGACGAGAACAACTTCTTCTCGAAGCGCGCGGCACGCCGCTCGGCGACTTCCAGCGCAGCCAGTTCGGCGGCGTCGCCGGCGGTCCGATCCGCCGCGGCCGCACGTTCTTCATGACCTCGTACGAAGGGCTGCGCGAGGATCGCGCCTCGGAGACGACGACGACTGTGCCGACGCTGGCGCAACGCAACGGCGACTTCTCGCAGACGTTCGCGCAGAACGGTCAGCTCATTCGCATCTTCGATCCGTTCACGACGCGGCCGAATCCCTCGGGCAGCGGCTTCATTCGCGATCCGTTCCCGAACAACGTCATCCCGGCCGATCGGCTGGATCCGGTGGCGCGGCAGGTGCTGAACTACTTTCCGCTGCCGAATCAGCCGGGGAATGCCGTCACCGGGCGCGCAGAACTACTTCGCCACCGGCACCGCCGAGCTGAACGTCGACAACATCGACGCGCGCGTCGACCACAACTTCTCGGAGAAGACGCGGTCGTTCTTCCGCTACTCGTACCGCAAGACCTTCAGCTCGCCGGCGAGTTCTTCCCTGAAGACATCACCATCGCCGAAGGCCGCGTCAACGAGCAGAACCTCGCGCACAACGCGGTCATCGACTACAGCCGGACGATCTCGAACACGACGCTGATGAACGCCCGGCTCGGGTTCGCGCGCACGCTGTTCCTCTTCGACAACCAGGGCCTCGGCTTCAAGCCGTCGAGCCTCGGGCTGCCGGTGTCGATCGACGCCGAACGTCGACCGCGAGATGTTCCCGCGGTTCGGCGTCAGCGGCATGGTGTCGCTCGGCGGCAACGACCATCGCTACAACGCGTTCATGAGCTACACCGCGGCGGCGAGCCTCACGAAAGTGCGCGGCGCGCACACGCTGAAAGGCGGCTTCGAGGGGCGGATGCTGCGCGTGAACGTGTGGGAGGCGCGCAGCGCCGGCACGTTCAACTTCCGCGCGAACGAGACGCAGGGGCCGAATCCCAACACCGCCAGCAGCACGGCGGGCTATGGCTTCGCGTCGTTGCTCCTCGGCTTCGGCCAGCCGAACGACGTGCTGATTCAGAACTGGAAGAACGTCGCGGCCAACAGCTTCTACTGGGCGCTTCTACGCGCAGGACGACTGGCGGGTCAACTCGCGGCTGACGCTGAACCTCGGCCTGCGCTACGACATCGACGTGCCGCGCACGGAGCGCTTCGACCGGATGAACTACTTCGATCCGGATGCGCCGTCGCCGCTCGCGCAGCAGGTGCCCGGCGTTCCCCGATCTGCAGGGCGGCGTCGTGTTCGTCGGCGTCGACGGCCACAGCCGCTACCAGTACAACTGGGATACCAACAACATCGCGCCGCGTCTCGGCGCCTCGTATCAGCTGAACGACAAGACCGTGGTGCGCGCCGGCTACAGCCACATGTTCGGGCCGTCGAACCAGGGCGCGCAGGGCACGGTCGGCCCCTTCGGCTTCCGCACCGAGAACCTGTGGGTGACGTCGATCGACGGCATCACGCCGTTCAACCTGCTGCAGTAACCCGTATCCGAACGGCTTCCTGCCCTCGCCGGGCTCCTCGCAGGGGCTGCTCACGCAGGCGGGCGCGAACCTGCAGGCGCCGCTGCAGGACACGCCGTCGCCGTGGACGATTCAGTACAACATCAACGTCCAGCGTGAGCTGCCGTGGGGGCTCTTCGTCGAAGCCGCCTACGTCGGCACGCGCGGCTACGACCTGTCGATTGCCGGCGAAGGCGGCCTCAGCCTGAACCAGCTCGATCCGCAGTACATGTCGCTCGGATCGCAGCTCAATCAGCAGGTCTCCAACCCCTTCTACGGCATCGTCAACAACGGCGTGCTGACGTCGCCGACGGTGAGCCGCGGACAGCTGCTGCGGCCCTACCCGCAGTTCACCGACATCGTGCCGCTCTACGCGGCCGGCGCGAAGTCGCGCTACAACGCGCTGCAGCTCACCGGCCGCAAGCGCCTGTCGCACGGTTTGATGTTCGAAGGCTCGTATACCTTCGCCAAGGCCGAGGAGATCGGCATGAACCATCAGAACAGCTACGACATCGAGGCGAGCTGGGCGCTGGCGTCGTACGACATCAACCACCGCTTCGTGCTGAGCTATCTCTACGAGATTCCCGTTCGGCCGCGAACCGGCGGTTCTTCGCCGACGCGCCGACGTGGTCAACGCGATCATCGGCGGCTGGCAGTTCAACGGCATCACGACGTTCCAGGCGGGGACGCCGCTGTCGATCACCGCCAACAACACCGCCGGGCTCTTCGGCGCGCGCACGCAGCCCAACAACACCGGCGCCGACCCGCGTCTGGACGGTCCGGTCGAGGATCGCCTCAGCCGCTATTTCGACACGAGCGTCTACAGCCAGCCGGCGGCGTTCCAGTTCGGCAACGAGCCGATCTTCTCGCCGATGCTGCGCGCGCATGGCGTGCGCAACGTCGACCTGTCGCTCTTCAAGAGCTTCGACGATCACGTCGCGCATGACGGCGCAGTTCCGCGTCGAAGCGCTCAACGCGTTCAACCGGGTGCAGTTCTCGGCGCCGAACACGAGCGTGACGTCGTCGTCGTTCGGCGTGATCACCGGGCAGGCGAACGCGCCGCGGCAGCTGCAGTTCGGCGTGAAGATGCTCTGGTAGTGTGGAGCCCGCATGATTCCAGCACCTGCCGATGTCGCCGCCCCGCCCGCCGATGCCACCGTTGCCCCGAGTGGGCTGGCGTCACGTCAGCTCGAAGCCGGCACCGGCACGACAGCATCCCGGCCCTCGCTCGCGCGTGCTCGTCCACTACTCGGGATGGACCACCGACGGCAAGATGTTCGACAGCTCGGTGAGCCGCGGCGAGCCGATCGCGTTCGGCCTCCACCAGGTGATTCCCGGCTGGACCGAAGGCGTCCAGCTCATGGTGGAAGGCGAGAAGCGGCGGTTCTGGATCCCCGAGACTCTCGCCTACGGCGGGCGCCCGGGCCCCCCGGCCGGCATGCTCGTCTTCGACGTCGAGCTGATCCGCATCGAGTCGTAGCGGGCGCCAAGGCCCGGGCTCACGCGCTCAGAGCAGCGCGCGCGCGACCCAGATCACCGGCGTCGCGGTGACCACCGAGACGGCGCTCACCGCAACCAGACCGCTCGCGGAGAACGGCGTGGCCCTGAACAGCCCGAGCCACTCCGCTACGAGGGGCGTATCGCGTGCCTCGAGCCATGCGAAGACGCGCGCATCGATGCGTCGGCGCTGGCCCACCGTCGGCTGAAGGGTCGTCAAGACCGCGCCGAGTTCTTCGTCGTTCACGACACCTCTCCATGGGAAGTCAACAACGCCTCGATGCGATCGCCGAGGCGCGTGCGCGCCCGCTCGAGCATCTTGCGGACCGTCGCGGCTTCGACGCCGACCGCCGTCCCGATCTCGGTCGCGTTGAGCTCGGCGCCGTAGCGCAGGCTCACGATCACGCGCTCGCGCTCGGGCAGCTCCGCCAGCGCAATCAGGAGCGCGCGACGCTGCCGCGCGCGCTCGAGCGCCTCTACCGGATCGGCCCCGTCGTCGGGCGTGTCGGGCAGTTCGCCCGTGGCCGTGAGCTCGGGACGTCGGCGGCGAAATCGCCGGCGCGCCGTGTTGACGGCGATGGTCGTGACCCAGGCCGCGAAACGCGCGTCGCGACGCGGCGTGTACTTGTGAAGCGACGTCAGCACCGCCAGCATCGCATCCTGGGTCACGTCCTCGGCATCGGCGTCACTTCGCAGCATCCCGCGCACCGTGCGAAAGACGCGGTCCACGTGTTGCCCGTACAGCGCCTGGCGGGCGCCGGCGTCACCGGCGCGCGCCTCGTTCCACGAGGCGCAGGATCGCGTCCTCGGCGATGCGGCTCGGCGTCGCCGCCAAACCGCGAGCTCAGGACGGCGAAGAGCACGACGAGCGGCGATGCCGCAGCGGGGCACGGCATCGCGGCGGCGATCACGCGTCCGCCTGGGTCAGGTAGCCGATGGTCCAGATGGACGATCGGAAGGTGCCCAGCATCGCGGTGAGCATGCACCCCGCCGGCAGCAGCACGAGCCCCCCGACGACGATGAGGGGCCAGACCGGCAGCACCAGCGCCAACGCCGCCAGCAACAGCACGACGGGCGCAAGCACCACGAAGGCGAGGACCATGAGGCCAAGCGATCCGATGAAGGCCGCCACCATGAGCTTGAGCCCGTGGATGAGCCGGCCATGGAGGAAGAGCCGCGCCTTGCCGATCGCGTCGAGCGCACTCCGATTCTCGAGCACGGCGATCCGCATGGCGAACGCCTGCACGAGCGAGAGCGTGACCAACCACGGCACCGCGACGAGGAGGGCGGGCACGCCGAGCAGCCCCGCCCCGAGCGGGCCGAACGCCCGCAGCGCGATCACGCACGGCGCCACCAGCAGCGCCACGCTGCCGACGATGGCCGCGAAGTAGAGCAGCGCGATCCGCAGGAGCACGCCCCAGTGGGCCCAGCCCGCGCGGAACCCTTCGCGGGTCGTCATGACACCGCCCTGGCGGGCCCGGACGATCCCCTCGATGAGGGCGCCTTCGCTGAGGAAACGCATGAGGAAGCCCGCCGCGACGATCACGAGGACGAAGGCGACCGCGGCCACGGCGGCCTCCGTGGCGAAGAAGCTCAGCAGGCCGCTGACGGCAATGCCGCCGGCGCCAGCACTGCCGTCGCCGCCCCCGCCTCCGCCGCCGTTGGAGCCGCCGCTGGCGATGCCGACGAAGAACCCGAAGAGCCAGAGCGACCGGCACGTGCGGGCGTAGTAGAAGCCTTGTCCGACGATCTCGCGTATGGTCATGCGCGACTCCCAGTCCCCGGGCATGAGGCCCGTTCACTGGTAGAAGCCGGTGAGCGCGGCAAGTGTGACGTAGAATTTGCCCAACCGCTTCCTTCCCGAGGACCGACCTGTGCCGGATTTCCGCTCCGTGCTGTTGCGGCCCCTCGCCGGGGTGCTCGCGACCGCCTGTCTCGCATTCGGCGTCCGCGCCGCCGGCGTCGGGCAGCTTCCGCCCGCCGCGCCGTCCTACGACTTCGACAAGGACATCAAGCCGATCCTCGAAGCCAACTGCGTCCGCTGCCACGGCGAGACCAGGCAGAAGAGCGACTTCCGGCTCGATACGCGCGCCGGGCTCCTCAGGGGGGGCGAGGAAAACGAGAAGGTCATCGTCGAAGGACACAGCGACGAGAGCCCGCTGATTCGCCTCGTCGCGGGCCTCGTCGAGGACATCCCGATGCCGCCGAAGAAGGAGGGCGTGACGCTCACCGCCGGGCAGATCGGCCTGCTGCGCGCGTGGATCGACGCGGGCGCGAAGTATCCCGCCGGCGTGGCCCTCGTGAACACGAACACCAGCGCCGAGTCGGCGGAGGCGGCCGAGACAGAGAAGATTGCCGCAGCCGTTCTCGAGAGAGGCAGGAATCACTGGGCCTTCAAGCCGCCCGCCCGCCCGCCGCTGCCGCGTGTGAAGGACACCGCCTGGGCGAAGACGCCGATCGATGCCTTCGTGCTCGCGCGCCTCGAGAAGGAGGGCCTGGCTCCCGCGCCCGAGGCCGACAAGGCCACGCTCCTTCGCCGCGTCTCGCTGGACCTCACGGGCCTGCCGCCGACGTTGCAGGAGCTCGACGCGTTCCTCGCCGACAAGGCGCCTGACGCGTACGCGAAGCAGGTCGAGCGCCTCTTGAAGTCACCGCACTACGGCGAGCGCTGGGCCCGCCACTGGCTGGACGCCGCGCGCTATGCCGACAGCGACGGCTTCGAGAAGGACAAGCCGCGCTTCGCCTGGGCCTACCGCGACTGGGTCATCGACGCGATCAACAAGGACCTCCCGTACGACAAGTTCATCATCGAGCAGATCGCCGGCGACCAGTTGCCGAACGCCGCGCAGGATCAGGTCGTGGCGACCGGCTACCTGCGGAACTCGATGATCAACGAGGAAGGCGGCGTCGATCCCGAGCAGTTCCGCATGGAGGCGATGTTCGATCGCATGGACGCCATCGGCAAGGGCGTCCTCGGCCTGACCATCCAGTGCGCCCAGTGCCACAACCACAAGTTCGATCCGATCCTTCAGGAGGACTACTACAAGCTGTTCGCCTTCCTGAACAACGACCATGAAGGCAGCAAGCCGGTCTACTCGCCCGGCGACCTGATGAAGCTGGCCGAGCAGCGCCGGCAGATCGGCGAGCTCGAGGAGAACCTGCGCCACACCACGCCCGATTGGGCCAGCAGGATGGCCCGGTGGGAGGAGGCCGCGAAGGCCGGTGAACCCGAATGGACGGTGGTCCAGCCGACGGTCGAGGACATCTCCACCGGCGGCCAGCGGTATCTGCCGCAGGCAGACGGCAGCTTCCTCGCGCAGGGCTACGCGCCGACGAAGCACGAGGTGAAGATGACGGCGAAGGTGGACGCCACGAGCATCACCGCGTTCCGCCTCGAGCTCCTCACGGATCCGAACCTGCCGCTCGGCGGACCGGGACGCTCGTTCAAGGGGACGAACGCGCTGACCGAGTTTCGCGTCGACGCCGCGGCCGCCGGACGGCGAGGCCAAGCCCGCGCGCGTGAAGTTCGCGAAAGCCAGCGCCGATTTCGGCGACGCCACCGATTCGCCGCTCGAGCCGAACTTCGACGACAAGTCCGGCAAGAAGCGCGTCACCGGGCCTGTCGGTTTCGCGATCGACGACAAAGAAGAGACCGCATGGGGCATCGATGCCGGGCCCGGTCGCCGCAACGCCCCGCGCAAGGCCGTCTTCACGCTCGAGACACCGATCGCCTACGAGAAGGGCGCACAGCTGGTCTTCCTGCTGAAACAGAACCACGGCGGCTGGAACAGCGACGACCTGATGACCAACAACCTCGGCCGCTTCCGCCTCGCATACACGGCGGCGACGGACCCGGTCGCCGACCCGCTGCCGAAGGCCGTGCGCGAGATCCTGTCGATCCCCCGCGAGAAACGCTCGCCCGCCCAGATCAACACCGTCTTCAGCTTCTGGCGCACGACCGTCCCGGCATTCACAGGAGACCAACGAGAAGATCGAGGCCCTCGCCAGGCAGCACCCGGAGCCGTCGACGTCGCAGATGGTCCTCGAAGCCCGCAGCGAGATGCGCGACACGCGCCTGCTCAAGCGCGGCGACTGGCTGAAGCCCGGCAAGGCGATCAAGCCCGGCGTCCCCGCGGCGCTGCATCCGCTGCCGGCGAACGCGCCGCCGACGCGCCTGACGTTCGCGCGGTGGCTCGTCGATCCGAAGTCGCCGACGACCTCGCGCACGTTCGTCAACCGTGTCTGGCAGACCTACTTCGGCACCGGCCTCGTCGCGACCAGCGAAGACTTCGGCACGCAGAGCGAGGCGCCGTCGCATCCCGAGCTGCTCGATTGGCTGGCCGTCGAGTTCGTCGAGAAGGGCTGGAAGCAGAAGGACCTGCACCGGCTGATCGTCAACTCGGCGGTGTACCGGCAGAGCTCGCGCATCGAGTCCGGCGAGCTTCGAGAAGGATCCGTACAACCGGCTCCTCGCCCGCGGCGCGCGCTTCCGCGTGGAAGGCGAGATCGTCCGCGACGTCGCGCTGGCGATCAGCGGGCTGCTGAACCCGAAGGTCGGCGGCAAGAGCGTCATGGCGCCCGCGCCGGACTTCCTCTTCAAGCCGCCGGCGAGCTACGCGCCGTTCCCCTGGGTCGAGGAGACCGGCCCCGACCGCTACCGCCGCGCGCTCTACACCTACCGCCGCCGCTCGACGCCCTTCCCGATGCTCCAGACCTTCGACGCGCCCGATGGCACGATCGCCTGCGTGAGGCGGACGCGCTCGAACACGCCGCTTCAGGCGCTGACGCTCCTGAACGAGACCGTCGCGATCGAGGCCGCGCGCGCGTTCGCGCTGAAGATCATCGACGAGGGCGGGAAGACGGATGCCGAGCGCCTGACCTACGCCTTCCGCCGCGCCCTCAGCCGCCCGCCGACGGACCGTGAGGAGCAGATCCTGACCCAGTTGATGGAGAAGCAGAAGGCGCGCGTCGCCGAGGGCTGGATCAACACGCACGCCCTCTCGACCGGGAAGGACGAGCTGCCGACAGCTGCCCGAGGGCGTGACGCCCGCGACGCTCGCCGCCTACACGGTCGCCGCACGCACGCTGTTGAGCCTCGACGAAACGATCACGAAGCAATAGTCGAGGCGAGGATTACCCCGATGGCCGACCGAGAGAACCTCCACCAGTCGCTCCTCAGAGAGAAACAGCGCTACCAGTCGCGCCGCTGGTTCTTCAAGGAGTGCGGCGTCGGCCTCGGTTCCGTCGCGCTGCATTCGCTGCTCGGCAGTGTCCTTGGCGGCACCGCGCACGCCAGCGCCTCCCCCTCCGGATCGGGCGACCCGCTCGCCCCGAAGGCGCCGCATTTCACGCCGAAGGCGAAGCGCGTGATCTTCCTCTTCCAGGCGGGTGCGCCGAGCCACCTCGAGCTCTTCGACAACAAGCCGGAGCTCGCGAAGTGGGACGGCAAGCTGCCGCCGGCGGAGCTGCTGAAGGGCTATCGCGCCGCCTTCATCAATCCGAACTCGACGCTGCTGGGACCGAAGTTCACGTTCGCGAAGCACGGGCAGTGCGGGGCGGAGCTCTCCGAGCTGCTCCCGTACACGGCGAAGATCGTCGACGACATCGCGATCGTCAAGTCGATGCAGACCGACGCCTTCAACCACGCGCCCGCGCAGATCTTCATGAACACCGGGGCGCAGCAGTTCGGCCGTCCGAGCATGGGCGCGTGGACGACGTACGGCCTTGGCAGCGAAGCGCAGGACCTGCCGGCCTTCGTCGTCTTCAGCACCGGCCAGAAGGGCACCAGCGGCGGCCCGGCGAACTGGGGCTGCGGGTTTCTGCCGACCGTCTACCAGGGCGTGCCGTTCCGCGGGCAGGGCGATCCGGTCCTCTACCTGTCCAACCCCGGCGGCGTCGACAGGATGATGCAGCGCGACACGCTGGACGCGATCCGCAGCCTGAACGAGCTGCACCTCGGCGAGGTCGGCGACCCGGAGATTTCGACGCGCATCAACTCGTTCGAGATGGCGTATCGCATGCAGTCGAGCGCGCCGGAACTGATGGACCTGTCGAAGGAGTCGAAGGAGACGCTCGAGATGTACGGCGCGGTGCCGGGCGAATCGAGCTACGCGAACAGCTGCCTGCTCGCGCGGCGCCTCGTCGAGCGCGGCACGCGCTTCGTCCAGATCTTCCATGAGGCCTGGGACCACCATGGCGGGCTCGTCGGCGGGTTGAAGGAGCAGTGCAAGAAGACCGACCAGGCCAGCGCGGCGCTGGTGATGGACCTGAAGCAGCGCGGCCTGCTCGACGACACGCTGGTGATCTGGGGAGGCGAGTTCGGGCGCACGCCGATGGTCCAGGGCGGCAACGACGGCCGCGACCACCACCCGAACGCGTTCACGATGTGGTTCGCGGGCGGCGGCGTGAAGAAGGGACTGACGCTCGGGACGACCGATGAGCTCGGGTTCAATGCGGTCGAGGACAAGGTCCACGTCCACGACCTGCACGCGACGATCCTGCATCTCCTCGGCTTCGACCACACGAAGCTGACCTACCGCTTCCAGGGCCGGGACTTCCGCCTGACGGACGTCCACGGCGAGCTCGTGACGAAGCTGCTGGCGTAAGCCGCGACGAGAGCTCGGCCTGGTGAATTTTGTCCAATCAAAACGTGATAGGCTGGCGCCCCGTTCGGCCGACAGTAAGCGAGGACTCGTCCTGATGCCGCTGAGGATTCTCGTCGTCGAGGACCATGCGCGGTTCCGCCAGCTCATTTGTGCGGCGCTTCAGCGACGGGCGGAGTTCCGGACATTCGAGGCGGCGGACGGGGTGCGAGGCCGTTCAGAAGGTCGCAGAGCTGCAGCCGGATTTGATCCTCCTCGATATCAACATGCCGAAGATGCATGGATTCGAGGTCGCGAGACGGATTCGCAAGCTCGCCCCCCGGGCACGACTTCTCTTCCTGAGCCAGGAGTCGTCGTCGGATATCGTCCGGAAGGCGCTCAGTCTGGGCGCCCATGGTTACGTTCAGAAGGTATCTGCCGCGACCGACCTGCTGCCCGCGATCGACGCGGTGTTCGCGGGCCAACGCTTCGTGAGCCGCAGCGTCGCGTCAGCCGAACTGACCGATGCTCCCGCTCCACGTCGTCACGAGATGCTCTTCTGTTCGGACGACGCCGCCATCGTCGATGGCTTCGCTCGTTATGTTGCTGGCGCCTTGAACGCCGCCGATGCAGCGATCGTCCTGGTGACGGAGTCTCACCGGACGCGTCTTCTGCACGAGTTGCGCATGCAGGGTGTGGACGTCGATGGCGCCATCGAGCGCGGCACCTGCCTGTTCCTTCGATGCTGACGTCGCACCTGACCCCTTCCGGTTTCTCGAGGCGATCAACGGGGTGCGTGCGGCCGCCACCAATGCCGGGAAGGCACATCCGCGCGTCGCTTTTTGCGGGGAACGCGCGGGACGCCTGTGGGCCGCAGGCAGAACGGCGGAGGCGGTGCAGCTCGAACAACTCTGTGGCGAACTGGCGCAAGACGTCGACATCCTGTGCGTGTATCCGGTGCCGTACACGACCGACGATCAGGCGCTCACGCACATCTGCGCGGAGCACACCGCTGTCTATGCCAGCTAGCCGATTCACACCGAGGCGCGCGTGACAGAGGATGAACCATGCCTGCTCCCCGTGGCCGCGGACATCGCCGGCCTCAGGCGAGCGGAGGAGATCCGCGCGCAGTACGCGGCGATCGTGGAGTCCTCGCGATGACGCGATCATCGCCAAGAATCTCGACGGTGTGATTTCAGCGTGGAATGCCGCCGCCGAGCGGATGTTCGGATATACGGAGCACGAGGTCATCGGCCAGTCGATCGCGACGATCATCCCTCCGGACTTGCGCGATGAAGAGCGCGGCCTTGTGAGTCGCCTGCGAGCCGGTGAGCGAATCGAACGCTATGAAACGATCCGGCTCACCAAAGCAGGCGAACGCATCGACGTCTCACTGACGATCTCGCCGCTGCGGGACCCCGCGGGCAGGATTGTCGGATGCTCCAAGATCGCCCGCGACATCACGGAGGCCAAGCAGGCTGAGGCCGCGCTGAGGCAAAGCGAGCAGCGGCTGGCACGCGAAGTGGCGGGCGCCAAGACGCTCCAGTCGATCAGCACGCGGCTGATTTCGGAGTCGACGCCAGAAGTCCTTGTATGCGCAGATTCTCGGCGCGGCGATGGAATTGATGGCGTCCGATTTTGCCAGCGTCCAGATGCTCGCAGCAGACCACGGGTCACTGAGGCTGCTCGGGTGGAAGAATTTCCACCCGGACTCTGCGGCATTCTGGGAATGGGTCGAGGTTGGGACGGGGAGCACCTGCAGCAAGGCGCTCAGTGACAACGAGCGCGTTGTGGTGAGCCGATGTCGAGGCGTGCGCATTCATGGCCGGCACGCAGGATCAGCAGGAATATCGTCGCTCTGGAATCCGCGCCGTGCAATCGACGCCGCTGCGATCGCGATCGGGCCGGCCTCTCGGCATGCTGTCGACGCATTGGCGGATGCCGCACGATCCGACCGAGGATGACTTCAGGCTCTTCGACGTGCTCGCCCGGCAGGCCGCGGATCTGATCGAGCGCAGCCTCGCCGAGGAGGCCCTGCGCGAAAGCGAAGAGCGCTTCCGCCTCATCGCGAATACCGCTCCGGTCATGATCTGGATGTCGGGGACCGAGGGACAGATCTCGTATCTCAATCAGACCTGGATCGCGTATACCGGACGGCAATTCGATGCGATGGTGGGACAGCGACAGGCAGACGTCCTCCACCCGGACGAAGCGAAACGATGCGTCGAGGTGTACGGGAAGGCCTTCGAGCAGCGGGAGCCTTTTCAGATGGAGCATCGGCTCCGCCGCCACGACGGCGACTATGGCTGGGTCGTGACAGTGGGGGTGCCGCGATACGACGGCGGCGGGGCGTTCGCCGGTCACATCGGCACGACCATCGACATCACCGAGCGGAAGGTGGCCGAAGAGGCTCTTTCCACGGTGAGTCGGAGACTGATCGAAGCGCACGAGGAAGAAGGCGCCCGAATCGCCCGCGAGCTTCACGATGACATCAACCAACGGCTGACGTTGGCGAGCGTGCGTCTCGGTTACCTGCGGCAAAACCCTCCAGCTTCAGCGGCCGATCTCGAGCAGGAGATCGGGACGGTCAGCCAGGAGCTTGCCGATCTCGTGGCCGATATTCAGGCGCTGTCGCACGGCCTTCACCCCGCGAGACTCGATCTCCTGGGGCTGGAAAGGGCGGCGGCGGCGTTCTGCGAAGAGTTGTCCAATCGGCATGATGTGACGATTGACGGCCACTTCCAGAACATCCCGACAGCGCTGCCACGTGAAGTCTCCCTGTGTCTCTACCGTGTCCTGCAGGAAGCCCTGCAGAATGTCGTGAAGCACGGCCTGTCGCGACGCGCCCACGTCTCGCTGAACGGTCACGTCGACACCATCGATCTGACGGTCGAGGACTCGGGTGCCGGCTTCGACCCTCACGAGGCGATGAGGGGGCCCGGGCTGGGCTTGACCAGCATGAAGGAGCGGTTGAAAGCCATTGGCGGGCAGCTTGCCGTCCACTCGCAGCGGGGACGCGGCACGACGATTCACGCGGTCGCGCCTCTCTGCGTCCCAGCGAAGCTCGCCAAGGCTCACTGAACCATCCGCCGGGGCCTGGAGACGCTCAGGTGGCCGTGCTGTCGGTGCGGTTCAACAGACGTTGCCGGCCGGGACAACCGAGTCGTCCATCATCGCGCGACAGCGTGGCTCGCGACCGCTTTGAACATCGACCTGGTCGAATTCCGGGCGCCCATGCGCCGTACCTGGCGGATCCGGCAGTTCGCGGCGTCGCTGCGGCGGCTCCTGACTCGTGACGGCGGACCCGCGTTGCGAACTTGATGCCCCTGGGCATGGCCGTCGCTGGACAGCCCGTTCAGACGGCCAAGACGCCGAGTTCTCCGTCGTTGCCACTCCGCGGTCAGGGCTCCCGCGACGTCGGGCTTCGGACCCTGGTGGCCGGCTTCTGGGCCCCCGCACCATGTCGATTCGTCGCATGAGTCGCCTCACCTTCCCAGTCAGCGGTAGAGTAGGCTGGGCGCTGTTTAGGGCCTCTTTCGTCGCGGCACCGGACGGGGGGCTGCCCTGCCCTGCAGGGCGCGTCGGAGACCCCTCCAAAGGAGCCGACCGGGAGCCCACGTCCCGCCGGAGGTACTCCGGCATTCGGGACGTCCGAAGCGCCGGCCGGAGGTCGCCGGCGTGTGACGGCGCCGTCGCGTTCGCTCGCACTGACAACACAAGTCCCGACCGGCGAGTAGTTTGCGGAGACCGACAAAATGGGTGCCGGCGACGGGCACTGGACGGCTCGGTTGTTGCTCCCCCCAGGGGACAGGAGGACTCCCCATGATTCTTCGGTCTGTATTTGGTGCGACGGTCGTTGTTCTGGCTTTCGGTTCGGTCGCGGTTGATTCCGCATACGCGCAGCGGCGGGATGGTGCCCTGCTCCCCCAGGAGACGGACGGGGACGTGACCGCGGTCGGTTGCTTGGTTAAGGGCACCGCGGTGCGCGGTGGAAAGGATGACTACGTGCTGGCGCGCCCGAAGCGCGGGCCCATCGCCAGCGTCCCGGAAGCCTCGTGCACGGCCGACGCCGGTGCCGATGCCCTGCAGCTCGACAACGCGGAGAAGGGCCCCATCACGAACGCGATGATCGGCAAGTGGGTCCAGATCAGCGGCAGGCTCGAGAAGGAAACCAGCAAGGACCCGGACAACCTGCGTGAGCTGGACGTCGCGTCAGTCAAGCTGGTACCTGTCGTGGTTCCACGCCCGGCGACGGCCGCTGCGAGCCCCAGCCCCGCCCCCGCTGCCGCGCCGGCACCGCGACCCTACACCCCGGCGCCTGCTCCGGCGGCTTCTCCGGCGCTGCCGAACCGGCGCCTGCTCCGGCAGCGCTGCCGAAGACGGCGAGCCCGATTCCAGCGTTTGGACTGGCGGGGTTGCTTCTGCTTTCGGCGGGCCTGGCTCTTCGTACGTTCCGTCTGCGTCGGCAGGATTGAGGCAGCGGACACCAGCGGACGAGGGCGCGACAGCTTGATGCTGTTGCGCACTTCGTCGCTCCGCTCGGGCCGGCGTCAACGAGGGCGCCGGTATCCGGGAACCCGAAAGTGGTGTCCATTAGTGCGTGCGGCCGCCTAGGCACCTTGCCAACGAGGACGACCATCATGTGCGCCATCGACGTCGTGACGAGCCTGTCGAGCGAATCCGCGGTCACACATCCGCTGCGCCGGGTGAGCCTCCGATGGACACCTGGCCAGCGGTTTCCGCGAGGGCTTCTCGTCGCGACGGCGTTGACCGTGGCCACGGCGACACCCGCCGTGGTGGCAGCCCAATCGGCTGGCGCCGGCCAGCCACAGGTCACCTTCGTTCAGGTCGACAAGGCAAAACGGCTGCAGTATCTGGCCGCTGCCACGATCTGGTCCGATCCCGGGGATCTGACGCCGGCCGCGCTGCTCGCCGGCCCGCCGCTCAAGGATGGATCCGGCGTCGAAGCGGCCCTGAAGGGCAGCCCGTTTCCCTGCACGTTTGCCCTGCCCGGCAAGACGATGGGCGGCGCCACCAAGAAGTTCGCGTGCACCACGAGCACGGGCAAGGCGATCCGGGTGAAGTACACGGAGCCGTCGAAGACGAGCAACCGCGAAGTGTTTGCGACGGTCGCGGCGTCCCGCCTGCTCTGGGCGCTGGGGTTCACGTCGCACCCGGTCTATCCGATTGCGCTCGATTGCCTGGACTGCCCCGACGATCCGACGGAGGGAACCGGGAAGAAGGAGAAGCGTTCGTACCTGGCGACTTATTCGCCGATGTTCACCGACCCGGCGCTGGTGGACGAGGACGAAGCCGACCAGGGCTGGAAATTCGGGGAGCTCGACGCGGCGATCAGTGCGCTGCCGGCCGGTGAGCTTCGGTCGCGGCAGCGGCAGCACTTCGATGCGCTGCAGCTCGTCGGTGTGCTTCTCCAGCACGGTGACCGGAAGCCCGAGCAGCAGCGGCTCTCCTGCCACGAGTGCGCTCAAGGCCGATGCCGGAAGCATCCGTGAGGTGGACGGGGTTTCTGCGTTCGTCGAGAATCCCGGAGCGACGGCGTGCGCCTCGCCGGCGGTCTCCATGCAGGATCTCGGCGCGACGTTCGGAGGCGCCGGGAAGCGGACCAAGGGATCGACGGCCAAGATGAACCTGGATGAATGGGCCGACAAGCAGGTGTTCAAGAGTTCCGGATCAGGCGCGGAATGCCACGGCGATCTCACCGTCTCGATGGCTGCGGGGGATGGGAGCATGGGCGACCCGCGCATCGGTGAAGCGGGACGCAAGTTCCTGTTCGATCGCCTGCAGCGTCTGACCGACGACCACCTGAAGGCCATCTTCGGCGCGGCGCGTGTCCAGCTGATGACCAAGGACGACGACGACCCCAGGGGCTCCACGGTCGAGGGATGGGTCACGGCGTTCAAGGACAAGGTCCGGCAGATCGGCGCGCGCACCTGCGCGCCGTAGCGCTTCGCCGGCGTCCGGCGCGAGCGACGCCTCTCCCGATCGCCCCTCCCCAGGCCTCACCACCCGGTCTGCCCCGCTGACGCTATGATCGCCAGCGCGAGGTGGACAGGTGCACGGACGCAACGTCATTGCCGACCTCCGCGCCCTGGCGGCGCGGACGAGCGACGCCCAGGGTGCCCAGCGCGTAGCGTGGGGGCCAGTCTGGCGTGACGCACGCCGCTGGCTCGACGAGGTGCTGGCCCGCGACGGACTGCGCGCCGAGACCGACGTCGCCGGCAACAACTGGATCACGCTGCCGGGCACGCGGCCCGAGACCGTCGTCATCGGCGGCCACCTCGACTCGGTGCCCAACGGCGGCTGGCTCGACGGCGCGCTGGGCGTGCTGGCGGGCGTCGAGGCGCTCCGCCGCTACAGCGGCACCACGCCGCCACCCGTGACGCTCGCCGTCGTGGACTTCGCCGACGAGGAGGGCGCGCGCTTCTCGCGCAGCCTGCTGGGGTCGTCGGGCGCCAGCGGCAGCCTCGTCCCCGACACCGTCCGCAACCTCGTCGATCGCGAGGGCACACGTCTCGCCGACGCGCTGGCCGAGAACGGCGTCGACGTCGATCGCATGCTCGAGGCGCGGCGCGCCCTCGATGCGCGCCGGCCGCGCGCCTACCTGGAGCTGCACATCGAGCAGGGGCCGGTGCTCGAATCGATGGGCCGATCGACCGGCGCGGTCATCGGCACCTACGGCGTCGAGCGGCATGTCCTGCGGTTCGTGGGCCAGGCGGCGCACTCCGGCTCCACGCCCATTGCGATGCGGCGCGACGCGTTCCTGGCCGCCGCCGAGACGGCCCTCGCCTGCCGGGAGATCGCCCGGCGCCATTCGACGCCGGAGTCCGGGGTGGTCTGCACGGTGGGCACCGTCAAGGTGGAGCCGGGGATCGTGACGGCCGTGCCGGGCGTGTGCGAGATCTCCCTCGATCAGCGGGCGCTGGAGCCCGCCACGCTGCAGAGGGCGCTGGCCGACGCGCGCGAGGCGGCGGCGCGCGCCGCCGCGGCCAACGACGTGACCGTCGAATGGCGGCGCGTGTGGCAGATCGACCCGTACCGGTTCGATCCGCGGCTCGTCGCGCTGTGCACCGAGGCGGTGCAGGAGGTCACCGGGCACGCGCCCCGCCTGCCCTCGGGCCCGCTCCACGACGCCGTGGAGATGGCCCGCGTCATGCCCGCGGTGATGATGTTCGCCATGTCCACCAACGGCCTGTCGCACTGCAAGGAAGAGGACACGCCCGAGGCCAGACCTCGAAGCGACGATCGAGGCCTTCCAGCGGCTCGTCGACAAGACCGTGGCGATGGTCGCGGCCGAGTAGCCGGGCGGCGCGCTCGCGCGCCCGACTCAGCCGTGACACAATCCGCCGCCATGGCGAGCCCGGCAGGCGACCGTCGCACCGTCGTCGGTCTGCTCGTCCTGCTCTTCGCCATCACCTACCTCGATCGCGTGTGCATCTCGGTGTCGGGGCCGCGCATGCAGGCGGAGCTCGGGATCGACCCGATCGGCTGGGGCTGGGTCACCGGCATCTTCACGTTCGCCTACTGCGTCTTCGAGATTCCGACCGGCACCATGGGCGACCGTCTCGGCCCGCGCCGGGTGCTGACGCGGATCGTCGGGTGGTGGTCGGCGTTCACCATCCTGACCGGCGCGGTGAGCGGCTTCTACCCGCTGCTCGTCGTCCGGTTCCTGTTCGGCGCCGGCGAGGCCGGCGCGTTCCCCAACGCCACCATCGTCGTGGCACGGTGGTTCAAGCCGGCGCAGCGCGCCACGATGTCGGGCGTGAACCTGATGGCCAGCCAGGTGGGCGGCGCCATCGCCCCGCTGCTGGTGCTGCCGATCCAGATGCGCTACGGCTGGCGGATGCCGTTCTTCGTGTTCGGCGTGACCGGGCTGGTCTGGGCGGCCGTCTGGCACACGTGGTTCCGCGACTCGCCTGAAGAAAAGCAGCGACAGCGCGCTCCGGAGACGCCCGTCGCCGTGGCCGAGACGCACCCGTCCGGCCACGGCCTCGACTGGCGTGCAGCCGCCGCGTCGCAGACCG
This sequence comes from Vicinamibacterales bacterium, assembly GCA_963844435.1. GTDB lineage: Bacteria > Acidobacteriota > Vicinamibacteria > Vicinamibacterales > Vicinamibacteraceae > JBDSLU01. Next base: position 43,205 of record CAWJOG010000020.1, on the reverse strand, counting down.
TGTGGGCGATGCTCGGCCTCGCCTTCTGCTACGTCTACGTCTACAACTTCTTCCAGACGTGGTTCCACACGTTCATGGTCCACGGACGCGGGTTCAGCGAGGCCGGCCTGGTGCTGTCGGCGCTGCCATATGTGGTGGCCGTCTTCGCCAACGTCGCCGGTGGCGCGGCCAGCGACGCGCTGGTGCGCCGGTTCGGGACAAAGCGCGGCCGCCGATTGATCGGCGCCACGGCGCTGGCCGCCGCCGGCGTCTTCACAATCGCCGCCATGCTCACCACGCACCCGCTGCTCACGGTGGTGTTCCTGGCCCTGACCTACGGTGCGATCACCTTCCAGCAGTCAGGCGTCTTCGGCGTGTGCCTGGACATCGGCGGACCACACGCCGGCGCCACCGTCGGCCTGATGAACATGATCGCGCAGGTGGGCGGCCTCGCCGGCTCGGTGCTGTACGGCTACATCGTCGACCGCTCGGGCAGCTACGACGCACCGTTCGTGCCGATGGCGGCGCTGCTGTTCATTGGCTCGATGCTCTGGCTGCGGGTCGATGCGTCCCAGAAGATCGGTGTCGTCGCACCGTTGGTCCCCGTCCCCGACCCCGCGTGATGCCGTTCCCGATCAGTTCTGCCACACCGCGAACCCCTGTGCCCGTAGCCATGCGGCGAGCTTCGGCTCCATGCAGGCCGCGATCCGGTACGGCAGGCGCGAGAATCCCTCCACGAGGTCGAGCCTCAGCCTGAGGCCATGATCGCGGACGAACCGAGCGGACTGCGTGCCCGCCCGGTGTCGCTCGAAGCGCGCTTCCGGCGTCAGCCCGGTCACGCCGATGTACAGGCATCCGCCTGCCGCGCCGCCCGGATTGCGCTCGCGGAAGGCTCGGTTCTTCCAGACCGCCCGATCGAGCTCGATGGCGTAGACGCTGTGGTGGCCCCGTGACCACGAGCTCGCCGACAGGCCGGCGCACAGGGAGAAGAACTCGGCCTCGACCCGGGACGCCCGAGTGGGTTCGAGCGGCTCGCCCACGTCAATCCGGCGTTTGCCGCCCCAACGGAAGAAGACGTCGGACGAGGCCTTCTTCGCGCGAATGACGTAGCCGCACCCCCACTGCGGATAGTCCGCATGCCGGACGATGTCGCCGGGCGCCATGGGTGGTGCGCCTCAGGATCTCACCGCGCCGCTGGCCGGCGCGCCGCGATTTCCTCGAACAGCTTCTTCCCCACGATGCGGTGCACCGCCGTCGAGGGGTGACCGTCATGGTAGAAGAAGTACGTCGCCGGATCGCCGACCGGGGTGGCATCCTGATCGAAGATCGCCCGCCCGGCGCACGCGCCGGTCGTGTTGACGATGCCGTGCGCCGCCGGCTGCTCCATCACCTCGTCGAAGGCGGCGCCCCAGCGGTTCAGCCATAGATCGAGCCCAGTCGCGGCGGCCTCCTGCTGGACGAATTGCTCGTAGGCGGGATTCAGGCGAAGCCCCACCGGCCGCGAATTGCGGGATCTTCGTGGGCAGCCGCGCAATCGTGACGTGCCGGGCGCCCAGCTCGCGAAGGAGCTGGAGCTCCTGCCGGAGATTGGCGAGCGTGGTCGCGGTCTCCCGCCGGCCGTCGTTGAGCCCGCCCGCGAGGAAGAACAGCGTCGTCTGCGGATCGAACGCGATCTCGCCGGATTTCACGCGGGCGGCGAAATCGCGCACCTGGTTCAGCATCCCGTAGCCGAGGAGCGCGTCCTTCACCTGCCGTCCCGCGCCCTCACCCGGTACCGGCGCCGCTCACCGCGAACACGAGGCTCTTGCCTGCCGCGTTGGTCGCCTTGCTCGATGCGACCTGCAGGCCCATCAGCCAGCCGAGATACGCCACCGCCGTCGGGCCGTTGCCGTCGATGTAGCCCGCGCCGATGTCCGAGTAGCTGTCGCCGAACACGTACAGCCGTGAGTACGGCGTCGTTGGCGCGGTCGACGCCGACGGGGGCGTTGCCGGCGCCTGGGCGGCCGGCGAGCTGACGAGCGCGAGCGCCAGCAGCAGGGGCGTGACCGCCCATTTCATGGATCCTCCTCTACATGCGGTCGACGCGGCGGTCACGAGTCCTGAGGTACTTGTCGAGGAAGGCCAGCAGTCTCTCCCACGACTGCTCGTTGGCGCGGGCCTGGCCCTCCGGCGTTCCGCCGGCCATGTTCGGGCGCTTCGACACGGGGTGGATCACGGATCTGCCGCACGTCCGACGTCGGCCCGAACGGCCGGGCGATCGCTATGCCCGGCATCCTCGTAGGAGTAGTGCTCGACCGGATGCTTGAAGCCGTGCGCCTTGAAGTCTCGCGACGGCTCGCGCGCAGAAGATGTCGGACGGCCAGAGCTGATCGTCCTTCCCCGAGAACAGCAGCACCGGGCCGTCGATACGCTCGATCGCAATCTCGGCGGGAGCGACGGCAGCGGCGTCCTTCAGGCGCTTCAGGAAACGCTCCCTGCCCGGGAGCGCTCGATCCGCGGCGGTGAAATGGCTGGGCACGCTGACGAGAGGCTTTCCGTTCAACGTCCAGGCCGGGGTCTCGGAATCGTCGCTCTGTCCTGGCCACACGACGTTGCTCGGCACGTTCGCCACCACGACCCGGAACGCCGTCGGATACGTCGCGCCCAGCAGCAGCGCCAGCTCGCCTCCCCTCGACGTGCCCAGGACGCCGATGCGGGTCGGGTCGACCGATGGCTGCGACTTCAGCCACTCGACGGCCGTGGCGAAGTACTCGAGCGGGATGTTCTGCAGGAGCGGAGGCAAGCCCTCCGCGTTGAAGTACCCCAGGCCAAGGACGACGTAGCCGCGTGACGCGAGGCCGCCGGCCTGGCTCCCGGCCATGGGCACTCCGCCCCCCGAGCCAGGGAGCACGATCATCGCCGGATGGGGTCCGGCGCCGGGCGGGTAGTACGCCATGCCCACCAGGCCGCGCTCCCGCACGGGCACCACGCGAACGCCCTCGGCGACCGGGCGGCGGACGATCGTCTGCGTCGCGATCGCGCGTCCGCCTGTCTCGGCAGTGAAGGTCCACGGCTGGCCGCCGCCCATGGCCGTGGCCGTGACGGTGCCCGCCGGCGGTCGCTCGCCGGTCGCCGACCACACCAGCCGCATCGGATCGCCGACGTCGACGCGACCGCGATCATCGCTGCGGAATTCCGCGCTTGAACGCCACTGGCCGCGATTGCCGTCGACCCGGATGGTGACGTCCTGCCTGGCGTCCAGGCCGTCAAGCGCGATGCGAAAGCGCTCGTCCATGAGGACATCAGTGGGGGTGATGGTGAGGCGCGCGGTCTGCCGGCCGAGTCCTGTCGAGGCGATCAGGCACACCGCCGAACAGATCCCGATGCGCGATGCATGGCGTCTGGCGTGAGTCATCACTTGCCCTCGTGAAGTGCGGTGGCCCGCAGCCTACCAGAAGCCGGCGGCCTGAGCGCCAGCAACAGCAGCGCGACCGCACGTCGCATGAGATTCTCCACGCCCGTAGTGTTACACGTGAGAACGAGCCAAGGAATGGGCGCCATCGTCAAACATCTCGCGATCATCGTCGGGATCGCGGCCCTCATCGTCCTGTGTATCGCCTACCCGTTCCTCCCCGGTGGACATGACCAGCTGGCGGTGCCACTGTCGACGATGGCCCAGGTGGCGGCCTCCTCGGACTCCCTCTCGTCCTGATCGGTCTGTGGTGGCTGGCGATGCCGAGGCGCGGATTCGTGCCCGCCGTGCTGTCCATGGCTGCCGGCACGTTCGTCGCGAACATCCTCGCGTTGTTCGCGACCCTCACCGTCGGCAACGCGCTCGGCATGCTCACGCTCGCGGTCTGGGTGTACGTCCTCATTCGGCTGCTGCCACGATTGACGCGGGCGAGGCGCGTGGACGGCGACCCTTTCAATCCCGTGCCCTTGTACCTGGTGCTCCTGCCTCTGATCGCGCTCATCTCGCAGCTGGCCCTTGCCGCGCCTGTCACCAAGTCGAGCAGAGAACGGGCGATCGCGAACGCGAGCGAATTGATCACTGAGATCGAGGCGTATCGCGCCAGACACGGGCGGTATCCGCGGTCGCTTCACGCACAGCACAGGGACTACGACCCGAACGTGGTCGGCGTCGAGAGATATGTGTATGCACCTGGCGGCGACGGCTACAACCTCTCATTCGAGCAACCGAAGTTCTTCCTGGATCGCTTTGGCACCCGCGAATGGGTTGTCTACAATCCACGCAACCAACACCGGCTCTTCAGCCACGCCGCATGGCTCCTGCGTTCGTCCGAAGAACTGGAGGCGAGCCAAGGCTGGTACGCGTCCGGCGAGACCGGGCACCAGGGTTGGAAATACTTCTGGTTCGATTGAGCGCTCGCAGGCCCGACTGCGTGGCCGGGGTAAGATTGACGGCACCTGCAATGGCATCACTGATTGAAGCGATCGACATCAAGCGCAAGTCGTTCTTCGAGTTCGAGAACGCGCCCTACCACTGCATCGACGTCGAAGTGTCGCGCCCGACGGCGCGAGGCGGCCAGACCCTGGTCCGGCTGAAGATGCGGAACCTGCTGACCCGTGCCGTGTTCGACAAGACGTTCAAGGCGGGCGAGAAATTCAGCGAGCCCGATCTCGTCAAGGTCAAGGCCACCTATCTCTACGCCGACAACCATGGCTACAACTTCATGGACCAGGCGAGCTACGAGACGGTCACCCTCACCAGCGACACGCTCGGCGGCGATCGCCTGTTCCTCGTGGACAACCTGCCGGTGGAGATCCTGAAGTACAACGGCAACCCGATCGGCATGGAATTGCCGCAGCACGTGGAGCTGGCCGTCACCTACACCGAGCCGGCGGTCCGCGGCGACACCAGCAGCGGCAGTGTCACCAAGGCCGCGACGCTCGAGACCGGCATGGAAGTGCGGGTCCCCCTGTTCGTGAAGGAAGGCGACCGCGTGAAGGTGCACACCGAGACGCGCGAGTTCGCCGGACGAGCCTGAGCCGCCAATCGCGTATCCGTTGCCGTGTGAAGGCTCGACGGCAACGGCCGTGCTAGCATCTGCCCTCCAGTCTGTGCGGCGTATTCACCAGGAGAGGCAGCATGATGTCAGCGCTCGAGACCATCAAGGCGGGGTACGCGGCGTTGGGCCGAAACGATCCATCCGTGCTGTTCGGGGCCATGGATCCGGCCATCGACTGGAACGAAGCTGAGGGCAACCCGCTGTCGGACCGCAATCCCTACGTCGGCCCTCAGGCCATCGGCGAAGGTGTGTTCGGGCGGCTGCTTGCGGCGATCGACAACTTCACCGCGGTCCCCGCCACGTTCATCGACGGCGGCGACCACGTCGTGGTGCTCGGTCGCTACGGCGGCACGATGAAAGCCGGCGGCGCGACACTCGACTCGCCGTTCTGCCACGTCTACCGCTTCCGCGACGGCAAGGCGGTGACGTTCCAGCAGTACACGGACACCGAGCAGTGGACGCGGCTGATGCAGTAGCCGCGAGCCACCCATGCCTGGCCACTCCGGCGCGCCTTTCCACGGAAAAGTGCGTCGGCTAACGACGCTCCTGCTGGCGGCCGTGGTGCTGGTGGTGTTCGCCCGCCCGGTCGTGAGCCAGGGACCCGATCTGATCGTCGTCGGTGCCGGACCCGGCGGCCTTGCGGCGGCCCTGGAGGCGGCTCGCGGAGGCGCCCGGGTGACGGTCGTCGAGATGGGGTCGGTCTTCGGCGGGCACGCGGTCGTCTCCGAGGGCGGCCTGAGCTTCGCCGGCACGCCGCTCCAGCGCCGGCTCGGCATCGACGATGCTCCGGAGACGATGTTCGCCGACATCGTGAAGCTGGGCGGCGACGCGAACCCGGAGTGGGCACGCCTCTTCGCCGAGAGGGGCATCCCCGAGATTCACGATTGGCTGGTGTCGCTTGGCGTGGCCTTCACCAGCGTCCAGCGTCCCAACGGCAACTCCGTCCCGCGGTTTCACGAAAACCCTCGCCGCGGCTTTGGCGTCGTCGAGCCGCTCTACCGCGCCGCGCTGGCGACAGGCGCGGTCGAGTTCGTGTGGAGCACTCGCGTCACCCGGCTGCTGGTCGAATCCGGCCGCGTCGTCGGCGTGGAGGGCACGCACGAGCGGACCGGGACGAGGCGCACCTGGCGCGCCGCCTCGGTGGTGCTGGCGACCGGCGGCTTCCAGTCGAACCTTGCGCTGGTCAAGGCGCATTGGCCTCAGGAAGATGCGGTGCCGGCGCGAATCCTGATCGGTGCCGGCGTAAACGCCCAGGGCACCGGACTCGACCTTGCGACTGGAGCCGGCGCCGCGCTCGAGCGACTCGATCACCAGTGGAACTACCCGCGAGGCGTCGTCGACCCGCGCTATCCGGGCGCTGAGCGCGGGCTGAACGTGATCTTCGGCACCAGGTTCGCGTGGCTGAACGGGCGCGGCGAGCGGATCTGGACCGAGAAGCTCGCCGACATGCTGGCGCAGCCTGGCGGGCGCGTGGTGCTGCTCTTCGACGTGCATGGCCGCGGCGATTTCCGGATCTCGGGCGGCGACTGGGTCGACCGCCGCAGAGTCGACGCGCTGCTGGACAACCCCGCCATAGCCAGGAAGGCCAACTCGCTGACCGAGCTGGCGGGCGTGATGGGCCTGCCTGCCGATGCGGTGGCGCGCACGGTCGAACGCTGGAACGCCATGGTCGCATCAGGCGAGGACACCGAGCTCGGGCTGTTCTCGACATCGAAGGGCACGTTTGCGAGTCCGACCGGCGTGCGCCCGCGCACCGTCCTGACGCCGCCGTTCCACGCGGTGGAGGTGTGGCCGCTGACGCGCAAGAGCATGGGCGGCGTCGCGATCGACTTGAACTGCCGTGTCCTCGACCAGGCGCGCCGGCCGATTCCAGGCCTCTATGCCGCCGGAGAGGTCGCCGGCTTCGGCGGGCTGAACGGCCGGGCGTCGATTGAAGGCGCGTTCATCGCGCCGGCCATGATGCAGGGTCGCATCGCCGGCCGCACGATTGCCGCGGCACTGGGGCGATCGCCGCTGACGACCAGCGCATCGGCACCGACGACACGCGCCGATCCAGCTCCTGCGGCGAATGCATGCACGACGTGCCACAGAATCGACCAGCTGCTGGCCTCGCCGCGCAAGGGGTTCTGGCACTTCGAGCGCGTGCACACGCGCGTCAATGAGTCGAAACAGGCGTGTATCGAGTGCCACGCGGAAATGAGTCCATTCCGCGCCGGGCAACACAAGTTCGACCGCGTCGCGCAGATCGACACCTGCGCGTATTGCCACGTTCCGCGGCAGTGAACGACCGTCCGATCGACCTTCTACGGGCGCGGAAGCCGACCAGCGCTCACTGGAGCCAGGCGAGCAGCGCTTGCCGGTCGATCGATTCGAGCAGCCGCTTGTTGGCGGGGCCCGCGTGGATCGACTTCGGCCCGTCGAGGCAGCGCGAGACGTGGCCGAACACGAAGAGCTGGGGCGCCGAACGTGGCAAGGCCGGATTGAACAGCGCCAGTTCGGCCGGATGAGCGGCACGCAGCCGTCGGCGGGCGCCGCTCGAAGCGCGACCCGATCCTGGCTGGCGTAGCACGCGGGCGCGCATTTCTCCGCGCCCGCCGCCATGGCTGCGTCGGCCTTCATCATCTTGTCCGCCGATCGATGTCGAATGCACCTCCCCCGAAACGGACTTGGTCGCGTACCTGACGCGGCTCGGCCCGGTGGGCCTGATCCTGCAGGAGCGGACGAGCGGACGCGCGCCAAGGTCGTCGACGCGGTCCGCCCGGCCTTCGATCCGTTCGTGCACGGAGCGGACGTCCGCTTCACCGCCGCCTGCTGGATGATCGAGGCCCGAGGGGGTCGGCGCTAGCCCCGCCGGCCGGCGCCCGCTCCCTGCGCTCGCGGGCCTGGGGCGTGCCGGCCCTCCGCGAACTCCTCGATCATCTTGCGATTGAACGCCGGAATGTCGTCCGGCTTGCGGCTCGTAACGAGACCGTTGTCCGTCACGACTTCCTGGTCGACCCAACTCGCCCCGGCATTGGAGAGGTCCGTCTTCAGCGACGGCCAGGAGGTGACGATGCGACCGCGGACCACACCGGCATCGATCAGCGGCCACAGCCCGTGGCAGATCGCCGCGACCGGCTTCCCTGCCGCGAAGAACGCGCGCACGAAGTCGACCGCCGCCGGAATCATCCGCAGCTGATCCGGGTTGGCGACGCCGCCCGGCATCAGCAGAGCATCGAATTCCTGGGGGTCGGCGTCGTCCAGCTTCACGTCGACCGGGAACTGATCGGCCTTGTCGAAGTGCTTCCAGCCCTGAACCCGTCCCTGGGCGGGAGAGACGATGCTCGTCCGTGCTCCGGCATCCTCGAGCGCGCGCCTGGGCTCGGTCATCTCGACCTGCTCGAACCCGTCAGCGACGAGAATCGCCACTTTCTTTCCTGTGAGCGTGTTGTTGTCCATGGAACCTCCCATCGTGGTTGGACGCATGTGCGGCGCGGACTGGCGATGCAACCACGGTGCCGGGACGCGACTCAGCGCATGAGCTGACGCTCCCGAAGACCTTGCACCGTGACGTAGTGTTCGCGATCCTCGACGGGGATCGAGCCCGGACGGGAGCCCGAGCACGAGATCCGAGAAAGGAGACACGATCGATGACGAAGCACATCACCGGGACACGGGACGAATGGCTGGCTGCACGGCTCGAGTTGCTCGATGCAGAGAAGGACCTCACGCGGCGCGCCGACGAGCTGGCGAAGCGGCGGCAGGAGCTGCCGTGGGTGCGGCTCGACAAGCCCTATCGATTCGAGACCGACGAAGGAAGCGCGTCGCTCGGCGACCTCTTCCGCGGGCGCTCGCAGCTCCTCGTCTATCACTTCATGTTCGGGCCCGACTACAAGGCGGGCTGCCCGTCCTGCTCGGCGATCGCGGACGGGTTCAACGGTTCCGTCGTCCACCTCGCCAACCACGACGTCACGCTGATGGCGGTGTCGCGGGCGCCGCTCGCGAAGCTGCAGGAGTACAAGCGGCGGATGGGGTGGACGTTCCCCTGGGCGTCTTCGTCTCCGCAGCGACTTCAACGGCGACTTCGCCGTCTCGTTCACCGAGGCGCAGCAGCGCGACGGCCTCACCTACAACTACCGGCGCGCGAAGCCGGACGGCGACGCCCGGGAAGGCAGCGTCAAGGGGCCGGTCGAGCACTTCGCGGCGATGACTGGCACGGATGCCGCGACCTACACGCGCGAGCGGCCGGGCATGAGCGCGTTCGTGCTCGAGGACGGCGTCGTCTACCACACCTATTCCGCGTATTCGCGCGGCGTCGATGGCATCTGGGGCATGTACCAGTGGCTCGACCGCGCGCCGCGCGGACGCAACGAGCACGGCCCCTGGTGGCGGCGCCACGACGAGTACCCGGGCTGAGGGTCGTCATGGAGCGGACGTTCCTGGGCGTGTCGGCGCTGCTCTTCGCGGCCAGCGTCGGCAGTGACGATCGCGTGGTGCACGTCGATGTCGGCCATGGGCGGGATGCCGATGCCCGGCGGCTGGACGATGTCGATGACGTGGATGCGGATGCCGGGCCAGACGTGGCCCGGCGCCGCGGCCTCGTTCCTCGGCATGTGGATCGTGATGACGGTGGCGATGATGCTGCCGGCCCTGCTCCCGGCGCTGCGGCGCTATCGCGAGGCCGTTCGCCTGACGGCCGGGGCACGCCTCGACCTGGCTGACGGCGTTCGTCGGCACGGGCTACTTCGCCGTCTGGACGGCGTTCGGCGTCGCGGCCTACCCGCTCGGCTCGGCCCTGGCGGCGCTGGCGATGCGGCAGCCCGGCCTTTCCCGAGCCGTACCGACGGCGATCGGCGCCGCGGTACTGATTGCCGGCGCGCTGCAGTTCACGGGCTGGAAGGCGCGGCGCCTGGCCTGCTGCCGGAACGCGCCCGGGCACGAACGCGTGCCGCCGCCCGACGCCGGCGGCGCCTGGCGTCTCGGCCTTCGGCTCGGGCTTCAGTGCGCCGGATGCTGCGGCAACCTGATGGTGATCCTGCTGCTCGTCGGCGTCATGGACCTTGCCGCGATGACGGCGGTGACGGCGGCCATCACCCTCGAACGTGTCGCACCGGCCGGTCAGCGCGTGGCGCGAGCGGTCGGACTCGTGGCGGTCGCCGCAGGCGTGCTGCTCATCGCACACTCCGCCGCCCTCGTGTGACGGCCTGGAACCTGCGGCGCCGGCGCGCCGGACACTGGCGGCACAATGGCGCATGCTGTTTCGCGAGGACGTGCTTCGAGGCATCGCAGAAGGGCGCGTCACGCTGGCGTTCCGGCGGTGGCGCCGGGCGCCGCCGGCGGCCGGCTCGACCCTTCGCACGCCGATCGGCGTCCTCGCGTTCGATCGGGTGAGCGTCGTCGAGGCGGAAGACATCACCCCGGCCGATGTCAGCCGGACCGGCATGACGGCCGATGCCCTTCGTGCGTCGCTCGCGGGCGAAGGCGCGCTCCTCCGCGTCGAGCTGCGGCTGCTGGGCGACGATCCGCGCATTGCGCTGCGCGAACAGCGTCCCTCGCCGGAAGAGATCGCCGCGATCCTGGCGCGCCTCCACCGCGTCGACGCGGCCGCCGAGACGCCGTGGACCGCGAGCTACCTTCGGCTGATTGCCGGCCAGCCGGCCACAGTGGCGCGCGTGCTCGCGGCGCAGGCCGGCGCCGAGCTCATCCTCTTCAAGCGGCGCGTCCGGCAGCTGAAGGAGCTCGGCCTCACCGAGAGCCTCGAGGTGGGCTACCGGATCTCGCCGCGCGGCGAAGCGGTGCTCGCCGCGCTTTGAGGCTGAGGCCCGCGGATCACCGCGCCGGGTCGCGCTCTCCACCGGTGCGAACCAGGCGAAGTCCGTAAACGGGCGCGATCTCGTTGCCCTCCCTGCCCTGGAAGCGGATCGTCAGTTTCGTCTTGCCCTGGACGAGCGCCGGCGGCAGCGCGTATTCCCGATCGTAGAAGCGCGACTCGCTGTCGAACGCGATGCGCTCCTGCCCGACGCGCTCGCCATCGATGACGACCTCGAAGCTGCGGGCGCGGCGGTTGTCACGGTTGTAGGTGACGACGAGGGCGGCCGGCGTGCCGCCGGCGAGCGGCAGATCGTAGGAGAACCATTTGGCCGCCCGCCGGCCCGGGCGGCCATCCGTCCGGACGATCGACGTGGATTCGCCCTGCTGGTTGTGGGCGCGATCGTTGGCCTCATCGCCCGGCGCGAGGAACGCGACTGTCGCCGCTTCGAGCCGACGCACGCGTGCACGCTCGGCCTCGATCGCCTTCAGCCGAGCCGTGTTCTCGGCCGGCGTGAGCAGATCCCAGTAGGCCGTGTAGACGCGGCGATGCAACCGGTAGAACGGCGAGAGCACCACGTCGACGCCCACGCCGGCCGTCCGGAACGAGCCCGGCTTTCCGGCCACGGGCTTCAGCCACTCCGTCACCGGGCGCTCGGTGACGAGGACCGGTGACGCCGTCGTCGCTTCCGTCGGACCGTCACCGTCGCCGTCCTCGGAGCGGTGCGGCTGCGGACCCAGGTCGCCAGCGAGCACGAGCGGCCCCCACACGACCGCGGCGCGCGTTGCGTCATCGCGCAACCGCTCGACCCGCAGGACCTTTGGCAGGGTGAGCGTGAGGGTGTCGCCGGTGCGCCATTCGCGCGCAATCTCGACGTAGGAGCCCGGACCGCTCGAGACCTTCACCGGCCGGCCGTTGAGGCGGACAGCGAAGCCGTCACCGGCCCAGGACGGCCGGCGCAGCGCCAGCGTGAGCACACGCGGCGCCTGCATCTTCACCGTCAGCGTCGCCGCATCACCCTCGGGCAGTGACGTCTCCATCGTCAGCGCGGCACCGGCGTTCTCCCACTGCGCGACAGACGGGACGTAGAGGTTCACCCACAGCCGATCGCCCGATTCGTAGTAGAGCCCGAGCCCGTGGAGCGCGTGGTTCTCCATGCCCGTGCCGACGCAGCACGTGAAGCTGCGGCGCATGTCGGCGTACTCGCGGCGGACGCCGCGGCCGACGGGAACCATGTAGCAGGTTGCGCCATCGGCAGGGTCGATGGAGCCGAGGACGTGGTTGAAGAGCGCCCGCTCGTGAAACTCGGCGTAGCGGACGTCGGGCTTGAAGGCGAAGAGCTGCCGCGTCAGCTTCAGCATGTTGTAGACGTTGCAGGTCTCGGCGGTGCGGCCGTCGGCGATGGTGGCCAGGCGGTCGGGCTCGCGGAAGTACTCGTCCTTGCCGTGACCGCCGGTGGCGAACGTATGGTGCTCGACCACGCGTGTCCAGAACGTCGTCGCGGCGGCGTAGTCACTTGGATCACCGAAACGCGCGTAGCGCGCCGCCGATCCAATCAGCTTGGGCACCTGCGTGTTGCCGTGCAGGCCGTTCAGCGGATCTTCACCGCGCTTCAGCGGATCGAGGACCGCCTTGTGCTCGAAGCGATACGACAAGTCGAGCCAGCGCCGGTCGCCGGTGTCGGCGGCGAGATCGGCCATCACCTCGTTCATGCCGCCGAACTCCGTGCCGAGCATCTTCTGGATCTGCTCGTCGCTCATCGGCTCGAGATATCGCGCCGCCCATTGCGCGAACGCCACCTCGATCTCGAGGGCCGTGCGATTGCCGGCGTGGCGGTAGGCGTCGCGCAGACCCGCGAAGGTCTTGTGCAGCGTGTACCAGGGCGACCACAACCCGTTCAGGTCGAAGTTGGCCGCGCGGATGTTGCCCTTGCTGACATCGGCGAACGCCTCGCGGACGCCGGGCAGCGCACCGGCGAACCCGTCGCTGTTCGCGTCCTGCACGATCTTCAGCTCGGCGACGATGCCGTCGGCGCGCTGCTTGAAGCGGACGTCGCCGGTGGCGGCCCACATCAGGCTGACCGCCGACAGATGGTGGCCGGCGATGTGCCCGGTGAGCTGCCGGCCGTCCGCGTCCCAGCCGGTGTAGCCGGGCGCCTTGGGCTCGAGCCCGGCGCGGAGGCGATAGAACGCCAGCATGCGATCCGGCTCGAGCGAGAGCAGGTAGGCAGCGTCGAGATCCTGGGCCTGCTTCAGCGGTCCGCCCGTGAGCCGGACCGCGGTCAGCGGAAGGGGACGCGCCGCGCCGTCAACCGGAGGACGCAGTGCGCGCGCGAAGCCGGAGGTGGCGAGCCAGGCCGATCCGCTCGCCAGAAGCTGGAGGAACTCGGACTCTGGTCGTCCTCATCGGTTTCGCCGCTACGCGAACGCGACGCCGATGCGGGCGCCGACCGACTTGATGTAGTCGCGCCCCGCGTCGTACTCCTCCGCGGTCTGCAGGTGCTCGAGCATCAGCGGCGCGTCGACGGGCAGCTTCGAGATCTCGCGCAGATAGGTCTCGTAGTCGACCTGGCCGGTCCCGGGCACGACCTCCTTGAAGTGCACGTTCATCTCCGGGATGAACGCCAGGTCCTTGGCGTGGCACGACACGATCCACCGTCCCGAGCTTCGCGAAGCACTCCCGCGTGAAGTCGGCGTTGCGTAGAACCGGCGCGGCGAGTTGATGCCGTTGCAGACGTCCATGTGCACGGCGAACGCCGGCCGATCGACGGCCTTGATCAGCCGCAGGTACTCGTCCGGACCGTCCGGCAGGTTCCATCCCATCATCTCGATGGAGAACGTCGTCTGCTTCGGCTTGACGGCGTCGATCACCTTCCGGCAGTTCTCGACGGTCAGGTCGAAGAACTCCTGCGACAGGTTCTTCGAGTCGGGCCCGTACCACACGGTCGGGTTGAACGACCCGGCGATGTCGACGCAGCAGCGGGCGGCCACGGCTTCGGCGAGCGCCATCCGCTCGGTGACGTAGGCGAGGTTCGCGGCGCGCTTCGGCGGGTCGGGATCGAGCATGTTGCGCCAGGCGCCGACCTCCGCGATGACGACGTTCTCGGCCTTGAACGCCTCGCGGATCGCGCGAACCCGGTCGCCGTCGGTCGGTGACGCGGCCGGGCAGTACGCGGCGCTGTAGCCGAGGCGCCGATGCTCCTTCGCGAGGGCCACCGGATCGTCGCTCTTGAGGAAGATCGGTCCCCCGAGGCGGATGGGTGTGGGCGCGGCGCCGGTCACGGCCGTGGCCACGATCGGCGCGGCGGCGACGGCTCCGAGGAACGTGCGGCGCGTGATGCCGGGGTCGGCAACAAGAGGCATGGCGCATTATGCTCCTGCGAGATGGTTCGCGCCTGGGCGTGGCTCGTGATCGCGGTCGGGGTGAGTGCCGGAGCGATCGCGCGCCAGGACGACCCGACCGGGCCGCGGCTCACCGAGGTCTACCAGGCCGGCGACGCGGGCTACCACACGTTCCGGATCCCCTCGCTCATCGCCGCCCGCAACGGGACGCTCCTCGCGTTCGCCGAGGCCAGGCGCGAGGGCGCGGCCGACGCCGGCGACATCGATCTCGTCGTCAAGCGGAGCCGTGACGGCGGCCGCACCTGGTCGCCGGCACAGGTCGTCGGCGACAACGGCCCGAACACCTTCGGCAACCCTTGCCCCGTGCTCGATCGCACCACGGGCACGATCTGGCTGCTGACCACGCAGAACCGAGGCCTCGATCGCGAGCGGGACATCATTGCAGGCACGAGCCAGGGAACACGTACGGTCTGGGTCCTGAAGAGCACGGACGACGGCGAGACCTGGACCGCGCCCGTCGACATCACGACGAGCGTGAAGCGGCCCGGCTGGACGTGGTACGCCACCGGGCCCGGCGTCGGCATCCAGACGAAGGGCGGCCGCCTCGTCATCCCCGCCAACCATGCCGAGGCCGGGACCGGAGTCCACCGATCGCACATCGTGTACAGCGATGACGGTGGCAACCATTGGACCCTCGGAGCCAGCGCGGACGCCGGCACCAACGAGAGCCAGATCGTCGAGCTCGCCGACGGCCGGCTGCTGCTGAACATGCGCAACCATCCGCCGAAGCCCGAGAACTTCCGCATGGTCGCCACCAGCACGGACGGCGGCCGTACGCTGTCCGAGACCACGGCCGACCGGGCCCTGATCGAGCCGCCCGCGCAGGCCAGCCTCATCACGGTTCGCGATGAGGCTGCCGCCGATCGCCGACGGCTGATCTTCGCGAACCCGGCCAGCACCAGGCGCGAGCGCTTGACCGTGCGGGTCAGCGAGGACGGCGGCGTGACGTGGCCCGTCGCGCGCGTCGTGCACGATGGACCGGCCGCGTATTCGAGCCTCGCGGCGCTGGCCGACGGCGCGATCGGGCTGCTCTTCGAGCGCGGCGATCGAACGCCCTACGAGCGCATCACGTTCGCGAGCCTGACGCGCCAATGGCTCGCGGCGAACCAGGCGTCGGGGAGTCCGACGATTCCATGACGATCTCCGCCCCGGGTTCCTCCGTCAGCCGCCACGCGTGGATCGTCGTCGCGCTGCTCGTGCCGGTCGCGCTGCTGAACTACCTCGATCGCCAGATGCTGGCGTCGATGAAGTTCTCGGTGATGCGCGACATCCCCGATATCGCGCTCGAGGCGAACTGGGGCACCATCCTCGCCACCTTCAAGTGGGTCTACGCCGGGCTGAGCCCGATCGGCGGCTACCTCGCCGATCGCTATTCGCGCCGCTACGTCATCGCCGGCAGCCTGCTCGTCTGGTCGATGGTCACGTGGGCGACCGGACACGTCGACAGCTACCAGGAGCTGCTCGCGACGCGCGCGCTGATGGGCATCAGCGAGGCGTTCTACATCCCGGCGGCGCTGGCCCTGATCGCCGACGTCCATCGCGGCTCGACGCGCTCGCGCGCCACCGGCTTCCACCAGATGGGGATCTACTGCGGCGTCATCGTGGGCGGCTTCGGCGGCTATGCCGCCGATCATCCCGGTCTCGGCTGGCGCTGGGCCTTCGACGTCTGCGGCCTGATCGGGATCGCCTACGCGCTGCCGCTCTTCCTGCTGCTGCGCCGGGCGGTTCCGGCGGCCCAATCGCGTGAGGCGACGCCCGATTCGACATCGGTCGCGGGCGAATCGATCGGGCCGGGCCGGGCCGCGCGCGAGCTCCTCGGCAACGGCTCGTTCCTGCTGCTCGTCGCCTACTTCACGCTTGCCGGCCCTCGCCGCCTGGATCGTCCGCGACTGGATGCCGGCGATCCTCAAGGCGGAGTTCGGCATCGGCCAGGGCCTCGCCGGCGTGTCCGCCACGCTCTACTGGCAGCTCGCGGCCATTGCCGGCGCGATCGGCGGAGGCTGGCTCGCCGATCGCTGGATGCGACGCAGCCCGCGAGGCCGCATCAACACGAGCGCGCTCAGCATGGCGTTCATCGTGCCGGCGATGTTCGGCGTGGGCTATGCGCCCGAGACCGGCCTGCTGTGGGTGGCGATCGTGTTCCTGATCCTGTTCGGGCTGGGCTGGGGGATCTTCGACGCCAACAACATGCCGATCCTCAGCCAGATCGTGCGGCCGTCGCTGCGGGCGACGGGCTATGGAATCATGAACCTGGTCAGCATCAGCTGCGGCGGCTTCGCCGACTGGGGCTTCGGCCTGCTGCGCGATCGGCACGTGCCCCTGTTCGGGATCTTCGGCGTCTTCGCCGGCGTCGCCGTGCTGTCCGCCCTGCTCGTCCTGCTGATCCGGCCCCGCAATACCGAGACTCCATGACCTCCTACCGTCCGCTCCACGAGTTCGTCGCCGCCACGCATTCGCCGTTCCGCGCCGACGGCGCGCTCGCCCTCGAGGTGGTCCCGATCCAGGCCGCGTTCCTGGCCGCGAACGGCGTGCGCACGGTGTTCGTCAGCGGCACGACCGGCGAATGCCACTCGATGACCTGCGACGAGCGCGTGGCGTTGTCCGAGGCCTGGGCGGCGGCCGGCCCGGCCCACGGCCTCCAGGTGATCGCGCACGTCGGCAGCCACGCCATCGAGGATGCCCGGCGGCTGGCGCGGACGGCCGGCACGCTCGGGCTGTCGGGGATCAGCACGCTGGCGCCGTCGTATTTCAAGCCGCGCACGCTGACCGACCTGATCGACTGGTGCGCGGCGATCGCCGCCGAGGCGCCGGCGCTGCCGTTCTACTACTACGACATCCCGTCGATGACCCAGGTGTCGTTCCCGATCGAGCTGTTCCTCGTCGAGGCGGCGGCCCGGATCCCCACGCTCGCGGGCGTCAAGGTGAGCAACCCGGATCTCGTCTCCTACCGGCGCGGCCTCGACGCCGCGGCCGGTCGCTTCGATCTGCCCTGGGGGACGGACGAGGCGCTCCTGGCCGCGCTCGCGACCGGTGCGAGGGGCGGCGTCGGCTCGACCTACAACTGGGCGCATCCGCTCTACGTCGGGTTGCGCGACGCCTTCGGCCGCGGCGATCTGGACGAAGCGCGGCGCCGCCAGTCGCTGTCGATCGCGATGATCGACGCGATTGCCGCGACAGGCTTCATGGGCACGTCGAAGGCGCTGATGGACCGCCTCGGCGTCCCGGTCGGCCCGGCGCGGCGCGCCGCACGGCAACCCGAGCGCCGTCGAGGTCGATGCGCTGGTGGCGCGGCTGGCCGAGCTCGGTTTCGCCGAGTGGGGCGCGTCGCGGCGGTTTGACGCATGCGGACGCCGGAGCGCATAATCGCGGCCTAGCTCGTCCGTTTAACCACACATCAGCTCGCCAGATTGGAGCCCGTCCCGTGCCGACCCCCCAGCGGCCCTGGATCCTGTCGTCCATCGTCCTGGCCGCCCTTCTGCCTGGCAGGCGCGACGGCGGCCGCACACGCCGCAGGACTGGTCGCGGTTCCGCGGACCGAACGGCACGGGGATCGTGCCCGACGCCGGCTATCCGACCGAGTTCGGGCCCGACCAGAACCTCAAGTGGCGCGCCGCCGTCCGGCCCGGCAAGTCGTCGCCGGTGCTCACCTCGCGGCACATGTTCCTCACCGCGTACGACGAGGGCGCGCTCTACACCCAGTGCTTCGACCGGGCGACCGGGCGCCTCGCTGTGGGAGCGTTCGGAACCGCCGGCCCGGCATGAAGACGCGCACGTCCTGAGCGAGCCGGCCGCCGCGACGCCGGTCACCGACGGCGAAAACGTCTACGTCTTCTTCCGCGACTTCGGCCTGATTTCCTACGACGCGGCCGGCGCCGTCCGCTGGAAGAAGCCGATGGGGCCGTTCACCAACCGGATGGGGGCGGTGGCGTCGCCGATCATCGCCGGTGCGTCCCTGATCCTGGCGCTCGACCAGACGGAACACTCCGAAATCGTCGCGCTGTCGCTTGCGACCGGTGCGGTGCAGTGGCGGGTGCCGCGGCAGGAGATGGAGGCGTGGGCGACACCGGCCCTCTACGCGCCGGCGGGCCAGCCGGCGCAGATCGTCACCGCCAGGCGGCGGCCAGTTCGGCGGGCACGCGGTCGCGAGCGGCGCGCGACTGTGGACGCAGGCGGGCCTGGCGCCGACGATGGTGGCCAGCCCGGTCGTCACCGGCGATACCGTGGTCGGCTTCGGTTACGGCTTCGACTCGGTGACTCCCTTCGCGGACGTGCTGACGAAGTCCGACCGCGACCACGACGGCCGGTTGTCCCCCGCCGAGTGCGGCGGCAACCGCTTCATGGATCGGCATCGGGCAGGTACTACGGCAATCGCGACGGGTTCATCGTCGAGAGCGAGTGGCTCGAAGGACACGCCAAGCTGGTCAGGCGCCATCGAGCCTCGTCGCCGTCTCGCTGGCCAAGGATGCGAGCGGCGCCGTGAGCGCACGCGAGCTGTGGCGCTACGAGAAGAGCTTCGTCGGGGTGGTGCCGTCGCCGCTCGTTCTGGACGGGCTGATCTACACGATCAAGAACGGCGGCATCCTCACCGTCCTGCGCGCCGACACGGGCGAGGTCGTGAAAATGGGACGCGTCGGCGTGGCGCCGGCGTCCTACAGTGCGTCGCCTGTGGCGACCGGGGGCCGCATCTACTTCGCCAGCGAGGACGGCATCCTCACCGTCGTCCGCGCCGGCAAGGAGTGGGACCTCCTCGCCTCGAACGACCTCGGCGAGCCGCTCTTTGCGACCCCCGCGCTGGCGGACGGGCGCATCTACGTCCGCGGCCAGCACTCGCTCTTCAGTTTCGGCGCGCGCTGAGCAACCGCGCCGGACCCCGGCATATGCTGTCCGGCACCATGCTGCTGAGAGCCGTCCTCCTGCTCCTGCTGGCGGCCTGCCTGCCGCCGTTCCGCGCTCGACGGCGCGCCGCCCTACCATGCCGGTTGCGGGGCGCCACGTCCACGGTCGGGTCGCCATCGCCGGCCTCGTCCACGGCCACGTCACCGGCTTCATGCGGCGGATCCAGAGCCGCGAGGCCCTCGAGGATGCCCGGGCGCTGGCACGGCGCGCCGCGTCCCTCGGTCTCGTCGGCCATCAGCACGCTACCCCCGTCCTACGACAAGCCCGCACGTGGCGACCTGATCGCGGGTGCGCGACCATCGCGGCGGAGGCGCCGGGCTGCCGTTCTACTACTACGACATCCCGTCGATGACCGGCGTGACCTTCCGATCGCGATGGTCGACGCTATCGCCGCAACGGCACATGGGCACGTCGAACGCGCTGATGAGCCGCCTCGGCGTCCCGGTCGGCCCGAGCGCGCCCACCGCAACCCGAGCGCCGGCGACTGGATGCGCGATGGCGCGGCTCGCCGAGCTCGGTTTCACCGAGTGGGGCGCCGCGGCGGTTTGACGCATGACGATGGCGGCCCATAATCGCGGCTAGCTCGTCCTTTTCACCACACGCAATCGCCGAATCGGAGCCGTCCGTGCCGAACCCCCAGCGGCCGTGGATCCCTCGTCCCTCGTTCTGGCCGCCCTGCTGTCGCAGGCGCGACGGCGCGCCCAGGCGCAGGACTGGTCGCGGTTCCGCGGGCCGAACGGCACGGGGATCGTGCCGGACGCCGGCTATCCGACCGAGTTCGGCCCCGACCGCAACCTCAAGTGGCGCTCCGCCGTCCGGCCCGGCAAGTCGTCGCCGGTGCTGAGCGCGCGACACATCTTCCTGACCGCCTACGACGAGGGCGCGCTCTACACCCAGTGCTTCGACCGCGCCACGGGACGGCTGCTGTGGGAGCGCAAGGAATCGCCGGCGCGGCATGAAGACGCGCACGTCCTGAGCGAGCCGGCCGCAGCGACGCCCGTCACCGACGGCGAGAACGTCTACGTCTTCTTCCGCGACTTCGGCGTCGTCTCCTACGACGCGGCCGGCGCCGTCCGCTGGAAGAAGCCGATGGGCCCGTTCACCAACCGCATGGGCGCGGTGGCGTCGCCGATCATCGCCGGGTCGGCGCTGGTCCTGGTGCTCGACCAGATCGAAGGGTCCGAGATCGTCGCGCTGTCGCTGGCGACGGGCGCGGTGCAGTGGCAGGTGGCGCGGCAGGAGTTGGACGCCTGGGCGACGCCGGCCCTCTACGCGCCGCAGGGACAGCCGGCGCAGATCGTCACGGCCGGCGGCGGCCAGTTCGGCGGCCACTCGGTCGAGAGCGGCGCCCGGCTGTGGACCCACAAGGGCATGGCGCCGGCCATGGTCGCCAGCCCGGTCGTCACCGGCGACACCGTGGTGGGCTTCGGCTACGGCTACGACTCGACGCCGCCGTTCGCCGAAGCGCTGACGAAGAGCGACAAGGACGGCGACGGCCGGCTCTCGGTCGCGGAGTGCGGCACGAGCGCGTGGTGGATCGGCATCGCCAAGTACTCCGGCAATCGCGACGGGTTCATCGTCGAGAGCGAGTGGCTCGCCGCCCACGCCGCGGTCGAGGCGCCGTCGAGCCTCGTCGCCGTGTCCCTGGCCCAGGACGCGGACGGCGCCGTCAGCGCGCGCGAGCTGTGGCGCTACGAGAAGAGCTTCGTCGCCGTCGTGCCGTCGCCGCTGGTCCTCGACGGGCTGGTCTACACGATCAAGAACGGCGGCATCCTCACCGTGCTGCGCGCCGATACCGGCGAGGTCGTGAAGACGGGGCGCGTCGGTTCTGCGCCGGCGTCGTACAGCGCGTCGCCGGTGTCGACGGGCGGCCGCATCTACTTCGCCAACGAGGACGGCATCCTCGCCGTCGTCCGCGCCGGCAAGGACTGGGAGCTCGTCGCCGCCAACGACCTCGGCGAGCCGCTCTTCGCGACGCCCGCCCTGTCGGACGGGCGCATCTACGTCCGCGGCCAGAAGTCGCTGTTCAGTTTCGGCGCGCCCTGAGCATCGCGCCGGACGCCGGCGTATGCTGTCCGGCACCATGCTGCTGAGAGCCGTCGTCCTGCTCCTGCTGGCGGTCTGCCTGCCGCCGGCCGCGCTCGCGCAAACGCCCGCACCGACACTGACTCCGGTTCGCGGGCGGCCACGACCACGGGGCCGGTCCGCGTCGCCATCGCCGGCCTCGTCCACGGCCACGTCACCGGCTTCATGCGGCGGGTCCAGGGCCGCGACGCCGACATGGAGCTGGTCGGCGTGTTCGAGCCGGACGCCGCGCTGCGCAAGGCGTTCCGCGAGCGCTACGGGATCGCCGAGGACCGGATGTTCGCGTCGCTCGAGGATCTCCTGCAGCGCGCGAAGCCGGAGGCGGTCGCGGCCTTCTCGTCGACGCGCGACCATCGGCCGATCATCGAGGCCGCCGCCGCGCGCGGCGTCCACGTGATGGTGGAGAAGCCGCTGGCGGTGTCGGTCAAGGACGCCCGCGCCATCGAGGCGGCCGCCATGAAGGGCCGCATCCACGTGATCACCAACTACGAGACCACCTGGTATCCGAGCCATCGCGCCATCTGGCAGCTCCTGAAGGAGCAGAAGGCCGGCGGCGCGCTGCGCAAGATGGTGGTGATGGACGGGCACGAAGGACCGAAGGAGATCAACGTCCAGCCCGAGTTCCTCGCCTGGCTGCGCGACCCGGTGCAGAACGGCGGCGGCGCCCTGTTCGACTTCGGCTGCTATGGCGCCAACCTGATGACGTGGCTGATGGACGGCCAGCGTCCCATCGCCGTGACCGCGACCACGCAGCGCTTCAAGCCGGCCATCTATCCCGACGTCGACGACGAGGCGACGATCGTGGTCGAGTATCCCGGCGCGCAGGGCATCGCGCAGGCGTCGTGGAACTGGCCGTTCGGGCGCAAGGACCTCGAGGTCTATGCCGAGCGCGCCTACGCCGTCGCCACCGGCGGCAACAGCGTGCGCGTGCGGCTGCCCGGCGTCCCGGAGACCACGGCCGCGCTGGGCGATGTCCCCGTCGACGAGCGGGACGAGATCAGCTATCTCGCGGCGGTCGTCCGCGGACGCCTGAAGCCGTCGGGGCTGTCGTCCCTGGCCAACAACCTGGTGGTGGTGGAGATCCTCGACGCTGCCCGGGAGTCCGCGAAGACCGGCAAGCGCGTCGTGCTTCCGCGCTAGCGCGTGCCGGACCGTGAACGTCACGCTGGCGTAGCCAGCCCCGGCGGCCGGGACCATCGCCATGTCGTAGCGCCGGGAATGCAGCGTCACCGTGCGCTGCGCCGCGATGCCCATCGCCGCCCCGAAGACCACGTCGCTGAGGTAGTGCTTGTTGTCGTGGACGCGCGCGGTCGCGACGTAGGCGGCCAGCACGGCGGCCGGCACGCCGACCTTCCAGCCGTAGTGGCGCTGCAGCACGGTGGCCGTGGCGAACGCGCTGGCGGAATGGCCTGACGGGAACGACACCGAGTTCGAGCCGTCCGGCCGCTCCCGCTGAACGGTGAACTTGATGGCCTGGACGTAGGCCTGGCTCAGGATCTGCGCGCGAATGATGTCGGCACCGGTCTGGGCCAGACGCCCCTTTTTCGCCAGCCGGCCGCCGGTGTACAAGCCGACGCCGATGAGCGCCTGCGCGCCGAAGGCCCCGTAGGTGTGCCCGGGCTCCATCGCGTCGTTCAGGCGCACGTTGGTCTCGAGCTCCCCGCGAGATCGTCGTCCCATGGATGCACGGCGAGTGCGGTCCCGCCGCCGATGCCGAGCACGATCGCGGTATCCCACGAGAGGAACTTCCAGAGGTCGCGTGGAATGTCCTCGAGGATGCGTCCGGGCGTCGGTCCGCGATCGACCGTCTGCGCCGACGCCGGGCCGCAGGCAACGGCGACCAGCACGAGCGAGACGACGAGCCGGCAGCCTCGCCTCACGGCAATCGACTGTACCGGCCGGGACGCCGCGCCCGATACTGGACGATCGTCGTATCGGCGGATCGCCGTGACGGCGTCGTCGAATCCCTCGACCGTCGGCGCGAAGCGGAGAACGTGTTCGGTTTCCGTGAACGCGTGGCCCGCGATAGGCTACAGCCGCGAATGACCACGGTGACGGTATCACCTCGAAATCTCGAAGCCGTCTTCTTCGACATCGGGGGCACGCTCGTCGGCCCCAACCTGACACTGCTCGGGGCCTGGCTCCGGGCCGCGGGCATCGACTGCGACGACGAGCGGGTGTCGCTGGTCGAGCCCTTTGCGCGGCGGGCCCACGCCTTGCGTCGGGAGGCCGTGGTCGGTACTCCAGGCATCCGCGGCCTCTACCTGGAGGAAGTGATTCGCCACATCTGGGGCGACCGGCCGGGCGACCCGGCCCTCCTGCAATCCGCCGTGGATCAGAATCCTGGCCACCGCGCTGGCGGCCGGCCACGCCGCGGTGCCGGTGTGGAACCAGGTGCTGCCCGGCGTGCCGGAAGGCCTGGCGGCGCTGCGGGCGCGGGGGCTTCGCCTGGTCGCCGTCTCCAACTCGGATGGATCCGCGGAGGCGGTGCTCGTGGCGACCGGCCTGCGCGACTGGTTCGAGGCCGTCATCGACTCGCACCACGTGGGGTTCTCGAAGCCGGACCCGCGGCTCTTCGACGCCGCGCGCGCCGTGCTCGGCGTGCAGGCGCGGAACGTGGCGCACGTCGGCGACCAGTACGAAGCCGACATCCTGGGCGCCCACGCCGCCGGCATCGGGGCCATCCTGATCGACGCCTGCGGGTTCTGGCCCGAGGCCCTGTGTCCGAGCGTCGACAGCTTCGACGCGGCGATCGCGATCCTCACGGACGAGCCGTGACGTCGCCTGTATGATTCGCGCCCGAGGAGTCGCCGAGCCTTGGACCGGACGGAGCGATACGTGGCGCTGTTGCGCGGCATCAACGTCGGCGGCGCGAACCTGATCCCGATGACGGCGCTGCGAGCCTCGTTCGAGACGCTGGGCCTGCTCGACGTCACCAGCTTCATTGCGAGCGGCAACGTCCTCTTCCGATCCAAGGCGACAGATTCACGCACGCTCACATCTCGTATCGAAAAGGCGCTCTCGAAGGAGTTCGGCTACGCGGCGACGGTCGTCCTGCGCTCCCACGCGCAGATGAAGACGGTCGTCCGGCGCGCGCCGGATGGATTCGGCGAATCACCGCATCTCTATCGCTATGACGTCGTCTTCGTGAAGGAACCGCTCGTCCCGCGCAGGGTCGTCACGATGATCAGCACGCGCGAGGGTGTCGATACGGCGGCGGCGGGTTCGAGCGTCATCTACTTCTCACGGCTGATCGCACGCGCCAGCCAGAGCCACTTGCCGAAGCTGGTGTCGATGCCGGTCTACCAACAGCTCACCATCCGCAACTGGAACACGACGACGAAACTGCTGGCGCTGATGGCCGCCTGACAAGCGCGTCGGCGGGCTATGGCCGCGGGCCTTCGATGTCCGTCGGCGCGCGCTCGACCGGCACGTCGGCAGCGTCGGCCCCGGCGGCCCGCAGCAGCGCGACGACCTCGTCGTGGCCGCCACGGATGGCCTCGCTGAGCGCCGTGCCGCCGCTCGTCATCCGGGCATGCACGTTGGCGTGCGCCGCGAGCAGGATGCGAACGAGCTCGACGTTGCCCATGCGGGCGGCGCGAATGAGCGGCGTGTCCGCGTCGTCTCGATGCCGCACGTTCACGTCGGCGCCCAGCCGGACGAGCGCCGCGGCCATCGCCGGGTCCCGCACGTCCAGGAGTACGGCATCGCCGTACGTGTCGCGCGCGTTGGGGTTGGCGCCCTGACGGACCACGCGTTCGAGCGCGGCGACGTCGTTGTCCTGGACCGCGGACCGGATGGCGCTGGCCTGACGAGCCTCGGGCTCCCGCGCGTAGCGCGTCTCGCTCAGATAGAACGCCGCGCCGAGCATGGCGTGGCTCACCGCGAAGAACGTGAACCCGAGCATGGCCTGCGAGCGGGCGGTCCCGACGATCGCGCGGCGGACCTTCGCCGGTGTGCCCGGCCAGAGGCGGTTGAGCGTCGCACCGCTCGGGACCAGCGCGCGCTTCTCCGCATCGTAGCGGCCGAGTGCGCAGACCTCCTGCCCCACCTCGACGATGCGCTCCCCGAGCGTCCGGCGCTCGAACGGGATCGCCTCCTCGGTCATGCGGAAATCCTTGCGGACGGCGCCGTCGGCGTCCGCGAGGGCATCGTCGAACGAGGCGAACATCTTGAGGGCGCCGAGGCCGCGCATCGCCTCGAACGGCGCGGAGCCGGCGTACTGACGGGCGCGCGCCGCCACGTCAGGGCCGGTGTCGCGCGATTGCGGGAACTCGTCGAGGAGCGGAAAGCCGAGCAGCCGTACGCTGGCGTCGGGCGTGTCGATCGCGGAAGCGGCCATCGCGAACCCGGCGATGTCGGTGCTCTGGGACGACGTCTGCCCTTTGCGTTGGGGAAGCCACTGGACGACTTCGTATTCGTAGGCCACGCAGGGCCGCCCGCTGAACGGGCTCGTGAGCGGCGCCCCGAGCGGACGGATGTGGCCGGCCACGACGACCAGACTGCCGTTCGTCAGAGGCGCCTTACGCGCGGCTCGCCGGAACGCCGCCGTATCGCGCCAGGCCCACAGCAGGTTGCCGATGGAGCTGAGACCCATCGCCCCGAACAGCGAGCCGAGCCCGGCGGCGAAGAGATTGCCGGGCCATTCGAAATAGCGGGTGAAAAACCAGAAATAGAGGGCGAAGAGCGCGCCGAAGAGCAGGACGAGGAGGGTGCAGCCGCGACGGAGCATGGAGGTGCGTCATCCTACACCCCGACTCGTCCATGGCGCGACGGTGAGAGCGGCGCAATCAGAATCGGAGCGCGAGTTGCACGCCGGAGCGTTTCCGGCCGACGAGCGGCCCGATCAGCAGACGCCTCGACGAACGGCTGGACGCGCCGGCCTCGTACACGGTCACCTTTCGCGTGATGGCGCGGTCGATCAGGCCGCCGACCACCGCTCCGACGGCGATCGCGGCGCATTCCTCCGGGCACAGGCCGGTGCACTCGTTGGGATCCGCGACGAGCCAGTAGATCCCGGGAATCGCGCCAACCCCGGCACCAATCAGGATGCCGTTGAGCGGAGAGTCCGCCTGCCGCGATGTGGCCGTGGGCGATTGAGCGGCCGCCTGGGCCGCCGCGGCGGCGGCCATCCCAGATCCACGCGACGGCCGCCAGGGGGATGGAATGTGCTGTCGGCAGAACCGGGTGACCATCGGACACCTCCGATGGGTCTGCGTAATCCCCGGCCGAACCGGCTCGCTCGCGCCGTCAGCGGGTCGTGCAGCGCGTGTCGTCGCGATGGACGAAGTACGGACGATAGGCCGGTGACTCCGGCTTCATGCAGCCCGACAGGTTGAGCAGCCGGATGTTGCGGAACTCGACGGGCTGGCTCTCGGCCTGCAGCCCGATGTAGCCCTCGGTGAGCAGCGTGCCGTCCTTCTTGATGGCGGGATCCCAGCCGTTGGCGACGCCGCCGCCGATCGACGGCTTCTGGAACTCGAGCACGGTCTTGCCGTCGATCAGGTGGCGAATCGACTCGCCGCCTCGCACCTCGACTTCGACGGCGATCCACCCTTCGTCGCCGTATTTGCGCGACGAGGAGTTGGTGCAATGCGCCTTGACCATCTCGCCGTTCATGTAGATCTCGGTGCCCGGCGTACAGACGTTCATCGTCGTGCGATCGCCGGCCAGGAACTGGGCCTCGACCGAGATCGGCCAGTCCTGATCCTTGAGGATCGTCTCGGGCGCCTGCGAGTGCACCATCACGCCGCTGTTCAACTTCGCGTAGCCCGGCCCGCCCTTCACCTGCTCGCCGAAGAACCGGTACTCGAGCGCGAGCACGTAGTGCGACAGCTTCTGCTTGTAGAACAGGTGGCCGAAGCGCGCGCCGAAGTCGTCGTACTTGTCGTACATGACGCGGAGGACGCCGTTCTCCACGCGGAACGTGTCGGCGTAGTTGTCGCCGACCTCGTGGTGCGCGAACTTCATCGTCCAGCCGTCGAGGTTGCGGCCGTTGAAGAGCACCTGCCAGTCGGACGGCTTCGCACTGCGCCAGTCGGCCGGGGGCCCGTCTGCCCGCAGCGGCGAAGGGCAGGGCGGACAGCGTGAGCAGCATCAGGAATGTGCGCATGGCGCCGACAGCCTATCGCAGCCGCCCGCCGTCTTCACCTATGCTGCGTCGTGGGGATGATCCCGCTCTCGGTGCTCGAGCTCGGCCGCGTTCGCCAGGACGGCACCCGCCGGGGTGCCCTCGACGAGGCGCGCCAGGTGGCCCGTCACGTCGAGTCGCTGGGGTTCCGCCGCATCTGGGTGGCGGAGCACCACAACATGCCGGCGGTGACGACCGCCGCGACGTCGCTCGTGGTGGCGCACCTCGCCGCCGGGACGACGACCATCCGCGTCGGCGCCGGCGGCATCATGCTGCCCAACCACGCGCCGTACGTGATCGCCGAACAGTTCGGCACCCTGGCCACGCTGTTTCCCGGGCGCATCGATCTGGGCCTCGGCCGCGCGCCCGGCACCGATCAGCAGACGCTGGCGGCGCTTCGCCGCCTGCCGACGGACGCCGAGCACTTCCCGCAGGACGTCCTCGAGCTCCAGGCCTTCCTGGCGCCGGTCGAGCCTGGGCAGCGGATCGAGGCGGTGCCCGGATCCGGCACTGAAGTGCCGATCTACATCCTCGGATCCAGCCTCTTCGGCGCCCAGCTCGCGGGAGAGCTCGGGCTCCCGTTCGCGTTCGCGTCGCACTTCTCGCCGCAGCAGCTCGACGTGGCGCTGGCCGTCTATCGCGGGCGCTTCAAGCCGTCGCCGCAGCTCGCTGCGCCGCACGCGATGGTCGGCGTCAACGTCATCGCCGCCGGGACCGACGCCGAGGCGCGCCGGCTGGCCACGCTCGCAGCAGATGTCGTTCACCAACATCCTGCGCGGCGCCCGCACGCTCACGCAGCCGCCGATCGACGACATCGACGCCTATTGGCTGCCGCACGAGAAGTTCCGCGCGTCGCAGATGCTGGCGTGCAGCGTCGTCGGGAGCGTCGAGACCGTTCGCCGCGGCCTCGACACGCTGATCGAGCGGACGCAGGCCGACGAGCTGATTGTCGTGTCCGACGTCTACGACTTCGCCACGCGCCTGCGATCCTTCGAGCTGATCGCCCAGGCCGGGCGGCCTGGCGTCGCCCACCGAGAGGCGACAGCCGAGCCCGTCAGCGGACGGGCGTCCGCGCGCGCTCGAGGCGGGCGGCGAAGTCGGCGAGGAAGTCCCGCCGCCACTGGCTGACGGTGCCGGCGCCGTGGTGCACGCCCTCGGCCGCCGCCGGCGCGGGATCGTCGGTCCACCAGCGCGGCAGGCCGGCAGCGGGCCGCGCGGCCGCGTCGGGCGCCGGATCGACGGCCGTGATCACACCGGTCCGTCCTTCGAGCGCCGGCACGTTGCCGCGGATCGTGTAGGTGTAGGTCTTCGCTTCCTTCGGCGAGAAGCGAAAGCGCATGCGGCGCGCGGCGTCGACGTGGCCGACGAGCGACTGGTTCTCCACGACCAGCGACGCCTCGGGATGCGGTGGCGCGCCGGCACCGAGCGGCAGGATCAGCTCGAGGATCGCGAAGTGCTCGATGCGATCGGCCGCCGTGGTCAGCCGCTCGAAGGTGACGAACGGCCGTTCCCAGGCGCGCACGTAGCGGCCGCCCCAGCTCGGCTGCGCCGGATCCTCGGGAGCCCCGCGCAACAGCCTGGAGACCGTCGGCGTGTCGCCCATCTTGATGACGCCGCCCAGCAGGGCGACGAAGTAGTCGCCGAGCGCGCCGCGGCCGGCGACGTGCGCCTGCACGAAGCCGGCGTTGCCCTGATCACCCGCTTGGTCGCCGCCAACGAACCACCCGTTGTAGGTGGCGTTGGCTTCGATCATCCACAGCGCCGGATGGTGCGTGACGATGTACTGGTAGGCATCCGGGCTCCACTTCTTGTTGGGGCCGCCGATGAAGTGCACGCGCAGCTTCGGCAGGATGTCGGGCGCGTCGTGCAGCGCCTGCGCCAGATCCTCGAGACCACCCCAGACGAGCAGGTAGAGCGGACGGGGATCGGCGACTCGGGCGCGCTCGACGATCCATCGCGAGCCCTCGGTCGGCTGACGCACCCCCGCGTAGGGCGCCACCTCGGTCTCGCCCTGCTTCGTGATCGCGCGCAGTGCGTCCGGCGTCGGGTAACGGGCGGAGTGGGTCCGCAGGTTCGGATAGTCGCGCTCGTAGCGGTCGATCACCTCGAGGATGTGGCTCCTGCGCCCGGGCCCGTACGGCGACGACACCAGGCCCTCCAGGTCGAACACGTCGGCGTAGAGCAGCAGGTGGACCATCGACTGCTGATCGTCGGGATCGGTGCCGCCGATGTCGGTCGAGACGAGGACGCGATGACGGACGCCGTCGAGCGCCCCGCCGGCCCCGGGCGCCTGCTGCGCGGCGGCAAGCGCCGGCGCCCCGCAAGCGCTGGACACAGCAATGGCGAGAACCAGGAGCAGGCCGCGACGGGCGTCGGACATCGCGTGATTCTATGGCGGGGCGTCAGGCGTCCTACAGCCATCCCTTCGATGGCGCGTCCGCCGGCTGGTGACAAAACGTCAGCTGAGCCGCCCGTCCGGCGCGGCGGCCGCGCGGCCCATATAATTGCGGGATGTACCAGTTCCCAGGAGCAGGCAGTGAGCGAGCAGGAAGAAGATTTCGCGGCGATGTTCGAGGCGTCGGTCAAGGCGCGCCGGTTCGAGCGGGGCCAGACCGTCCAGGGCGTCATCGCCGGCTTCGGCCCGAAGGTGGCCTTCGTCAGCATCGGCGGCAAGAGCG
Organism: Vicinamibacterales bacterium; assembly: GCA_963844435.1. Classification (GTDB taxonomy): domain Bacteria; phylum Acidobacteriota; class Vicinamibacteria; order Vicinamibacterales; family Vicinamibacteraceae; genus JBDSLU01. Next base: position 13,239 of record CAWJOG010000020.1, on the reverse strand, counting down.
AGGCCCAGATCGACCTCGAGGAGCTGAAGGACGACGAGGGCGACGTCGAGGTCTCGGTCGGCGACCGCATCGAGGCGATGGTGGTATCGACCGGCGGCGGCATCGTGCTCTCGCGCAAGGGCGTCCGCAACGCTGCCACGCAGCGCGAGCTCGAGGACGCGTTCCACGCCGGGCTGTCCGTCGAAGGCAAGGTCGAGAAGGCGGTCAAGGGCGGCTACGAAGTCCGCATCGCCCGCGAGCGCGCCTTCTGCCCGCTCTCCCAGATCGACATCGCCCGCACCGAGGATCCGACGATCCACGAGGGCAAGACCTACGCCTTCCGCATCATCGAGTACAAGGACGGCGGCAAGGATCTGGTCGTCTCGCGCCGCCAGCACCTCGAGTTCGAGCAGAAGGCGAAGGCGGCGGCGCTGCGCAAGGCGATCGTCCCTGGCGCGGTCCTGCCCGGCCGGGTCGCGTCGGTGCAGGATTTCGGCGCCTTCATCGACCTCGGCGGCGGCATCCAGGGCCTGCTCCACGTCTCCGAGATGAGCTGGTCGCGGCTCACCAGCCCCGGCGAGATGGTCGCGGTCGGCGATCACATCAACGTCAAGGTGCTGCGGGTGGACGAGGCCTCGCAGAAGATCTCGCTCGGCCTGAAGCAGCTGCAGGACGATCCGTGGTCGACGTCGGCGTCGGCCTACGCCGTCGGTCAGGTGCGGACCGGCCGCGTCACCCGCGTCGCCGACTTCGGCGCCTTCGTCGAGCTCGAGCCCGGCATCGAAGCGCTGGCGCACGTGTCGACCTTCCCGCCGACCGGCCGCCGCAACGGCTGGACGGCGGCCGTGCCCGTCGGCCTGACGGCGGCGTTCGAGGTGCTCAGCGTCGACCTGGCGCAGAAGCGCATCGGCGTGGCGCTGGTCGAGGACGGCACGTCGCGCGCCGCGAGCGCGACCTCGGCGCAGGGCGGCATCGTCCCTGGCGCGATCGTCACCGGCAAGGTGGAACGGCACGAGACGTTCGGCGTCTTCGTGTTCCTCGCGCCGGGACGCACCGGGCTGATGCCGTTCGCCGAGACCGGGCTCGATCGCGACGCCGACATGCTGAAGGCGTTCCCGATCGGCAGCGACGTCGAGGTCGCGGTCCTCGAAGTGGACCCGGCGGGCCGGCGGATCCGCGTGAGCAAGAAGGCCGTGGCGCAGCAGCGCGAGCAGGCCGAGCTCCGCGAGTACACCGCGCGGGCCGACGCCGCGCCATCGGCCTCGATCGGATCGCTCGCCGACAAGCTGCGCGGCGCCCTCGGCAAGCGCTGACGAGGCCGGCAACCGTCTCCGCCTGGGCGAGCTGCCGAGTGTGAGGCTCACCACGCCAGCCCGGAGCCTTCGCGGGATCGACACGTGGGGCGGCTGGATCCGGCTGGTGTCGGGTCTCGCCGCCGTGTTCGCGCTGTTCCACTGGTCCGCGGCTGCCCTCGGCAGCGACCGCGGTCAGGCGGGCGTGGCGGTCGGCGGCCTGATCGTGGCGGCCGTCTGTGTCGTCGAGCGCCTCCTCTTCGGGGTCCCCTTCCGAAGCCTCGTGCCGGCACTCGGCCTCGGCGCGTCCGAGCGTCGAGGCCTGGTCGCCGCCGGCGCGATCTGCCTGCTGATGCTGCTGGCCGTCCCCGTCTTTGCCTGGGCCGCCGGCGAAGCCCCGGCCTTCTACCCAGGAGGCCTGTGGTTGATACCAGGCCTGTTCGCGCAGGGGGGCATCGCCGAGGAGGTGCTGTTCCGCGGCTATCTCTTCAGCCACCTGCGCCGCGGCCGATCCTTCTGGCGGGCGGCCCTGCTGTCCATGCTCCCGTTCGTGGCCGTCCACCTGCTGCTGTTCGCCACAATGCCGTGGCCGGTCGCCACGGCCGCCTTGCTGCTGGCGGTGATCGTCGCCTTCCCGCTGGCCCGCCTCTACGAGCTCGGAGGCGCGACGATCTGGGCGCCGGCGCTGCTGCACTTCGTCATCCAGGGCACGGTCAAGATCGTCGTCTTCCCGGAGGCCTCGAGCCTTCGGTTCGCGGTGCTGTGGATGGCGATCAGCGCGGTCGTCCCGATGCTGGTGTTCGTGATGCGGCAGCGCCCGAGAAAATCTCCAGCCGGACAGTGAGAGCCGATAGACTCCGCCTGATCGTTGGCGTTGGCTGTTTTCGAGGAGAGATTCGATGCGATACCTGGCTCTTGGCGCGCTCGCGTGCCTGTTGATGACGACGCCCGCCTATGCGCAGGCCACGGATCCGGCGGTCGTGGCGCCGATCACCACGTTCATCGCTGCCTTCAACAAGGGCGACGTGGCGGGCGCGGCGGCGACCCATGCGGCGGTGCCCGACCTCGTGATCATCGACGAAGTGGCGCCCTACGCGTGGCACGGGCCCAAGGCGTTCCACGCGTGGGCGGCGGATCTCGGCGCCGCGGAGGCCAAGCAGGGCATCACCGACCAGAAGGTCGTGCTCGGTGCGCCGACGCGCGTCGAGGTGGAAGGGACCAGCGCTTACGTGATCGTGCCGGCGACCTACACCTTCACGCAAAAAGGCGTCGCGATGCGCGCCGTGTCGCAGATGACGGTCGCCCTCAAGAAGGGTGCCGGCGGCTGGCTGATCCACGGCTGGACATGGACCGGGCCGAAGCCGTCGAAAGCCGCGGCCGCGAAGTGGCGAGTAGCGGTAATCACTCCTTCCAGATCGCGTCGCGCAGCGGCACGCTGAGCGCGCGTCGCGGCGGCAGCGGAGTCGTCGGCGCTCACGGCCCCCGGAAAACGCCGTTTGGCCGGCGGATGACTCCGGAGCCGTCAGCGCAGGACTCCGGAGTCGTTCGGAGGTCCGCGTGAGCGGCACGGAGTTGGGCGATGCGGACGCGCCGCCGGACACGGGGCGGCCTTCTTCGTCGACGACGACGATCTCGCCGACCTTCAGATCGCGGACCTTGCCTTCGATCTTGGCGCGGTCGCCGACCAGGATCATCGAGGCGCGCTCGGGCCGCGCGTGCAGCTTCGCGGCGGCCATCGCCGCCGGCAGCGTCGCCTTGGCCGCCTCGTCGTATTCGCCCTGCAGCTCGCTCATCGGCAGCCCGAGCGCCCACAGCCGCTCGATCTGATCGCCGACCCGCGAGTACGACTCGAACGTCTGGGCGAAGCCGCGCACCTTGGTCTGCTTGGCCGAGGCGAACTCGTCCTCGGAGATCGGCTTGCCGCCGGCGATCGCCTTCAGCTCCTTGTCGAACTCGGCCACCGACTCGCTGGTCTTGTCGGTCTGGACCGGCCCCGCGGCGTACCAGATGCCGGCTTCGCGCATCAGCACCAGGTTCGAGAAGACGCCGTATGAGTAGCCCTTTTCCTCGCGCAGGTTGAGGTTCAGCCGCGTGCCGAAGCCGCCACCGCCCCAGACGGCGTCGGCCATCACCAGCGGCGTGTAGTCGGCGATGGCGCGCTTGGGCGCGGTCAGGTACTGCATGATCATCGTCTGCGCCGCGTCCTGGCGGTCGTAGACGTAGAGGCGTCCGCCCGGCGCCGGCTTCGGCGCCGGCAGCGACACCGGGGCAGCGGCGCCGCCGGTCCACGTGCCGAAATGCTGGCGGGCGAGCGCCGTCGCATCCTTCAGCGAGATCTGGCCGACGAACACGAGCATCGAGCTGGCCGGCTTGAAGCGCGCCGCGTGAAAATCGGCGAGCTGCTGCCGGGTGAGCGGCTCGATGGTCCGGGTGAAACCCTGGGCCGGCCAGCCGTACGGATGATCGACACCGAAGGCCAGGATGCCGCGCAGGCGCGCCGCGATGGCGCCCGGATCCTTCTCGCCCTGCAGCAGGCCGTCGATCTGCCGCTTCTTCTCGCGCTCGACCTCGGAGGCCGGGAAGATGGGGCGCTGGATGACGTCGGCGAGGATGGCGAACGCCGGGCCGACGTTGCGCGTCAGCACCTCGAAGCCGGCCGTCGCGAACTCGCGCTGGACGCCGCCGTCGAGCGTGACGCCGAGATCGCCCAGCGCGCTCTCGATGGCCAGCGCCGATCGCGTCTTCGTGCCGAGATCGATCGTCCGCATGGTCATCGCGGCGGTGCCGGGCGCGCCGGCCGGATCGGCGATGGCGCCGGCGCGGGTGCCGAAGCTGACCGCCACCTTCGGCAGGTCGTCGCGCTCGACGACGTAGATCTCGAGCCCGTTCTCGAGCTTCGCCGTCTGCACCGTCGGCGCGACGAACGGCCGGTCGGCGCCGAAGGCCGGCTGCTTCGAGCGATCGAGCGTGGTCGCCGGCACCCGGCCGGAGGCCTCCGGATGGAAGCGCACGATCAGGCGGTTGGGCGTGGCCAGCCAACGCTGCGCGGCGTTCCGAACGTCGGCGACGGTCAGGGCACGATACCGCCCGAGATCGGCTTCGAAGTTCCCGGGATCGCCGAGGAAGGTGTTGTACTGGTTCAGCAGATCGGCCTTGCCGCCGAAGCCGCCGATGCGCTCGAGCCCGGAGATGAACTGGAACTCCTGCTTGGTCCGGGCGCGATCGAGCTCGGCCTGCGTCGGCCCGGTGCGGGCCAGCAGGTGCAGCTCGCGCGTGATCACCTGCTCGAGGTCCGGCAGCGAGACACCGTCACGCGCCGTCGCGATGACCACGAAGCCGCCGGCGATCTCCTGGGCGTCGTAGCCGACGTTGACCTCGCTGGCCAGTGGCTTGTCGTAGATCAGCGCCTTCTCGAGCCGCGACGACAGGCCGTCGCCGAGGATACGGGCGGTGATCTGCATCGCCGCTTCGTCGGCGCCGAAGTACTCCGGCGCGATGTAGGCGACGTAGGTCCGCGCCGCCGGCACGCGATCGTTGACTTCGACCACGCGCTCGCCGTCGAGCACAGGGAGCCAGCGCCGCGGCCGATCGAGCGCCGGCCCCGGCGTCAGCCCGCCGAAGTACTTCTCGACCAGCCGCTTCGCTTCGGCCGGATCGAAGTCGCCGGCAATCACCAGCGACAGGTTGTTCGGCGTGTAGTAGCGGCGGAAGAACGCCTTGACGTCGTCGAGCGACGCGGCGGTCAGGTCCTCCATGCTGCCGATGCCGGGCCACGAGTACGGATGGCCGGCCGGCGCGAAGTTCGTCACCAGCAGCTCGTAGGCGCGGCCGTAGGGCGGGTCGTCGACGCCCTGGCGGCGCTCGTTCTTGACGACGTCGCGCTGGTTGTCCAGCTTCTTCTTGTCGGTCTCGTCGAGCAACGTCGCCAGGCGGTCGGACTCGATCCACAGCAGCGTCTCGAGGTTGGCCGACGGCACGGTCGCGAAGTAGTTGGTGCGGTCGCTGCTGGTGGTGCCGTTGACGCCGCCCTCACGGATGTTCGCGCCCATTTTCTCGATCAACGAGAAGTACTCGCCGGGCACGTGCGTCGAGCCCTGGAACATCAGGTGCTCGAACAGGTGGGCAAAGCCGGTCCGTCCCGGCACTTCGTTCTTCGAGCCGACGTGGAACCACTGGTTCACGTGGACGATCGGCAGCTTGCGATCGACGTGCAGGATCAGCTGCAGGCCGTTCGGCAGCACGTGCTTTTCGAACGCGACCTTCGGCGCCGCCGTCGCCACCGGTGCCGCGGCCGGTCGAGCCGCTGGACGGGGCGTTGGGACCGGCTTGGCCGGCGACGTGGGCTGGCTGGCGGGGGCGGGGGCGGGCTTGGCAGGCGCCGGGCGCGGCGCCTCGACGGCCTGGGCGGAAAGCATGGACATCGCGCCGAGCGCGCAGGCAGCCGCGGCCGCGATGGTGACGACGGCCGATCGGGTGAAACGTCGAAACATGAGAGCCTCCAGAGGACCCTCAGCCTACTCCCAAACCCCCGCGCGTCGCGATGCCTTGGGGACGAAACGGCGCTACGGCGCGACCGCGCAACGGCGCGAGCTGGTCTGGGGCGTCGCCTCCGTGTGATGCACCTGCGTTACGATACGGCCGCCATGCCGACTGCGCTCGAAGCCGCCGTCAGCGACCTGCCCGCGACGGTGGCGCGGGTCCTCACTGAGTTCACCGACGAGGCGCGCTCCGCGCTCGGCCCGACGCTCCGGGCGATCGCGCTCTTCGGCAGCGCCGCCGAGAACCGGCTACGCGCCACGTCCGACGTCAACGTCGTGGTCCTGCTGGCCACCATCGACTGGGCGCGCATCGAGGCGCTCCGGCCCACGCTGGAGCGGGGGCACGCGGCGATCCGCCTCGAGATTCTCTGGCTGGTGCAGACCGAGTTGGGCGCCGCCGCCGAAGCGTTCGCCGTGAAATTCGGCGACATCGGGCGCCGGCACCGCATGCTGCACGGCGTGGATCCGTTCGAAGCGCTGACCGCGTCGCGCGCGGCCACGATCGCCCGGCTGCGTCAGGTGCTGCTGAACCAGGTGCTGCGGCTGCGCGCCGCCTACGCCGTGGACGGCGGACGGGAGGAGCGGCTCGCCATCCGCGTGGCCGAAGCAGCCAGCCCGCTGCGGGTCAGCGCCGCCGAGATCCTCGAGCTCGGCGGGGGCCCCGCGCTCGCCCCGCGCGACGCGCTGGCGCACGTGGCGGAGGGCTGGACTTGGCCGGACCGCGCCGCGGTGCTCGCGGCGATCAGCGAGGCGCGCGAGACCCGCCACCTCCCGCCGGGACGGGCGGGGGAGACGTTCCAGGGCGTGCTCGATCTCGTCGGGTACCTGAGTCTTCGGGCGTCGCAGCTCTCGTGACACGCCATGGTGAACCCGTTCGACCTTCGTGGTCCGGAGTTCCTGGTCTTCTACGGCTGCCTGGGCGCGGCAGTCACCGTGCTCGTGTTCCTGATGCGCCGCGCCGGCGAACGCGGCGATCCGCCGCACCCGCTGTCCGACTACCTCGACATCGCATTCCTGCGCGGCGGCGCCGGCGAGGCGATCCGCGTCGCGATCCTGACCCTCGTCGATCGCGGGATGTTGACGCTCTCTGGCGATGACGCAGTCGAGGCCGGGCGGCAGGATGGGGTCGGGCGCGTGACGAAGCCCACGGAGCGGGCGATCCTGGCGCGAGCCGCCGTTGCGACGAAGGCGCAGGAGCTGATCGGCGACGCCAACCTGACCGAGACGGCGACCGCGGACTGTGAGCCGACGCTGGTGCGTCGGGGTCTGTTGCCGAGCCCGGACCAGAAGGCCGTTCGCACGCGGCTGTGGCTCGCCGCGGGCGCCGCGCTGGCGGCCGTCGCGGCCATCAAGATCGCCATCGCGATCTCGCGCGGCCGCTCGAACGTCGGCTTCCTCGTGCTGCTCGGTTTCGCCTTCCTGATCGCCACGTTCGTCGCCACCCACCCGCGCCGGACGCCCGCCGGCAACGCGCTCGTCGGCGACCTGCGCACGCTCTTCGGCGGCCTCAAGGATCGGGCGGGCTCGTTGCGCCCGCAGAGCGGCGGGACCGATCTGGCCCTGCTGGTGGCGGTGTTCGGCGTCGACGCCGCGCTGCCGGTCTACCCCGAGGCGAAAAAGCTCTTCCCCCAGGCGGGCGCCTCGGACAGCGGCGGTTCGTCTGACAGCTCGTCTGACAGCTCGTCCGGCAGTTCGTCCGGCAGTTCGTGCGGCAGTTCGTGTGGAGGCGGGGGCGGGGGCTGCGGGGGCTGCGGGAGTAGTTGACCGATGGGCATCGCCGTGCGCGATCGATTCGGCCTGACGTGGCATCCGCTGTTGGCCGGCGCCATCCTCACCAACGGTCACCGGCTGGACATCGTCGAGGTGATCCCGGAAGGGCGGTTCCTCGATTCGCGGCGCGCGCGGCGCGCGCTGCGGACGCTCGCCCGCGAGATTCCGGTGGCCATCCACGGGGTGTCGCTCGGACTGGCCTCGGCCGAGGGCATCGATCTGGCCCGGCTCGACGCGTTCGCGCGGCTGATGGACGACGTCGTCCCCGAGCACTGGTCCGATCACCTGGCGTTCGTGCGGGCCGGCGGCGTGGAGTTGGGCCACCTGGCCGCGCCGACGCGCTCGGCGCTGACGGTCGAAGCCACGGCCGAGAATCTCGATCGCGCGGCGCGGCGCGTGGGGGCGAGGCCGCTGGCCGAGAACGTCGCTACCCTGCTCGATCCCCCGGGCAGCGATCGCTCCGAACAGACGTGGCTGCTCGAGCTCCTCGATGCGTCGGGCAGTGACCTGCTGCTCGACCTCCACAACCTCGTCACCAATGGCCAGAACCTGGGCTACGACCCGCGGACGCTGGTCGACGCGCTGCCCGCCGATCGCATCCGCGCCATCCACATCGCCGGCGGCACCGAGGTGGAGGCGACGAGCGGCGAGCGGCGGCTCCTGGACGATCACCGGCATGCCGTACCCGACTCGGTCTACGCCCTCCTCGAGCGCGTCGGCGAGCGCGTCCCGCACGCGATCGACGTGATCCTGGAGCGCGACGGCGCGTTTCCGCCGTTCGAACTGCTGCTCGGCGAGCTCGATCGGGCGCGGGCGGCTCTGGCGGCCGGCCGAGCACGACGGCCGGCGGGCGTCGAGGACACCGCGCCGGGCCCAGAGCAGCGGGCGTGCGCCCGTGCGGGTAGTCGATGCAGCGCGCGAGCAGCAGGCGCGCGTCGAGGCGATGCTCGCCCGACTTTACGTGGACACCGCGGCGCGCGAGCGCTGGCTGGCGGATCCGGACGGCGAGTCGCGGCGAGCCGGTCTCGACGACGAGGCGCGCGCCGCGATGCGGCGCCTCGATTGCCCCGGCCTCGAGCTGGCCGCAGCAGCTTCGCCAGCAAACGCCTGGCGCGCGAGAGCTGAAGGGACCTCACGTGCCGATGACCCGTCGCGACGCCCTCATGCGAGTAACGACCGGGGCTTCGGCGGTCGCGCTCACTGGCATGGCCGGCCTCGCGCAAGAGCGGGCCGACAACGTGATTCCGCCGGGCGTGGTCACACTCGAGGATTTCGAAGCGCTGGCCAGGTCGAGGCTATCCGCACAGACGTTCGAGAGCGTTCGTGGTGGTTCGGCCGACGAGATCACGGTGCGATGGAATCGAGACGGATTCAATCGCATTCCCCTGCGCCCTCGCGTGCTGGTCGATGTCTCCACCGTGGACACGCGCCAGTCGTTGTTCGGCCAGGACCTTGCGTTTCCGATCCTCCTGGCACCGGCTGGCGTCCACGGTCTCCTGCACACGGAAGCCGAGCTGGAAACCGCGCGGGGAGCCAGCAAATCACGCGCAGTGCTCGTCATCCCTTCGTTTCACACCCGTCCGGTCGAGGCCATCGCCCGTCTTGCCAGCCCGGCGCCCTGGTTTCAGCTGTACGTGACGACGGACCGTGGCAAAGCACGGGACGAGGCGCAGCGCGCCGAAGCCGCAGGATGCAAGGTGCTGGTGGTGACGGTGGACGGCGCGGCGGCCGGGGTCCGAAATTTCATGATGCGGCCACCCTTCCCCGCCATCGCGACACCGGGCGAGCTGCGCACGGGGGCTGATACCAGCTTCGCGTGGAAGGACGTCGAGTGGTTGCGGTCACTCGTGCGCATTCCCATCGTGTTGAAGGGCATCCTCGATCCGGAGGATGCCGCGCGTGCCGTTGCGGAGGGCGTCGCCGGCATCAGTGTCTCCAATCATGGAGGCCGGGGCCTCGACACGGCCGCCGCGACCATCGACGCGTTGCCGGCCGTCGTCGACAAGGTGGCGGGCCGCATCCCAATCCTGCTGGATGGAGGTGTCCGTCGGGGGACCGACGTCCTCAAGGCGATTGCGCGAGGGGCGTCCGCCGTCATGATCGGCCGACCCTTCCTCTATGGGCTGGGCGTCGCCGGAGCCGACGGAGTCGAACGCGTCGTCACCATTCTCCGTCAGGAGCTCGAGATGGCCATGGCCCTGACCGGACGCCCCTCTCTGGCCGCCATCGATCGATCGGTGCTGTGGTGACCGAGCCTAAGGCCGCTGCCACCAGAACGGCGGCCGCTTGCGCGCGTCCGGCGCGATCTGGTCGAGCGTCGCGGCGTCGTAGAGCCGGCCGTTCAGCATCACCAAGCGGATGCTGTCGCTGTTGCGGATGTCCTCGAGCGGGTTCTTGTCGAGCACGACGAGGTCGGCGAGCTTACCCGTCTCGAGCGAGCCGAGATCCTTGTCCATCCCGAGATAGCGCGCCCCCGAGATCGTCGCGCTGTCGAGCGCCTCGAGCGGCGTCATCCCGCCCTGCGCCAGCATCCACAGCTCCCAGTGCGCGCCGAGGCCCTGCAGCTGGCCGTGCGCGCCGAGCTGCACCGACGTCCCGGCGTCCTTGAGCGCCTTGGCGCGCGCGGGCGATCAGCACGTGGTTGAAGTCGTCCTCGGCCGCCATCGGCCGGCGGCGGGACCGCTCGACCAGCACGTCGCGCGGCGTGAACGCCTGCAGGCGCGCGTTCCGCCACACGTCGTCGTGCTGGTACCAGTAGTTCTCGCCCATCAGGCCGCCGTAGGCGACGATCAGCGTCGGCGTGTAGCCGACCCGGGTCTTCGAGAACAGCGTGACGACGTCGCGATACAGCTTGGGCACCGGCAGGCTGTGCTCGATGCCGGTGTGGCCGTCGGTGATCTGGGTCAGGTTCTGGTAGAGCAGCGAGCCACCCTCGGGCACGACCATCAGGCCCTGCTCGCGCGCCGCCTTGAGGATCATCTGGCGCGTGTCGCGGCGCTGCTGGTTGTAGCTCTTGACGCTGATCGCGCCGGCCGCCTTCATCCGGCGGATGTGCATCAGCGCGTCCTCGTAGTTCTCGACGGCCGCCTTGAACGGCGTCTCGGCGCCGTAGAGGATCGTGCCGGTCGAATACAGGCGCGGCCCGAGCAGCGAGCCGGCCCGCTGCATCTCGCTCTTGGTGAACACCGTCTGCGTGTCGTTGGACGGGTCGTGCGAGGTGGTCACGCCGTAGGCCAGGTTGGCGGCCAGCGGCCAGGACGTCTCGGCCAGGATGCCGCTGCTCTCGCCGCGGACGTGGGCGTGGACATCGATCAGGCCGGGGATGATCGTCTTGCCGGCGACGTCGATGCGCCGCGCCCCGGCCGGCACGCTGACCGATCCCTCCGGCCCGATGGCGGCGATGCGGTTGCGCTCGACGACGATGGTGCCGCGCTCGATCACCCCCCGCCCGGGCTCCGCGTTCATCGGCACGATGCGGGCGCCGACCAGCGCGATCGTCCCGCCCGGCGTGTCGCTCGCCTGCTCGAAGCCGATGGCGACGCCGCCCGCCTCGGGCTCGTCGGGCTTGGCGGCGCCGTCGCGGGCGAACGCGAACGTCTTTGCCAGGTCGCGGGTGTAGAGATCCGCGCCGAGCGTCCAGTGAATGGTGTCCGCGTCGGACCAGTGCAGGCTCCAGCCCGAATCGCGCGAGACGCGCGCCACCGGGAACGCCTTGGTGGTCGGGCCGATCTCGATCGGGCGCCCGCTCTGCGGCAGCGCGGCGACGTAGGTGCGCCAGCGTTCCTCGAAGGCGATCCACCTGCCGTCGGGCGACGGCACCAGCTCGAGGGCGTTCTCTGAACGCGCGTGGACGATCTCGAAGGCGTTGCCGGTGGTGACGCTGGCCAGCACCGTGCGATCGCCGCGCCGTTCCTGGAAGTAGAGGCGCGTGCCGGTCGCGTCGAAGCGCGGGTTCGAGCCCTCCTCGCGGACGAGCGTCGGCGCACCGCCGCCCGCGGCCGGCACGATGAAGATGCCGGGCTGCTCGCCGTCGTCCGGCCCGCGCACGTCGTCGCCGCCGACGGCGCGATACACGATGCGCTGGCCGTCGCGTGAGAACGACGGCTCGACGTAGTGGCCGGGCGTCGTGACCACCTCGCGCCCGCCGCTGCCGTCGGCGCCGATGGTGCGGATCCGCCCGCGATCGACGTCGCGCCACGACGCGTAGACGATGGTGCGCCCGTCGACGGAGAACGCCGGCGTCGTACTCGAGATCGTCACGGGCCGTCAGCCGCTTCGGCGTCCCCGCCGGCAGCGGCCGGATCCACAGCTTGCCGAGCGCGCTGTAGACGACGCTCTTCCCGTCCGGCGCGACCACCGCGCCCCGCAGCATGCGGACGGGGAACCGATCCGGCGCCACCGTCACCGGGAAGCGGACCGCCTCGGTGATCGTCTGCTCGACCTTGGCGACGAACGGGATCTCGCGGCCGGCCTGCAGGGGCGCGCCCGGCGCCGGCGGGCCCGCCGGCAGATCGACGCGCCAGATCTTCCCCTCGCCCCACACCACCAGCCCTTTGTTGTCGGGCATCCACGCGTACTGCGCGTAGGGACCGAAGATCGTCCAGGCCTCCTGCTGATCCTTGTCGAGGTGCGCGAAAATCGGCCGCTCGGCGCCGGTCGCGAGGCTGCGGACGAACAGCTGGCTGCCGGTGTCGACGCGGCGGATGAACGCCAGCCACTTCCCGTCGGGCGAGACGCGCGGCGTGATCGCGCCGCCGGCGCCGCTGACGATCGATCGCTCGCGCCCCGTCGCCAGCTCGCGGCGGATGATCGCGTAGATGCCGGCGTGCGGGTTCTTGTTGTATTCGAAGGTCGGGCTCGGCGTGATGTCCTTGCTGTAGTAGAGGTACTTGCCGTCGGGCGAGAGCGCCGGCTCGCCGGCGTCCTTCTGGAAGCTCACCTTCTCGGTCACCTGGACGCCGTCGGCGCCGCTGCGGTGATACATCCACACCTCGCCGGCACCGAGCGACCGCGTCGCCACGAAGTGCTTGCGGGCGAAGATGAAGTCGCCGTCCGGCGCCCAGGTCGGGCTGTTCACCCACCACTTCTCTTCGCGCGACACGGCGGTCGGGTTCTTCCCGTCGGCGTCCATCACCCAGATGTTGAACAGGCCGCCGCGGTCGCTGGTGAAGGCGATCCGCTTGCCGTCGGACTGAAGCGCGGCTGCATGTCGAAGGCCGGCCCGGTCGTGAGCCGCGTCGCCGGCGCCGCCGCCGTCGATCCGCCGATCGGCATCACGTAGAGATCGCCGAGCAGGTCGAACACGCACACGCGCCCCGTCCGGGCTGACGTCGACGTTCATCCAGGTGCCTTCGCTGGTGTCGAAGGCGATCTTGGACGTCGGGCCGAACTCGGCGGTGACGTCCCACTTCGGCTCCTTGGGCTTTTCCTCTTCCTTCTTCTCGTCGGGCTTGGCTGCCGCTGGAGCGGGAGCGGGCTGCTGGGCGAGCGGACTGGCAGCGGCGATGGCGACCGCGACGAGGAGCGAACCGGCAAGGGATGTGCGCATGGAGGATTCTACTGGCGGGACAGACGGCCCGCACGCTGCGAATCGATCGTCACGCCGAACGACGCGGCCGTCTTGGCCAGCACGGGATCGAGGTCCTTCTCGAGATTGTCGG
>CAWJOG010000019.1:0-103243 GCA_963844435.1 Vicinamibacterales bacterium | reverse complement strand
CGCGCTGTGGCGCTGGAACGGTGAGGCCGGCTCGGCATGGCCCGTGGGCGGCTTACTTGTCGGGGTGGTCCTGTTTGTTCAGAAGGTCCAGGCGATTCGCCGCGTCGCTCGAAATGAATCGATGGCGCCAACGAGCGATGACGCGTTCGTCGCGTTATCAGGATAAGCCGATCTTCTGAGGCTCGGTTGCGAAACCCTGGCGAATCTGGTGAAAGAGCAATATCCAATCCGGGCCGCGCACCCGGCCATTCGATCGATCATTCGAACTTCCGAGGAGCATGCCCATGGGCATCGTCAACGATCACGATCCGGTCGAGACAAGCGAATGGCTGGATTCGTTGCGAGCTGTCGTCCGGTACGCGGGCGTCGAGCGCGCCCGCTTCCTGCTGACGCAGCTGCGCGACGAGGCCCGGCGTGCCGGTGCAATGCCCGCCTTCACGGCGACGACGCCCTACCGCAACACCATTCCGCCCGGGCTCGAGGCGAAGTCGCCGGGCAACCGCGAGCTCGAGCACAAGATCCGCGCGGCGATCCGCTGGAACGCGGTGGCGATCATCCTGCGCGCGAACAAGGAGTCGTCCGAGCTCGGGGGGCACATCGCGAGCTTCCAGTCCTCGGCGCTCCTGTACGACATCGGCTTCGGCCACTTCTGGCACGCGCCCACGGCCGAGCATGGCGGCGACCTCATCTACGTGCAGGGTCACGTGTCGCCCGGTATCTATGCGCGCGCGTTCGTCGAGGGGCGCCTGACCGAGCAGCAGCTGCTCGGGTTCCGCCAGGAAAGCGACGGCAAGGGCATTCCGTCGTATCCGCACCCGTGGCTCATGCCGGATTTCTGGCAATTCCCCACGGTGTCGATGGGACTCGGCCCTCTGATGGCGATCTACCAGGCGCGCTTCCTCAAGTACCTCGAGGGGCGCGGCCTCGCAAAGACCGCGAACCGCAAGGTGTGGGCGTTCCTCGGCGACGGCGAGTGCGACGAGCCGGAGTCGCTCGGCGCCATTTCGCTCGGAGGCCGCGAGCACCTCGACAACCTGATCTTCGTGATCAACTGCAACCTGCAGCGCCTCGACGGACCCGTGCGCGGCAACGGCAAGATCATCCAGGAATTGGAAGGCGTGTTCCGCGGCGCGGGTTGGAACGTCATCAAAGTCGTGTGGGGCTCCGGCTGGGACAAGCTCTTCGAGAAGGACAAGGACGGCATCCTGCTCGCGCGCATGGAAGAGTGCGTGGATGGCCAGTACCAGGACTTCAAGAGCAAGAACGGCGCGTATGTACGCGAGCACTTCTTCAACACGTCCGGAGCTCAAGGCGCTGGTGGCGGATCTTTCGGACGAGCAAGTGTGGAAGCTCAACCGCGGCGGCCACGATCCTTTCAAGGTCTATGCGGCCTACGCGGCCGCGGTGAAGCACAAGGACCAGCCGACGGTGATCCTCGCGAAGACGGTGAAGGGCTTCGGCATGGGCGAGTCCGGCGAAGGCCAGATGATCGCGCACCAGGCGAAGAAGATGACGGCGGATGCGCTCAAGCAATTCCGCGACCGCTTCGACATCCCGATGCCGGACGACAAGATCGAAGCGATGCCGTTCCTCTCGCTGCCGAAGGACAGCCCGGAGGAGAAGTACCTGCAAGAGCGGCGCGCCGCGCTCGGCGGTTATCTTCCGCAGCGCCGCCGCAAGTCCGCGTCGTTGCAGGCGCCGCCGCTGTCATCGTTCGAGCGCCTGCTGCAAAGCTCGGGCGACCGCGAGATCTCCACCACGATGGCGTTCGTGCAGATGCTGGGCACGCTCGTGCGCGACAAGACGATCGGCAAGCACATCGTGCCCATCGTTCCGGATGAATCGCGCACGTTCGGCATGGAAGGCATGTTCCGTCAGCTTGGCATCTACTCCGCGGTAGGCCAGCTCTACAAGCCGCAGGACGCCGACCAGCTCATGTACTACCGCGAGGACAAGTCGGGGCAGGTGCTGCAGGAAGGCATCAACGAAGCCGGTGCGATGAGCTCGTGGATCGCCGCGTCCACGTCGTACTCGACCAACGACGTGCCGATGATCCCGTTCTACATCTACTACTCGATGTTCGGGCTGCAGCGCGTAGGCGACCTTGCGTGGCTTGCGGGGGACATGCGCGCGCGCGGGTTCCTCATCGGCGGAACCGCGGGGCGCACCACGCTCAACGGCGAGGGCCTGCAGCACGAGGACGGCCACAGCCACGTGCTGGCGTCGACGATTCCCAATTGCGTTTCGTACGATCCCACGTTCGCGTACGAGGTCGTCGTCATCGTCCGCGAAGGCATCCGCCGCATGTACGAGGCACAGGAGGACGTGTACTACTACGTCACGGTGATGAACGAGAACTACGCGCATCCCGCGATGCCCGAGGGTGCCGCCGAGGGCATCATCAAGGGGCTTTATCTCCTCAAGGGCGGAGGCAAGGGCAAGGGCCCGCGCGTGCAGCTCATGGGATCGGGCACGATCCTGCGCGAAGTCATCGCCGCCGCCGATCTCTTGCGTGACGACTGGAAGATCGAATCGGACATCTGGAGTGCGACGAGCTTCAACGAGCTGCGCCGCGACGGCATGAGCGCGGAGCGGCACAACCTGCTGCATCCCAAGGGAGCGCGCCGCAAGAGCTACGTCGAGACCGCATTGGAAGGGCACGCGGGGCCGGTGATCGTGGCGACCGACTACATGCGCAACTACGCCGACCAGATCCGCCAGCACGTGGGCAGGCGTTACGTGACGCTCGGCACCGACGGCTTCGGGCGCAGCGACTACCGCGTCAAGCTGCGCACGTTCTTCGAGGTGAACCGCTACTACGTCACCATCGCGGCGCTGAAGGCGCTTGCCGACGACGGCGAGATCAAGGCGGACGTGGTGGAGCAGGCCATCAAGAAATACGGGCTCGACACCGAGCGTCCCGATCCTTGGACCGTATGAGCGGCCCTGCGCCGCTCACGACAGTGGACCCATCAAGATAACGCGAGAAAAAACATGAGCGCGGTCGAAGTCAAAGTTCCGGACATCGGCGATTTCAAGGACGTGCCGGTTATCGACATCATGGTCAAGCCCGGCGACAGCGTGAAGGCGGAGGACTCGCTCGTCTCGCTCGAGTCGGACAAGGCGACGATGGACGTGCCGGCGCCGTTTGCCGGCAAGGTGAAAGACATCAAGGTCAAGCTCGGCGACAAGGTGAGCGAGGGCAGCCTGATCCTCACGCTCGATTCCGACGCGCCTGCCGTCAGCGCCGCGGCCGAGCATCACAAGGCCGCGGTGTCCGCGCCGCCCGCGCCGACCTCCGCGCCCGCGGGCGTGGCCGAAGTGCGCGTACCCGACATCGGCGACTTCAAGGATGTCCCCGTCATCGAAGTGCTGGTGAAGGCGGGCGATACCGTGAAGGCCGAGGATGCGCTCGTCACGCTGGAGTCGGACAAGGCGACGATGGACGTGCCGGCGCCGCTCGGCGGCGTCGTGCGCGATCTCGCGGTCAAGGTCGGCGACAAGGTGAGCGAAGGCGCGCTGGTGCTGACATTGGTGACGGACGCGGCGCAAGCGGCGGCGGCACCCTCACCCCAACCCGCAGTTTCCACTCCCGCCGCGACCGGGAGAGGGAGCGCTGCGGCGTCGACTCAAACCTCCCCTCTCTCCCCGGGAGAGGGGCCGGGGGTGAGGGTCGATGAAACGGGCTTCGCGATCGCCTATGCAAGTCCCGGCGTGCGCAAGATGGCGCGCGATCTCGGCGTCAACCTGGGATCGGTGAAGGGGTCCGGCAACAAGGGCCGCATCGTCAAGGAAGACGTCGAAGCGGCGGCGAAGGGCGGACCCTCACCCCAACCCTCTCCCGCGGGCGGGAGCGGGAGTGCTCCGATGGCGGCGGCATCGACCTCCTGCCGTGGCCGAAAGTCGACTTCGCGAAATTCGGCCCGGTCGAGGTCAAGCCGCTTTCGCGGATCAAGAAGATCTCGGGCGCGAACCTGCACCGCAACTGGGTGATGATCCCGCACGTCACCAATCACGACGACGCCGACATCACCGAGCTCGAGCAGTTTCGCGTGCAGCTCAACAAGGAGATCGAGAAGGGCGGAGTCAAGGTCTCGATGCTGGCGTTCATGATCAAGGTCGCGGTCGCAGCGCTCAAGAAGTTCCCGGAGTTCAACAGCTCGATCGACGGTGACAACCTGGTCCTCAAGAACTTCTGGCACATCGGATTTGCAGCCGACACGCCGAACGGCCTCGTGGTTCCGGTGATCCGCGACGCGGACAAGAAGGGCGTGGTCGACATCGCCAAGGAGATGGGGGATCTCGCGAAGCTCGCCCGCGACGGCAAGCTGAAGCCCGACCAGATGCAGGGCGGCACGTTCACGATCAGCAGCCTGGGCGGCATCGGCGGCACGTACTTCACGCCGATCATCAACGCGCCCGAGGTCGCGATCATGGGCGCATGCCGCTCGTTCTGGAAGCAGGTGTCGAACGACGGCAAGACGTCGTCGTGGCGCTACATCCTGCCGCTGTCGCTGTCGTGGGACCACCGCGTGATCGACGGCGCCGCGGCCGCGCGCTTCAACGCGTACTTCGGGTCACTGCTGGCCGACATGCGCCGGATCATCGTCTAACGAGGGATCGCAACAAATGCCAACTATCGAGGTCAAGGTCCCGGATATCGGCGACTTCCACGACGTCTCCGTCATCGAAGTGCTGGTCAAGCCCGGCGACAAGGTCGCGAAGGAAGCGTCGCTCGTCATGCTCGAGTCCGACAAGGCGACGATGGACGTGCCGTCGCCCGTGGATGGCACGGTCAAGGAATTGAAGGTCAAGGTCGGCGACAAGGTGAGCGAAGGCTCGCTCATCCTCACGGTGGAGTCGGAGGCTGCAGGAGCACCCTCACCCCAACCCTCTCCCGCGAGCGGGAGAGGGAGCGCGCCACCGTCGACTCAGGCCGCCCCTCTCCCCGCGGGAGAGGGGCCGGGGGTGAGGGCCGCACCCGCGGCAGGCAGCTTTTCCGGCAAAGCCGATATCGAGTGCGAGATGCTCGTGCTCGGCGCGGGTCCCGGCGGCTATTCCGCGGCGTTCCGCAGCGCAGACCTCGGCATGAAGACCGTGCTCGTCGAGCGCTACGCGACGCTCGGCGGCGTGTGCCTCAACGTCGGGTGCATTCCGTCCAAGGCGTTGCTGCACACGGCTGCGGCGATGGAGGAAGTGATTGCGCTCGGCGCGCACGGCATCGCCTACGGATCGCCGCAAATCGACTTGCCGAAGCTGCGCACGTTCAAGGAAGGCGTGGTCAAGAAGCTGACCGGCGGCCTGGCCGGCATGGCGAAAGCGCGCAAGGTGGACGTCGTGCGCGGCGTCGGCCGCTTCCTCGATCCTCATCACCTCGAAGTCGCGCTGACGACTGGCACCGCCCAGGACAAGTCCGGCGAGAAGAAGATCGTGAAGTTCGACAAATGCATCATCGCTGCGGGCAGCCAGTCGATCAAGCTGCCGTTCATGCCCGACGATCCGCGCGTCGTGGATTCGACGGGCGCGCTCGAGCTCACCGCGGTGCCCAAGCGCATGCTCGTCGTCGGCGCCGGCATCATCGGCCTCGAGATGGCAACGGTGTACTCGGCGATCGGTGCGAAGATCGACGTCGTCGAGATGCTCGACATCATGATGGCGGGCGCGGACCGAGACCTCGTCAAGGTCTGGGAAAAGATGAATGCGAAGCGCTTCGACAAGATCATGTTGAAAACGAAGACGGTCTCGGCCAAGGCGACGCCGAAAGGGATCGAAGTCGGCTTCGAAGGCGAGAACGCCCCGGGAGGGCCCCAAACCTATGACATGGTGCTCGTGGCCGTGGGCCGCAGCCCCAACGGCAAGGTCATCGAGGCGACGAATGCAGGCGTGGCCGTGACCGATCGCGGCTTCATCGACGTCGACAAGCAGATGCGCACGAACGTGCCGCACATCTACGCCATCGGCGACATCGTCGGCCAGCCGATGCTCGCGCATAAAGCCGTGCACGAGGCGCATGTCGCGGCCGAGGCGGCGAAGGGCGAGAAGTCGTTCTTCGACGCGCGGCAGATCCCGTCGGTCGCCTACACGGATCCGGAGGTCGCATGGGCGGGGCTCACCGAGGACGAGTGCAAGAAGCAGGGCATCAAGTATGGCAAGGCGGTGTTCCCGTGGGCCGCGTCGGGACGTGCGATCGCCAACGGCCGCGACGAAGGCTTCACCAAGCTGTTGTTCGACGAGACGACGCACCGCTGCATCGGCGGCGGCATCGTCGGCACGCACGCGGGTGACCTGATCGGCGAGGTGTGCCTCGCGGTCGAGATGGGCGCAGACCCGGTGGACATCGGCAAGACGATCCACCCGCATCCGACGCTCACCGAGTCGATCGGCATGGCGGCGGAGGTCTTCGAAGGGGTATGCACGGACCTGCCCCCCGTGAAGAAGAAGTAGGGCCGGCACCCGTAGACGCAGGACGAGATCTCATGGCGGAAGAGCAGCTCGAGCACGACGCGCTCGAGTACCACGAGTTCCCGACGCCGGGCAAGATATCGATCGCGCCGACGAACACGCTGCGAACCAGCGCGACCTGTCGCTCGCGTACTCCCCGCCGTTCTCGTCGGATTAAGCCAGGAAGAACCCGTCGGCCGATGGCGAGGAGGGAGCGGGATGGGCGCGGCGGCGGCCGCCGCCGCGCAGCTGGCTCGTTTGACCGTTGCATAAACCCGCTCGAGCCATCTGGGAGTCTCATATGAAATGCACTGCGAGGGGCATCGTGAAAGGCGCAGCGGTGATCGCGCTCGTCGCGTTTCCATGCGCGGCGGTCGCCCATGAGAAGTGGTTCGCCGACGCTAAGGGCTATCCCACGCACTGGGAACAGATCTTCAGGTTTCCCCAGATCGTGGGCGTGCTGCTGGCTCTCGCGGCCACCATCGTGCTCGCGGTCGTGTGGCGCGGGACCGGCCGTCGCGCGCTGCTTCCGGGGCCGGAGGCATTCGGCGCCACGCCAGACAGCCGCGCACGCTTTTACGGGCTGGTGCCCCTGATTCTGGGGATTCACGTTGGTGTGCCGCTGATCGTGCTTGGGATCACCGGGCAGTTGTTCTCGCCGAACAATCCATTGTCCGGCCCCTGGTTGTACGTGCTGGGCGTGATGCAGATCGGCATCGGCTTGAGCGTGATCTACGGAGGTCTGGCCAGGGCGGGCGGGGCAGCGTTGTGCCTGCTCTGGCTCGTTGGCACAGGCGTTGTCGGGCTGGAGTCGATGCTCGAGAATGCCCACTATCTCGGGTTTGGCGCATTCTTCCTGCTGACGGGCCGCGGTCCCTATGCGGTTGACCGGCTGTTGTTTCCAGCTTTCGAACCGACGCCGCGGCTGTCGCGTCTCGCCATGCCCGCACTGCGGATAGGCACCGGACTGGGCCTGACGCTCGTCGCGTTCACTGAAAAGCTCGCTAACCCGGAATTGGCCCGGGCATTCCTGCGCCAGCACCCCCTGAACTTCACCGCCTGGCTGCGCATCCCGATGTCAGACGACATCTTCGTGCTCTGCGCGGGCAGCACGGAACTGCTCATTGGGCTCTGCTTGATCTTCGGGATCTTTCCGCGGCTCATCGTCGCGAGCGCCTGGGTGCTCATCAACATGTCGTTGACGGTGTTCAGCTGGGTGGAACTCGTCGGTCACCTTCCCTTGTACGGCGTGATGGCGATGCTTCTGGTCTGGACACCACACGAGGAGGACCAGCGCCTGTGGACGAAGGGTGTCCTCGAGAGATGAGTCGAGCCTACGGCGCCGCACCAGCGCGGAAGACGGACGACCCGGCGATGGCCACGCGGTGAAAGCGTTGCAGGTAGGCGGCGATGCGGCGCGGTCCGAAGTCATAGTGCTGGCGGAGGTAGAGGATCTTACTGATGACGTCAGCCGGCGTGGCCCGCGGCGACCGGAGCGGCCGTCGCGGGCGGTCGCCCACACCGGCGGCGCCCTGAGCCGCATACCGCTGCCTCCATTTGTAGAACGTCTTGCGAGAGATGCCGAAATGGCGGCACGTTTGCGCCACGCGCCGCGGCCCGTCTCCCGCCCGCTGGAGGACCTTCAGCCGCCAGCTCACAAGCCTTGCCTGCTCTGCCTTTGTCATCGCGTCTCCGATCCGGAATCTTGACCCGGAACAGAGAGCTCGACGTGTCACCCATCTCTGGGGATTTCACAACGTGCGGCCGTGAGTTCGCCTGCCGCCTGCTCGAGTCACGCGCGGAACTGCACGACGTCCGTGACTTCCTCGGCCACGCGAATATCGCGACGACGTCACGCGACCTTGCGGTCGACGCCGCTGCGCCTCGCGCGCGCGTCGAGCCTGCTCGAAGCAGCGGAGTCTCGACCTTTTTCCCACACCATTCCCACATCAGCCCGATCCGCCGCCCGAAGGCGGATCGAACGAATCCGTGGAACCGCTTGATAGTGAAGAGGATGAAGCGGTGGGCCGGCGGGAAGTCGAACCGTCAACCAACAGACTTGAGTGTCTGTTGCACTGTGGGCGGTTGTGCCGCCGCAAACGATTGACGCGAAATGAGTTATGGTGAGCCGGGAGGGAGTCGAACCCTCAACCAACAGATTAAGAGTCTGCTGCTCTGCCAATTGAGCTACCGGCCCACTCGGGGTGGGGACCCCAGGGCTTCGGGGCCCGCCGCGTCGGTCGTCGCTCAGCGAGGAGCGCCGTGACCGCGGCGAACCGGAAGGATACCACACCCGAGCCGCTCGGCCGGCTGCACCGATCCGCAGGCGGCGATCCGAGCCGTCACGATGGCCGGACGGGGCGACGAGGCCCGGACGCCGGGCGCGCCGAGGGGGAGAAACACCAGGGCGAGGGTGAAGTGGGGAACCCCGAGCCGTGGGCGGCGCCAGTCGCGCATCTCTCCCATGACTACGGCACGTTTGCCCCCAGGGTTCACACGTCTTTACGGCTATAGCGGCAAGCCCCGATGCAACCTTGCCGCGGCGAGCCTCAGCCCGGTCCGGGCGCAAGCGGCAGCAGTCCGAGCTGCCGGTTCATGCCGATGTCGTCCCGGGTCGCCCGATGGTCGACGATCTTCCCGCCGCGGACGGTGTACCAGTGGATGTGCTGGACTTCGAAGCGCTTGCCGGTTGGCGCGACGCCGACGAGCATGCCGCCGTTGATCGGCCGTTTGCCGACGCCCTTGTGCGTGCCGCTGACGGTGCAGCGGACGACGACCCAGTCGCCCTCCGCGACCAGGTCGACGATCTCCATCTTCCAGTCGGGGAACGTCGTGTAGATGTCCTCGAACGTCGCCCGCAATCCGTCGCGCCCGACCGGGCGGCCGAAGTTCCGGGTGTCCTCGGCGTAGTCGAGGAGGGCGGCCTGCCAGTCGCCGGCGTTGAGCCGCTCGTGATGCTGGCGGACGACGCGCCGGTTGTCGTCGACGGCGGCGGGCGAGACGGCAGCGGCGGGGGGCGTCGCCGGGGGTGTCTGGCCGTTGGCGCGCCCGGAGTGGGCGGTCACGAGCGCGGCCGCTCCAAGGACGGCCGTAGCAAGCGCGATGATTCAAGAGTCCTCCCTCGCCGTCGCGGCGACGCGCCCGGCGGCGAAACCGCCGCCGCGCCGTCCGGCCGCATTGTGGATCAGGTAACGAAAATGGCCGCTCGACGGCGACCAAAACGTCGCTGGACGCAGGGCTCGCAGCCGCGCATGCTCACCGGGTCGTTCGGATGAGCCGCTGGGGGGCGTTCCAGGGATCGTGATGTTCGCGCAGAGCCACGCCTACGAGCCCTTCATGGGGCGGTGGAGCCGCCGCCTGGCGCCACTGTTCGTCGAGTTCGCGGGCGTGCAGGACGGCGAGTCGGTGCTGGACGTCGGGTCCGGGACCGGTGCACTCGCCACCGCGATCCTCGAGGCGCGGCCCAAGGCGCACGTCACCGCCGTCGATCCGGCGCAGGACTACGTGTCGGCGGCGCGTCAGCGGGCGCCGCGCCGGGGCATCCGCTTCGTCGTCGGCGACGCGCAGGCGCTCGATTTCTCCGACGGCACCTTCGATCGCGCGGTGTCGCTCCTCGCGCTCAACTTCGTGCCCGATCCGGCGCTGGCGCTCGCCGAGCAGATCCGCGTGACCCGCCCGGGCGGACTGGTGGCCGCGGCCGTCTGGGACTACGGCGACGGCATGCAGATGCTGCGTGCGTTCTGGGACGAGGCCGTCGCCGCCGATCCGGCCGCGGCCGCGCGCGACGAGCGCCACTTGCCCTTGTGCCGCCACAGCCAGCTCTCCGCGTTGTGGCTGTCGCAGGGCATGCTCGCGGTGGGCGAGCGGCCGCTGACGATCGAGACGCCCTTCGCGTCGTTCGAGGACTACTGGAGCCCGTTTCTCGGCGGCCAGGGGCCGGCGGGTGCCTACGTCGCCAGCCTGTCGCCAGCGGCCCGCACGCTCTTGTCCGACCGCTTGCGTCGTCGCCTGGCCGGTGAGCACGGCAACGGCGGTGGGCCGTTCGTCATGACGGCGCGTGCGTGGGCCGTGAAGGGCTACTCCCCGGCGAGGCCCTGACGCCGGCGCATCACTTCAGGTACGGCGCGACGTTGGTCCGGATCGTCTCGAGCTCGGCCGGCGTCAGTGGGATGTCGCTGAAGGCCTTCCACGCTGCGGCAGGCGTATTGCCGCCGGCGGCACCATCGGCTCCCCACAGCACACGGTGGACGCCGAGCTGTCGGATGCGCTCGGCGACGCGCGGCGCCGGCCGCGGCCAGTTCCCGATGCCGGCCAGGCCGGAGACGTCGAACCACAGCTTGGCCACGCGCGGATCCCTGGCGGCGATCGCGTCCACGAACACGCCGACCGCGTCGTCGAGGCCCGCTTCGTCGTAGCCGCCGGAGCCGGCGAGGTGCGCGATCTGCACCGGCACGTCCGGCGCCGCCGGTAACAGCGCGTCCAGGAAGACGCGCGCGTGCTCCGCGTTGTACGGACGCTGCTTGGAGATCGTCGTGCGGGCGTGGACGACGATCGCCATGCGCTGCCGATTGGCCAGCGCGAACACCTCACGCAGCCGCGCGGCGTCCGACGGATTGGTCAGGTTCACGTCCGAGTTGCCGAAATGCAGCTTGAGGCCGCGGTTCAGGTGCGGATCGTTCGCGCAGCGCGCCATCTCCTCGAGCGCGTACGGGCGCAGCGGGTTGATGCTGCAGAAGGCGACCAGGCGATCCGGGAACTTCGCGACCTGCGCGCTGGTCCAGTCGTTCTCGGCCTTGACCGCCTCGTACTCGCGCTCGACCGGCGGGCGGTTCGGGTTGCCATACATGTACGCGAGCGACAGCACGGCGGCCTGGCGGATGCCGGCGTCGTCGAGCAACGCGATCAGGCGTGCCCCGTCGACCATCTCCATCGGCGTCGTGGCGCGGGCCACGATGGCTGGGCCGAACAGGTGCTGATGATGATCCGCGCGCGGCCCTTCCCTGGGCGGCGCCAGGGCGACGACGCTGGCGGCCGCCGCCAGGAGGACAAGCCGGAGGGCCACTATGCGACTCCCAGCTGCCGCAGGTGATGCAGCAGGTGCTCGACGTAGTCCAGCATGATGCCGTCGAGCGTGGCGGTGGCCTCGATCGGCGCGGCGAAGCCGATCTCCTGGATGTTGTGCCGGGCCCGTGGGCTCATGCGCCGGTCGGCCGGCGTCAGCTCCATGACCCGCGCCAGGTGCAGGTTGTAGAGCCGCCACAGCGCGACGAGGTCCGGCCACGGCGCGTCCGCGTAGTGCTGGACGCGCACCCATTCCTCCTGCGCGTAGCCGAGGAACACCAGGTCGTCCTGCAGCTGGCCGCGGACGAAGCGCTGGTGGTTGTTGGCCGCCGAGTCGATCAGGTGGCCGACGATCTCGCGGGGCGACCACTTGCCCGAGGCCAGCGGCCGCGCCGAGACGTCGGCGTCGAGGGCGAGCAGGATCGGCGCGGCGTGCGCGACCGCGTCGCGCAGGCGGTGGGCGTACTCGGGAACGGACATCGACGATTCCTCCCGCCGGCGTCAGCGGACGACGGCATATTCGAGCAGCACGATGCCGGAAGCCTGATAGACCTTGTGGCGGGTGAGCGACAGCTTCGCCTGCGCCGCCGGCGTGGGCAGCAGCGGGATGCCGCCGCCGAGCAGGATGGGGCAGACGGCGGGCTCCACGGTGTCGACGACGCCGGCCGCGAGGAGCGACCGGAAGAGCGCGCCGCCCCCGAACAGCCAGATGTCCTTGCCCGGCTTGTCCTTCAGCTCGCGGACGTGCGCGGCGGGGTCGGTCTTCACCACCGTCACCTTCTTGTGCTTCGCGGGATCGAGCGTCGTCGAGTAGACGACCACCTGGATGCCCTTCATGCCCGTCGCCATCGCGCCGGAGGCCTCGAACGTCTTGCGGCCCATCACGACCGTGTCGTAGGCGGCCCAGAGGGCCGTGAAGTCGATCTCGGGATCCATCGGGATCCAGTCGAACTCGCCGTTGGGACCGGCGATGAAGCCGTCGAGGCTGGCGGCCACCTGATAACGAAGACGGCGCACGCGTGCTCCTCTCCACCCGCCGCGCATCCGCGGCGGAAACCTACGCCAGGCTCTGGATCAGCGCCCCGGCGGCGGCCCGGAACATCGGGCTGAACTCGTGTCCCCCGTTGAACTCCACCGCCGCGGCGAGGACACCGCGCTCCTCGAGCGCCTCGCTGTCGGCGGCGAACTGCTTCGCGCTGTAGTACGCATCGGTGGTGCCGCGGCCCAGGATCGTCCGCGGCAGGCGCGCGCCGGCGGCCAGCACCTCGGGCGCGATGTCGCCGCCGAGCAGGACGAGGCCGTGGCAGCGATCGCCCGCCTGCGCGGCGGCCCGCGAGGCCATCGACGCGCCCTGCGAGAAGCCGACGAACACGAGCCGCTCGAAGGGGTGCGCCGCGGCCACCGCGGCGACGACGGCGTCCACGTAGGCGACGTTGTCGCCGATGGCCAGCTCGCGGTCCTCGTGCGTCATCCAGTGCGCGATGACCTGCTGCGCGGCGCGGTCGTAGAAGCGGTGCAGCCCCTGCACCGACACGAGGAGCCACGCTTCGGAGCCCGGCAGCGCCGTGAGCTCGACGAGCAGGTCCTCGGCGCGCTGCCCGTAGCCGTGGAAGCCGACCACGGCGACGCGCGCGGGCGTGGTCTCAGGGGGCCGAACCAGGTAGCGGCCGTGGGTGGTGACCGCAATCGTGTGGACCGCTGCGTCCGCCATGGATCGCACAGCCTACACCAACCCGCCATCCAAGCCCGACCATTGCCGCGGCGGGGCCAGGCGGTAGAATCCCGACTCATGAAACAGTGGTTCGCTGCTGTCCTGGCCCTGGTCGCAGTCGCGGTGGTCGGGACGGTCGTCGTCCAACAAGCGGTGCCCGCCCAAGCGGCTGCTCCGCAGGCCGCAAAGGTGGGCCAGGCCGCGCTCGCCGCCTTCGATCCGCAGGTCGACGCCCTCCTCGCCCGGATGACCCTGGACGAGAAGATCGGGCAGATGACGCAGGCAGAGCAGGGTGAGCTCTCGAAGGATTTCTCCGAGGTCGGGAGCCTGTTCCTCGGCTCCGTGTTCTCCGGGGGCAACTCGGATCCGTCCCCCGCGAACACCGTCCAGGACTGGACCGACATGTACGACCGCCTGCAGCAGCAGGCGCTCAAGACCCGCCTGAAGATCCCGCTCCTTTTTGGCGTCGACGCGGTGCACGGCCACAGCAACGTGGTCGGCGCGACGATCTTCCCGCACAACGTCGGCCTCGGCGCCACCCGCAACGCGAAGCTGGTGGAGGAAGTGCACCGCCTGTCGGCGAAGGAGGTGCGCGCCACCGGCATCCAGTGGACCTTCGCGCCCTGCGTGACCGTGCCGCAGGACATCCGGTGGGGTCGCAGCTACGAGGGGTTCAGCGAGGATCCGGCGCTGGTCGCCGAGCTCGGTGACGCCGCCGTGCGCGGCCTGCAGGGCACCAACCTCGCCGATCCGCTCCGCGTGCTCGCGTGCGCCAAGCACTGGATCGGCGACGGCGGCACGGTGTGGGGCACCGGACGGCCCGACGGCCCGAACAAGCGCCACCCGCTCGACCAGGGCGACGTGACGCTGTCCGAAGCCGACCTGCTGAAGCTGCACGGCCCTGGCTATGTCACGGCCCTCAAGGCCGGCGTCGCCACGATCATGCCGTCCTACAACTCGTGGAACGGCGTGAAGGCGTCCGGCAGCGAACGATTGCTGACGGGCCTCCTCAAGAAGCAGATGGGCTTCGAGGGCTTCCTGATCTCCGACTACAACGCCATCGACGACATCCCCGGCGACTATCGCAGCGACATCAAGACGTCGGTCAACGCCGGCATGGACATGATGATGGTGCCGTCGAAGTACAAGGAGTTCTACGCGACGCTGAAGAGCCTGGTCGAAGCGAAGGAAGTGCCGATGGCGCGCATCGACGACGCCGTGCGCCGCATCCTCCGCGTGAAGTTCGCGATGGGGCTGATGGATCCGAAGCGCAACCAGCTCGCGGATCGCTCGCTGCAGGCCAGCGTCGGCTCACCCGAGCACCGCGCCGTGGCGCGGCAGGCCGTGCGCGAGTCGCTGGTGCTTCTGAAGAACGACAAGAAGCTGCTGCCGATCGCGGCGACAGCCAAGCGGATCCACGTCGCGGGCGTCGGCGCCAACGACATCGGCATCCAGGCCGGCGGCTGGACGATCACGTGGCAGGGCAAGGCGGGGCCGATCACCAAGGGCACGACGATCCTCGACGGACTCAAGGCGGCGGTGAAGGCCGGCACGACGGTGACCTACGCGGCCGACGGCTCGGGCGCGGCCGGCGCGGACCTGGCCGTCGTCGTCGTCGGCGAGCGGCCGTATGCCGAGATGTTTGGCGACACCACCGATCTCGCCATCAACAAGGACGACCTCGCCGCGCTCGCCGCGGTCAAGGCGTCTGGCGTGCCCTACGTCGTCGTCGTGCTGTCCGGCCGGCCGGTGATCCTCGGCGACATCGCGACCGAGGCCGGGGCGATTGTCGCGGCCTGGTGGCCCGGCACGGAAGGGCAGGGCGTCGCCGACATCCTGACCGGGGCCCATAAGCCGACCGGCAAGCTGGCGTTCACCTGGCCGAAGTCGGTGGCGCAGCTGCCGATCACCAAGCACAGCAAGAACGCCGCGGAGGCGCTCTACCCGTTCGGGTTCGGACTGTCTTACTAACGGAAGGACGACTCCGGAGTCGTTCGAGCAAGGAGGCGCGGACGAGCGCGCCGGAAAGTCGCAAGACCTCTGTTCTTCCAGCAATGCCGCCAGGCCGGCCGTCATCGTCGGCCTGGCGGTCTCCCTCCTCGCTCTCCTTCCTGGCCCTCTTCACGCGCAGTCCGTTGGAACCCTGAGCGGACGTGTCGTCGACCCGACCGGCGGTTTCATTCCCGGCGCGGAGGTGACGCTGACCAACGAGGTGACAGGAGCGCGTGCGTCGCAGCGTCGACCGACGCCGACGGCGCGTTCACGTTTCGCGACTGCGCCCGGCCGCTACGATCTGCGCGTGACGCTCGAAGGCTTCAAGCCGGTCGACCGTGACGTGATCCTGGCCGCCGGTTCGCCGGTGCGGTTGGATATCCGGCTCGACGCTGGCTGCCATTCGGGAGTTGTCACACATCGACTCCTCCGAGCCACTCGCTGGTGGACACCGCGGGCGCCGCGCTGGGGCTGCTCATCCCGAACCGCGACCTGATCGAGCTGCCGCTCAACGGTCGCAACTTCACCCAGCTCGGCACGCTCATGCCCGGCGTGCTCGCGCCGCCGGCGGCCCTGGGCGGACAAGCCGGCGACGCGACGCCGGGCGGCTTCGGCAACGCCACCGGCGGCTTCACCGTCAACGGCATGCGCAACCAGTCGAACAACTTCCTGCTCGACGGCGCGCCCAACAACGACAGCTTCAACACCGGCTTCGTGCTGCGGCCGCCGCCCGACGCGATCGGCGAGTTCCGCATCTTCACGCACGCCTTCAACGCGGAGTACGGCCGCAACGCCGGCGCGGTGGTCAGCGTCGTCACGCGTGCCGGCTCACACGAGTGGCGCGGCTCGGGCTGGTGGTTCGATCGCGACGACGCTCTCGAGGCGCGCAACCGCTTCGCCGTGAGCAAGCCGGCCCTCGATCAGCACCAGTTCGGCGGCACCGCCGGCGGGCCGATCGTCGAGAACCAGCGCGTTCGTGTTCGGCTACTACGAGGGCTTTCGCAACCGGCGCGGCACCACCGACACGCGCGTGGTGCCGAGCGCGGCGCAGCGCGCCGGCGACTTCTCGGGCGGACCGGCGATCCGCGATCCGCTGACGGGACAGCCGTTCCCAGGCAACGTGATCCCGCCGACGCGCCTCGACGACATCGCGGCGCGGCTCCTCGACGACTATGTGCCCCTGCCGAACCAGCCGGGCAACCGCTACACGCAGTCGCCAGACGTTCTCGACCGCCGGCACCAGTTCGGCGTGCGGGTCGACCTCAACGTCAACGACTCGAACAAGGTGTTGGCGCGCGTGCACGCCGCCCGCACCGAGCAGCGCAATCCCCTCGGGCCAGCCAACTTCTCGCCGGCCGGCAACGTGGCGCGGGCGGGGCTGCTCGATGCGCTGGTCTCTGGCACCACGGTGTTCGGGCCGACCGTCGTCGAACGAGGCGCGGGTGTCGATCAACCGCATCGACGCCGAGCCGAACGTCACCAGCGGCCTCGATCCGCGCGACCTCGGCTTCGCGATCACGCCGAGCAACCCGGTCGCGCTCGGCCTGCCCAACATCGGCGTCAACGGCTTCTTCACGCTGGGCGACGCGCAGCAGCCGTTCGCGTCGCGCGTCAACGACGTGCTCACCATCGCCGACGATCTGACGAAGATCCTGGGCCGCCACAGCGTCAAGGGCGGCGTCGAGGTCCGGCGCGATCGCATCGCGCTCGCGTTCATCAACCGGCCGAACGGCAACTTCACCTTCAACGGGCAGTACACCGGCAACGCCGCCGCCGATTTCCTGCTCGGCCTGCCGCAGCAGTACCGGCAGGCGGCCGGCGATCCGAACATGGACGGCCACACGTGGACGACGAGCGTCTACGTGCAGGACGACTGGCGCGTCGCGGATGGGCTCAGCGTCCAGGCCGGCCTGCGCTACGAGCGCGCCGCGCCGTTCGTCGAGCGCGGCGACAAGCTGAACGCGTTCCACCCCGGTCAGCAGTCGGCACGATTCCCGTCAGCACCCACCGGCCTCGTGTATCCGGGCGACCCCGGGGTGCCACGCGGGACCTACGAGACCGACGGCAACAACGTGGCACCGCGCGTCGGCGTGGTCTGGGACATCGACGGCGCCGGAAGGACGGTGATCCGCGGCGGCTGGGGGCTGTTTTACGACACGCCGGCCGGACAGGGCGACTTCTTCCAGAACGGCACGCTGGCGCCACCGTTCCAGCCGCTGACCGAGGTGAACTACGCGCTCACCTCCGCGGTGCCGCACTTCCAGGCGCCGCTCGAAGGCATCAGCGGCAGCGGCTCCGGCTTTCCACCGGGGCTGATCTTCATCGGCTGGGGGCCGCGCTTCACGACGCCCGTCGCGCAGCACTACCACCTCTCGCTGCAGCGCGACGTCGCCGGCAGCGTCGGAGTCGAAGTCGCCTACGTCGGCACGCGCGCGCGGCACCTTCCGATGTTCATGGAGGTCAACCCGACGACGCCGATCCTGGCGCCGGCGCCGCGGCAGGGGCCGCGGCTCCTGCCGGCGTTCACGCTGGTGCGGCCGAGCGTCGCGGCTGCGCGCTCGTGGTACGACGCGCTCCAGGCGAGCGCACGCATCCGCCGCTGGCGCGGCCTGACCGCGCTGGCGTCCTACACGTGGGGGCACGCGATCGACCACGTGTCGGGGCTCAACATCGGCGGCGAGGCGCGGCCGATGCTGCCGGTGTCGCTCGACGATCTCGACGCTGGCGACGGGCCGTCGATCGACGCGGCGCTGGCCCGCGAGAAGGGCGACGCGCTGTTCGATGCGCGCCACCGCGTGGTGTTCAGCGCCAACTACGTGCTGCCGGCGTTCGAGGATCGCGGCGGATTCGTGCGTCACGCCTTCGGCGGCTGGTCGCTGAACGCGATCGTGCAGGCGCAGTCCGGCTTCGCGCTCACCGTCACCGAGCCGGTCGACGTCGCGCTGACGTCCCTCACGAACCGGCCCGACGCCGTCTGCGATCCGAACGCGACAGGCGCGCGGACGGTGGAGCAGTGGTTCGACACGCGCTGCTTCTCGCGCCTGACGCTGGCCGTCCAACGCCGGCCGGATCGGCGACGCCGGACGGGGCATCGTGCGCGGGCCCGGCTTCGCGCGCACGGACCTGTCGCTGGTGCGCCGCATCGATCTGCCGCGCCGGCAGCACATCGAGCTGCGCGTCGAGGCGTTCAACCTGTTCGATCAAGATCGGCTTGGCAACCCGGGCCTCAGCATGGGCACGCCGACGTTCGGCGTGATCACCAGCGCGGACGACGGGCGGATCGTGCAGCTCGGCGTGAAATGGGGCTGGCGGTAGCCGTCAGCGGGCAGGGGCTCCGGGACGCGCGGTGCCGGCCAAGGCCGCGGCCGCGCTCGCGATGATCCCGACCATCGCCGGCGTCACTTCGGGCGGCAGCGCCGCACGGAAGACGAATTGTGCCGCGGCCGCGACGAGCACCCCGACGAGCATCGCGACCAGCGCCTGGCGTGCGCCGAGGCCGCGCCAGAACAGGCCGCCGACGATCGGCACGAACAGGCTGACGCTGAGGAGCGTGTAGAAGAAGCCGAGCGCGTCGGTGACGGCCTTGGTCACCAGGATCGCGATGGTGACGCCGGCGACGCCGGCCACGACCGACGTAATCCGCGCCACGCGCAGCACGTCGGCGTCCGCCGCCGCCGGCCGCAGGAACCGCTGGTAGAGATCGCGCGACAGCGACGTGGACAGCATGAACAGGATGGCGTCGGCGGTGCTGATCTCGGCGGCGACCAGCGCCGCCAGGCCCAGGCTGCCGATGGTGAGCGGCAGATCGTGGACCAGCAGCATCGGCAGCGCCAGCTCGCGGTTGGCGAGGCCGGGATGCAGCGCGCGCGCGATCATGCCGAGCAGCACCGGCAGGAACGCGAAGGCGAACAGTACGGCGGCGTTGGCCAGCACGCCGATCCGCACGGCGCGGTCGTCGCGCGCGCCGTAGACCTTCTGGAGCAGGCCCGGCGACAGGAAGAACGACGGGCCCAGCATCGCCAGGAAGATCCAGCCCGAGCCGCCGCCGCGCCAGAGGCTCCAGTACGACCCGGTGCTGTCGGTGGTCTGTCGCAGCCCCTCCCATCCGCCGACCGCGCCGAACGCATAGGGCATGGCGAGCCCGAACCCGACCAGCAGCACGACGAGCTGGACCAGGTTGACCCAGATCGTCGACAGCATGCCGCCGGCGGTGAAATAGATCGTCATCACCACGCCGCCGGCGAGGCAGCCGACCCAGCGCGGCCAGCCGGCGACCGCTTCGAGCACGAACGACAGGGCGAGCAGCTGCCCGGCCAGGATCATCAGCGTGCCGATCCACAGGAGCGACGTGGCCGCCGCGCGGACGCGCCAGTCGTAGCGCCATTCGAGGTAGTCGCCGAGCGTCTGCAGATCGTGCGCCTCGGCCAGCCGGCGGATGCGCGGCCCGACCCACGAGGCCAAGCACGATCGAGCCAATCGCCGCCGAGCCCACCCACCACCACGCCGCCAGCCCGTCGCGATAGCCGTAGCCGGCCGCCCCGACGGTCGATCCGGCGCCGATGTTGGCGGCGATCATCGTCGAGAAGAGCATCGCCGGGCCGAGCCGGCGGCCGGCGACGAAGAAGTCGCTGGTGCTGCGCACGCGCCGGCCGATCGCCACGCCCACGGCGATCTGGGCGAGGCAGAAGATCGTCAGCAGCGTCAGGTGGGTCATCGAGCGCCCATGCTAACGTCTGATCCATGTTTGGCAAATTCGCGCCGGGGGCGGCGCTGGCGGCGGCCTCGGCGATTGCGCTCGCCGGCGCGCGCGTGGCGGCGATCGACCCGCCCGGCGGTGCCGCAGCGGCCAAGGGGCTGACCGCCGTCGCCGGCCTCACCGTCGGTCACCACACGCTGACCGAGCGGCCGACCGGCTGCACCGTGATCCTGACCGGCACGGACGGCGTGGTCGCCGGCGTGGACGTGCGTGGCGGGGCGCCCGGCACGCGCGACATCGAGCTGCTCGATCCGTCGAACAGCGTCCAGCGCGTCCACGCCATCGTCCTCTCGGGCGGCAGCGCCTTCGGCCTCGACGCCGCGAGCGGCGTGATGCGCTATCTCGACGAGCGCAAGATCGGTTTCAAGATCGCCAACACGCAGGTACCGATCGTGCCGGCGGCGATCCTGATGGACCTCGGGTTCGGCGGCAAGCCCGAGGTGCGGCCCGGACCCGACTGCGGCTACCGCGCCGCGACCGCCGCCACCACGGACGCCGTGGCCGAAGGCAACGTCGGTGCTGGGGCCGGCGCGACTGTGGGCAAGCTCGGTGAGCCGCGGCGGCCGATGAAGGCCGGGATCGGCTCGGCGGCGCTGGTGCTGCCGGACGGCCTCGTCGTCGCGGCCCTGGTCGCCGTGAACGCGGTCGGCGACGTCATCGATCCCGCGACGGGCAAGGTGATCGCCGGCGTCCGCACCGCCGACGGGAAGGGACTCGCCGACGCGCGGCTGCTGCTGCGCTCGGGCGCGACGTTCACGGCCCGCCCCGGCGAGAACACGACGCTCGGCGTCGTTGCCACCAACGCCACGCTGACCAAGGCGCAGGCGCGGAAAGTGGCGCAGATGGCGCACGACGGCTACGCCCGCGCCATCTCGCCAATCCACACGCCCGCCGACGGCGACACGATCTTCACGCTGGCCACCGCCGCCCGCCCGGGCGAGCCGGACATCCTGCGCATCGGCGCCCTGGCGGCGGACGTCATGAGCGAGGCGATCGTCCGCGCCGCGCTCAGCGCCAAGGCATCCGGGCGGCCTGCCGGCGGCCCGCGATTTCGGGGCGTCGCCTCGTCCCTGACCGCCGCGCGACGCGGTTGACGGGTCATAGCCAAATGACCATAATGGTCAGATGAAGCGGACCGCGAGCGTCGTCGAGCTCAAAGCCAAGCTGAGCGAGCACCTGCGTCAGGTGAAGTCGGGTCACGAGCTGATCGTGACCGAACGCGGCATTCCGGTTGCGAGGATGCTGCCGCTCGACGACGGTGAGCGGCGGTCGACGCGTCGCGTCCGCCTGACGCGAAGCGGGGCGCTGAAGCCCGGCCGCGGCAAGCTGCCGGCCGCGCTGAGGCAGCCGCCGACCGGGCCGGACCAGGGCAGGGCTGTCCTCGACGCGCTGCTGGCGGAGCGCCGCGACGGGCCGGTCGACCGCTGATGTTCTGGGACAGCTCCGCGCTCGTCCCGGTGATCGTGCCGGAGCCGAGATCAGGCGCCATCACGGCGCTCCTGGCCGCGGACGAGGAGCCGGTGATCTGGTGGACCACGCCGCTCGAATGTCAGTCGGCGCTGAGACGCCGCCACCGTGAGGCGCCGTGGCCCGCCGATCAACTCGCCGCTGCTACCGAACGCTTACGGTTGCTCGTCCAGCACGCCGACACGATCGCGCCGACCGACGATCTGCGGCGCCGGGCCGGCCGGCTGCTCTCCGTGCATCCACTTCGGGCAGCCGATGCGCTGCAACTGGCGGCGGCGCTGATCTGGTGCGAGGAGCAACCGCACGGTGAAGGGTTCGTGACGCTCGACGTGCGCCTCGCCGAAGCTGCAGCAGCCGAGGGGTTCATCATTCATCCGCCCTCAACGTGATATCCAGCCGGCGAGCCAAGGCGCTGCGCTCTACGGCAGGCGGTACTTCAGCACCGCCGAGACGTGCGCGCCGAGCATTGGGATCGACGTGACGGCGTCCGGCGCCTTCGGCTGACCCATCGCGCGGCCTGGGCGCGTCACTCGGTGAGATGGGAGGCGGTGAACCCGAAGCGCTGCTGCAGCCGCACGCTGAGGAAGAACAGCGCCAGCCACGCGCGGCTCGCGAACGACGGGCGCCAGTAGCCGGCGAGCACCGTGATCACGGCCCGGAACATGTGCTTCGGCGGATCCGCGCTGAAGAACAGGTCGCGGAACGCCTGCGTGTAGAAGCCGAGCACGAAGCGCCGGAACGACGCGTAGCGCTGGCGCTGCCGCCGATCGAAGCGGGCGAACGCCTTGGCGCTCACGCGGCCGCTGGCCAGCGCGCGATCGACGGCGCGGGCGCCCTCGAGCCCCGATTCGAGCGCGATCGCGACGCCGCTCGAGAACACGGGATCGAGGAAGGAGCCGGCGTCGCCGACGATGAGCCAGCGATCGCCGGCGTAGGCGCGCGAGCCGAACGAGAAGTCTTTCTCGACGCGCACCGGCCACTTCCGCTCGGCGTGCGCCATCAGGTGTGCCACGGCCGGCGTGTCGCCGATCAGGCGCTCCAGCAGCACGTCCGGTTCGAGCTTCGGCAGCGTCAGGAATACCGACTGCGGCAGGACCACGCCCACGCTCATGAGGTCGTCGCTGATCGGGATCAGCCAGAACCAGCCGAGATCGCGGCGAGCGACGACGCGGATGTCGCCGGCGCGGCGGCCGTCCTTGCGGGGCACGCCGGCGTAGTGCGAGAAGATCGCGACGTTGGCCAGCGTCGGCTCGTCCACCCGCAGCGAGAAGGCGCGCGAGAGCAGGCCGGCCCGACCCGAGGCGTCCACCACGACGCGGGCCCGGATCGCGGCCGTCACCGGCGGCGCGCCGTCGATCGCCGGCGGCCGCACCGACACGGTCACCCCGTCGTCGTCGAAGGCGACGTCGAGGACGCGGTGGCCCTGCCGGACGTCGGCGCCGCTGGCCGCGGCGTGCTCGAGGAGCAGCGTGTCCATGCGCTCGCGCGACACCTGCCACGTCTGCGGCGCCGGCACTTCGTCCGAGATGGCGAAGTCGGCGAAGCGCTCGACCTGGCCGTCCGGCGTCATGAACGTCGCGCCCCATTTCTGGGGGAAGCCGGCGGCGCGGATGCGATCGGCGACGCCGATGGCGTCGAAGACGTCGTTGACGGACGCCAGGAGCGACTCGCCGATGTGGAAGCGCGGAAAGCGATCGCGCTCGAGCAGCACGACCGTGCGTCCGGCCCGGGCGAGCGCGGACGCCGCCGTCGAGCCCGCCGGCCCGCCGCCCATCACGACCACATCGCAATCGAAGTCTGCCGGCATGTCGGGAGCAGGGGCTCAGCCCATCAGGCCCGGAGCCTCACAAGCGGCCGAGCGCCAGGCCGCCGTCGACGTGGATCACCGATCCGGTCGCGTAGGGCGCGTCGCCGCGCAGCAGGGACGCGACCACCCGGCCGACGTCGGCGGGCGTGCCCCAGCGCCCTTCGGGCACCAGCCCGTCGGCGATGCGCCGATCGTAGACGTCCTTCACCCGAGCCGTCATGTCGGTGGCGATGATGCCCGGCCGCACCTCGAACACGGGGATCGCCTGCGCCGCCAGGCGCAGCGCGAACAGGCGCACCGCCATGGCCAGGCCGGCCTTGCTGATGCAGTAGTCGCCGCGGTTGATCGAGGCGAGCTCGGCCGAGACCGAGGTGACGAAGACGATGCCGGCGCCGCGGCCGCGCTCGAGCATGTGCCGCGCCACCTGCTGGGTGAGGAAGTACGGGCCCTGCAGGTTGGTGCGGATCAGCGTCTCGAAGCTCTCCTCCCCGGCGTCCAGGACGTCGGCCCGCACCGCCGGGGCGCGGCCGGCGTTGTTGACGAGCGCGTCGATGCTGCCGAAGCGTTCGACGCTCTCCGCGACCAGGCGCGCGCGATCGTCCGCGACCGCGATGTCGGACGCGCAGTAGTGCACCGCCGCGCCGAGGCCGGCGAGCTCCTCCAGAACGGTCGTGACGTCGGACGCCGGGCGCACGCCGCTGACGACCAGCTGCCAGCCCTCGGCCGCGA
This sequence comes from Vicinamibacterales bacterium, assembly GCA_963844435.1. GTDB lineage: Bacteria > Acidobacteriota > Vicinamibacteria > Vicinamibacterales > Vicinamibacteraceae > JBDSLU01. The sequence continues at coordinate 79,279 of CAWJOG010000019.1, read as the reverse complement.
GCGCCCGGGCGATGCCGAAGCCGATGCCGCGCGTGCCGCCGGTGACGATCGCGGTGCGTGGGGGCGTCGACGTCATGCCGGCCCCGCCGCCGCGTCGGCCGCGCCGAAGAAGGCCAGGTAGGGCGCGCCGGTCGCGAGCCGGCGCACGTAGAGCGCGACCTCGCGCAGGTGGTAGTCGCCCCACTGGCTCGATTCGCCGCGCGGGATGCGCGCCCCGGCGGGCACGTGATCCCACCCGTTCGGCCAGTGATAGACCGAGTGCAGCAGCAGGCCGTGATGGCTGGCGTCGGTGCTGAGATACGGACCGGCCGGATCGGTCAGCGTGGCGACGACGCGCAGGCCGGCCTGGGTGTAGCGATCGCCGTCCTGGCCGCGCGACGACAGATGGCGGCCGAGCCGCAGCAGGCCCTGCGCGGCGATGGCCGCCGCCGAGCTGTCGACCGGCTCGTGGTCGTTGAACGGGTCGGACGGGCGGCTGCGCCAGTCGCCGAGCGCGGCGAGGCCCGGCGCGCCGGTGTCCCAGTAGGGGATGCCGTCCTGCGCCATCGCCTCGTCGATGTAGAAGTCGGACGTCGCCTGCGCCGCCTCGCGCATGAAGCCTTCGACCGCCTCGCGTCCGCCGAGCGGCGCGAGCTCGTCGTCGGCGACCGTGGCGACGAACTCGAGCTGTTCCGCGAAGCCGAGCATCGCCCACGCCAGGCCGCGCGTCCACGTCGAGAAGGGCGAGTAGCCCTGCTGGCTGGACGGTCCGCGATAGGTGCCGTTGGCGACGTTGAACAGGCTCTCGTGCGCGGTCCGGCCGCGCCGATCGTAGGTATCGCGGCCGCGCCCGTAATAGACGCTGAACTCCGCCGTCGCGCGGGCGTGCTGCACCAGCCGTTCGAGCAGGCTGATCTGCGCGTCCTGTTCCTCGGCGAGGCGGTGCCCGAGCTGGTGCGCGATGGCGAGGGCGCGCAGCGACCGCACGGTGTCGACGAACAGCGAATGGGCGCCGTTGAACGAGTAGATGTAGCCGCCCGACGGGATGCGGGTCCAGCGCCGTGCCTGGACGGCGCCGCTGACCTGCAGCGCGAGCGCGTAGAAGCGGCGCTCCCACTCGGACGCGTCGTACCGGCCTTCGCGGGCGAGGCGCCACAGCGCGCCATACGTGCTGACGTTGTTGAAGCCGTGATCGTGCACCCCGACGTGGGTCAGGTGCGGCGCCATCCGCTCGACGGTGCGCGAGCGGCCCAGGTCGAGGAAGTGCGCTGTCGCCGGTGGCGTCGAACTGCAGCAGCGCCGATCCGAACTGGAAGCCCTGCGTCCATTCCGTCCAGCCGCGAGCGCGCCAGCGGCCCTCGACCGTGAAGACCGGCGACCCCTCCTCGGGGCGCCAGGCGGCTTCGGTCGCGTCGATCTTGGCGGCCGACGCGGTGAACAGCGTATCGAGGGCAGGCAGCAGGGCAGTGGGCGTGAGCGGCGCGACAGGCATAAGGTGCGGACCACGGCAGCCGGAGCTGCCTCGTTCGGCGAAGGATTCTATCCGCTCCTGATACAGTTGGCCGCTGTTCATGCGCCCACGGCTGCGTTTCTGGGTGATTGCCGACGACTTGACGGGCGCGCTCGACACCGCGGCGCCATTTGCCGCTCACGGCTGGCGCACCTGTGTCGTCCCGTGGCCGGGCCCGTCGGCGCGGACGCGCCCGACGTCGTGGCAGCGGGTCGCGGGTGCGAGCGACGTGGTGGTGGTCGACACCGCGTCGCGGCACGTGGCGCCGCGCGAGGCCGCGCGCCGGGTCGCCGAGGTGGTCGCTGCGGCCCGCCGCGCCGAAGCAGGCGCAGCCCGCGACGGCAGACATTTCTACAAGAAGATCGATTCGACGCTGCGCGGCAACGTCGCCGCGGAGCTGGCCGCGTTCCGCGCCGCGACGGCGGTCGAGTGCCTGCCGCTGGCGCCCGCGTTCCCGGCGCAGGGCCGCACGACCCGAGACGGCGCGGTCTGGGTCGACGGCCGCCCGCTGCGGCAGTCGGCGGCGGCGCAGGATGCCATTACCCCGGCGGTGTCCGGCGACCTGTCCAGGCTCGCCCCGCCGCACGCGCTCGACGTCATCGACGCGCGGACGGACGCCGACCTGCGCCGCATCGCGACCCGGCTGGCCCGCGACGCGCGGCTCGGCGCGGTCGCCGGCTCGGGCGGGCTCGCGGGCGCCATCGCGGCGCGCTTCGGATCGCCTCGGAAGGCGAGCGCGCCGCGGGCCGTCGCGGGCGGCGTCCTTGTCGTGTCGGGCAGCGCCCATCCCGCCGCGCTGGCGCAGGCGCGGGCGCTCGTCGCGGCGGGCGCGCTCGGCCTCATCGCGCCGATCGACGCGCGCACGCCACTTCGCGATCGGCGCGCCACCGAAGCCCTGGCGATCGACGCGCTGTCGGCCGGCCGGACGGTCGTGCTCGCCTGTCCCGCGCTCGCCGCCGGCGCCCGCGTTCCGGTCCGTCGGGCGACGGCTGCCGCGGCCCGGCTGGCCGCCATCGCCAAGGCGGTTGTCACGACCGGAGCGGTCGGCGCCGTATTCACCGTGGGCGGAGACACCACCGCGGCCCTCGTCGCCGCGATGGGCTGGGCCCCGCTGGCCGTCGAAGGCGCGCTCGTGCCGGGCGTCGCCGTCGTGCGGCTGAACGCGGCGTCCGCCCGCACGGCGGGCCCGCGCTGGCTCATCACCAAGTCGGGCGCCTTCGGCGACCCGCACACACTCCGCCGCCTCGTGCGGCGGCTCACGTCCGTACGCCGGGTCGGGAGACCGCCGACCAGACTTTGAAGCTTGGGATGACGACGACACCACTTGCCATCACGATGGGCGACGCCAGCGGCGTCGGGCCCGAAATCCTGCTCCGGGCGTTCGCATTGGGCGAGCTCGGCACGGACGTCGTCGCCGTCGGCGATCTCGCGGTGCTCGATCTCTGCAACCGGCGGCTCCAGTGCGACGTGACGCTCGAGCCGCTCACCGCGCCGCGGCCGGCGAAGCCGGGCGTTCTCGGCGTGCTGGACGAAGGGGCGCTGTCGGAGCAGACGCTGCGCATCGGCGAGATCGATCGCGCCTCGGGCGCGGCCGCCCTGGCCTACGTCGCCCGGGCGACGAAGCTGGCGCTGGCCGGCAGCGCTTCCGCCGTCGTGACGCTGCCGATCAACAAGGCGGCGACGCGGCTCAGCGCGCCGACGTTCACCGGCCACACCGAGTACGTCGCCGAGCTGTGCGGCCGCACGTCGTCGACGCTGATGCTCGCCTCCGAGCGCGCCATCGTCACGCACGTCTCTACGCATGTGTCGCTGCGCGAGGCGATCGCGCTGGCGCAGCCGGCCCGGATCCTCGAAGTGATCGTCCAGACCGACGAGATCCTGCGGCGGCTGCGGCCGACCCGGCGCATCGCCGTCGCCGGCCTCAACCCGCACGCGGGCGAGGGCCGCGCCTTTGGTGACGAGGACGACACCTGCATCGCGCCGGCGATCGCCAGGGCGCGCGAACAGGGGCTTCAGGTCTCGGGGCCGCATCCGCCCGACACCGTGTTCCTGGACATGGTCCAGGGACGCATCGACGCGGTCGTGTGCATGTACCACGACCAGGGCCACATCCCGATGAAGCTGCTCGATTTCCGCGGCGGCGTGAACGTCACGCTGGGCCTGCCGATCGTGCGCACGTCGGTCGACCACGGCACGGCGTTCGACATCGCGTGGAAAGGCGTCGCCTTCACCGATTCGCTGCGCGACGCCTGCGCGATGGCCCGGCGCCTGAGCCGGGCCTAGCGGCTCCGCTGCGCTACGGCGTCGCTGTCGGCGTCGGCACGAACGTCCCGCCGTCGACCAGCGTCTTCAGCACCGCGCGCCAGCGCGCCTCCCAGTCGCCCTGCTTCTCGGGGGTGCGGTTGTTGTGGTCCGATTCGATCATCGGGATCAGCTCCTTCGGCCCTTGCATCTGGTTGAAGGCGGTCCAGATCCCGACCGGCGGCGTGATCGTGTCGATGAAGCCGAGCGTCACCACGGCTGGTGCCGTGATGCGCGGCGCGAAGTTGACGACGTCGAAGTAGCGCGCCGTCTGCATGATCTGCGGGAACTCGGCGTCCCAGTTCGGATAGCCGGCCTTGCGGCCGTGACGGTCGCCGCTGGCGTCGGCGCCGGCCGGTTCGTTCACGAGAACCGCAGTCACCTTCGGGTGCAGCGCCGCGGTCACCAGGCTCTGCTGCCCGCCCATGCTCGTGCCCATGAGCACGAGCGTCCTGCCATCCCAGTCGGGGCGTGACGCGATGTAGTCGACGCCGCGGACGTCGCGCAGGTACATGTTCAGGAAGTACGACGTCTCGCGCGAGAGCGCGCCGACGTCGCCGTAGCGGCGCGGCACCAGCGGGTCCTGCTCCTGATCGAGCGGCAGGTCGTGCGAGCTGACGTTCAGCACCAGCCACCCCTCGGCGGCGCGATCGACGGCGCTCTTCGGCGTCAGCTTGTAGACCCCCGCCCACTGCAGGAGCACCAGCGCCGGATACGGTCCGGGCCGCTTCGGCTTCGCCAGCCAGGCGCGCGCGGTCGAGCCCACGCTGCGCAGCGCGACGGAGAACAGCTCGACCGACGGATCCGGGCTCTCGACCGGCGTCACCACCGGATCGATCGGGACCGCGGCCAGCGCCTTCAGCCTGGCATCCCAGAACTGGTCGAAGTCGGCCGGACGCGGGACCGCTGGCGTCAGCTTCGACGGCGCGACGGCGGCGCCGAGCTTGGCGACGGCGCCGGCCTCGTAGCCGGGCACCGTGACCTCGACGTAGACCATCATCGGCTCGCGGACCACGACGTCGATGGTGGCCGGGCCCTTGCTGAAATCGAGGACGCCGGTCTCGAGGATCTCCAGGTTGTTCTTGCGGATCTTGTAGAGATACCCGCCAGGCGCCGGGGCGGACCCCGACGGCAGCGTCGCCGTCCAGGCCACCGTGTCCCCGAGCGCGTAGATCCCGGTCGCGTTGCGCGGCGTGAAGGCGGGTTTGACCAGCGCGGGGCCGGCGGGCGCCGCGATCGGCACGGGTTGCGCCTGAATGGATGCCGAAAGGCAGACGACGGCGAGGGCCGCGGCAAGGCTGCCGCGATACCGGTGACATGAACGGGTCGTCATAGTCGTAGACTGAAACAAATTATCGTTTGCGGCCGCGCTCTCACGCACGGCCGCGGGCCGCCCTCCGGGCGTGCCGGCTGCTGATTCGCGACGCTGGGCGCGTCGCGGCGCCGGCACGCGGGGCGGCAGGAAGCTAATCCTATGCGACTCCACTTCCGTCCGGTCGTCCTTCCGGCGACCCTCTCGGCGATCGCCCTCGCGGCCGTCACCGTGGCCGGGCAATCGGCTCCGGCCGCCACCCCGCCTGCGCAAGCACCCGCGCCGGCTCCGGCCCCGCCGCCAGGCCCGCCGCCGCTGACGCCCGAGCAGCAGGCCGCCCGCGCCAAGATCCAGGAGGAGAACCGGGCCGATCACGCGCAGATGATGCAGCAGCTCGGGATCAAGGCGGTGCGGCCCGGCCGCAACGCCAACGAGTCGCAGCCCAACGCCGCGAACTACGACGAAGCGCAGGCCAATCCCTACCCGAAGCTCCCCGAGCTCATGACGCTGAAGAGCGGCGCCAAGGTCACCACCAAGGCGCAGTGGGAGACGCGGCGCAAGGAGATCATGGAGGACTTCGAGCGCGAGGTCGTCGGCCGCATCCCGGCCAACGTGCCGAAGGTGACGTGGACGGTCGCCGAGACGGTGAACACGGTCGTCGGATCGACGCCGGTCGTCGGGCGGCGCCTGATCGGCAAGGTCGACAACAGTGCCCACCCGGCGATCGACGTCGAGCATCTCGCTCATCCTGGTGCAGCCCGCCAAAGCGGCGAAGCCGGCGCCGGTCATGGTGATGTTCCGCGGCGGCGCGCTTCCCGGTCCTCCGGGATCGCCGGCGCTCGACTTCTTCGGCCGGCCCGATCCCGCCGCCGGGACCCGGCGAGGATCCGCCCGGCACGCAGCAGCTGATCGAGGCGGGCTGGGCCTATGCCTTCCTCAACCCGTCGAGCGTCCAGGCCGACAACGGCGCCGGGCTGACCAAGGGGATCATCGGCCTGGTCAACAAGGGCCAGCCGCGCAAGCCGGACGACTGGGGCTCGCTGCGCGCGTGGTCGTGGGGCGCGGCGCGGGCGCTCGACTTCATCGAGACCGATGCGACGCTCGACGCCAAGCGCGTCGGCATCGACGGCGTGTCGCGCTACGGCAAGGCGGCGCTCGTGACGATGGCCTTCGAGCCGCGCTTCGCGGTCGTCCTCGTCGGATCGTCGGGTGAAGGCGGCGCCAAGCTGCACCGCCGCAACTTCGGCGAGGCCGTCGAGAACCTCACCGCGAGCGGCCAGTACCACTGGATGGCCGGCAACTTCCTGAAGTACGGCGCCAGCGAGGCGACGTTCGGGAGCAAGAACGCCGGCGACATCCCCGTCGACGCGCACCAGCTGATCGCGCTGTGCGCGCCGCGGCCGACGTTCATCAGCTACGGCGTGCCCGAGAAGGGCGACGCCAGGTGGCTCGATCAGCAGGGCAGCTTCATGGCGGCCGTCGCCGCGCAGCCCGCCTTCCGCCTGCTCGGCGCCAAGGATCTGGGCCGCTCGGACGACTACATGACGGAGAAGATGCCGGCGGTGAACGTGATGATCGGCGGCCAGCTGGCGTGGCGGCAGCACGATGGCGGCCACACCGATCAGCCCAACTGGAAGCACTTCATTCCGTGGGCCGACAAGATGCTCGGCCGGACGCCGGCGCCCGCCGCGCCCTCAGCGCCCTGACCGTCGTCGCATCGCGGGGTCGGCGGCAGCTACTCTTCGCGGAGCGCCTGCATCGGAGAGACGCGCGCCGCCCTGCGGGCCGGGATGGCCGCCGCGAGGAGCCCAACGGCGGTCAGGCCGATCGCGGCGAGCGCGATGGTCTGCGGATCGCCGGGCGTGACGCCGTAGAGCTCGGCGGCGATGTAGCGCTTGAGCCACCACGCCGCCGGCGCCGCGAGCACCAGGCCCGCGACGATGAGCAGGCCCGCCTCGCGCACGACGTGCCGGGCGACGAGCGAGGCGCGCGCGCCGAGCGCCATCCGGATGCCGATCTCGCGCGAGCGCCGCGTGACGGTGTAGGCCATCACGCCGTAGAGCCCGACGACGCCGAGGAGCGTCGCGAGCGTCGCGAACGCGGCCGACAGGCCCGCCACCAGCCGCTCGTTGCGCAGCGAGCGGGCGACGCGTTCGTCGAGCGTCGCCACGTTGAACACCGGCATCCCCGGATCGAGCGCACGGACCACGCCGCGCACGTTGGCCACGACCGATGCCGTCGGCTGGCGGCTGCGGAGGTAGACCGTGACGTTGTTCAGGCCGCCGCTCTCGAACGCCGGCAGGAGGATCTGCGCTCTCACGCCCTCACGGATCGCCTGGTACTTGCTGTCGGCGACGACGCCGACGATCGCGATGGGCATGGCCGTGCCGGGATCGTCGCCGATGCCGACGTGACGCCCGATCGGATCGCGGTCGCCGAAATAGCGTTTGACGAACGTCTCGTTCACGATCCCGGTGCGATAGGGCCACTCCTCGCCCTCGGGCGGGATGCGGGCGTCCTGCACCGTGAAGGGGCGGCCGCGCACGATCCGCGCCTGGAGCGCCTCGAGGTAGCCGGGGCTGACCGCGTTGACCAGCGAACTCGCGCTCTCGCCGGGCTTCGGCGAGAAGCCCTCGACGGTGAAGCCCATGCCCCAGGCGCCGCCTTCGAGGATGCCCATGGTAGCGAACCCGGCCGCCTCCACGCCCGGCAGCGCACGCACGCGGTCGAGCAGATCCTGTCCGAAGACGCGGCTGCGCTCGTCCTTGATGCCGCTGCGCTCCAGGTCGATCGTGAACGAGGTGACCTTCGACGTGGAGTAGCCCGGGTGGACTTCCAGAAGGTTGTCCAGGCTGCGCACGAAGAGCGCGGCGGTCACGATCATCAAGAACGACAGCGCGACCTGGGCGACGACCAGCGTCTTGCGCAGCCGCGGCTGCTCGCGCACCACGCCGCCGCCGGCCGCCTTCAGCGCGGGCGCGACCCCGCCCCGGACCGCGCGCACCGCCGGCGCGAGGCCCGAGAGCAGCGCGGTGGCCACGGCGATGGCGGCCGTGAACGCCACGATCCGCCAGTCGGGCGAGGCGCCGACGACCGCGACGCTGTCCGAGGTGGCGAACACGTCGACGAGCAGGCCGGCGCCCCACGTCGCGACGATCAGGCCGCACACGCTGCCCACCGCGGCGAGCACCGCGGCCTCCGCCATCAGCAGCCACGCCAGCCGCAGCCCGCTCGCGCCCAGCGCCCGCCGCAGCGCCAGCTCGCGCTCGCGCGCCGCGCCGCGGGCGATCAGCAGGTTGGCGAGATTGGCGCACGCGATCAGCAGCACGCCCGCCGCGACCGCCATCAGGATCGCGAGCGACTGGTTCATCTCCGAGCGCAGCTCCGCCTGTCCGTGGCTGCCGTCGACGACCCGGACCTTCGCCTTGACGAACTGCGCCTTGGTCTCGGCCGAGGCGCGCTGGAAGCCGGTCTCCTGCACCTCCGTCTGGAGGATGGCGCTGAAGAGCGGCTGCAGCCCGGCCTGCGCCCGCTCGAGGCTCACGCCCGGCTTGCGTCGCGCGTAGACCTGCACCCAGCGGAACCGGCGATTCTCGAGCTTGAGCCAGGCCGGGCCGAGCTGCGGCTGCATCGTGACAGGCACGAAGACGTCCGCCGGCTGTCCGAGCTCGAGGCCGTAGAAGCCGCGGGCCGCGACGCCAACCACGGTGAACGGGTGGCCGTTGATCTGAATCGCCTGACCGAGGACATCGTCGCGGCCGGCGAAGCGGCGGCGCCAGTAGTCGTAGCCGAGCACCGCAAGCGCGTGGCCGGAGATCGTGGCGTCATCGGCCGGCGTGAGGAGCCGGCCGATCGCGGGCTCGACCCCGAGGACCTCGAAGTAGTTGCCCGAGACCATCTCGCCGTCGGTGCGCTCGCTGACGCCGTTCTGGCCGACGTGAAGCTGTGTGATGACCCGGCCCACCACGCCGTCGAAACCGTGGGCTTTGTCCTGGAAGTCGCGGAGCATGGGCCACGACAGCTCGGTGCCGTTGCCCATGGTGCCGCCGTAGCTTTCTTCGCCGCGGGCGTGGATCTGGACCAGCTCGTCGGGCCGCTGGATCGGGAGCGGCCGCAACGCGACCTGGTCCAGGAGCGTGAACACCGCGGTGTTGGCGCCGATCCCGAGCGCGATCGAGACGACCGCGACGACGGTGAAGAGCGGCGCGCGGGCGAGGCTGCGGGCGGCCAGGCGCAGGTCGGCCAGGAGGTGCGTCATGCGGCGTGGCCAGTGCCAGCGGCGTGCCAGTCGCGGCCCACGAACATCCGTCGTAACTCGCTGATAGCACACGCCTGCCGAGGCCCATGCGACGGACCCGGTGTCCGTTCACGATCCGCGCTGTGCGGATCCGGACGGCCCGGCCGGACGAGCCGAGGCGCGTGTTAAGCTCCGGAGTTCTATGAAGACTGTTCGCCATCTGGCCATCGTCCTCGGCGCCGGTATCGCGGCCTCCGGAGCCTACCTGAGTGCCCAGCAGCCCCCACCGCCCGAGCGCGAGATTGGCAAGCTGTACGGAGAGCTCTGCGCCAACTGCCATGGGCCGAAGCTCGAGGGCGCCCAGTTCGGCAGCCTGGTCGACGACACCTGGCAGTTCGGCAGCGCCGATGCCGACCTCGCCCGGATGATCCAGAAGGGCAATCCCGGCGGCATGCCGCCGTTCGAAGCCGTGCTGTCGCCGCAGGAAGTGCGGGCGATGGTCATCTACATCCGCGAGGTGGGCGCGCGGGCCAAGCGCGAGAAGACCACCTTCAACAAGCCGGCGGCCAACGTGGTCGTCACGAGCGAGAAGGCGACCTTCCGGCTCGAAACGGTCGCCGAGGGCGTCGCGGCGCCATGGGGCCTCGACTTCCTCCCCGACGGCCGCATGCTGGTCACCGAGAAGCGCGGCCAGCTCCGGATCATCGACAAGGGCCAGCTCGCCCCCGAGCCCGTCACCGGCATTCCGGCGGTGCTCGACAAGGGCCAGGGCGGCCTGCTCGACGTCGCCGTGCACCCCGACTACCGTCGCAACGGCTGGATCTACCTGTCGTTCAGCGATCCCGGCGAGAACGACAGCGCGATGACGAAGATCGTCCGCGGCAAGCTGAAGGGCAACGCCTTCGTCGAGATCCAGGATGTCTACAAGGCGCCCGCCGAGCTCTACACGGTGGGCCCCAACCATTTCGGCGATCGCATCGTGTTCGACCGCAAGGGGCACATCTACTTCAGCATCGGCGAGCGCGGCCAGGCGCCGCACGCGCAGGAGCTGAACCGGCCGAACGGCAAGGTGCACCGGATCAACGAGGACGGCACCATCCCGAAGGACAACCCGTTCGTCGGCAAGCCGCCGGCGCTGGCGTCGATCTACACCTACGGCAACCGCAACCCGCAGGGCCTGACGATCCATCCGTCGACCGGCGTGATCTGGGAAGTCGAGCACGGGCCGCGCGGCGGCGACGAGCTCAACGTGATCCGCGCGGGCCGCAACTACGGCTGGCCGGTGATCACCTACGGCATGAACTACAACGGCACGCCGTGGACCGACATCACCGCCAAGGAAGGCATGGAGCAGCCGATCACCTACTGGACGCCGTCGCTCGCGGTGTCGTCGGTGGCGTTCTACTCCGGCGACAAGTTCCCGCAGTGGAAGGGCAACATCCTGCTCGCCTCGCTGGCTTTCCAGGAGCTGCGCCGCCTGGAGCTGACCGGCGAGAAGGTGACCCACCAGGAAGTGCTGTTCAAGGACGTCGGCCGCCTGCGCGACATGGTCGTCGGGCCCGACGGCTACGTCTACATCGCGTTCAACCAGCCCGATCGCATCGCCCGGCTGGTTCCGGCCCCGGCCGGCGGCTCCGCGAACTGATCGGTGGCGGCGGTTCCCCTCAGGAACCGCCGCGGGCCGCCCTTGGCGCGTTCGGCTGCTATTCGCGGCGCTGGGCGCGCCGCGGCGCCTCACGCGGGCGGCGCTGTCAGCGCAGCAAGCTGGGCGTCGAGGTGCGCGAGGGTCTCCTCGAGCATCGCGCGATGGCGCGGATTGCAGGCGGTCTGCAGCGTGGCGACGGTGCGGGCCCGGGCCAGCCGCAGGCCTTCCCGCTCCTGTGCCCGCGCCTTGTCGGCCTCGCTCATCGCCGGAGCCTGGCGGGTGGCGCGCTCCCGCGCGGCGGCCTCCTGCTGCTCCTCGATCGACTTGCTCTCCCAGCCGCGCGCCATACCTGCAGTATAGGCGCCGGGCGTGAGCCTCAGGCCGCGCCGCCGAACAGATCCTCGTAGGCGTACGCGAACGACGCCACGATGATGGGCGCCGCGACAAAGATGCCGAGGCACAGGGCCAGCAGGCCGGCCAGCCCGATCAGCCAGCAGAGCAGCACGAGTCCGAGCATCGGCAACAGCCGCCGGTTGACGACGCGCATGCTGAGCCGCATCGCCGGCCAGAATGCGTGGCCGCGATCGAGGACCAGCACGGGCGCGAACATGAACGCCATGGTCAGGTAGATCAGCGCCGCGAAGACGGGCAGCATCCCCAGCGCGAACACCGAGAAGAACGGGAAGAAGGCGACCAGCGGCGCCGCGTCGGGATCCGCCGCGGCGGCGGTGGCGGCGGCCGTGCCGATCATCGTGAAGAAGACGATGGCGACCAACGGCAGGATCAGGAGGACGCTGATGACCGTCACGATCACCTGGACGGCGATCATGTGCAGGAGGTCCGGGGACGAGAAGACCGCGAACACGTCCTCGAGGGCTGCCGGCTGACGGCGGATGTGCTTCAGGAAGTAGCCGTACCACGCGGCGGTGAGCGGGCCCATCACCGCGATCTGCACCAGGCTGCCGATGCACGGGACGAACCCCGCCGCCATCATCATCACCATGATCAGCGCGCTGATGCCGATCGTCGGTCCGGGTTGCGCGAACACCAGCGCCATCCCGCGCTGGATGGCGGACACCGGGGCCAGGCGCCGGCCGGCGACACGGGCGAACTCCGCGTCCGCGTCGGGCCGGGGTCGTGCGGGCGCGGCGGCGGCCATGGCCGCCGGTTGCCGGACGGCGGCCGCGAGCAGCGCCGCCGGGCGTGCCTCGCGCAGCGGCCGCCAGCCGTCGAGGCCGGCGTGCCACACGAGCGTGTCACCGGTGACGGTGCCGGCGGCGATCAGGCGATCGAGCTCGGTGTCATCGACGGGCCCGTGCCGCTCGCCGCCGGCGGCATAGTGCCACGTCATGCGCGGCCGAACAGGTCGTCGTAGGCAATCGCAATCGCTCCGAAGGCGAGCGGCGCGGCGAAGAAGATGCCGACGCAGAGCGCCAGCACGCCGCCCATCATGATCAGGCCGCAGATCAGCAGCAGGGCGAAGACGCCGAAGAAGTTCTTCGCGGCGACCTTGCGGCTCAGCTCCATCGCCGGCCAGAAGTCGAGCCGCTTGTCGATGATCAGCAGGGGACTGAAGATCCACGACACGGCGAGATAGATGGCGGGCGGCAGGATCAGCAGCACGCCGACCAGCGAGAGGAGCGCGCTGGCGCCCTCGCTCTGGTCGGCGAGAAGCGTGCCGAAGAAGATCAGCGCGTAGCCGGGGATCGCGGCGACGACGGTCAGGACCATCTGCACGAGCCCGAAGAGGAACAGCGGCAGGAACGAGGTCGAGAACGTCGAGAAGACGTCGCCGAACTCGGCCGGTTCATGGCGGTGCAGCTTGAGCATGAGGTTCTGCAGGCCGCCGATCAGCACGGGGTTGATCACGAGCCCGATGATCGCGCCAAGGCACGGGATGATCCCGGCGACCACGATGCAGATCAGCACGACCGCCGCGGCGCCCACCGCCAGGCCGATGTTGTCCATCACGAGCTGCCAGGCCTGGCCGATGGCGTCCCCGATGACGAACGACCGACCCTCGCCGATGACCCGCGCGTACAGCTGGTCCGCGCTCTCGGGAGACGCGCCAGCCTGCGACCAGCCGGCCGCGCCGGCCCCGGCACCCGCCTGATTCCAGCCCGCGGCGCCGCCCGCAGCGCCACCTGCGGCGCCGAAGGCGCCCGCATCCGGTGTCGGCGACACCGCCGGCGTGGACGTCGGCGTGGGCGCCCCGAACCGTGGCTGCGTATCCGAAGTGCCGGCGGCTGGCGTCGGCGCGATCGCTGCCGGGGGGGGCGGAATCACCGGCGTCGGCGCCGGGGCCGTGCGCGGCCGGGCCTGCGCCAGCGGCTGCCAGTCGGCCATGCCGGCGCGCCACACCAGCGTCTCCTGCGTCACCACGCCGGTGGCGATCAGCCGATCGAGCGCGGCGTCGTCGATGGGGCCCTGTCGTTCGTTGCCGAGCGCGTAGTACCAGGTCATGGTGGGGAATCCCTAGCGGACGTCGCGCCACAGCCAGCGCAGGGTGTCGGGCAGGATTGCCCCACCGTGCTTGTGCGTGTGCGCACCGTCGCCGAACTCGAACCGGTAGTCGTAGCCCTTGAACTTCAGCGCCGCGGCCATGGACTGGTTGGCGAGCGGCCAGTTGCCGAACGGGTTGTCGAGGTCGTTCGAGCCGTCCTGCAGGAACACGCGCAGCGGCTTCCTGTCCGTCTTCCGGAGCAGGAAGGGATAGTGGTAGCCGCCGCGGATGTTGGTGAAGCTGCCGATGTGGCTGACCACCTTGCGGAAGTAATCGGGCCGTTCCCACGCCGCCGTGAAGGCGCAGATGCCGCCGGAGCTGGCGCCGACCAGGGCCCGCCGCTCGGGATCGGTCGTCAGCGCGTAGCGCCTGGCGAGCTCGGGCAGCAGCTCGTCGATCAGCATCCGTGCGTAGTCGCCGTTCGGCGTGTCGTACTCGACCGACCGGTTGCGGACGCGGAAGCGGTTCTCGGGGAACGTCTCGCTGTCGTGGCCCGGGTTGACGAACAGGCCGATGGTGACCGGCATCTCCTTGCGATGGATCAAGTTGTCCATCACCACCGGCGCCCGGTACTCCTGCTCGACGTTCACGTACTTGTGGCCGTCCTGGAAGATCATGACGGCCGCCGGCACCGACGGGTCGTACTGCGCCGGCACGTAAATCCAGTACTCGCGAACCGTGTTCGGGAAGACGTGACTCTTCCAGATCAACGGCCCTTCGACCTTGCCGCGCGGCACGCCGGGCTGCGGCTGCGAATCGGGCCCGAGCGTGTAGGCGTCGGTGCCTGGAGGAGGGGCCGGCGGGGGAGGAGCCTGCGCCAGGACGGGCGGCACGGCAGCGGCGAGGACGATGCCCGTCGCCGCGATGACGAGGCGGCGACGCGTGGCGCGCACGAGCGAATCGAGGCCGGGCATGGGCGCGACGTTAAACGGAAGCCGGCGGCCGGCAGTAATCCGCATCGGCGGGCGCATCATATCGCGCCCGGAGGGGTTATCGATGCGGTTGGCACACTGGCGGAGCGTGGGAATCGTCGTCGCGGGGGCGGCCGTCGCCGGATGGCTGCTGGCGGATGCCACGGCGTCGCTCGACGCGCAGGCGTCGCGGCCGGCCGCAGGCGGCAGGGCAGGGGTGGCCGACGTGGCGCGGGCCACTCGGCACCGGCGAGGCGCCGGCGGCCAAGCCCCCGCTCGAGTGGAGCGAGACGAAGAACGTCCGGTGGAAGGTGCCGGTCCCGGGCGCCGGCAAGAGCAGCCCGATCGTCTGGCGCGACACCGTCTACCTGACCACCGCCGTCCCCGGCGACGGCGGCGTCCAGAAGTTCACGCTGGTCGCCATCAACCGGGCCGACGGCGTGACGAAGTGGAGCCGGCTGCTGCACGAGGAGAAGCCGCACGAGGGCCACCATCAGGACGGCTCGTACGCCGCCGGGTCGGCGCTCACCGACGGGCAGCGGCTCTACGCCTGGTTCGGCTCGCGCGGGCTCTACGCCCTCGACTTCTCCGGCAAGGTCCTGTGGGAGAAGTCGCTCGGGCAGATGCAGACGCGCAACGGCTTCGGCGAAGGCAGCTCGGTCGCCATCCACGACGGCACGCTGGTCGTGCCCTGGGATCACGAAGGCGCCGACTTCGTCATCGCCCTCGACGCGGCGACCGGCAAGGAGAAGTGGCGCACCCCGCGCGAGGAGCCGACCACGTGGTCGACGCCGCTGATTGTCGCCGCCGGCGGGTCGCCGCAGGCCGTGCTGTCGGGCACCAACCGCGTCGTCGGCTACGACCTCGCCACCGGCAAGCAGCTCTGGCAGGCCGGCGGCACCACGTTGAACGCCATCCCGTCGCCGGTCTTCGCCGACGGCCTGGTGATCGCGATGGGCGGCTTCCGCGGCAGCATGGCGCGGGCCATCCGCCTCGCCGACGCCAAAGGGGACGTCACCGGCACGCCGGCGCAGGCGTGGACCTACGAGAAGGACACGCCTTACGTGCCGTCGCCGCTGCTGTATCGCGGCGCCGTCTACTTCCTGAAGGTCAACTCGGGCATTCTGACGAGCCTGGACGCGAAGACCGGCGCGGTCCGCTTCACCGAGCGGCTCGCCGCGGTCCCCAACGTCTACGCGTCCCCGGTGGCCGCCGACGGCCGGATCTACGTCCTCGGGCGCGAAGGCACGACGGCCGTGCTCGAGGCCGGTCCGGCCGCCAAGGTGCTCGCGACCAACGTCCTGAGCGAGCCCACCGACGCGACGCCGGCGCTGGTCGACAGCGAGCTCTACCTGCGCGGCGCCAAGCACCTGTACCGCATCTCCGCGAACTGATTTAGTTCGCCTCGCGGTTTTTGCAAGTTGCTCGGAGCGTGCTCCGAGCAACTTGCATAACTTGCCATCTGGCGCTAGTGTCGCGACACCGGAACACCGAAAGGGAGCCATGCTTCGACGCGATTTCCTGAAGACGACGGGGGCGGCGCTCGCGTTCTCCGCGATGCCCGCCTACGCGCAGCAATTCTCGGACATGAAGAAGCGCGTCGCGCTGATCGGCACCGGCTGGTACGGCAAGTCCGACCTGTTCCGGCTGCTGCAGGTGGCGCCCAACACCGAGGTCGTCTCGCTCTGCGACGCCGACTCGAACCTGCTCAACGAGTGCGCCGACATGTGTCGCCGAGCGCCAGGCTTCGAAGAAGCGCCCGCGCACCTACAAGCACTACCAGGAGCTGCTCGATCAGAAGGACGTCGACATCGCGCTGATCGCCACGCCGGATCACTGGCACGCGCTGCCGATGATCGCGGCGGCCAAGGCCGGCTGCGACATCTACGTCCAGAAGCCGATCAGCGTCGACGTCCGCGAAGGCCAGGCGATGCTGGCGGCGGCGCGCAAGTACAAGCGCGTCGTCCAGGTCGGCATGCAGCGCCGCAGCACGCCGCACCTGATCACCGCCCGCGACCGCATCGTCCGCGAAGGCAAGCTCGGCAAGATCGGGCTGGTCGAGATCTACTGCTACTACGCGATGCGGGCGACGCAGAACCCGCCCGACGCGACCCCGCCGGCCAACCTCGATTACGAGCTGTGGACCGGGCCGGCGCCGATGCGGCCCTACAACGAGCTGGTCCACCCGCGCCGCTGGCGCGCCTACATGGAGTACGGCAACGGCATCGTCGGCGACATGTGCGTGCACATGCTCGACATGGTGCGCTGGATGCTCGACCTCGGCATGCCCACCCGCGTCGCCTCGTCGGGCGGCATCCTGGTCCAGAAGAACAGCCGCGCCAACATCACCGACACCCAGACCGCGACGTTCGACTTCGGCGAGCTGCCGGTGATCTGGACGCACCGGACCTACGGCGCGCCGCCCGATCCGAAGTATCCGTGGGGCGCGACGATCTACGGCGACCAGGGCACGCTCAAGGCGAGCGTGATGGGCTACGACTTCATCCCGACCAAGGGCGAGCCGATCCACGAGGACGTGAAGTACGAGCTCGAGGAATTCCCGATCGACAAGGTCGAGAAGGATCTCGAGAAGCACGTCGCGCCGGCCATCCGCGGCCACATGAAGAACCTGCTGACGTGCATCCAGAGCCGCGAGAAGCCGGTCTCGGACATCGAGCAGGGCTACATTTCGGCGACGTCCTGCATCCTGGCCAACATGTCGCAGAAGCTGGGGCGGTCGCTGACATGGGATCACGTCAAGGGTGAAATCGTCGGCGACGCCGAGGCCAACAAGCTCCTGGCGCGGCCGTATCGCGCGCCCTACAAGCACCCCGACGCGTCGTCGGTGTAGTCCACGGCGCGATCCGCGCTGATACCCACTCGTCCCGGGATGGCAGCCGTCCCGGGATGGGGTACCCTGTTCGCCATGTCCCGATGGTTCGCCGGTGCGGCGGTTGCCGCCACCCTCCTCGGCGCGGCGGTGGCCGCGCCTCGTCTCTTCGCACAGGCCGCGCAGCCGCCGCGCGGCATCGTCGCCACCTTCGGACAGGTGTGCGCCAGCTGTCACGGTCCCGACGGCAGCGGCGGCTCGGCGCCGAGCCTGCTCGACGACACCTGGGCGCACGGCGGCAGCGACGCGGAGATCGCCGCCAGCATCAAGAACGGGTGGCCGGGCACGCCCATGCCGCCGTTCGGCGCGACGCTGAACGAGCAGGACATCCGCGCGATGGTGATCTACATCCGCGAGCTGCGCGAACGCGCCGCCAGCAGCCCGCTCTCGCGGACCGGGCCGCCGCCGCTGCCGACCGGCGCCGTGACCTCCGAGCA
Organism: Vicinamibacterales bacterium; assembly: GCA_963844435.1. Classification (GTDB taxonomy): domain Bacteria; phylum Acidobacteriota; class Vicinamibacteria; order Vicinamibacterales; family Vicinamibacteraceae; genus JBDSLU01. The sequence goes on along the minus strand of CAWJOG010000019.1, from coordinate 61,554 downwards.
GCACGCGTTCCGCGTCGAGACGGTCGTCGAGGGCCTGCAGAACCCCTGGGACGTCGAGATCCTGCCGGACGGGGCGCTGCTCGTGCCCGAGCGCTCCGGGCGGCTGCGCATCTTCCGCAACGGCGTCGCCGGGCCGCCGATCACCGGCCTGCCGCCGGTCTGGGTGCGTCAGGACGGCGGCCTGATGGATGTCGCGCTGCATCCCGACTACGAGAAGACCGGCTGGCTCTACCTGGCGTTCAGCGAAACCGGCGGGGCGGCGCAGGGCGCGTCGACGACGCGCATCATCCGCGGCCGCATCAAGGACGGCGCCCTCACCGAGCAGCAGACGCTCTTCCAGGCCCCGCAGGATCTCTACTGGCCGGACAATACGCACTTCGGCTTGCGCTTCTTCTTCGACAAGGACAAGTTCCTCTACTACTCGATCGGCGACCGCGGCCACCTCGACACGCCGCAGGACCTGAAGAGCCCCTACGGCAAGATCCATCGCGTCCAGCGACGACGGCACGGCGCCGAAGGACAACCCGTTCGTCGACACGCCCGGCGCGGTGAAGTCGATCTGGAGCTACGGCCACCGCAACCCGCAGGGCATCGACGTCGATCCGGCGACCGGCGCGCTGTGGGCGAGCGAGCACGGGCCGCGCGGCGGCGACGAGCTGAACGTGATCGAGAAGGGCAAGAACTACGGCTGGCCGGCCGCCACGCACGGCATGAACTACGACGGCACGCCGATGACGCCGACGACCGTCGTCCAGGTGCCTGGAATGGTCGACCCCGTGCTGCACTGGACGCCCTCGATCGCCGTCAGCGGAATCTCGTTCTATCGTGGCGACAAGTTCCCGAAGTGGAAGGGCCACCTCTTCGCGGCGGGCCTGGCCGGGCAGCAGCTCGTCCGGCTCGAGGTCGCCAACGGCAAGGTCACGCACCAGGAGACCCTGCTGCGCGGCTTTGGCCGCATCCGACACGTCGTCAACGCGCCGGATGGCACGCTCCTGGTGGTCTTCGACACACCCGGGACAGATCGTCCGCCTCGTGCCGGCGCCCTGAGCGTGTGACACGGCAGCGTAAACTCGCGCCCGTCGCCCGAACCCGGCCTCGGATGGCTTCGTAGACTGGGGCAGGAGGACGCGACATGCTGCAGCTCGAACCGACCCGATGGTTCTCGTGGGCGTTCACCGTCGCCGACGACGGGAAGCCGCTGGGGACGCTCGACATCTCGGTATGGCGTGAGCGCGGCGACCTCACCGTGGCGGGCCGGACGTTCTCCATCGTCCGCGAAGGATTCATCTCGGGCGGCTTCCGGCTCGAATCGGGCGGCACGATCGTGGCGACCGCGACCCGGCCGAGCGTGTTCCGGCGCGGGTTCACCGTGACGTTCAGCGGACGGACGCTGTCGGCTGCGGCCGCGTTCGGCGTGGGGGCGGGCGCTGGTGCTCCACGAAGGCGAGCGCGAGGTCGGCGACGTCAGGCCGCGCACGATGTGGTCCCGCCGCGCCACCGCCACGCTGCCCGACACGCTGCCCGTGCCGGTCCGCTTGTTCGTGCTGTGGCTGGCCATGCTCATCTGGAAGCGCGACGACGACGCCGGGGCCGCGGCCGCGACCGGGTAGTCGACGCGTCGTCCCGACCGTGGCCCTCCACTACGTCGAACGTCCGGCGCCGGCTCCGCTCGCCGCGGCGATCGAGTGCGTCTGGAGCGTGTCCGATCGCGTGACGCGGATCGCGCGACCGCCCGATCGGCTGATTCCCGACGGCTGCCCCGAGCTGATCGTCCATCGCGGCGACCGCTACGCCCGCGTCGTCGACGGGCGGCTCGTGCGCCAGCCGGCGGCGTTCCTCGCCGGCACGCTGTCGCGGCCGTGGATCGTGCAGGCGCCGCGGCACGTCGCGACGATCGGCGTGCGCTTCCGCCCGGGCGGGCTCACCGCGCTCTTCGGCGCGTCGCTCGCCGGCACCGCGGACCGCGAGGTGCCGCTCGCCGAGCTACCCGCGCCGCTGACCGTGCTGGCCGCCGCGATCCGCGGCGCCCGTGGTCCAGCGTCCGCGCGGCGCGCCGCCGAGGCGTGGCTCCTGGCCCACGTGACGGCGCAGCCGGGCGGCCGCGTGCCGGCGCCGGCGTGTGCCGACGCGGTGCGTGCGATCCATCGGCGGCGCGGGCGGGTCGGTGTCGAAGCGCTGGCGGCGGCGGTGGGTCTGCCGCGCCGGCGGCTCGAGCGCCTGTTCCGGCGCGAGACGGCGCTCACCCCGAAGCAATACGTGCGCATCGTGCGCCTCACCGCGCTCCTGGGGCGGCTCGACGCGCCGGATCGGGATCGGCTGATCGACGTCGCGCTCGACGCCGGCTACTTCGACCAGGCGCACATGGCGCGCGACTTCAAGGCGCTGACCGCGCGGCGGGCGACCGGGCGGCGCGGCGACGACGGCGAGCTCGCCGTGCACTTCACGCGCCCCGATCGTCTGCTGCGTCTGCTGACGGCGGACTAGTCCAGGGACTGGCGCCGGCTGTCGCATTTCTCCAAGACGCGCCGGCCGTCCTGCGGCAGACTCTGCCACATGACGTATCTCGTGTTGGTGATGGCGGCCCTGAGCTGGGTTCAGAGCCCGGCCCCGAGCCCGGGGCGAGCCCGGGGCTCAGCCCGCGGACGATTGCAGATCTTGCGTGGTTCGAGGGGCACTGGGTCGGCAGCGACGGGCCGCTGCAGATGGAGGAGATCTGGACGTCGGCCGCCGGTGGCGCGCTGGTCGGCCTGCACAAGGACGTCTCGACCCGCGGCGGGACGGCGCGGATGGTGTCGTTCGAGTTCCTGCGCATCGAAGGCGGCCCCGAGGGGATCGCCTACGTCGCGCAGCCAGGTGGCCAGCCGCCGACGCGATTCGCGCTGATCGAGCAGGCCGATCGCCGCGTCGTGTTCGCCAACCCCGCGCACGACTTCCCGCAGCGCATCCTCTACTGGCTCGACGACGCCGGCGCGCTGCACGCGCGCGTCGAAGGCCCGAAGGGCGGACGCACGGTCGGGCAGGAGTGGACGTGGACGCGTCGACCCGCGGCGAAGTGAGGCGCTACATCGTGTCGGCGGACGGGAAGCGGCCGCGGAAGACGAAGTCGCGCGCCGTGCCCGGCTTGCGGTGACAGGCCGCGCAGGCGGCAGCGTCGATCTTCGGCTCGAACGGGCTGCCGTCCGGTTTGTAGGAGGCGAACTCCCATTCGCCGGCGCGCTTGTCGCCGTAGACCGTGCCGTAACCGGCCTCGCGGCGCATCACGTCGATTCGCACGACCTCACCCTTCTCCCAGAGGCCGTCGGCGCCGGTGACGGGCGTGCCGTCCGCGGCCTTGCGCGGCGTCGCCCACTCCATGACGACCACCGAGCCGTTCGGATAGGGCAGTTTGCCCACGTCGTGGATCGACGCTGCCTGGGCGTTGCCGTAGATCGTGCCCAGCCGCGCCTGTTGGGTGATGTTCGCGGTGCGCAGGACGGAGTAGCCGCGATAGTCGGCGGGGAAGCCGACGCGATCGGCGGGATCGGCGGCCTGGACGTGGCCGACGATCACGGCGAGGCCGGCCAGGATGACGGCGAGGTGGCGGATCATGAATGGCTCCTCACGACGCCGGAGTTGAGTTCGACTCCGGAGTCGTCTTCCCCAGCGGGCTGCGCCAGGCAGCCCCGCAGTCAGAACGCGAGCTGGCCGGTGCCGTAGATCTCGCGCGTCTTCTCGTCCTGCACGAGCACGACCGCGCGCAGCGCCCCGGACGCCCAGGCGCCATCGATCGGCACCTTCACCGATTCGAGGTGGATCGCCGCGCCCTTGGCGACTCGGCCGATGCGGGTGAGGCTGCGAACGACGCCGGTGTGCTGCAGACGCCGGCGCGCGTTCTCTCCGGCGGTGACCTCGGTCGACAGGCCGTCCTCGGCGACCGCGAGCAGCACGTCGGCGGTGAAGGTGGCACCGGCTGGCGGCTCGACGTCGACCCGCACCGCGCGCTTCGATGCGGGCTCGTCGGCGACCGCCGGCGCGATGGCGACGCGCGCGTGCGGGCGCGCGGCCGACGCGGTCAGCGCCTCGAGGGCCCGGTTCACGTCGGTGCCGACGAATTCGACGCGCCCGTCGACCACCGCCTGAGGCGTGTAGACGCGGTCGCTCTTCCAGGCCTCGGCGTAGCGGTTCTGCCGCTCGGTGAACGCGGCGGACGAGAACCGATCCTTCCAGCCGAGGCGATCCCAGTAGTCGACGTGGAAGGCGAGCGTGACGATCTCGGCGCTGCCGATCGTCTTCTCCGCCGCCAACCGCGTCAGCAGCGTGTCGGCGGGCGGACAGCTCGAGCAGCCCTCCGAGGTGAAGAGCTCAATGAGGACCGGAACAGCCGCGCCGGCCGACGTGGCGGCACCGCCGGTGCCACCGGCATTGATCACACGCGGTCCCCACGCGGCCAACCCGACGGCCACCGCTGCGACGCCACACGCCATCGACCTACGCGCCATGATCCGATCCTCTTCATGGAGTCTCTACGAACGGACGCGGGCAGCGGTGACGACTTGACGAACGGGGAGGGCAGGGGCGCGAACCGTCCGCCTGCGAGTGCCGCCCGCGTGACGGCGCCGCGGCGCGCCCAGCGCCGCGTGACGATGGCGAGGACGAGCCGGCACGCCGCAAGGGACGGCCCGCGGCAGGTGCGCCGAGGCGCAAGCCGCCGCCAACTAACGAGGCGCGACGCGGGGCGCGACCTTTACCGGGACCTTGCGGCTCATCTCCGTGCCGACCGTCGTCACCGTGTACTTCGCCAGCATGTTGGGCCGTTCCCAGGCCGGCAGTGTGGTGCGATCGCGGAGGTAGCTCAGGAAGCGCGCCGTCACCTGGGCGAAGTGCGCCTCGTGCCCGACGCGCAGCGCGTCCGGTATCACCAGCTTGATCTCGGCGCCGTTCATCTCGGCGCCCACGCCCGGCCACTCGGCGGCAACGGCAGCAACCCGGCTCCTGGCCGCCGCGAGGATCGCCGGCGCATCGGCCGGGCGGTTGGGCACGATGTAGACCTCGGGCTTGTAGCCGTCGGCCTTGGTCTGCCGTGCCTCGATTCGAGCCTTGGTGCCGCGGTAGACGGCGAAGTGCGTGTCGCCGCTGCCAGCCGGCGCTTCCCAGTCCCAGGGCACGTTGAGCGAGATGTGCACGCCCCGCAGCGTGTAGGTGGCGAAGGTGTTGCAGAAGTACTCGAGCGCGCCGTTCTTGACGTTGGCCTTCAGCGCGTCGGGGAAGCCAGCGGTGCCGGTGACGCGCTTGAAGTCGGCCTCGGGGATCATCGTCGGCCAGCGATAGGCGTCCAGCAGCTTGACGTCGGCCCTGGCGTCGACCGGCCGATCGGGCGACAGCGTCCACTGCACGAGATCGACGAGGTGCGTGCCGATGTCGTTGAGGCCCTCGCCCTGCTGCGTGACGTCGAAGAACCACGTCGGGCGGATGTTCGGTGCGCCCGAGACGACCTTCATCAGGTGGTGCACGCTCTCGACGTAGACGCCGGGCTCGGCCGGCGTGCCCGGGACGATCTCGCCGAACACCGCCGCGTCCATGACCAGCGCGCGCTGCAGCGCGTTCGACGCCTCGAAGCGCTCGGTCATGATGTCGTAGGCGACCAGCTTCTTCTGGTCGGCCGTCTCCAGCGCGCTCGCCAGCTTGGGCAGGTCGGCCGACGCGAGGATCCACGGCTTGTCGACCAGCACGTTCAGGCCAGCCTCGACGGAGGCGCCGACGCGCTCGATCTTGCCGGCGTTGCGGCCGGACAGCACGACGACGTTACCGGGCTTCTCGCGGAGCATCCGCGCCAGATAGTCGGGGCCGGTGTGGACGTCGAGGCGCCACGCGGTCGGCGACGCCGGGACGCAGATTGTAGGCGCTGACGCGGGCGAGGTGGCCGAGCAGGTCCGGGCCGAGCGGCGCGTAGACGTCGACTTGCGGCGACACGCCCGGATACATCTCCTTCTGCACCAGGGCGGCGTGGAAGTGGCCGGGGTCGAGGGTCATGAAGCGTACGTCGGCCGGTGCCGCCGGCGTCGCCGATGCTGAGGTCTGTCCCACGCCGTGCGTCTCCATCACGACCACCGCCATCGCCGAGCACGCCGCGAGCACAGCCGCGCGGGCCAGCCTCCGGCGTGCCGGTTGCCATCCGTGTGTCATCGAGTTGGTCTCCTGCCGGCGGCCTCGGCGGGCCGCGCGGCCCTATTGTGCCCCAGCCGCCGTCGGTCAGGGGGCCGCGCCCCGTTCACCACGGGCTGCTAGACTGGCCTCGTGCTGCCGTCGAGCCTCGAAAGCACGTCGATCGATCCCGCCCGCGTGCCCGGCTGGCTCGGCCTCGATCACGTCGCCATCGCGGTGCCGGCCGGCGAGCTCGAGGCACATGTCGCCGCCTGGCGCGGCCTCGGCTTCCGGGAAATCCATCGCGAAGACGTGCACGGCACCGACCAGGTGCGCGAGGTGCTGCTCGGGCCCGGCGATCACGACGCACTCGGCGCGGTGCAGCTGCTCGAGCCGCTCGACGGCACGTCGCCGGTGGCGCGGCAGATCGAGAAGAACGGCGGTCGCGGCGGCCTGGTCCATGTCGCCTATCGCGTCAGCGATGCGCAGGCGGCCTTCGAGGCGCTGCGGGCGCAAGGCCAGCGTGTGATCGACGCCGCGCCGCGTCCGGGCTCGCGCGGCACCACCGTGTTCTTCGTGCATCCGAAACCGGCGCACGCCGCGGCCGGCCTCGGCTGTCTCGTGGAGATCGTGCAACAGGGCGGCCATGGCTGACCCGCCGCTCTTCGCTCGCCTGCCGCTGCAGCTCGCCGCGATCTTTCCGGCGGTGCCGGCCGAGGCGTGGACGGCGGCGATCCGCCGCGACCTCGGCGAGGCCGCCGACGCCGTGTCCGCCGGTCCGAGCGCGCTGGCGTGGGACATCGGCGACGGCATCCGCATCCCGCCGTACGCCCGGCGCGAGGATCTCGGCACGCCTCCTCCCGCGCCGCTGACGCATCGGCGCTGCGAGTGGCGCGCGCCGGGCAGTGTCAGCGACCTGACGATCCGCGTCGGGTCGGGCGTCGAGGGGCTGGCGGTGGCGGCGGGGGAGGCGATCGATCGCGCTGGCGAGCCGATCACGCTGGTCGTCGAGCCGAGCCCGCTGCTGTTCCTCGAGATCGCCCGGCAGCGTGCGCTGCGCCGGGTCTGCGCCGAGCAGGGCCTGCAGCCGGCCATCCACGCCGACGTGCGCGTGGCGGCGGCCGCCGATCCGGTCGCCATCGGGCACGCGCTGATCCGCGCGACGATCGCCGCCGCCGGCGCGATCCTCGGCGGCGCCGACAGCCTCACGATCGCCGGCCAGGGCCTCGATCCGGTGCTCGCCGAGCACGTGTTCCGCATCCTCGACGAGGAAGCGCACCTGACGGCGGTGATCGATCCGACCGCCGGCGCCTACGTCGTCGAGGCGGCGACCGACGCGCTCGCCTCCGCCGTCCGCACGCGCACCGCGACGACTCCGGAGTCCTCGCGCGATTCGAGCCCAGAAACACTGGCGAAATTGAACGAGGACTCCGGAGTCGTGGCGCGGCCGACGGCCGAGGGGATCGAGGTCAAGGCGATCTACACCGCCGCGGATCTCGAGGGGCTCGAGCATCTCGACTACGCCGCCGGGCTGCCGCCGTTCCTGCGCGGCCCGTACTCGACGATGTATCTCCGCCAGCCGTGGACGATCCGGCAATACGCCGGTTTCTCGACGGCGGAGGAGTCGAACGCGTTCTACCGGCGCAATCTGGCCGGCGGCCAGACGGGCCTGTCGGTGGCCTTCGATCTCGCCACCCATCGCGGCTACGACTCCGATCATCCGCGCGTCGCCGGCGATGTCGGCATGGCCGGGGTCGCGATCGATTCGGTCGAGGACATGAAGGTGCTGTTCGACGGCATCCCGCTCGATCGCATGACCGTCTCGATGACCATGAACGGGGCGGTGCTCCCGGTGATGGCGTTCTACATCGTGGCCGCGGAGGAGCAGGGCGTCGCGCCCGCCGCCCTCGCCGGCACGATCCAGAACGACGTCCTCAAGGAGTTCATGGTCCGCAACACCTACATCTACCCGCCGGCGCCGTCGATGCGCATCGTCGCGGACGTGATCGCCTACTGCGCCGCCGAGATGCCGCGGTTCAATCCGATCTCGGTGAGCGGCTATCACATGCAGGAGGCGGGGGCGCCCGCCGATCTCGAGCTGGCCTACACGCTCGCGGACGGGCTCGAGTACGTCCGCGCCGGGCTCGCCGCCGGCCTCGACGTGGACGCCTTCGCGCCGCGCCTCAGCTTCTTCTGGGGTGTCGGCATGCCGCACGCGATGGAGATCGCCAAGCTGCGCGCCGGACGCGTGCTGTGGGCCCGGCTGATGCACGGCTTCGCGCCGAAGAGCCCGAAGTCGCTGCTGCTGCGCGCGCACGCGCAGACGTCCGGCTGGAGCCTCACCGCGCAGGAGGCTTTCGACAACGTCGCCCGCACCACCATCGAGGCTCTTGCCGCCGTCCTCGGACACGTGCAGTCGCTGCACACCAACGCGCTCGACGAGGCGGTGGCGCTGCCGAGCGAGTCGGCGGCCCGCGTCGCCCGCGACACGCAGCGCTTCCTCCAGCAGGAGAGCGGCGTCACCCGGCTGGTCGATCCCTGGGCCGGCAGCTACTTCCTGGAGCGCCTGACCCACGAGCTGATGACGAAGGCCTGGGCGCACATCCAGGAGATCGAGGCGATGGGCGGGATGGTCCGCGCCATCGAGCAGGGCCTGCCGAAGCGCCGGATCGAGGACGCCGCGGCGCGACGCCAGGCGCGCATCGACACCGGGCGCGAGACCGTCGTCGGCGTCAACCGCTACGTCCGCGAGGCGAGCCCGGCGATCGACGTGCGCCGGGTGGACGCCGGCGCGGTGCGGGACGCGCAGGTGGCGCGGCTTGCCGCGCTGCGCCACGCGCGGGACGGTGCCGCCGTGGATCGCGCGCTGGCGGCGCTGACGGCGTGCGCCACGACCGGGGCCGCCACTGGGGCCGACGCCGCCCCCCGGACCGGCAACCTGCTCGCGCACGCCGTGGTCGCCGCCCGGGCGCGCGCCACGCTCGGCGAAATCTCGGCGGCGCTCGAAGTCGTGTTCGGCCGCTACCAGGCGGCGTCGCAATCGAGCGCCGGCGTCTATGCCTCCGAACGCGGGGCCTCGGAACGCGGCGCCACCGACCCGGACGAGCCGCGCGGGCGACGACGACTACGCCCGCGCCCGCGCCCGGACCGCGGGTTTCATCGAGCACGACGGCCGCCGGCCGCGCATCCTGATCGTCAAGCTGGGCCAGGACGGCCACGATCGCGGCGCCCGTGTCGTCGCCTCCGCCTTCGCCGACCTCGGCTTCGACGTCGACGTGGGGCCGCTGTTCCAGACGCCGCGCGAGGCGGCGCAGATGGCGATCGACAACGACGTGCACGTCGTCGGCGCGTCGAGCCTGGCCGGCGGCCATCGGCTGCTGGTGCCCGAGCTCATCGACGCGCTGCGGGAGCTGGGGCGGCCCGACATCCTGGTCACCGTCGGCGGCGTCGTGCCGCCGGCCGACGTCCCGGCACTCGAAGCCGCCGGCGTCGCGGCGGTGTTCGGGCCCGGCAGCCCGATCCCGGCCTGCGCGCTGGGCATTCTCGATCGCCTCGAGGGAGTCGCGCGTGCCGCCTGACGCGCGCCTGCCGCGCACGCGCCTCTCGGTTCCCGCCTATATCGACGGCGTCCGCCGCGGCCATCGCGCCACCCTGGCCCGGGCGATCACGCTGGTCGAGAGCGAACGCGCCGACGACGCCGCGCCCGCGGCCGATCTGCTCGACGCCATCCTGCCGCACACCGGACGGGCGCGGCGGATCGCGATCACCGGTGTGCCGGGCGCCGGCAAGAGCACGCTGATCGACGCGCTCGGCCTGCACCTCGTGCGCGATCGCGGCGAGCGCGTGGCGGTGCTCAGCATCGATCCGTCGAGCCCGGTGACGGGCGGGAGCCTGCTCGGCGACAAGACGCGGATGGCCCGGCTCGCGGCCGAAGAGCGCGCCTTCGTGCGCCCGTCGCCCGCCCGCGGGCATCTCGGCGGCGTCGCGCCGCGGACGCGCGAGGCCATCCTGCTGTGCGACGCGGCCGGCTACGACACGGTCTTCGTCGAGACGGTCGGTGTCGGCCAGAGCGAGATCGCGGTCCGCGAGATGACCGACTGCTTCGTGCTGCTCCTGCTCGCCGGGGCCGGCGACGAGCTGCAAGGCCTGAAGCGTGGCATCGTCGAGATGGCCGACATCCTCGCCATCACCAAGGCCGACGGCGCCAACCGCGAGCCCGCCGCCCGCGCCCGCACCACCTACGCCGGTGCCATGCACCTGTTCCCGCCGGCCGCGGACCGCTGGTCGCCGCCGGTGCTGACGACGTCCGCCCTGGAAGGCGAGGGGGTCACCGAGCTGTGGGACACGGTGCTCGCCCACCAGGCGCAGTCCGACGCCAGCGGCCGCCGCCTCGCGCGTCGGCGCGAACAGGCGGTCGCCTGGATGCGCGAGCTGGTCACGACCGGCCTCGGCCGGGCGCTGGCCCGGGATCCGGCCGTCGCGAGCGTCCTCGCCGACTACGAAGCTCGCGTGTCGCAGTTCAAAATGTCGGCGATCTCAGCCTCGAACGAAATCCTCCAGCGTTTTCTCCGCAAGGGCTGATTCGTGCCGATGCCAACTCGAACTACCACGGCCTCCAGACGCAGGTCGACAACAACGACTTCTCGCGTATCGACGAGTTCGACAAACGGGGCAACTCGGACCAACGGCTTCGGTGCGGTGACGAGCGTGCGCTCGCCCCGCGTCCTGCAGCTGCTGGCCCGGTTCCAGTTCTAGTTGCTGGTCTAGCGGCCGGCCTCTCACGGCCGGCCGCGGGCCGCCCTCGGGGCGTGCGGCCTGCCGGTCGTTCGCGTCGCGCCTGAGCGCGCCGCGGCGCCCGCACGCGGGCGGCGTCGGACACGTCGCCGGACCCGGGGTCCGGCGCTGGACAGCGCTTGTCCAGTCGAGATAAGGTCACTCACGGGTCGGGGAGCCGTTGCTCCCCGGCCCGTTCGTGTCTCAGATGAGCATGCGCAAGATCGACCTCACCAGCTTCCAGGTCGCGACCAGCGAAACGGCGCGGCAAATCAACCGTCGAATTGCGCTCAGTCTGATTCGCCGGCACGAACCCCTGTCCCGCGCCGATCTCGCCCGGCGATCCGGCCTGCAGCGCAGCACGGTCTCGGCCATCATCGACGAGCTGATCGTCGAGGGCTGGGTCAACGAAGGCGAGCTCGGGCTCCTCCCGCGCGGCCGCCGGCCGCGCTTCCTGCACGTCAACACCGAGCGGGTCGGCACGATCGGCGTCGAGCTGCGGCCCGAGCTCACGACGGTCGGCCTGGCCGGCCTCGACGCGCAGTTCAAGGCCCAGGAGCAATGGAACACCCCGGCGACGCCGGAGGCCTTCGCGGCGCGGCTCCTCGAGACGGTCACCGCGCTCCGCGCCCAATTCCCGGCGACGCGCGTGGAAGGCGTCGGCGTCAGCCTGCCCGGCCGGGTCGACGCGCAAGGGCACCTGATGTTCGCGCCGAACCTGGGCTGGCCGGCCATGGACCTGCGGGCCATGCTCGAATCGGTCGTCGGCCTGCCCGTCTTCCTCGAGAACGCCGCCAACGCCTGCGCCCTCGCCGAGCTCTGGTTCGGCAAGCACCCCGAACACGTCCGCAACCTCGTCGCCGTCACCGTGTCGGAAGGCATCGGCGTCGGGCTCCTCATCAACGGCCAGCTGGTGCATGGTTCCAACGCGATGGCCGGCGAGCTCGGCCACGTCACGCTGGACGAGAAGGGCCCGCCCTGCAAGTGCGGCAAGCGTGGCTGCTGGGAGCGCTACGCGTCCAACTCCGCGGCGGTGATGGACTACGCGCGCGGCACCGACGGCGAGGCGTCGCTGGCGTCGCTCGCCGGCGTCGACCAGCTGGCGCGGTTCCGCTCGCTCGTCGAGCTCGCCCGCAACGGCGATCCGCGCGCCCTCGCCGCCATCGACCGCATGGCGCACTTCCTCGGCTCCGGCCTGTCGTTCATCATCACGGCGCTCGCGCCGGAGGTGATCACGGTGGTCGGCGAGGTGACGGCGGTGTGGGACCGCGTCGGCCCGATCGTCAACGACGTGGTCGCGCGGCGCGCCCTGCTGCAGGCCGGCACGCGCATCGTCCCGACCGATCCGCAGACGCGCCCGCGCCTGCGTGGCGCCATCGCCCTCGTCGTCCAGCAGTACTTCGCCGCACCCGACGTGGCCTGACCCGGCCCGCGCGAGGCCGGGCGCACGGTCACGACGTCGCCGTCTGGCGGAGACGCGACAGCAGCAGCCAGATGCCGCCGAGCACGGCGGCTCCCGCCAGGAGCAGGCGCAGGCTCAGGGGCTCGCCGAGCAGCGCGACGGCGCCGGCCGCGGCGATGACGGGCACGCCGACCTGCGCCACCGCCGCCTGTGTCACCGACAGGCGGGGCAGCGCCCGATACCAGAGCACGTAACCCAGCCCCGAGGTCACGCCGCCGGAGACCAGCGCCAGCAGGACGCCGCGCGTGTCGGCGACGATCGCGCCGGGCGCCGCGAGGACGACCAGCAGCGCGAGGGGGCTGCTCCACAGGAAGTTGCGCGCGTTGGCGGCGACCGGCTCGCGGCTCGATCGCCCGGCCAGCGTGTAGACGGCCCAGGCGGCGCCGGCTATCGCCATCAGCGCGACGCCGAGCGGATCAGGCCGGGTGGCCGCCGGTGCCGTCAGCAGCACCAGGCCGCCGGTCGCCAGGGCGAGGCCGGCCCACGTCCGCAGTGACGGCCGTTCCCCGCTGGCCAGGCCGTAGCCGACCATCGTCAACTGCACCACGCCGAAGAGCACGAGGGCGCCGACCGCCGCGCCGATCCGGACGTAGGCCAGCGAGAACGGGACGGCATAGACGAACAGGCTGATGGGGCCGAGGACGCCGCCCCCGCGGAGCGCCGTCCAGGTGCCGTCGCGGATGCGCACCAGGGCGACGAGCACCGCGGCGCCCGCGAGCAGGCGGATCGCCGTGAAGGTCGCCGCGTCGATCGCGCCGGTGCCCAGCGAGAACCGGGCCAGCAGCGAGTTCGACGCGAAGGCGACGAGCGCGAGCAGGGTGAAGGTGAGCGTGCGCAGCACGACGAGGGCGCCGGACGCGGCCGCAGCCACGCCCGGCGTCGTGAAGCTACGGCCGGCTGGGCGGGGCCGGGGCCGGCGCTGTGGCCGGCGTCGTCGCCGCGGTCTTCACGTAGGCGTCGAACGCCTCGTAGCGATCGCGATGCATTTCCGGCGCGACGCGCACCGTGTCGCCGAGGACCATCACCGGACCGCCCGGCTTGTCGAACGCCGGCCACACCGGCTGGCCGGACGCCTTCGGCGTGCCCGTCTTCGCGAAGCTGCTCCAGTACTCCATCATCGCGTTCGACAGCGCCCGATCCTCGGCCGCCCAGGTCACGTTCTTGATCGTGTCGAGCATGCCGAAGACGTACTCGATCTCGCCGGCGTGACGCGCGCCGACGTCCTTGGCGGTGACCGGCGTACCGTTCTGCACGCGGCCCGGCTCGATCGGGATGTCGCGATCGAACAGGTAGCGATACACCTTGGCGCCGCTGGTGGCGCGGTGCACCTCGAGCCACTTCCACGTGCCGTAGCTGATGAAGCTGTCGCTCGCCAGCGCGGCGGCGGCTTCGAGCGCGTCGGCGTCGGTGGCCCCGCCGTAGGCCTTGCCGATCGCGTCGGCCGAGGCGCCGAACCGCTTCGCGAGATCGGCCTTGAAGCTCTCGGCGGTGGGCTTCTGCGGCCGCAGCGTCACGCTCGATCGCATTTCACCCGCGTTCCAGCCGGCGAGCAGCGGCACGTTGTGCTGCTGGCCCTTGGTGAAGATCTCCGACACCGGCGCCGGCACCACGTAGCCGTCGACGTTCGGGCTGAACCAGCGCGGCGGCGTGCCCGGTCCGCCCAGCAGATCGGTCGCCGGCTTGGCGCGCAGCGCCTCGATCGTCGGCGCGTTCATGGCGGCGGCGAACTTCTCACCGTCGGCTTCCGCCGACGCCAGCGTCGCCCCGCCGAGCGGCGGCTGCGGTCCCGACGGGAACGACGCGCCGCTCTCGCCGATGGCCTTGTGGAAGAGGCCCTTGGCCAGCGGCGACGCCATCAGGATGCTGACGGAGAACGAGCCGGCCGACTCGCCGAAGATGGTGACGTTGCCCGGATCGCCGCCGAACGCGGCGATGTTCTTCTGCACCCACTGCAGCGCCGCGATCTGATCGAGGATGCCGTAGTTGCCGGACGCCTTGTGCGGCGATTCCTTCGTCAGCTCCGGATGGGCGAGGAAGCCCATCAGGCCGAGCGCGATAGTTCAGGCTGACGACGACGACGCCCTTGGACGCGAGCCGCGCGCCGTCCTGGCGCGGCTCCGACGCGGAGCCGCCCTGGAAGCCGCCGCCATAGATCCACACCATCACCGGCTGCTTCGCCGTCGGCGAGCTCGCGCCGGTCCACACGTTGGCGACCAGGCAGTCCTCGCTCATCTCGTCGCGGAACACCATGTCGCCGAAGACGCGGGCCTGCACGCAGCGGGCGCCGAACTTGGTGGCCGCCTTGACGCCGTCCCACTTCGCGGCCGGCTGCGGTCCCTTCCAGCGGTTGGGCCCGACCGGCGGCGCGGCGTAGGGAATGCCGAGGTACTGCCGGACGCCGGTGACGCCGGACTCGGCGCCGCTCACCAGACCGGCGTCGGTCGTGATCGGGGATTGGGCGGACGCCAAGGGGGGCAGCGTCAGCGCCACGAGTGCGACGGCAGTGGTCGCCACCCGGGCGCGACGCGCATCGGTCCAAACCATGCGGGATCTCCTCATGCGGAAGGGGTTGAGGCGCAAGTATGGCCTGAACTGCCCGTCGGCGAGACTCGGCCCGCCGACGAAAATCGCCCTTGCAACGCCCCCGGCGGCCGGTGCACACTCGGACTGCCCATTCGGAACGTGTGTCCCCCGCACCCCGGCGGAAGGGCCTGAGTCCAGCTCAGGCTTCGATCCTTCCGCGCTTCTGCCTCCATTTCATCGGTTCGTTTCAGCCGTGCACGTCATGTGGCGATGCCGGGCGCTGATGTGCACGTACGAAGGAGAAGAGGCTTCATGGACACGCGTCACCTCGTCGAATCCCCCCTCGCGGCGGCGCCGGCCGCGGCTGCCGAGACGCTCGGCACCCCGGTCCCGGCGACCCTCGGCACCCGGCGCGACTTCTGTGTGACGGCCTGTCAGGCGCTGTCGCTGGGGGCGATCGCGGCCACGCTGCAGGCCTGCGGCGGCGGCAGCAATCCGAACGAGCCGTCCGACGAATTCAGCAACGTCCCCTCGCTGCCGTCGATCCCGGCGACGGTCGCGAACGGCGTCGCGACGCTGAACGTCGCCGGAACGGCGCTGGCCAACACTGGCGGCACCGCCATCGTGACGAGCTCGCTCGGCACGATGCTCGTCGTGCGCAGCGGCACGGCCTCGGTGTCGGCGTTCACGGCGACCTGCACCCATCAGCAGTGCACGGTCACCGGCTTCACCGAAGGCGTCTTCCAGTGTCCGTGCCACGGATCGCGGTACGACACCAACGGCGCCGTGGTCCGCGGTCCGTCGACGCAGAACCTCCGCCGCTTCAACGCCACGATCACCAACGACGTGATCTCGATTACCGCGTAGCGCTGACGTACAGACGAAAGTCGGGCACTCCAGCCGCCGGTCCGTTCCGGGGCGAGGGGAGGCCCGACTTCCGTGCGATCCGTGGTCCCGTTCGGCGCGAGGCCGACTAGCCCGGCAACACGACGGTGTCGACGACGTGGATGACGCCGTTCGACTGGAACACGTTCGCCTGCGTCACCGTCGACATCCCGCCCTTCTCGTCCTTCAGGACGACCTTGCCGTCCTTGACCATCGCCCACAGCTTGCCGCCGGCGACGGTGGTCAGCTCCGCGGTGCCGTTGCCGTCCGTGATCTTCTTCATCAGGTCCTCGGCCGACCACTTGCCGGCGACGACGTGGTAGGTCAGCACCTTGGTGAGCGTCGGCTTCATGTCGGGCTTGAGCAGGCTGTCGACGGTGCCCGCCGGCAGCTTCGCGAAGGCGGCGTTCGTCGGCGCGAACACCGTGAACGGCCCCGGGCCCTGCAGCGTCTCGACGAGCCCGGCGGCCTTGACGGCGGCGACCAGCGTGGTGTGGTCGGCCGAGTTGACGGCGTTCTGGATGATGTTCTTGCTCGGGAACATCTCCTTGCCGCCGACGATGGGGTTCTTGCCCATGTGGTGGTCGGCGTAGCTGACGGAAGCGGTCGCGGCAAGGACGAAAGCGGCGGCGGTCAGGCGGAAGAGCTTCATGGCAGTCGGTTCCTTTTCCTCTGAGCTGCGGGCCCCTTCGGCCCGCGTCTGAAAAGGCTCTACGGCCGCCTGCCGCGGATGGATGGGTGAAGGGCCGCGAGGCCCTATTTCACGTCCATGAGGTAAATGCCGTAACCGACGCCCGCGGGATCTTTGCTCCGAGCCGACTGGAAGGCGATGGTCTTCCCGTCCGGGCTGACCACGGGGTTCGACGCCTTGTAGCCCTCGTATTCGCCCCAGTGCGTCACCCGCACGTACTCGGTGGCGTTCGGCACCAGCGGCATCCGCCAGATGTCGATGTGGTTCGAGTCCTGCGCCTTCTGCTCGCGGCTGGACTCGACCAGCGTCGACTTGCCGTCGGGGAAGATGCCTTCGACTTCGTTGTACTCGTCGGCGATCTTGCGGAACGTGGTGATCGCCTTCGTCTTCAGGTTCAGGCCGAAGACGTCGGCGTAGGGCGTGCGGTAGCAGGTGTAGATCAGCTCGGTGTCGTCGAAGCGGAAGTCCTGCGCTTCGAGCGTGCACTCCGGCCGTTTGGCGCGGAGCAGCTCGACCTTGTTCGTGAGCTTCGGGATGCCACCTTCCTCGACGATGTCGGCTATGTAGAGCACCGATTCGCCCTCGGGGATCTGGTCGCCATACTGCCCGTGCGTGTTCGACCAGGCGATGCGGTTGGTCTTCCGCGAGATGGCGACGCCTTCCGAGATCTTGTGGCCGAGCGCGATCGGCGGCCCGCCCGACGCGCGGAGCAGCCACATCTCCTGATCGCGATCGCGCGTGGTGCGGATGTCGGTGAAGGTGCGGGCGCCGATCAGGAAGTAGTCGCCGGTCGGCAGGTACTGCACGCGCAGGTAGCCGGCTGACGGCGCCGGTGTCAGCAGCCGGATGGTCTTCGTCGCCACGTCGACGACGAAGGCGTCGCCGAAGCTCTTGGCCATGAACGCGATCCGCCTGCCGTCCGGCGACCACGAGGCGCGCTCGCCGAACCCGGTGAGCTGCCGGATGTGCGGCGGCAAGTGGTCCTCGGGGTTGCCACGCTTCGTGCCTTGGGCGTGCGGCAGCGCGGTGGCGGCGGCGAGGAGCGCGGCGGCCGCGACGACGGCGAGCGAGGGGCGAAGGGCCATGCGGATCTCCTGTGGGCTCGGATTGACGGGAACTCACGGTTGCGGAAGAAGCCGGAAGACCGCCGCTTCGGCCAGGCCGGTGCCGAAGACCTGTGGCGTGCCGAAGTCACGGACGGGGAGGAGCGTCGCCGTCGTCCGGGCGTAGCTGTCGTCATCGGGGAAGTTCTGGCGACGGACGACGACGAAGGCAACGGACAGCCGGCGCAGGCGCCCGATCGAGTTCTCGTCGGGGAACGTCTCCATGGCAATCAGCGTGTTGCCGTAGGCCCGCGGGATGAACCCGCTGTAGCCGTTCACGAGCTGACGCCAGTGGTGGATCGACCGGACCTGGTGCGAGGTTTCGTGGCGCCACAGATGATCCAACTGCGGCACCGGCAACTCGAGGAGCACACTGTCCTCGGGCAGCGTCGCCAGCCACCGGTCGACGGGCATCGGGCGGAGGGTGGCGTCGCGCAGCGGCGGCCGCGACCAGAACTCCACCACGCACAGGGCCATCGCCAGGCCGAGGATCGCCGGTCCCACCGCCCGTGACGCGAACCGCGCGCGCAGATCGGCGGCTCCGATCGCCGCCAGCATGGCCAGCGCGGTCAGGGTGAGGCTCGCGAAGCGTGCCGACGCACGCAGGTTGCCGAGCGGCGGCAGCGCGGCCTGCAGCACGCGGAACGACAGGCCGTGCACGCCGAGCGACGCATCGAACGCGAACGCCACCAGGGCGAGATAGACCCATCGCACGCGGCCGCGCGCGGCCACGAGCGCGAACACGGCGAGGCCGATCGCCGCCGCCCCGGGGTAGAGCGCGCGCTCTTCGGTCCGGTCTTCGCCGCCGCGCAGTACGTTGAAGGCGGGCACGCCGAGATAGTCGGCTGGCTGCGCGCTGTGCAGGGCGATCTCGGTGGCCGAGCGGGGACCGTGCGCGTCGCGGCTGGCGGCGTACGGGGCGAGATACGGAGCCGCGACCAGTGCGAGCGGGACCGCCGCGAGAGCCGTGCACAGCGCAAGGCGCGGCTTCAGTCCCTGCGCCACGACCAGCGCGATCCAGGCGACGCCGGCGAACACCGCGAGGAAGACGCCGTAATAGATGCTGCACAGCAGCTGGGCGGCGAGGCAGGCGCCGAGCGCCAGACCGGCCGCCGGGCGTGGCCGCTCGACGAGCGAGTGCAGCGCGAGCAGGGCCAGCGGCATCCACATCAGCCACTGCAGCTCCAGGTGGGCGATGTGCGCGAAGCGATACGGCGCGAAGCCGACGATGACGCCGGCGAGGACCGCGGCGAACCGGTCGCCGGTCAGCCGATGGGCGAGCACGGCGGACGCCCACGCCGACGAAGCCAGCGCGGCGATCAGCAGCCCGTTGTGGACGACGGCGTGCGGGACGCCGGCCCACAGGAAGGGCGCGCCGGCCAGCCCGACCAGCAGCATTGCGTCGGAGTAGGCGAGCGTGTGCCTGGCGGGGTAGAAAATGTTGGCGTCGAACAGCGCCGAAGGCTGATGGACGAGCTGGTGGGCGACCCACGACAGGCGCCAGATGTTGAAGAAGGAGTCGTTCATGTCCGGCACGACTCGTGCGCCGGGCGACCCGAGCGGCCAGGTCATGACGATGGCCAGGGCGGTGAAGCCGAGGCCCAGGCCGAGGTGCCATCGCCACGCGGCAATGGGCGGTCGGGGGGGCTCGTTCGTCACGCGCCCGGGATCTTAGTCGTATTCGCGTTCTGGAGGAGAGTGCATGCGTATCTCACGAGTGTGTCTTGGTTGGGTGATGGCGGCGGCGATTCCGGCGCTGGCGGCGGCTCAGGCGACCGCACCGGCGACGGCGCCCAAACCGTCCGAGGCTGAAGACAAGGACCGCGCCGTCGCGGGGGGCGGCATCACGGCGGCCGGCTGGACCGGCAAGGTCGACGCCAAGGGGACCGCGGCCGGGATGACGGTCAAGGACTCGAAGTTCGAGCAGCAGGGCGACTCGCTGCACCTGACGATTGGTCCGGCGACGACCTACTGGAACCCTGCCAACGCGGCGAAGGGCGACTACACGGTCAAGGGCACGTTCACCGAGCCCAAGCAGGACTTCAGCCACCCGCACCCGATGGGCCTGTTCATCGGCGGCTCGAAGCTCGGCACCCCCGATCAGGCGCTGATGTACTGCGTGGCCTACCGCAACGGCACCTTCCTGGTCCGGCGCCTCAACGGCGACACCGTGACCAACGTCGTGCCGCGCACGCCGAACGACGCCATCAAGAAGGCCGCCACCAAGGAGGAGAGCGTGACCCAGGAGATTGCCTGGGTGGTGAAGGGCGGCAAGGCCGACTGCGTGATCAACGGCGCCACGGTCGCGTCGCTGCCGGCCGCCGACATCGTGGGCGCGGGCAAACTGGAGTCGACCGACGGCATCTGGGGCATCCGCGTCAGCCACAACATGGACCTCACGGTGTCCAAGCTGGCGGCGTCGAAGAACTGAGATAAATCGCCTTTCGGGACGAAAATGCACGATCCTTAAGGGAGGCTCGGCCACGGACTCTGCCGTGGCCGGGTTCGGCCCCCGTAGCGATTGGTGGTGAATTGATGGCGTTTCCGTCCAAAGGCGACCGTGTCGCGCATTTTCAATACGGTCCAGGCACGATCACGGACATGGACGTGCATCACACGGTCATCGACTTCGATGGCTTCGGATCCCGCCGTTTCGTGACCAGCCGGGTCGTGCTGGAGCGGACGTCCGACCCCGGCCCGACCGCGGCCCAGCGGAAGGCCGTGGACGCCGAACGGACCAAGGCCGCCCGGGCTGCCAAGAAGGCGGCCGCCCCGCCCAAGGAGCCCAAGAAGAAGGCGTCCGCGAAGGCCGTTGCGAAGTCGGCCGACGCGTAGCCGCGTTTTGCGCTACTATGGGGGCGGTCACTGGAAGCTCCGCCCCCCGTTTTCCCGCGCCAGCCGCGATCGAGTCCCTCGAATCCTCCTGCGTGTCGACAACGCCGAGCGAGTTGCTCAGGCAAGTTTCCGTCAGTAGCGCCCCTGTTGGGCGCCGTCCTCCGGGACGCAGGAGTCGTCAATGTCCACCAAGCTTTTCGTCGGTAATCTTCCCTTCACGGCGAGCGACGCCGATCTCGAAGCCCACTTCGCGCAGGCGGGAACGGTCGAGACGGTCAACGTCGTGCGCGAGCGCGACACGGGCCGTCCGCGCGGCTTCGCGTTCATCGAGATGGCGAGTGATTCCGACGCTCAGGCGGCAATCAGCCAGCTGAACGAACAGCCGTTCGGCGGGCGTCCGCTCATCGTGAATGAAGCGCGGCCGATGGCGCCGCGTTCAGGTGCCGGCCACGGCGCTGGCGGCGGGCGTTCCCGCCGCGAGCCGCGTTGGTAGTGGCGTTCAACGGTCGATCGTCGTCTTCTTCTTCTACGTCGTCGTCGGGAGATATTCACATGGCCAGCATGCAGGGCGTCATCAAGCGCCTGATCAGCGATAAGGGTTTCGGGTTCGTCCAGGCGTCGGACGGAAACGAGTACTTCTTCCACCAGTCCGCCGTCGTCGACGGGCGTTTCGACGAGCTCCGTGAGGGCCAGTCGCTCACGTTCGACACAGGTCAGGGGCCGAAGGGCCCGCGCGCCGAAAACATTCGTCGCGCCTGAGCACGAAGGGCGGCCGCTCCACCCGGAACGGCCGCCCCCTTTTTTCCTGGCTGCGCGGCGACGTGCCCGCGGCTGTCGGCACCGAGCCGGTTCACGTCATCGCTCCAGAACGTCGAGCACGGGTTCATCGTCTTCCAGTCGGTCACCCGTGCCGGTCAACGCGCGCGTTCCAATCGTTGAATGCGCCGTGTCAGTTGCTGGGGCGATGTAGAGGCTGTAGGTGCGCGCCTGTCTCACTCCCGCGTCGAAGGTCGTCAAACGCGCAACCTGCGCAACCTGCGCAACGCGCTGTGTCTAGCCATCGTCCGACCGTGACGGGCTTCCACACGTAAATAACCCGTCCCGGTGCCGCCTGGCGGCCGCTGGGGTAGTCGGTCGATCAGGAGATCACAATGCCTTCCGTTCCAGGTGTCATCAAGCGCATCGTCAGCGACAAGGGCTTCGGCTTCGTTCAGGCGAGCGACAGCACGGAGTACTTCTTTCACCAGTCGGCGTGCCAGGACACGTCGTTCGATTCGCTCCACGAGGGGCAGTCGGTGACGTTCGACAAGGGGCAGGGTCCGAAGGGCCCGCGCGCCGAGAACATCCGACTGGCGTAAGACCGTTACGACCGTCGGGCCGTGGCGAGCGGATGCTCGTGCGGCAGGGCGGCACGAAACTGGAGGCCGGGCGTCGTGGGAAACCACGGTGCCTGGCCTTTTTCTTTGCCTCAGTGGTCGCTCTGGACGTCGATGTCGACGTCGACCGAGAGCCCGGGGGCCTCGGTCGGAGTGAGGACGCCGCCGCCCCTCAGCGCTCTGCGCCACCCGTCAGGTGATAGCGGCGACCTCGTAGTCGACGACCTTCGGGATCGTGAAGGTCACCGCATCGCCTTGACGCTCGAAGGGCACGTCCGTGCCGGCCTGGAGCAGCGAGACGCGGGACACCTTCGCTGATGCCGGCAGCGTGAACCGCACTCGTTGCAGTCCGATCGGGTAGAACGCGCGGATCGCGCCCTTGTGCATGGCCGGGTTCGTGTAGTTCAGGACGTGAAGCGCGTGGCCTGCCTCCGTCTCCCACGCGAACAGCTCGACGACGCCATCCCCCTCGACCGACGCCGGTGCCGCCGGACCGGCGACCCAGCGAATGGCGTTCTGCAGCAGCCGCGACAGGTCGGGATGGCCGGAGCGCCACGCCGTACGATCGACGTCGCCAGGGAAGAACACCGTGCGGCTGCGGCCGCGCTCGCGGGCCACCATCGCCGGCTCGGTCGTCTTCGCCGGTTCGGGGTAGGACAGCTCGGGCGGATACGCGACGTAGCCGGGCACCACGGTGAGCGCCGAGCCGTCAACGGGCGCGAGCGGCACGCGATACTCGGCGCCCGGGATCAGCGGCGTGCGCCCGAAGCCCTCGAGGATGGAGTGCGTGCCCTCGATGCGCCCCATGTAGGCGTTGCCGGTGGTCCCGACGATCTCGCCCGCCTTGCGGATCCCGAAGACGTCGGCGAGCGCGAAATCGGCCCGGGCCTTGCCCCGATCGTCGAACAGGCTGGTCTGGAACGTGCCCAGGAGCGAGCCGCCGGCGCTGACGTAGGCGCGCAGCGCCTCGCACTGCGCGTCGCTCAGCCACGCCACGTTCGGGAGCAGGACCGCCGCATAGCGCGCGAGCGCCCGCGGCGTCAGTTGCAGCTCGTGCAGGAAGTCGAAGAGGAAACGGCCTTCGAGCAGCGCCAGGTAGAGGCCGTTCAGGGTACTGCGGCATCGTCGATCCCGCCGGCGGGGTGTGGAACAGCTGACCGCGCTGGCCCATGACGACGCCGATGGACGCGATGGAGCGGCGGTTGGTGAAGTGGCGCTGGTGCTGTGCGTGCCAGCCGAAGAACTCGCGTGCCGGTTCGAGCGCGCGCGTGTCCTCGCCCAGGCCGGTTTCGCCACCGATGATGTGGTGGTATGGCACCATCCCCGAGGCGACCGTCTCGTTCATCCACATGCGCGCTTCGGGGATCGCCTTGTGGACGTTGCGCCAGCGTGGCGCGCCGGTCGACCACGCGCCGGTGACGTTGGTGGCCATCTTGTCCGGCTGCACGGCGCGGCAGACGCGGCCCTGCATCGCGCAGCCCCAGATCGGCGTGTCATCGCCGCCGCGGCCCTGGTTGTCGCACTGGAACCAGTCGGCGAGCTCGCCAAGTGACACCAGGTCGGCGGTCGAGCGCACGCCGCCGCCCAGGTTCCCGAAGTAGAACAGCGACGGCTTCTTCGCCTTGGCGAGCCCGTCGTAGAGGCGCCACAGCTCGATCGTGCGCCGGTTGAAGGCTTCCCAATGCTCTAGCGTGCCGTGCGGCGGCAGCGTCCGGCACACACCGCAGCCGCAGCGCGGGATCGAGCCGAGCGGCGGCCAGGCGTTGGTGTAGACGCCGTCGACGTCGTACTGTCCGAGCACCTCCTTCATCACCGCCGGCACGTAGTCGGTCATGTAGGTCGAGAACATGCAGGTGCGGAACAGCCGCGCGTCCTCGACCGTGGATGACGATCCGATCCTGCGCGTCGCGCTGGAACCATTCGGGATGGGCCTGCGTCGCGTCCTCCCAGTTCAGGTCCGGGCTCATGCGCGCGATCACCTTCAGGCCCCGCTTCTTCGCGGCGGCGAAGCAGTCGCCGAAGAAGTCGCGTGTGCCGAGGTACTTGCCCTTGCGGTGGAACGGCACCTTCGTCTGGTAGAAGGCGAGGATGCCGGTGACGCTGACCAGCACGACGCTGACCTTCAGGCTTGCCCAGTAGTCGGCCCAGGCTTCCACGTCGAGCGTGACCGGGTCGTGCTCGGTCATGTTCAGCTGACCGATGCGGTGGATGCCGAGCCCGCGCGCGCCGGCGATGGCACCCGACGCGATCTGCGGCGTCGCGGCGGTCGACCCGGCGGCAGTCGGGGTCGAGGCCGCGCCGGTCAGTGCCGCGCCGGCCGGCAGGATGAGGAACGTACGCCGATCGAGTTCCATGCGAGGCCTCTCACGCCGCCTGCGTGCGGGCGCCGCGACGCGCCCAGCGTCGCGAAATAGCTGGCCGCACGCCCAATAGCGGCTCCCGGCCGGCCGCGAGAGGCCGGCCGCAAACGGCGAACGATGAGCGAGTCGGCGCAGTATACGATGCGAGACCGCTCCCGATGCCGACCGGAGACCGACCCCGCATGCCGACGCGCGCGCTCGCTCGATTCGTCGGCCTGACGTTCACGTTCGCCCTGACGGCGAGCGTGGCGCAGGCCCAACCCCGCACCGTCATCGCCGTCGATCCTGCCGACAAGGCGGCGGCGTTCGGTGCCGCCGACCTCAGCGATGCGATCGCGCGCTGGCGCGTGCCGGTGACGGTCGTCGCGCCGGCGCAGCTCGCGCGCGAGGCCGCGCCCAACGTGGTCGTCGTGACGACCGAGACCGCGAAGCTGCCTGGACAGCCGGGCGTCCGCGGGCTGACCGAACAGGGCTATGCGATCCGCCGCGTGACCGCCGGCGGGACCACACGCTGGTGGGCGATCGGTCACGACCCCGCCGGCGCGATGTATGCCGCGCTCGAGCTCGCCGAGGCGGCGCGCAGCGATGGGCACCTGGACCGGGTCGTCGATCGCGACGTGAATCCGTTCATCGTCCGGCGCGGCATCAAGTTCAACATCCCGCTCGACGCGCGCACGCCGAGCTATTCCGACGACTCCACCTCCGGCCAGGCCAACATCCCGGAGATGTGGGACATGGGGTTCTGGACGCGCTTCCTCGACGACATGGCGCGGCACCGCTACAACGTCCTTTCGCTGTGGAGCCTCAGCCCGTTCCCGTCGCTGGTCAAGGTGCCGGAGTACCCCAAGGTGGCGCTCGCCGACGTCAAGCGCAAGACCGGCGCGATGTTCGACGCCACCAACCAGGGCCGCAACATGTACGACCCGTCGTGGCCGCTCGAGACGGTCAGGACGATGACCATCGACGAGAAGATCGCGTTCTGGCGCGGCGTGATGCAGTACGCGCGCGATCGCGGCATCGACGTCAGCGTCTTCACGTGGAACATCTTCGTCTACGGCACCGAGGGCAGCGGCTACGGGCTCACCGTCGATCCGCGCAACGCGACGACGAAGGACTACGTCCGCACGTCCACCCGCGCGCTGTTCAACACCTACCCGCTGCTCACGGCGATCGGCGTCACCTCCGGCGAGAACATGGGCGACCTCGACGACGCCGGCAAGGAGCAGTGGATGTGGGAGACGTACGGCCTGGGCGTGAAGGACGCCATCGCCGATGCCGCCGACCCGGCCAGCCCGTTCCATCGTCCCGGCCGCCGCATCACGCTGATCCATCGCGCCCATCAGGCCGATCTGAAGGCGATCGTCGAGACCTTCAAGGCGCTGCCCGGCAGCGACCGGAGCGGCGCCGACTCCACGCTGGCGTTCAGCTTCAAGTACTCGCAGGCGCACATGCACAGCTCGACCGCGCCGCGGTTCATGTTCCAGAACGGCTGGTACGACTCGATGCCCGAAGGCAAGCAGACCTGGCTGACGGTCCGCAACGACGACTTCTACTACCTGCGCTGGGGCGATCCCGATTTCGTGCGCGCCTACTGGACGCAGCTCCCGCAGCCGCGGAAGATCGCCGGCTTCATGCTCGGGCCCGACGGCTACACCTGGGGCCGCGACTTCGTCAGTGGGCGGGGAACGACGCCGCGGCGCCTGGTCATCGAGAAGCAGTGGTACTGGTTCATGCTCTGGGGCCGGCTGGCCTACGAGCCGGCGATGCCCAATGAGCGCTTCGAGGCGGCCCTCGAGGCGCGCTTTCCGAAGGCCGGTGCGTCGGTCGCCGCCGGGCTGGCCGCGACCTCGAAAATCGTGCCGCTGCTGAACCGCTTCTACTGGGGCTACTTCGACTTCCAGTGGTACCCGGAAGGCTCGTGGAGCCAGGCCGGCTTCGTCGGTACGCGCGAGCTCATCGCCCCGAAATACCCGCCGATGCGCGAGGACGAGGACGGCGAGACGCCGCGGATCATGTCGATCAAGGCGTTCGTCGCCGGTGAAGCGCCCGCGGGCCGGCTCACGCCGCTCGACGTCGCCGAACGGATGGACCGCTTCGCGGCGGATGGCGTCCAGCGGATCGAGAAGGTCGACGTCTCCGCCAGTTCCGAGCTCCAGGAGACCGTCGGGGACATCCGCGCGATGGCCGCCCTCGGCCGGTACTACGCCGCCAAGATTCGCGGCGCCGTCGAGCTCGCGCGCTACGAGAAGACGCAGGACGCGGCGGCGCACGCCCGGGCACGGACGGCGCTCCAGGCATCGGCCGAGCACTGGCGCGAGTACGCACGGCTGTGGAGCGCTCAGAACGTCGGCAACGTGTTCACGCGACTCGGCCCGACGCTGATCGACATGACGGCGATCCAGGCGGCGGTGGACAAGGACATCCCGGCGCCGCTGCCCGCTGGATCCACCGGGCGCTGAGCGGGGTTGCTAGAGATTGCGGGTGGCCAGGACCTCACGAGCGGCCGTGCGGTCGCCCGTGCACGAGATCCGGCGCGGCGCGTCGAGAAAGCGCAGCTCGTAGCCGAGCCCGCCGTACAGATCGACGACTCGCGGCGTCGCCTGGTTCACGAGCACGACTGGCCCGGCGTGCGCCGCGAGGCGCGTGGCGGCGCGCACCTGGTCGTCCCACGAGAAGCCGCCCCGCGCGTAGTGCGTGAACGGCACGTCATACGGTGGATCGGCGTAGACGAAGTCGCTGTCGTCCAGCGCGATCGACTCGATGTCGCCGTGTGTGAACGCCCACGCGGCCAGGACCTCACGCCAGGCGCCGAAGTCGCGCGTGTAGCGGATCTGCTTGTACGAGCCGAAGGGCACATTGAAGCCGCCGGCGCGGTTGAAGCGGCAGAGGCCGTTGTAGCCGGTGCGGTTCAGGAAGTAGAAGAGGCCGGCCGCTTCGGCGCCGTCGCCCTCGCCGGCGGCCAGCAGCGCGTTGTAGCGGACGCGGTGCGCGTAATACAGCGTCTCGTCGTTCTCGAGCGGCAGGTCGATGCGCAGGCCGCGCTGCAGCCAGCGGTAGAAGGCGATGACGTGCGGGTTGACGTCGTTCAGCAGCGCCCGTTCCGGCCGCAGGCCAAGGGCCACCGCGAGGCCGCCGCAGAACGGTTCGACCAGCCGGCGATGCGCGTGCGGCCGCCACAGCGGCTCGAGGATCGGCACCTGCCAGCGCTTGCCGCCGGCCCATTTCAGCGGCGGCGCGAGCGGGGTCGCCGTCGCGGCACCGCCGGTATCCGCCGAGAGCACCGCCACTGGCATGTGCCGCAGATGATAGCGCGGCCGCGATCCAGGGCAACGGCCACTATGCCATCCGCTGCGGTATCAGCGGACCGTGGCCTCGACTGACGCCCGGCGGGACGGCGAGTTGATGACCCTCGCGGCTTCGCGTCGGCCGTCGCCGAGCTCGGCCTGCTGCTGACGCGGGTCGGCGCACGCCGGCACCGCCAACGTCGATCGGCTGATCGAGCGGGCGCGATCGTTCACCGGCGAGGACCCGCACGAGGATCGCGCCGGCTTCGGCACAATGGCGGAGCGCGCCGCCGGCTTGATGCGCGACGCGCGCCCCGCTCCAAGCCGGGAAGTGCGCCGGTAATCCGGATCGCGCCGTCGCCGCAATCCAACGGATCGGAGAAATCGCGGCACCGCGCGCTGCGCATCGCTGCATTTGCTGGCGATCTCGCATGCGAGGTGACGGGCACGGGCCTTGCTAAATGGGAGTCGGGCGGATCGCACGATGCGCCCGGCTCGCCCGGGGAGGGCAGCCTTCTTCACCCGGGTGAGAGCGGTGTCCGCCGCTCTCTTGCAACACTGTTCGACGTACGGCCTGCCCGCGTGGCAGGCCGTTTCTGCCGCGGACGATACCGTGGCGCGGGCATGGGGTCGTGCTCCTCTCGGCTGCCCTCCCCGGCAGCCGTCGTCGCCCGGAATTTGCGGTACCGCCTGACGGTCGTCGCGTCGTGGACGCATGCTCCTCGACCAGGAGGAGCCGCGCATGACGTTTTCCGAGGCCCTGGCCGAACAGCGCTGGGACGACCACCGCTACTACCATCACAACCGCATCAACCAGGCCCTGCACCTGGTGAGCGCGCTCAGCTTCATCGCTGCCTACGTGCTGCTGGCGATCGATCCGTTCGCCGCGGTGATGCTGGCCTGGCTGGTCGCCATGCCGTCACGCCAGCTGGGACACTTCTGGTTCGAGCCGCACGACTACGATGAAGTCAACGAGGCCACCCACGAGCACAAGGAGGCCATCAAGGTCGGCTACAACCTGCGGCGCAAGACGATCCTGCTGACGATCTGGGCGCTCGTGCCGGCCGCTGGTGGCGCGCGGTCGGTGGCGCAGCTCTTCTTCCTGCGCGACCTCCAGACCGGGCTCCGTGTGGGCGGCGAAGATCCTCACCGATCCCTTCCACGACGTGAAGCTCTATCGGCACGCCCCGGCGCAGGTTTTGCGCGGTGAGCTGTGGGAGCGCCCGTCGGAGGAGCGCGCTGTCTAGCCTTGGGCGGGGCCGAGCAGGCGGGCCGCCAGCATCTCGAACAGCACCTGCCGCTTGATGCCGGCATGGGTCAGCGACGGCTGGTGCCACCACCAGCCGTCGTCGTGCATCGCCCGCGCTGCTGCGACGATCCGCGTCGAGACCTCGGCGACGTCGGCGTCCGTGTAGTCGTGGCAGAAGACCAGGCGCCCGCTGCCGACCCAGCTCAAGGCCCGGCCGGCGGCCCGGAGGTAAGTTGGCGAGCCACAACGGCAGCTGCTCGGCGGCCAGCGCGGCGTTCAGCCGCGCGACGCGCGCGTCCCAGCGTTCGCGTGCGCGGGGCGCGCGTGGCCAGCTCGTGGGCCAGTCGCGTGAAGGCCATGATGCGTCCTCGTGGAGCGCGGCATGAGCCCGCACTCGCAAGGTAGCGGTGCCGATTCACGGCCCGGCGACGACGATGCAAAGGTGCGGTGATGACGCGGTGGCGACGGTGTGTCGACGTGGCCGGCCGGAGCCGCCGGCGGCGTATGATTCGACGCGCGTCCGAGCGGATCGGACCGGCTTTCTCAGGAGACAGGCATGACACGTCAATCGGTGCCTCGCATTGTCGTCGTGCCGGCGCTGCTGCTCGCGGTCGCAGTGGCGGCGAGCGACGCGCAGCAGAAGGGCCGTTACAAGAAGCAGGGTGCCAACTGCGAATGGGACGCCAACGACACCGGCCCCAACCAGTGCACGCCGGTCGCCAAGGGCCGGTTCAAGAAGGACGGCGACACGTGCCGCTGGGACGCCAACGACGCCGGCGCCGATCAGTGCCGGCCCGCGTCCGGCCGCTGGAAGAAGGACGGCGACGCCTGCACGTGGGCCGCCAGCGACTCCGGTCCCGATCAGTGCAATCCGCGCCAGGCGCGGCCGTAATTCCTGCCACGACTCCGGAGTCGTCGGGCCAGGACTCCGGAGTCGTCCTTCACGGCCGCGGCTCCCCGGCGGCGGGGTGGACCGCGCCTTGCAGCAGTCGAGGCGTGCACCTGCCGCGTACGGTCGATCGCGACCCAATCAGGGCAGCCCGGTGACGCGCAGCCACGCCCGCAGGATGCGGGAGCTGCTGCGATCGGTCTTCGGCCTGGAGCAGCTCCGCCCCGGCCAGCGCGCCGTGATCGATTCGGTGCTGTCCGGCCGGCACACCCTGGCGGTGATGCCGACCGGCGCCGGCAAGTCGCTCTGCTATCAGCTGCCGGCGCTCCTCCTGCCGGGGATGACCGTCGTCGTGTCGCCGCTGATCGCCCTGATGCGCGATCAGCACGACAAGCTGATCGCGCTCGGCGTGGCGTCGGCGCAGGTCAACAGCGCGGTGCCCGCCGACGTGGCGCGGCGAGGCGCACGCGCAGATCGGCGACGAGGGCACCGAGTTCTTCTTCACCACGCCCGAGCAGCTGGCGCGCCCGGAGCTGCGCGAGAAGCTGATGCAGGCCAACGTCGATCTCTTCGTCATCGACGAGGCGCATTGTCTGAGCCATTGGGGCCACGACTTCCGGCCGGACTACCTGGGGCTGGCCGACGTCGTGCGGTCGCTGGGCTCGCCGACGGTCCTGGCGCTGACCGCGACGGCGCCGCCCGCGGTGGCCGTGGACATCGTCCGGCAGCTGGCGCTGCCCGACATGGCGTTCCTCACGACCGGCGCCTGGCGCGAGAACCTCGAGCTGGCCGTCCGGCACGTCAGCGGCGACGTGGACAAGCAGCGCGCCCTGGTCGACGTGCTGCGCCGGCAGAGCGGCTCCGGCATCGTCTACGCCGCCACCGTCAAGCACGTCCACGAGATCGCCGATCTGCTGCGGGCCGAGGGCCTGCAGGCGACGCACTATCACGGTCGCATGGGGGCGCGGGATCGCCACGCCAGCCAGGACGCGTTCATGTGCGGCGAGATCCCGATCATGGTCGCCACCAACGCGTTCGGGATGGGCATCGACAAGGCCGACATCCGCTACGTCGTGCACTACGACCTGCCGGCGTCGCTCGACGCCTATTACCAGGAGGCCGGCCGCGCCGGCCGCGACGGGGAGGCGGCCGCGTGCGTGCTGCTGTTCCAGCGCGCCGACCGACGGCTGCAGGCCTTCTTCATGGCCGGCCGCTATCCGACCGGGGCCGATCTCGACGCGCTGCTGGCGGTGCTGCCGGGACCAGGCGATCCGCCAGCCGCGCTCGCCTCGCTGCAGGAGTCGCTGCCGGGCGTCGCGGCCTCCAAGCTGCGCGTGCTGCTGACGATGCTCAAGGAGCAGCGCATCGTCGGCGAACGGCGCCGCGCCGGCTTCCGGCGGCGCGTCGCACTGGCGCCGGAACGGGCCGCTGCCCTCGTCCGCGCCTACGAGAGCCGCGCCGAGTCCGATCGCGCCAAGCTCGACGCGATGATCGTCTACGCGCAGACGGCGCTCTGCCGCTGGAAGCCGCTGCTCGAAGCGCTCGGCGAGTCGGTGGAGTGGGAGCAGTGCGGCAGCTGCGACAACTGCAGGGGCACGGCGCAGCGCGCCAGCGCCGCCGCCGTGTAACCGACGCGGAGCAGCGCGGCCCGCGTGCGGCGCCGGCGACGCGCCCAGCGTCGCCGAACACGCTGCCGCACGCCAGGGGGGCCGCCCGCGGCTGCGCGTGAGGCGCGCAGCCGCCAGCCCAGTGCTGCGACAACTGCAGGGGCACGGCGCAGCGCGCCAGCGCCGCCGCCGTGTAGCCCAAAGTTGTCGTTGCTTTCCAGCCCGGAGAGCGCATGATTGCCGGGTACCCCGCGGCAGTGCCCCCGCACGCACGCGGCGCGAGGATGCCTATGCGCCGTTCCACACTTGCCCGATTCCGCTTCCACGTCCCGGTTGTCGCGCTGCTGCTGGCCGCCCCGGCTGCGGCCGCCGACGGACCGGCGGTGACCATCAAGGTGCGCCCGGCCGTGCTGTTCGCCGGCGGCGACGTCCGCACCACCGTGCGTACGCCGCGCGATCCCCGCAATCGCGAGCTCCGCGTCATCGTGGAAGCCGCGGACTACTACGCCAGCTCGGACGTGCAAATCGACGGCGTCGACGGGGCCGCGACGCACCAGTTCACGTGGAAGGACCTGCCCGGCGGCGCCTATCGTGTCGAGGCGATCCTGCTGCGTGAGGACGGCGCGAAGGAGACCTTCACGAGCTGCTTCGCCGTGCTCAGCGGCGACGACCTGGACAGCGGGGCCACTGCGGCCGCCGCCCCTACCAACCGTCGCCGTCGTTCGGCGCCGCCCCCGCCCCCGGCAACGCAGGGTACGTCGCCGGGCAGCTGCTGACCGCGCGGCCCATTGGTCAAGGGCGGCGCTGCGGGCAGACGTGCGCCAGCGCGGCGTGCAGGGCGGCGACGTCGGCCGGCTTGGTCAGGTGCGAGTCGAAGCCGGCGGTCAGCGCCCGTGACCGGTCGTGTGCCTGGCCGAACCCGGTGAGCGCGACGAGGATGATCCGCCGATCGGGATCGGTCTCGCGGATGCGCCGGCACACCGTGTAGCCATCGGTCCCCGGCATGCCGATGTCGAGCAGCGCCGCATCGGGCTGGAACGACTGGATCAGCTGCAGGCCGCTGTCGCCGTCATAGGCGATGCGGACGTCGGCGCCCGAGCTGCCGAGGATCAGGGCCAGCGCGTCGGCCGCATCCCGGTTGTCGTCCACCACCACGATACGGCACCCGGACAGATCGAGGCTGGTCTCGACGCGGCGGTCGGGCAGGGTGTCGCCGAGATCGAGCGGCATCGTCGGCACCGTGAGCGTGAACGTCGCGCCGCGCCCCGGCCCGTCGCTGTGCGCCTCCAGGCGCCCGCCGTGCAGCTCGGCGAGCCGGCGCGCCAGCGCCAGCCCGATGCCCAGGCCGACCCGGCCGAGCCCGGCCGGCTGATGCCCCTGGGCGAACAGCTCGAAGATGTGGGGCAGCGCGTCGGCGGCGATGCCGGCCCCGCTGTCGCTGATCGAGAGGCGCAGCTCGTGGCCCTGCCGATCGGTGCCGGTCACGCCGCCGGTGATGGTGATGGCGCCGCCCGGGTCGGTGAACTTGATCGCGTTGTGCAGCAGGTTCGAGAGGATCTGCACGAAGCGCGCGTGATCCGCGTAGACGTAGACCGGTTCCGGCGGCAGCGCGACCTGCGCCGAGAGCCGGCCGGCGTCGAGCGCGGCGCGATGTCCTTCCATGGCGTCGCGAACGAGCTGCGCGACCAGCGTCGGCTCCGGCTGGAGCTGGATCTTGCCCGACGTGATGCGCGAGACGTCGAGCAGATCGTCGATGAGGCGCACCATCTGGGTGACCTGGCGCTCCATCATCGGGCGGACGCGCGCCACGGCTCCGGCGGCGTCGTGTGAGAGGCGCAGCACGTCCAGGCCTGTCCGCAGCGGCGCCAGCGGGTTGCGCAGCTCGTGCGCCAGGATGGCGATGAACTCGTCCTTGCGCCGGTCGACGTCGCGCAACTGCTCTTCCTGGACGCGCAGACGCTCCTGCGTGACGCGCAGCTCGTGAACGTCGGTGGCGGTGCCGATCCAGCGGACGCGATCGTCCGGGCCCCCCGTCGGCGGAATGGGTTCGGCCCGGCTCAGGTGCCAGCGGTAGTGGCCGTCCGCCATCCGCAACCGGTGCTCGAAGGCGTACGGCGTCTGGTCGCGGAGCGCGCGCTCCCATGCGGCGACGCTGGGGAGCAGATCGTCGGGATGGACCATCGGCTGCCAGCTGCCGACCTCGATGCCGTAGTAGGCGCGGGCGCGTGCGCTGTAGTAGTCGATGACGCCCTCGGCGTCGGCGGTCCACACCAGCTGCGGCATGGCATCGGCGACGACCCGGTAGCGGCGCTCGCTGGCTTCGATGACCCGCGCCGCGCGGGCGCGCGCGATCGACTCCCAGCAACGGTTCGCGGTGATCTCGACGAGCTCGATCTCTTCGGGCCGCCACGTCCGCGGCGTTGCGCAGTCCACGGCGATCATCGCGACGAGCCGGCCGTCGCGGAGCGTCGACGCGACGACCGACGACCCGATCCCGACGCCAGTGAACGCCGTGGTCGGGCCCAGCTCGCCGACGACGTCGTGCACGACCAGCGTGCCGCCGGCCCGGAGCTCGCGCACGGCCCGGTCGCCGAAGGCCGACAGCGACCAGGTGCCGACGAGGGATCCGGCCGACTCGCTGCACGTGTGCTCGTGCGGGACGGTGAAGCGATCGCCATCCGCCTCGACGTCGGCGTAGGCGCCGCGGTCGGCGTCGAGCCGCGTGGCGAGGAGCCGCAAGGCGGCGCTCATGATCGCGGCCGGATCGTCCGGGGCGCGCAGCGCGTCGTCGAGCGCGACCAGGAACGAGTCGCGGACCTCGGCCCGGCGCCGCTCCGTGACGTCGACGAAGGCGCCCACCGCACCGCGGGACCGTCCGTGCTCGTCGAAGAGGGGCGCGGTGTATTCGAGCAGGCGGACGATGCGGCCGTCGTCGTGCACGATGTCGAGCTCGAGGTCGTTCACGGTTCGACCCTCGCGCGCCGCCACCTGCAGCGGCAGCTCGTCGCCCGACAGCTCGCGGCCGTTCATGTCGAGGACGCGGAAGCCGGTCGGGCGCTCGCTGTCCGGCGCGGTCATCGAGGCGTTCTGCCCGGTCGCGAGCCCCAGCGTCGTCGCGAAGGCCGGGTTCACCTGGACGTTGCGGCACTCGGGGTCGAGCGCGATGCCGATGCCGACCGGGATCACCGCGAGCAGGGTCTCGAGCTCGGTCACCCGATCGCGCAGCTCGCGGTTGGCGCGGGCCAGGCGCTCCTCGCTGGTCCGGCGTACGCGGGCGAGCTCGAGCGCGGCGCCGACCCGGGCGATCAGCTCGCGCGCCCCGAACGGCTTCAGCAGATAGTCGTCGGCGCCGGCCTCGATCCCGGCGACGCGCGCCTCCTCGCCGGCGCGCGCCGAGACGAAGATCACGGGGATCTGCCGCAGCGCCGCGTCGGCGCGGATCGTCCGCAGCAGCTCCAGGCCGTCCAGCCGCGGCATCATCACGTCGGCGAGCAGCAGATCGGCCGGCTCGCGCCGGAGGGCGTCGAGCGCGGCCATGCCGTCGCCGACCGCCTCGACGCGATTGGCCGGGGCCAGCAGACCGGCCACGTAGTCGCGCATGTCGGCGTTGTCGTCGGCGACGACGATGCGCGGCCGCGCGGCCGTCGCGCCGGCCGGCTCCTCGGTGCCCGCTGATGCCGGCAGCCAGCGTGAGGCCTCGGCCACCATGGCCGCGGCCTGCGACGCCGGCCCCGCGTCCGGTGTCCGCAGCGCCGGCGCGGCCGTGGCCGCGTGCGGCGGGCTGGACACGCTCCGCACGGGAATCGTGACGCGGAACGTCGAGCCCTGCCCCGGCGCGCTCTCGACGTGGACATCGCCGCGATGGAGGCGGACCAGCTCGCGCACGAGCGCGAGGCCGATGCCGCTGCCTTCGAAGCTGCGCCCGCCGGCGCCGCGGACACGATGGAACCGCTCGAACAGGTGCGGCAGCTCGTCGGCGGCGATGCCGGTACCGGTGTCGCGCACGGTGAGGACCGCCATGCCGCCGTCGCGGCCGACGGTGACCACGATGGCGCCATCCAGCGTGAACTTGAAGGCGTTCGAGAGCAGGTTGAGGACGACCTTCTCCCACATCTCGCGGTCGACCGCGACCGGCTCGTCGAGCGGCGGGCAGTCGACGGTGAACGTCAGGCCGGCACTCTCGATCGTCGATCGGAAGACGCTGGCGATGTCAGCGGTGAGCGTGCCGAGATCCACCGGCTCCTGGTTCGCCTGCAAGCGCCCCGCCTCGATGCGCGAGAAATCGAGCAGGGTGTTGACCAGCTTCAGCAGGCGCTGGCTGTTCCGCCGCGCGACCTCGAGGTGCTGGCGGGACTCGGCCGGCAGCCCGTCGGTGGTCAGGGCCTGCTCGAGCGGCCCCAGCATGAGCGCCAGCGGCGTGCGGAACTCGTGGCTCACGTTCGAGAAGAACGTGGTCTTGGCGCGATCGAGGTCCGCCAGCGCCTCTGCCCGCTGCCGATCGTCCTCGGCGGCGCGCGCATTGCCGATCAGACCGCTGATCTGGGAGGCGAGCAGCTCGAACCAGCGGCGGTACTCGGCGTCGAACGGGCGCCGCGCGCTGACGCCCAGTACGATCGCGCCGACGTTGCGGCCGAGGCCGCGATCGGCGAGCGGCAGCACCATCGCCGCCGGCGGCGGCTCGGGCCACGGTCCGGCCGGGACGACGCCGATCCGCTCGGCCAGGCCCGTGACGAGCTCGGCGGTGCCGGTCTCCACCACCCGGGCGATCGGCCAGATCGCGTCGATGCCGGCGCCCTCGACGGGCGCCGCGGCATCGCCGGCGGCGACCCCGGTCGATGCGACCAGCCGTACGCCGCCGTCCGGTTGCCGGAGGTAAATCACCGCGAAGGGGATGTCGGCGGTGCTCGCCGCCAGCACCTCGGTCGATCGGACGCAGGTGATGTCCACGGTCCGCGCATCGGCGGGGGAGACCGCGAGGTCGCGCAGCGTCCGCAGGCGCCGTTCGCTGAGCACGCGCGCCGTCGTCTCGGTGCAGGCGCAGAACATGCCGCCGACGCCGCCCGATTCGTCGGGCACGGGGCTGTAGGAGAACGTGAAGTAGACCTCCTCGCGGAACCCGCTGCGCTCCATGAACAGCATCAGGTCGTCGGAGTAGGTCGGGTCCCCGGCGAGGGCGCGGGCCACGAGCGGCTCGATGTCGCTCCAGATCTCCGGCCAGACCTCGCGGGCGGGCCGGCCCAGCGCCCACGGGTGTTTGTGGCCGGTGATCGGCCGGTAGGCGTCGTTGTAGATCTTGATGAGCTCCGGCCCCCAGAACACGAACATGGGGTAGCGGGAGTTGAGCAGGATGCCGAGGGTCGTCTTCAGGCTCTGCGGCCAGTTCTCGGGCGGGCCGAGCGGGGTGCGCGACCAGTCCTTGGCGCGGATGAGCGCGCCCAGGTCACCGCCCCCTTGCAGGAACGCCTCGGCGTTCGACGCGCGCGCGGCCACCGTCGCCGTTCCGGGCGCCGCCCTGCCCGGGCCCGCTGGTTCGTCCGCCATGCTTCCGCCTTAGCCGGCCGCCTCCGTCGTACGACGGACACGGTCGAGAAGGGATTGTAGCCCGGCCGGCTACCAGGACCGAGGTGCCGGAGAGCCCGGCCGTCGCATCACGACCCGGCACATCTGCGGGTAAACTCGGCGCACCGTCCAAGGAGGATGCCGCCCATGGTGCCCGTTCTGTGCCTGCTGCTCGCCGTAGCCACCACCCAGGAAGCCCCGCTCCAGCCTGCCGCCGAGCAGATCGCCGCGGCCGTCCTGGCCGCGCCCGCCGATCGTCGCGCCGGAGCCGCCGTGCTCGGTTACGACGAGAAGGGCGCGCTGGTCACGCTCCGCGAGGGGACCAACGACCAGATCTGCCTTGCCGACAACCCGAAGGAGAACGGCGTCAACGTCGCCTGCTACCACAAGGATCTCGAGCCGTTCATGGCCCGCGGCCGGGCGCTGGCCGCCGAGGGCGTGAAGACGGCGGACCGCGAGGACGTCCGGCACAAGGAAATCGCGGCCGGGACGCTGAAGATGGCGAAGGAGCCGCGCTCGCTGTGCGTGGTCACCGGCACCGCCTTCGATGCGGCGACCGGCAAGATCGCGGACGCCTACACGCGGTGGGTGGTCTACACCCCGTTCGCCACGCCGGAATCGACCGGCCTGTCGCTGACGCCGGTGCCCGGCGGGCCGTGGCTGATGTACCCGGGCAAAGGCACCGCGCACATCATGATCAGCCCGCCGCGGCCGCCGAAGCCGTAGCAGCGGGGCGGTGCCTGCGCCGTACGGATGCCGGCCGGCGAACGTTATGAGAAGTCGGAGGCACTGCGAATCTCATGGCACTGTACGCATTCGACGGCACCGGCAACGAGGATCGCGAAGGCACGGAGCGGGACAGCAACGTCCTGCACTTCTTCAACGCCTACCAGGATCCACTCAAGAACGC
This sequence comes from Vicinamibacterales bacterium, assembly GCA_963844435.1. Classification (GTDB taxonomy): domain Bacteria; phylum Acidobacteriota; class Vicinamibacteria; order Vicinamibacterales; family Vicinamibacteraceae; genus JBDSLU01. Next base: position 23,928 of record CAWJOG010000019.1, on the reverse strand, counting down.
CGACCCCCAGGCCGAGCGGGGCAGCCTGTATCTCGAGGGGATCGGCATCCGGGCGAACACCGGCGTGGGTGAGAAGATCGCGGAAGCCTTCGGCATCGGCGCCCGTTCGCGCCTGAACGACGCGCGCCGGCGCGTGGCGCACAACCTGGCGGCCGGCGACCTCGACGTCGACATCGTCGGCTTCTCCCGCGGCGCGGCGCTGGCCATCGACTTCGCCAACCACGTCTGCACGAAGCTACCCAAGGCGAACGTGCGCTTCGTCGGTGTGTGGGACATCGTCGCCCAGTTCGGCGCGCCCGGCGAGCACGTCAACCTCGGCTTCGACCTCGACTGCCCGGACGTCGTCTGCTACCACGCGATGGCCATCGACGAGGACCGCGCGTTCTTTCCGCTGACCCGGCTGTCGAAGGTGGGCCAGACGTTCAGCAAGCTGCGCGAGGTCTGGTTCCGGGGCGTCCACTCCGACGTCGGCGGCGGCAACGCCAACCGCGGGCTCAACTGGATCACGCTCAACTGGATGTTCGAGAACGCGCTGCGCCACGACCTGCCCATCGACCGGGCCGCCGTCACGGCCAACCTGGCGTTCAAGGATCTGGCCCGGGCGGCCAAGGCCCACGAGGTCGCGGTCGGCCCGCCCCGCCGCTTCTTCCCGGGCGACGCCCTCCATGTCACCGTCCAGTTCTCGGACGACGATCGCCGGCGGTTCCTCGCGGATTCGCGGCTCACGATCTCGCTGATCGACGACGCCGGAGCGCTGACGCCGTTTCCCGGCGGCTGCCCGCAACGCCTGAGGCCGGCGCCCGCCAGGAAGGCGCGACGAGGCGGGTGTCAGCGCGCCGCGGCCGGAGCGCTCAGCTCGCCGGCGAACGCCTTCCGCAGCAGCGCGATCGACCGCGGTGCCTGCGCCGGCAGGTCCGGGCTCGAGGCCTCGATGCTCATGCGCCCGGTGTAGCCGATGGCGCGGAGCGTGGCGAAGAACGGCGCATAGTCGAACTCGTCCCACGTCAGCGGGAACACCCGGCCCTGCGGGTTGGCCATGTGCAGGTGTCGCAGGTGGTCCTTCGCCTCGACCATGATCTTCGGGTCTTCCTGCTCGCTGGCCAGGTGATAGAAGTCCACCAGCAGCTCGAAGTTCGGATGGCCGACGGCCTTCACGAGGGCGAAACCTTCGGCGGCCGTGTTGATGATGTTGGTTTCCTGGCGCCGCAGCGGCTCGATCACCACCGTGATCCCGTGCGCCTTCGCTTCCGGGGCGATGCGCTTGCCGAAGGCGACGAGCTGTGCGAACGCCTCGTCCTTCGGGAACCCGTCCGGCACCCGGCGCGCCCCGCCGCTGCCGAAGCAGAGAATCTTGACCCCCAGCCGCTCCAGCCGCGTGAAGGCCTTGGTCACGTAGGCCATCTGCTGCTCCGGCGTGGCCGCCTCCGGGCCGGTCACTTTCAGCGTGGCCGGCAGGAACAGGTTGGCGTTGGGCGTCGGGATGCCCACCGCCTTCACCTGCGCGACCGCCGCCTCGAAGTCGGCGTCCGAGAGCGCCGTCAACTCCGTGGTGCCGAGCTCGACGTAGTCGAACCCCGCCGCCTTGGCGACCTCGAGGCCTTTCAGGCCCACGCAATACCCGATGAGGTTCTTGCCCGCCTGTCCCGAGAGCGACCACGTGGACAGCGCGACGAGACCGGCGGCGACCGCAATCCTGATGTGCACGGCAGCAGCCTGCCTCGGCCATCCGCCGCTGTCAACGCCGGACTGCGCCTACACGCCGATGTCCTCGTTCCACAGCTCCGGATGCTCAGCGATGAAAGCCCGCATCATCTCGATGCACCGCGGATCCTGGAGCACCTCGAGGCTGACGCCGCGGCTGCGCAGGAGCGCCTCCTCGCCCATGAACGTCACGTTCTCGCCGATGACGACCCGCGGAATCCCGTAGAGCAGGATGGCGCCGGAGCACATCGCGCACGGTGACAGCGTCGTGTACATCGTGCTGCGGCGGTAGGCGGCGGCCGTCAGCCGTCCTGCGGCCAGCAAGGGCGCTCATCTCGCCGTGCAGGATGGGGTTGCCGTCCTGGACGCGCCGGTTGTGGCCCTTGAAGACGCGGCCGTCGCATTCGAGCACCGCGCCGATCGGGATGCCGCCGGTCGCGGCGCCCTTCGAGCGCCTCGGCGATGGCCAAATCCATGGGTGAGGACATGGGGCCATTGTGCGCCAGGCACCCTTCTGCTTAACCTCGCTGGGACCGGCATCCACTCGAATCCGTCCCGAGGCCCAGTCCCATGGACACGACCGCGACCGCAGATCCGCGCACGGCACTCGCCGTCGAGCGCACGCGACTCGCTCACGAGCGCACGCTGATGGCGTGGGTGAGGACGGCGACCTCGCTCATCTCGTTCGGCTTCACGATCTACAAAGGGTTCGACTACCTGCACGAGCGCGAGCCCACCGTCGCGCGCGGCATTCTCGACCCGCGCACCTTTGCCCTGGTGCTCATCGTGCTCGGCATCACCGCGCTCGTCCTCGCGACCATTCAGCATCGGCGCGACCTGCGCGTGCTCGAGGCGCAGTACGGCCCGCTTTCACGTTCCACGGCCGGGCTCGTGGCGTCGATCGTCTCGGTGCTGGGGCTCGGCGCGTTCATCCTGGTCGTCTTGCGCCAGTGATGTAAGCCGAAGCGCCTGGAGCCCGAGGAGCATCGGCGCACTACTCTGCGGACCGCGCGAGACGTAGAGCGCCGCCTGGAGGCGAGGACCAAGGGACTACGAATCCGGGATCCGCATCAGCTTGGTCACGGCGCCGCTGGAGCAGCGGGGAGCACTCCCAACGCTCGCAGTCCGGTCAGGATGAATTGCACGGACAAGGCGACCTGCATCACGGCCAGCACCGATCCGAGGACCTGCAGGATCACGAGTACCGGCCCGACCAGGAGCTGGCGGGCGAACCACATCGCGACCAGGTTCAGGATCATCACGCCCACGAGCAGACCGATGATCGTCGTCGTCCGCTCGGCCGACGTGCTCGCTGCGAGCAGCGCGATCGCGGCCGCAACGCCGTATGGCGTCAGCAGAATGGGGAACACGAGGCGGGCCGCGGCCGCGAGCGGCGCGGCCGGCAGCGGCGGGGGCTCGGCCGCCTCGCGCGGCGGCTCGTACTGCTCCAAGAGATGGCGCAGGGCCACGAGGAAGAAGACGATGCCTCCGCTCAACTGGAGCGCGGGGAGGGAGACGCGCCAGCTGGCCAGCAGGCCACGGCCCAGGAGTCCGCCGCCGACCACGCCGATCGTGGCGACCGCGAAGGCCCACAGCGCGATCTGACGCGACCGCGCCAGGTCGACCGCGCGCGTGCGGAACGCGAATGGACCGATCAGCTTCAGCGGCCCCAGCGTGACGAAGAAGAACGTGAAGATCTGCGCCGGTTCGACCATGTGCTTTACACGTGCGTGATGGTCTCGATCACTTCTTCTGCGCGGCGAGACGAGCCCGGACCCGTTCCTGCTCCTCGCGTTGTTCCTCGACCAGCTTATACGAGACGTAGTACTTAAGATGTTGCTGTGTTGCTGACTGTAGATCACCGGCGGAGCGCCGCACGGCCCTGCATTCTTGCCATCTGTTCAGATTGGCGCTGCGCGACGTTACTGGAGCGCGACGTATTCCCTGTGCTGTGCCACGTCGCTCGCGGAGGGCAGATGAAGACACACGTGGAGATGCTGACGGAGATGGGCGTCTCGACCCAGGACGCCGAGCAATACATCCGCCACCTCGAAGAGGCGCTCCCGAAGTTCGGGATCGCCGACTCGAAGCTGCGCCTCGCGCACTTCTTCGCGCAGGTGCTGCACGAGTCCGGCTGCATGCGCTTCGACATGGAGAACCTGAACTATTCGGCCGACGCGCTGCGCAAGGTGTTCGGCAAGTACTTCCCGACCCAGGAAGACGCCGCCGCCTACGCACGTCAGCCCGAGCGCATTGCCAACCGGGTCTACGCCAACCGGATGGGAAACCGCGCCGAGTCGAGCGGCGACGGCTGGAAGTACCGCGGCCGCGGCCTCATCCAGCTCACCGGGCGTCAGAACTACCGGGCGTTCGCGGAATGGGTGGGCGACCAGCGGGTGCTGGACGACCCGGACCTGGTCTCGAGCGAGTACGCGGTCCATTCGGCCGTGTTCTTCTGGGACAGGAACGGCCTGAACAAGCTCGCCGACAAGGACGACGTCGTGGGGCTGACCAGGAAGATCAACGGCGGCGAGAACGGCCTGGCGCATCGCCGGGAGCTGCTGAACAAGGCGAACGGCCTGCTCGCCATGCTCGATCTCGGCTCCGCTGCGTGACGTGCATGCCGGCAGCTCGATGTCAATCGAGCTGCCGGTAGAACACGTCAGGACCCTGAGTTGCGTTCGTCAGTGGACATCACGCTCACCAGACACGTCCCGGCGATGACGGGCTTGCGGATTGGAGCGCAGAAGGTGCCTCGACATGGAAAGCTCTGGACGACAAGGGCAAACGCCGGGCCCGTGCACGGTGTCGTCGTCGTGACCACGCCACCGTCGAAGTCGCTGACGAGCGATCCGTTCGAGACCGAATAGCGCGCCACCATTGCCTGTCCGACGCTGTGGCCCGCGACGTACAGGCTTCCGCCGGCGACCTTCACCGCCATAGCTTGCATCGTTGCTCCCAAGCTGTGTCCGAACGTACCCGTTGTGGCCGAATCCGCGAGTCAAGCAAGCCATCCGGCAGAAAACGGGCCAGCGCGACGTCGTAGTCCCAACTGCCGGAGCCGGTCAGCCTGACGCCGCCGGCGACCACGATCTTGCCGTCCGACTGCAGCGCGACCGAAGTTCGCGGAGGCCTCTTCGGAACACAGTCATCCGTTGCAGCCGGCGAACGCCGTGACCATTCCGTTGGAGGCGGGGCCAAACGTCGTGTCCAGCGAGCCATCGGCGCGGAATCTCAGGAGGGCGAACCGCGGGCTGACGTTCTGAGCCGAAAACGTGCCCGCGGCGGCGATGCGACCGCTTGCATCGATGGCCAGGCCACTGATTGACTCGTGATTCGTGGCCGGCCAGGTGGCGGCCCCGGCGTTATACGTCCGCTTGCCCCCCGCTCCGAAGCTGGTATCGAGCACGCCCAAGCTGTCGTAGCGGGCGAGGGCGAACATTTCCTGCGTCGTGCCTTGCGCGCTGCTCCAGTAGGAGACCCTGCCTCCGACCACGATGCGCCCATCACTGGCGACGGCGATGGCCAACGCTTCTGCCGGATTTCCAAAGGCTGTGGCCACCTTCGAATCGCTGCCAAACCACCGCAATCGCCGCCGTAGTCACTGAAACACGCCAGGGCGAACTGCTGCGACGCGCTGCCTGCCACGAAGATTCGTCCCAGAAGGCCCAATGGCGACGGCGCGAGCTTCGGCCTCTGCCGCGAACCCCTTTTCGGCCACCCCGTTGTTCCCGAAGTCCAGGTCGACTGCTGCCGGAAGCCAGCAGACGAGTGACGACGAATTTGCCGTCTGTGCGTGCCGGCAATGACGACGCGGTTCTCTCCGTCCACGGCGGCCGCCATCGCCAGGTCGAATTCGAATATTCCATCCTGGAAGGACGTGTCGATCGATCCATCGGACAGGAAGCGCGTCGCGAATCCGGCGGCGAGTGCCCTGGGCGAGCGCTTGATGGGTGTCCCGACGTCAGACACACGATGACCGTTGCAAGCAGAAGACGATTGCCGTGGTGGGACATGGCTGTTCTCCCAGACGACTGTCGGCGGCAGACGTTGCGATCGGAGGGGAACTGAACCGCCTCCGACGGCCGTGCGACATCGCCCGTGTCTAGAGAATCGCCTCGGCGTTCGAGGAAGTCACAAGGCTGTCGCAGGGAATCTGCAAGGGCTGCGCACTTTCTGGAGGTGCGCGCGGGCGACGCTGTGGCTCACGAACGTCCGCGGGTCGCCGTCTGGGTCGACGGCTCACGGCGAAAGATCCGGACGATCACTCGAACCGAGCCGAACACGATCTCGTCGCCGTCAGCGACTCGAACGACCGATGTGATCGCCTGCCCATTGAGGAGCGTTCCGTTCTTGCTGCCGAGATCCTGCAAGGTGGCATCACTGCCGACGATGCGCAGCCGCGCGTGCTGGCGCGAGACCGAGGGATCCTTGATGCGCGCCGCCGTGTCGGGATCCCGCCCGATCAGATGCTCGCCCGGCGTCAGCGTGACGCGCCCACCTTGCCACTTCAGGCTGCAGGACGCGAGCGTGTCATCTGGCGCTGACGGCGCTTCGGCGACGTCGGCAGCAAACGCATACCCGTATCGATGCACCGTACGCACGAACCGGGGCTCGCGCGCGTCGTCCTCGAGCGCCTTTCGCAGCTCGGCCACGAGGTTGCTCAGGTTGGCATCGACGACAAACGTGTCGGGCCAGAGCCGCTCATGGAGCTCACTCTTGGTGAGGGCTCGCGGCCGACTCTCGACGAGCAGCACCAGTAGATCGAATGCCTTGGGTGAAAGTGATACGCCACGTCCCTCGCGAAGCAACTGGCGGCTCGCGGAGTCGAGAACGAAAGGGCCAAACCGCGCGCGCATGGTGCGCCTCTGCGTGATCGATGCTCGACGGAAAGGCCGGCTCAGCCGGCAAGCTCCGACAGTAGCGCTAAGATAACAGCCCTCCGGGCAGCCCTGGCCATGCCGATCACGGCGGGTGCGCACGTTGGACCTTACGAAGTGTTGGGGCTCCTCGATAGCGGGGGCATGGGAGAGGTCTACCGCGCGCGGGATACGCGCCTCGATCGGCTCGTCGCCATCAAGACGATCAGGTCGTTCCCCCACGTCGGCCCTGACCAGCTGGAGCGTTTCAAGCGTGAGGCTCGCGCGATCTCCCGCGTCAGTCATCCCCACATCTGCGCGCTCTACGACATCGGCGAGCACGACGGTGCCGCCTTTCTGGTCATGGAGCTGCTCGATGGCGAAACCCTTGCCAGACGGTTGGCGGATGGCCCGCTTCCGCCGACTCGCGCCTGCGCTGTGGCCGCCGACATCGCTGACGCGCTCGATGCCGCGCACCGGCATGGCGTGATTCACCGGGACCTGAAGCCGAGCAACGTCATGCTCACCAGGGGTGGTGTCAAGCTCCTCGACTTCGGTCTCGCCAAGCTTCGAACGGGAGAACCGGAGCCGGACGTTCAGGAGCCGACGAGGAGCATCCCCCTTACGCAGCCGAGCACCGTCGTCGGCACGCTCCCGTACATGGCCCCCGAGCAAGTCGAGGGGCACGAGACGGATGCCCGCACGGATATCTTCGCCCTCGGCGTCGTGTGTCTACGAAATGGCGACGGGTCAGCGGCCCTTTCAGGAAGCCAGTCACGCCAGCCTGACCGCCGCGATCCTCACCCACGAGCCACCGCCGGTTTCGTCGCTGACGCCGCTCGCGCCGGTCATCCTCGACCGAATCGTCCGCAAGTGCCTGGCCAAGAATCCAGATGAGCGCTGGCAATCCGCTCACGACCTTGCCGCGGAGCTCCGATGGATCGCCGAAGGCGACACGAGCGGGAACGTCGCCGTAGGCCCCGCACCGCGTCCGAGTCGCGCTCGTCGAAAGGCCATCGTCGCTGCCGGCCTGGGCGCCGCGGTGACAGCGCTGACGCTGTGGGGCGTGTCAGCGCGCGGTGTGGTCGGCAACACGAGCGCGCCTGTGCCGCGGTGGACTCCAGTGACCTTCCGCGTCGGGACGATCTCGGGCGCGAGATTCGCGAACGATGGAAACGCCGTCGTCTACAGCGCGGCGTGGGGCGGGCAGCCCTACGCGTTGTTCATGACGCGTCCGGGCAGCGTCGAATCACGTGCCTTGGGTGTGTCCAACGCCAAGCTGCTCGCGATCTCGTCTTCCGACGATCTCGCGTTCCTCAGTGGGACGCACGAAGCCTTGAAGACCTTCTATGGCATGCCGGGGACGCTCGCTCGTGTGCCGCTCAACGGGGGCGGTGCTCGAGAGATTCTCGAAGACGTCACGACCGCGGACTGGGTCGCCCGCGGCACCGAACTGGCGGTGGTTCGAGGCGGGAGCGTGGAGTGGCCGATCGGAAACGAAGATTTACAGCTCGCCGCGGCTTCCGCTCACGTATCTGCGTATCGCACCCAGCGGCGATCGCCTCGCGCTGTTCGAGGGCGGGAGCCTCATCGTCCTCGATCGATCCGGCAGAAAACAGACGCTGGCGAGTGGATTGATCGAGGCCGGTAGCCTGGTGTGGTCGGCGGCCGGGGACGAGATCTGGTTCAGCGGCGTCCGTCGTTATGCCGAGCCCGCATTGCGTGCGGTGTCGATGTCAGGGGTCGAGCGAGTGCTGCTGCACGCTCCTCCGCTGGAGCCGCTCATCATTCACGATCTGCTCGGCGACGGCCGCGCCCTGATCGTGCGCCACCACAGGCAGAAGGGCCTTTCGTGCCTCGCGCCCGGGGAGACGCAGCCGCGCGAGCTCGGGTGGCTCGACTTCACGATGCCCGAGGCGCTGTCGGCCGACGGTCGAACTGTGGTCTTCGCTGAGGTGCTCACCGGGAGCGGCTCGGCGCAAGTCGCATATCTGCGAAGAACGGACGGCTCCGACGCCGTACGACTCGGGGATGGCTTTCCTGAAGACCTCTCGTCGGATGGAAAGTCCGTCCTCGTGGCGATCAGGAGCTCGAGGCCACCGCGCTGGGTGATCCTCCCCACCGGTCCCGGCGAGGCGAAGCCTCTGTCCGCAGGCGATCTCGACGCGTTGCGTGAAGCCAACTTCCTGCCCGACGGCAAGCGCATCGCCTTCGGCGGGGTGGCACCGGGTCAGCAGCCGCGGATCTACGTCCAGGATCTCAGCGACGGCGTCCCCCGTCCGATATCACCAGAGGGTGTTGCAACGGACGCATTGGCAACGCCGGATGGAAGATTCGTCCTTGGCTGGTCGCAGGGCACGCACACGCTTTATCCCGTGGACGAGGGCACGCCGCGGCAACTGGCGGCGCTCACTTCGGATGACCGGCCCTTGCAGTGGAGCCCGGACGGTCGGCTGCTGTTCGTGCGGCGACGCAGCTCGTGGCCGCCAGCGATTGACCGAGTCGACATGGTCACAGGGCAGCGCCAGCTATGGAAGGTCGTGTCTCCCGCCGACCCGGTTGGTGTCGACGACATGGCCACCATCCTCATTACGCCGGACGCGAAGGTGTACTGCCACGATTACTTGCGGTGGGTTTCCAAGCTCTTTATTGTCGACGGACTCCGGTGAGCTACTCTTCCGCAGTCTTGCCGCGACCATGCGACACCTGTTCATCTGCGCGCTGCTTTGTATTCTGCCGATACCAGTACTCGCTCAGACCACGGGTTCACTCCCTCAGCCGCGCCAAGCCAAGGGTTCGGATCTTTCCGCGAGCTCCGCGCCGGCGACTGGGCAAATCGCCTGACGGCCAACGACCCGAAGGTCCGGGCAACCGCCGAAGCCGCCCTGGTCCAGGGGGCGGGGCGTTCGCTGCCTTTGCTGAGACGACTTCTCGACAATGAAGACCTGCAACTGAGGACGTTTGAAATCATCCGGCGGATCGGTCCGCCGGCCATGCCGCTGCTGGTGGACCTGCTTCGTGATGAGCGGGTCTCCATCCGGCGCAACGCCGTTGATGTCCTGATTGACCTGACGCCCCATACCGAATCGATTCAACCGGCGTTGAGACGGGCACTGAGAGACGAGGATTCGGACGTTGCGGGCGATGCCGCACGTGCCCTGGGCGCGTTGGGCCCGAAGGCCAGTCCTTCGGTAGGCGCTCTCGTCAAGGCTCTCTCGCACGAGAACCCTACGTCCGCATCTACGCGGCGGAGTCCCTGGCGTCCATCGGTCCGAAGGCGGGCGCGGCGACCGAGGACCTCGCCAGAGCCGTGGGCGATCCGATTCCCGGCGTCCGATGGGCGGCGTGTGAGGCCCTCGCAAGCATCGGCCCCGCCGCGCAGTCCGCTGTGCCGCAGTTGATCGAAGCGCTGACGGATGAATTCCTCTATGTGCGCATCTTCGCGGCCGGAGCGCTGGGAAGCATCGGGCCAAAGGCACAGGCGGCCCGGGAGGCGTTGAGAAAGGCTGCAAACGATCCCACATTGCGTGACGAAGCCGAGTGGGCGTTGAATCGCATCGCTGGCGTCGAGTCAGGAGAGCCTGTCGCCTCGCCACCTGTGCCCGCGCCTTCCGTCGCGCCACAACCCCAGACCACCGTGGCTCCAACGGGCAATCCTCCGGTTGACTGGGATACGACCACCGGGCGGAACATCGTCTGGAGCGTCGAGTTGGGAAACGACACGTTTGGCCGTCCCGTGGTTGCCGGCGATACGGTCTATGTCGGTACCGACAACGGCAGGCACATGAACCCCGCCTTTCAGGACGAGAGCGGCGTGCTCATGGCCTTTCGGGCGACGGATGGCGCGTTCCTCTGGCAGGACGTGGCCCCGAGAGTGGAGCGCGGCCTGCGGGAGTTCCTGCTGCCATCGACGACAAGTGCGCCGTATGTGGAAGGGAACCGACTGTACTACGTCACCGCTGAGTGCCAACTCCGTGCCCTCGACACGCAGGGTTTCCGCGATGGCGAGAACAGCGGTCCGTATCGGGAGGAGGTCTTCCAGGACAACGCTGCGGCCGACATCGCCTGGGAGCTCGACATGTGCTCCCGCCTGGGTGTCTTCGCGCATGAAGCCTCCAACAGCGAAGTGTTGCCCGTGGGCGACCTGCTGGTGGTCAGCACCTCCAACGGCCAGAATGAAGGCCATACGCGCGTCCCGTCGCCGCGCGCCCCAAGCCTGATCGCGGTCGACAAGCACTCGGGTCACGTGGTCTGGCGCGCCATCGGCCCGGGCGGGCAGGTGCTGCATGGCCAGTGGTCCAGCCCTGTGGCGGCGGACGTCAACGGGCGGATGCTGGTGCTCTTCGGCGGGGGAGATGGCTGGCTGCGCGCCTACGACGCAGCGTCGGGTCACGAAGTCTGGCGATTCGACGGCAACCCGAAGGACGCCCGCTGGCTGCCGCGCCCCGGCGTCCTTTCGCGCAGCTCCATCATTGCGTCACCGGTCTTCGCCGACGGCCGCGTCTTCGTTGCCATGGGGCAGAGTCCAGGGCACGGCAACGGACCGTCGTTGCTTCATGCGATCAGTCCCAACGGCCAGGGAGACGTCACCGGGAGCAGGCTCCTCTGGACGTCTCGCGAGGTCGGCCGCGTGGTGGGCACACCCATCGTGAAGGACGGTCTGCTGTACGTCGGGGACCTGGGCGGGACCGTTCATTGTCTGGACGTGGCAACTGGCGCCCACGTCTGGAAGCACGAGACGAACGAGGCCATCTGGGGCAGCCTCCTGCTGGCGGGCGACCGGCTGTACGTCGGGACCGAAGAAGGCAGCATGACCGTTCTTCGTGCCGGGCGGCGAAAGGAAGTGCTGGCGCGGATCGAGATGGATGCGCCGATCTATTCGCGTCCGGCGCTGCTCGGCGATGCGCTGTATCTGGCCACCGCGGAGCGGTTGTACCTGATCGCGGCCAAGCCTTGATCTGTTCGTCGCGCCCGGTGGCAGCCCGGCACGACCGGGCTACCAGGTTTCGCTTCCCGTGCATCACGGTGTCGCGCAAGCGGCACCGCCGACAAACCCTCCTCCGGGCGGCACGTTCGCGTTCGCCGCACCCGTCTCAGCGCCTGGGTTCTGCCCCTGAATGAACGCGACGACGGCAGCCTGCGTCCGTCGCGCTCCCTGCATATCCGGGAAGCCGTACTGTGGCGGACTGACGCTGCCGCAGACGGAAATCCGTTCCAGACTCGCCGCTGCCGGCCAGAGTATTGCCGCTCAGTTCCACACAGACCTGGGAGGTGTCTCCGGGTGTCGTGCCGCCAAACAGGTGGAATCCGTTGGTCGCGGGCCCTCCGCCAGCCGCCGGCTCGGTGACGGTATTGCCCGTGACCGTCAGATTCATGGCGGCGTTGCCGACGACTCCAGCGCCATCCGCCTGCGCGAAGATCCCGTGGTCGCCGTACTGCCGAACCTGGTTGCCCGTAATCGACGCCGTATAGGTCCCGGTTCCGCCGGCGAGCACGAAGATGCCCGATCCGTTCGCCGAGCCGGAGCCCGAAACACCCGTCACGCCGACGGTGTTGTTGGCGATGGTGCCGCTCCAGCTTCCGCTGCCGCCCAGCTTCCTGACCGCGAGGGCCGTCCCGAGCGAGTTGCGCATGATGTTGTTCGAGACGTTGAACGTCGCGCTGGCGTTGATGACGTCGCTGCCGCCCTCCACGCGAATGGCCGCGCCCGTGTTCGAGATCGTGTTGTCGTGGACGGCCAGCGTGGTGGTCCCCGGCGACACTGCCGCGGGGACGATGAAGATGCCCTCCAGCGCAGCACTCGTGACGGTGTTCTCGCTGATGCGCACGCCCAGGTTCTGCGTGTCCGCCGAGCTCGCCGTCGACGGCGTTGCCGGTCGTGCTGGTGAGGTTCAGGCCCCGGATCTCGACGCCGGTGCGATCGCCGTTGAGGGTGTTGGCGACCACGGTGACGGCATCGCCGGACGCGACGATGCGCGGCTGCGTACCGGCCGGCACGAGTGTCGGGAAGCCCGCCACCGTCAGCCCGACGCCTTCGCCAATCAGCTTCTGCCCGTTCTTCAGCGCGATGCTGTCGGTGAGCGGCGTCGTCGCCGTGAGGCCGTTGAAGACGAAGATCGTCGAGTTGGGCCCGGACGCCGCTTGCGCCTCCGCCAGCGTCTCGAAGGCGTCGGTCGAACGCCCGTCGCTGCCCGGCGGATTGTTCGGGCCGGTCTCGTTGTTCACGTACCAGACCACCTCGCCCACGGTGATGTTCACCGTGACGGCGACGGGCGTGATGGAGTCGGTCACCTGGACGGTGAACGTGTCGATGCCGCTGAAGCCGGCGTCGGGCACATACGTGAACGACCCGTTGGCGGCGAGCGTGATCGTGCCTTCGCCGGTGTCGAAGTTGGTCAGCGGCACCGCCGCGGGCGCGACCGGGCCGTCGATGTCGATCGGGCCGGACTTCACCAGCACGCCGTTGGCGTCGCTGACGGCGGCCAGGCCGGGGAGCGTCGCGCCCTGCACGTGCAGCTGCGTGTTGCCGACCGTGCTGTACGCGATCGTCGCGTTGGTGAGGGTGGGTGCCTCGTTGACCGGCGTGACGGTGATCGTGAACGTCTGCGGCGCCGACGTGTCCACGCCACCGTTGGCCGTACCGCCGTTGTCCTGGCGCACCACGTGATCGTCGCCGTGCCCGACGGCGTTGGCCGCGCGGCGTGTAGGTCAGCGTGCCGGCCGACGAGACCGCCGGCGCCGGCGCTGAACAGCGCCGGGTTCGTGTTGCCGGTGACGACGAACGTCAGCGTCTGCGCCGGCTTCGTCGGCCGGCCCGCGGCTGATCGCCGTCGCCCAGCCGGCGACGCTCTGCGCGCCCGCGTCCTCCGCGACGGTCTGGTTCGCGCCACCGGTGAAGCTCGGCGCGTCGTTGACCGCGCGTGACCGTGATCGTGAAGGTCTGCGGCGCGGACGTGTCCACGCCGCCGTCGGCCGTGCCGCCGTTGTCCTGCAGCGCACGACCGTGATCGTCGCACGCCCGACGGCGTTGGGCGCCGACGTGTAGGTCAGCGTGCCGGTCGGGGGAGATCGCCGGTGCGATGCTGAAGAGCGCTCGGGTTGGTGTTGCCGGTGACGTTGAACGTCACGACCTGGCCGCTCTCCGCCGCCGGACCCGGGCTGATCGCGGTCGCCCAGCCGGCTACCGCCTGCGGGCCTCCGTCCTCGAGGGCGGTCTGATTCGCGCCGGCCGTGAACGACGGCGCCTGGTTCGGTGCCGACAGGATCGACAGCGTCCGCGGCGCCGAGCCCGTGCAGCCGTTCGCATCGGTCGCCGCCACGGTGAACGTGAACGGACCCGACGCCGTCGGGGTTCCCGCGAGCACGCCGGCCGTCGAGAGCGACAACCCGCCTGGCAGCGCGCCGGCCGTGAGGCTCCACGTGATGGGCGCGGTGCCGCCCGTCTGCGTGAGCGTGACCGGGGCGTACGCGACGCCGTCCGTGCCGCCTGGCAACGTCGCGAGGCTCACGGTGATCGTCGCGCACGTGGCGGTGGTGAACGGCACGACGACGTCGGCCGTCATGGCGTGGGGCGGATCCAGCGTGTCCACATCCGTCACCTGGCTGGCGACGACACGCAGCGTGCACGCGGTGGTGACGGGCAGGTCGGCGCCATGGGCGAGGGTGAACGTCGTCGCCGGGCTCGCGGTCAGGTTCGTCAGCGCGATCGGCGTGCTCGCGGGGCACTCGAGCACGAACGCGCCCGCGCCCACGGTGACCGGTTCGCTGAACGTCACGGTCAGGTTGGCATCAACCGCTACGCCCGTCGCGTTCGCGGCGGGGGTCGTGCTCGAGACAGTTGGCGCCGCGTCCACCAGGACGGCGGGGGCTGCGCCGCCGCCGGAGAAGGGGATGCCGTTCACTGATCGATAGCGAGCGTAATCGACGGCGAGCGGCACGCCGGGCGCGCCCAGGCTGTCGACGATCACGCTGAAGCGCGCGTCCGTCAGCCCGAAGAGCGTCCCGACGTTCAGCGTGAGCCGCTGACCGGCCGGAATCGGCAGGTCGCGCGTGGACGCGGCGCCGGTGTCGGGGATGAGCGTCACACGGATCTGTCCCGCGGTCGACGTCGTGTTGCCGATGAGCAGGTAAGTCTGCTCGAGCGCGGGCCCACCAGTGCGGCCTTCCGGCACGGCCCACGACAGACCAGTCGTGGTGCTGCCGGGCGCGGCGTGGCCTTCGTACCACGGCCACGTGGACCACCACATCGCGCGCTCGCCGAGGATCGGCTGCGTGGAGCTCACGGTGAACCACACCGGACCGTTGGCCAGCGCCGCGAGCGCCGGATCCGACTCCGCCTCGCCGTTGAACCATACCGTCCGCCGTCCCTCGGCGGGCACGGTATAGGCCTTCGAGGCGGTCGAGCCGTCGGCCAGGTGATACGTCACCGTCGCCGTCGCGGCCGTCGTCCCGGGATTCAGCATGGCGAGGAAGGCCTGGAAGAACGGGCCGGTCGCGCCTTCACCGAAGTACCACTGCGTCGAGAGCTGCGGCGATGCCGCCGACGCCGCGCCGCCGCCGAGGGTGCCGCCGCCGTCGAGGTACATCGCGCGTTCGACGAAGATCGGCACGTCCGACGTGACGATCGCGCCCAGCGACGCGCGGGCGAGCGCCGGATCGTCCTCGTTGACGAAGATCGTGGTGCGGCTCTGCGGCGGGAGCGTGCGCGTCCGGGAGACCGGTGTTCCGCCTTCGACCAGGTAGCGCACCGTGACGGTGGCCGGCGTCGTCGCGGGATTCTGCAGCAGGTAATAGAGGAAGAACGGGCCCGTCGCGCCTTCCGCGATGTACCACGTGGTCGCGGGCGCCGAGGCGCCGCTGTCGAGCGACGCCCCGATGCCGCTCGTGCCCCAGGTCATGAAGCGATCGGCGGCGACCGGGACGTCCGATTCCACGATGATGGCCACGGCGCCGGACGCGAGCACCGTATTGAGCGGCACCGATTGCCGCTGTCGCGGGCCCAGCGTGAACCGATGCGAGATGACGCTGCCGGATTCGGTCAGGAGCGCCAGCGCGACGTGCGCGGTGTCGGTGGCGCTGAGATTGAGCACCGCGACCGACGTGTCGAAGTAGCCCGTCGAGCCTTCCGCGAAGTAGCGCACGTGAAGGCCCAGCGGATGCCGCCGGGCGGCGAACTCCTGCGCGTTCGTCCGGCCGTCGTTGTCGGGATCGCCGGTGGCGTCGGCCGCGTCGTCAGGATCGAGGCCGAAGAAGTCTTCCCACGCGTCCGGCATCGTGTCGCCGTCGGTGTCGGTCTCCTGCGCGGCCATTCCCGCGGCGTGGAGGAGCAGCGACGACCCCGAGGGGAGCACGGAGCACGTGATGGCCACGACGGCAATGGCCAACGGCAGGAACCATCGCCGGAACCTGGCGGTGCGATCGACCGGAACGCCCGTCGCGGTTTCGTGGGAGGAGCTGTTTCGCATGATTCTCTCTTGCGGTCAACGGAACGACGTCGAATGAGCCGGCGGGGATCCAGGGCCAGGGCGTCCGCAGCGGCGGCGCGTTGCCACCCCCGGGAACAGATCGGCACAAAGTGGCAGACGCTTGAGTCGCCCAGGCGCCCGCTCGACTGGCAAGGACATGACGATGGTGCGCACCGGGCGCAGCGAGGCCCGCCGTCCGGCGGCGCTGCGCGCGAATCGGGATTTACAGCCCGCGCCTCGCGTCTACCGCGTGACGGCTCCGGCGCGTCGCACCTCGCCGTTCACGTCGACCTCAAGGGCGAGGTCCGCAGGATCGGAGCCGTGAGGCTGAAGACTCTCGGCGCGCAAACCACCTCGACGCCTTGGAGTGAACTGGGCGGGCGAAAGGTGTCCGGCATCGTGTTGCCGTCGGTGTCGGTCTCCTGCGCCGCCATCCCTGCGGCGTGGAGCACGAGTGACGGCCCGAGGGGAGCACGGAACACTCGATGGCCACGACGGCAAGGGCCAAGGCAGAAACTCAACGCAGCCGTGTAGTGAACCGGGCGAGCGAAGCGAAGTTCGCCGCCTCGGTGAATGTGTCAGTGGTGCGCCCAATCGGGATTCGATCTCAACGGCGAGGTCCGTAGGACCGGAGCCGTGAGGCTGAGGATTCGAATCTGACCTTTGGCTCCGGACTCAGGCGGTCACACGTACGGACGAGCCTATGGGCCGGGCGTGCCCCCGCTGTCTTCAACTCCACCATATCAGCCGCTCTCTTGAGCGTCAGTCGGCAGTCAGCTGACACATTGGGCGCGGCGAACCGACGCACCTTACCGACGCGCCCTATCGATCGGACGGCATGACGATGCCCCGGACATCGCCGAGGCCGATGGAGACGAAGCCATCGCGTTCGGCGCGCGCGCGGATGATCACCTCGTCCCCGTCCTCGAGGAACGTGCGCGTACCGCCGGATGCGAGCGCGATTGCCCTTCGGCCTCCTTCTGTGATCTCGAGGAGGCTGCCGTACCCGTCCGGAGTGGGCGACGAGATGGTCCCCGAACCCAGCAGATCACCCGGGCGCAGATTGCAGCCGTTGCTCGTGTGATGCGCGATGAGCTGCGCGACGGTCCAGTAAAGATGACGCGCGCTGGTCACCGACACCGACTGCGCAGGCAGTCCCTGCGCCTGCAGACACGGCGTCGCCAGCAGCGTCTCGATCGTGATCGCCAGCGCGCCCGTCTGCTGGTCGGCGTCGCTCGAGAGGTACGGCAACGGCGCTGGGTCGTCGGCAAGCCTGATCTGCTGAGGCACGCGAAACGGCGCGAGCGCTTCGGGTGTCACGACCCAGGGGCTGACGCTCGTGGCGAAGCTCTTGGCCAGGAACGGACCCAACGGCTGGTACTCCCACGCCTGCACGTCACGCGCCGACCAGTCGTTCAGCAGGCCGAACCCCGCCACGTGGTCGAAGGCTTCCTCGATGGGAATGGGCGAGCCCCGCGCGTTCCCGCCCGCAATCCAGATCGCGAGTTCGACTTCATAGTCGAGCCGACGTGTGGGGCCGAAGACCGGCGCCTGCGCGTCGGCCGAATCCCGGCGCTGACCGACGGGGCGACGCACGCGGGTGCCGGAAGTGCAGACCGACGACGCGCGGCCGTGGTAGCCGATCGGAACGTATTTGTAATTGGGAAGTAACGGCTGGTCCGGCCTGAACTGCCGCCCGACGTTCACCGCATGGTGGATGCCCGCGTAGAAATCGGTGTAGTCGCCGATGGCCGCCGGAAGGTGCAGCGTACACTGCGTCGCCGGGTGCAGCATCGCCTGCAGCGTGGACTGCTCGGCTGCCCCATCGGTCAGCAACTCCGCCAGCCTGCCGCGAAGCGCATGTCGTGCCTCGGTGCCGGCGGCCATGAACGCATTGAGCGGGCCGTCGGTCGCCAGCGCGGCGGCATGCGCCGCCCCGCCGGTGAACAGGCCCGCGCGAGAAGCCTCCTGCAGATCGAGGATGGCATCGCCGATGGCCACGCCCGCGCGTCGCGCCGGCGCGCCGGGCGGCGAGAATACGCCGAACGGCAGGTTCTGCACGGGGAAGTCCGGGTGCCCGTTGGCCGAGGCAACCCAGCTTCGCCGTGCGGGATCGTGTGTGTCGTCGAGAGCGACGTTGCGCGCCTGCATCGCTACGGCCGGTCCGGCGTGAAGTGCTTCTGGAGTCGCCGCCCGTAGACCTGGTACTCCTGCTGCCGCTCCTCGGCCTGCGCCGCGTACGCCGTCACGCGCTGCATGAATCGTGTTTCGAACATGAAGGCCATCGTCGCTTCGAGCCGGTGCGGCTTCAGCTCCACGCTGCTGGCCTTCTCGAACGCGTCCACGTCGGGCCCGTGCGGCAGCATCGTGTTGTGCAGCGAGATGCCGCCCGGCACGAACCCGTGCGGCTTGGCTTCGTACTGGCCGTAGACCAGCCCCATGAACTCGCTCATCACGTTCATGTGATACCAGGGTGGCCGGAACGTGTTCTCGGCGACGGCCCAGCGGTCCGGGAAGATCACGAGATCGACGTTGGCCGTGCCCGGCGTGTCGGACGGCGACGTCAACACCGTGAAGATCGACGGGTCGGCGTGATCGAACAGCACGGGCCCGACGGGAGAATACCGCCGCAGATCGTACTTGTATGGCGCGTAATTGCCGTGCCACGCGACGACGTCGAGCGGCGAGTGATCGAGCACCGTCGCCCATATCACGCCGCCCCACTTCACGAACAGCCGCGACTCGTCGTCGGTGTCTTCGAACGCCGCGACTGGCGTGAGGAAGTCGCGCGGGTTAGCCAGGCAGTTTGCGCCGATCGGGCCGCGATCCGGCAGCGTGAACGCGCCGCCGTAGTTCTCGCAGAGATACCCGCGGGCGGGGCCGTCGCGGAGCTCGACGCGGATCTTGACGCCGCGCGGAATCACCGCGATCTCGCCGGGCTCGATCTCGATCAGGCCGAACTCCGTGCAGATCCGCAGGCCGCCGCTCTGCGGCACGAACAGCAATTCGCCGTCCGCGTCGTAGAAGTACTCGTGCTCCATCGAGCGCGTGACGAGATACACGTGTGCGCCCATGCCGGCCTGCGCGCCCGCGTCGCCCGCAGTCGTGATGGTCCGGAGGCCTTCGACGAACGACGTGGGCGCCGTCGGCATCGCGAGGGGACTCCACCGCATCGGCGCGATCGGCACGTCCACTTCGTTGCACGGCGCCGTCCGCCACAAGCCGATGTCGACCTGCTCGAACGGGCCGATGTGCGCCACAGTCGGGCGGATGCGATAGAGCCACGTGCGCTCGTTGGTCGCGCGCGGCGCGGTGAACGGCGATCCGCTCAACTGCTCGGCATAGAGCCCGTACGGAACACTTCTGCGGGGAGTTGCGGCCAATCGGCAGCGCGCCGGGCAGCGCTTCGGTTTCGAAGCCGTTGCCGAAGCCTGACATGTACCCGGGCGCGATCGTCACTCTGTCCGGCGCGGGCCTGCGCGTCGCTCGTGGTCGGATGCTCGGCGTTCACGGCATGCGCTCCTCTGCCACCGGAAGATCGACGTAGATCTCATCGTCTTCGACTCTCGTGGGAAACGTCCGCAGCGGCTGCGACGTGATGGCACCGTCGGCGTCACCGGTGCGGATGTCGAACAGCGCGTAGTGCACCGGGCACTCGATGTAGCCGTTGACGATCGTGCCAGCCGCGAGCGATCCGCCCATATGCGGGCACGCGGCGCTCGTCGCGAAGATGCCGTCCTCGAGTCGGTACAGCGCCAGGTGCGCCCCGCTGCAGTCGACGGCCCTCACGTCGCCCTGCTCGAGCGCGGCGCAACTCGCTACCGGCTTCCACGCCATCGCCACCTCACCCTTTCAACACGCCCCGCTGAATCTGATCTTCCTCGATCGACTCGAACAAGGCCTTGAAGTTGCCTTCGCCGAATCCGTCGTCGCCCTTGCGCTGGATGAACTCGAAGAAGATCGGACCGATCGCCGTCTTGCCGAACCGCTGCAGCAGGACCTTCGTGTAGCCGCCTTCGACGACGCCCTCGCCGTCGATGAGGATGCCATCGCGCCGCAGCCTCGCGAGATCTTCCTCGTGTCCCGGCAGGCGCTGATCGACACGAGCGTAGTACACGTCGTTGGGTGCGGGCATGAAGTCGACGCCAGCCGCGATCAGCGCCTCGATCGACGCGTACAGGTCCTGCGCGCCGAGCGCGATGTGCTGGATGCCCTCGCCGCGATACTGCTTCAGGTACTCCACGATCTGCCCGTGTTCGCCGGCATCCTCGTTGATGGGAATGCGAATCTTGCCGTCGGGGCTGGTCATCGCGCGCGAGTGCAGGCCCGTCAGCCGGCCCGAGATGTCGAAGTAGCGGATCTGGCGGAAGTTGAAGATGCGCTCGTAGAAGCCCGCCCACTCGTCGAGCCGCCCGCGATGCACGTTGTGCGTGAGGTGGTCGATGTACCAGAGCCCGTGCCCGGCAGGCTCGCGACCGGGCTCGCCGATCCACTCGAAGTCCACGTCGTAGATCGAGCCCTTCGCGCCGTAGCGATCCACGAGATAGATGTGCAGCCCGCCAGTGCCTTCGATGGCGGGAATACGGAGCTCGTTGGGCCCGGCGGAGGTCTCCACGGGCTTGGCGCCGAGCGACAGCGCGCGCTTGTGGGCGTGGTCGGCGTCCACCACCCTGAAGGCCATCGCCGGAGCCGACGGGCCATGCGCCTGGGCAAACCTCGCCGCGAACGAGCCCGGCTCGGCGTTGACGACCAGGTTGACGCGGCCCTGACGGTAGAGCGTGACCCGTTTGGTCCGGTGCTTCGCAACGGCGTCGAACCCCATGCGCCGGAACAGGTGATCCAGCGCGGCCGGGTCCGGATGACAGAACTCGACGAACTCGAACCCGTCCGTCCCCATGGGATTCTCGGCCGAAATCGTTGGTGGGGGCGCGTCGTGTGGATAGGGACCCATGGAAACCTCCTCAGCCGCGGGGGGCGAACGCGTGCGAGCGGTCGAACCGTCGGTACTCGTCGGCCGGCTCGCGGAACGAACAGGCCCCGAAGCTCACGCACTGCGCCTCGCGCATGCGGCCAATGGCGTCGATGGAGAGCTCGACGTCACCCCAGCGAACCCTCTCGTCGTCGAAGACGAGCGCGGAGTGATCGGTGCGCGTGAGCATCGCTGCAGCGGTCGTGGTCGGTAAGCGCTCACCTACCGTTGCCGTCGCGAGCATGACGTTGACGAACCCGTGCATCGTGGCGGATTGGGCACCGATCTCGTCGCTCAGGGGATACGCGCCGCGCATCGCGTGGTGCAGACCCGCGGTCGCCTTGAAGGGCACGCCCACGTCCCTGGCCGACTCGATGAAGGCGACCAGGCTCGCGGGAGCGGGAAACGCGTCGGGCGCAAGGCCGCCCGCGCGGACCTTGGCGCGCAGCTGATGCCGCGCGACGACGCGGAGGTCGTCTCGCGCCGTCGGCCCGACGCCCACTTCCACGTGCACGGTGAACGCCGGCGAGAACGTCTTCGCGAGCCAGGTGATGCTGTCGCTCGACGAGGGCCGGCATTCGATCGTGTCCACGCGGACGTGCAGATTTGCCGCGCGCTGGTTGAACGCCTGCACCGCCGCCGCATCCTCGTCCATGTGCTCGCGGACAATCGCGCTGACGGTCCAGCCCCTGCCGTCGTGCGCGTCCCGCACAACGGCGTCGGCCAGCGCCGGCAGCTGCACCGCCGGCACGATGAATCGTCCGAGCATCCAGGCGTCGGCGCCGGCCAGCGCTCGTCTGTATTCGGCGAGGGCGTCGGCCAGCGGGAGCTGCGCCGGCGGAAACAACCCGGCGTAATCCACGGCCCCGGCCATCAGGGCGCGGGCGCTTGCGGGGGGCATGGGTTCAGTCTACCGACCGGTCGATGATAGTTCCAATACATACTGTTGACGAGACTGATAGGACACGCCCATGACGCGGCCTGCGTCGGTGAACCGGACGCGACGGCTGTGCCGATCGAAGATCCGCGCGCCGATGTGCGCCTCGAGCTGCTTGATCTGCACGCTCAGTGACGGCTGCGACAGCGCCAGCCGCGTGGCGGCGCGCCACGATGCTGTTCGTCGCCCACCGACAACCACGGTCCTGGTCGAACCGCGGCACTTGCGCTACCTCTGCGCAGGATGCGTCGCGCGGAGTCGGTGATTCGCGCGTACCGCGCGCGCATGCCGGCCATCGTAGTACGGGATCGATCGCCTGTCGATTCCTGCAGACGACAGGGTTTTTCCAGCAGCCTCTCAGATTAGGTGAATTGATGTTGGATCTCGCGGAACGGATGAGCCGTGCAAGCCCAGTGCCATCATGGCGGTCGCCGAGAAGGCGAAGCAACTCAAGGCGCAGGGCAGAGATGTCATCAGCTTTTCGATTGGCGTGCCGAATTTCCTGCCGGGTCAGCACGTGTACGATGCGGCCGCAGCCGCGCTCCAGACCGACAGCGGCCAATACGGCAGCAACCGCGGCCCCGACGCCTTGCTGGACGCGTTCATCGAACATATGCGCCAGATCGGCCTGACCGGATACGAACGCAGGAACTGCGTGACCGGCGATGGCGCGAAGCACGTTCTCTACAATCTCTTCGAAGCCTTGCTCAATGAAGGCGACCGGATCTCGTTTCCGGTGCCGTACTGGACCAGCTACTTCGACATTGCCGAGATTGTCGGCGCCAGGGTGGCCCTGATTCCCACTTCGGCCGAACAGAATTACAAGATCACCCCGCAGCAGCTCGACGAAGCGCTGGCGAACAAGCCGAAAGTGTTCCTGTTCAACAATCCATCGAATCCAACCGGCATGGTCTACGACGAAAGTGAAGTCGCCGGGCTGGCCGCTGTCCTGGTGAAGTATCCCGACACCTGGATCATCATGGACGACATCTACAATCGCATACTGTTTGACGGCCTGAAGTACACCAACTTCGTCCTGGTCAGGCCCGAACTGCGTGACCGCGCGGTATTCGTGGATTCCCTGTCCAAAACCTATGGCATGCCAGGCTGGCGCCTTGGATTCGCGGCCGGACCGGAATCGATCATCAATGCCGTCGTCACCTTGAATTCCAACCACATCACCAGTGTCAATGAAATTGTGAACGCCGCCGGCATCGCCGCGCTGACCGGTCCGCAGGATATTCCATTGCAGAAGTGCGCGGAGTTCGCCTCAAAGCGTGATCAGGTCATGACCGTGATGAACGCGATCCCCGGCGTCGTGTGTCCGCGGCCGCAAGGCGCGTTCTACGCGTTCCCGGACATCTCCTGTGCCTTTGGCAAGACCCACCAGCCATCCGGCCGCACGATCGGGAACGACCTGGATTTCTGCACGGCATTGCTGGACGAAAAGAACGTCGCCTGCGTTCCCGGCTCGGCATTCGGGGAGCCGCGTTCGATGCGCATCAGCTACACCTGTCCGACGCCGCAACTGCAGCCTGGGCTGGACCGGGTCACAGAATTTTTCTCCGAATTGATTTAAGGAAGCACGATGTTCACGGCGCAGGGCGCCGCCTTGAACAAGGTAGCGAGCCGCAACGTCAAGGTCCTGGTCGTCGGCAACTCCGCGAACACCAACGCCTACATCGCGATGAAGTCCGCGCCAGATCTGCCCGCCGAAACTTCACCGCGATGCTGCGTCTCGACCACAGCCGCATCCCGGAAGGCATCTTTACGGCGTTCCGGTGTCACCGAAAACGGCGGCTACACCCGCGTCACCGGCCTGGAAGTGGATGATTGTTCCCGGGCAGCGATGGGCAAAACGCTCGCGAGCTGAGCCCACCATTCATCACAACACGGGAATGCCGAAGCGGCGCACCAGCGTCTCCAGCTCGCGGCGCAGGAACGGGAACGACGGGGCGATGAACAGGTGGTCCTGCATCCGCGACGGGTCGTAGTCGG
>CAWJOG010000018.1:0-66492 GCA_963844435.1 Vicinamibacterales bacterium | reverse complement strand
AGGCCAGGGCGCTGCGGGGCCTGTTGCGCTCGGTGGGAGCCCGGCCTTGCCGAGTCGCGGAAGGTATCCGTCGATGGCTATCGTCGGTTCGTGGGCGCCGGCGCTCGAAGGTGTTGCCCACGTGCGTGGAATGAACGGTCACCCATGTGTCCAGAATGGACCGACTTACAGCTTGGATCCCTATCAAACGGGGTTCTGATACCAACCGTTATTGCCCGTCGAGGCTCATGTATACTCCGCGCGCCATGACCAGAAAGTTCCGCCGCGTACGTTGTGTGTGCACCGTCGTTCTTGCCGGCGCTCTGAACGGTTGCGGGGGAGATTCGGAAGGTCGCTCGCCTGTTTCAACCTCGCCGACGGCTCCGACCGAGCCCACGCAGCCTTTGCCGCAGGCGCCCCTGACGCCCTCCGGTCCGAATTGGAGTTTCAGAACGGATGGAGGATTGAATCAGACTCGATGGCAGCTTCAACGCCTCCGGCGATGCCGTCACTGCCGTTCTGTCGCCGTCCGGATCCCCGTCCTGCTTCCAGACGGACTCGGACCGTGCCCTGTTCACCGGCACGCGAGCGGGCCGTGCCATCCAAATGCGGTCGCGGCCGCTGCGAGACCAGGTCATCGACCTCTCAGGAACGCTGTCGGCCAACGGCGAAGCGTTCGAGGGCGCGTATACGATCACCGGCGGTTGTTCCGGGGGCGCGACAAGAGCAATGGCCGGTCGAGCTGTAAATCTCACGGGCGTCTGGTCCGGTAAGCTCGGGAACGTCCCCGCTGTCGTCGACATGCAAATGGCTAGCACTCCCGACGGGTCTGCCGGGTACCAAGTGTCCGGCACGGTGAAATTCTCAAATACCCAATGCTTTGCCAATGCGACGATCACCCGCCGCGTGCGAGGACGCTGGCTGTTCCCGGACATCGTGAGCCCAACGCAACGCCTCGAGTTGCTCGGGAACGTCAGCGACGATCTGTCCACATTGAACTTCAACTACGTACTCGTCGCAGGCACCTGTCCAGAGCTCGTGGACGGTGTTGGCAGCCTGGTGCGACAGTGAATCGCCCCGGGCTGTTCCAAGAAACGCGTCGGACGAAGAGCCAGATCGACTGCATCGAGGCCGTGACCTGCCCCGTCTGATCTGCCCCGCGCGCGGCGAAACCGTAATTGGGTCTCGACTGCGTCTAGCTTGGCGATTGCGCGCGAGTTGACACCTTGGCGCCCTCGGCTCATCCTCTACGAGAGTGTTGGTTTCCTTCCGGCGCATCGCCACCGTAATCGTCACCCTCGGTCTCCTGACCGGGGCGTGGCGCCCGTGCGCCGGCTGGGAGGCCACACCGGAAGCGCGGAAGTCGTGCTGTGTTCGTAAAGCCGCCTGTGCCATGCACAAGGCCGCCCGGAACCCCACCGCCGGGAGCGCCACGATAGCGACCGTCGGCCAGGCCGAGGCTGACACATGCTGCGCCGCCTCGGAGCGACCCGATCCCTACCAGCCCTCCGCGGTCGTGATCGCCGCGCCGATCGTGTCGCCGCTGGCGGCGCTCGCCGAACCTCCGAGCACCCCGCTCGTCGGCATGGATTGGCATCGACCGCCGCCGTTGCTTGCCAGCCGGCAGGTCCCGACGCATCTCCTACTCTCCGTCTTCCTGATCTAGCCCACGACATTACCCGTGTGTCTGCTCGGCGACACGTCGCCGAGTGGTTCGCCGTGCGCACCCGAACGCGGGTGTGCGGGAGACGTCGTGTCCATGATCAACAAGCTTCTGGAACTGTCGCTGAGGAACCGTTTCCTCGTGGTCGCGCTGTTCGTCGGCCTCGGCCTGTGGGGCTGGTGGGCCTTGCGCATGACGCCCATCGACGCGATCCCTGACCTGTCAGACAACCAGGTCATCGTCTTCTCCGAGTGGGCCGGACACAGCCCGCAGGAGGTCGAGGACCAGGTCACGTACCCCTTGACGGTCAACCTCCAGGGGTTGGCCGGCGTCCGCGTCGTCCGGTCACAGTCGGCGTTCGGATTCTCGATGATCTACGCGATCTTCGAGGACGACGTCGATCTCTACTTTGCCCGAAGCCGGGTTCTCGAGCGAATGAGCCTGGTGACCAAGGCGCTGCCTCAGGGCGTTGTGCCCACGCTGGGGCCGGACGCGACCGGTGTCGGGCATGTGTTCTGGTACACGCTCGAAAGTCCGACGCACTCGCTGCGCGAACTCCGCACGCTGCAGGACTGGTACGTTCGCTACCAGCTCAACGCCGTTCCAGGCGTCGCCGAGGTCGCTTCAGTCGGCGGCCACGTGCAGCAATACCAGATCGACGTCGATCCGCATCGCCTGCGGCAGTACGACCTGCCGCTGCGTGCCGTCGTCGAAGCCGTCCGAGACAGCAACGTCAACGTCGGTGGCAACGTACTGGAATCGAACGGGGCCTGGCTGATCGTCCGGGGCGTCGGCCTGATCGCGTCGATCGATGACGTCAAGCGCATCGTCGTCCGCGCGTCGAATGGGGTCCCCGTCTACGTGGAGCAGGTGGCCGATGTACAGCTGGGCAACGCCTTTCGCGTCGCCTCGCTGGTCAAGGGGACGAAGGAAGCCGTGGGCGGCGTGGTCGTGGCGCGCACGGGCGTCAACACGGCCGCTCTCATCGACGCGGTCAAGGCGCGGATCGCCCAAATCGAGCCCGGCCTGCCAACCGGCGTGAAGATTGTGCCGTTCTACGACCGCTCGACGCTCATCGAGCAGGCGGTCGATACCCTCCGCCATGCCCTGATCGAGGAGATCATCCTCGTCACGCTCGCGCACATCGTCTTCCTGATGCACTTCAGGTCGATCCTGATCGTGACGGTGCCACTGCCGCTCGCGGTGCTGCTCTCGTTCCTTGGCATGTACTACGCCGGGATCTCATCGAACATCATGAGCCTGGCGGGGATCGCCATCGCCATTGGCGTCCTGGTCGACGCCGGTATCGTGGTCACCGAGAACGCGTTTCGCTTCATCGAGCAGCGCGCGATCGACCCGAAGGATCGAGCGTTGGTGTGGCAGGCCGTCCTGGACTCCACCCGGCTGGTGGGCCGACCGGTGTTCTTCTCGATGGCGATCATTCTGCTCGCCTTTATTCCGGTCTTTGCGCTGACCGGTCAGGAAGGCAAGCTGTTCCATCCGCTGGCCTATACGAAGACCTTCGCCGTGCTGGCCGCAACCGTGGTGTCGGTGACGCTGGTGCCAGTGCTGTGCAGCCTGCTGCTTGGCGGAAAGGTGCATCGCGAGGACCAGAACCCGGTCATGCGGGTCTTGCAAAGGGTCTATCGACCCGCGCTCGAAGGGGCGCTCGCGCGGCCAAGACTCGTCCTTGCGACGGCCGCAGCCCTGTTCCTTGGCGCGCTCGCGCTCGGGCGAGGCATCGGCAGCGAGTTCATGCCGCCGTTGAACGAAGGCGACCTGATGTTCATGCCGATTGCGGATCCCAGCATCTCGCTGGAGGAGAACACCCGGATTGCCGCCAGGCAGAACGCCATCTTGCAGTCATTTCCGGAGGTCGAGTACGTCGTCGCCAAGGTTGCCAGGGCCGAGACCTCGACCGATCCGGCGCCGCTGAACATGACGGAGACGGTCGTGCATCTCAAGCCGCCAGCGCAGTGGCGGGCGGGCATGACGCTCGATCGGCTGCGGGCCGACATGGGCCGCGCAGTGCAGATGCCCGGCGTCTCCAACATCTGGACGATGCCGATCATCAACCGCATCGACATGCTCACCACCGGTATCCGGTCCGAGGTGGGCGTGAAGGTGTTCGGCAGTGACCTGGCGACCGTCGAACGGCTCGCCCGTGACGTGGCGGACGTCCTCCGCCGCGTTCCCGGCGCGAGCAACGTCTACCCGGAGCAAGTGACGAGCGGCCAGTACCTCAACATCGCCATCGACCGCGCCGCCGCGGCCCGCTACGGCATCGGTGTAGGGGCAATCCAGGAGGTCATCCAGACGGCGATCGGCGAAACCGTGCTGACGACCACCATCGAGGGACGGGCGCGATTTCCGGTCCGCGTGCGCTACAAGCCGGAGTCACGCGCAGATCCTCAGGGGTTGGCGGAAACGCTTGTCGCGGCCCCCGGCGGCGCGCAGATTCCACTGGGGCAACTGGCGCGCATTGAGCCGGCGCGCGGCCCCGCCATGATTGCCTCGGAGAACGGCCTGCTCCTGGCCACCGTGCTACTCAACGTGCAGGGCCGCGACGTCGGCGGCTTCGTCGAGGATGCCAGGGCGACCGTGGCCGCCGCGGTCAAGCCGCCGCCGGGCTACTACGTGGCGTGGAGCGGACGCTGGGAGAATCAGGATCGTGCGCGGCGGCGACTGCAGGTCGTGCTGCCGATTGTTCTCTTGATCATCTTCGTCCTTCTGTACTTCACCTACGGATCGGCGCTGGACGCCGCACACGTGCTGCTGGCCGTGCCATTCGCCCTGACCGGCGGCGTCTACCTGCTCTGGTTGCTCGGCTACAACTTCTCCGTCGCGGTGTGGGTCGGCTTTATCGCGCTGTTCGGGACCGCCGTCCAGACCGGCGTCGTGATGGTGATCTACCTAGAGGAGGCGGTGCAGCGGAAACGGGAAGCCCTCGGCGACGCGCTCACGCGTGCGTCGTTGCGGGAGGCGGTTGTGGAAGGGGCCTTGCTTCGGTTGCGACCCAAAGTCATGACGGTGTCGACGGTCGTGGCGGGCCTCCTGCCGATCATGTGGAGCACGCGCGTCGGTGCCGAGGTCATGAAGCCGCTCGCGACGCCCGTGCTGGGGGGCATGATTTCATCCCTCCTCCACGTCCTCATCGTCACGCCTGTGATCTTCTTCTGGATCCACGAACGCCGCTTGGGCCTGCGTGAAGAGCCGACGCTGGCGGCTGAGACGACGGGATTCTCATCGCGCCGGGTCACGGCAGTGGCGGTGGTCGTCGCCATGGTCGCCGCCGTTGGCGGAGCGGCGTGGTACGCACGAAGGCCCGGCTCCGTTGGCGAAGCACCGAGCGCCGGATCGGTGGTCCAGACCGTGAAGGCCCACGGGATCGATATCGTCCTCCTGTCGGAGACCGGTGCCTTGCGGAGCGGCAGGAACGCGTTCACGTTCGAGTTCCGGTCGAGTGGCGGCCGGCTGGTCGACGTCGGCACGGTGCGCGCAGCCGCGAACATGACGATGCCGGGCATGGTCATGTCGAGCGGCCTGCGCGTCGTGCCGACGAGCACGCTAGGCCGCTATGCAGTGACGGCCGAGTTCGGAATGGCGGGAGCGTGGCAGATGAGCGTCGAATGGGACGGCCCGGCGGGCCGGGGCACGGCGAAGTTCGAAGGGATGGTGCAGTGATGAAGCGCCGAGTCATCCTGGCAGCATTCACCGCGGCAGTCGCCGGAGCAGCCGTTCGAGCGCAGGAACCGCCGGCAAGCCCGTCCGCCTCCATCTACCTTGACCCCGCGGCAGGCCTGGGACTCGATGACGCTATCGCCAGAGCCTTGGCGAACGAACCGGGTGTCCGTGCCGCGCGATTCGCGGTGGACGTCACGCGCGGCGAGCGGGAGCAGAGCGGCCTTCGCGCGAATCCCAGCTCCACGTTCGAACTTCGTGGCGAGCCCGGCGGAACCGACACTCTGCTGTCGATTGGCGTGCAATGGCCGCTGGAGCTGTTCCGTCGCGACGGCCGGATCCAGACTGCCGAGCGGCAGGTCACGGCCGCGCAGCTGTCCGCGGCCGACCGGGAGCGATTGCTCGTCGCCGATGTGCGGGCACAGGACGGCCGGGCGGTGGCGGCCATCAGGGAGGCCGATGTGGCCGCGCAGCTCGCGGCGACCGTCGAACGCCAGTTCGATCTCAGTCGGGCTCGCGCCGACGAAGGGGCAGGGCCGCGCCTCGAAGCGGACCTCCTCGCGGTTGAACTGCGGCGCCTGCAGGCCGAACGGGACCTGGCTTTGGGCCGGGCAGACCGCGCGGTACTGGGCCTGAAGCCGCTCCTGGGCATTGAAGTGTCGCAGATGCTACGGCTGCGGGAATCGCTGGACGCCATCGTCTCTGCTCACCCGTTGGCGCCAGGCCCCGAGGGGCCGATCGTGCCTGCGCAGCGAAGCGACGTGCGAGCCGCCGCGCATCGCGTCGCCGTCGCCGACGCGCGGATCGAGCAGGCTGGCAGGGAAGGGCGCTTCGACGTCAGCCTGTTCGGGAGTTACATGCGGATGGATTCGGGGTTCCCGCAGCTCGGGCTCTCTCCTGCCGGGCATCCGGAGCGTATTCGCGCCCAGTTTCACTACGTCTCCGGCGGCGCCACAGTGATGCTGCCGGTGCTGAACCGGAATCAAGGCGCCACGGCCGCCGCCCGAGCCGACCGAGCGAGCGCGGACGAGCAGCGCCGGGCTGTCGAGCTCGCAGCGGGGGCAGAGGTTGCGGCGGCAACGGTACGGGTCCGGCGAGCGCAACAGGCGCTTGCCGCATACAGCCAGGCGACACGGGATCTCGCACAGCGGAATCTGGACGTGGTGCGCCAGACGTTCGAGCTGGGCCGAGCGACCGTCTTCGACGTGATGGCGGAGCAGCGGCGGTATCTGGAGTTCGAGCGCGCGTACACGATGACGCTGCTCGAGGCCTGGGAGGCGCGAGCCGATCTCGCGCGTGCGTTGGGAGAGACGAAATGACTGCTGAATCCCTCGTGAGCGTTCGGAAGTCCGTGCTGATCGGCGCGGGCGCGGCATTGGTGGCTGTCGGGGCCGGTGCGGGCTACGTCGTGTTTGCCGCCACGCATGTCCCGTCTCGGCCCATGGCCGTCGAAGCAAGCCTGTCGGCCGCATCGGCACCGATCGGAAGCGGCAACGCGCGGGCGAGGGCTGCCGCCATTGTGGTGCCCATGTCTCCCGAGGCCAGGTCGCGGGCTGGGATCGTGCTGACGAAGGTAGGTGGCGGTGCCGCTGGCACGGCGCTCCTCCAGGCACCCGGGGTCGTTGAACCGAACGCCTATAAGCGAGTCGTCGTGACGCCGATTGTCGCGGGCCGAGTGGTGCGCGTCATCCCGGAACTCGGCGCGCGTGTCGTGCGCGGCCAGACCATCGCGCAGATCTATAGCCCCGAGCTGGCGGAAACACAGGCTAACTACGTGGCGGCCCGTGCGGCGCTCGGCGCGCACGATCGCGAGCTGGCGCGCACGTCGAAGCTCGTGCAGATCGGATCCGCCAGCCGCGAAGAACTTGAGCGAGTCGAGGCCGAGCACACTGGACGCCGCGCCGCTGTCGAGAGTGCTTCGTCACGCTTGCGACTGCTGGGTCTCTCGCACAGTGCGATCGACCGGCTCGCTGCCGAGCACTCGGCAGGAGCGACGCTCGATGTGCCTGCACCCTTGACGGGCATCGTGACCGAGCGATCCGCCAACGTGGGGCTGAACGTCGACGCAGCGACCCCGCTGGTGACGATCGTGGATTTGTCGAACGTCTGGGTCGTCGCGGACCTCTACGAGAAGGACTTCAGCCGCATCCGTGTCGGAACCGCGGCGACGATCACCACCCCGGCCTATCCCGGCGTGTCGCTTGTCGGACGAGTGAGCTACATCGACCCACAGGTCAGCCTCGAGACGAGGACCGCCAAAGCCCGCATAGAAGTCCCCAATCCGCGCCAGGATCTAAGACTGGGCATGCTCGTCGAGGCGGATCTCGCAGGACCTGCGAACGGGGCGCCGACCGTGCAGATTCCTCGCAGCGCCGTCCAGCAGGTGGCAGACCGCTCCGTGGTCTACGTCGTCAACCCCGAGAACGACCGCGAGTTCCTCGAACGGCCCGTCCAGCTCGGCGAGGTCATGGGGAGTTCGGTCGCCGTGCTGGCCGGCCTCGAATCCGGCGCTATGGTCGTCACCGACGGCAGCTTCCACGTTCGGGCCGAGCGGGAACGCCTGGGGCTCGGAGCCCCGGCCGCCGGGCCGGTTCTCGCGGCGACACCGACGTCGGCAGCTCCCGAACAGACGGCCAAGATCATGGTCACCAAGGACGGATTCAGCCCAGCAAAGCTCACGCTGAAGGCAGGGACGCCGGCGAAGCTCACGTTCGTCCGAACGACCAACGAGACCTGCGCCACCGAGGTGGCATTCCCCTCACTGAAGATCAGGCGGCCGTTGCCGCTGAACGAGTCGGTCGTCGTCGACTTCACGCCGGCGAAGGCCGGCGAGATC
The DNA here is from genome assembly GCA_963844435.1 of Vicinamibacterales bacterium. Lineage (GTDB taxonomy): Bacteria > Acidobacteriota > Vicinamibacteria > Vicinamibacterales > Vicinamibacteraceae > JBDSLU01. The sequence continues at coordinate 58,333 of CAWJOG010000018.1, read as the reverse complement.
GAGTTCACGTGCGGGATGGCGATGTTCAAGGGGGCGATCGTCGTGAAGTGAGGGCTCAATGACCCGCGAGGCTTTGCACACCCTTGCCCGAGTCGGTGCTACTGACCGTCGGCTCTTGTGCAACCCGCTCGGTTCGCTTGAGCGAAAAATGACTCGCTGACGGTCGTTGTCAGTGGTGCGCCCAATCGGGATTCGACCTCAACGGCGAGGTCCGTAGGACCGGAGCCGTGAGGCTGAGGACTCTCGGCGCGCAACCATCTCCGCTACGCGGAGATGGTGCGCCCGAGAGGATTCGAACCTCTGACCTTTGGCTCCGGAGGCCAACGCTCTATCCAGCTGAGCTACGGGCGCTTACGGGTGGGTGTTACTGGCCGATCAGGAGAACTGGTGCGCCCGGAGAGATTCGAACTCCCGACCCCCAGGTTCGAAGCCTGATGCTCTATCCAACTGAGCTACGGGCGCGTAACCCGCCAAGCTTAGCACGGGCGCGGCCCCGCCGGGGAGGCGGGGCCGCCAACCAAGCAACGGCCGCCGAAACTACGGCTGCGGTTCCACCTTGGAAACGCGGTTGCCGGTGCCGCCCGAGCTGACGGCCGGCGCCTTGTTATCGACCAGCTCGCGGTACTTCACCACGTTGCGGTTGCCGGACGTGTCGATTCGCGTCGTCGAGCCGACCTCGAGGATGTTCTCGTTGCCGCCGACGGTGACCGGGCCGCACCGGCCCCTCAGCGTGAGGCGGTTGGCGTTGCCCTGCACCGAGACCGCGCGGCCCTCGCAGTCCATTGATTTGACCTGCTGGTTGGTCGGCACGAGGATCGGCGTGCCGACGCCGGCAGCCGTCGCCGACGTGCTCGACGGCTTCTTGGCCGGGGCCGCGCCGCTCTTCGTCGCGCTCACCGACGGGCCGGCGCCGCCCGCGCCCGCCGCGACCGTACGGTCACCGGAGCCGACGGTCAGCGTCGGGTTGCCCGACGTGGCCGTGGCCGTCGTGGATGATGTCGGCGTCGACGCGGTCGCCGTCGCCGTGCCGCTCGCCGCTCGACGGCGTCGCGGTCGATGACGTCGTCTGCGGCTTGGCCGCGGGAGCTGCGCTGTCGGCGGGCGTCTTCTTCTCGACGATGTTGCCGACGCCTTCCTTGGTGATCTTCGGCGTGGCGCCGTCGATGCCGCTGGTCCAGTAGACCTTGTTGTTCATGCCGGCGACGGTCAGGCGGCCGAGCGTGGCGATGTGGACCGTGTTGTCCGACCCTTCGACGAGGACCGTCGCGCACGCGCCGGTGAGGGTGACGGTGTTGCCCATCCCCTGGACTTTCGCGCCCTCCGTCCCGCACGCGACCGTGAGGCGCTGGGACATGCCGTCGACGACCGGCCGCTGGCCGTAAGCGATCACCGGAAGACACAGCGCGGCTGCCGCCGCCATCGTGCCGATTCGCGAATCAAGACGCATGCATTGCTCCTTTGCCCGTGACGGGCGATGCGCCCGGGGCCGAAAAACGCCTCAGCATAAAGCAAAAACGGCGTGCCCGGACGCGACGAACACAACAACTCATCCATGCGTGCGGGCCGACCGTGATCTCTCGGTGTACAGGCGTAACCGTTCGCAGCAGCTCTTTGCGACGTTCTTGATGATGAGGGGCCGATGCGCAACGCAAAGAATGCTCGTGACCGTTTCCTGGTCGGCTTCACCGGCGTGCTGGTGGCTGGCGTCGTGTCATCCGGCGCCGTGTCATCCGGTGCCGACGCTCCGGTGACGCTCGCGGTGCGGCCCACGGTCCTCTTCGCGGGCCGCGACGTCCGCACCACCGTGCGCACGCCGCGCGATCCGCGCAACCGCGAGCTGCGTATCATCGTCGAGGCCGCCGACTACTTCACGAGCTCGGACGTGCAGCTCGACGGCGTCGACGCGCCGGCCACCCACCAGTTCACCTGGAAGGAGCTGCCGAGCGGCGCCTATCGGGTCGAGGCGATCCTGACGCGAGAGGACGGCGAGCGCCGCATCGTGACCGAGTGCTTCGCCGTGCTCGGGCGCGATGATGCGGCCGACTCGATCCGCCAGGCGCCGAAACGTTCCGCAACGCCAGACCCAGCCAACGGCCGCTCCGGCTGCTGATCACGCGACGGGGCTAGCGGTTGGGATCGCGCGCCATGCGCTCGAGGACGCCGTGCAGGTCGACCGGCGGACCGGCGATGACCGGCCGCCACAGGTCGGGCATCGCGGCAAAACGCGCGGGCGCGGTCTTGATGGTGAAGTCGCCGGGGCTGACGCCCTCGTCCACTTCGTCCCACGTCAGGGGCGTCGAGACACCGCCGAACTCGCTGGCCCGGGGCGAGTACGCGGTCGCCAGCGTCTTGCCGAGGATGTTCTGCAGATAGTCGACGTAGACGGTGCGCCCGCGCTTGCCGACGGTGCGCTCGACGGTCGCTTCCTTGCGGTGCTTGTGCGCGACGATCGTCGCCAGGATCTCGCACAGCAGCCGGCCGGCTTCGTAGGACGTGCCCTCGGGCAGCGGGATGTAGACGTGCAGCCCTGAGGATCCCGACGTCTTGGGCACGCCGGGGACGCCGAGGCGTTCGAGCTCGTCGCGGACCCAGCGCGCGACGTCGAGCACCTGCGAGAACGGCACACCGGGCATCGGATCGAGGTCGAGCGCGACGTAGTCGGCGCCGTGCGGCGTGTCGTACTTCGAGAACCACGGATCCTGCGAGATCGTCCCGAGCTGCGCCATGTAGAGCAGCGTCTTCAGATCGCCGCCGACGATGCGGCGCGTGATCGTGTCGGCGCCCTCGTCGTCGACCGTGTCCTCGACGCGGATGCCCGGCGGCACGACGTCCGGCGCCTTCTGCTGGTAGAACGCCTTGCCGTTGACGCCGTTCGGGAAGCGCTTCATCACCAGCGGCCGCTCGGCGATGATCGGCAGCAGCCACGGCGACACGCGCGCGTAGAAGCGGAGCAGGTCGCCCTTGGTGTAGCCGTCGGCCGGCCAGAACACCTTGCGCAGGTTGGTGACCTCGAGCGTCTCGCCGCCGGGCAGCGTGACCCTGCCGTCCTTCTTCGCGTCCTCCATCTCCTGGAGCTTCGCGATCAGGGCGTCGAGCTCCGGCGTCGTGGGGATGCCGACCGGGCCCGACGCCGCCGCACGCTTCGCAGCCGTCGACGCCAGCTTGCCCTTGGTGCCGGCCTTGACGGCCTTTCCCTTTTGCATGCCGCGCCACATCAGCACGGCGCGCTTTGCCGACGGGCTGGTCTCGGTCGCCTTCGATGCCGGCACCCGCGCCGACTCCAGCGTGATGCTCCGCGGATCGACGTCGTCGCGCAGCCCCAGGTACACGGCGTGACGCAGGTGCGGCTCGTTGGTCCAGCCGGTGAACGTGACCTCGGCGACCAGCTTCGGCTCGATCCAGTGGATCGCTTCGTTGGCCGGCACCGGGCCGTCGAACGGCGTGCGGTCGATGGCGCACGCGCGCAGCATCTTCGCGATGCGCGTCAGCTCGCGATCGGTGAAGCCGCTGCCGACGTGGCCGACGTATCGGAGCTTCGCGTCGGGCGCCTCGCCGGTGAAGGCGCCGAGGACCAGCGCGCCGAAGTACTTGCGCGTCTCGCGCGGCTCGGTCCAGCCGCCGACGACCAGCGACTCGATCTTCTTGATCTTCAGCTTGATCCACGACGGGCTGCGCCGATCGCTCTCGTAGCGCGAGTCGGCGCGCTTGGCGACGAGCCCTTCCCAGCCCTGTTCGACCGCGCGCGCATAGAGGCGGCGGCCGTCGCCGGCGGCGTACTCGCCGTGCCGCACCTCCGAGGACCCCGACGCGCCGAAGATGCGTTCGAGCCGCGCGCGGCGGTGGGTGAGGATCAGCGGGCGCAGGTCCTCGCCGCCGTCGCGCAGGATGTCGAAGGCGATGAACGCGGCCCGCTGCGCCGTCGCCTCGCGGGCGATGTCGCGTTCGCCCTTGAGGTGCATGCGGCCCTGCAGCTGCTGGAAGCCGCCCGGCTCGCCGCGGGCGTCGAGCGCGACGACCTCGCCGTCGAGGAGGACCGGGGCCTTCAGCCGCAGCGCGAACTCGCGCAGGCCCTTGACCACTTCCGGGAACTGCGACGTCTTGTCGTTGCCGTTCCGCGACCACAGCCGGACGCGCGGCTGGCCGGTCGCCGGCTCCAGCGAGACCAGCGCCCGGATCCCGTCGAACTTGGGCTCGTAGACCAGGGCCGGGTTCTGCAGGTCCTTGTCGGGCGCCGCGTCGGTCGTGCTGGCGGCCATCGGCCGGACGAGGGCCGGGTCGTCACGCCAGACGGTGGCCACTTTCGCTGGGGGCACGCCGCTTTTTATCACGGCCGTATCGGTCAGACGGGCTGGCTGGGCACAGTCCCTGCATTAGACTTCCAGTCGGGCCAACACCGAAAAACCGCGGCGGAGGGACACGTATGGCAGCGCGAGCGACGTGGAAGGGCTACCTGAAGGTCAGCCTCGTCAACATTCCGATCCGGGTCTTCCCGGCGACGGACTCCGCGGCGTCGGTGAGCTTCAACCAGCTCCACGGCGAATGCCAGACCCGCATCCAGCAGAAGAAGTGGTGCCCCAAGCACGATCGCGAGGTGTCCAACGCCGAGATCGTCAAGGGCTACGAGTTCGAGAAGGGGCGCTACGTGGTTGTCTCGGAAGAGGACATCGAGAAGGTCCGCCCCGCCTCGACACGGGTCATCGACCTGCAGCAGTTCGCGGAGCGCGACGAGCTCGACCCCATCTACTTCGAGCGGCCCTACTACCTGGCCCCGGACACGCAGGTCGCCGCTGACGCCTTCGCGGTCATCCGCGAGGGCATGGCCGGCAAGGTCGGCATCGGCAAGGTCGCCCTCTACGGCCGGGAATACCTGGTGGCCGTCGAGGCCCGCGAGAAGGGCCTCGTGATGTACACGCTGCGCCAGGCCGACGAGATCCGCGCCATGAACGAGGTGTCGGAGTACGACCTCCTGCCCGAGAAGCCGAAGGCCGCCGAGGTGCAGCTCGCGCGGCAGGTGATCTCGACGTTCGAGAAGCCGCTGGATCTGAAGCAGTACAAGGACGAGTACCAGAGCGAGCTGCGCCGGATCATCGACGCGAAGGTTGCCGGCGAGGAAGTGGTCGCCACCGAGGAAGAGACACCGTCGAAGGTCGTCGACCTCATGGAGGCGCTGCGCAAGAGCCTGGCGACGGTCAGCGAAGGCAAGAAGAAGCCGGCCAAGGCCGACATCGCGGAAGCCAAGGCGGCGCCGGCCAAGAAGGCCGCGCCGAAGCGCAAGGCCGGCTAGCAGCCGGCGCGCCGAGGGCGCGCTACGCGGCCTTCGGCCGGATCTCGTGCGCGCGTTCCAGCGCCGCCTGCACGTGCGCCACGATGTTCTCCCGGCCCACGTGCTCCACGAACTCGGCCTGCTCGAGGAACGCCGCCGGCTGATCGCGGGCGCCGCACAGCACCAGCGTCCGCCCCGATCGCTTCAAGCGGTCACTCAACCGCTCCAGGGCGTGCAGTCCGGTCGCGTCGATGGCGTTCATGTTCCGCAGCCGCAGGATGACGATCGGCGCGAACGCGTCGAGGTCGGCGGTCGCATCCAGCAGCTTGTCGGTCATCCCGAACAGGAACGGCCCGTGGATGCGCAGGATCGTGACGTAGTCGGGCAGGTCCTTGCCCTGCAGCGCGTGCGCGTGCCCGGCCTCGATGTACTCGCGGGTCACCATCGAGACGCTCGTGGTTTCGGTGACGCGATAGATGTAGAGGAGCGCGGCGAGGGCGATGCCCGTTTCGACCGCGATCGTCAGGTCGGCCATCACGGTCAGCGCGAACGTGATCATCCACACCGACTTGTCGGTCCAGTCGAGCCGCCAGATGCCGCCGATCTCCCGCCACTCGCCCATGTTGTAGGCGACGACGAACAGCACGGCGGCCAGCGTCGCCAGCGGGACGTGGATCGCGAGCGGCGCCAGGAGCAGGACGATGACGAGCAGCGTGACGGCATGCACCATGCCGGCCACCGGCGTCTTCGCACCGGACCGGTAGTTGGTGGCCGTGCGCGCGATGGCGCCGGTCACGGGGATGCCGCCGACGAGCGGGACGATTAGGTTCGCGACGCCCTGCGCCAGCAGCTCGGCGCTCGAGTTGTGGCGATCGCCGGACATCGAGTCGGCCACGACCGCCGATAGGAGACTCTCGACGGCCGCGAGCAGCGCCACCGTGAGCGCCGACGGCAGCAGCGGCAGGATCAGGTCGGCGCGGAATTGCGGAATGGCGATGGGCGGCAGGCTGCTGGGGATCCCGCCGAACTTCGATCCGATCGTCTCGACGGGCAGCCCGAACACCGCGACGGCCGCGGTGCCTGCGAGCAGCGCCACGATCGATCCCGGCAGCCGCGGGATCCATTTCGGCACCAGCAGGACGAGCGCCAGCGATCCGGTCGCGAGCCCGATCGCGAGCGGGTCGACCGAGGGCAGAGCCTCGGCGATCGCCCCCATGCGCTCGAAGAACTCGCTCGGGTTCCCGGCCAGCTTCAGCCCGAGGAAGTCCTTGATCTGCGTCGACGCGATGAGCAGCGCGATGCCGTTCGTGAACCCGAGGACCACCGGCCGGGGGATGAACTTCACCGCCTGGCCGAGACCGGTGAGCGCCAGGAACAGCAGGATGACGCCCGCCATCATCGTCACCATCAGCAGGCCGGAGAGGCCCTCCTTGGCGATGATGCCGGCGACGATGACGACGAAGGCGCCGGTCGGGCCGCCGATCTGGATGCGCGACCCGCCGAGGAGCGACACGAGGAACCCGCCCACGATCGCCGTGTAGATGCCCGCCTGGGGCGTGACGCCCGAGGCGATGCCGAAGGCCATCGCCAGCGGGAGCGCGACCACGCCCGACGGTCAGGCCGGCCAGCAGGTCGGACGCCAGCGTGCGGCGACCGTAGTCCCCGAGGCAGTCGAGGAGCCTGGGCTTCCAGGTCGCCCAGGGGATGCGCGCCAACCGGGCCGTCATGCGCGCTCGGAGGCTTCCTGCTCGAGCTCGCCGAGCATGGCGAGGGTCTCGTTCAGGTGGGAGAAGAAGTACTGCCGCAGCAGATCGAGCACCTCGATCAACACCGGGTCGCGGACGGCGTAGAAGACCTGGTTGCCGACCTTCCGGTTCACCAGGACGTGCTTGGATCGCAGCACCGCGAGGTGCTGCGACAGGTTCGCCTGCTCGACCTGGAGCAGTTCGAGCAGCTTGCCGGCGGGCAGCTCGCCGTCGCGGAGCGCCTCGATGATGGCGATGCGGGTGGGGTGGGCCAGCGCCTGGAAGACCTGGGCCTTGAACTTCCGAAGCGCATCCTGCATGTCGATAAGTATATTCGACTTATCGAATGTTCGCGCGGCTGAGGGTCACGGCGGCGCGCGGAAGCGCGAGGCCGGCTAGATCGCGCGGAGGACGCTCGCCGGCTGCACGCGGCTCGCGCGCCTGGCCGGCAGCCACGCCGCCACGGCTCCGACTGCAAACAGCAGCAGCGGCACGCCGACCAGCACGGGCACGTCGCGCAGCCCGCCTCGTACCAGGTGCAGATCCAGCGCCACGGCCAGGATCGTGGACCCGCCCACGCCCAGACCGATGACGGCCAGCGTCTCCGCCACGATCCGCCGGACCACGGCCTGGCTCGTCGCCCCCAGCGCCAGCCGCACGGCGATCTCGCTGGTCCGCTGCGAGACGCCGTAGTCGACGACGGCATAGACGCCGATCGCCGCGAGCAGCAGGAGCAGCGGCCCGAGCACCAGGAACATCTGCGCCGGCACCCGCCGCAGCACCAGATTCTGCGCGATGTGCTCGGGCAGCGTGCGCACGTCGAACACCGGCAGGCTCGGATCGAGGTCCGCGAAGACGCCGGCGGATGGCCGAGGCCATCGCCAGCTCGGTGCCGGGGCGCGTGCGGAGGTGCATCTCGGCGGCGGCGAGCGGGCGATCCCGATACGAATAGAGCACCAGCGGCGTCGGCGCCTCGCCGAACGCGTCGTAGGTGGACGTGCGGGCAATGCCGACGATGACGTGCGCGACGCCCCGCGACACGATCCGTCGCCCGATGACCGTGCCGTCCGGGGCGTAGCGGGCGACGAACGCCTGGTTGACGATGGCCTGCGGCGGCGCCGCGGCGTCGTCGAGGTCGGCGAAGTCGATGCCGGCGACGAGCGGGATGCCCATGGTCGCGAGGTAGCCGTTCGTTACGATGTTGGACAGCGCCTCGTCGGGCGTGCCGGTGTCGGCCCGGCCTTCGAGGGCGAAGCTCCGCGACGGCAGGCCGTGGATATCGAGCGGCACCGAGAACGCCAGCGCCGCGGACTCCACGCCCGGCATGGCGCGCAGGCCGCGCAGCACGCGCGCGGCGAACGCGCCGGTTGCCGTCCGGCGTCGCGCCGCGCCCGCCGCAATCGTAGGCGGCGAGCAGCACGCCGTCGGCGCGGAAGCCGGGGTCGAGGCCGCGCCCTTCCTGGAACCGCTGGAAGAACAGGCCGGCGACGACCAGCACGAGCAGCGCGAGCGCGACCTGCAGCCCCATCAGCAGCTCGCGCACGGGACTGCGCGACCGGCTCCGGATCGCCAGGCGCAGCGTGTCCTGCGGATCCAGGCGGGACAGCAGCCACACCGGCGTCGCCGCGGCGGCGAGCGCGCAGAGCACACCAAGACCCGAGGCCACCGCGAGGCCGACGCCGTCGATCTCCGTCTGGAACCGGATCGACATCGCGCCGGAGATCTCGCCGGCCCTGACCGCCTGCGTGCCCCACAGCGCGAGCACCAGCCCGATGCCCGTGCCGGCCGCCGACAGCAGGAGCGCCTCGAGCAGCACCAGCCAGGCGACGCGGCGGCGTGGCGCCCCGAGCGCCAGCCGCACCCCGAAGTCGCGCTGCCGGACGCTGGCCCGCGCCAGCAGCAGGTTGGCGACGTTGCCGCAGACCGCGACGAGCACCAGCAGCATCACGGTCTGCAGCAGGGCCAGCGCGCCGTTGATCATCCGCTGCGGGCCGCGCGGCGGATCGTTGAACGCGTGCAGCTCGATGCCGAGCGCGCCGTCGGTCGCGGGATGGGTGCGGGACAGCTCGCGCGCGGCGGCGTCGAGCTCGGCGCCGGCGGCCACCGGCGCGGTGCCGGCGCGCAGCCGTCCCAGGAGCGTGTAGCCGCCCTGCGATCGATCGACGAGCTCACGTGAGCCCGCGACCAGGGTGCCGGCCATCGTCGCCGGGATCCACAGGTCGAAGGCCAGCCCCAGCGTCGTGCCCTGAAAGCGCGCCGGAGCCACGCCCACGATCTCCAGCGCCTGTCCGTTCACGCGGATCGTCGAGCCGACGGCGGTGCGCGCCGCGCCGTAGCGCGTCTGCCAGTAGTCGTGCGAGATGACCGCGACCGGCTGTCGTCCCGGCGCGCCGGCATCCGTCGGGCGTCAGCAGCCGTCCGGCGGCGGGACGCAGCGCCAGCGCCTCGAAGTAGTTGCCGGAGACGAACAGCCCCGCGGCGCGCTCGACTGCTCGGCGCGTCGCCGACCGTCAGCGGCATCGGACGCGAGGCCAGCAGCCAGGCGAACGAGCGGCTGCGCCGCTGCAGGTCGAGGAACCGCAGCCAGGAGGTGCCGACGTAGGCGCCCTGGTCGGTCCGCGTCTCGATGGTCTGCAGGCGGCCGGCGTCGGCGACGCCGGGCAGCGGCTTCCAGCGGACCATCTGCAGCCAGGAGAAGACCGTCGTGTTGGCGCCGATGCCGAGGCCGAGCGAGGCCACGATCACGATCGACACGAGCGGCATCGCCCGCAACCCGCGCCAGGCGTGTCGCAGGTCGCCGGTCATTCGCCCGTGGATGTGGTGCGCCAGCGACGCCATCCAGTGCGGGACGACGACGTGCAGCGTCAGCAGCAGGCCGACGACGATCGACAGGACGATGAGCGCGGCGCGCGCGTATCTGGACACGGAAGCCTCCTCGACGGGAGGGACGCTAGCGCCCGCCGCCTGAACCCGGCCTGAACGCGTCGTTCAGCGGCCGTTCAGGCCGGAATGCGCTATAAGCACTGGACGCAATGCGGCTCCTGGTCGTCGAGGACGAACCGCGGCTGGCCGGACACCTGGCCGACGCCTGTCGCGTCGCCGGCTACGCGGTCGACGTGGCGGGCGACGGCGAGCAGGCCGACGACCTTGCCCGGAGCGAGGCCTACGACGCGATCGTGCTCGATCTCGGGCTGCCCAGGACGGACGGCCTGACGCTGCTCGCGCGCTGGCGCGCGGCGGGCCTCGCGGTGCCGGTCCTCGTGCTCACGGCGCGGGGCAGCTGGCACGAGAAGGTCCAGGGCATCGACGGCGGCGCCGACGACTACGTCAGCAAGCCGTTCCAGGTCGAAGAGGTGCTGGCCCGCGTCCGCGCGCTGATCCGGCGGGCCGCCGGTCACGCCACGCCGACGCTGACGCTGCGGGCCGGTCACGCTCGATCCGCGTCTCGCCTGCGTCACGCGGGACGGCGCGCCGGTGAAGCTCACCAGCCTCGAGTTCCGCGTCGTCGCCTACCTGATGCACCACCAGGATCGCATCGTGTCCCAAGCCGAGCTCACCGAGCACATCTACGCGCAGTCCTTCGACCGCGACTCGAACACGCTGGAGGTGTTCATCGCCCGTCTTCGCAAGAAGCTCGGCGCGAGCTTCATCGAGACCGTGCGCGGTCTCGGCTACCGCGTCGGCGGTGCGTCGCCATGAGCCTGCCGTGGTCGCTGCGCGGCCGCTTGCTGCTCGGCGCGGCGTTCTGGACGATCGGCCTGTTCTTCCTGGCCATCGTGCTCTGGCACGTCACGCTCGGCAACCGGCATCCGCCGGCGCTGATGGCGATCGTCCTCGACAACGCCGCCGTGGTGGCGGTGCTGTGCGCGGGGCTCCTGGTCGCCGGCCTGCTCCAGGTGCGGCGCGGCTGGTCGCCGATCAACCAGCTGCGGGCCAGGCTCGCGCGCCTGGACGCCGGCGCCGAACGGCGGCTGGACGGCGAATATCCCAGCGAGGTGGCACCGCTCGTGGGTGACCTCAACGCGCTGCTCGATCAGCGCGAGCGGTCGCTGGCGCGGGCGCGGGCCAAGGCCGGCGACCTGGCGCACGGCCTGAAGACGCCGCTGGCCGTGCTCGTGCAGGAGGCCGATCGCGCCGACGCGGCGGGTCAGCCGGAGCTCGGCGATGCGATCCGCCAGCAGGTCGAACGGATGCGTCGGCAGGTGGACTACCAGCTCGCGCAGGTCCGGGCCGACGCCTCGGCCCAGGGCCGCGCCGGCGCCGCGACGTCCGTGGCCGCCTCGGCAGAGGCCCTGGCGCGCACGCTGCGTCGGCTGCACGCCGCCCGCGGCGTGACCATCGACGTGTCCGCGCCGCCTGCCGCGATCGTGCCGCTCGAGCGCGAGGACCTCGACGAGATGGTGGGGAACCTGCTGGACAACGCCTGCAAGTGGGCCCGCGGCCGCGCGGTGCTGACCGCGTCGATCGACGGCGATCGGGTGATCGTGACGATCGACGACGACGGCCCGGGGATCGCGCCGTCGCTGCGCGAGGCCGTCTTCGAGCGCGGCGTCCGCGCGGACGAGGCGGCGCCGGGCTCCGGGCTCGGCCTGTCGATCGTGCGCGACCTCACGCGAGCCTGCGGCGGCGAGGTCGCGTTTGCCGATGCCCCGATCGGCGGCCTGCGTGTCCGCCTCGACCTGCCGGCCAGCGCTCCCTGACGGCCCATCAACGAACCGGCGCCGGCCGCGTGCGGACGCCGCGGCGCGCCCAGCGCCGCGCGAGAATGGCGAGGACGGAGTCCGGAGCCATCGTCCCGTCGACGCGCGAAGGCGGGTCGGCGAATAGCAGGACGCACGCCCAACGGCCGGCCCGCGGCCGCGCGTGAGAGCGCGGCCGCCAACAGTCAAGGATGTAGACAGACTCCATCCATGGGTGTAGTTTGTCTACACCCATGGCGAAGCGCGCCCGCGACCCCAACCGCCTCGAGCTGCTCCAGGGCACGCTCAATCTCCTCGTCCTCCAGACCCTTCGCTGGGGCCCGCAGCACGGCTACGGCATCGCCGTGGCGATTCAGGCCGGATCAGGCGAAGTGCTGCGCGTCGACACGGGCTCGCTCTACCCGGCGCTGCACCGGCTCGAGAAGCAGCGGCTCGATTGCGGCGACGTGGAAGGTGTCCGAAAACAACCAGCGGACCCGTGTCTACAAGCTGACTGCCGCCGGCCGCCGCCAGCTGGTCGCCGAACGGTCGCGATGGCAGATGCTCGTCGATGCGATGGGCGGCATCCTGGCCAAGCCGGGAGAAGAGGGCGCATGAAAGATCGTGACGCCGAGCTCCGCGAAGAGATCGAGTCGCACCTCAAGATGGCGACCGCCGACCGCATCGCGCGCGGGGAGACGCGGGAAGCCGCGGCCGCCGCGGCCCGGCGCGAGCTGGGAAACGTGACACAGGTCCGCGAAGCGACCCGCGACGTGTGGCGCCGGCGATGGCTCGAGGAAGCGGCGCAGGACGTGCGATATGCGCTGCGAGGCTTCCGCCGCAAGCCCCGGCTTCGCGCTGGTGGCGATCCTCTCCCTCGCGCTCGGGATCGGGGCCAACACCGCGCTGTTCGAGGTCGTCAACGCCGTGCGCCTGCGGACGCTGCCGGTGGCCGACCCGTCGAGTCTCGTCGAGGTCCACATCGTGGATCGCGAGGGTGCGCGCGGCAACTTCCAGACCTGGTTCTCGTCGGTGACGCAGCCGATCTGGCGCGAGATCGCGCTCCGCCGCGAGCCGTTCTCCGGGCTGTTCGCCTGGGGACGGGACGAGTTCAGCCTGTCGAACGGCGGCGAAGTACGCAACGCCCAGGGACTCATCGTGAGCGGCGAGTTCTTCGGCACGCTCGGCGTCGCACCGGCTGCCGGTCGTCTGCTGTCGATCGACGACGATCAGCCGGGCTGTGCCCCGCGGGCCGTGCTGGGACACGCGATGTGGCAGCGGGCCTACAACGGCGACCCGTCCGCGGTCGGCCGGATCATCATGCTGAACGGCCGACCGGTGGAGATCGTCGGCGTCGCCGCGGCAGGGTTCCACGGGCTCGAGGTCGGGCGCGTCTTCGACGTGGCCGTGCCGCTCTGCTCCGAGCCGGCCTTCAGCACCGACGGGAAGGGGCGGGCCAACGCCGGCACCACGTGGTGGCTCAGCGTGTTCGGCCGGCTGAAGCCGGGCTGGACTCCGGAACGTGCCGCGGCGCAGCTGGCCGCGGCCTCGCCGGCGCTGTTTCGCGCGTCGCTGCCGGCCGCGTACCCGCCGGTCAGCGTCGACACCTACCTGAAGTTCACGCTCGCGGCGCGGCCCGCCGGTGCCGGCCTGTCCCAGTTGCGCGAGGCGTATGGCGATCCCGTTGTGGCTCCTGCTGACCATTGCCGGGATCGTGCTCGTCGTCGCCTGCGCGAACCTCGCCAATCTCCTGCTGGCCCGCGCCAGCGCACGCGAGCGTGAGATGGCGGTCCGTCTCGGCCTCGGCGCCTCCCGGGCGCGCGTCGTACGGCAACTGCTGACGGAGAGCCTGGTGCTGGTGGCCATCGGCACGACGCTGGCGCTGGTGCTGGCCGGGTGGATGGGACAGGCGCTCGTGGCGGCGCTCGAAACCAGCGAAAGCCGGTTCACCCTGCCGCTGGGCGTCGACTGGCGGGTACTCGGCTTCGCCAGCGGATTGGCGGCCGCCACGTGCCTGCTGTTCGGGCTTGCGCCTGCCCTGCGCGGCACGCGCATCGCCACCGCAGACGTGATGCGGGCCAGCGCGCGCGGAGCCAGCGCCAGCCGTGACTCGATGGCGCTCCGCCGGACGCTGGTCGTGGTCCAGGTGGCCTTGTCGGTCGCCCTGCTGTTCGGGTCGCTGCTGTTCGCACGCACCCTCCACAACGCGGCCAGCGTCGATCCCGGCTTCGAGCCCGATGGGCTGCTGACCGGGCAGGTTGATTTTCGGCTGGTGGGTGTCTCCGAGGAGGCGCGTACGTGGTATGGCGCCGAGGTCGTCGACACCATCCGGGCCGTGCCAGGCGTCCGATCGGCGGCGGTCACGGCGATCATCCCCATCAGCGGCGACTCGTCCGGCAACCAGGTCTGGCCGGACGGGGCACCTGACCGGCGGTTCGGCATGTCGAACAACACGGTCGGGCCCGAGTATTTCGCGACGATGGGGATACCGCTCCTGGCCGGCCGCGACTTCGATGGGCGCGATGTCCTCGAATCGATTCCCGTGGCCGTCGTCGACGACCTGTTCGCGGCGAAGTTCGGAGGAGCCGAAGCGGCGCTCGGCCGGCGATTCACGCGGGAAGCGACGCCGAGCGGCCCGGAGAAGGCGTTCGAGATCGTCGGCGTCGTCCGCCGCTCCACCTACGCCTCCCTGAAGGCCGATCCCAGGCCGGTCGTGTACTACGCCACGACGCAGAGCCGCGGCTCTCAGCGCCCCCGGGTCGTCATCCGCACCAGGCACGCGGAGGCCTCGGTGCTCCCGGCCATCACCGCCGCGCTCACGAAACGCGATGCGCGCATCCAGGTGCGGTATGCCGTCATGCCGACGATCATTCGCGACACGCTCGTGCAGGATCGCCTGCTGGCCTCGCTCTCCGGCGGATTCGGCGTCGTGGCGGCGATTCTGACGATGGTCGGCCTCTACGGCCTGGTGGCCTACGCTGTCACCCGCCGCACCTCGGAGATCGGCATCCGGATGGCGCTGGGCGCGACCCGACGCGACATCGCGCGCCTGCTCGTCGGCGAGACCGGGCTGCTGTTGGCCGTCGGCGCCGCATGCGGCATCGGCCTCGCCGTGGCCGGCGGGCGGTTCGCGGCGGCGCTGCTGTTCCAGGTCCCGCCGCACGATCCGGTGAGCCTCGCCGGCGCGGTCGGCCTGCTGGCGGTGATTGCCGCCTGCGCCAGCTACTTCCCGGCGCGCCGGGCGACACGCATCGAGCCGGTCACCGCCCTGCGGGCGGACTGATCGGCCGTCAGCGCGCGGCCGCGTCGCGTGCCGGCGCGTCGCCCGATTCAGGCCGGGTGTCCTCGGGCAGCGGGATCGGCGCGGCGACGTTCGGCCAGGCGCCGCTGAACCGCTGGCCGTGGATCTCCCGCGCCCGCGCCAGCGCGTCGTCGAACGTCGCGCACATGTGCTCGGCGCCGAGGCGGCGCTCGAAGTGCGACCGCCGCATCACCGCGAGCGGCTGCTCGCGCGCGCCCGACACGAGGAACACCCGGCTCGTCGACTGCACGGCGTGCGCGAGGTCTTCGATGGCACGCAGGCCGGTGGCGTCGATCGCGGTCATGTAGCGCAGCCGCAGGATCACGATCGGCGGCAGGCCGTCGAGCCGATCGCGCACGACGTCCAGCTTGTCGGTGCTGCCGAACAGGAGCGGACCGGTGACGCGGAAGACGGCGACGAACGGCGGAATCGCCTTGTCCTGGAGCATGTCCGGCCGGGTCCGCGCCACGAACTCGTCGGTCACCTGCGCGATGTCCGTCGTCGTCGCGACGCGGCGGATGAAGAGCAGCGCGGCGAGCGCCATCCCGACCTCGACCGCCTGCGTCAGGTCGGCGAAGATCGTCAGCGCCAGGGTCACCGCCCACACGCTGGCGTCGGTCAGGCCGGTGCGGAAGATGTCCGGGATCTCCGCCCAGTCGCCCATGTTCCACGCGACCATCAGCAGGATCGCGGCCAGCACCGGCATCGGCACCAGCGCGGCGAGCGGCGCCGCCCACAGCACGATGCCGAGCAGGACCAGCGCGTGGACGATGCCGGCAACGGGCGTCTTCGCGCCCGAGCGGACGTTGGTCGCGGTCCGCGCGATCGCGCCGGTGGCCGGCAGGCCGCCGAAGAGCGGCGAGGCGATGTTGGCGACGCCCTGCGCGACGAGCTCGACGTTCGGGTTGTGGCGATCGCCGGTCATCCGATCGGCGATGGTGGCGGACATCAGCGACTCGATCCCGCCGAGCATCGCCACCGTGAACGCCGGCGGCAGGAGGCCGAGCATCAGATCGAGGCGGAAGGCGGGAATGGCGAACGACGGCCAGCCGCTGGGGATCCCGTGGAAGCGCGTGTCGATCGTCGCCACCGCCAGGCCCAGCGTGTGCGCGGCCGCGGTCCCGGCGACGAGCGCCACGATCGTGCCGGGGATGCGGGTCTTCAGCGTCGCGCAGAGGATCAGCGCCAGCAGCGTGCACACGCTCAGCGCCGCGGTCGTCGCATCGGTCGTCGGCAGCGCGCGGCCGATCTCCACCATGCGGCCGACGAAGTCGTCGGGCATGCGCGTCATGGTCAGGCCGAGGAACTCGCGCAGCTGCGTCGTGGCGATGATGACGGCGATGCCGTTGGTGAAGCCGACCACCACCGGGCGCGGGATGAAGCGGATGGCGCTGCCCATCCCGGTGAGGCCGAGGAGGACGAGCATCACCCCGCCCATCATCGTGCACATGAACAAGCCGGCGACGCCGTGCGTGGCCACGATGCCGGCGATCACGACCACGAACGCGCCGGTGGGGCCGCCGATCTGGACCATCGAGCCGCCGCCGGCCGAGATGATCGCGCCGGTGACGATCGCGCAGTAGATGCCGGATTCCGGCGGCAGGCCCGAGGCGATGGCAAAGGCCATCGCCAGCGGCAGCGCGACCAGGCCGACCGTGATGCCCGCGGTGAGGTCGGCGCCGAGCATCGCCCACGAATAGCGCCGCAGCGCGACGAGCAGCTTGGGCACGGCGGGCCGACGCGTCGGCGTCTCGCTCGCCTCGGCGCCCGGCTCGACCGTGGATGACCCGGCTCGGGCCGGCTCGACCGGAGTCGGCGACGCCGAAGCCGGGACACTCGACATGGCGGCAGGACTATCGGTCGTCCCGCCCCGGCGCTTCAGGGCGCACCGGCCGTTGCAGCCGGCTGATAACATGCCCGCCCGAGGTGGTCGCCCTGTGACGCGTTTCTCCGCTCTGCTGGTTACGCTCCTGATGGTCCTGGCCTGGCCGCTGCTGGCGGCCGCCGAACCCGCCGGTCACGGTGCCCCCGTCGCCAGCGGCGACCTGCTGTCCGCCGCCGGCCTGATCTCGCTGGCCACGCTCATCGGGCTGGAGGTGGTGCTCGGCATCGACAACGTCATCTTCATCGCCATCCTGGCCGGCCGGCTGCCGGAGGCCGAGCAGCCGAAGGCGCGGCGTCTGGGGATCGCGATGGCGGTGGTGTCGCGCATCCTGCTGCTGCTCAGCATCGCGTGGGTGATCCGCCTGACCGAGCCGTTGCTGACGATCGGCAGCTGGGCGCTCTCGGGGAAGTCGCTGATCCTGCTCTTCGGCGGGTTGTTCCTGATCGCGAAGAGCACTTACGAGATCCACGACAAGCTCGAGGGAGCCGAACTGGGCCACCGCACCACCAAAAGGGGCGCGCTGCTGGCCGTGGTGCTGCAGATCATGGTGGTCGACATCGTCTTCTCGCTCGACTCGGTGATCACCGCCGTCGGCATGACGCCGCACGTCCCGATCATGATCGTCGCGGTGCTGGTCGCGGCGACCGTGATGCTGATCTTCGCGGGCCCGATCAGCGACTTCGTCCATCGTCATCCGACGATGAAGATGCTGGCGCTGTCGTTCCTGATCCTGATCGGCGTGATGCTGGTCGGCGAGGCCTTCGGCCAGCACATCGACAAGGGCTACATCTACTTCGCGATGGCGTTCTCGCTCGGTGTCGAGTTCATCAACATGCGCCTTCGGGCGAAGACGACGCCGGTCGACCTGCGGCACTCGGCGATGCCAGGCGCCGAATAGGACGCTAGAACAGCGTGACGGAGGAGAGCGGCCACCAGCGCGCCTGGACGCGGCCGACGATGGCCTCGCGCGGCACGGGGCCCCAGTGGCGGCTGTCGGAACTGCGGTTGCGGTGGTCGCCCATCACCACGTAGTAGGCGGGCGGCACCGTGTACGGCCCCCAGTCCTCGTGGCTGCGGAAGTCCGCCGGCACGTAGCGGTCGTCCAATTGACGGCCGTTGACCATCACCCGGCCGTTGCGGATGAGGACGACGTCGCCCTCGCCCGCGATGATGCGCTTCACGAACAGGCGGTTCGGCGCGACCGGCACGTGGAACATGACGATGTCGCCAGGTGTCGGATTTCCGATGCGGTACGTCAGACGATCGACAACCAACCGATCCTGGTTGGCGAGCGTCGGCGCCATGCTGTGGCCCTCGACGCGGGCCAGCTGGACGGTGAACCCCATGACCAGCGCGGCGCCGGCCGTCGTGACAAATGCATAGCGCGTCACGGTTTGCGCCAGCATCGCGAGCGACGCGGGTCGAGGGACGGCTGCGAATGTGGAGGCGAAGCGCATGTCGCGGTGGAGCGGAGACCCGCTCGCGCCGACATGGCGTCCGAGGGCTGCTGGGGCGATAGTGCAAAGCGACTGCCGGCCGACAGCCCCCTTCGCGCCGTCACGATCGTGGGCGAACCATGAACGAACCTGAGGATCTCGAGGCCCTTCTCCGCGAGCTGCACGACGAGCCGACGGTGCCGGAACGCGGTACGGCGCCGACGATCGCCCGCGACCGCGACGGCGCGTCGGGCGGCGGCGATCGCGCCCGGCTCGATGCCTGGCTGCGCGAGCTGGTGACCAGGCGCGCCAGCGATCTGCTCCTCGTCGCCGGCGCGCCCGCCGCGATCAGAGTCGACGGGCGCGTCGTCCCGCTGGGCGGCGCACCGCTCGACGGCGCCTCGATCGAGGCCGCCGTTCTCGACGCGCTGCCGACGCACGCCGGCGCGCAGTACCGCGGCGGCGGCATCGCCGACGCGTCCTACCGGCTCCTCAATGCCGGCCGCTTCCGCATCAACCTGCATCGCGAGCGAGGCCGCGCCGCCGCGGCGATACGCGCCCTCCCGACCGAGGTGCCGCGGCTCGCCTCCCTCCACCTGCCCCCGGGCGTCGAGGCCCTGTCGCGGCTCACGCGCGGCCTGGTGCTCATCGGCGGGCCCACCGGCTCCGGCAAGTCGACGACCCTGGCGGCGGTGGTGGACGAGATCAACCGCCGCGACGAGCGCCACGTGATCCTGATCGAGGATCCGACCGAGTACGAGCACGCGCACCGGCGCAGCCTGATCGAGCACATCGAGATCGGCGTCGACGCGCCCGATTTCCCGACCGCGCTGCGGGCGGCGCTGCGCCAGGCGCCGGACGTGATCGTGGTCGGCGAGATGCGCGACCCGGAGACGATGCGGATCGCGCTCGCCGCGGCGGAGACCGGCCACCTCGTCCTGTCGAGCGTGCACACCACCGACGTCGCGTCGAGCGTCTCCCGCATCGCCGACTCGTTTCCGCCGGAGCGCCAGAACACCATCCGCCAGGAGCTCTCGATGGCGCTGACCGCGCTCATGACGCAGATGCTGCTGCCGCGCATCGGCGGCGGCCGTGTGCCCGCCGCCGAGTTGCTGATGATTGGATACGGCGCACGCCAGCACATCCGTAAGGACGCACTCCAGCACCTGCATCAGGAGATCACGATCACGCGCCGGCACGGATCGATCGCGCTCGAGGAATCGCTGGCGCGCCTCGTCCGTGAGCAGCTCGTCGAGCACAAGGACGCGTTGTCCAGGGCCGCGCACCCGGACGAATTCGAGCGCGCCGTACGAGGCTGACGGACGCGGAAAGGCCCGGGGTGCACACCGTTTCGTGGGCCGGGTAAAAAGGCCGCTTCGCGAACGAATCACGCTTCAATACGTGTCCTTGCCAAGGCCATGGCACGGGTCCATGCTGGACATCAAGCGCCGCCAGGACGGCGGCCGGTTTGAGCGCAGGGAGCGTGTCCGATGGCGCGCGCGAAGGCCGGGCAGTCGGTGCCCGCCCGCGATGACGTCCGCGAGACGGAGTCGGTCGACGCCGTTTCGGCGGTCGCCAGGGTTCGTGAGCTCGAGCTGCAGGTCAACCGGCTGGCGCAAGCCAATCGGCAACTCGCGGAGCGCGAAGCGAGCCTCCGCGCCATCTTCGATGCCGGTCCCGACGCCGTCGCGCTCGTCGGCGACGACGGCACCATCCTCGATCTGAACCCCGCCGGACGCGACCTGATCGAGCTCGACGCCAGCTTCCACCCCATCGGTGTCCGGCTCGACATGCTGGCCACCGACCCCCATCGCACCGCCTGCCGATCGCTCGCGACGCGCGTCTTCCGTGGCGAGCCAGCCACGGTCGAGCTCGAGATCCAGGGCTTGCGCGGCCGCCGGCGCTGGATCGAGATCCACGCGACACCGCTGCGCGGCGACGACGGCACCGTGACCGCGCTGGTGTGCGTCAGCCGCGACATCACGGCGCGGCGCGCCAACGAGGCGGTGCTGCGCGATCGCGAAGCGCGGTGGCGCGGCGTGTTCGGGTCGCCGATGATCGGCATCCTGTTCTGGGATCGCGCCGGCGCGATCACCGACGCCAACGACGCCCTCCTGCAGCTGGTCGGCTACTCGCGGGAAGACCTCGATGCCGGCCGCGTCTCGTGGCTCGAGATGACGCCGCTCGATGAGCGCCACCTCGACGAGCGCGCGCTCGAGAGCCTGAGCACGACCGGCGTCTGCGCTCCATACGAGAAGCACTACATCCGCAAGGACGGGTCGCGCGTGCCGATCGTGATCGGCGCGGCGCTCGTCGATGGTTCGCGCGATCACGGCGTCGCCTACGTCCAGGACATCACGGAGCGGCGGGAAGCCGAGGCCCGGCTCCGGGAGAGCGAAGCGCGGTTCCGCAACATGGCGGAGCACTCGCCGTTGATCCTGTGGATGGCCGACGCCGACGGGCGCTGCATCTACGTCAACCAGAACTGGCACGTCTTCAGCGGCGTGCCGGCCGGCGGCGATCTCGGCGCCGGGTTCTTCGGCGCGGTGCACCCCGACGACGTCGAGGCCGGCCGAGTGGCGTGCTTCGCCGCGATCGCCTCGCGTACGGGCTATCGCTACGAAGCCCGCGTCCGACGACGGGACGGCGTCTACCGCCACATGATCGACAACGCCTCGCCGCGCTTCGGACCGGACGGCGAGTTCCTCGGCCTGATCGGCGTCCTCATGGACATTCAGGACCTGAAGGACGCCGAGGCGGCCCGGCAGCGGCTGGAGGCGCCCCTGCGCCACGCACAGAAGATGGAGGCCCTCGGCACCCTTGCCGGCGGCGTCGCGCACGACTTCAACAACATCCTGGGCACGATCATCGGCAACGTCGAACTGGCCCGGGAGGATCTCGTCGGCGGAGCATCCGGCGCAGGAGAGCCTGGCGGAAGTCGAGAAGGCGAGCGCGCGCGCCCGCGAGCTCGTCCAGCAGATCCTCACGTTCGGGCGGCGGCAGCCGGACGAGCGGCGCGTCATCGCCCTGTGCGACGTCGTCGAGGAATCGACGCGGCTGCTGCGGGCGACGCTGCCGGCGGGCGTCGAGCTGGTGACCGGGTTCGCGCGCGACGTCCCCAACGTGCTCGCCGATCCCTCGCGCATCCACCAGGTGGTGATGAACCTCTGTACCAACGCGTGGCAGGCGATTCCCGACGGCGTCGGCCGGATCACGGTGTCGCTGGGGACGGTGCACGTCACCGACGGACAGGGCCTGGCCGGGCTGCGGCCCGGCCGCTACGCCTGCCTCACCGTCGCCGACAGCGGCTCCGGCATCGAGCCGGCCATCGTCGAGCGCATCTTCGATCCGTTCTTCACCACCAAGCCGCCGGGGGAAGGCACCGGCCTCGGCCTGTCGGTGGTCGACGGGATCATCAAGAGCCACGACGGCGCGATCGCGGTCGAGACGACGCCGGGGCAGGGCGCGATCTTCCGCGCGTACTTCCCGGGCGTCGAGGCCGAGGCGCTGCCGCGCGCCATCGAGCCGCGGCCCGTGCCGCAGGGCCGCGGGCAGCGCGTCCTCTACCTCGACGACGAAGCCTCGCTGGTCCACCTCACGGCACGGCTGCTGGGGCGCGCCGGGTACGAGGTGGAAGGCTTCACGCGGCCGACCGAGGCGCTCGCCGCGTTCGCCGCCGATCCGCATCGGTTCGACGTCGTCGTTTCGGACATGAACATGCCCACGGCGACAGGGCTTTCGGTCGCGGCGGACATGCTGCGCCTGCGGCCGGATGTCCCGGTCGCGCTCATCTCCGGCTACGTGACCGACGAACTCGCCGCCCGCGCCGAGTCGCTCGGCGTCCGGGCCATGCTCTTCAAGCCCAACTTGACGCGCGACCTGGCGCCGTTGATCAACCGGCTGCTCGCCGACAGCTGATTGCTGGCGGCGTTCGCACGCGGGCGGCGCCTACAACGTGATCGTCTGGCCGTCTTCCGCGACCTCGATCCCGAGCTCGCCGAGGTGGGCGAGCATCGATGCGCCGAGGTGGGTGAGGACGATGCGGCGGGCCTGCAGCTCCGGCAGCGCGGGCAGCAGCTCGCGGTAGTGCAGGTGGGACGGGATCGGCTTGTCGTAGCCGGTGCACTCGCAGATGAACAGGTCGGCGTCCTTGGCGAGCTCCGCGAGCGCCGGCGTCCACGCCGTGTCGCCGGAGAACGCCACGACACGTCCGCCGACGCTGACGCGCAGCCCGTAGGCCGTCGAGCCGCTCGGATGGACGACCGGAATCGGCAGGACGCCGAGCGGACCGACGGCCAGCGATTCGCGATCCTTGAACTCGATGAAGCGGAGCAGCAGGTTCTCGACCTTGGCCGGCGCGCCCGGGTAGAGGCAGCCGAGCGTGTCCATGACGCGCAGCCGCGTCCCGACCGGCCCGACGATGGTCAGCAGCTTGGTCCGCGGCGCGTTGAAGCACGCGTCCATCAGCAGGAACGGGATGCCGCCGAAGTGATCGCCGTGCAGGTGGCTGACGACGATGGCGTCGATCGCGGCGACGTCCATCTGCAGGTGGCGCATCACCGCGATCGTCGTGGCGCCGCAGTCGATCAGCGCCTGGTAGCCGTCCGCCGCCACGTGGAAGGCCGTGTGCAGCCGTCCGCCGTTGCAGAAGGCATCACCCGTGCCGAGGAAGAGGACGGAGGCGCCGGCCATGATGGGGGGCGGGACGCGCTACGACTTGGCCTTCGGGAAGACCCGCGAGCCCGGGTAGTCGGCCAGCCCGCAGAAGCCCGCCGTCTTGAAGCCCTTCGACTCGAGCAGCGTCAGGGCGCGCGACGCGCGGCCGCCGCCGCGGCAGGCGGTGAGGATGACCTTGTCCTTCGGGAGCTCGCCGAGCCGCGCTTCGAGCTGTCCCAGCGGGATGTGGATGGCGCCCTTCACGGTGCCTGTTTCCACGAGCTCCGAGTCTTCGCGCACGTCGAGCACGACGACGTCGCCCTTCGCGAGCATCGCGTCGATGTCGGTGGCCTTCACCCGCTTCGACTCGTCAAGCGCCGGACGGGCCCCCGCGGGCGGCGCGGCCGGGCTGGGCGCGGAGGCGGGGCTCTGGGCGGCGAGCGAGGCGGGTGCGGCCATCGCCGCAGCCGCGAACAGGAGTGCGGGAGTCAGGGTGCGTCGGGTCATGGGGTGGTCTCCGGTGCCGGCATTCTATCTTCAGCGGCACCAATCGGGCCGCAGCCGGTCATCGGCCGTCGGGCTGGTCGACGTGGGCGACGATCTGCCACGTCCCGGAGGCATTACGCCGCCAGACGCGGAGGTAGTACCCCGCCGTCGCCGCACTCCCTTCGGCGGGGGGCTTCGGCGCGGCGAGCCCGCCGGCTGCCGGGGCGCCCGCGTTGGCCAGCAGCGTTTCGTAGCGTCCGTAGCTGTAGCCGATGTCGGCGGAACGTGCCTGCGCCGCGCCCAGCGATCCGCGCTTCAGGGTCGCGGCCGCTCGTACGGCCGGGTCGGCCTCGATCGCCGAGCGGCCGAGCAGCGGCAGCGAGCCCGGGCGGTGGTAGCGCGCCTCGTCGGCGAAGGCGCGCAGGAACCCGGCGTCGGTGTTCGCCGCTTGCTCGGCCTGCGTCAGTGGGAGGACGGGATCGGCCGGCGCGGCCTGGCCGGGCGATGCCGGCGCCACGTAGCGGCTGGTCACGGCGGGCGTGCGCACGAAGCCCGGCGCGAATGCCACCGGAGTCGGCGCGTCCGCGCCGACGTCGATGAACACCCGCCAGCCTTCCGGCCGGCGCACCCAGATCGACAGGTAGTTGCCGTAGTGCTTCGAGCCGTCGGGGGCGGTGAACGTCGATGGCCCGGTCAGCCAGCCCAGCTCACCGCTCGCCGCGACGTCGCCGACGCGCGGCTCCCACTCCAGCAGCGCGGCGGTCGGGTTGGGCGGCGCCGGCCGTGCGTTGATCTGATCCCAGGCGTTGCCGAGCGCCGGGCGGAAGCCGATCGAGTCGCGCGCGAACCAGGCGAGGAAGCCGGCGCGGATGCCGACCTTCGCGGTCTCGCGCGCGAACGCGCGCTCGGCGTCGGCGACAGCGGCCATCGGATCGGGGTCGACGGGGGCGACGGACGCGGCCGTCGGCGGCGGTGCCTGGCCGGACACCGCGGCGGAGGCGATCAGGGCGGCTGCCAGGGCAGCGGCAGCGGTGAGCACGAGCGGTCGCGGCACGGGGACCTCCAGTCCGACGTCGATGTGGCGCAGAGCATAGCAAGGGCGCCGCGGCCAGGATGTCGCGGCCGCGTCGAAGTCGTCCCACGCGATGTGTCCGGGAACGGGCACCTTGGTCCCGCTTCCGCGCTGGGCCAGCGCGCTGTGCGGCGAGCAAACCCCAATGGACGCGGGCGATCCGGCCGCGCGGCGATGAGCACGGGTCTTGCTCATGGCACGGCCATGCCCAGCCTTGCCGCCGCGTTGCTCGTCGGGCTGTCCGCGATGGCCGCCGTGGTGCCCGGCGCCGAGGGGCCGCCTCCGCGGCGGCCAGCGCCGAGGCTCGCCACGCCTTCGGCACCGCCGCCGGCCTCCGCGGCTGCGTCGCCGAGCACGGCCCGCACATCGTCGAGCGCTTCGTCGAGTCCCGGCGCGCGTCGCTCCGGCACGCGCCCGACCTCATGCCCGACGAAACCGTCGCGATCCGGCGTCCCGGGCTGATCACGACTCTCTGCCTCGACCGTCAGCCATGCCCGTCCACGCGATCTTCCTGGCCCTCCGCTCGCTCCGCGCCGCCCCGGTCTTCACCGCAACGGCGCTCGTCACGCTGGCGCTCGGGATCGGCGTGAACACGTCGATGTTCTCGATCCTGAACGCCACCCTGCTGCGGGCGCTGCCTTACCCCGAGTCCGGACAGCTCGTGCGCGTGTATCGGACGACCGCGCGCTCCCAGACGCTGCCGCACTCGCCGGCCAACTTCCTCGATCATCAGGTTCAGAACACGGTGTTCTCGGGCCTGGCCGCGGCGTCGTGGACGAACTTCGCGCTGGCCGAGCCCGGCCACCCGGCCGAGCGCGTTTCCGGGATGACCGTCACCGGCGACTTCTTCACGGTGCTCGGTGTCCAGCCCGCGATCGGCCGGGCGCTGACGCGTGACGACGATCAGCCGGGCCGGGACAACGTCATCGTCTTGAGCGACACCTTCTGGCGGCGGCGCTTCTCGGGCGATCCGACGATCGTGGGCCGGGACGTACGTCTCGACGGCCAGCGGGTCACCGTCGTCGGGGTCATGCCGCCAGGGTTCGACGACCATCAGCTGTGGGGCACGATCGAGGCGTGGCGGCCGCTCGCGTTCGATGCCGACGCGCGGCAGAACCGCGGCGGCAACTGGCTCGCCATCGTCGGACGACTCAAGCCGGGTACGACGATCGCCGCGGCGCAGGCGGGCATGGGCGGGGTCGCGGCGCGGCTCGCCCGTGACTTTCCCGGACCCAACGCCGAAAGCGGCGTGAGCGTGCTGTCGCTGGCGGCGACCGGGGCCGATCCAACCATTCGCCTGCTGTCGTGGTTCACGATGGGGCTGGCGGCCTGCGTGCTGCTGATCGCGTGCGCCAACCTGGCCAACCTGCAGCTGGCGCGCAACGTCGGCCGGGCGCGCGACTTCGCGCTGCACGCCGCGCTCGGCGCGTCGCGGCTGCGTGTGATCCGTCAGTCGCTGATCGAGAGCGTGCTGCTCGGGATCGCCGGCGGTGGCCTCGGCCTGCTGGTGGCCGCCTGGACCACCGACGCCCTCGGATCGCGCGTCGAGATCGCCGGGCAGCTGGGGCTGGCGATGCCGTTCGATCGCAGGGTGCTCGCCTTCACCGCAAGCGCGTCGGTGCTCACCGGCATCCTCTTCGGCACGCTGCCCGCCTGGTTCGCGTCGCGTGGCGACGTCAACGAGACGCTGAAGCAGGGCGGCCGCGGCTCGACGTCACGGGCCCACCATCGCCTGCGCCATGGCCTCATCGTCGCCGAGGTGGCCCTCGCGCTCGTCCTGCTGTCGGCCGCCGGCTTCTTCATCCGCGGCATCGATCGGTTCGCGGTGCGCGATCACGGGTGGCGCACGGAGCAGCTGCTGACGGGCTCGCTGACGCTGTCGGCCGCCTACGAGTCGAACGACTCCCGTCGCGCCTTCCACGAGCGGCTGCAGACGCGCCTCGCCGCGCTCCCCGGCGTCGAGCGCGTGGCGCTGTCCGGCAACCTGCCCTTCAACGGCTTCGCCGCCGGCCAGCGGTTCATCATCGACGGCCGGCCCGTACCGCGCATTGGCACCGAGCCCTCGCGCGACGTCAACTTCGTCAGCCCGGCGTATTTCGACACGCTCGGGATCGGCCTGGTGGAAGGTCGTGCCTTCGAGGCGGCCGACCTCACCCGCGAGCCGATCCCGACGATCATCAACGAGACCATGGCGCGCCAGTTCTGGCCAGGCGAGAGCGCCATCGGCAAGCGCATCGCCCATCCGCAGGTGATGGAGTGGCAGGAGATCGTCGGCGTCGTCCGGGACGTCAGCTTCGCCACCAACCTGAGCGAGCCGAACACGCGCTTCCAGGCCTACCGGCTGTTCGCGCGGGAGCCGAACCGCTCGTTCGCGGTCACCATCCGATCGGCGCTGCCGCCCGAGACGCTGACCGACGCCGTGCAGCGTGCGGTGGCGGCGATCGATCCCGATCAGCCGGTGCAGGAGATCCAGTCGGCGACGCGCGTGATCAGCCGCGGCCTGGCCAACTTCGCGGTCGTCGGCTGGCTGCTCGCGGGCTTCGCCCTGCTGGGCCTGTTCCTCGCCGCGATCGGGATCTACGGCGTGATCGCCGGCTTCGTCGGGCAGCGCATCAACGAGATCGGGATCCGGGTGGCGCTGGGTGCCCAGGCCCGGGACGTGCTGCGCCTCGTCCTCGGCCAGGGCCTGCGCCTGGCGCTCGCCGGGATCGCCATCGGCCTGGCCGGCACCTACGCCGTCGCCCGCGTGCTGGGAGCCATCGCACCGTCGCTGCCGCCAGCCGAGCCCGCCACGGCCCTGACGGTGACGGGCATGCTCATCGGCTTCGCGCTGCTCGCCAGCTGGCTGCCGGCCCGTCAGGCCGTGCGCGTCGATCCCAACGTGGCGCTGCGCGCCGACTGAGAAGACGTGCCGCGCCACCCGCGGGCGGCTTCGGTGTGATCTACTACTCGTAGCAGCCTATGCGCACCCTTCGCTACGCCGTCCGCCAGCTCGCCGCGACGCCCGGTTTCACCGCGGTGGCCATTCTCATCGTGGCCATCGGCATCGGCGCGTCGACGGCGATGTTCAGCACCGTCCACGCGGTGGTGCTGAAGCCGCTCTCGCTCCCGGAGCCCGATCGTCTCGTCACCGTCTACGAGACGAACCTCGAGCGCAACGTGCCGTTCTTCTCGGTCTCGGTGCCGAACTACGTGGACTTCAAGGCGCGCGCGACGAGCTTCGCGGCGATGGCCGCGGTCACGTGGCGCGCGATGAACCTGACCGGCCGCGGCGAGCCGCAGCTGATCCAGGTGCGGACGGTCACGGCCAATTTCCTCGACACGCTCGGCGTGCGGATGGCCCAGGGGCGCGACTTCACGGCGGACGAGGACCGCCCGAACGGCCCGAAGGTCGCGATCGTTTCGGACGGGTTCTGGCGCCGGCACTTCGGCGGCCAGCCCGGCGTCGTCGGCCGGACGCTGCAGCTCGATGGCGACACCTACGCCATCGTCGGCATCACCCGCGCCGGCCTGCCGCTGCCCGGTGACATCGAGATCGCGGTGCCGATGCAGGCCGACGTCGCCAAGGAGGACCGCCTGAACCACGAGCTCGACGTCGTCGCGAGGCTCGCGCCCGGCGTGTCGATCGCGGCGGCGGATCGCGAGCTGCAGGCGATCGCGGCGCAGATCGCGCCGTCGATGCCGGCCGGGGAGCGCGGCTGGCGCACCCGCCTCGTCCCGCTTGCCGAGGACATCGTCGGCGACTCGCTGCGCCGGACGCTGGTGGTGCTGCTCGGCGCCGTCGGCCTGCTCCTGCTCGTCGCCTGCGCGAACCTCTCGAACCTGCTGCTGGTGCGCGCCACCGCACGCGGCTTCGATCTCGCCGTCCGCCGCGCCCTCGGTGAGTCGCGCGGCCGTGCGATCGCGCAGCTGCTCGTCGAGAGCCTGGTGGTCACCGCGGTCGGCGGCGCCCTGGGCATCCTCTTCGCGTCGTGGAGCGTCGACGCCCTGCGCACGCTGCCGATCCCGCGGGTGGCCGAGATCGCCGTCGATCCGCGGGTACTGGCGGTGGCGATCGCGGCGACCTTGATCTCCGGCATCCTCGCCGGCGTCGGCCCGGCCATCCGCGCGAGCCAGGTGGCGCCGCAGGAGGCGCTGCAGTCGCAGGCTGTCCGCCTGGCGCCGCGCTCGCGCCTGCGCGACGGCATGATCGTGGCGCAGCTCGGCTTGTCGCTGACGCTCCTGGTGGGGGCGGCGCTCGTGGCGCGCAGCTTCTGGGGCCTCCTCAGCGTCGATCCCGGCTTCTCGGTGGACAACGCCGTCACCATGGCGATGCGGCCGTCGATGGAGGCCGAGCCGTTCTACCAGGCCGTCGGCGAGCGGGTGCGGGCGCTGCCGGGGGTCGAGTCCGCCGGGTTCATCTCGACCCTGCCGCTCGGGCCGGGCGGCAACACCAGCAACAACGTCTTCGCGGCCGGTCCCTCGCGGCTCGGCGCCGGACAGTCGATCCAGGCGTCGTGGCGGCTGGTGGACGGCGGCTACTTCGAGGCGATGCGGATCCCGCTGCTGCGCGGCCGGACCTTCGACGGCCTGGCGCCCGACGAGGCGCGGCGCGGCATCGTCCTCTCCGCTTCGCTGGCCAAGGCCCTTTTCGGGGACGACGATCCGGTGGGCCGCGAGGTCGATCCGGGCGGCAACAACCGGCTGCTGCGCGTGATCGGCGTCGTCGGCGACGTCCGCAACCGGCGGCTCGCCGCCGCTCCGCTGCCGGCCTTCTACTGGTCGTTCCACCGCTTCACCTACGGGCCGATGCGGCTCGTCGTGAAGAGCCAGCTTCCGACGGAGCAGATCATCGCGGCGGTTCGCCGCGAGGTGCGCGCCGTCGATCCGGGGGCGCCGATCTTCCAGGTGTGGACGCTCGACGAGGTC
This sequence comes from Vicinamibacterales bacterium, assembly GCA_963844435.1. Taxonomy (GTDB): domain Bacteria; phylum Acidobacteriota; class Vicinamibacteria; order Vicinamibacterales; family Vicinamibacteraceae; genus JBDSLU01. The sequence goes on along the minus strand of CAWJOG010000018.1, from coordinate 28,902 downwards.
CGGGCCGAGAGCCTGAGCGAGGAACGCCTGCTGCTGGCGATGCTGTGGGCGTTTGCCGGCGTCGCCCTGCTGCTCGCCGGGCTCGGCACCTACGGTGTCGTGGCGTTCGCCGTCCAGCAGCGGACGCGCGAGTTCGGCATCCGGCTCGCCATCGGTGCCGATGCCGCCCGCGTCCGCGCGCTGGTGCTGCGCCAGGCCCTGGGCCTGATCCTCGCCGGCGCCGTGCTGGGCCTCGCCGGCGCGCTCGTCGCCGGCCGCGTGGTCGAGACGCTGCTCTTCGGCGTCACGCCCTTCGACGTCGCCAGCTACGCCGCGGCGACCGCCGCGCTCGCGCTCGCCGTCCTCGGCGCCGCGTGGTGGCCCGCCCGCCGCGCCTCCCGCGTCAGCCCGCTCGTCGCATTGACCGGCCGTTTCTAGCCCGGCCATAGGCCCGGGCGAGGTCGGAAGAGGTCGGGAAGACGCCGGGCGCAGGCCGGGCGTGCTAGAGTCCCCGGCCGTGGGAGAGGCGTTTCGCGCGTTCGTCGCCCGCACGACCGACGCCGGGACCCGCGGCGCCGTCGACGAGGTCACGCTCGACGCGCTGCCGGCCGGCGACGTCACGATCGCCGTCGAGTACCTCGTCGCTCAACTACAAGGACGCCCTCGCCGCGACCGGCCAGAACAAGGTCGCGGCCAGCTATCCGCACGTGCCGGGGATCGACGCGGCCGGCACCGTCGCCGCGTCCACCGATCCGGCGTGGACGCCGGGCACGCGCGTGCTCGTCACCGGCTTCGACTTCGGCGCGCCGCGGTGGGGCGGCTGGGCCCGCTACGCGCGCGTGCCGTCGGCCTGGGTGGTGCGGATCCCCGACGCGCTGACGACGTTCGAGGCGATGGCGATCGGCACCGCCGGTTTCACCGCGGCGCTCGCGGTCGAGGCGCTCGCCCGCAACGGCACGACCCCCGACAGCGGACCGGTCGTCGTCACCGGCGCGACCGGCGGCGTCGGCTGCCTCGCCGTCGACATGTTCGCCGGCGCCGGCTATCGCGTCGTCGCGGTGACCGGCAAGGCGGATCAGCACGACTGGCTGCGGAGGCTCGGCGCGTCCGAGATCCTGCCGCGCGAGGCCGTGTCGCTCGCCAATGACGCGAAGCCGCGGCCGCTGCTGCCGGCACGCTGGGCCGGCGCGCTGGACAACGTCGGCGGCGCGACGCTGGAGGCCCTCGTGCGCGGCACGCAGACCGGCGGCAACGTCGCGCTGTGCGGCCTCGTCGGCGGCGCCGACTATCGCGGCACCGTGATGCCGTTCATCCTGCGCGGCGTCGGCCTGCTCGGCATCACGTCCTCGAACACGGCGATGCCGGTGCGCGAGCACCTGTGGCAGCGGCTCGCCACCGACCTGCGCCCGCGACACCTCGCCGACATCGCCCGCACGGTCGCGCTCGACGCGCTGCCGGGCGAGATCGATCGCATGCTCGCCGGCCAGGCCTTCGGCCGCGTCGTGGTGCCACTCGCATGACCCCGCTCGCATGACTACTGCCACCACCCTGAACGTCGCGCACTTCCTCGATCGCACCGTGCGGCTGACGCCGGACCGCGCGGCGGTGATCTGCGGCCCGACGCGCCTCACCTACAAGCTGCTCGACGTCAAGGCCGGCATGGTCGCGGCCGGCCTGCGCGCCAAGGGCATCGGCCGCGGCGACCGCGTCGCGCTGTCGTGCCCCAACGTGGCCGACTTCGCGGTCGTCTACTTCGGCATCCTCAAGGCCGGCGCCACCGTCGTGCCGCTGAACGTCCTGCTGAAGCCGGCCGAGATCGCCTTCCACCTGCGCGACGCCGAGGCGGCCGCCTACTTCTGTTTCGAGGGGACACCGGAGCTGCCGATGGCGGCGATGGGCAAGGCGGCCTTCGACGAGGTCGGCAACTGCCCGCACTTCATCGTCCTGCCGCGGGATCCCGCGGCGCCGCCGCGGATCGCGGGGGCGATGACGCTGGCCGGCCTGATGACGGCGGTGGGCGGCCACGGCGCGACCGAGCCGACGCGCCCCGACGACACCGCGGTGATCCTCTACACGTCGGGCACGACCGGCCAGCCGAAGGGCGCCGAGCTGACGCACCTCAATCTCGTGCTCAACGCCACGAGCTGCTCGGACATCCTCGTCGTGCCGTGCCGGACGAGCCTGCACGAGCCGGTCGTCTCGCTGATCACGCTGCCGCTGTTCCACTCGTTCGGCCAGGTCTGCCAGATGGTCTCCGGCGTCCACAGCGGCAATACGCTCGTGCTCCTGCCGCGCTTCGAGCCGCAGACCGTCGTGCAGACGATGCTCGCCGAGCGCGTCAACCTGTGGTGCGGCGTGCCGACGATGTACTGGGCGCTGATGGACCTGGTGCGCCGCGACGACGCCGGCATCGACGTCGGCGCCCTCGCCAGGCACATGCGCCTCTGCGTGTCCGGCGGCGCGCCGATGCCGGTCGGCCTGCTCGAGGAAGCCGGCTCGCGGCTCGGCGTGCGGATCCTCGAAGGCTACGGGCTGTCCGAGACGTCGCCGGTCGCGACGTTCAACCACATCGAGCGGCCCTCCAGGCCGGGCACGGTGGGGCAGCCGATCCTCGGCGTCGAAGTCGCGTGCGTGTCCGACACCGGCGTGCCCGTGCCGGCGGGCGAGCGCGGCGAGGTGGTGATCCGCGGGCCGAACATCATGAAGGGCTACTTCCGGCAGCCCGAGGCGACCGCGGAGGCCCTGCGCGACGGCTGGTTCCACAGCGGCGACATCGGCGTCATCGACGCTGACGGCTACCTGGCTATCGTCGATCGCAAGAAGGACATGATCCTGCGCGGCGGCTTCAACGTGTATCCGCGCGAGGTCGAGGAAGTGCTGCTGACGCATCCGGCCGTGGCGCAGTGCGCCGTCGTCGGCGTCGCCGACGAGCGGCTCGGCGAGGACGTCAAGGCGTTCGTCGTCCGCAAGGCGGGCCAGCCGGCGACCGAGGACGAGATCGTCGCCTGGTGCCGTGAGCAGATCGCGGTCTACAAGGCGCCGCGGTTCGTCGCAGTTCACCGACGCGCTGCCGATGAGCGCGACCGGGAAGGTGCTCAAGCGCGTGCTGCGCGCCGGCCCCGGCGCCTGACTCAGCGTACGCCGCGCTCGACGCCCCTCGGCTTCGGGCGGCGGGGCACGGCCGCGGCGGCGCCGGCGGCCGCGATCGGTTCGTTGAGGAACCGGATCAGCGGGGCCGCGGCGGAGAAGATGGCCAGCAGTGTCGGGTAGAACGCCGGCTCGGTGACGAAGGTGCCGGGCAGCGACCGCGACACCATCCAGTCCTTGAACTTCAGGTACTCCGCAGCCGGGTGTGCGGGATCGAAGCCGCGCGGTACCCGCGTCAGCGTGTCGCCTTCGAGCGCGCCCAGGTGCGTGCGGAACGCCGGCGCCTGCAGGATCGCCGTCAGCCGCCGATGGTGCGCCGCGATGTGCTCGCGCTCGGCGGTGCGCACGGGCGGCTCGGGGTGATAGAGCCCGCCGCCGATCCACGTCTCGCCTGGATCGAACTGCGCGTACAGGCCGGCGGCGTAGCCCTTGGGGAACCCGCGCGGCCGCAGCGACCACGCGACATGCGTCTTCAGCGGCGTCTTGTCCTCGCTGAACCGCGTGTCGCGGTACATGCGGAAGGTCGACTCGCGCGCCGTGCAGGCGAGCTCCGGCGCGACGTCGCGTAGATCCTCGTTGAGCCGTTCCAGGAGCCGGTGCAGCGGCTCCTGGATGTGCGTGACGTAGTCTCCGCGATGGGCGCGGAACCACGCCCCGTCGTTGTTCCGCTTGAGCGCCCGCAGGAACGTCAGCGCCTTGGCGGTGAAGAACACCGGCCCGGCCGCCGCGGCCGCCTTACCCGTTGCCATGGACTCCTAGGCCCGGACTCCGAAGCCGAGCCCGCTGCGGCAATAGGCGACGCTGCGCTCGAAGGTGTCCTTCTGCCGCGCGGCTTCGGCGGCGGCGCGGTCGGCGCCCTGCGGCAGCTGGGGCAGCGCCTCGCGCGGCTTGCCGCGCTTGGCGACGACGAGGAAGCGGGCCAGATCCTGCGCCCGCATTTTCGGCCACGGCTTGAAGAAGGCCGGATCGGACAGGTAGTTGAACGGCCGGCGCAGGCCGGCGAAGGTCTCGAGGAACACCGGCACGTTCTTGACCTTCTCGGCGAACAGGTCCGCCCAGCGCGTGAAGTCGACGTCGCCGTCGCCCATCGCCACCCACTCGACCACCACGCCGGTCGGCGTCTCCCACACCGCCGAGTCGCGGATGCTGGTGCACGCCACATAGGGCGCGAGCGTCTCCAGGCTGGCGACCGGATCCTCGAGCGTCCAGGTGGCGTTGCCCGGATCGATGTTCACGCCGACGTAGTCGGGACCGGCCGCTTCGACCAGGCCGGCGAGCTCCCATGCCTGCATGTCGCCGGCGTGGTTCTCGAAGGCGATCTTGACGCCGGCGGCGACCGCGTCGGCGCGGACGGCCTTGCACACGTCGACGGCGTTCTTGATGTGCGTCTCGATGCCGCCGTGGGTCCCGCGATCGGCCTGGTTGCCCAGGAAGCAGCGGATCACCGGCGAGCCCACGGTCTTCGCCATCCGGATGCCGTCCTTGAGCTGATCGACGGCGGTCCCGGCCTTGGCGTCGAACGTGCCCGAGGTCGGGCAGACGCTCGACATGCCCAGGTACAGCGTGAGCCCGCCCTTCTCGGCCTGCGTCCGCAGACCCGTGAGATAGGCATCGTCGCGCGATTCGAGGACGTTCAGCTCGGACAGGAAGATGGCGTCCAGCTTCTGAGAGGCGGCGTACTCGATGAGCTGCGGCGCCTTCCAGTTGAAGCCGCGGATCGCGAAGTGATCGAGGCCGAGCTTGATGCCGCGCCTGGCGACCGGAGCGGCGGCTGGGCTGGTCTGACCAGTGGCGGCGTGTCCGCCGGCGGTAGCCGGACGGAGAACGACCGAGGCGGCCGCCGTCGAGGCGAGGCCACCGAGGAACGAACGTCGGGATTGGGTCACAGCCGGGATCCTAGGAGGGGGGTCGGACCGAAATCAAGCCCTGCCGTGACCCCGAACGAATTCCGAAGTAAACTCCCGCCCGCTATGCAGACACTCGACTGGCTGGTGGTGCTCGCGTACTTCGGGATCCTGTTCGGCGTGGCCTGGTGGGTCATCAAGAGCGGCAAGGAGACCACGGACGACTACTTCCTGGCCGGGCGCAATCTCGGCTGGTTCGTGGTCGGCGCCTCGATCTTCGCCTCGAACATCGGCTCGGAGCACCTGGTCGGCCTGGCCGGCTCCGGCGCCACGAGCGGCGTCGCGCTCGCGCACTACGAGTTGCACGCCTGGTGTCTGCTGGTGCTCGGGTGGGTCCTCGTACCGTTCTACATGCGGTCGATGGTCTACACCATGCCCGAGTTCCTCGAGCGCCGTTTCTCCCCGGCGTCGCGCTGGGTGCTCTCGCTCATCTCGCTGGTCGCCTACGTCATCACCAAGATCGCGGTCGGCATCTTCGCCGGCGGTGTCGTGTTCGGCACGCTGCTGCCGGAGATGTCGCTGCAGCTGGGGAGCATGACGCTCAACAGCTTCTGGATCGGCTCGGTGCTGGTGGTGCTGCTGACCGGGCTCTACACCGTCGCCGGCGGCATGAAGGCGGTCGCCTACACCGAGGCGCTGCAGACCATCATCCTGGTCTTGGCTCGCTCGTCCTGACCGTCTACGGCCTGAACGCCCTCGGCGGCTGGGATCGGCTGCGCGAGGTGCTCGGTCCCGAGATGTTCAACCTCTGGAAGCCGCTGGTGCCGGCCGGGATGGAAGGCACGTGGGCGCCGGTGAAGGAACCGACCCGGATCGCCTACTACTTCAACAGCAACTACCCGTGGCTCGGGATGCTGTTCTGCGCGCCGATCATCGGCCTCTGGTACTGGTGCACGGACCAATACATCGTGCAGCGGACCCTCGGCGCGCCGAACCAGACCGAAGCCCGCCGCGGCACGATCTTCGCGGCCTTCCTCAAGCTGCTGCCCGTCTTCATCTTCATCATCCCCGGCATGATCGCGCTGGCGCTGGCCAAGACCGGGCAGGGCGGCGGCCTGAGCGTCCTGGTGGATGCCAGCGGCAACGTCGTGCCGGCGCAGGCCCAGGCGGCCTTCCCCTTGATGGTCCGCGACGTGCTGCCGACCGGCATCCGCGGCATCGTCGTGGCCGGCCTGCTCGCGGCGCTCATGAGCTCTCTCGCCGGCGTGTTCAACGCCTGCTCGACGCTCTTCACCATCGACTTCTATTCCAAATTCCACCCCACCGCGACGCAGGCCCAGCTCGTGTGGATCGGCCGCGTCGCGACCGCGGTGATGGTCCTCGTCGGCCTGCTGTGGATTCCCGTGATTCAGGGCGCCCGCGGGCTCTATGACTACCTGCAGGGTGTCCAGGGTTACCTCGGCCCGCCGATCTTCACGGTGTTCTTCCTGGGCGTCTTCATGAAGCGGCTGAACGGAGCGGGGGCGCTGTCGGCGCTGATCGTCGGCTTCATCATGGGCATCTTCCGGCTGGCGGTGGACACGCCGGTCAGCCTGGGCATGGCGGGCTACGAGGCCGGCTATCCAGAGGGCAGCTTCCTCTGGATCGTCAACAACGTCTACTTCCAGTACTACAGCGTGCTGATCTTCTTCGTCTCGGCGGCGACGATGATCGGCGTCAGCTACGCCACGGCCGTGCCCTCCGACGAGCAGATCAAGGGCCTCACCTTCGCGACGGTGACGCCCGAGCAGAACGTCGAGACGCGCCGCAGCTGGAACCAGTGGGACGTCATCAATTCCGGCGTCGTGCTGACGCTGATCCTAATCGCTTATATCTACTTCAGCGGTTAGCAGATAGCGACCGCTCCGCCGGGTGTTCCGGGATACACTCCCGCCGCCATGACCCTCCTCGACTGGTTCGTCGTGCTGGCCTATTTCGCCCTGCTGTTCGCAGTGGCGTGGTGGGTCATCCGGAGCGGCAGGGACACCGCCGACGACTACTTCCTGGCCGGTCGCAACCTCGGCTGGTTCGTCGTCGGCGCGTCGATCTTCGCCTCCAACATCGGCTCGGAGCACCTCGTCGGCCTCGCCGGCGCCGGCGCTACCAGCGGCGTCGCGCTCGCGCACTACGAACTGCACGCCTGGTGCTTGCTCGTGCTCGGCTGGGTGCTGGTGCCGTTCTACATCCGGTCGCGCGTTTACACGATGCCGGAGTTCCTCGAGCGGCGCTTCTCGCCGGCGTCGCGCTGGGTCCTGTCGCTGGTGTCGCTGGTCGCCTACGTGATCACCAAGATCGCGGTCGGCATCTTCGCGGGCGGCATCGTCTTCGGCACGCTGCTCCCCGGCGTCTCGCTGCAGTTCGGCAGCATCGTGCTGAACAGCTTCTGGATCGGGTCGGTGCTGGTCGTCGTCCTGACCGGCGTCTACACGGTGCTCGGCGGGATGCGCGCCGTCGCCTATACCGAAGCGATCCAGACGCTGATCCTCGTGATCGGCTCGCTGGTCCTGACCGTCTACGGTCTCAACGTCCTCGGCGGCTGGGGCCAGCTACGGGCGGTGCTGGGGCCGGAGATGTTCAACCTCTGGAAGCCGCTGGTGCCCGTGGGCTTCGAAGGGACGTGGGCGCCGGTGAAAGAGGCCGGCCGCATCGCGTGGTACTTCAACGGCGACTATCCGTGGCTGGGCATGCTGTTCTGCGCGCCGATCGTCGGCCTCTGGTACTGGTGCACCGACCAGTACATCGTCCAGCGCACGCTCGGCGCGCCCGACCAGACGCAGGCCCGGCGCGGCACCATCTTCGCGGCCTGCCTCAAGCTGCTGCCCGTCTTCATCTTCATCATCCCCGGCATGATCGCGCTGGCGCTGGCCAAGACCGGCCAGGGCGCGGGTCTGTCCGTCCTCGTCGATCCGGCGACGGGCCAGGTGGTGCCGTCGGCGGCGCAGGCGGCGTTCCCGCTGATGGTGCGCGACATCCTGCCGACCGGCGTGCGCGGCATCGTCGTCGCCGGGCTGCTCGCCGCCCTCATGAGCTCGCTCGCGGGCGTGTTCAACGCCTGCTCGACGCTCTTCACGATCGACTTCTACGCCAAGTTCCGGCCCGGCGCGACGCAGGCGCAGCTGGTGTGGATTGGCCGGGTCGCGACCGTAGTGATGGTGCTGATCGGCCTCGCCTGGATTCCGGTGATCCAGGGCGCGCGCGGCCTCTACGAGTACCTGCAGGGCGTGTCGGCCTACATCGGGCCGCCGATCTTCACCGTGTTCTTCTTCGGCGTGTTCATGAAGCGCCTGAACGGTCCGGGCGCGCTCGCGGCGCTGCTCGTCGGGTCGGCGATGGGGCTGTTCCGCCTGGTCGTGGACACGCCGGTCAGCCTCGGCCTCGCCGGCTACGAGCAGGGCTACCCGCCGGGCAGCCTGCTCTGGATCGTCAACAACATCTACTTCCAGTACTGGAGCCTGCTGATCTTCGTGGTGTCGGCGATCACGATGATCGCCGTCAGCTACGTGACGGCGGCGCCGTCGGCGGCGCAGATCCAGGGCCTGACGTTCGCCACGGTGACGCCGGAGCAGCGGGCCGAGACGCGTCGCAGCTGGAACCACTGGGACGTGATCAACTCGGCCATCGTGCTCGCGCTGATCCTCACCGCGTACATCTACTTCAGCGGCTAGAGGCGCGGTGCCGGTGGCATGACGGGCTTCATCCACGAGGGGTAGCCCGTCGCCTTGATCTTGCGTGCGTAAGCGATGCCGCCTCGCACCACGACCAGATGGCTGAACTCGGGCCCGCTGAAGGTGACCGTGGTGACGCGGCCCTCGCCCGGCATCCGCAGGATGCCGTGGCACTTGCCGAGCTGATCGAACACCTGGACGCCCAGCGTGGTCGCCATGTAAATGCGGCCTTCGGTGTCCACTGTCATCCCCGCCGATCCGATGTCGTGCGCCGCGCCCGGCATGTGGTGCACGTAGATGTAGGGCTGCTTGTCGACCGGTGTGCCGTCGGCCTGAATCCGATAGGCGTAGGAGAGCTGCCGTCCGGCGTCCGACACGTAGAGCTGGGTCTGATCGGGTGACAGCGCCACGCCACCCGGCCGCGCCAGCGTGTCGTCGATCTGTTTGGCGACGCCGCCCTTCGGCACGAAATACAGCGTGTGGCTGATCTCGTCGACGGCGTAGACGTGGCCGGCGTGGGAGACCGTCAGTGCCGATGCCGGCGTGTGCTCGGCGATGACAGCGACGGCGCCGCCGTCCGGGCGCGCGACGATCTGCTTGGTCGCCCGCGCCGCGGCATAGCGCCGTTCATCCGGGCCAGGCACCCAACCCCCGGCGGTCGCCGGCTCATCGATCGGCATCCAGCCCTCGCCGAGGATGGTGAGCTGGGTCACGTCCTGCTTCGAGGCGCCGGTGGGGTTGGCGACGATCGGCCCGGGATAGCCCTTCCACAGCCACTCGACGACCTTCGGAAAGATCGCGGTCGCATGCCGTGAGTTGTGTTCGCCGTCGCCCCACTCGTGCGCGACGTCGTAGCCGGCGTAGGTCAGCGCCGACAGCATGTCCTGGTTGGTCATGAACCAGTCGCCGGTGTAGTTGTTCAGATCGTTCTTCCCATCCTGCAGGAAGACGCGGATCGGCTTGGGCTCGGCGAGGCGCACGTGCAGCGCGACGTTGTTGCCGCCGCGCAGGCCGACGTAGGTGCCGATCGCGCTGAACACGCGGCGGAAGGCGTCGGGCCGCGTCCACGCCGCCGCGAAGGCGGCGATCGCGCCGCTGCTGTTGCCGGCGATCGCGCGCGCGTTCGGATCTTTCGTCAACGCGATCCCGTGCGTCTTCTCGACGAACGGCAGCATCTCCTCGAGCAGGAAGCGCGCGTAGGTGTCGTTGAAGCTGTCGTACTCGTAGCTGCGGTTCATCCGATCGCGCGCGTCCTCGCGGCCGGACTTCACGCGGCCGTGCATCACGAAGACGCCGACCATCGGCGGGATGACCTTGCGCGCGATCAGGTTGTCGAAGACCACCGGCGCCTGGTACTGCAGGCCGTCCTGGAAGATCATCACCGGCGCCGGTTGCGTGCGATCGAGGCCCGCCGGGACGTAGACCCAGTACTCGCGCCAGGTGCCGGGATAGATCGTGCTGGCGGCGAACTCGCCCTTGATGACCTCGCCCTTCGCCACGCCCGCTTGTGGCAGCGAATCCGGGCCGCACGGCGGGACCGCCTGATTGCAGGGCACCGGGGCGGCGGTGGGGGCGGGCGGGGTCGTCGGGGCGGCCGGCTGCGGCGTCTGCGCGTGGGCGGCCGCGGCGAATGAGGCCAGGAGCGCGACGGCCGCGCCGGTGTATCGGGTGATCACGTGGGCTCCCTTTCAGGTGTCTTGGACGACGCGGGGCGTCGCGTGGCCGGCGCCGCCCGGCGTGGTGAGGCTGCGCCAGGTGGTCGCGGCGAGGACCAGCGCGCCCCCGGCCAGCGCCAGCGCCGTCGGCGTCTCGCCGTGCATCAGCCAGACGAACGTCGGATTGAGCAGCGGCTCGATGAGCAGCAGCACCGCGGTGTCGAGCGCGGTGATCGTCCGCATCGCGCGGGTCATCAGGTAGTAGGCGAGGGCGATCTGGAACACGCCGAGGTAGGCGATGACCGCCCAGTCGATTGGCTGCGACGCCAGCACCGGCAGCGCGAACGGCAGCCCCACCGCGAACGCCAGGACGTTGCCCCACAGCGTGGCGGCGGCGGCCGTCCCGCGCGGCGCCGCGGCGTCGGCGGCCAGCCAGCGCAGCCCGACCATCAGGAACGCATAGAACACGCCGCTGCCGATGGCGATGACGTTGCCACGCACCGGGTCGGGCGCCGTCGCGGAGGCTCCGCCCGAACCGAGGAACAGGAGGACCACGCCGATGGCGACCGCCGCGAGGATCGGGAAGTCGCGGCGGGCCATCCGGGTGCCGAGCAGCCAGCGCTCGAGGAACACCACGTAGAGGGGCGCCGCGGCCTGCAGGAACACCGCCTGCGCCCCGGTGGTCAGCTTGTTGGCCAGGACGAACGAGATCAGCGTCCCGGCGTAGGCGATGGCGACCAGCAGCACCCGCCAGGACACCTGGCGGGCCGCCGGGACCAGCAGGGCGAGGGCGAGCGCGGCGACCCCGGAGCGGAAGCTGGCGACCTGCCAGGCGTTCAGGCCGCAGGCCTTGATGGCGGCGCCGCCCGTGGAGAAGAGGAGCGCCGTCGCCAGGATGGCCGCGTGCGCCCGCGTGAAACCGGCCGTCATCGCGGGGCATTCTATGCGACCGCACTATGTCGGCCCGTCGACCGGCCGGCGTGCGCCTACCGCGCGGCTGGAACCTCGCGTCCGGGCTCCAGCGAATGGAGCCGGGGCGCCAGATATATCAGCCGTCGCGGCGCCGTCATCGCCCATCCCGCGGATTTTGGCCGGGCCTCGTGTTCGGTCACCGTGGCATCGTCGTTGCTCACAGTGCTGCGCTCTCGCGCCGTGATTCGCGACAGCCAGAAGACGTCAACGCGACGGTTCCACGCACGACCCCCATAACGCTCGGAGGATACGCATATGGCAGAGAAGATGACGCGCGGCCAGATTCAAGACCTCGTCGGCAAGTTCGCACAGGAGAACCCGAAGTATCGCCAGGCGCTGCTCACGAACCCGAAAGGGACCATCGAGAAGCAGCTGAACACGTCGCTCGGGAGCGTCACCGTGAAGGCCGTGGCGGACACCGCGGACACCGTTCACGTCGTGATCCCCTACGCGGCCAAGGAAGGCGAGCTGTCGGACGCCGATCTGGAACGCGTCGCGGGCGGCAAGCAGGACATCACGGCGAACTGCCTCGTGCTCGGTGGCACGGCGGTCAGCAACACCGTCATGCAGCTCAACCTCTGATGGTTGGGGAGGCGGGCCGCTCAGGCCCGCCTCCATCGCTGCCAGCCTGGAACCCCACAGGCTGGCGCTACTGCGCGGTCCAGCCGCCGTCGACGTGCAGGATCGATCCGGTCACGAACGACGACGCATTCGACGCCAGGAACACCACGGCGCCGGCGAGCTCGTGCAGCTCGCCCCAGCGGCCCATCGGGATTTTCTCGACGAACGCCTTGTACTTGACCGGGTCGTCGAGCAGCGTGCGGTTCATCTCGGTGGCGAACGGACCGGGGGCGATGGCGTTGACGGTGACGCCGGTCGTCGCGAACTCGAGGCCGAGCACGCGCGTCATGTTGGCGACCGCCGCCTTCGACGACGCGTACGGCACCCGCTGCGCCATGCCGACGGTGCCGAGGATCGAGGCGAGGTTGACGACGCGGCCCCAGCCGCGCTCGCGCATCTGCGGCAGGAAGGCGCGGCAGGCGAGGAAGACGCCCTTGACGTTGGTCGCCATCACCGCGTCGAAGTCCTCTTCCGTGAGGTCCTCGATGGCGCCGCGGCGGTTGATGCCGGCGTTGTTGATCAGGATGTCGATCGGGCCGAAGTCGCGCTCGACGTCAGCGGCGAGCTGGGCGACGTCGGCCGCCGACGCGACGTCGACCTTGAAGGCCGCGGTCTTGCAGCCGGTCGAGGTCGCAAGCGCGGCCGCGGACGTCTTGCAGGCGTCCAGGGTGCGGCTGGCCAGCGCGACGTCGGCGCCGGCGTCGGCGAGCGCCCGGGCCATCGTGATGCCGAGGCCCATGTGGCCGCCGGTGACGAGGGCGCGGCGGCCCTTCAGCGAGAACAGGTCGAGGGCGGATTGCGGGGCGGAAGGAGCTTGTGACATCGCGCCGCATTCTCCCACGAGTCGCGGCGTGCCTCACGCGCGGCCGATGATCGACGGGATGATCCGGTTCTTCACGATCTGCCAGAGCTGCGGCCCGGGCGGCGGCTCGACGATCTCGGCGACGTAGAAGCTGACGTCGTCGTGCTCCATCGGATCGACGCCGGTGTGGGTGCGCAGGGCGTCGATGAGTCGGGCCGCCAGATCCGCGCACGCGCTCCCCGCCGCGACGCAGCCCGCCAGGACGCCGTCGACGCCGGCGTCGCCGAACTCGGCGCCGTCCGGCGCCGGCGCCTCGAGCACGCCGTCGGTCACGAGCAGCAGGCGATCGCCGGGCAGGGCGCGCACCCGCGTCCGCGAATAGGCCGGACCGAAGCCGGTGCCGAGCGGCAGATCCGCCGGCCCTGAGCCGACGGCTTCGGTGATCACGAGCCGCTCCCACCGGCGGCCCTGGCCGTCGCCGCCGGCGCGATAGATCCAGCCGGGCGGATGGCCGGCGTAGCTGACGGTGAGCGTCTGCTTCCACGGCCGATACGAGACCAGCGCGGCCGTCGTGATCGCCTTGAGGCCGCTCTGCTCGAGGCGCACGTCCAGCGCCTGCATCACCTCGCGCTCGTCCCACCGGTTGACGCTGGCCCGCAGCTCGGTGTGCATCACGCGCGCGACGCCAGCGACGCGCTCGCCGTGGCCGGCGACGTCGGCGAGGCACACGCGCGCGATGATCCCGGAGTTGCACATCGAGCAGTAGTGGACATCGCCGCCCGACGCGCCGTGGCAGGGATTGGAGTAGAGGACGCCGGCGAGGCCGGGCAGATCCACGACCGTCCAGACGGGTTCGTTGCCTCCACGAACTTCGCCGCAAATGAGGCCGACCGCGGGCTGTGGCTGTGGCATCCTCTTAACCAATGTTCGCATCCAAAACGATTCGGGTCGCCGGTGCGGCGCTCGCCGTCGCAGCCGCCGTTCAAGCTGGTCGCACCGTAGCCGCCCAAACGCCGCCGCCGGCTTCGACGCCAGCGCCCGCCGCCGCGCCGTCGGCCGCGCAGCAGGCGACCCAGGAAGCGACCCAGGCCGACCACAAGCGCATGCTGGCGCTCCTCGGCATCGCCGAGATCCGCCGCGGCGTCGAAGGCCGCAACCAGCAGTCGCCCAACTTCGCCAACTACGACGAATCGAAGGTGGCGCCCTACCCGCCGCTGCCCGAGCTCATGGTAACGAAGGCGGGCACGCGCGTCACGACCGCGAAGATGTGGTGGGATGTCCGCCGCCCCGAGATTGTCGAGCTGTTCGACCGCGAGGTCTACGGTCGGATGCCGAAGGTGACCCCCAAGGTGTCATGGACCGTCACGAACACCACGGAGGAGACCGTCGGCGGCGTGACGATGGTGAAGAAGGAGCTGCTCGGCAAGGTCGACAACAGCAGCCACCCGGCGATCGAGGTGAACATCGAAGCGGCGCTCTGGACCCCGAAGGACGCCAAGGGCCCGGTGCCAGTGGTCCTGGAATTCGGATCCGGCGGTCGCCCGCAGCCGCCGCGCCCCGCGCCAGCGAACCCGCCGACGGGCCCGTCCTGGCAGGAGCAGGTCGTCGCCAAGGGGTGGGGCTACGCCAGCATCCGGCCGGCGAGCATCCAGGCCGACAACGGTGCCGGCCTGACGCAGGGGATCATCGGCCTCGTCAACAAGGGCCAGCCGCGCAAGGCCGACGATTGGGGGGCCTTGAAGGCGTGGACGTGGGGCACGAGCCGCCTGCTCGACTACTTCGAGACCGACAAGGCCGTGGACGCGAAGCGCGTCGCCCTCGAGGGCCATTCCCGCTACGGCAAGGGGACGATTGTCGCGATGGCCTACGAGCCGCGCCTCGCCGTGGCGTTCATCAGCTCGTCGGGCGCCGGCGGGGCGAAGATCATGCGCCGCACCTACGGCGAGCTGCTCGAGAACGTCGCCGCGCCGAGCGAGTACCACTGGATGGCGGGCAACTTCCTCAAGTACGCCGGTCCGCTGACCGTCAACGACCTGCCAGTCGACGCGCACCAGCTCGTCGCGCTCTGCGCGCCGCGCCCCGTGTTCATCAGCAGCGGCGACACGCTCGGCGGCGTGCCGGCCGGCGACGGCTGGGTGGACGCGAAGGGGATGTTCCTCGCCGGCGTCCACGCCGGGCCCGTCTACCGGCTGCTCGGGAAGAAGGATCTCGGCACCACCGAGTTTCCGAAGGTCGAGACCACGCTGATCGACGGCGAGATTGGCTTCCGCCAGCACACGGCGGGGCACACGCCGGGCCCGAACTGGCCGACGTTCCTGACCTTCGCCGAGCGCTACTTCACGCCGAAGCGCGAAGCCGCGGCCAAGACCCTCGAACCAACGCTCCCTCGCGTCGCCCGCACCGCCGCGAAGGGCGGCGTGCAGGCGCGTGGCCGCGCTATCCTTTGGCCGTGCCGAAAGCCAAGCTGCACTACTTCCCGGACGCCGCCGCGCTGCGGGCCTGGTTCGTCGAGCACGCCGCGACGGCCGACGAACTGCAGGTCGGCTACTACAAGCGCCACACCGGCAAGCCGAGTCCGACGTGGAGCGAATCGGTCGACGAAGCGCTCTGCTTCGGCTGGGTCGACGGCGTCCGCCACAGCGTGGACGCCGACCGCTACACCATCCGCTTCACGCCGCGCCGCAAGGGCAGCCACTGGAGCCAGATCAACGTCGCCAAGGTCAAGGCGCTGATCGCGGCGAAGCACATGACC
Source organism: Vicinamibacterales bacterium (assembly GCA_963844435.1). Taxonomy (GTDB): domain Bacteria; phylum Acidobacteriota; class Vicinamibacteria; order Vicinamibacterales; family Vicinamibacteraceae; genus JBDSLU01. Next base: position 13,426 of record CAWJOG010000018.1, on the reverse strand, counting down.
TCGGCCGGTCTCGCCGCCTACGAAGCCCGCACCGCGCTGAAGACGGGACGCGCCTCCTACGAGCAGCGCCCGACGGCGTTCCCGCCGGTGCATGCCAAGGTCTTCAAGGCCAGCAAGGCGGCCTGGGCGTGGTTTTCGGGGCAGCCGCCGGGTACCAGCGGACCGCGATCTGGTACGTGGTGAGCGCCGTGAAGCACGAGACCCAGGCGAAGCGTCTCGCGACGTTGATCGCGGCGTCGGCCGCCGGCCGCAGGATCATCGGCCCGGCCGGGAAGGTCGACGCGACGAAGCCGAAGGCATGAGCGGCGCCGACGAGTTTCCCGAGCTGCCGGGGCCGAACTGGCCCGCGCTCGCCGGCCGCGGGCTGCTCTGGCTGATCCTGGCGTGGCTCTGGCTGCGCTTCGCCACGCACAGCATCGCCTCGAACTACGCCGGCAGCTCCTTCCTGCACCTCGTGAACCTGGTGTTCCACGAAGCGGGGCACATCCTCTTCGGGCTGTTGCCGCGTTTCCTCGTCGTGCTCGGCGGATCGGCGACCCAGGTGCTGGTGCCGATCGTCTGCCTCGTGGCATTCTGGCGCCGCCGCGACCGTTTCGGCGCCGCGGTGGCGGCGTGGTGGGCCGGCCAGAACCTGGTCGACCTCGCGCCGTACATCAACGATGCGCGCGCGCTGCAGCTGGTGCTCCTTGGCGGGCGGACGGGCGCGGAGGTCGAAGGGCACGACTGGGAATACCTGCTGCAGGCGCTCGGCCTGATGACCTGGGACCACAGGCTGGCCCGACTGGCGCACCTCGGCGGCCTGCTCGTGATGGCGGCCGCGCTGGTGTGGGCCGCGCTCGAGCTGCGGCGGCAATACCACGATGCGCGGGTCGGCGGGGCGTCGTAGATCATTCAGGGCCGTGGAGCCTCGGACGGGTGTTCGCGCCGGAAATCTGGCAGTATGGACACGCGGCGCAATGGCGCCGCATGGTCACGACTGGAGGCAGACGCAGATGGGTATTCGTCGTTCGATGATCTCAGGATGTGCGGCGGTCGTGCTTGCGCTCGGCGCCGCGGCGGGCGTCCAAGCCCAGGCGCCCAGGGTGGTGGCGATGACGGGGACCGACGCGATGAAGTACAGCGTCACCGCGATCGTGGCCAAGCCGGGCGAGAAGATCACGGTCAAGCTGACCGGCCAGGGCGCGATCCCGAAGGTCGCGATGGCGCACAACTTCGTGCTGCTGGCGGCCAAGACGGACGCGGCCGCCTTCGCCACCGCCGCCGCCGCTGCGCGCGCCACCGACTTCATCCCCGCCGACAAGAAGGCGCAGGTGCTGGCCGCGACCAAGCTGGCCGGCAACGGCGAGACCGTCGAGGTCACCTTCGATGCGCCGAAGACGCCGGGCGTCTACGAGTTCATCTGCACCTTCCCCGGACACTTCATCGCCGGCATGAAGGGCACGCTCACGGTGAAGTAGCGTGCGCATCGCGGTCTTCAGCACGCGGCTCTACGACCGCGCGCACCTCGACCGCGCCAACCTGCGGGCCGGCCACGAGCTGGTCTATTTCGAGGCGCACCTCGACGCCGCCACCAGCAAGCTGGCCCGCGGCTTCGAGGTCGTCTCGGCCTTCGTCAACGATCACCTGGACGCCGCCGTCCTCCGGCAGATCGCGGAGGGCGGCACCCGCCTCGTCGCGCTGCGCTGCGCCGGCTTCAACCAGGTCGACCTCGCCGCCGCCGCGGAGCGCGGGATCCGCGTCGTGCGCGTCCCCGCCTATTCGCCGTACGCGGTCGCCGAGCACACGATCGCGCTGATCCTCGCGCTCAACCGCCACGTCCCGCGCGCCGTCGCCCGCGTCCGCGACGGCAACTTCGCGCTCGACGGCCTGGTCGGCTTCGACATGCACGGCAAGACCGCCGGCGTCGTCGGCACCGGCAAGATCGGCGAGGTGGTGGTGCGGCTGCTGGCCGGCTTCGGCTGCCGCGTCCTCGCCCACGATCCGTTTCCCTCACCGGCCGTGACGGCACTCGGCGCCACCTACACCACGATGGAGACGCTGCTCACCGAGAGCGACATCGTGACGCTGCACTGTCCGCTGACGCCCGACACGCATCACCTGATGAACGACGACGCGTTCCGGCTGCTGCGCAAGGGCGCGATGCTGATCAACACCAGCCGCGGCGGGCTGATCGACACACGGGCGGCCATCAAGGTGCTCAAGTCGGGCCACCTGGGCACGCTCGGGATCGATGTCTACGAGGAAGAAGCGGCGCTGTTCTTCGAGGACCTGTCGGGCACGCTGATCCGCGACTACGTGTTCACGCGGCTGCTGACGTTTCCCAACGTCATCGTCACTGCCCACCAGGCGTTCCTGACGACGGAAGCGCTGGACGCGATCGCCGAGACGACGCTGGCCAGCGTGTCCGCGTTCGCCGCCGGCGAACCGCTCGTGAACGAAGTGTCTCTCTAACGACTCCGGAGTCGGCGCGCCGACACGACTCCGGAGTCGTCGCACACTACTGCGGTGCCTGCACCAACCCCGAGCCGATGTCGTTCGGGTCGATGCCGGCCTTGAGGCCGTCGCGCGTGCCGGACGCGATGAGCCGCGCCATCCACTCGGTCGCGCGCAGCGGACCCTGCGACAGGATCTTCTGCGCCCACAGCACCGCCACGCCCGCGACGTGCGGCGTCGCCATGCTGGTGCCGCTCATCGACACCAGGCCGCCGCCCGCCTTGGCCGACGTCACGCCGACGCCCGGCGCGGCGACGATCGCGTTGGTGTTCGAGAACGACGCCACGTCCAGCGTGCTGCCGACCTGGCCGAGGGCGGCCACCGATACCAAGCCCTCCGACACCGCCGGCGGCGCGCAGGCGATCTCGAACGGCGGGGTGGCGTCGCGGCCGCTCTCGTTGCCGGCGGCGGCCACGATCAGCGACGGCTGGCCGAACGGGCCGATCGCCGTCACCAGCGATGACAGCCGCTCGAACAGCGTGACGTTCTGCCGGTAGCCTTCCAGGGCGACCGTCGTGGCCACGTCGATCGGCAGGCCCTGGTCCTCGACCAGGAACTTGACGAAGCCGGGGAAGTCCATGCCCAGCGACATCGAGATGACGTGGGCGCCCTGGTCGACGGCCCATTGGATGGCGTTGACGATCTCGTCGCTGGAGCCGCCGTTGGCGCCGAGGACCTTGCCGATGAAGGCCTTGGTCACGCCCGGCGCCACGCCGATCCGCGTGTTCTGCACCTCACGGCCGAAGATCGTGCCGGCGCAGTGGGTGCCGTGGCCGTGCTGATCGCCGTTGCCCTCGCCGGTGAAGTCGCGCTCGACGATCGTGACGCCGGTGAACGCCGCGTGCGCGGCGTCGATGCCGGTATCGAGCACGGCGACCGCGATGCCGGCCCCGTTGAAGGCCGAGGTGTCGGCCCTGACGGCCTTGACGCCCCAGGTCGCCGTGGCCGCCGACGGGGTCGCGGTGATGTCCCGCGCCTCGCCGAGCGGGGCAATCAGGCGCATCGGCATCGAGGGGGCGATCGCCAGGACCCCGCTGCTGCGCTCGACGTCGCGGGCTTCCCGCGGGTCGAGCTCGTCGAGCTGGTATTCAATGCGGGGCATCGGTGCAGGCGCGGTGCCGGCCGGGCCGGGCGCGGGGCCGCTCGTGCGCGGACGGGTAGCCTGGATCCCGCGGAGGACCACGTATTTCTGTCTCATGTTTCGCCTCTCAATGGGCGAACGCCGGGCAGGGGGGAGGGCGGCGCCGCCCATCTACAGGAACGTCGGCGGCGACGCGATCGCACGGACGCGGGGAGCGCCCGGATGGCAGGGCGAGGCCGCTCCGCGGCCCCGCCCGCCGGGAAGGTCAGGCGACCGAGGCGTGGAAGTCGTGGTGCACGACTCCCTCGTCCTTCTTCTTGTCGGACGGCATCGGCATCAGCACCTGCGCGGTCAGGCAGGCGCCTTCCTTGATCGACAGCCGCGGCGTCTCCACGGTGCCCTCGACCGTCGCGGCCTCTTGCACTTCGCAGCGTTCCTTCGCGACCGCGGATCCCATCAACGACCCGGCGACGACGATCGCCTTCGCATGGACGTTGGCGTGGACGCGTGCCGTGCGTCCCACGACGAGCGTGTGTTCCGGCACGCTGATCGTGCCCTCGATCTCGCCCTCGAAGCGCAGGTCTTCGTTGGCGGTGATCTCTCCCTTGATCCGCAGCGACTCTCCGGCCATTCGTGCCTCCATCCAGTGCGCGCGTGGGTTCGTCCTCGATCAGGGGACGCGCCGTGACGAACCCGTGCGCCGTGCGGCGCCTGCCAGTGCACGAGCCGCGCCGTCGCCCGTACTTACACTTCCCGCGCCGAACCGGGCGGATCCGTGTCGGAAAGACGACTCCCCGATGACGATTCCGTGCGTGCGCCTGCACGAACGAGCCGGCGTCCACGGAGCTGTCCGGCGCTGCAGAAGTCGGCGATGGTGTCGTTCTCCTGTCGGATGCCGCGGCGCCGGGTCTCGGCGCCGTCGCAGGCCGACTGCGGCTGAGGCTACAATGAGCCCGCCTGGAAGTGGTTCGACCACTTGTGCGCGAATGGTCCGGTGGCGTCGTGTCCGGAGCGCGTGCGCGAGAGGATTCCTGGAAACGGAGAGGTCATGAGGACTCGATTCGTCACGCTCGGGCTGATCGCCGCCGTCGCGGCCATGTCCACGTCATCCGTTGGCGCCCAGAGCAAGCGACCGGCCAAGCCCGCCGCCGCGGCGCCGGCGCCACCCCCCGGGCCGCCGCCGGAGATCAGCGTCGTCGGCCTCCGCATCATCGGGGCAGGACTCGGCAAGAACCGCGAGGAGATCCGCGCCTTCAACGAGACGCCTGGCATCGCCGTCGCCCTGGCCATCAAGATGCCGGCCGGGCAGGGGATCGTCGAGCTCGACGAGGACAACTGCCTGCTGACCTCCGTGACCGATGACGCCGGCACGGACCTCGGCGAGCAGGCGCAGTACGGGTCGTTCCCGAAGACCAGCGACGACGGCTCGGTCGGCCTGATTGAAATCGAGTCGCGGCTGCGGCCGGCCGCCGCGGCCACCGCGGTCCTGGCCGAGGGGACGCTGGTGTTCTCGGCGTCGCCTGGCTCGAAGCCGACCAAGATCGCCAACGTCAAGCTCGAGAAGGGCAAGACGTTCAAGCTGGGGACGTCGACCGTCACGCTCGCCGAGGTGACGCCGGGCGAGGACACGACGATCGAGCTGGCGCTGCCGCGTTCGGTCCTCTACACGATCCGCGACGTGAAGTTCATGGACGCGACCGGCAAGCCGCTCGAGGCCGATCGCACCAGCCGCGGCTACATGAACGACGACGCGTCGATCGGCTACCGCATCAAGGGCGCCGGGCCGGCGGTCACCATCGAGGTCGACATGTGGCAGGGCCTGCGCGAGCAGAAGGTGCCGTTCAAGATCAAGACGGGCCTCGCCCTCAAGTAGCGCGTACGGAGCCGGCCGCCGGCGTCGGTGCCGGCGGCGAGACGTCCCGGAGCCATGCCGTAGCGGGTAGGCCCGTAGCGGGAGACGCCCCGAAGCGGTGCGGGAATACCTGCGCCGCATCAGGCGTTCCGCTCCAGCGCGCGCGTTACTTCACCTGGGTCAACGCTTTCTCCGCAGCCTCGACGAGCGGGGTCGCGCTGAGGGGCGCGCCGACGGCCTGGCGCATCCATTCGTTCGGCGTGACCGCGCCGATCTGCGCCACGCGCTCGAACTCTTTCCCCATCGGGCCGCCCAACTTGTCGAAGTGCGCGCGGATCTGGAAGGCCACGAGGTGGGCCAGCGTGTAGTCCGGCGTGTACATCTCGTTGTTGACCATGTGCGAGTAGATGGCCAGCAGCGTGACGTCGCGCGTGCCGTGGAGCGACGCGTAGTAGCGGTTCCACACCTCCTGCGCGAGCTGGACCACCGCCTCGCGGAACTCGGCCGGCGACGCGTCGGGGTGCGCGTAGAGCCATCGCCAGGCGCCGATGTCGACGAGTGACACGCCGGCGATCTCGCGCGCGTTCCAGAACGCCTCGAGCACGGCCTCGGCGTCGCGGCCGGCGCCGGTCGCCGGCATGCCGAGCAGCGCCATGTCCTGCTGCTGGAACAGGAACGCCAGGGCCTCGGTGAAGGAGTTGTTGGGCACGCCCTGCAGCAGCGTGTGGTCGATCGTCGTGACCGAGAAGACCTGCTCGATGTTGTGTCCGAGCTCGTGCACGGCGATGTTGTAGCCCTTGTAGTCCATGCCGTCGGCGTTGACGCGCGTCCGCAGGTGCGCCTTGTCGTCCCGCATCCGCGCGCCCAGCGCGTGTCCGGAGCCGCGGGACGGTTCGACGGCGACGCGGTCGGCGAGGAAACGGGCGCGGTCGGGCGTGAAGCCGAGACCGGTGAGGATGCGGGGCAGGTCCTTGGCGAAGGCCTCCGCGGTGGGGTAGCGCTCGCGCGTCTTCGCATCGAGCGCCGACTCGCTGATGCCGGCGCTCGGCTTGAAACCGGCGTACCAGATGTCGTGCGGCTCGAGCGGGCGCTTCAGCCGGGCACTGATCAGCGATGCGACACGCGCCCCGACGGGGGCCTCGAGCACGGCGCGCAGCAGCTGCTCGACCTCGGCCGCCGGGATCTCGCGCTCGATCTCGAACTTGCGGTCGATGAAGGTGGGGAAGTCGGGCGTAAAGCGGTCGATCTCGCGCTCCGCGTCGAACAGCCCCTTCCACCGCGCGTAGCGGACGTCCGCCTCGCGCGTGGTGCTGGCGGTCGCGGCGGCGCCAGGCAACGGCGCGTCGTCCTTGACCGGCGAGACGGCGACGGCGCCGGTCTCCGGCGTCCAGTCGAGCGCGGGGTTGTCGATCACGGCCGCCGGGATCGTCTGCCGGACGATTCGCGTCCATCGCCGCGGCGATGATGCGCTGGCGATCGAGCCCGTCGGCGTCCGCGTAGGCGCCCTTCAGCTCGTCGCGCAGGTTCCAGTGGCTGATCAGGCGCAGCTTCGGCCGGAACAGACGGCGGCCGTCGCGGGCGAGCAGGTGATGCGCGCGCAGGTTGTAGCCGTTGATGTAGGCCTCGGCGGCAGCCCGCGCATCGGCGAGCTTCGCCTGCGCCGCGGCCGGCACGCGCAGGGCGACGCGGCCCGTGAGGCGTGTTTCCGCCCACTGCCGCCGGCTCCACTGCTGGCCGTCGCGCAGCCGCTCGGCGAGGGTGCTGCGCGGGAAGTTGAGCAGGACGACGAACGCGATCCGCGTCGAGAACAGGTCGTCGGTGACGTGGCTCGAGGGATCCCAGGCGCCGAGCCGTGCGTCGATCGGGAGCTCGGGCCCGATCGCCAGGTCGAGGCCGCGCCGCAGGTGCCGGCCCAGCGCGTTGAAGTAGCCGTCGACGCGCTCGAACGCCGATTCGAGCCGCGCGAAGGCCGCGTCGAGTGCCGGCCCCTGGGGCAGGAACTCGGCTTCGACGAAGGCGCGGAAGGCGGCCGGATCGCCGTCATCGGCGCGCCACGCGCGCTGCACCTGGGCGAGGCCGCGCGCGATCCGGGCGCGCTCCGCCTCGCCATGGCGTGCGACGAGGGCGGCGCTCGCGGCGGTGGCGGCGTCGCCGTAGGGGTCGGCGTGCGCGGTCATCGCCGGCGCCAGCGCGACGAGGCCGGTGAGCGCCACAATCTGCACGAATCTGCGATCCACGTCGCCTCCATTTTTTTTAGCGCCCAAGCGTAACAGCACCACGGTCGTGTTAGCTTTTCCCGGCATGAGGCGACTCTTCAGGTGGCTCGGCATCGTCGTGGCGGTGGTCCTCGCGCTGGGCGGCGTGGCCTACGCCTGGGTCAGCGCGACCTGGAACGGGGACTATTCGGCGATGGCCCGCCCGGCGATCGTGGCGTCGACCGATCCGGCGGTGATCGCCCACGGCGAATACGTCTTCAACGCCGTGGCCCATTGCTCGATCTGCCACGGCCCCACGGCGCCGAAGCGCAAACGCGGCGACCGCTTCCCGATGGCGGGAGGGCTCATCTTCCACGCCGGCCCGTTCGGCACCTTCGTCGCGCGCAACCTGACGTCCGATCGGGAGACCGGCGTCGGGGCGCAGAGTGACGCGGATCTCGCCCGCGTCGTCCGCAGCGGCGTCGATCACCAGGGCCGGTTCCTGCCGTTCATGAAACTCGCCGTCGGACCGATCGCCGACGAGGACCTCACCGCGTTGATCTCCTACGTGCGGACCTTCGCTCCGGTGCGCCGCGAGGAGGAGCCGGAGGTCTGGGGCCTGGTCGGCAAGTACCTGGCGGCCACGAAGCTGAAGCCCGCGACGCAGGTGCCGCCACCGTACGTGCCGGCCGTGGCGGAGCCAAGCGCGGCCCGCGGCGCCTACCTCGCCAACGGGCCGGCCGCGTGCCGTTTCTGCCATACGAAGCACGACGCCATGGCCGGTTTCGTCGAGACGGCCCCGCCGTTCAGCGGCGGCGACGTCGAGCCCGACGACACCGATCCAGCCTCGGAAATCCAGGCCCCGAACCTGACGCCGGACGCGAAGAGCAGCCCGCTCGCGGCGTGGGACGAGGCGACGTTCGTCACCCGCTTCCGCGGCGGCAAGGTGTTCCCGGGATCGAGCATGCCGTGGGAGAACTTCGCCGAGATGACCGACGCCGACGTGCGCAGCCTGTATCGCTACTTCCGCTCGCTGGCGCCGGTGGCCGTGGTCGCTGGTCCGTCGCATCGGCCGGCCGGCTGGAAGCCGCCCAGCTCGTAGATCGTTTCCCCGACACCCCGCGCTCGGCCGCGGCGACTTTTGTCGGCCGCGCGCCGACCTGTTCGCCTGGACCGTTCCGAACAGTTTGTAGTGGCCAGAGGGACGCATGGCACGACCCGACGAAGAGGATCCCGGAGACGCACCGTCGGTGGCCCGCACGTCGCCGCTGTCCTGCCGCTACAACGGTTTTCTGCTCGGCCAGTTCCTCTCGCTCGCCTTCGCCGCGTGCGGCGCGCCCCGCTACGGTGAACGCCGCGGCCGCCTCCTCGAGTTCCTGCGCGAGGTCGACGTCGACGTGGCGATCCCGGAGTCGCCGCTCGATCGCGGTGGCGTCACCTACGCCGGCGTTCTGTCGGCGATCCTGCCGCGTCTCGCCCAACGCTCGCGTGAACTTGCCGAGTTCGCCATCCTCGGCGGGCTGCTGACGCACTACGGCGTGGCGTCGCGGACCGACGCCGAGGCGGCGGCGACGATGCTGAGCGAGATCGAGCGCCTGCGCGCCGTCTACGATCTGCCGCCGATCGATCCGGCGCGTTTCGCCGTGCCGGCGCACGAGGCCGACCCCGATCGCGTGCTGGCGCCGTCGCTCGGCTACCTGCGCGACATCGTCGCGCGCCTGCCCGTCGAGGGCGACACGGCGTTCGTCGTCATGCCGTTCACGGCGCCCTATGCCGGCTACTACGCGAGCTTCTGTCGGCCGGCCCTCGAGCACTGCGGCTACCGCGCCTTTCGCGCCTGGGGCGGCCTGGCCGGGGCGGAGCACGCCGATCTTCTCCTCGCCCTCATCGGGAAGGCCGGCCTGATCTGGGCCGACGTCTCGGAGCTCGATCACGCCGTCGCCTGCCAGATCGGCGCTGGGCAGGCGCTCGGCAAGCTGGGCGTGATCGTCGTGTCCGAGGATCGCGCCGTCGCCGTCCCCGCCCACGTCGGCCGCGATCCGGTCGTCCGCTACGATCCGAGCGACGCGGACTGGCCGCACGGCACGGTGCTGCTGATGTCGGCGTGCCTGGCGGCGATCACGCTGGCGGCGGAGCGCGGCGACTCCCTGCGGGTGACGCCGAACTCGATCGAGGGCGTCTTCGACGAAGTCAGCCAGGCGCTCGGCCGGATCCTGCTGCCGCGGGAAGCGCGCGAGGCGCAGCGCCGCGGCCGGCGGGCGATGGACGCGGGCGACCTCGTGGCCGCCGAAGCCAGCTTCGACGAAGCCTGCCGGCTCGGGCTGCACGACGAGGAGACGAAGCTGTGGCGCGGCTGGGCGAGGCTCGGCCTCGGCCGGTTCGAGGAGGCCGCCGCCGACCTCGGCGCGGTCCTCGGCCGCGATCCGCTCGAGCCGCCGGCGGGGGAGTGGCGCCCCATCGCCGCCTACCTCCGCGCCGTGCTGCGCGAGGCGCAGGGCGATCTCGCCGGCGCGCTGGGCGACTTCGAGCTGGCCGTGGCGCTCGGCCTCAGCGACGCCGACGTCCGCGACAAGCGCGATGCCCTCGCCGCGCGCGTCGGCTCGTAGACGGGCCGCCGGCGAATCACTATCCTGTCGACGCCCCGAATCACCGCTGGCATGTCGCGCGCCGGCACACGTCGAGAGGAGAACGCCATGGCTCGTTCGAAGAAGGCCGCCCGCCCCGCGTCGCGCAAGAAGACCGCTGCCCGTGCGCGGACGAAGACCGTGACCAAGGCCGCCGCGAAGGCCGTGCGGAAGCCGGCTCGAGCCGCGGCACGCAAGGCGTCACGTCCGAAGCGCGCCCAGGCCGTGCCCGCCGCGTACGGCTCGCTGACCCCGCACCTGATCGTCAGCCCGGCCGCCGATGCGGTGGCGTTCTACGTCAAGGCCTTCGGCGCCAGGCCGGGCCTGATGATGGACGGCCCGGGCGGCGTCATCATGCACGGCGAACTCAAGATCGGCGATTCCATCCTGATGCTGGCCGACGAGCAGCCGCCGATGGGGCCGGGCCCGGTCCGCAAGACGCCGAAGAACCTGGGCGGCACCAGCTCCGGCGTCATGCTCTACGTGAAGGACGTCGACGGGGTCTACGCCCGCGCCGTCGCCGCCGGCGCCACCGGCGTCATGCCGCCGATGGACATGTTCTGGGGCGATCGCTACTGCCAGGTCGAGGATCCGTTCGGCCACGTCTGGGCGATCGCCACGCACCTCAAGGACATGACCGCCCGCCAGATGAAGCAGGCGGCGATGACGGCGATGCCGCCGCCGCAGGCCTGACGGCTGGCGATGGAGCCGCCCCCATCTGCTTGGCGAGCTTGAACATCGCGCGCGCCACGGCGACCCGGGCAGCGTTCGGCGTCGGCTTGCCGAGCCGGGCGGCGATGACGTCGTAGCTCTCGCCGCGCTCGAGGCGCATCACGATGGCCAGGCGGTCGTCGTGACAGAGCGCCCGGAGGGCTGTCCGGTAGACGCGCACCTTGTCGCTCTCGATGGTCGCGTCGAGCGGCGACTGGTGACCGTCCGGCACGTTGTCGTCGAGCGTCGCCGTCGGGCCCTGGCGGACGGCGCGGCGGTGCGCGTCGGCAACCCGGTTCGACACCGACCGCCGCAGGTAGGCGAGGAGCGCGCCCGGGAAGCGCAGCTCGATCCGGTGCAGGCGGCGGAAGACGTTGATCGTGACGTCCTGCACCACGTCGTCGGTGTCGGCGAGGCGGTGCGCCTGCCGGGCGAGGCGGCTCCGGGCGAAGCGCTGGAGCGGGACGCGGTAGCGCCGCATCAGGATCTCCCACGCCGTCTCGTCGCCCCCGCGGGCGCGCTCGACGAGCTCCACCGTGGCCAACGGATCGAACGACGCAGGCGATTCCGTCACACGAAGCTCCTTTCCCGCCGGGCAATCGGATCGCGATCGCCCGTGGCAGCCGTGGGGCGGCTGCCCTTCGCCGGCCCCGGCGACATTCCTAGAGAACGCGACCGGCGCCGAAACGTTACCGACCAGACAGGCGAGGCGCCCTACTGATAGAAGCGGGAAGGAGACGGAAATAGCGACACGCCGCCGGTGTCGGCTAGGAACGCCGGCGCGGCGCCGTCCCGCCGGCGGCCGGTGCGGCCATGTGCTCGGCCATGCGGTGCAGGGCCCGGCCGACGGTGACGCGGGCGGCGTTCGGGGTCGGGCAGCCGAGGGCGGTGGCGATGTCCACGCACCGGCAACCTGGCCGGATCCGGCGAGGAGACGGGCGTCTCCGTAAGCGATCGCGGTAGCATGGGCGTTACTTGAGCCGAGGACTCCAGATGCCGAACAAAATCACCCTGCCGCAGGCGGGGCGCACCCGCCGCGCATCGACCACGAACCAATCGAGCCGCCGCACGTTCCTGGCCACCGCCGGGTCCGGGCTGGCCGCGACGGTGGTCGCCAGCGGCTTTCCGTCGATCGTGCCGTCCTCCGTACTGGGCGCCGCGTCGCCGTCGAACCGGATCAACGTCGGCGCCATCGGCACCGGCCGCATCTCGCGGGGTCACGACCTGCCCGGCATCATGCGGCACGACATCGCCCGCGTCGTGGCGGCCTGCGATCTCGACAAGAAGCGCGTCGAGGACGCCAAGGTCCTGATCGAGAAGGCCTACACGGCGAAGTCCGGTCAGCCCTACACGGGCGTCACGACCTACACCGACTACCGCGAGCTGCTGGCCAACCCGGACATCGACGCCGTCGTCATCAGCACGCCCGATCACCAGCACGCCATCCTGGCCATCGAGGCGGCCCGCGCGGGCAAGGACATCTACCTGCAGAAGCCGGCGTCGCTGACGATCAGCGAGGGCCGCGCGGTGGCGGACGCCGTGCACCGCTCCGGCCGCATCTTCCAGATCGGCAGCCAGCAGCGCTCGACCATCCAGTTCCGCTATGCCGCCGAACTGGTCCGCAACGGCCGCATCGGCGACCTGAAGACCGTCGAAGTCGGGCTGCCCGGCGATCCGGCGGGCGGCGATCCGACGCCGGCGCCGGTGCCTGCCGGCTTCGACTACGACGCCTGGCTTGGATCGACGCCGGTCGTGCCCTACGCCGATCGACCGCGTCCATCCGCAGAACGACTACGGGCGTCCCGGCTGGCTGCGCTGCGAGCAGTTCGGCGCCGGCATGATCACCGGCTGGGGCGCGCACCACATCGACAGCGCGCACTGGGGCATGGACACCGAGTACACCGGCCCGGTCGAGATCTGGGGCACGGCGGAGTTCCCGACCCAGGGCCTGTGGAACGTGCACGGCGCGTTCCGCACCGAGGCGCTCTACGCCAACGGCGTGCACATGATCGTGAGCGGCGACTTCCCGAACGGGATCAAGTTCATCGGCACCAAGGGCTGGATCTTCGTCTCGCGCGGCAACGAGACGGTGACGGCGAGCGATCCGGTCGCCAAGCTGAAGGACGCCACGGCGCTGGCCTCGAGCGACCCGGCGATCATCACGTCGGTGATCGGGCCGGACGAGATCCATCTCTACGAGAGCAGCCAGCACCACGGCAACTGGCTGGAGTGCGTGCGCAGCCGGCGCCAGCCGATCGCGCCGGTCGAAGTGGCGCACCGCGCCTGCTCGGCGTGCCTGCTGCACCACATCGCGATGCGCGCCAAGCGGCGCCTCTACTGGGATCCGGTGCGCGAGCGGTTCAAGAACGACGACGCCGCCAACGAGCTGCTGTCGCGTCCGCAGCGCCCGCCCTACGTCGTCACGTACGCGCGTCAGCGAGCGGTGCTGGACGCCGTGACGATCCGATAC
>CAWJOG010000017.1:0-82179 GCA_963844435.1 Vicinamibacterales bacterium | reverse complement strand
AGGGTGCGGGCCCTCTCGAAGAGAGCGTAAGGTCGTGGTTCGGCAAAACGAAGCCCGTTCCTGTGACTGACGCGGCGATTCCGAAGAAGCGGGCTGGTGATGAACGCGGTCCGGCGCTATCAGTCGAAGAAAGGGAGAAGGCCACATATATAATCCGACGGGGGCGGCGGCACGATGGATTGGGGCGGAAGCGCGAGGGAACCAGTTCCAGGCGACGTCAGCTCGCTGCTCCGAGCGTGGAGCGACGGGGATTAGCGTGCGCTCGCCCTCCTGATGCCGATCGTCCACGACGAACTCCGTCGTCTGGCGCACCACTACATGAGGCGCGAGCGCGCCTGCCACAGCCTGCAGACCACGGCCCTGGTCAACGAAGCCTACATGCGGCTGGTCGATTACAGGCGCATGTCCCATGGATGACCGCCGAGAAGGTGCAGGCCGGCATCGCGGTGGCGTTGAAGCAATTCGCTGATCACGGTTGGGAGTCTGACCTTCGTTGATCATCAGCCCGGATGAAACCGCTGGGCCGACCGTGGAACGTCAGCTCGGTTCGACGCACTACGACTGTGTGATCATCGGATCTGGCGTCCGCTTGCCGCCCCCGAGCCTTGCGTTAACGGAAACTGGCATCAACGCCGTTCATTGGGCTGCCCCGAGCGCGGCGATTGCCTTCAACACACGACCGGACGACAGTGCCGACGCTGCCGCCCGGGGTTGGCGCTGGGCAGCCGCGCGCTATAGTCCATCGTCCACGAATGACGTTGTCACTGGCAGACCTCCCGGACCAACGTCTGTCGCGCATCTACCGCGCAGATGACCTGCGCGTCGCGCTGCACCGAACGCCTGCGGCGCCCGTGGTGCACCGCCATTCGAGCGAGCCCGAGTCAATCGTGGCTCCTCGAAGTCGAAATGGATCGTTGCCGTATCCAGAACAAGCCCGGTCGGCGTCCCGTTGGGCCTCGAGGAGTGCAGTCGACTTCGCACGTTTCTCGGATGTCTCCGTCTTGATGCCGGCGTTGACGAACCGCGGGACCCGCCGCTCCTCGGGAACCCAGGACTCTTCGCCCACGGTGCGCCTGGTCTGCAGCAGCCGCGTGGCCTGCTCGGCATACGCGCCTCCTGCGTTACCCGCGACGTAGGCACGCAGCCACGCGCAGTCACCGGGGGGCCTGGCGTCCCACTCAGCTCTCTGCAATCGTGACGGCATGCGGCCGAGGCCGAACTCTCCGCACATGGTGCCAATACCGGGAATCGAACAGAGGCCCGACTGCATTCCGGCGACGTCGAGCGCAAACGCCAGCACGATGGCAGCCGCGACCATCACGCCGACCAGGCGACGCCGGCCCGCCGGCACGGACGGCTCGGCCTGGGACCGCCCGCGAGCAGCGCCGCCACAGCGCTGGTGACAGTGATGAAGTGCGTGTCCCTCGTGTTCCCGGTCCAGCCGGTGAGGTCGAGCGATTGGATCTGGCCGAAGCCGACCGGTGGCGTCACACCATCGAGCATGACTGGCAGGAGCACACCGCGACGGCGCGCCTGGTCCGCCTCGTCGTGCACGAACTCGCCAGCTGGCGACACAGAGTTCCCGGTCCAGACGACGAGCACACAGCGGGCGGCGGTCAGGTGACGCGCGATTTCGGTCGCCAGGTCGGCCACCCGGGACGTCCGCATCCCACCAGACGGAGAAACCGGCGTTGCGCAGACCGGTGACGAGAGGGGCCACGCGCTCCAGGTCTTCGCGCTTGTAGGACACGAAGACGTCGACCGGCGCAGCAGTCACGGTCACCGCCCTTTCGGTGTGTGTTGGCGAATGGAGTCGAGCAGGCGTTGTTCCTGCGGACCGAGGAGGGCGCGTGCGCGGAGCGTGTCTGCAAGGGCACGTGCCTGCGTCCAGTAGGGCTCGCCGCCGGGCAGTTCGAGCAGATAGACCAGACTGGCCAGCAGATCGATCTGGGCTTGACTGCTGGACGGGTTCGCGGCCGCCAGTCGCTGGCGGATCACGAGGCTCTGCTCGAACCGTCGGCGTGCGCCTGTGTAGTCCTTCGCCTGGGCGAGCATCTGACCGATGTGGGTCAGCCCGAGGCTGAGATCGCGCTGCGCCGTGGCACTCGTCGGATTGGCGGCGGCGAGGCGCTGAACAATCTCGAGATACTCGTCGAATCGGGCCCGCGCCGCGGCCCGCTCGCCCAACTGCGAGAGCACGTCCCCGAGCCGTTCGAGGCTGATGCTCACCGCGCGCTCGGCTTCGGCGTTCCCTGGATTGCCGGGGAGAGCCTCCGGGCGATCGAGAGCGACTCCTCGAAGCGGCTGCGCGCGCCGCGTAGGTCGCCGGACTGAGCGAGCAGATCGGCGAACCGGTTGAGACCGAAGCTGAGGTCGATCTGCAGATCGGCGTCGGTTGTGTTCGACGCGGCCAGGCGCCTGGTGATGCCGAGGCTCTCCTCCCAACGCGTGCGCGCGCCGGACACATCGCCCGTCGCCACGATCACCATGCCGAGCCTGTCGAGGATCACCGCAAGGTCGCGCTGCGCCTGAGCGCTCGACTGGTTGATGGCCGCGAGGCGGCGAAGGATCACTGCGGCCTCCTCGAAGCGTGCGCGGGCCGCTCGCATGTCGCCGCCCTGCATTGCCGCGTCGCCGAGATGGACGAGCAGGCTGCTGAGATCGCGTTGAACCTCGAGGCTGTCCGGCTTTGCGGTGGCCGCGCGGCGCACGATCGCGAGGCTCTCGTCCAGGTACTGGCGCGCCGCGGCCGGGTCGCCCACGTCGAGCAGCAGCGTACCAACGCGTTCGAGACTCTGGCCGAGGTCGCGCTGAGCCTCGAGATCCGCCGGGCTCGCTGCCGCGAGCCGCCGGGTGATCGCGAGTTCGTCTTCGTAGTAGGTCCGGGCTTTCGCAAGATCACCGGCGTCGACGTACAAGTCACCGAGCCGCTGAAGGATTGTCGTGAGGTCGGCATGTGCGTCCTCGCTGGCCGGATTCGCCGCGGCGAGACGCTTGAAGAGGGCAACGCTCTCGTCGAATCGCGCGCGCGCACCCGCGATGTCGCCGGCAGCCCACCGTGTCGTGCCGGCAGATGCCGCGGCCGCTGCTCGTGACCGGTCGTCGGTGGCCCGCTTCACCGCCTCCGTTGCCGCTCGACTCGCCTCGTCCAGGCGGCCAGCTTCCATGTAGAGACGAGTCAGCTCGATCCAACCCCACTGCTGGTCCGGATTCAGCTTCTGGGCTTCCTCGTAGATCGCAATGACGTCGGACGTCGCCAGCTCACCGCGATCGTTCATGTCAATGGCGAGCATGCCGAGCTCGAGCCATCCCGCCGCGACGGCGCGCTGCTCGGCTCGCTGGATATCCACGAGCACGGCGAAAGCGTTCGTGCGATCGCCGTCAGCGTAGGCCGCCAGCTGCGCACGCTTGCGCGGATCCGGCGATCCCGCAATCGAGGTCACTTGGCGGCGGTACTCCTCGACCTCGATGAAGAACTGCCGATTGCGTGCGGCGATCGCCGTCACCGCCGCCACACGTTCCTTCGTGACCTCCTCAAGCTCGGCGATCACCTTTCTCAGGTCCGCCTCCGCCGAGACGCGCTTGCGGCCTTCCTGTCTCAGCGCGGCTTCACGCGTCCGCAGCTGGCGATCACGCTGATCCAGTTGCGCGAACAGG
Organism: Vicinamibacterales bacterium; assembly: GCA_963844435.1. Taxonomy (GTDB): domain Bacteria; phylum Acidobacteriota; class Vicinamibacteria; order Vicinamibacterales; family Vicinamibacteraceae; genus JBDSLU01. The sequence goes on along the minus strand of CAWJOG010000017.1, from coordinate 78,522 downwards.
TCCCGCTCGCGCGCATCGGTCTTCTTCTGATTGGCGACCATGGCGGACGCGTGGTCGAGCGTCAGCCGCTGGACGAGGGCGCGCTTCTCCGCTTCCGTGTCCACCTGTCCACCCGACGCCGCGGGACTGAGGGAAAAACACAGGAAGAGCGTGACGAGCGAGTGACGAAGACGCCAGCGCAACGCGTGGATTCTAGCAGCGAGAGGAGCCCCTGCCGACGATAGAAGGTATGAGCCGGCTGAGGAACAGATGGGCCACTCTCAGACTCACCTCCCCACGACACAACGCCGACTAGCCCGCCGAGAATGGTGAGATCACGTCAGATTCCCAACTGGAAGCCTTGTGCTGTCACGGTGTTGTCCTCGACGGTGTCCAGCACCCACAGACGCCATGACGTATCCGTCAGAAGATCGGTCAGCATCCAACGACTGACCGAGATCGTTACGGCTGGGGGTGCCGCGCCTCGCCGCTGACGTCCAGGACTGGCGTGTGGTTCGATCGATCTGTTCAGCACTGACCGCACGTTTACGCAGACGGCTTCCTGCTCGCAGTACGTGCACGTCGCCTTTTCGCCGTGGTTCTCTCAGCGCGCCGTCCTGGTGCGTTCGACAGCCCGCGACCCTTGGGGCTGTGTTAGTTCCATGGCGAGGCACAAGCAACTGTGCGCAGAGTGCCGGCCACCGACAAGTTCCTTCGAGTCAGGGTTGGGCTCGCACAACTCACGAGCGAGCAGGTACGACGCAGGGCGCACCAGTGCGCCTGAGGCACCAGCCACCATCCGCCGCAGCCTGATCAGGGTCACGCCGGAAGGATCGACACCCAGATGCAGTTTCGTGAGCGTTGGACGACGTTCAGCCAGGAGCCGTACGTCGGCGTGGAGTGCGCGTGGAAGCGCGGCCGCTTGGCGAACCACCGTCTTATCTTCCGGGGTGTCGAAGTATCCGTCGGTATCGGCACCAAGTGCTTCAGCGGCGAGCCATCGTACAGCGCGTCAACGCCATCGCGAACGTCGCGCTCCTCGAGCGCCGACAGGACGGCGACACTGGCGGCCACCGTGGCCTCGATGGAGAGACGGTGTCGCGTGCGGTTATTCCGGTCGCGTCGAGCGCGTCGGTGGCGTTACACCTGACAGACGGCCGTGCTCTGGACTGAATCCGGGTCACTGCCGGGAGCGTGGGCTGTTGTCCGCAAGACGACGATCGACTCACACAGGTAACCGGCAGGAAGTCGCCTGCTGGGCAGCGGAGATCGAAGACATTCGCCCCTCTGCACGGCTAGAGGGGTGCACGGCTCTGGAACGGGTAGCGGCTATACTGGTGAACGAGCCGCAGGCCCGTTGGACTGGCCATCGGATCCCCGTAAGTGATCCCGGGACATTCGGTCTGACACACTTCGCGGGTTCGGCTGCACAAGCCACTCGTAAGTTGTTGATTCTGAAGCGGAGAGATGGCCGAGAGGCTGAAGGCGCACGCTTGGAAATTGACTGTTGCTGCGCGTGCTGACGCACATCAAAACCCACCAACGCATTCCCGATCAACGACTTCACGCAACATCGATATGCGTCGACGTGTCCTCGTATACGACGGTGTCTGACCGTGGTTTCGGGGGGAATGCGACACAGTTCTGACACAACGCCGACTCCAATCTATGCGGGCACACGCGAATGAACACCAGGCCAGATGCAGAAGGCCGAGAGCCGATCGCCCGCTGGAACGAAAGATCCAGACGATCTGATCGCCGACCTCGAGCAGCCGCTCGATCGGAAGGAGTGAGTTCGCGCCTTCCTGACGCCGGTATGCGAGTCCTCAGGTCAGTGCTGCAGCTTGATGGCCGCCAGCTTCTTCACTACGGCGATGTCCTTCGTCGTCTTGATCTCGAAGCGAAGGCCTGTGCCTTCCGGGTGTTTAGGGGCCTCGTCGAGCATTCGCAGCACTCGCGCGGGGAGCGCCGCCTGGCGCATGGCCCTCAGCGCTTTCTCACCAAAGATGAAGGCTACCTGGAGTTGACTCTCTCGCTTCGACGATGGCATCGTCGTCGGGGAGAGTGTCATGGGTCATGCACAAGATGCGGGACCAGGGCGCGGTTGCCGCTGCGCGTGCCAAGACCCTACCTTCGCAATTGGCGCCGACGGGGTATTGTCTGGCCGACGAGCTGTAGTTGACGCAGATGTGCATGCAGACTGAGGCCGTTCACGTCGTCCGCCCAATTCGAATCAATTGAACGTCACCGTGTGACTGTGTGGATCCATTCCGTTCGAATGCGGATCCGTCGACGACGTTATCGACACGCGCCTCCCGGCGGCGATCTGTCCCACTTGCTCGCCCGTGAGGGTCACCGTGTGGGAATGGAGTCCGTTCGAGATGTCCAAGACGATTGGCGCGGCCGCAGCCAGTTGTGCTGCCGTGATGATGGCGACGTGAGGCGCCTGGTGATTGGGCGACACACTCCCAGCGCCATTGCCCGCCGTGTTCGCCGGATTGGCCGTCGGCAGGCTGGTGGGGTTTGTCGGACTGCTTCCGCACCCCGAAACGACGGCGGCCGCGAGCAGTACTCGAGAGAAAGCGCCGTTGAACTGCCTGCGATCGACGAGTTCGGGCGGCCTGTGAGCAGTTGGCCTTGTCTGCATGGAAGCTCCCCTTCGATGGCAAGATGGCATTGCGCTCATCCGACCACACGTGTGATGCCTACGGAACCTTCACCACGCGGCCGTTCACCAGCTCGGTGATGTAGAACACGCTACTGTGCTCATCGCGGACCATCGACGTGGGGCGACCCAGACAGTTTGCCAGTACCGTGGAACCGGCGGCATCCCTGCGCGTGAGTGAGCCAGGACCGCTGAAGGGCGGCAGCAATGGCCCCGACGCATGCTCGAGGACAAACAGGCTCGCGTGCTCGTCGTCGCCAACGAGCACGTCGATCGCCGTGCGCAACCCCACTAGCACGGGCGCGTGCACGCCACTGTCAGGATCGACTTGCTCGACGACGGAGGTGCCGGGCGGAAACGGGAACCCGCGGAAGAGCGTGACGAACAGTTGGCCCTCGAACTGCCGTATCCCGGTCGGCACGGCCTCGAGAACGGGTGCACCAACGCCGGTGGTGTTCGGAATCGGATCGAACGCCGCGAGCGGAGCGAAAGCACTGGCATGGATGTCAGCCTGCCACACAAGGTTGCGTCCTCCGTCAGTGACGTAGAGTTGGTCGCCGATAAGCTCGACGTCAAAAGGATTCGATCCCCGGACGTTATTCGGCGCGGTGGGCAGCGGATTGGGGATGTAGTCGGGAAAATCCGCCACGAGTTCGATCGTGATCTTGTCGCGGCCGTCATTTGAGAGATTCAACGTCTGGCCATTCGCGAGCGCATCGTAGTCGGCGGTCGTGAGCGAAAAGCCGGCCGTGGTGTCCTCGACGTGAGGGCTGAAGTGAACGGCCAAGACCGAGCTGAAGATCGGCGAAGCGGGGCTCGGATTCCCGACCCTCACTGGTGAGCCAGGCGCGACCATCTGGATGGTGTCGCCGATGCCGATCGCGACGTACAGCGTGCGGCCCCGCATGACGAGACCGGCGGGACCGGACGCCTCGTTGACGTCGTTGGTGGCCGACGGCAACCCGTCCAGAAGCGTGCGGCGAACACCGTCCTTGTCGACGATCGAAATCCGGCCACTGTGTACGACTCCTGTCGTGCCGGTTTCCGATACAAGGAGGTTGTTCTGATTCGACAAGGCTATGCCCAGCGGAAACCGGAGTTCGGCGATCACCTCGGTCCCGCACTGCGCGCCTGCCTCCCCACTCAGCGTGACTCCAATCGCCAGCGCGATCGCCAGGACTCGGGCGACTCCCATCGCGTGATCGTGCATAGTGGCATCCTCCATCCAATAAGGCGCAAGCAGCGGCCGAAAACGGCAACCGACGCTTTCGGCAAATCAATTGCGTGATCTGAGCTCCCAGAGCGCCTTATGGGATGGAGGCGAGAGACAAGTGCTGGAGACCGACGGCCTCTGGCCAGCAGTAGACTAGCGAAGGGCAGAACCCTTCGAGATGGACCAGCGCGCCTCGTCCGGGAACCACGAACTGACGGCCCTGCTCCGCTCCTGGAGCGATGGCGACGAGCGTGCATTCGACCAGCTGCTCCCGATCGTCTACGACGAACTCCATCGGATGGCGCTGCGTTACTTGGCCGGCGAGCGCTCACAGGTGTCGCTTCAACCGACAGCGCTCGTGAACGAGGTATGCCTTCGCCTGCTCGGCTGGAGTGAGGCGCGCTGGCAGAACCGTGGGCACTTTTTCGGCGTGTCTGCGCAGATGATGCGACGCGTCCTCGTGGACATCGCGCGTAGGCGTCGGGCCGAGCGTCGTGGCGGTGGCGAGGCTGTTCGCATTCCACTGGAGCATGTCGAGATTCCGGCTGAAGTTCGCCGCGGCGACTTGGTCGCACTCGATGAGGCCCTCGAGCGGCTGGCAGTCGAGGATCCTCGGAAGGCGCGCGTCGTCGAGCTCCGCTTCTTTGGCGGCCTGACCATGGAGGAGACCGCCCACGCGGTCGGCATCTCCGTGCGTACGGTTCAGAATGACTGGACCTTCGCACGCGCATGGCTGTACCGCGCCTTGAGTGAGGGATGACGGGTATGAGCACAGAGCGCTGGCAGCAGCTCGATCGGATATTCATCGAAGCGGCGCAGCGTCCCGCCGAGCAACGCTCGCGGCTTCATCGATGACGCGTGTCGGACTGATGCGGCGCTCAAAGCTGAAGCGCTGGCGCTTCTCGCAGCGTTGGACGATTCGAGCGAGTTCATGGCGACGTCAGCGCTCGAGCATCTGGCCAGGACAGTCGCGGCTGCCGGATGGAGCCTTAAGGCCGGCGAGCGCGTTGGCGCCTATACCGTGCTCAATCGCCTGGGGGCGGGGGCATCAGGAGAGGTCTGGCGTGCCAGGGACGAACGACTGGGTCGCGATGTCGCCATCAAAATCGTGCTGCCACATACGTCGAGTGATTCGGAGCGGTTGCGTCGCTTTGCTGAAGAAGCGCGCCTGGCCGGGTCACTCAACCACGCGAATTTGCTCACGGTCCACGACGTGGGCGAACACGCCGGGCTTCCCATCCTCGTCACCGAGTGTCTCGATGGGCAGAGCTTGCGCCGGCGTCTCGAGGCTGGACCAGTGCCGGTGGGCTCGGCCATCAATGTGGCGCTCGGCCTTGCGCGTGGTCTGGCAGCCGCGCATGCACGCGGCGTCGTGCATCGGGACGTGAAGCCGGAGAACGTCTTCCTCCGCACCGAGGGCGACGTTAAGATTCTCGACTTCGGACTGGCCAAGCTCCTGCCCTCGGTCGGCGGCGATCTGGCGGCACAACCGCCGACGTTTGATGGGTTAATTCTTGGCACGCCCGGCTACATGGCGCCCGAGCAGGTGAGGGGCGGACCGGTCGATGCGCGTGCGGACCTATTCGCCGTCGGTGTCATCACCTATGAAATGCTCACCGGCGGCAACCCCTTCAAACGCGCCAGCATCGTCGAGACGCTGCACGCGACGCTGACGGCCGACGTGCGTGATCTCGCGGCCGCCGGCAGTGGGATTCCGCCGGCCGTCGCCAAGCTCGTGATGCGATTGCTTGAAAGGAGTCCGCAGGCGCGGTTTCAGTCCGCACAGGACCTTGCGTGGGCGCTCGAGCAGCTGGCCGACGTGTCCGCGGTGGATCAGACGCTGTACCGAGCCGCGCCGGCGAGCCGACGAGCACGGTGGCGGGGATGGGTCGCGGCCAGTGTCGTGCTTACTGCGGGCGTGCTTGGAGCGGGGATCTACTCGACTCGTGGAGTCAGCGATGGCGAGGCCGAAGCGATTCGCCTCACGCAATTCACGTGGGCGCTTCCCCAAGGCTTGGTACTTGATTCACCGCCCGTCGTCTCACCCGACGGGCAGCGGATCGTGTTCGCCGCACGAGCCGACGCGGCGGAGAGCCGGCTGTTCGTTCGCGAGCTCGCGGCGCTCGAGCCCGTCGTACTTGCCGGAACGGAGGGAGCGAAGCAGCCGTTCTGGTCGCCGGACGGCAAGTTTCTCGGGTTCTTCGCCAATGGCAAGCTGATAAAGGTGGCGGTCGAGGGCGGCGCGCCCGTGACGATCGCCAACGCGCCCGACGCGCGAGGTGGAACCTGGAGCTCGTCCGGCGTGATCGTGTTCCAGAGCCACCACCTCGATATGGGTCTGTCACAGGTGCCAGCGGCCGGCGGCGCCGCGGGGCCGGCGACGTTGCTCGATATCACCGGGCCCGATACCACCCATCGGTGGCCGGCGTTTCTCCCGGACGGGATCCACTTCGTCTACCAGGTCGTCTCGACAGTGGACGAGCGACGGGGCGTCTATCTTGGCAGCGTCGTCGCCCCTGCGGCACCCGCAGCGCCGCTGTTCCGCTCGTCGTCCGGCGCAGTGTACGTGCCGCTGCCCGACAGCGAGTCCGGTCTGCTGCTGTCGGCCGAGGGCCGATGGATCGAGGCGCGGACGTTCGATCCGACCGAGCGTCGCGTGGTCGGCGACGCGGTCAGGATCGACATCGCTTCTCAGATCACCACGCCCCACTACCCGGCACTGCTCAGCGCGTCGGCCGATCTACTCACGTTCGCGGCGACAGAGATACCCAGCGGCATACACCTCGCCACGGCGTTACGCAGCGGGGCCGACCTCGTGATCGGACCGGAGCGCGACATCGGCGGCTTCTTCAGAGTCTCGCCGGATGGCGGTCGTCTGGCACGGACGCGGTTGGACCCGCTTCGGGCCAACAACGATATCTGGATCTACGATCTCGTTCGAGGCACGCGGGTCCGCGCCACAACGTCCCGCGATCGCGATGTCCTGCCAGTGTGGTCGCCCGATGGCGGCCGCATCGCCTACCGCTCAGGTACCCACGCCGCGCCGACGCTGAAGGTCTCGAGCGCCGACGGCGTAGGACCAGTGCAGACGCTGCCGTGTCCCCGTCTGAACTGCGAGCCGACAGACTGGTCGCCCGACGGCTTCCTCGTCATCAACGTGTCGGGCGGCGACGTGTGGGCGGTCCCGTTCGACCCGAGCGCCCCCGCGCGACCACTGCTGAACGAATCGTTCGTTGAACGCGACGCGCGCATCTCGCCAAATGGTCGATGGCTCGCGTTCGTGTCGGACGAATCGGGCCGGCCGGTCGTCTCGGTGCGCAGCGTGTCGGCGCCGCCGAGACGGTACATCGTGTCCACGAGCGGTGGCGATCAGCCGGTGTGGCGCCGCGACGGTAGGGAACTGTTCTACGTCGACGCGCAGCGGTACCTGCAGCGCGTTCCGCTCCGTGCGACGGCGGATGGCGGCCTCGCCTTCGGTGTGGCGCAGCCCGTTCATATCCCGCGCTTCGCCGAGCGCCATTGGGGCACCGTCTACGACCTCTCGCCGGACGGGATGCGCGTGTATTTTCCGCACCCTGGTACCGCACGAGGACCGCGCGAGTTCGGTATGGTGCTCGGCTGGAGGGCACTGCTCCAGCGGTGACGCGATCCTCTGACGCTCGCGCCATCGCAGCCACGATCTAGACGTAGGGTCTGATTGGTCACACGAACGACGTGTAAGCCAGCACCTTGATCATTCACCACTGTTTCGCCCGTCCGAACACCGATCAGGCTGAACCAGTCTCAAACGAAACGCCGTCACTGATCGCGGGACGTTACGAGGTCTGACACAGTCACTCGCGACGATCACGGCTTGTGAGCGCCAAACGCCTGATTGCAAAGGTCATCGAGGGAAGAGCTGCAAAGATGCCGGCGTGTGCGATAATCTCTTCCGACTGCTCGCAAATCGTTGATTCTAAAGCGGAGAGATGTCAGAGTGGTCGATTGAGCACGCTTGGAAAGCGTGTGTACGGGAAACCGTACCGCGGGTTCGAATCCCGCTCTCTCCGCCAGTCTCCGCTCGCCGGAGGCGAGCGTCGGCTGGCGCATCGAGCGGGATTCCGGGCACGCCGCTCCTCACCGCTGCGCGGCTCGGAGCTAGCGGGGCAGCGAATCGCGCACGGCGAGGTCTCCGCAGGACCGGAGCCGTCGCGCCGTGAGCCGGTCGTGAGCTGCGCCTCACCGGTGAGGCGCAGCGAGCGCCCGGATGCGAATCCCGCTCGTCCTCACCCTCCACGTGGGCATCAGTAGCGGGTCGCCATCGCTTCGCTCGGCTCGGGCAGGGCTGGCAATCAGTAGCGAATCGCCATCGCTTCGCTCGGCTCTCGGGCAGGGGCGCTGACTCGCCGTCGCTTCGCTCGGCTCGCGGCGCCCGCTAGCGCAGGCGGCGGATGAAGCCGGCGCTGACGAACCAGCCATCGATGTCGCCGCTGACGCGGCGGCCGACCCAGACATCGACCTGATGCCGCTCGCCGATGGCGCGGACGAGACCCGCTTCGACCGACCACACGTTGGGCCGCGAGGCAAGGGCGGGCGGCTCAGCGATGATGCCGACGAAGCCATCGAGGGCACCGGTAATGCCGCCGCCGAGTGCCGCGCTGGCGGCAGGCTTCGCGCGCACCTCACCGTCCTCCTCCCGTGCCGCCTGCAGGTCGACGGTCCCGGCGACGAAGATGCGATCGGAGATCGCCAGCGACCAGGCGAGGCGCGTGAGCGGGTCGGCGTAGCGGCGCGAGATGACGTCGCTCCCGACCGGCACGTTCACGTAGCCGATGAGCGCGGCGTTCAACCGCGGGCGCCGGACCAGGCGGACCTTCGCGCCGACCCGGAAATCGTCGAGACCCGTCGTGGTGTCCTCGTCGACGATGCCCGAGGACGACGTGCGGCTCCGGGCGGAGACGATGCCATCCCAGATCACCGAGACATCCAGCCACGAGGTGAGGCCGCCGTGCAGCTCCACCTGCGGCCACGTGAAGGTGCGTGCCGAGGCCCGATCGTCACCGTCGTGCGCCAGCGTGAAACCGGTCTCGAAGAGGATGTGACCGCGCCCCGCGAGCACCGCGCTGTCGGCGAAGCCGGGCCGGTCGGCCGCGTCGCCGACCGATGGATCCTGAGCAGCCGCGGGCGTCGACCACACGAGGCTGAGGCAGGCGAAGGCGGCGAGTCGGACCGCTCGCCGCTCTCGCGTGGCGGCGTGCACTACTTCACACCGACCACCTGGCGGATCATGCCGTCGGTCTTGGTCAGCACGTACAGCTCGCCGGCTTCGTCCTCCGCGAAACGGAGATCCACGCGGCCGCGGCCGGAGACGGCGGCGGCGCCGGGGAGGGCGTCGCCTTTCCCGCCGCGGGCGCGATAGGTCTGTTCGACCAGGCCGCGGACACCGGCGTCGAGCTCGTGCATCGTGGCGACTGTCGTCGGGTTGCCGTCGTGGGCGTTGCGGACGTCGGCCATCTCGGCGTACCAGATGCGGCCGGTGGTGATGTCGCCGAAGACCAGCTTGCCTTTCAGCCCCGGAATCGCGGCGGCCGCGGTAGACGAAGCCGCCGGCCACGGCATCGCCGCCGCTCGCCGTGTGCTGATAGGCGATCACGGGATAGGTCGGCTTCACCGTCCCGCGCGCGATCGTGTCGGTGATCTGCACCGGGATGGTGTCGTCCGCCGGGACCGGCGTCATGCCCTGCGGGGTCATTGCCTGCGTGCCTTCGCGCAGGGGGTAGCCGTAGTTGGCACCCTTCTCGATGATCATCACCGTCTCCCATTGGGTCAGGCCGATGTTGAAGGCGATGAGGCGCGGGGCGGTGCGGCCGGCGGGGTCGACGTCCCAGGACAGGCGGTGCGGATTGCGCAGGCCCGCGGCCCAGATCTCCTTGCGCGCACCGTCGACGGCAGCGAACGGATTGTCGTTCGGGACGCGATAGCGCCCGTTCCCGCTCACCGTGCTGGTCGCGGTGTTGGCGCGCAGGTCCGGCACGATGCGCAGGATCTTGCCGTTGAAGTTGTCGAGCCGCTGCGGGTTGAAGCGGCGGATGTCGCGCTGCTCGCCGCTGCCGCTGTCCCCGACGCCGACGTACATGACGCGCCACTCGGGATCGCCGCGCCGGGCGGCCGGATTGAACGTCATCTCCCCCAGCGGGTGGATGGGAGACGCGAGCTGCATCCGGAACAGCTCGCGCGCCGTGCCTTCGAACGTCGCGTTCGCGATGTTGCGGTCGGTCCACTCGACGATCACGGCTTCGCGCGTGATGCGGAAGCCGGGCTCGACCGGCGTCACGGCCGCCGGCGTCGTCGTGTAGCCGGCCAGGTCGAGGCCGGGCACGACGCCCGACTTCGGCTCGACGGGCGCGTCGATCGTCGGGTCTTCCATGTGGATCGTGTAGAAGACGCCGTTGCGCGGATAGTCGGGATCGAAGACGACGTTGATGAGCCCGGTCGCGAAGTTGCGCTGGAAGGTCAGCTTCGCGAACAGGCCGGGGCGCCCGTCGGCGCCATTGAAATCGAGGTAAGTCGTGAACGCCTTGGTCTGCTTGTCGAGGATGTAGAGCGGCCCGTTCAGGTCGTTGACGAAGAAGCGGCGGCCGCCCGGCTCGTCACGCAGGAAGTTGACGCGGGCCAGCTCGCCGCGCGTGTCCTTGCCGTCGAGGTCACCGGTGATCGGCAGCTGCGCATAGTCGGCGAGCTGCAGCGCCGGCTTGGGAACGGCAGGCGCGGCCGCCGCCGGCCCAGCCGGCGCGGCGGTGACCGGGCCACCCGTGGCAGGGTTCGCCGCGAGGGCGCGCAGGTAGTTGACGATGTGCCAGATCTCGGTGTCGGAGATCCGCCCTTCCCACCCGGCCATCATCGTCGGCGGCATGCCCTTCCTGATGGCCGTGTAGATCTCGCCGTCGGTCGAGCCGTGGTCGAACTGGGCGTCGGTCAGGTCGGGCGGCTGCTTGCCGCCCTGCTCCTGGATGATCGAGATGACGACGCCGGCCTTCACCGAGCCTTCGGCTCTGGGGCCGTGACAGGCGGCGCAGTTCTCGTCGTACGCCGTCTTGCCCGCGGCGACCGACGCCGGCGTCGCCGGAACGGGGTTCCGCAGCGCCGCCGCGCCCGGATTCGGCGCCTGCTGCGTGAAGACGACGCCACCCAGGATCAGGATGGCGATCAGCGGCAGCGCCGCGCGAGTGACGTTCGTATGTCGTGTCATGCCCGGGCGGAGGTGTATCACAACGCCGCCTCCAGGGCACCCGCTCGCGGTCGGCTTACGTCCGTGCCAGCACCAGGTTGACGCCCGCGGACAGCCGCTCCCACTTCGACAGCTCGGTGGCCAGCTGCTTCCGGCCGGCCTTCGTCAGCGCGTAGAAGCGGGCGCGCCGGTTGGTCTCGGACGCCCCCCACTCGGCGGTGATCCAGCCTTGATGCTCCAGGCGGTGCAACGCCGGATAGAGCGAGCCCTGCTGGACGCGCAGCAGTTCGTCCGAGATCTGCTGGATCCGCTGCGCGATCGCCCAGCCGTGCATCGGCTCGAGGGCGATCGTCCGCAGGATCAGCAGGTCGAGGGTGCCTTGAATCAGGTCGGTCTGATCGCTCACGGAGTCTCTCTTGTAGATTACCAAGGGAGAGAGACGTCCGGACCGGCGTGGAGGTTCCGCGGCTCAGGCCGCCGCGAGGATGCGGGCGATGACGTCCGCGGCCGTGTAGCGGGTGCCGTGCTCGGGCAGGTAGCGCCCCAGGCCGGCCAGATCGTCGCCCGCCGTGACCAGTCCGGGCTCGACGCCGCGGCCTCGCGTCTGGCCCAGCCCGATGTTGGCCACGAGCGCGTTGCAGACGCACCGGCGGCCGACGGTGTCGGCCAGGGCCCCACCCTTGGCGACGTAGGCCGCGACTGGTTCGGCCGGGCAGCGGAAGCCCACGGTGCCCGACTCCGTGCGATAGGCCTCCCGCAGGTAGCCGAGGTCGCAGACCCGCGCGCGCTTCTCGTAGACGGCCGCCTGCGACACGGTGCCGGCGAGCGGCGCGACCTTGAACGGGAAGGACGTCGGCGACGCCAGCGGATCCGTCGTCACGCGGACGGTGCCGGCGCGAACCTGCGCCAGCAGGGTCTCCTTGTAGTCGGGCCGCAGACCGGACTCCTCGCAGAACGCGAAGGCGGTGCCGACCTGGACGCCGGCTGCGCCCGCGGCCCGGGCCTCCGCGAGACGATGGGGCTGGGCGTAGCCGCCGGCGAGCCAGAACGGCAAGCCCAGACCACGGATCTTTGACAGATCGGGAGCGTCGCGCTCGCCGTAGACGGGTTCGCCGATCGCGTTCAGCTGCATCTTGCCGCGCGGTGGGGCGTTGTGCCCGCCCGCCGTGGGGCCTTCGACCACGAAGCCGTCGATCGAGCCGTTGGCGCGCTTGAGGAGCGCCGCCGCGAGCACGTGCGACGAGACGATGGCGAGGAAGGCCGGCCGCCTGAGAGGCGGCAGCGACGCGAGAAGGTGCATCCGCGGATCGAACGACACGACCGCCGTCGCGTCGTCGGCGTGTCCGGCCAGCGAGAGCGGATAGCTTGCCGCTTCGTGGCCGGCCAGACGGTCGAGGACGCCTGGCACGCGGAACGGAATGCCGGCGCCCATCAGCACGTAGTGGACACCGGCCAGCATGGCGCCGTAGAGGGAGGCGAGGTGTGGGATCTGGATCTTCTCGAGATAGTTGATGCCGACCGGATTCGCATGGCCCTCGCGCGCCAGCAGGACCTCGACGAAGTTGGCGACGATGCGGAGCTCCACCAGTTCCGGCGGGTCGGTGACGTCCTGCAGCGGCAGCGGCTTGAACGGCTGCGCGGCACTCTTTCCGCCCGGCACGAAGTAGGTGCGCCAGACGCGGTCGGCAATTGGACGGAATGGAAACTGATCGAGCGCGCGACGCATGTGGCCGCCCGGGTCCCCCATCTGGAGGCGGCGGGTCAGGATCGCGTCGAGCGCGGTCCCGGACACGACGCCGAGCTGTCCCTGCGACGACACGGCGCGGGCGAGGCGCCAGTCGGAGATGCCGGCGCCCATCCCTCCCTGAATGATGAGGGGCCGCCGATCCGTGTTGTCGTCCATTACCTGCCTCCGTCCGTCCGCGCAAACGCGCCTCACCATCGTGAGCGGTGGGGGCCCTGGCGTCGTTGCGCCAGCGCAACGATCGTCCGGCTCACCCGATCCGGATCATGGCTTCCTGAATGCGGCTCGCCTTGCAGGACGGACAGCGGCTCGGTTTGGCGAGACGATCCGAGCCGAACTCGAAGCCGCACGCCTTGCAGCGGGCGGGCAGGATCTCGATCCGGTCGCCGCGCGCGGCGGCGGATCGCAGCATGTGCTGCAGGTCCGCTTCGACGTCGTTGCGGCGCAGACCCAGCTCGCGCGCCAGCGACGAGACGGAGCGCGGCTCGTGACTGAGGAGCTCGTGCAGGTGGCGGCGCAGGGTCATGAACGCGAATGTAGCGCGAAGATAAACAGAGCGATGGGCGCGCGACTTCGGGGTTTTGACATCGAAGCGACAGTCCCTTGATACTGGCGGGAGCGCGCTGACAGGGCGCCCCCAACCCGCGGCAAGGGAACACTCCCACCTGTCTGGTCCGAAGTCGTGTGCGTCTGCACCTTCTTTCAGCCTGGTTTCAGCGGGGCACAGGCGATTCATGAAAGGAGGTCGCAATGACCGCTTCGAAGTCCCTCCCGGCTCATCCGTCTCTGGAATCCCTCCGTAAACAGGCAAAGAGGCTCGCGCGCGACATCGCCGCCCGGGACGCCGCTGCCATCGCACGTGCGCGCGTGCACCTGCCACACGTCGACTTGCCGTTGACGCAGCGCAATGCGCAACTCGTGATCGCCCGTGAGTACGGCTACGCCGGCTGGCAAGACCTCGCCGCCGAAGTCAGCAAACGCCTCGGCAACGGACTCGAGTGGGCGGCAGCACAGGCTCGACGCGTCATTCACGACAACGATGTCGAACGCCTGAAGCAACTACTGGCTGAATACCCGGCGTTGCTGTCCTGGCACAGCAACGACTGGGCCAGCGCCGGCGGCCTGCTGGAATTCGCCACCGGCTCCTATGGCGACAGCTTTGACCCGATCAGCGAAGAGCACTTCACGCGCGCGGCGTGCGCAGAGCTGCTGATCGACGCCGGTGCGGTCGTGCAGCCATCGGTTTGCGAGGGCCTCCTCAGATCGCGCGCGAGGGGGCTGTTGGCGCTGTTTCGACGTAAAGGCCTGCTTCCCGGCACGCTCAAGTTCCATGCGGCGCTTGGCGACATCGACGCCGTTCGCATCGCGCTCGATGAGAACGGGAACGATCTCGCCCCCGTCACCGAAGCGTTCACGATCGCGTCCGGCTTCGAGCACGAGGCCGTGGCGTCGCTCCTGCTGGAACGGTGCATCGCGCTCGATCCCGAGCTCGGCGCACACATCGATGGAAGTGTCGGGCGCCACGCCTTCGTCCGCTACTTCATCGAAAACAGACCCGGGCACGCGACGGCGGTCGGCCTGTGGAAGGGGTTCGTCATGGAGCAGGTCCGCCGGGCGGTCTCTTCCCGGAGTGGTCACTCGACTTCGGTGACGCCACCAATCGGGGATAGCGACCTGACGGCGTTCGTTCGCCTTTTCCAGCGTGAGCCGTGGCTGCTCGGTGAAGCCTTCGTGGAGTTTCAAGCCGACCTCATCGGGACGGCCACGCTGAACGACCGCCGGGAATTCATCACCGACCTTCTCGACCTCGATCCCGCGATCCTGCGCCGCCAGCCGCCTCCCCCGTCGCAGGCCATCGAGTTCGCGTTCACCTACGTGAGGACACGCCTCATTCCATTGCTCACCCGCATCTGGCCCCTGCCCGACGACCTGCCGCACGCTGCGGGCCTGGGCGACCTCCCGCGTGTAAAGCAATGGTTCGACGAGTCCGGCGCGCCGGCGCTGGGCGATGTCGAGAAACACTACCCCTGCAGTCCATACATGCCGAGGGGCCGAGTCGACGAATATGCGCATCAGTGGGGCGCGCAACGCGAGCAGCGTGTCCTCGACGTGGCGTTCGCCTGGTCCGTCATGAACAGACACTTCGACGTGGCGGACTTCCTGCTCGCGCACGGCGCCGATATCAACACCACGTGGAGCTCCCACGAGCCGGCGAGCATCCTGCACGAGCTCGTCTTTCATGGGGACTACGACGCCATGCAATTCCTCATCGACCGCGGCATCGACATGACGATCAAAGACTACCGTTGGAACGCTACGGCACAGGGCTGGGCGCGCCACGCCGCGAATGACGAGAAGATGGCGCAGTGGCTGGAGAAGGCGGAACGGCAGCAGGAGCAGGGAGCCCGATGAGAATGAGCACGCCTCAGAGCACTTGTCTCGACCATGTGGAGAAATCAGTGGAGGCGGCAGGATCACCTGGCGCCGGCGCGGCTGCGCGCTTCCGCGAGCGCCGGCACGTCCGGATCGGCGTCGCGCCAGTTGTCGAGGAGCTTGCCGTAGGCATCGGCCGCCCCGGACGCGTCGCCGGCCGCATGGCGCGCCCGCGCCAGGCCGAGCAGCGCCGCGCTGCGGTTCGGCGTGAGCTGCAGCGCGCGCTCGTAGGCGGCGATTGCCTCGCGCGGCCGGCCGGCCTTCAGCCGCGCCTCGCCGAGCAACTCCTCGGTGCGCAGCGTCGTCGGCGGGCCGACCGGCGCTCGCGAGGGCGAGGCGGGATCCGCGAGCAGCGCGTCGAGATCGCGAGGCGGCCGTCCTCCAAGGTACGCGAGCAGCTCCGCGTGGAGCAGCGTCGTGCGCTGCCCAAGTGCGGATGGATCGTCCGCCGGCAGCGCCGCCACCCGCGCCCGGAGCGGCTCGAGCACCGTGTCCACGGAGCCGCACCGCACCGCGGCGATCGTCCAGTGGTAGCGGGCCCGGCTCGTGAACGAGCGCTCGCGGTCCGAGGCGCCCGCCGGCGGCATTGCCGGCTCGGGACCGATGTCGCGACAGATCTCCACCGACCATTCGCCCGCGTTGGCCGCGTGCTGGAAGGCCAGTTCCTGGATCGCATGCCGGGCGTCCACCTGCTGCTTCGTCAGATCGACGCCAGCCAGTGCGGCCCGCGCCCTGGCGATGCTGGCACGCGACGCACGATACTGGCCGAGCTGCAACTCGGCGTACTGCTGGAACAGCAGGCCGTGGTAGCTCAGGTCGGCGTTGGTCAGCTTCAGCGCCGCCACTTCCTTCTCCGACGCGGCCCACGACCGCACGTTCGACGCCACGGTGTCGGGCCACAGGCCGAGCTGCACGAAGATGTGCGAGGGCATGTGCAGCGCGTGCTCGGCCTCGGGCGCGATCTGTGCGTAGCGCCGCGCCGCCTCGAGCCCGCGCGCCGCGGACGCCGGGTTGTCGCAGGCGTGAATCAGGTAGTGCGCACCGCCGGGATGGTTCGGGTTCGCGGTGAACACCCGCTGCGCGAAGTCGACGGCGGCATCGCGGGCCGCCTGCTGCTCGGTCGCCGCGAGGTCGCCGACGTAGGCCGCGAACATCGAGGCGAGCGCGGCGAACGACCCGGCGTCCAGGTCGTCCGGATACGCGAGGGCCACGACACGCATCGCGTCCGCGAACCCGCGCACCCGCACCGGCAAGGTGCCGTCGACGAACAGCGCTTCGATGGCCTCTCCGAATGCGCGCTCCCGCGCCGTGCCGGCTTTCGCCAGCCGCGCGTCGCGCGAGGCGCTCCAGCCGTCCGAGCACGCGGCGTGCGGCGTCGGCGTCGTCCTCGCCCCAGAGCAGATGGCTGTAGGTCAGCGCCTCGCCCCAGAAGGCCATCGCGAACGAGGGATCGGCGGTCTGCGCCGCGCGGAACGCCTCGGCCGCCTGGTCGTACTCGAAGCTGTGGAGGAACGCGAGGCCGCGCTGGAAGGCCGGTTGCGCCGCGGCGGCGCCGGAGTTGGCGAACGACACCGCGCCGAGGCCGGAGACCTCGCCCGCTGCGTGATGCGTGTGTCGCTCCTGACCGCGTCCATGCGCCGCCGGCGGCGTCGACACGATCAGCAGCAGGGCTCCGGCGGCCGTGGCCATCCTGCGGTTCATCGCTGCTCCTGGACGCTCGACAGCCGGCCTGCGCCGGCCAGATACCCACCGAGGTGATCGATGACGTCGCGCGCGTCGTCCTCGATCCCGTGGATGAAGGTCGACTTCCGGCGGCGCAGCACCGGCAGGCCCAGCGCATACATCCCGGGCGCCTCGACCACGCCGCCCTCGTGTCTGAGCTGGCCCTTCTCGTCCAGCACCGGCACGTGCAGCCAACTGTAGTCGGGGTGGAACCCGGTCGCCCAGACGATGCTGCGAATCGCGCCGCCGCGCAGATCGAGCTGCAGCGGCGACGCCGCGGGGACGCGTGTCGGCTCGAAGCGCTCGGGCGCGCCGACGCCGGCGTCGCGTCCGGTCGCGCGGGCCCACTCGTCGAAGGTGGTGAGCAGGCGCTCCATCTTCAGGTCGGCGAGCGCGAACACGTTGCGCAGGCCGCCTGAGAACAGCGCCCGGCCGTCCCGGATGGCGGAGAGTCGGCCGACCAGCGCGACGCCCATCGCGTCGAGCGCGTTGAGATCGAGCGTCGACCGCTGGGGTGTGCCGACCAGCTGCGGCGACGGCAGACGACGCGCCCGCGTCAGGTCGTCGATCTCGTCGTAGCGCTGGTTCCAGAGCCCGGACGCGTCCATCCACCACAACACGTCGCGGCCGCGATAGGTGCGCGGCAGCCGCACGTGCTCGCCGACCGAGAGCGTCACCGGACGCCCGGACTGGTGGATCTCGGCGGCGAGCTGGACGCCGGTCGCCGATCCGCCGACGACGAGGACGCCGCCCTCGGGCAGGCGATCCGGGTTGCCGTAGTCGAACGGCGTGACCTGCGCGATCGATGGCGGCACGCCGGCGGCGATCGCCGGCACGCTCGCCACGTTGCAGGCGCCGCTGGCGAGCACGACGCACCGGCAGCGGATCTCGCCGCTGCTGGTGCTCACGTCGTAGCCGTCGGCCGCGGGTCGGATGGAACTGACGGCGGTCTGCGTGCGGACCGGCGCCTTCGAGACGCGGGCGAAGCGATCGATGAAGGCGACCACCTCACCCGCCGACATGTAGCCGTCCGGCTCCGGGCCGTCGTAGGCGTGGCCCGGCAGACGGCTCTGCCAGTTGGGCGTGAGCAGGCGCAGCGAGTCCCAGCGCTCGCGGCGCCAGGAGTTCGCCACCTCCCCGCGCTCGAGCACGAGGTGGTCGATCGACCGGTCGGTGAGGAACCGGCTCGCGGCGAGGCCGGCATGGCCGGCCCCGATCACGACCGTGGTGACGCGCTCGGCCAACTACAGCACTTCGACGGTGACGTTCACCGGGTTGGTGATGACGTCGTAGACCGCCGAGCGCTTCTGCGACTGCGCGACGAGCGCCTCGATCTCCTTCTTCGACGCGTCGGCGTCGATCTTGAAGGTGACCTTGATGTCGTCGTAGCCGTTGCGGACGTCGCTGTCGATGCCGAGGATGCCGCGGATGTCCATCTTGCCTTCGACGTTCGCCTCGACCGAGCGGAGCTGGATGCCCCGGTTCTGGGCCACGGCGGCCACGCCCGCGGTCAGGCAGCTGGCGAGCCCGACGAGCATGTACTCGACCGGCGTGACGCCCTTGTCCTCGGAGGCGAAGATCTCGGGGTGGTCGGCGGAGAACGACGTCTCCGTCTTGTGGTCCTGCTCCTGGCCGAGGCCGAAGAAGCCCTTCACCTTGCTCTCGCTGTGGGTGCCGTTCTGCCACTTGCAGGACGCCCGCCAGGTGAACTTCGCCGCCTCCGGCGCGCCCTTCAACGCCTCGCGCGCATCGAGCAGCGCTTGGACGTTGACCCCGTTGTTGACCGCCATCGTTGCCATCTCGACTCTCCTTCGGTCGGTGTGCCGTGGGGCCGTGTCAGTGTCCCCGGGGGTTGCCCCGTGAAAAGCCCCGCATCATATAACAGGCCGTTCCCGGCGACCGAACATCGGCGTCACCTCGCCGATTTCGGCCAAAAGCGGCGGTATCATGCCGCCCATGGCGTCGACATCGCCGAAGGCCGCCGCCGGCTCCGTCGGCACGGTCGAGACGCAGTTCCTCGACCTGCCCGATCCGCTGCCGCTCGAGTGCGGGCAGGCGCTCCATCCCGTCCGCATCGCCTACGAGACGTACGGCACGCTCGCCCCGGCGCGCGACAACGTCATCCTCGTCTGCCACGCGTTGAGCGGGGACGCCCATGCCGCCGGCTTCGCGCCGCGGCCGCCGGCCGAGAGCACGCGCGACGGTTTCGGCGCGGACGATCGCGACGGCACCGCCCTCAAGGGCCTCGGCTGGTGGGACGGCATGATCGGCCCCGGCAAGGCGTTTGATACCGAACGCTACTTCGTGGTGTCGACCAACCTGCTCGGCGGGTGCCGCGGGACCACCGGACCGTCGTCGATCAATCCGGCGACCGGCCGTCCCTACGGCGCCGACTTCCCGGTGATCACCGTCGCCGACATGGTGCGCGCCGAGCGCGCGTTCCTCGACGTGCTCGGCATCCGGCGGCTCGCCGCGGTTGGCGGCGGCTCGCTCGGCGGCATGCAGGCGCTCGAGTGGGCGGTGCGCTACCCCGGCGACGTCGACGCCATCGTGGTCATCGCCAGCACCCCGGCGCTCGAGCCGCAGGGAGTGGCGTGGAACGCGATCGCGCGCAGCGCGATCATGGCCGATCCCGCCTGGCAGGACGGCCACTACCACGGCACCGGCCGCAAGCCGGACGCCGGCATGGGCGTGGCGCGGATGGTCGGCCACATCACCTACCTGTCGGCGTCGTCGCTCGGCGAGAAGTTCGGCCGCCGCCTGCAGTTCGCCGAGGACATCCGCTACACGCTGCGCCTGCCCGAGTTCGAGATCGAGAGCTACCTGCGCTACCAGGCCGACGCGTTCGTGAAGCGCTTCGACGCCAACACGTATCTCTACACGTCGCGGGCGCTGACCTACTTCGACCTCGCCCGCCAGTCCGGCAAGGGCTCGCTCGCCGAGGCGGTGCGCGGCGTGGCGGCGCGCACGCTGCTGATCGCGTTCAGCTCCGACTGGCTCTATCCCCCGGCCTGCTCCGAGAAGCTGGCGCGGGCGCTGCGCGCGCAGGGCAAGGACGTCGAGCTGCACGTCATCGACGCGCCGTACGGCCACGACTGCTTCCTCCTCGAAGAGGCGCGCCAGACGCCGATGATCCAGGACTTCCTCGCCCGCCGCGGCGGGTCGCCCGCGCAGGAGATCGATCGATGACGGAACGACGCCGCCCCGAGGCATCGCGCGCCTTCGGCTTCGACACGCGCCAGGTGCACGCCGGACAGCGCCCCGATCCGAACACCGGCGCGCGCGCGGTGCCGATCTTCCAGACCACCAGCTACGTGTTCGAGGATCCGGAGTCGGCCGCCGCCTACTTCAACCTGCAGGAATACGGAAACACCTACTCGCGGATCATGAACCCGACCACGGCGGTGTTCGAGGAGCGCATGGCGAGCCTCGAAGGCGGCTGCGGCGGGGTGGCGTTCGCCAGCGGCATCGCGGCGCAGGCGGCGGCGCTGTTCACGCTGCTCCAGCCGGGCGATCACGTGGTCTCCTCGTCGGCGCTCTACGGCGGCACCGTCAACCAGTTCAAGCACCTGCTGCGCAAGATGAACGTCGCGCTCACGTGGGTCGATCCGGACGACCCGGACGCGTGGCGCGCCGCCATCCGCGACAACACGAAGGTGTTCTACGGCGAGACGATCGGCAACCCGGCCGGCAACGTCCTCGACATCGAGACGCTGGCGGCGATCGCGCACGAACACCAGCTGCCCCTGATCGTGGACAACACGTTCGCGACGCCGTACCTGTGCCGGCCGATCGAGTGGGGCGCCGACATCGTGCTGCACTCGGCGACGAAGTTCATCGGCGGGCACGGCACCAGCATCGGCGGCGTGGTCGTGGACGCCGGCACCTTCGACTGGTCGAACGGCCGCTACCCGGCCGTCGCCGAGCCGTCACCCGCCTATCACGGCCTGCGCTTCCACGAGACGTTCGGCACCTACGGCTACCTGATGAAGCTGCGCGCCGAGACGCTGCGCGACCTGGGCGCGGCGATGAGCCCGTTCAACGCCTTCCTCTTCCTGCAGGGGCTCGAGACGCTGTCGCTGCGCATGGATCGCCACGTCGCCAACGCGCGCGCGGTCGCGGCGTTCCTCACCACGCACGATCTCGCCTCGAACGTGACCTACCCCGGCCTGCCCACCAGCCGCTACCGGACGCTGGTCGACAAATACCTGCCGCTCGGCGCCGGCGCGATCTTCTCGTTCGACTGCCAGGGCGGCCGCGACGCCGGCCAGGACTTCATCCGCGGCCTCTCGCTGTGGTCGCACCTGGCCAACGTCGGCGACGCCAAGAGCCTGGTGATCCACCCGGCCAGCACCACGCACCGGCAGTTGAGCGACGACGAGCTGCGCGCGGCTGGCGTCGGCCCGGGCACGATCCGCCTCTCGGTCGGCACGGAATCGGTCGACGACCTGATCTGGGACCTCGAGCAGGGCTTCGCCAGCGTCAGGTCGGCGGCGACGAGCGGAGCGGCGGCCAGCGAGGCGGCGGCACGATGACGCCTCCAGCCGGCTCGCCCGCCTTCGACGTCACCCGCTACCAGGATCCGCTGGCGATCCAGCGCGTGCTGCACCACGCGAAGACCATCGCCGTCGTCGGGCTGTCGCCGAACGAGCTGCGCGCCAGCTACTTCGTCGGCTACTACCTGAAGCGGCACGGCTACACGGTGATCCCGGTGAACCCGCGCGAGCCGGCGATCCTCGGGGAACGGTGCTACCCGACCCTGGCCGACGTGCCGGTGCCGATCGACATCGTCAACGTGTTCCGCGCCCCCGACGCGCTGCCCGCGATTGCCGAAGAGGCCGTGAAGGTTGGCGCCGGCTGCCTGTGGTGCCAGTTCGGCGTCGTCAACGCCGATGGGGCACGCATCGCCGACGCGGGCGGCGTGACGGTGGTCATGGACCGCTGTCTGAAGGTCGAGCACGCGCGCTACGCCGGCCGCATGCACTGGCTCGGGTTCAACACGCATCGCATCACGTCGGTCCGGGGCGAGCTTCAATAGCGGCCGCGCTCTCACGCGCGGGGCTGTCCTTTCGCGTGGCCGCTCCATCGGTTACGCTTTCCCCCGACGACCGATCCGTCATGTGCTGACATCGCTGATCCCGCTCTTCGTCGGGCCGGCTGTGCTCCTGCCGATCGCCGCGTACGCGGTGCTGCACCGTCGCGCCCGCGCGGCCGGCTGGTACGCGCTGCTCCTCGTCGCGATCGCGCACTGGAGCATCGCCTACGCCTGGGAGCTCACCGCGGGCGAGCTCGAGTTCAAGGTCCTCGTCCTCAAGATCAAGTACCTCGGCGTCTGCGCCATCCCCGCAGTCTGGATCGGGTTCGTGCTGGATTTCGTCGGGACCGAACCACCCCGCATCCGCCGCTCCGCCCGCGCCGTCGGCGCGTTCTCGGCGGCCCTGCTGCTACTGGCCTGGACCGACGGCTGGCACCACGCGTTCTGGGGTCCCATCACCGTCGACACGGCGGGCACGTTCGATCTGCTGATCGGCCGCGGGCCCGGCTTCTACGTCAACATCGTCTTCACCTACGCCGTGCTCTGGGCCGGCATCGGCATCCTGGCGACACGCGCCTTCCAGTCGCCGTACCTCTATGCCAGGCGCTGCGGCATCCTGATCGCGGCCACGCTGCTGCCGTGGCTCGGCAACCTGATCTTCCTGATGGAGGCCGACAGCATCGCCAACATCGACCCCACGCCGTTCCTGTTCGCCTGCACCGGCGTCGGCGCCGTCGTGGCGGTGTTCCACTACCGGATGCTCGACCCGATCCCGGCGCTCAGCGACGCGCGGGTCGAGACCCTCGGCGACGGCGTGCTCGTGGTCGATCCGCAGGGGCGGCTCGCCGATCTGAACGGCGCGGCACAGGCCATCCTCGGCCGTCGGTCCAGCGAGCTGGCGGGCACGCCGCTCGACCACGCCTTGCCCGGCTGGACGCTCTCGCGGCTCACCAACGGCGGCGAGGACCTGACGCTGACCAACGCCAGCGGCGCCGGGCGCATCTTCGAGACACAGGCCGTGGCCATCCAGGGCGGCTCGGACGGCCCGACGGGCTACATGGTGCTGCTGCACGACGTGACCGAGCGCCGCGCCGCCGCCGCGACCATCCGGGAGAGCGAGCAGCGCTACCGCCAGCTGGTCGAGAACGCGCACGATCTGATCTTCACGTGCGATCTGAGCGGCCACCTGCGCTCGATCAACCGCGCCGGCCTGGCGGCGACGGGCTTCGCCCGCGATGAGATTGTCGGGCTGTCAATCCCTGATCTCGTCACCGCCGAGACGAGGCCGCGTTTCGTGGAGCTGCTGCGGGCGGCCGGCGACGGCGGCGCGCTGGCCCCGATCGAGATCGCCATCACCGCCAAGAACGGACGCCGCGTGCCGCTCGAAGTGGCCGCCTGGATCCAGGGCGCTGACGGTCCGACCCGCACCATCCAGGGGATCGGGCGCGACCTGACGACGCGCGAGCGTTACGAGGATCAGCTGCGCCAGTCGCAGAAGATGGAGGCCGTCGGCAAGCTCGCCGCCGGCATCGCCCACGACTTCAACAACCTGCTGACGGCGATCCTGGGCTTCACCGACATCGCCGAGCGGACAGTGCCCGCCGACAGCGCGGCGCGGCTGTCGATGGCCCAGGTCCGCCGCTCGGGCCAGCAGGCGGCGGCGCTGACGCGGCAGCTGCTGGCCTTCGCGCGCCGCCAGATCCTGCAGCCCGTCGTGCTCGACCTGAACAGCGCGATCAGCGACCTCGGCACGATGCTGTCGCGCCTGCTCGGCGAGGACGTCACCATCTGCTACTCGCTGGCGCACGACGTCCGCCGCGTCCGCGTCGACCTGGCCCAGATCCAGCAGGTGATCGTGAACCTCGCCGTCAACGCCCGCGACGCCATGCCGCGCGGCGGCGAGCTGCGCATCGAGACCACCAACGTGGCGATCGGCGCGACGGCGCAGCCGGCCGTGTCGCTGCCGGCCGGGACCTACGTCTCGCTGTCGGTGTCGGACACCGGCGAGGGCATCCCCGAGGACGTGCTCGAGCACATCTTCGAGCCGTTCTACACGACGAAGGCGATGGGCCAGGGCACCGGCCTGGGCCTGGCGACGGTGCACGGCATCATCAAGCAGAGCGGCGGCGACATCCTGGTGCGGACCGCGCCAAGCCGCGGCACCACCTTCACGATCTACCTGCCGGCCACCGACGCGCCGCTGCCGCTCGACGACAGCGTGGTGCTCGCTGACGCGCGGACGGCGGTGCCCGGCACCGTGCTGCTCATCGAGGACGACGACGCGGTGCGCGAGTTCGCGCGCGAGGTGCTGCGCAGCCGCGGCTGGCGGGTCGTCGAGGCGCCCGGCCCGGCCGAGGCGCTGGCGATCTGCACCGAAGGCACCGAGGCGTTCGACGTCGTGGTGACCGACGTGGTGATGCCCGGCCTGTCGGGCGGCGAGCTCGCCGACCGGCTCGAGGTGTTGCGGCCAGGGGTGCCGGTGCTCTTCATCTCGGGCTACGCTGACGTCGATGTCATCGGCCGCGGCCAGCTGCGCGCCGGGCGCCAGCTGCTCTCGAAACCGTTCACGGGGGCCGAGCTGGCCTATCGTGTCCAGGAGCTGTTCGCGGCGGCGCGGCCCGGACCCTATCGCCGCCGTCAGTGACGCATGCACCGACCTGCCTGTTCGCCGCGCTGTCGATCCTGGCCGCGGCGATGGTCCTCACGATGATTCCGGAGTCGTCGGGCGCCGATCCCCGGCGAGGACGGGCGGCGCTGGTCCGGCTTCCGCGGCGTCGGCATCACCCCGCCGACCATCACCTTCGGCGGACAGGCGCCCGGGGACCTCCGGCGCGAGATCGCCGCCGCCGAGCCGCTCGTCGCCGGCCAGCCCGCCTTCGCCGGCTTCGTCCTGCACGACTACGAGCATCTCCGGCCGTTCCTCGAGCGCCGCGACTGACGCGGCAGCGGCAGCCTCTGCGACGGCGGCGCGGGTCTCGGCGTCCGCATCGGCCAGCACCACCTCGCTCGCGACCAGCGCCGCGCGCAGCCACGTGCGGGCGAACGCATGCGCCTGCTGGACGGCGACGCCCGCGAGAATCGACGGCCACGTCTCGCCCGGGAGCCATCCGCGCAGCGCCAGCAGCGCCGCCCCGGCCAGCGCCAGGGCCGTCCCGAACACCAGCCCGAGCAGGAACAGCCGGGGCGCCTGGCTGCCGACGATGCGACACGCGGCCAGCACCGCGACACGGGCGCGGCGGACGCCGGTCCGGACGACGTGGATCCGCGCCAGATCGACGAACATCGAGGCCGCCAGCATCCCGCACGCGAGGACAGCCGCGCCGACCGCGACAGCCAGCAGCGATTCCGGCGTGTCGCCGAGCAGGCTCGTCGCTGCGAGGGCGCCCGCGGCAATCGCGATTGCGGCGAGCGGCCAGACGATCAGGGCGACGCGCAGGAGCGGACCGTAGAGCCACACCCCGTCCGCAGCGAAGCGGGTGCCCTGTCCACCGGCGTCGAGCCCGAACTCGCCCACAGGTGGCTCGCGCACCAGCGCGCCGATCACGCCGCCGGCGAGGAACGGATTCAGGAGCAGCGCGAGCGCGGCGCCGGCGATGGCCGCGACGGCAATGGTGCGGGCGGCGAACGGCGACTCGCGCAGCACCTCGACCAGCGTCGCCACATTCGGGGAGCCGAGCAGCCGGGCCCCGTCGATCGTGTGGTCGAGCGCGCCGCTCCACCACGCCCAGGCCGGCGCCACGGCGACGACCGCGACGATCGTCACGATCGCCCACGTCGCCACGACCGCGAACGCGGCCCGCGACCACAGCCGCGCGGCCCCTTCGCGAATCGCACGGATGCCGGACACCCGCGGCCGGCCGTGAGAGGCCGGCCGCCGGACCATTAGAAGGCCAGCCACGAGAGGACCTGCTGCACGGCGAGGAGCCAGCGCGACGTCATCGCCATCGGGGCGCGGCGATCGGCAGCGACCACGCGGCCGTTGTTCAGCCACGAGACGTCGAGGGCGACCTTGCGATCGGGGTCCACGTCGACCCACTCGAGGGGCTCGGCGTAGCCGAACGTGAAGCGCGTCCACCGCGCCACGCCGTCCCAGGTGCGGCGCTCGACGGGGCGTCCGGCGAACTTGAACGCCACGACGATCGGGATCTGCAGGTCTCCCTGGCGACGCACCGTGACCGCCGTGTGGGCGCTTCCCTGCGCAATCTCGCCGACGGCGTAATCGATCACCGCCGGCGATTCGATCGTCTGGCGGAAGAACGGCGTCAGGTCGCCGCCGGCGACCTCGCTGGCGACGCGGTAGAAGTCGTCGCTCGACGGATGGCGGTAGCGCCACCGCTCGACGTAGGTCCGCATCACGCGCGCCATCGTGCGACGGCCCAGCAGCCCTTCGAGCGTTCGCAGGGTCAACGACGGCCGGGCATAGGCGTTGAACGCGTAGCCGGCGTCGTACGACCACGACGGCTGGCGGATCATCTCGCTGCCGCGGCCGCGGTGGTTGGCGATGCGCTGGTAGTCGAGGTCGCTGACGCGGAGGCCGGCCAGCTCGAGGACCGATCGATCGGCGCCGACCAGCTCGTCGACCAGCCACCCGGCCGCCCACTCGGTGATGCCCTCGTCGAGCCACGCCTCCTCGAACTCGTTCGAGGCCACCAGGCCCTGGAAGTACTGGTGCGCGAACTCGTGGGCGACGACAATCTCCGGCGTGTAGACGCGATTCAGGGGCCAGGTGTTGAGCGGCGTGATGGTGCCGGCGGTGATGAAGGTCGGGTACTCCATCCCGCCGGTGCCGATGGCCGCCTCCGGCGGATCGACGATGGTCAGCGTCCGGTACGGGTAGCGGCCGTAGGCCAGTCCGAAGGCCGCGATCGAGCGCATCGTCGCCCGCAGGTAGCGCTCCGCCTGCGGCAGATGATCGGGCTGCATGAGCAGCCGCACCTCGACGTCACCGAGGCGCAGCGCCTCGATCGGCCGGCCGAGCCGCGCCGCGGCCTCGCGGTAGGCCTGCGCGGACACCTCGGCCGCCGCGTCGAAGCGGCGCGTGATCTCGACGAAGCGCGGCGACGCCGTCCAGGCGAAGTCGTGCACGTCGCCCTGCTCGTAGGTGTGGGTGGTCGTGCCGTCACCGTGGTCCACCCGCGCGGTGCGCACGCCGGTGGCGCCGACCACGAAGCGGCGCGGCAGCGTGATGGCGACGCGGTAGTGCCCGAAATCGGCGTAGAACTCCGAGTGGGCGTGGAACTGGTGCGCGCTCCAGCCGCCGGCAGCGCGGCCGCGCACCCCGGCCGGCTCGTAGACGGCGATCTTCGGGAACCACTGCCCGACCAGGAAGTAGTCGCCGGCATAGCCGGTCCTGGCGTAGGCCTTGGGCAGCGCCGCCGTGAACGCGATCTCGAGGTCCACGCTCCCGCCCGGCGCGACCGGCTGCGGCAGCCGGACCCGCGCAAGGGTGCGGTCCCGGCGATTGCCGTCGTCGGGCGCCTCGAACGTCAGCGACGGCAGGAGGTCGGCGCCGTTGGCGATCCGCAGCGCGGTGACGTCGATCCGGCCCCAGCCGTTCTCGAGCATCGGCACGTCGCGCAGCTGGCCGCGCGACTCGCGCCAGAACGTGCTCTCGCGATCGCGGAAGGCGTTCAGGTAAAGGTGGAACCAGAGATCGGGGACGCTGTCGGTGGACGGGTTTCGCCAGGTGAGGCGCAGCCTGCCGTCCAGGAGCTTCGCGTCCGGGTCGAGCCGGACGGCGATGTCGTAGTCGGCAGTGCGAGGGGCCTGTGCCGGCAGCGGATCGGCGTGGCCGGCAGACGGACCCGCGAGGAGCGCCTGGATCGCGACGAGCGCGGCGATGAGGAATCGACCTCGCAACCCGCGCATCGCGTGCGTCAGTCGCGTTTCAGGATCAGGCCGGCGAGCGGCGGCAGCGTCAGCACCAGCGACTGCGCCATGCCCTGCGCCGCGATCGGCTCGGTGTCGAGCATGCCGGCGTTGCCGACGTTGCTCCCGCCGTAGACCTCGGCGTCGGTGTTGACCAGCTCGCGATACCGCCCGGGCTCGGGCACGCCCATGCGATAGCCCTCGCGCACGACCGGCGTGAAGTTGAAGATGGCGAGCACTTCGTCCTTCGCGCGCTCGGCCCGGCGAATCAGCGAGATGACGCTGTGCGCGGCGTCGTCGCAGTCGATCCAGCTGAAGCCGGTCGGCTGGAAGTCGACCTGATGCAGCGGCGCCTGCTCGCGATACAGCCAGTTGAGATCGCGCACCAGCGCCCGCACGCCGGCGTGCGGCGCGTCGTCGGCCCAGGCCCAGGGCAGCCCGTCGCCGTCGTCCCATTCGCGCCACGAGGCCAGCTCGCTGCCCATGAACATCAGCTTCTTGCCCGGGTGCACGTACATGTAGGCGTAGAGAGCGCGCAGGTTGGCGGCCTTCTGCCACGAGTCGCCCGACATCTTGCCGATCATCGAGCCCTTGCCGTGCACCACCTCGTCGTGGCTGAACGGCAGGACGAAGTTCTCGTTGAAGGCGTAGAGCATCGAGAACGTCAGGTGCCGATGCTCCCATTGGCGGTGCACCGGCTCCTTCGACATGTAGGTCAGGATGTCGTGCATCCAGCCCATGTTCCACTTGAAGGTGAAGCCGAGCCCGCCGGCGTAGACCGGGCGGCTCACCGCCGGCCACGCCGTCGACTCCTCCGCGATCATCATCACGCCCGGGTGCTCGGCGTGGACGATCTCGTTCAGGTGACGGAGGAAGGCGACGGCTTCGATGTTCTCGCGGCCACCGAAGCGGTTCGGCACCCATTGGCCGGCTTGTCGCGAGTAGTCGAGGTAGAGCATCGACGCGACCGCGTCGACGCGCAGCCCGTCGAGGTGAAACTGCTCGATCCAGAACAGCGCGCTCGCGACGAGGAAGTTGGCGACCTCGTGGCGGCCGTAGTTGAAGATCAGCGTGCCCCAGTCCTGGTGCTCGCCGAGCCGCGGATCCTCGTGCTCGTAGAGCGCGGTGCCGTCGAAGCGGGCGAGGCCGTGCGCGTCCTTCGGGAAGTGGCCGGGCACCCAGTCGAGGATCACGCCGATGCCGTGGCGGTGGCACTCGTCGATGAACCAGCGGAAGTCGTCGGGCGAGCCGTGCCGGCTGGTCGGCGCGAAGAAGCCGGTGACCTGGTAGCCCCACGAGCCGCCGAACGGGTGCTCCAGCACCGGCATCAGCTCGATGTGCGTGAAGCCCATGTCCTTCACGTAGGGCACGAGCCGCTCGCCAAGCTCGCGATAGCTGAGCGAGCGGTTGCCGTCCTCGGCGACGCGCGCCCACGACGCGAGGTGCACTTCGTAGATCGACACCGGGCCCGAAAGGTTGCCGTTCGAGGCCTCACGGGCCTTGACCCAGTCGTCGTCCCGCCAGCGGTATTGCGGGACACCGCTGGTCAGCGCCGCCGTCGCCGGCGGCGTCTCGAACTCGCACGCGTAGGGATCCGCCTTGAGGAACGGCGTGCGATCGAACTTGCCGCGCAGCTCGTACTTGTAGCGCTCGCCGGCGCCGAGGCCGGGGACGAACAGCTCCCAGATGCCGTTCGGCACGAGGCGGCGCATCGGGTGGGCCAGGCCGTGCCACTGGTTGAAGTCGCCGACCAGGCTGACGCGCTCGGCGTTCGGCGCCCACACCGCGAAGTAGGTGCCGGTCGCCGACCCGACCTTCAGCGCGTGCGAGCCGAGGCGCTCGAAGGCGCGGTAGTGGCGGCCCTCGCCGAGCAGGTGGAGGTCGAGCTCGCCCATCACCTGGCCGTAGCGGTAGGGATCGTCCAGCTCGAACGTCTGGCCGTCCATCGTGGTGACGCGCAGGCGGTAGTCGAAGATCTGCGCCTCGCCGTTGAACTGGGCGGCGAAAATGATCTCCTGCGGGAGCCGCCGCATCTCGATCTGCGTCCGCTGATCGCCGGGCCCGAGGCGCACCACCTCGACCCGCGCGGCCGACGGCTGGATCGTCAGGATCACGACCCGGCTCGTGCCGCCGGTGTGGACGACGTGCGGGCCGAGGATGGCGAACGGGTCGCCGCTCGATCCGTGCGCGAGCGCGTCGAGCGCGGCGTTCAAGGCTTCAGGCGTCAGCAGCATGGGGAGCCGGCGACATCGTATCGCAGCCGAGGCGCTTCCTCCGGCCGCGGCCCGGCGGCCGGGGTCACGCCGCCTCGACCGGGCCCTGCCCGCGCCAACGGACCGTTCGTCAAACAGCGGCGCCGGTGAGGCGGCGGCTGCGTACACTGCGCCGCCATGCCCCCAGCGGAGCGCCTCGGCCGGCTGTTCTTCGCGCTGGCCCTCGTCGGCTTCGGCCTCGAGAACATCGTGTTCGGCCACTACGTCGTGGCGCGTGCGACGCCGTGGCCGGCCGATTTGGCGCAGCGGCACCTGATCGCCTACGTCACCGGCGTCCTGTTCGTGGCCGCCGGGGGCGCCATCCTGGCCGGCCGCTGGACGCGCGAGGCGGCGCTCCAGGCCGCCGCGCTGATCCTGGGCTGGTCGCTGTGTCTGCACTGGCCGAAAGCGATCGCCGGCGACACGTTCAGCGGCGACTGGACCAACGCCTTGAAGGCCGTGGTCCTGGCCGCTGGCGGCATCGTCGTGGGTGCACGCGCCGCCGGACCGCCGAACACGCTGCTGTCGGGCTTGGCTCGCCTCGCGCCACACGCGTGCGCGCCGTTCTTCCTGCTCGCCGGCATCCAGCACATCCTGTTCGTCCAGTTCGTCGAGACGCTGGTGCCGCCGTTCATCCCGTTCGCGCGCTTCTGGACGTACTTCGCGGCCGGCGCGCTGCTCGCGGCGGGCTTCGGCCTGCTGGCGCCGCCCGTCCGCCGGCTGGCGGCCGTCCTGACGGGCTGGATGGTGCTCTCGTGGGTGTTCCTCGTCCACGTCCCGCTGATCGTCCGGATCGGGCCGCTCGAATGGCAGGGTGTCTTCGAAGCGCTCGGCATCAGCGGGGTCTGCTTCCTGCTGGCGGATACCGACCGGCTCTCGCTAGGATGGTCGGACCCATGCCCGGCCACGTCCGCGCCCGATCCAGCGGCTCCGACGGGACGGCCCGAGCGCCCGTCACCTTCGGCGACTTCTGCCTCGATCCGGCGAACGCCACGCTCAAGCGCGGCGCGGCGACGGTCGCTCTGACGCCGAAGGCCTTCGGCGTCCTCGAGTTCCTCGTCGCGCGCGCCGGCCAGCTGGTGACGAAGGACGAGTTCCTCGATCACCTGTGGCCGGGCGTCTTCGTCGGCGACGCGGTGCTGAAGGTGTGCGTCCGCGAGGTCCGCCACGCGCTCGGCGACGACCACCACGAGCCGACGTTCATCGAGACGGTCCACAAGCGCGGCTACCGCTTCATCGCCGCGGTGTCGGCGGTGGCGCCGCCCGCACCCGCGGCCGACGCCGTCGAGTTCACGCCGCCGCAGACACGCTACGCGCACAGCGGCGACGTCAGCATCGCCTATCAGGTGGTCGGCGATGGCCCCATCGATCTCGTCTTCGTCATGGGCTGGGTCTCGCACCTGGACTACTTCTGGGCCGAGCCGTCGTTCGCGCGCTTCCTCCGCCGGCTCGCCTCGTTCTCGCGCCTGATCCTCTTCGACAAGCGCGGCACCGGCCTGTCCGATCGCGTCGGCCAGCTGCCCACGCTCGAGGAGCGGATGGACGACGTGCGCGCCGTGCTCGACGCCGTCGGCTCGCGACAGGCGGCGCTGCTCGGGGTGTCCGAGGGCGGCCCGCTCTGCGCGCTCTACGCCACCACCTACCCGGAACGGACCCGCGCGCTGGTGATGATCGGGACCTACGCGAAGCGGCGCTGGGCGCCCGACTATCCGTGGGCCCCGACCGACGAGCAGGGCGAGCACTTCCTCGAGGAGATCCAGCGCACCTGGGGCGGCGCCGTGGGCCTCGAGGCGCGTGCGCCGACGGTCGCCGCCGACCCCGCGTTCCGCGACTGGTGGAGCACCTACCTGCGGATGGGCGCCAGCCCTGGCGCGGCGGTGGCGCTGACGCGGATGAACGCCGCGATCGACGTACGCGACGTGCTGCCGGCGATCCGCGTGCCGACGCTGATCCTGCACCGCACCGAGGATCGGCTGCTGACGATCGACGAGGGCCGCTACGTCGCGTCGCTGATTCCCGGCGCCACGCTGATCGAGCTGCCCGGCGAGGATCACCTGCCGTTCGTCGGCGACCAGGACACCATGCTCGACGCGATCGAGCGCTTTCTCGGCCACGGGCACGACCCGGTCGACGCCGACCGCGTGCTGGCGACCATCCTCACCGCGAGGATCGACGCGGCCGACCCCGCGGCACGACAGGCGTTCGAGGTCCAGGCGCGGGCCGATATCGACCGCCAGCGCGGCCGTCTGCTGGCGTTCGCGCCGACGCAGATCCAGGCCGCCTTCGACGGTCCGGCGCGGGCGATCCGCTGCGCCGCGACGCTGGTCGCGGCGGGCGCGCGCGCCGACCGCACGGTGCGGGCCGGCCTGCACACCGGCGAGTGCGAGTTCGTCGCCGGCGAGATGCGCGGCGTCGCCGTCGACCTGTCGAGCGACCTGGCGGCGCTCGCCCGGCCCGGCGAGGTCCTCGTCAGCCGGACGCTGGTCGACCTCGTCGCCGGTTCGGGCCTCGAGTTCGAGTCGCGCGGCCCGCAGCCGTTCGGCGCCAACGGCGACCGCTTCGAGATCTTCGCGGTCCGCAGCCCAGTCGGCCTGATTCTTACCGAACCCTTACCCGCTGCTCAGGATTGCCCGCCGGGCGGCGCGTAGCCTGATCGGGCTGTGACTGTCCTGAACCATCTGCTCTATCTGACCGCCGCCAGCGCCCTGTTCGCGTCCGGCAGCATCCCGGCCCTGACCGCCATGCCGGTCGAGCGCGTCCGCGTCAACGACAACACCCACGCCGCCGGCACCGCCGCCCGCACCCCCGCCGGGGACGCTGAGAAGGACCTCGTGACCGTCCGGCTGCGTGCGGCCGCCGGCGACTGGCGCCCGGAAGGCGACGACGGCCCCACGCTTCGCATCGAGGCCCTCGGCGAGGAGGGCCGACCGCTGATGGTCCCGGCGCCGCTCCTCCGCGTCGTCGAAGGCACCACCCTCGTCGTCTCCGTCCGGAACGACCTGACATCGCCGCTGCGCCTGCACGGACTGTGCGCGCGGGACGGCGGCGCCTGCGCGCCCACTCGACGTGCCCCCGGGAGCGGACCGCGAGGTCCGCTTCGCGAGCGGGCGCGCAGGCACCTATCACTACTGGGCGACGTCGATGGGCGCGCCGATCCCGTTCCGCGAGATGGGCGGCGCCTTCGTCGTCGACCCCGCCGGCGTGCGGGTCGAGCCGGATCGCATCTTCGTGATCACGGAGTGGAGCGACCTGACGCCGGCGCAGCTGCGCGAGATCATGGCGTCCGACGACGCGAGCGCACGCTTCCTGGCCGCCAACCCGAAGGTCACGTTCATGATCAACGGGTTGTCGTGGCCGTCGACCGAGCGGCTCACCTACCGCCTCGGCGATCCGGTGCGTTGGCGCGTCATCAACCTCAGCTCGCAGATCCACCCGATGCACCTGCACGGGTTCTACTACCGCGTGCAGCGGCTCGGCGACGGCGTGCGCGACGAGACCGTCGCCGGCGCCGAGGGCCGCCGCGTCGTCACGCAGATGGTGCCGTCGAGCGGCACGCTGACCATGGACTGGGTGCCCGAGCGGGTGGGCAACTGGCTGTTCCACTGCCACGTCATGGCCCACGTCGCCCCCGAGCGCCGGCTGGGCGCCACGCCCTCGGGTGACGCGGTCGGCGGATACATCGGCGACAGCGGCCGGGACGCCGGCACCAGTACCGCCGGACACGGGCCGTACGCCGGGCATGGCGGCCACGAGGCGCATCGCGTCCACGATCCGAACGACCTGTCGCTGGGCATGGCCGGCATGGTGCTCGGCATCACCGTGACCGCCCGCGACGACGCGTCCGCGTCCGCCCCGGCGGCGGCGACGACCGCGACGCCGCGCCAGCTGACCATGACGATCCGCGGCGGCGCGGCGGACGGCCGCACGCCGGCCGGCATCGACGTCACCGGGGACGGCGTGGCCCGCGTCGCCTCACCGGGCCCGCCGGTGGTGCTGCGTCGCGGCGAGCCGGTGGAGATCACGCTGGTCAACAACCTCAACGAGTCGACGTCGATGCACTGGCACGGCCTCGAGCTCGACAGCTACTACGACGGCGTGCACGGCTGGAGCGGGCTCGGGGCGAAGGTCGCGCCGATGATCGTGCCGGGCGAGCGCTTCACCGTCCGCATCACGCCGCCGCGCACCGGCACGTTCATCTACCACACGCACCTGCACGACTACCGGCAGCTGTCGTCGGGCCTCTACGGCGCGCTGGTCGTCGTCGAGCCCGGCGAATCCTACGACCCGGCCACCGATCACGTCATCGTGCTCGGCCGCCGCGATGCCTCGCCAGCCTCGGCGATCCTGAGGGACGCCGCGTCCGCCGTGATCGACGGCGAGCGCGAGCCGCGCTGGACCTGGGCGGCGAAGACGCGCCACCGCGTGCGGCTGATCAACATCGCGCCCGACGACATCTGGTCGGTCTCGCTGACGGGCGCCGACGGCCCGGTGACCTGGCGTCCGCTGACGAAGGACGGCGCCGCCGTGCCGGCGTCCGAGGCGGCCCCGGGCCCCGCCCGCGTGACCATCGCGGTCGGCGAGACCTACGACTTCGAGGTCGAGACGCCGGCCAGTCGCAAGCCGCTGTGGCTCGAAGTGCGCGGCACCGACGGCAAGTGGCAGGCGCAGGGGCGCGTCCTGGTGAAGTGAACACGGAAACAGACGAATTCGGGAGACACGCAAATGGCAGGTACTCGTGATTGCGGACGTGCCGGGACAGACGGCTGAAGGCTACGACGGCATGCTGGCCGCGCTCGAGACCGAGCTGAAGGACGCGCCGGGCTTCATCGCGCACGGCGCCGGGCCGTCGGTCGACGGCTGGAAGACGTTCGAAGTGTGGGAGTCGCTGGGCGAGGCGACGCGCTTCTTCGCCGGCTACGTCCGGCCGCTGTTGCCCGAAGGCGTCAGGCCCAAGCGGACGATCGTCGAGCTCGACGCGCTCGTCCTCGGCCCGCTGGCAACGCTGCTCCAGGCACGCGACGTGGACACCTACGTGCCGGGCCTGGCACGCCTGATCTCGATCGCCGATTGCGGCCGGCCGGCCAGCGCGTAAGCGCGTCAGCGCGGGAACAGATCGGGGTTGTCGGTGAACAGCCCGTCGACGCGGTAGTCGACGAGGAAGCGGCGCATGTCGGCGCGCGCCGCCTCGCGCCCGGCGTCGCCCGAGCCGGGCCCCTGGCGGAAGGTGTAGGGCACGACGGCGAGCCCCGCCGCGTGCGCGTCGGCCACGATCGCCGGGCGCGCCTCGATCAACTGCCGCGCCGGACCGATCGCGGTCGCGAACGTCTTCACCTCGCGCAGGCCGTCCGCGGTCAGCCAGCGCGCCGCCTCCTTCCCCCCGAGCAGGAACGTCCGCGGCACCGCCGGCAGCAGCGTCGCCAGGCGCCGCACGGTCTTCTCTTCAAAGGACTGCAGGTAGACCGCGGGCCGGCCCTTCACCTGCGCATCGGTCAGGCCGTGCTTCGCCAGCACGCCGGCCACCGCCTGCTCGACGTCGGCGCCGCGCGCGTTGAGGCGCGCCGGCGATTTCAGCTCCGGGAAGATGCCGGCGCGGCCCTTCACCAGCGCGATCGCCTCCTCGAAGGTCGGGATCCGCGCCCCGGCGAACCGCGCATCGAACCACGACCCGGCGTCCAGCGTCTTCAGCTCGGCGAGCGTGAAGTCGTTCGCATACCACCGCTTCGCCGGCTGGCCGCCGGGGCCGTTCTCGACGACCGCGCGATCCGGGAAGCGCGCCTCGACGTCGGTCGTCCGCTCGAGCGTGTCGTCGTGCAGGCAGACGAGCACGCCGTCGCTGGTGATCGTGAGGTCCTGCTCGACGTAGTCGGCGCCCTGCTCGAGCGCGAGCGTGTAGGCGGCGATGGTGTGCTCGGGCGCGTAGCCCGATGCGCCGCGATGCGCGACGACGAAGGCGTCAGCCGGCGCAGGCACGGGGCGAGCGGACATCACGACCATCAGGGCGGGCAGCGCGACGGTCACCAGCGTGAACGCCAGGTCTTTCATCCGCTCGATTCTTCACAGGTACTCTGTGTCAGTTGTGTGTCGACCGGGTCGCGGATGGCGCGGCCTGGTCCTTCCTGACGTCACCGGAACCCCGCAGCTCGGAGATAATGGCACGGTGGAGCCCGATGTCGATGACGGTCTGACCGACGACCAGCGGGCCTGGGCGGCTCATTCCGAGTCACTCTGGCGCCGGGCCCACGAAATCGCCGCCGCCCATGCCGGCATCGATGCTGGAGACGTGTACCACGCGCTCCGATGCCTGGAGTTGTCGCCCACCGAACGGTTGCGCCTGGGTCTGAACCGTGGACGACTTCGCGCTGACGCCCGCTGAACGGCGGCTGTTCCACGCCTTGTCGGAACGAGGCGTCCGGTTCCTCGTCATCGGAATGGGTGCCGCCCTCATCGAGGGAGCGCCTCTTGCCACCCAGGACATCGACATCTGGTTCGCTGGAGTCGACGATGCACGAATCGTCGAGGCGGCAAGAGAAGCCGGGGGATTCTGGATCTCGGGCTTCGGCGTACAGCCGCCAGCCTTCGGGGGCGATGGACTGTCGCGTATCGACGTCGTCTTGACGGCTCACGGCCTCGAAGCGTTCGACCTCGAGTACGAGCGGGCGCTCGAACGAACGGTGGACGGCACGTCGCTGCGCGTTCTGCCGCTGGAGCGCGTCATTGCGAGCAAGCGGTCGACGGGTCGACTGAAAGACACCGCCCAGCTTCCAGCCCTGGAAGCGACGCTGCTGGCACGCGAGAAAGCGGACGGGCGCTGATCGTCAGCCGCGCGACAGCACGCCGACCGGCAGCTTCGCCGCGGCAGCAGCATCCACGAACAACCAGCAGTTCGGGTGGCCGCGCAGCAGCGAGGCCGGACGCGTGGTCGAGACCGGTTCGAGCAGCACGTCGCGGACGATGTCGGCCTTGGTCTCGCCGGTAGCCAGGATCCAGATCGTGCGCGCCGCGAGGATCGCCGACAGCCCGATCGTGACGCCCCAGGTCGGCAGCGCGGCGCCCTCGCCGAAGTACCGGACGCTGGCCTGGGTCGTGCTCGGAGCGAGCTCGACGCGTCGGGTCGCGCTCTCGGGCGACGTACCCGGCTCGTTCATGCCGACGTGGCCGTTGCGGCCGATGCCGAGCACCATCAGATCGAGCGGCGGCGTCATCGACGCGTCGTAGGCCGCGCACATCGCCGCCAGATCCTCGGCCTCCGGATCCAGGCGGTGGTAGTGCCGCGGGGCCAGATCGACGTGGTCGAGCAGCGACCGGTGCAGCATGACGTCGCAGCGGCCCTTGGCATCCGGTGGCACGCCGCCGAACTCGTCGAGCAGGAAGACCTGGGCGCGGCGGAACGAGGCGATGCCGGCGCGGACGGCCTCGATGATGCCGGCGTAGACCGGCTCGGGCGTGGCGCCGGTCGGCAGCGCGACGCGCGCGGCCGGCTCGTCGGCGAGGAACGACGCGAAGCGCGCGGCGACGTGCTCGGCCCAGTCATGAGGTGACTCGTATCGGACGACGTGAACCATCCCTGCCATGCTATCCGACCAGATGGCCGGCCGCAGCGACAGCGGCCCCGGGCAGCAGGCTTGCCAGATGAGCCGGGACGATCCCACAATCGCGCGTGGCCCGAACCATCCTCATCATCACCGGCGACGCCGGCGAGAGCTTCGAAACCCTGTACGCCCGGCAACGCCTCCTCGAGGCCGGCTTCACGCCGCGCATCGCCGCGCCCAGCAAGCGCCGCCTCAACCTGGTCATCCACGATTTCGAGCCCGGCTGGGACACCTACATCGAGAAGCCCGGCTACGCCGCCGAGTCCGACCTGACGTTCGACGACGTGCGCCTCGACGACTACGAGGCCGTGCTCGTGCTCGGCGGCCGCGCGCCCGAGTACCTGCGCCACGACCGGCGCGTCCTCGACATCGTGCGCGGCTTCGACGCGGCGCAGAAGTGGGTGTTCGCCATCTGCCACGGCGTCCAGATCCTCGCGGCGGCGGACCTGGTCAAGGGCAAGCGCGTCACCGCCTACGAGCACTGCCGCTGGGAGATCCAGGCGGCCGGCGGCGACTACATCACCGCCGATCAGGCGGTCCGCGACGGCCGCATCGTCACCGGGCAGACCTGGCAGTCGCACCCGGAGTTCTATAGGCTCGTGTTCCAGTGCCTGAAGTGACGCTCGATCCGCCGCCCCCGGCCCACGCCTGATCGCATGGACGATCTGCAGTTCGAGCGCGCGGAGTTCGGCGCGGCGCCGGCGGCCCGGAACTGCACCGGCTGCCACCAGCCGATCGGCGGCCACTACTTCGACGTGAACGGGCAGCCGTTCTGC
Source organism: Vicinamibacterales bacterium (assembly GCA_963844435.1). GTDB lineage: Bacteria > Acidobacteriota > Vicinamibacteria > Vicinamibacterales > Vicinamibacteraceae > JBDSLU01. The sequence continues at coordinate 40,039 of CAWJOG010000017.1, read as the reverse complement.
GAGGCCTGCACCGTGTCGATCCGGCAGGCGCACGGCGACAGCCCCGGTGGCGCGGCGTTCGGGCGGGCGCTCGGCGCCGGCCTCGTCGCCGGTGCGGTCGGCTCGTCGCTCTACTATCTCGTCGCGAAGATCAGCGGCTATCAGCTGTCGATCATCGCCATCGCGGTCGGCTTCCTGGTGGGGCGCGCCGTGCGGTGGGCCACGGGCGGGCGCGGCGGCGTGATCTATCAGGTCCTGGCAGTCGTCCTGACCTATGCGGCGATCGCCTTCAGCTGGGTGCCGTTCCTGGCCGAACGCGAGTCCGGCCGGGTGGGCGTCCTCGACATCGTCCTGCAGACCCCCGCCATCCTGAGCCTGCCGATCATGATCGGCCTCGAACGCCCGTTCAGCCTGGTGATCCTCGGCATCGGCCTCTGGGAAGCGTGGAAGTTCACGGCGCCGGTGCCGCTCGCCATCAGCGGGCCCTTCGCGGCCGCGGCGCCCGGCGCGCCGGCGTCCCCGCCCCCGGTCCTCCCGACGCCCGGCCCATGACCTTCCCCCCGCCGATCCCGGAGTCCGGGCACGCACGCTGCCGGCAGTGCGGAGCGGACATGCCGCCGTCGGCGGTGAGCTGTCCTGCCTGCCACACGCTGGTCCATGCCGAGCAGTTGAAGTCGCTGGCGGATACCGCGCGGGCCGCGGAGAAGCGCGGCGACGTCTCCGGCCAGCTCGAAGCCTGGCGCGTCGCGCTCACGCTGCTCCCGCCGGTACTCCTCGCAGTTCCAGACCATCAGCGAGCGCGTGCAGGCGCTGAGCCGCAGCCTGAGCGATCCCGCGTCGGCGCCGCCGCCCGAACCGGCCGCCGAGGGAGCGAAGAAGGCCTGGAGCGGCGGGGCGATCGCCGCCGCGGCGCTGCTGGTCTGGAAGTTCAAGGCGGTCGGCGTCTTCCTGCTGACCAAGGGCAAGCTGCTGCTGTTCGGGCTGAGCAAGGGCACCACGTTCTTCTCGATGCTGGCCTCGCTCGGCGTCTACTGGACGATCTGGGGCTGGAAGTTCGCGCTCGGGTTCGTGCTGTCGATCTACATCCACGAGATGGGCCACGTCGCGGCGATGAAGCGCTTCGGCCTGGCGGCGACCGCGCCGATGTTCATCCCCGGCTTCGGGGCGCTCATCCGCATGAAGCAGCACCCCGCGACGGTGCAGGAGGAGGCGCGGATCGGCCTCGGCGGGCCCATCTGGGGCTTCGGGGCGGCCGCCGGCTGCTTCCTGCTCTACCTGGCGACCGCGCAGCCCTACTGGGCGGCGCTCACCCACACGGGCGCGATGATCAACCTGTTCAACCTGATGCCGGTCTGGCAGCTGGACGGCGGCCACGCGTTCAAGGCCCTGAACCGCACCGAGCGCTGGATCGCGACGGGCGTGACGGGCGCGGCGCTGCTCGTGACCGGCGAGGGCCTGCTCGTGCTCATCGCCATCCTGGGCGCGGTGCAGGCGTTCCGTGAGGCGCCGAACGTCGAGGGCGATCGCACGGCGCTGATCCAGTTCGCCGGCCTCGTGATCGCCTTGGGCCTGCTCATGAAGATGCCGGTGCCGGGGCTGCCATGACGACGCCGGACATCTACTACAAACGGTCGCGGTTCTCGACGCGGCTGCCCTGGGACCGGCTCTACACGGCGTCCCACTTCTGGGTCTTCGAAGCCGAGCCGGGGCGCTGGCGCGTCGGCCTGACGAAGTTCGCCGCGCGGATGCTCGGCGACATCGTCGACCTGGAGTTCGAGGTCCCGGACGGCGGGGCGGTCGGCGTGGGCGAGGTCATCGGTTCGCTCGAGGGGTTCAAGGCCCGGACCGAGCTCTACTCGGTCCTCGAAGGGACGTTCCTCGGCGCCAACCCGGCCCTGGCGACGTCGCTCGACGTGCTCGACTCGGACCGCTACGGCGCCGGCTGGCTCTACGCGGTCGAGGGCGCCCCGGACCCCGGGGCGCTCGACGCCGGCGGCTATGCGGCCGTGCTGGACGCCACCATCGACAAGATGCGCGACCACCTGTAGCACTTCCTGCAACCTTTTTCGGCGGGTTGGAGAGACCATCGGAAGCAACACCGGGAGCAGCATCGGGAGGTAATCACGCGCGGGACGGGGAGCGTAGTCCTTTTTGAACAGTGGGATCGGGCCGCCCCGGAGCCGTGGATTTCGGCTTGGCGGGCCCCGGTCCATCGGTCATGATGCCCACCGGAATCCTGAACGCATGACACCCGCGCGTTACATCATGGTCGGCGGCTTTCTCGGCGCCGGCAAGACCACCGCGATCCTGCGGATGGCGGAGGCGCTGGACCGTGGCGGCCGCCGCGTCGGGCTGATCACGAACGACCAGAGCGTCGGCCTCGTCGATACCACCGTGCTGTCCGCGCACGGCTTCCCGGTCGAAGAGATCACCGGCGGCTGCTTCTGCTGCCGCTTCAACTCGCTCGTCGACGCCGCCGAGCGGCTGGCCGCCGGGACGCGCCCCGACGTCTTCATCGCCGAGCCGGTCGGCAGCTGCACGGACCTGCGCGCCTCGGTGAGCTATCCGCTGCGGCGGATGTACGGCGACGCCTACACCGTCGCCCCGCTCAGCGTCGTCGTCGACCCGGTGCGGGCGCTGCGCGCGCTCGGCATCGAGCCGGGCCGGTCGTTCAGCCCCAAGGTCCTCTACGTCTACCGCAAGCAGCTCGAGGAAGCCGGGCTCATCCTGATCAACAAGGTGGACGCGATCGAGCCGGCGCGCGTGGCCGTGCTGCGCGAGGCCTTGTCGCGGGAGTATCCGCAGGCGCGGATCTTCGAGGTGTCGGCGCGGACCGGCCAGGGCATGGACGCCTGGATCGACGTCCTGACGCGCGACGAGGGCGCCGCCGACGCCGATCTCGACATCGACTACGCGACCTATGGCGAGGGCGAGGCGCTCCTCGGCTGGGTCAACTGCACCGTCCGGCTGGCCGGCGCGGACTTCGACGGCAATGCGTTCGTGCGCGACGTCGCGGCGCGGATCGCCGGCCGGCTGAACGCGGACGGCATCGAGATCGCGCACCTGAAGATGACCCTCACGCCGGTCGGCGGCGACAGCGACCTGGCCGTGCTGAACCAGGTGCGCAACGAGCACGTGGCCGAGCTGTCGCACACCCTCGACGGCGAGCTGTCGCGCGGCGAGCTGATCGTCAACCTGCGCGCGGAGGGCGACCCGGCCCGCCTCGCCGCGGCGGTCGACACGGCGACCCTCGATGCGGCCGACACGCAGAGCCTGGTCATCAGCCTGGTCCACTCGGAACACTTCCGGCCTGGACAGCCCAACCCGACGCACCGGCTCGCGCCGGCCTAGATCGACAGTGCCGCCATGCCGTCCCGCGTCCTCTATTGCCACTGCGCCTTCGCCCAGGCCGTCCCGCGGCCGGTCAAGCAGGACGTGCTGCGCGCGCTCACCGACCGCGGCGACGACTTCGACGCCGTCGCCGACCTGTGCGAGATGTCGGCGCGCAAGGATCCGGCGCTGAAGGAATTCGCGGCCTGCGAACAGCTGACGCTGGTCGCCTGCTATCCGCGGGCGCTGCGCTGGATGTTCAGCGCGGCCGGCGCGCCGCTCGACGAGTCGAAGGTGCGGGTGCTGAACATGCGCGCGGCGACGGCCGAGCAGATCGTCGCCGGGCTGGACGGCGCCGAGGTCGACACGCCCGACGCGGAGCCGGCGGCCGAACCGGCGGCTGCCGCGGAGCCGGTCCGATGAGCGCATCCATCACCGCCCGCTCGCCGCTCCTCGTCGTCCTCTACGAGGGCGCCGGCGCGATGCCGCTGGACGCCGAGGCGCGCTTCGAGATCACGCGCGCGCTGCTCGAGAAGGGCTACCGGATCATCACCACGCGCGCCGGGCGCACCGGCACGACGCCGGGCGAGCGGCAGGTGCTCGTGCTCGGCCGCTTCACCGGCGAGCCGCCGGCGGAAGCCGTCGCCGGCACCGGCGCCGCGGTCCACTTCCGCTCGCTCGACGGCGTCGCGCCGGCGGACGTCGTCGCGCTCGTCGAAGGCGTCGGCGGCGACGCCCAGACGCAGAAGCCGGGCGGCTGGAAGCCGTGGTTCCCGGTCATCGACTACAGCCGCTGCACCAACTGCATGCAGTGCCTGTCGTTCTGCCTGTTCGACGTCTACGGCGTGTCGAAGGACAAGCAGATCCAGGTGCAGAACCAGACCAACTGCAAGACCGACTGCCCGGCCTGCTCGCGCGTCTGCCCGGAAGTGGCGATCCTCTTCCCGAAGTACAAGGCCGGCCCGATCAACGGCGACGAGGTCAACGCCGCCGACCTCGAGCGCGAGAAGATGAAGGTCGACATCTCGGCGCTGCTCGGCGGCGACATCTACGCCGCGCTGCGCCAGCGCAGCCAGCACGCCAGCAGCCGCTTCGCGAGCGAGCGCGACGACCAGCGCGCGCTCGAGGAGCGCAAGCGGTGCCTGGCCAAGCTGCAGGCCGGCGCTCGACATCCCGGCCGAGGTGCTGAACGCGCTGCCGACCGCGGATGAGATCCGCGCCAAAGCGGCGCGCGCCGAAGCCGGCGCCACGCCAGCGGGCGATTCGCTCACCGCTGCCGCAGAGAGCCCGGCATGAGGCAGACGGCCGCGCTCCTCGGCCTCGGCGCCCGCATGGTGACCGGCACCGATCCGCGGCTGCTGTGGAAGTTCGCCTGGAACTTCGGCTACAAGGGCATGCGCTCGGTGCAGCGCTTCAAGAAGCGCCTCGCGCAGCGGCGAGTACTTCCCGCCGTTCCTCTACATCTCGATCATCAACAGCTGCAACCTGCGCTGCCAGGGCTGCTGGGTGAAGGTGGACGGCGCCGCGCGCAGATGATCGACGCCGAGAAGCTGGACCGGCTGATCAGCGACGCCAAGAAGCAGGGCAACAGCTTCTTCGGCATCCTCGGCGGCGAGCCGTTCATGCACCCGGAGCTGCTCGACGTGCTCGGCGGCACCCCGACTGCTACTTCCAGATCTTCACCAACGGCCAGCTGATCACCGACGAGATCGCGGCCAAGCTGCGCGCGCTCGGCAACGCCACGCCGCTCGTCAGCATCGAGGGCACCGAGGTCGTCAGCGACGAGCGCCGCGGCCAGGCCAAGCGTGCTGACGCGGACGCTGGCCGGCCTCGACGCCTGCATCCGCCACAAGCTGATCACCGGCGTCGCCACCAGCGTCTGCCAGACCAACATCGACGACCTGCTGCAGCGAATCGTGGCTGCGGCGGCTGATCGATCGCGGCGTGCACTACGCCTGGTTCCACACCTACCGCCCGGTCGGCGCCAACCAGTCGGCGGAGCTGGCGCTGACGCCCGAGCAGGTGCTGCAGGTCCGCGAGCTTCGTCGTCGAGATGCGCACGAAGCTGCCGCTCGGCATCGTCGACGCCTACTGGGACGACAAGGGCCAGGCGCTGTGCCCGATGGCCACCGGCATCAGCCACCACATCAACCCGTGGGGCGACATCGAGCCGTGCCCGATCATCCAGTTCGCGAAGGAGAGCGTCTACGACGAGCGCGACCTGTTCGACGTCTTCAACGACTCGGCGTTCATCCGCGACTTCCGCGAGCTGGCCGCGCAGACGACGCGCGGCTGCATCGTGCTGGAGCGGCCGGATCTGGTGAAGGCGCTGGTCGAGAAGCACGGCGCGCGCGACACGACGCATCGCGAGGCCGGCGCCGGCCTGGCGGAGCTCGACGCGATGACGCGCCGGCACAGCCAGCACAACCCCGGCCACGAGATCCCCGAGGAGCACTGGGCTTACCGCTTCGCCAAGAAGCACTGGTTCTTCGGCTTCGGCGCGTACAGCTAGCGTCCGGCACGACCCTGGGAGCGATTCCGCATGCACCTGCCCGTCATCAGCCTTCCGCGCGCCGTGCCGACCCAGTCGGCGCGTCCGCCCCAGGCGAACATCCCGCAGACCAAGGCGGAGCGTGACCAGATCACGGCGATCGTGCGCGGCTACGTCGAACGCTATCGGCCGGTGCCGCCGATGCCGATCGCCGAGCTGCGCGAGCACGCCGACCGCATCGTCGACGCCGCCGGCCTCGACCCGACGCACCGCGACTACGTCGGCGTCCTCGTCAGCAACGAGGCGTGGCGCGACACGCTGGCGACGATCCCCTACGAGCGCCGGCTGCTGCTGATGCCGAAGTGCCTGCGCGTCGAGGACAACTGCCCGGCGCCGTTCGACGAGTTCGGCCTGCTGTGCAAGAAGTGCGGGCTGTGCTCGATCCAGGACCTGCAGAACGAGGCCGAGCGCCTCGGCTACGCCGTGCTCGTCGCCGAGGGCTCGGCGATCGTGATGGCGATCATCCAGACCGGCAAGATCGACGCGATCGTCGGCGTCAGCTGCCTGTCGGTGCTCGAGCGCGCCTTCCCGTACATGGAAGCGGCGGCCATCCCCGGCATCGCGATCCCGCTGCTGCAGGACGACTGCATCGACACCAACGTCGACATCGACTGCGGTCTGGGACGTCATCCACCTGACCAGCGACGACCAGACCTATCGGCTCGACCTCGACGGCATCCGCCGCGAGGTGCGACGGCTGGTTCGAGGCCGGCGTCGCTCGATCGCCTGATGGGCCCGGCCGAGGACGAGACCGGCCGCATCGCCCGCGACTGGCTGACGAAGGCCGGCAAGCGCTGGCGGCCGTTCCTCACCGCGTGCGCCTACGTGGCGCTGCGCGACGATCCGCAGGCCGCGATCGGCGACGAGGTCCGCCGCGCCGCGGTCGCCGTCGAGTGCTTCCACAAGGCGTCGCTGATCCACGACGACATCGAGGACGCCGACGAGACCCGCTACGGCGAGCCGACGCTGCACGAGACGCACGGCGCAGGCGGTCGCGCTCAACGTCGGCGACTACCTGCTCGGCGAAGGCTACCGGCTGCTCGCGGCGATCGACGCGCCGGCCGAGGCGAAGGTCGAGATGCTGCGCGCGGCCGCCGAAGGCCATCGCACGCTGACCGAAGGCCAGGGCGCCGAGCTGCTGTGGGCGAGGGCGCCGAAGCCGCTGACCTCGCTGCAGGTGCTCGACATCTTCCGCCGCAAGACCGCGCCGGCCTTCGAGGTCGCGCTGCGCCTCGGCGGCGCGCTCGCCGGCGCCGAGCGAGGACGTCGCGCGACGTGTTCGCGAAGTACAGCGAGGCGCTCGGCATCGCCTACCAGATCCGCGACGACCTCGACGACCTGACCGGCACCGAGGCGCCGGACGACATCGCCGCCCTGCGCCCGTCGCTGCCGCTGGCGGTCGGCGTCGAGCGCGCGAAAGGCCAGGACGACGAGGCGCATGCCGCGCTCCTCGCCGCCTGGCGCCGCGACACCAGCGACACGCCGGAGGCGCTGCGCGCCCGGCTGATCGAGCTGAACGTCGAGGATCGCTGCCGCCGCCTGCTCGACTCCTACAAGGAAGAGGCGATCCGCTCGCTCGCCGTGCTCGACGAGCCGACGCTCAAGGGCCTGCTTCGCCGCATCGTCGGCAAGATCTTCAACGACATCGAGCTGAAGGGCTGGTGCAGTGAGTTTGAGGCTCGAAATGCTGCAGGTCGCGCGGCTGGCGCCGACGCTGCTGCAGTCGTCGGCTGATCTGGTCGGCGGCTTCTTTCGCGAGCGCTACGATCCGGCCGGCGGGTTCACCAACCGCGCCGGCCTCCCCGACCTCTACTACACCGTCTTCGGGCTCGAAGGCCTCGCGGCGCTGCGGGCGCCGATCGACGCGGACCGCACACGTGCCTACCTCCGTGGGTTCGGGGACGGTGCGGCGCTGGACTTCGTCCATCTGAGCTGCCTGGCGCGGTGCTGGGCCAACCTGCCCGAGGGCGTGCCCGTGGCCGACGTGCGGCAGCGCATGCTCGATCGCATCGCCACCTTCCGCGCCGGCGACGGCGGCTTCGCGACCGATCCGGACGGCGACGAGGGATCCGCCTACGGGGCCTTCGTCGCGCTGGGCGCCTACCAGGATCTGCGCGAGCCGGTGCCCGACTGCGACGCGCTCATGGCGCAGCTGCTGACGCTGGTGGCGGCGGACGGCGGCCTGAACAACTTCCCCGGCGCGCCGGTCGGGCTCACCACGGCCACCGCGGCGGCGGCCGCGGCGCTGCGCCAGTTCGGCAAGCCGGTGCCCGACACGTTCGCCCCGTGGCTGCTGTCGCAGGCGCACCCGCAGGGCGGCTTCCGCGCCCTGCCGGGGTCGCCCATCCCCGACCTGCTGTCGACGGCCACGGCGATCCACGCGCTGGTCGGGCTGCACGCCGACATCTCGCCGGTGAAGGAGGCGTGCCTCGATTTCATCGATTCGCTGTGGACGAACCGGGGCGGCTTCTACGGCCACTGGGAAGACGACATCCTCGACTGCGAGTACACGTACTATGGACTGCTCGCGCTCGGCCATCTGAGCTTGTGAACGCCGTCGACCATCGTCGGATCGCCCTCCCGGATCGCCGCCGCGACGGCGCCGGCGCCGGTGCGGCGTCGCTCGACTGGCACGCGTCCGCCCGCGCGGCCCTGCTGCGGGCGCGGACCGAGGCCGGTCACTGGGAAGGCCGGCTGTCGACGAGCGCCCTCTCGACCGCCACCGCCGTGATCGCCCTGGCGACGGTCCTCCGACACGACTCCGGAGTCGTCGCACACCCGTCGACGGCCTCCCGACACGACTCCGGAGTCGTGGCACACGTCGATCTCGCGGCGCTGGTGGCACGCGGGGCCGCGTGGCTGGCCGCGCACGCCAACACCGACGGCGGCTGGGGTGACACGCCGGACAGCCGCTCGAACATCTCGACCACCGCGCTCGCCTGGGGCGCGCTCAACGTCGCACCCGCCACGCCCGCCATCGATGCCGCGGCGCGGAAGGCCGAAGCGTGGCTCACCTACGTCGCCGGCGGCGTCGACGGCGGCTCGCTGCGGCGCGCGCTCGACGGCCGCTACGGCTCGGACCGCACCTTCTCGGTGCCGATCCTCACGGCGCTGGCGATCGCCGGGCGCCTGCGATCCTGGCGCCACGTCGCGCAGCTGCCGTTCGAGCTGGCGGCGGCCCCGCATCAGCTGTTCGCCTCGCTGCGGCTGCCGGTGGTGAGCTACGCGCTGCCGGCGCTCATCGCCATCGGCCAGGTGCGGCACCAGATGCGGCCGACGCGCAACCCGGCGACCTGGCTGGCGCGGACCGCGACCCGCCGCCGGACGCTGGCCACGCTGCGCGCCATCCAGCCGACGACCGGCGGCTTCCTCGAAGCGACGCCGCTCACCAGCTTCGTCGTGATGAGCCTGGCCGCGCTGGACCGATCGGCCGGCGACGCGACGTTCCGGCTGCGGCCACCGCAGCTCCGCGGCGACGCCAATGCGGAAGCGGTGATCCGCGAGGGCGTGGCCTTCCTGGCCGCCTCCGTCCGCGACGACGGCAGCTGGCCGATCGACACCAACCTGGCGACGTGGGCGACGACGCTGTCGATCGAGGCGCTCGCCGCGGGCGGGCCGCTGACGTCGTGGCTCGACGACGCGGAGCGCGCGACGCTGCTCGACTGGATCCTCGGCCAGCAGTATCGCGTCGAGCATCCCTACACGCACGCCGCGCCGGGCGGGTGGGCGTGGACCGATCTCGCCGGCGGCGTGCCGGACGCCGACGACACGGCGGGCGCGCTCCTCGCGCTGGCGCATTTGTCGGGCCCTGTCGGCTCGACGTCCGATGCGCGCGTCCGCGACGCCGCGGAGGCCGGCGTCGGCTGGCTGCTCGATCTGCAGAACCGGGACGGCGGCATGCCGACGTTCTGCCGCGGCTGGACCGGCCTGCCGTTCGACCGCAGCGGCCCGGAGCTGACCGCGCACGCGGTGCGCGCGTGGTGTGCGTGGCGTCCGCACCTGGCGAGCCCGGTGGGACCGCGCATCGGACCCGCGCTCGAGCGGGCCAGCCGTTACCTCGATCGCGTCCAGCACGGCGATGGCGCATTCGCCCCACTGTGGTTCGGCAACGAGGCGGCGCCCGGCGAGGTGAACCTCACGTACGGCACCGCGAAAGTGCTGCCGGCGCTCCATGCGCTCGCCGACGCCGGCATCGATGGCGCCGCCGGGATGGCGGATCGCGCCGCGCGCTGGCTGGCGGCGGCGCAGCGCCCGGACGGCGGCTGGAGCGGGTGCGTCGGGTCGCCGGCCGATGGCGATCCGCGGCCCTCGATCGAGGAGACCGCGCAGGCGGTGGCGGCGCTGGCCGCGCATGCGGGCCGCGATCGCGCCGCGGATCTGGTGCCCGTCCGTCGCGGCCTGGCCTGGCTGCGGACCGCGACCCAGGATGGCTGCCACTTCCCCGCCGCGCCGATCGGCCTCTACTTCGCCCGCCTCTGGTACAGCGAGGCGCTGTATCCGCTGATCTTCACCGTTGCCGCGATCCAATCGGCGGAACGCGTGCTGGGGCGCGACGGGGGGCAATGATCCCGTCATGATCTACCTGGACGCGCACGCCACCACCCAGGTCGATCCGCGCGTGCTCGACGCGATGCTGCCGCTGCTGCGCGACCAGGTCGGCAACGCGTCCAGCCTGGATCACGCCGCCGGGCGGCGGACCCGCGACGCGGTCGACACGGCGCGGCGCCAGGTCGCCGCGGTGATCAACGCGTCGCACAAGGACATCGTCTTCACCAGCGGCGCCACCGAGGCGGACAACCTGGCGATCAAGGGCGTCGCCGAGAGCGCGAGCGACCACGGCGACCATGTCGTGACGGTGGCGACCGAGCATCGCGCGGTGCTCGACACCTGCCGGCACCTCGAGGCGCGCGGCTGCCGCGTGACGGTGCTGCCGGTCGACGCCGACGGTCTGATCGATCTCGCGGCGCTCGAAGCGGCCCTCGAGCCGAAGACGATCCTGGTCAGCGTCATGGCGGCCAACAACGAGATCGGCGTGCTGCAGCCGCTGGCCGCGATCGGCCGCCTCACCCGGGCGCGCGGCATCCTGTTCCACACCGACGCCGCCCAGGCCTTCGGCCGCGTCCCGCTCGACGTCAACGCGATGGGCATCGATCTGCTGTCGATCTCGGCGCACAAGATCCACGGCCCGCAAGGCGTCGGCGCGCTCTACGTGCGGACGCGCCAGCCGACGGTGCGCCTGGCGCCGCTGTTCGACGGCGGCGGCCACGAGCGCGGGCTGCGGCCGGGGACCCTGAACGCGCCGGGGATCGTCGGGCTCGGCGCCGCGTCGGCCCTGGCTGCCGCGGACATGGCGGCGGAGGCGGCGCGCCTCGCGTCGCTCCGCGATCGACTGCTCGACGGCCTCCACGCCGCGATCGACGGCGTCCACGTCAACGGCTCGCTCGCCCATCGGCTGCCGAACAACCTGAACGTGTCGATCGACGGCACCGACGAGACGCTCGCGTCGCGCCTCGACGGCCTGGCGGTGTCGGCAGGATCGGCGTGCGCGAGCGGCAGCATCGAGGCGTCCTACGTGCTGCGCGCGCTCGGCGTCCCGGCGTCGCAGGCCCATGGCACGCTGCGCTTCGGGCTGTCGCGGTTCACGACCGCGGCCGAGATCGATCAGGCGATCGGCATCGTGCGTGACGGGGTCGAGCGCCTCCGCGCGGAGCGCGCCGCACGGGCGAAGTCAGCGCCGTCCGCGTGACGGCGCCGCGGCGCTACAAATAGCTGAGCCACCAGTCGCGGCGGCGCGCCTTGACGCCGGCGAACCAGCGGCAGATCGGATAGAGCGCGATCACGCTGAGGATCCAGACAGACGTAGACCGCCCACAACGGTCCGCCCACGTTCGGCGGCGAATCCAGCCGCAGCAGGTCCACCGGATGCATGACGTAGGGGCGGAGATCGCCACCCTGCCAGAGGGTGACGACGATGCCCGACGCGTGCGCGGTGATCCACTGCAGCAGGTAGAAGAAGAACGGCACCCGGCCGAAGGTGACCACAGCGCCGCCGATCCCGTGAGCGAAGGAGCGGCCATCGAGCGCGGCCAGCGCCGCGCACGTCGGCGCCAGCGTCACCAGCACGAAATCGAGCGACGGGCCGTACTTCGTGACCCTCATGAACGACAGCGCCGAATAGACGACGGTCGGCTGCGGCGCCCAGTCGCGGGGATCGCCGTAGACGTTCCACGTCCGCAGCAGCACGAAGACCACCGGCATGCCCACGGCGGCCAGGGTCAGGGCGCGACGGCGCAGCTCGCGCGGCCACGCGTAGAGGCGCGACATCGCGTAGCCGACGCACAACACGCCCAGCCAGGGCAGGAGTGGATAGTCGGCCCAGACGACGGGCCCTCGGGGACCGCCGATGGGAAAGAAGCCCGGCTGGTGCAACAGCATCCAGATGGCGCCGCCGACGCCTGGCGCGGGAGCCGAACCGTCGGGGCGCCACGGCGACACCTGGACGGCATCGAGGGCGTTGTGGCCGACGATCAGCAGCGCGCCGATGGCGGCCACGACGACGACAGGCAGTCGGACCAGCAGGCTGAGCACGATCATGGACGCGCCGATCGCCCAGAGGACCTGCAGGTGCGCGAAGAACGTCGCGTAGTCGAGGTTGAACCAGGCGAGCGCGCGCACGAGCGTCAGCTCGATGGCCACCAGCCAGAGGCCACGGGTGAACACGAACCAAGGCAGCCCCTCGGTGCCGGAGCGCAGCCGGCGGAGCCCGATGCCGAGCCCGGCGCACAGCACGAAGGCCGGCGCGCACAGGTGCGTGACCCAGCGGGTCAGGTAGAGAGGGACGGTCGTCGTCGCCAGATCGAGCGGATGACCTGTCAGGCCGTCGGCGTGGACGAACAGGCGCGTGTGATCGAGCACCATCAGGATCATCACGGCGCCGCGGACGACGTCGATGGCGTCGAGGCGCAGCCGATTGGCGGCAGGTCCCGTCGCGACGGTTGGCATCGGCCGGGCTCCCGGCGGGCGAGCTACAAATAGCGCCGCCCGCGTGACGGCGCCGCGGCGCGCCCAGCGCCGCGAAATAGCAGACGGCACGCCCCTGGGCGGCCGCGCCGCGCGTGAGAGCGCGGCGCTACAGATAGCTGAGCCACCACTCGCGGCGCCGCGCCTTGACACCGGCGAACCAGCGGCAGAGCGGGTAGATCGCGAGCAGGCTGACGATCCAGCAGACGTAGACCGTCCACAGTGGCCCGCCGAAGTCGGGCGGCTGCTGGAAGAAGTCGAGGAGGTGCTTGAAGTACCCGTCGAGGCTCTTGCCCTGGACCGCGGTCACGATCATGCCCGACACGTGGGACGTCAACCACTGCAGCACGTAGAAGAAGAACGGCACCCGCCCGAAGGTCACGACCGCGCCCCAGAAGCCGCCCGCGATGGTCCGCCCGTCGAGCGCCGCCAGGGCCAGCAGCGCCGGCACCAGCGTCACGAGGACGTAGGACAGCGACGGCGGATATTTGTTGACGTTCATGAAGGCCATCGCCGACTGGACGAACGTCGGCTGCGGCGCCCAGTCGCTCGGGTCACCGTAGATGTTGAACGTGCGCAGCACCACGAACGCCACCAGCATCGTCACGGCCGCGAGCACGAGCATCCGGCGACGGCGCTCGCCCGGCCAGGCGTAGACCACCGCCATGACGTAGCCGGCGGTGACGAGCCCGATCCACGGCAGCAGCGGATATTGGACGAGCACGATCGGGCCGGACGGGCCGCCAAGCGGAAACAAGCCGAACTGGTGCAGGAGCAGCCACACCGCGCCGCCGAACCCGGGCGCAGGCAGGTCGCTGCCCGGCGTCCAGAACGGCAGACGGATGCCGTCGAGCGCGTTGTGCCCGATCAGAATCACCCCGGCGATCGCCGCGAGCGCGGGCAGCGGCAGCCGGACGATCGCGCTCAGCGCGATCATCGACGCGCCGATGGCCCAGATCACCTGCAGGAACGACGAGGAACGCGAAGTCGACGTTGAACCAGATGATGACCCGGAACAGCGTGAGCTCGAGCACGACGAGCCACAGGCCGCGGGTGAAGAGGAACCACGACACCGTCGCCAGCCGTGGCGCCGCGGAGCCGGCGCAGGCCCACGCCGAGCCCGGCGAGGAGCACGAAGGTCGGCGCGCAGAGGTGTGTCACCCAGCGCGTCACGTAGAGAAGGATCGTCGTCGTGGCCGGGTCCAGCGGATTGCCCATCATCCCGCCGGCGTGGACGAAGTCCCGCGTGTGATCCAGGACCATCAGGATCATGACGATCCCGCGGACCAGATCGATGGCGTCCAGGCGCAGGCGCGCCGTCGCCGGAAGCGTGGTCCGTCCTGGTCCTCGCGCCGCCTCAGCTGTTGTCACGATGGGCTGCATTATAGTGGCCCCGTCCGCCGTGATGATGACCGCCGGACGTTCCCAGGAGCAGCAGGATGGCCCGAGGTTCCACGCTCGTTCTGACCGGCGCGCTGTCGCTGGCCGCTGCCGGAGGCCTCGCTTTCGCCCAGCAGGGCGCGGAGCGTGAGGGCGCGCGCGCCATCGTCACGACGGCGCCGAGGGCCGACGGACCGGTCCCGAACGCCCCGAAGGCGCCGATCCCCGAAGGCTTCGTCGAGATCTTCAATGGCAAGGACACGGCCGGGTGGCACGTCAGCCGGACGAACCACCATGGGACGATGCCGCTGTTCCGTGTCCTCGACGGCATCCTCGTCGGCACGCAGGATCCGCCCGGCAAGGGCGGCATCCTGCTCACCGACAAGAAGTACAAGAACGTCGAGGTCTTCCTCGAGATCAAGCCGGACTGGGGCTGCGACGGCGGGCTCTTCCTGCGATCGTCAGAGGCCGGCGAGGCCTACCAGGTGACGCTCGACTACCTGCCGGGCGGCGGCATGGGCGGCATCTACGGCGAGCGCCTGACCGGCGTCGGCGGACCGCCGCCGCCCCCGAACATGACGCCGGAGCAGCGCGCCGCGCGCGCCGAGGAGTTCCGCACGCGCAACGAGGCCTGGCAGAAGGCGTGGAAGCGCGAGGAGTGGAACACCGTGCGCGCCCGCATCGAGGGCGACGTGCCGCACATCCAGGTGTGGATCAACGGCGAGCTGGTCACCGACTTCACCGACACCGCCAACCACGCCAAGGACGGCGCCATCGACGGCATGCTGGCCATCCAGATGCACTACAGCAACGAGACGACGAAGCGCTGGGTGCCGGGCGGCTTCTGGCGGTGGCGGACGATCGCCGTCAAGGAACTGCCCTAGACATCGTCGTTGCCGTGTGCAACATTGGACAGACGCCGAGGCGCTGACGCGCCACAATCCCGCCCCGCGGGGGCGCCGCGTTTCGGCCATGGGACTCCAATGCGGTCATTCCCGGCACGAAGGAAGGAGCCTGCATGAGCGCTGTCGTCCTCATCACCGGAGCGAGCACGGGCTTCGGACGGAACGCGGCCGAAAGGCTGGCGCGGCGCGGCCATCGCGTGTTCGCGACCATGCGGGACATCAAGGGCCGCAATGCGGAGCATCGCGACGCGCTGGAACGGCTCGCCGTCCGCGAATCGCTCCCGCTGCACGTGCTCGAACTCGACGTCACTGACGATCAATCTGTCCAGAAAGCGGTTCAGGGCGCACTCCAGGAAGCGGGGCGCCTGGATGTCGTCATCAACAATGCCGGCGTGGCCGGCATCGGCGTGACCGAAGCGTACACGCTCGAACAGGTTCAACAGATCTTCGACGTCAACTTCTTCAGCGTCGTACGGGTGAATCGGGCCGTCCTCCCGTCGATGCGCCAGCGGCGAAGCGGCTTGCTGATTCACGTCAGCTCAGGCGCGGGGCGCGTGGTCGTTCCCGGCTTCGGAGCGTACTGCGCCAGCAAGTTCGCCATGGAGGCTCTTGCCGATGCGTACCGGTTCGAGCTACTTCCCCTGGGCATAGATTCCGTGCTGGTGGAGCCGGGAATCTACAACACGCCGATCTTCGATCGGCTCGTGTGCGCAGCCGATGGAGAGTGTGCGGCCAGTTACGGCACGGCCGCCGCGTTCGTCGACGACGTTCGAGGCACCTTCAAGGCCGTCACCAGCGCGCCAGACGCACCTGGCAGTGACGAGGTCGCCGAAGCCTTCGTCCGGCTCGTTGAACTGCCGCCCGCCGAGCGTCCGTTCCGAACAGTCGTCAGTGCTCCAATTGCGCAGTTGCTCGAACCGTACAACGCGGCCGCCGAGGAGCTCCGGCCCATCGTCGCGCGTATGTTCAACGTTCCAGCGCTTGCTGGTGTGCCGCACGTCGCTTCTGCCGTCGCGTAGCGTGCTCGCCGCAGCTCACGTTCCGGCGAACGGACCCTATGACTCTCCTGAACGTTCAACCGATCAGAGCCACATTCCAGGGTGATCTGTTCACGCCAGAGACAAGTGGCTACGACGCTGCGTGTCGGCTGTGGAACGCGAGCGTGACCAAGCGGCCGGCGCTCATAGCCCGCTGTTCGGGACTCGCCGACATCGTCGCCGCCGTCGACTTCGCGCGTGAGAACGGCCTGCTCACCGCCGTCCGAGGCGGAGGTCACAACGTCGGCGGCCGTGCCCTTTGCGACGATGGCATTGTCATCGACCTTTCGCGCATGCGCGCCGTCCATGTCGATCCCGCGCAACGCACCGTCCGCGTCCAGGGCGGCGCCACACTTGGCGATCTCGATCGGGAAACGCACGCCTTCGGTCTCGCTGTGCCCTGCGGGATCGTCCCCAAGACCGGGATCGGCGGTCTCACCCTGGGGGGCGGTGTCGGTTGGCTGGTCCGCAAATACGGCATGACTATCGACAATCTCCTGTCGTGTCAGATAGTCACCGCTGACGGCAAGGTGCTGACAGCGAGTCTGTCCGAGAACGAGGACCTCTTCTGGGCTCTTCGGGGCGGAGGCGGAAACTTCGGAGTCGTCGCGTCGTTCGAATTCCAGGCCCATCCGGTCCAGACGGTCCTGGGTGGCCTGCTGCTGTACCCGCGCGCGGCCGCCGTGGATGTGATCCGCCACTTCCGAGGCTACATGGCATCAGCCCCCGACGAGTTGACGGCGTATACGGCGCTGCTTCACGGTCCGGATGGCGCTCCGTTGGTTGGCGTGATCCCCTGCTACTGCGGCGAGATCGTCGAGGGCCAACGGATCCTGGAACCTCTCCGGACGTTCGGCAGCCCGGTTGTCGACACCATCCAGGAATTGCCGTTCCCCGCGATGCAGGCGCTGCTCGCGCCATCCTTTCCGGATGGCAATCACAATTATTGGAAGTCGACGCTGCAGCGGGAATTGTCAGACGATGCGATCGACGTGATTGTCGAGCATGCGAACCGCATGCAGTCCCCTCTGTCCGCCGTTGTCCTCGAATACTACGCCGGTGCCGCGGGCCGGGTTGCCAGCGATGCCACGGCATTCCCGCATCGTGCACTTCCCTGGGGCATCTACTTCATGGCTCAGTGGACCGAGCCTGCGGAGACCGTGACGCATCGCGACTGGGCCCGCGCCGGCGAAGAAGGTCTGGTCCCGTTCTCCTCCAACGCGCACCTCCTTTCCGCGCTCGACGTCGAACCCGAAGACGTCATTCGCACGGCCTTCGGCGCCAATCTGGCGCGCCTGACCGCTGTGAAGACAAAGTACGACCCCACCAATTTCTTCCGGGTGAACTACAACATCAAGCCGGCCCTGACGACAGCTGCCCACGCCTAGCAGCCCGGCGATCACTTCGCGGGCGCGTCCGTAACCGGCACGGAGAGCGGCGTCTCCTTGTCGCAGACGAACGTGGCCAGGAACACCGCGGGCGTGTCCGCGCTGGGGTTGGTCGCCATGCGATGCACGTCGGTCGGCATCTCGGAGAAGCTGTCGCCGGCCTTGTACTCGGCGGGCGGCTGATCGCTCACCTGCATCCGCATCGTGCCGCTGATCATGTAGCCGAAGACCGGGCACGGATGCCGGTGCGCCGACGAGGTGGCGCCGGGCGGATAGGTGACCTGGATCGCGTGCACCTTCAGGTTGGCGCCGTCCATCTTCGGCAGGGCAACGACACGGACGGGCGCGCCCTTGACGCTCGGCTGAGCCACGCCGGACGTGGGACCGGGCATGGCGGCGAAGACGGTCACGGCGCTGGCGAGCACGAAACGATGCGACAGTGCAGACATGCCTGCGATGCTACCCGCGCCGCCGGCCGCCGGCGGCAGGATTTCCACGAACGGGTCGCCTCGCACGCCGAACCGCGCGGCGTGCGCTACCATGCGTCCGTCGCCTGAGGTCACATTCATTCATGTCGCAGCAGTTGGTCGAGGGTCTCCAGCGTTTCCGGCGGGACTATTTCCCCAAATACCGTGAGCACTATCAGCGGCTGGTCGACCAGGGCCAGAGCCCCAACACGCTCTTCATCGGCTGTGCCGACTCGCGGGTCGTTCCCGATCTGCTGACCAGCACGCTGCCCGGCGACCTGTTCGTCGTCCGCAACGTCGGCAACCTGGTGCCGCCGTTCGAGATCGGCGGCGGCTACCACGGCGTCTCGGCCGGCATCGAGTTCGCGACGATGATCCTCGAGGTGAAGGACATCGTCATCTGCGGCCACAGCCACTGCGGCGCCATCCGCGCCCTGTTCATGCCGCAGCGCGACGACGCCCCGCACATCTCGCGGTGGCTCGAGCTGGCGCGCCCGGCGATGACCTCGACGGAGATGACCGACGACGCGCTGCGCGAGACGGAAATGCGCTCGATCGCGCTGCAGGTCGAGCGGCTGATGACGTTCCCGGCCGTCCGCGAGCGCGTCGAGCGCGGCGACCTGTGCCTGCACGGCTGGTACTACGTCATCGAGGAAGGCCGCGTCCTCGGCCTCGACATCGCCACCGGCGAGTTCAGCCCGCTCTCCTAGCGGAACGACTCCGGAGTCGTTCTCCCCGTCACACGTAGACGAGACAGCCGCGGGCGCGCAGCGTCGCGACCCACGGCGGCGCCGGCGGCAGCGGCACCCACCGCAGGTCGAGCTTCTCGAGCGCCGGCAGCTCCGCGATTTCATCCGGCCAGCCGTCGAGCGGGTTGCCGCGCAGGTCGAGGGTGTGCAGGCGCGACAGGCGCCCCATCGACGCCGGTAGCCGACGCAGACGGTTGCCGCGCAGCGTGAGCGCGCGCAAGTCGGCGAGGTCACCTGTCGTCTCGGGCAACGCCTCGAGGCTGTTGCCGCCGGCATGGAGCTCGCGCAGGGCGGTCAGCCGGCCGATGGACGACGGCAGCGACGTGAGCGCGTTGCGCTCGACGCGCAGCTCGACGAGGCCGGCCATCGCGCCGATCCCCTCCGGCAGCGCCGCGAGCCGCGTTGTCGCCGGCGTTCAGGTACTGCAAACGAGTGAGGCGCGCGATCGCGTCGGGCAGCCGCGTCAGCCGGTTGTCGTGGACGTAGAGAAAATCGGTGAGGCCGGCCAGGTCGCCGAGCGTCTCCGGCAGGGCCGCGATGGCGTTGTGCCCGAGATCGAGCATACGCAGCGCCGCGAGCCGCCCGATGGCGTCGGGCACGTGCGCGAGCCCGGTGTCGGCGAGCACGAGGGCGTCGAGATCCGGCGTCGTCCACACTTCCGCCGGCACCGCGGCCAGCGGCTGCTTCCAGTAGTTCAGCGTCACCCGCCATTACCTCCCATGTAATTGAGCGCCTTACCCGTGCCGCCCGATCCTACGCCTCGAGGAGGACGGACATGGAACGACGCGAGATCTTGCAGACGGTGGCGTTGGCGGCGGTGGCAGGTGTGAGTGGAGCAACCGTGAGCCAAGGCGGGGCGACGGCGCCCCCGTGACGGCAGGTCCGTCGCCGGCATCTGGCCAGCCGAGGATCGATGGCCCGTTCGTGGTGACTCCGGGACGGCCAGCACCTGTTCCATCGCGACTGGGGCACGGGCCGTCCGATCGTCTTCCTTGCCGCGTGGGCCCTCCCGTCGGCGATGTGGGACTACCAGATGACCGCGCTGGTCGAGGACGGCTTCCGCTGCGTCGCCTACGATCGTCGCGGCCACGGGCGCTCGAGCCAGCCGGGCCGCGGCTACGACTACGACACGCTGGCCGACGATCTCGCTGCCGTACTCGACGCGCTCGATCTCCGCGACGTGATGCTGGTCGGCATGTCGATGGCGGGCGGCGAGATCACGCGCTATCTCACCCGTCATGGCCGGACGCGCATCGCCCGCGTGGTCTACGTGTCCACCGCCGCGACGCCGTATCGCACCAGGACAGCCGACAACCCGGACGGCATCCCACCCGAGATGCTCGAGGCGTTCGTCCGCCAGCAGCTGCTCCGCGACTACCCGCAGTGGCTCGACGACAACCGCGCCCCGTTCTTCATGCCCGACACGCCGCAGCCGATCCAGGAATGGGTGCGCGGCCTGATGCTCGGCCATTCGCTGAAGGCGCTCGTCGACTGCACGCGCAGCATGGCGACGACGGACTTCCGCGCCGAGCTGCCGCGGATCCGCGTGCCGGCGCTGCTCGTCCATGGCAGCCGTGACGCGTCGGCGCCGATCGAGGTCACCGGCCGGCCGACCGCCGCGCTGATCCCGGGTGCGCGGCTCGACGTCTACGAGGGCGCGCCGCACGGCCTGTTCGTGACGCACCGGGATCGGTTGACCGCCGACCTGCGGGCCTTCGCCGGCGCCTGAGGCCGGCGATAGCATGGGGTCCATGGAGACGTCGACGCCAGCGGACCGCGCGACCGCCGAGCGCGGTGGGCCACCTGCTGCGCACCTGGCGGGCGACACGCGGGATGAGCCAGCTCGATCTGGCGCTGCGCGCCGGGTTCTCGGCGCGTCATGTGAGCTTCATCGAGACCGGGCGATCGCAGCCGAGCCGCCAGGCACTGCTCGTTCTAGCCGAGACGCTCGACGTGCCGCTGCGCGAGCGCAACCAGCTGCTCGAGGCCGGCGGATACGCCGACGCCTACCGCGAGACGCCGCTCGACGCCGAGGAGATGGCGCGCGATTCGCGGCATGCTGCGCTTCATCCTCGATCGGCACGCGCCGTACGCGCGCGATCGTCCTCGATCGCTACTCGACCTGCGTGATGGGCAATGCGGCAGCGGACCGGCTGGTCGATCTGCGTGGCCGATCCGTCGCTCGTGGGACCGCACGCGAACCACCTGCGGCTGGCGTTCCATCCGCTCGGCGCGCGGCGGTTCATCGTGAACTGGGACGAGGTCGGCAGCCACCTGCTCGCGCGCGCCGAGCGTGAGCTGTCGACTCCTGATGACCGCCGGGCCGCCGCCCTCCTCGCCGAGCTGCGCGGCTACTTCGGGCCTGCCGCGCGCACGGCGCCGTCGCTCGCCGGCGATCTGCTCCTGCCGATCCATATCCGGCGCGGCGACGTCGAGCTGCGGCTCTTCAGCGCCATCATGACGCTCGGCACGCCGCGCGACGTCACGCTGCAGGAGCTGCGGATCGAGACGTTCTTCCCGGCCGACGCCGCGTCCGACGCGACCTGGCGGCGGCTGTCGTAGCGGAACGACTCCAGTGGTCGCCCCTCCCCAGCTCGGACCGCTCCGAGTCGTCTATTTCCGGTCCGGCGGGCCCAGCACCGGCGTCGTGAGGCGCACCCGAATCAGGTAGCCGTCGTGGTTCGGGTGGACGCGGTCGGCCACCCAGATGTCCTCGCGCGGCTGGCCGTCCTTGGTCAGCATCGCGTCCCACAGATCGATGAAGGACAGGCCCTGCTCGGTCGCGATCCACGCCTTGACCAGCGCGTTGGCGGCCTTGCGCTGCGGCGCCTCGTCCCACCGGCCCGGCCCCGGCGTGATGCTCGACCAGGCGATCGGCACGCCCGGCAGGCCGGCCCGGATCTTCGCGATCAGCGTCCTGGTGTCGGCGAGCAGCTGCTCCGGCGTCTTGCCGCGGTGGATGTCGTTGCCGCCGACGTGCAGGACGACCAGCCGCGGCTTGTAGCGGATCACCAGGCGATCGACGTACTGGATCAGGTCGTCGGTCCGGAACGAATCGATGCCGCGGTTGATCACCGTGTAGCCGGGCAGATCCTCCGTGAAGGTCTTCCAGCGATCGAACTGCGAATCGCCGGCCAGCAGGATGGCCCCGGCGGGCGGCGGCGAGGCCTTGTCGCGCCGCCTCGTAGGCTTCGACCCGTTGGGCGAAGCGCGCCGCCAGATCGACCGGCGGTTGTTGCTGCGCGCCGGCGGGACCGGCGAGCGCGAGGCCCAGGCCGAGGGCCAGAAGCCCCCCGGCGGGAAGGCCGGCGGCCCGGCGGGTGGACGGGGTGAGAACGGAACCGCAGATAATGGCAGGCACGATGTCGAAGGATCCCTTGGTGGTCACGCTGTTCCTTACGATTGCCGCGGGCGGAGCGCTGCTCGCCGCCCAGGGCCCCGGTCGCGGCGGGACGCCGACCGACGCCAACGGCGAGTGCCCCGCCGGCATGACCGAAATCCGGCCAGGCAACTGCCAGGCGCCGTCGCAGCCGCCGCCGAGCATCGTCGATTACCGGCCGGCGTCGACGCTGGTCACCGAGCAGCACCTGGTGCCAAAGGCGAAGTACCCGGTGATCGACATCCATGGCCACCCGGGCAACCTGGCCACGGCCGAGGGCATCACCCGCGTCGTCACGGCCATGGACGCGCTCAACATCAAGCGTGCTGGTCAGCGCGGACAACCAGACGGGCGCGCGCCTCAAGGCGACGCTCGACGCCATCGCCGCCAGCCCGCACAAGGATCGCTTCCGCGTCTTCTGCGGCATCGACCTGAATCAGGTCGGACCGGGCTGGGCCGAGCGGGCCGTGAAGCAGCTCGAGGCCGACGTCGCCGCCGGCGCGGTCGGCGTCGGCGAGATCTCCAAGGGGTTCGGCCTGAACATCCAGAAGGCGGACGGCTCGCGCCTGAAGGTCGACGACCCCGAGCTCGATCCGATCTGGCAGGCGGCGGCGCGCCTCGACATCCCGGTGTTCATCCACACCGCCGAGCCGCAGGCCTTCTTCGCGCCGCACGACTTCCACAACGAGCGCTGGCTGGAGCTGGCGCTGTTCCCGGGCCGCGCCGCCACCGAGACGCGCGGCGTCACCTTCGAGGAGCTCGTGGCGCAGCGCAACCGCCTGTTCGCGCGCAACCCGAAGACCCGCTTCATCGCCGCCCATTTCGGCTGGCACGCCAACGACCTCGCCAAAGCCTCGGCGATGCTCGACGCCTACCCCAACGTCGTCACCGAGGTCGGCGCCATCCTCTACGACATCGGCCGCCAGCCGCGCGCCGCGCACGACTTCTTCGTCAAGTACCAGGACCGCATCCTGTTCGGCAAGGACTCGTTCCAGCCGGCCGAGTATCCGTACTACTGGCGCGTGTTCGAGACGAAGGACGAGTACTTCGACTACTACCGCGACTACCACGCGTTCTGGAAGCTGTACGGCGTCGGCCTCCCGGACGCGGTGCTGAAGAAGGTCTATCGCGACAACGCGCTGCGGGTGGTGAAGGGTCTGCCGAAGTAGCCGCGGCAGACATGACTCCGGAGTCGTGGTGCGGACGACTCCGGAGTGGTCAGGTCAGGTCAGGGCAGGACCTTGACCATGATGTTCTTCACGAGCACCTTGCTCTTCGGGTCGTGGCCCTGCAGCGCGAACGTGCCGCTCGAGATGAGGCGCGCCTTCATGTCGGCCGGCCGCTCGACGCCGTCGGGCTCGGTGTAGTCCACGATCGTCTTGCCGTTCACCGACGTCGTCACGTGCTTGCCCTGGACGACGATCTGCATCGTGAACCACTCGTCGTCCTTGGCCGGGGCCTCCATGTTGTCCTTGATGGCATACAGGCCGGCGGTCCGCTTCGGGTCGGTGTGCGAGTTGTTGACCTGGACTTCGTAGCCCTTCGACGGCCATCCGCCTTCCTGGTAGGCGGTGTGGAAGTAGATGCCCGAGTTCGAGCCTGACGTCGTCATGACGTCGGCCTTGAACTCGAAGTTCTTGAAGTCGTGGTTGCCGACCGGGCCGACGTAGTAGAGGTGCGCGCGCGGCCCGTTGATCACGATGGCGCCGTCGGCGACCGAGAAGGACGCGGCGTTCTCGCCGACCTTCCAGCCGTCGAGCGACTTGCCGTCGAACAGGGAGACCCAGCCGGCGTCCTGCGCGGGCACCGTGGCGCCGGCGATCGTGACGAGGGCGGCAGCGGCGAGAGTGGAGAGGTATCGCATGGCTGGAGCCTATCGCATGCCGGCGAGGAACTCGACCAGATCGCGGACCTCGCGCGGCTTGAGGATCAGGCCGAGCGGCGGCATCGCGGAGACCGGATCCGTGCGCGAGGCGATGTCGGTCTTGGCGATCTTGCGCTCGACCGGCGGCGTGCCGGTGAGCAGCACCACCTCGGTGTCGGTCTCGCTGCGCAGCGTGCCATCGGCCTTGTCGCCGTTCTTCAGGGTGAGCGACACGACGCCGAAGCCCGGCGCGATGCGCGCATTCGGGGCCAGCAGCGATTCGACCAGCTGCGGCCGGGTCAGCGTCGATCCGATCCGCGACAGATCCGGGCCGACGTCGCTGCCGCGGCCACGGATGGTGTGGCACCGCGTGCACTCCGCCGCCGGATTGTCGGTGACCACGCGCTGGCCGCTGCGGAGGTCGCCGCCCTTGGTGAGCGCCTCGGCAAAGGCCTGCACCAGCGTGTCCGCCTTCTTGGCGGTGCGATACGTCTCGAGGCCCTTGGCCAGCCCCTCTGAGCCATCGGCCTGGACGGCCTCGAGCAGATCGACCTGGAGTTCGGGCGCCAGCGTGCCAGCGTTGAGCTGGTCGACATAGCCCTGCAGCACCTGGCGCGACTCGGGCGACTTCAGGTTGCCGAGCACCTCGATGACACCCTGCTTCTCCGCCGTGGACCCGTTCGCGTAGAGGGTCGCGAGCTGCTGCGTCTTGGCCGCGGCCGACAGCGGCAGCGTCGGCAGGATGGCGATGGCCGCGCGCCGCACCGCCGGGGACTTGTCGGCGAACGCGATCTGCATCAGCTCGTCGGGGTTGCCGGCCTTGGTCAGGCGCAGCGCCTCGAGCGCGGTCAGCCGGACCTGCTGCGAGGCGTCGTTCTTGAGCATGCGCCAGCAGGGCCGGCGCGGCGCCGGCGGCGCCGCTGCGGCCTGCCGCCTCGGCGAGCGCGACCTTCACCTTCTCGGTCGCATCGGCCGGGACCGACGCCAGCATCCGCTCGACGGCGGCCCGTGCCGCGGCGCTGTCGCGCGGCGTCGTCGACGCCGGCTGCACCGCGTACGGCGTCAGGTAGAAGCCGTCGACGCGATCGAGCGGCGACGGCGCGGCCCACACGCCGAGGATCGACACCGCCTCGACGCGCAGCGGCTCCGGCCGCTTGACGTCGGCGGCGAACGCGGCGACGCGATCGACGGCCTCGCGCGACCCGACGCGCAGGTTGGCGTTGAGGGCGCGCCGCAGGTACGGCTCGCTGGTGAGCGTCGTGTCGGTCAGCGTGGCCGCCAGCGCCGGCACCGCGCCGGCGATCGAGCCGTCGTCGTTGATCGCGCGCGCCGCGTCGGTCGCGATCGCCGCGTCGGCGTCCTTGAGGAACCGCGCCACGCCGGCGTGCTTCATGCGGCCGAGGGCGACGACGGCAGCCGAGCGCACCGCCGGCTTCGCGTGCGTGGACAGCGCCTCGAGCGCCTTGGCATCGCCGATCGCCGCGAGCGCGATGGCGCCCACGTGCTCGATGTAGGTGTCGTGGCCGTCGTTGTCGGCCAGCATGTCGACGATGGCGGGGCCGCCCGGCTTGTGGACGGTGCGCGCGATCGCCTCCGCGGCGAAGTAGCGGGCGCGCGGGGCGGTGTCCATCAGCAGCGGCAGCACCTTCGGCGCCAGCGCCGCGATCTTCACGTCGCCGATCATCCGCGCCGCCTGGGCCCGGATCTCGCC
Source organism: Vicinamibacterales bacterium (assembly GCA_963844435.1). Lineage (GTDB taxonomy): Bacteria > Acidobacteriota > Vicinamibacteria > Vicinamibacterales > Vicinamibacteraceae > JBDSLU01. Next base: position 14,279 of record CAWJOG010000017.1, on the reverse strand, counting down.
GTCCTGGTCGGTCAGGAACTCCGCGAACACGGCGCCCTTCGAGGCGTCCTTGCGGGCCAGCTGCGCCAGGCCCCACAGCCCGTGCAGCCGGGCCAGGCCGCCGGTCTTGTTGCGGGCGGCGGCGAGCAGCGCGGTGCCCTCACCCCGGCGCACCAGGTCGAACTGCGCCTTCTGCCGGACGCGCATGTCCGCGTGCGACAGGAGCTGCGCGATCTCCGGCGTGGCGCCCTTTGCGAAATCGTCGCCGAGCAGCGTGAGGACGTCCTTGCGGATCGCGCTGTTGGCCGTCTCGGGCGTGTCGAGCTTCCAGATGCGGCCCTTGTTCTTCGAATCCCAGCCCGTGATCCAGTCGGTGACGTACAGCGCCCCGTCCGGTCCGATGCGCAGGCCGACGGCGAGGATGCCCTTGAGCAGCGTCTGCTCCGGCCCCATCGCGAAGCCGGCGCCCTTCTCCTCGAGCGTGAACGCATAGACGCGCGCCGTTGACGCCGAGCCGACGAAGCTGGTGACGAAGAAGTGGTTCTTCCAGGCCTCGGACAGCGCCGTGCCTGGGTTGTAGGCCATGCCCGACGGCCCGGCGTGCCAGTTGGCGATCGGCGCCAGCACCCGTGCGGTGCGGCCCTCGAAGCGCGGCTTGAAGACCTGCTCGTCGATCCACACGTTGTAGCGGTTGTTCTTCGGGTCGGTGTACTTGCCGTACTGCCACGTCGAGCGCCAGCCGGTCTCCGATCCCCACGGCAGGTAGACGACGCGCTCCTGCTCGCTCGGATAGTCGCCGTCGTTGTCGACGCTGATCAGGTTGCCGTGCTCGTCGAACGAGAACTCCTGCAGGTTGCGGATCCCCGTCGCGAACACCTCGAAGTTGGAGCCGTCCGGATCGGAGCGCATGACCGCGCCCTGGTTCGGATACGACCAGATCTTGCCGTTGCGGTCGGTGACATGGAGGCCGATGTCGCCGACCTCCCAGTAGAGGCGCCCGTCCGGGCCCATCAGCACGCCGGAGACGCCGTGCCCGCCGAAAGCCGGGTGGATGTTCATGCCCTCGGCGATGGTGTTGCGCTGGTTGAAGCGGCCGTCGCCCTTGGCATCGCGCAGGCGGTAGACGCCGGGCGGCACGACCACGACCAGGTCCTTGCCGTCGGACAGCACGCCGCCGATCGTGTCCCACGTCGGATCGTCGTTGAAGCCCTCGTAGACGATCTGCGACTTGTCGGCGATGCCGTCGCCGTCGGTGTCGAGGACGCGGTAGACGCGCTCCTTGAACTCGGCGAGGTCGCGGATGTCCTTGCTGCCGTCGCCGTTGGCGTCGGGGATCCAGCCGTTCTTCGCGCTGTTGGCCGGCGACATCACGTCGGTGTAGAAGCGGCGCAGGTCCGCCACCGTCTTCATCGTGTGCGCGGTCGTCATCCAGTCCTGGTGGCCGCGGATGTCGAGCGGCAGGTTGTTGCGCTGCGTGCCGGCGACGTAGACGGTGCCGTCGGGGGTGACCTCGAGCGCCACCGGATCGGCGATCAGTCCGTCGGGCGCCCACAGCTTGAGCTCGACGCCCGCCGGCATCTCGACCTGGACCGCGGCCCGGCCGGCGGCGGCCAGCTTGGCGGCGTCGGCCTTGTCCAGCGTGACCAGCGACGGCCGCGCCGGAGCCGGACCGACCTGGCCGCTCAGGAAGACGCCGGAGGCAATGGTGCCGGCGACACAGAGAACCGTGAACAAGGGGCGTTGGCGCATCGTTTCCTCAGTGGGGGTCCCCAGCCGGCTTCGTGGGGCCGGCCGGACCGAGCTTGCTGGCGATCCGGGTCGCCTCTTCGATCGCGCGCGCGAGCACCGATCGGATCTTGCCGTCCTCGAGCATCAGCAGGCCGCCGATGGTGCAGCCGGCCGGCGTCGTGACGTCGTCGCGCAGCGCCGCCGGATGCCGGCCCGACGTCTGCACCATCCGCGCCGCGCCGAGCGTGGTCTGCGCGACCAGCGCCAGCGCGAGGTCGCGCGGCAGGCCGACGCGGACGCCGGCGTCGGCCATCGCTTCCATGATCAGGTAGTGATACGCCGGACCGCTGCCCGAGAGCGCGGTGATGGCGTTGAAGTGCTTCTCCTCGGTCTCGACGGCGCGCCCGACGCACTCGAAGATCCGCCGGGCCTGCGCCAGGTGCGTCGGCGTGGCGCGCGGGCCGCGGCAGATCGCCGTCATGCCCTCGCCGACGACGCACGGCGTATTGGGCATGGCGCGGACGATCGGGTTGCCGGTGCCGAGCATGGTCGAGATCTGCGTCGAGTCGACGCCGGCGGCGATCGAGACGACCAGCGCGTCGGGACGCAGCCCGGCGCCGGCGAGCGCGGCGAGGGCGACCGGCGCCTGCGCCGGCTTGACGCACAGCACCACGACGCCCGCCGAGGCGAGCCGATGCTGGACGTCGGGCTCGACCGCGACGCCGAGGTCGGCGGCCACCTCGCGGCAGGTGTCGGCCGATCGCGAGGTGCCCCACACGCGCTCCGGCGCGAGCGCGCCGGCCGCGAGCAGGCCTTTGAGGATCGTGCACCCCATCACGCCCATGCCGACGACGCCGAGGGTGTCGCCGTCGGCGAGCAGCGGGGCCAGATCCGGGCGGGTCGGGGCGTTCGGTACTGTCGCAGGCCCGACTGGCATCGTTTTTTCCATGCTATGTCATCCTCGCGGCGCGGCTCCGGCGATCTCGCATCAGGGTGCATCACCGAACCGGATGGCGCTGACGGCCAGCCCTCGGGGCGACGCCGGTCCGTCGACGATCAGGCTGAGCTCGGCGGACGCTACGGCCCAATGCCTCGGTGACGGGCGGCGGCAGCGTCCAGGTGTAGCGCTGCCAGCCGCCCTGGACCGGCTGCGGTGGCAGCACCTCGCCGTTGACGCGGATGCCGAGCGACGCTGCGCCGCTGCCCTCCGGCCGGAAGGCATCGACCGTCAGCGTGCGCCAGGCCGGCCCCGACGGCGGCAGCACCAGCCGCGCCTCGCGGTCGGTCGTCCAGCGATACGGGCCGGCGTCATCCGTCTCGACCGCCGACCAGCCCGCGCCGACGAGCCGCTCCTGATCGTCGCGCGTCATGCGGATCACGGCGGATCGGCGATCCGGGCCGTGGAGGAGCCCGGCGGTATCCACGCCCCGCAGCGATCCTCCGTCCGCCCCGGACGACACGATGCGCGCGGCGGCCCGCCGCGGAATGCCGCCGAAGGTCAGGAACACCGAGACGGGCGCGCCCTCGGACGCGGCGGTCGCGAGGTACGACGTGTAGCAGACGCGGTCGGGCAGGGCGACGGACGCAGCGGGGGGCCGCGGGGGGCCGGCCGCATCCGGCTCCACGCCGGCCGGCGTCTCGAACGCCTTCACCTCGACCGGGCCACGACCCACGTGCTCCAGCATCTTCGGCAAGAGCCTGGCGTCGTCGCTCGCATAGAGCTCGAGCCGACCCCCGGCCGGGATGCGCACGATCACGCTGCCGCTCCCCGTCGACGGCGTGACGTCGACCCACGCGTTCGGGGCGAGCGCCTGACCGTCCGAGGTGCCGATCAGCGGATAGGCCGAGAACGGGCCCGCCGGCACCGGGACGAGATAGCCGTCGACGGCCTGGAGCGCGGTCGCGCGCAGCAGCTGGCCGTCCGGGGCCCACACCGCGAGCGCGACGCCGGCGGCGGTGCGCACCAGATCGCGGCCGCCCAGGCGAATCGCCGCCGTGCCGGCCTTCCCCACCAGCTCGAGCTCGCTGCGTCCACGCCCCCACACGCCGTCGCCGGCCGGCAGCGTGAGGCGGGCCTCGCCGGCGTCGTTGCCGTATGCGAGACGTGCCGGCGTCGAGTCCCCGACCACGCCGACGAGCACGAAATCGCGGCCGTCCGACGGCATGCCCGCGCCCAGCCGGCGCTGTGCCGCTTCGAAGTTGGCCGCGAAGCGGGTCACGGACTCGGCTGGTACTGCCAGCGCCACCACGGCGCCGCGCGGCAGCCGGGCGACGAGATCGGCGACGGGGCCGTCGAGGAGCGCCACCGGCGTCGCGGAGAAGTCCAGACCCTCGAAGCGGAGGCGATCGACCGCCGGTCCGAAGGCGACGACCTGCACCTCCGAGGCGAGGAGCGCCCGCAGGGCTGCCGCGTCACGCGGCCCGATCTGGATCTCCTGCGCGCGGGGCAGACCGCGGCCGCGCCGCTCGTACTGCAGCATGCGGTCGGCGATGAAGTCGCCGGACACGATCGCCGATCGCGCCGGCAACACCTCGAACAGCCGCTCCACCTGCAGCGCGTCCTGCCGATCGCCGCTGCGATCGACGCGCGCCGCATGCTGCCACCCGAGCCAGACCGGGAGCGCCAGCGCCGCGAGCTCGATCGTCGCGCGCGCCGCGCCGCCCGCCGGCTCCGGCAGCAGCCTCGCGACGAGGCGTAACACCTGCTCGCAACCGGCCGCGGCGAACAGCCACAGGCAGAGGAGCGCCGGAATCACGAACACCGGCACGTCCGGCACGGCGTAGCCGACCGCGAACGCGGTCACCGCCGCGCCACCGCTGGCCATGAGCAGCGCGTCGCCCGGCCGCCGCAGCAGCAGCCAGACCGCGCCGATCGCCGCGAAGGCGATCCCGGCCCAGGTCAGGTCGCCGGCGAAGACCCGCTCCCACAGCAGCGGCGCCTGAGCGGACGCGAGCGCGCGCCAGTCGTCGCTGAAGAGCCGATCCTGGAACTGCCGCCCGAGGACGACCCGCGCCAGCTCGTCGAGCGTCGTCGCCCGCGACTCGACGTAGGCCTCCGGATCGCGCGACTGCACGAGAATCAGCGCGTACGGCAGGAGGCCAAGCGCCAGGATCGCCGCGGACGTCACGAGGGTCCGGGCGCGCAACGCGAAGTGCCGATCGACGATCAGCGCCTGGAGGGCGAGCCCCGGCGCGAAGGCCAGGATCGTGGTGTGGTGGCCGAGCCCGGCGGCGAGGCAGCCGAGCGCGGCGTAGAAGTGCGCCGGATGCCGCGAGCGGCTCCACGTGAGCGCCGCGACGAGCAGGCCGGCGACGAGCGCGGCGTGCAGGGTATAGACCTCGGCAATCACGGCCTGCGACCAGACCGTCGCGCCGGCGGCGAAGCCGAGCGCCGCCGCGACGCTGACGATCGGCCGCGCCTGCGAGCCGGCGCGCGGCCAGGAAGACGAGCCCGGTGGCGGCCGCGCCCATCACCGCCGAAAAGACGTTGATGCGCCAGGCGAGCTCGCCGATCGGCACCTGCGCGATCGGCCAGGTCAGGAGCGTGTAGAGCGGGTAGCCGGGATTGTGCGCCACGCCGAGCGCCCGGCCGATGAACTGGAACAGCGGCGAGTCGAGATCGGCGGTGAGCCCGGGCGCGAGCGTCCGCAGGTAGGCGGCCAGCGCGACCGCGCCGCAGAGCGCAGGCGAGCGCGAGATCCCGCCGGTCGATGATCCATCCGTGGGCGGCGGGCGCCGGCTCGCTCGCCATCGGGTCAGCGTTCAGCGGGCGGCGCCCGCCGAATCGCCGGACCGGGCCTGCAGCGTTCGCTTCTCTGCCAGCGAGACCATCCAGCCGTCGTGGTCGGCGTACGGGATCGGACCGTCCGCCCGCGCCCGCGGCGACGCCTCGACCCGCGACGTCCGCCAGCGCCACGCGGCGGCCGCCGACGCGACGAACAGCGTGGACCCGCCGAGCCCGAACAGCGCGCGGCGCGAGAGACCGGAAGTCGGCGTCGTCACGTGGAGACCTTTCCGGCCAGCATATCGGCCAGACGCAGCGCCAGCGCCACGATCGTGATCGTCGGGTTGGCATAGCCGCCGCTCGGGAACACCGACGATCCGGCGACGAACAGGTTGGCGTAGCCATGGACGCGGCAGTCGCCGTCGACGACGGACGTCGACGCGGCCTCGCCCATCCGCGTCGTCCCGAGCGTATGGCCCTGGCCTTCGACCTGCAGGTAGATCCGATCGTTGTTGACGCGGACGCGGCCGCGGTCGAGGCGCATCAGCGTCTCGCCGAGCGCGCGCAGCGTGTCCTCGGCGTTGCGGTAGTCGCCCGCGTCCAGGGCACAGCGCGCGGCCAGGCGCGGCAGCCCGAACGCATCGCGCTCCGCCGTCGGCACCACGCGGTTGTGCTCGACGGGGCGCATCTCCCCGCGCACGGTGATCTCGTAATGGAAGTACGGCCGGCCCCGCGCCGCGGCGAAGAACCGCGCCAGGTCGTGGTCCGGCGTCTTGCGCGAGCACTGCAGGCCGGCGCCCATCAGGCCGCGCTCCACGGCCAGGGTCCGCTCCGCGACGAGGACGTGCATCCCGCTGCCGTGGTTGTCGACCGGCCAGAGGTGATCCAGCTCGGCGTCGGTGACCACCTCGCCCGCCAGGGTGAACTGCGGGTGCTCCATCAGGTAGCGGCCGACGACCCCGCTCTCGTTGCCGACGCTGACCGCGCCGTCGCCGCGCGGCAGCATCAGCAGCTGCGCGTTGCCCATGCCGCCGGCGGCAATCACCACCGGCTGCGCCGGCGTCACGTCGAGGCGCGTCGTCGTGCCGTCGCGGCGCCCCAGGGACAGCGCGGTCAGCGCCGACCGCGCCTCGTTGGCCTCGAGACCGACGATCGGTCGATCGAGCAGCACGTCGATCTCCGCCGAGGCCTGCAGCGCGGGCCCGAACTTCTCGGCGAAGCGCGTCGGCGCCATCGTCGGCACCGGGCGATAGAGGAACCCGGGGACGAACGGCGCCTGGTAGCCGACGAAGGCCGCGCGGTGATCGAGGATGGGCGCGGCGCGGCGCCAATACGGCGGCATCGTCTCGTAGGCGATCGGCCACCGGACGCCGACCGCCGGATTGTCGAAATCGAGCGGTGTCGGGATCGTGCACCAGCCCGTCCAGGCCTGCGAGGTGCCGCCCAGCCCGCGCACCCAGTGCTGGTTCCAGTAGCCGCCGGAGAAGTGTCCGTAGCCGACGCTGTGATCCCCGGCGACGGCCTGCCGGCCGCCCGATTCGAGGATGAGGACGCGGCGGCGGGCGGCGGCCAGCGCCAGCGCGCACGACACACCCGCCGGGCCGGCGCCGGCGATCACGGCGTCGTAGCGGGGGGAGGTCGGCAGCTCGTCGATGAACATCCCGTTCGCGCATGTTACGTCGAGCCGTGCCCGCTGTTGCGGGCAAGTTCATCTGTTTCGGATGTGGGGCGGGCGGCCCGGCGGCTGCTCCTCCCGCGACCTTCCGGCCGCGGCAGGGAACGGAGGCACCGGCGCCTGCGTCTCAGCTCTTGACGTCCACATCTTGACGATCAAGAGTAACGACATGAGCGACGAGACGCCGTCCACCGACGTCATCCAGGGCACGCTGGACATGCTGATCCTCAAGGCGCTGAGCCTCGAGCCGATGCACGGGTTCGGCATCGCCCGCCGTATCGAGCAGACCTCGCGCGGCGTGTTCAAGGTCAATCCCGGATCGCTGCTGATCGCGTTCCAGCGGCTCGAGCGCAATGGGCTGGTCGACGCCGCGTGGCAGCAGACCGGGAGCGGCCGCCGCGCCAAGGTGTATTCGCTGACGCGGGCCGGCCGCAAGCGCCTGGACGACGAGACCGCGCAGTGGACCCGGCGCGCCGCGGCGGTGGCGCGCCTGCTCAAGGCGGACGCTTAGTGGACCGTCCTGATGAGCGCCCTCTGGGCGCCACCTGACCGCACGGTGCTGCGCGTGCTTGACCGCGCGCGCCGCCGCCGGCCGCGACATCGACGACGAGCTGCGCCACTGCGCTCGACGAAGCCGGACCGCCGCCGCACGTCGCGCGAGCGGCCTCGACAACCGCCGCCGACGCGCGCGGCCGCGAGCCGGCGGGCCGTCGCCGAGATCGGCCCGCCCACGCTGGTCCGCGAGCGCGTCCGCGATCACGGCTGGGAGCAGTGGATCGCGTCGTGGCTCCAGGATCTCCGGCTCGCCGGCCGCACCCTGCGGCAGACGCCGCTGTTCACGGCGATCGTGGTCCTGGTCGTCGCCCTCGGCAGCGGCGCGGTCGCCACCGTGTTCAGCGCGATGAACGCCCTCCTGCTGCGCCCGCTGCCCGGCATCGCCGATCCGGCGACGCTGGTCGCGCTCCAACCGGCCCGGCGCGACGGCGTCACCAGCGAGCAGATCGGCTGGACACGCTACCTCCTGCTGCGCGACCACGCGCGCACCGTCGAGGGGGTCGCGGTGTGGGGACGCGCGCCGTTCACGATCTCGGACGGCGACGCCGGCACGTCGGTGCTCGGCAATCTGGTGTCCGCGAACTACTTCGCGCTGCTCGGCGTCGAGCCCGCGCTCGGCCGCTTCTTCGCCGCTGAGGAGAACCGCACGCCGGGCACCCACCCGGTGCTGGTCGTCTCGCACGTGTTCTGGCGGACGCGGCTCGGCGGCGACCCCGGCGCGATCGGGCGGCGCGTGACCGTCAACGGCCACCCGTTCACGGTGATTGGCGTGGCGCCGCCGGCGTTCCGGGGGCTGTACACGGCGATGGCGTTCGATGCCTGGGCGCCGCTGATGATGCAGCCGCAGCTCAGGCCGCGCGCCAACCTCGCCGAGGGCTCGTGGCTGTGGAGCTTCGCCCGGCTGCGGCCGGAGATCGCGGCGCCCGCGGCGGAAGCCGAGTTGTCGGCGATCGTCGCCGCCCATCGTCGCTCGACCGGGGCCGCCGACACGCCCGAGGCGTTCTCGCGGCTGCGCGTGACGCCCCTGACCGGGCTGCCGGGTGGCGGTGGTGCCGCCTTCGCCTTCCTCGGCGTGCTGCTCGGCGCCGCCGCGCTCGTGCTCGTGATCGCCGGCGTCAACGTCGCCGCGCTGCTGTCGGCGCGCTACGTCTCGCGGAGCCGTGACCTCGCCGTGCGGGCCGCGCTCGGCGCCGGCCGCCTTCGCCTCATCCGCCAGCTCCTCACCGAGGTGGCTGCATCCAGCCCTCGGTCACCCGCACAGTCCCTTGACGCGGTACAGCACTCCACGTCTGCTTGTTGCCACCAGGCCACGTCACCACCAGCGAGCGCGCCGGTTCACCTGGTTCCATCGCGAAATGCAGCCGCCGTGAAGACTGCGACAGAAAACCTGCTCCCGATTGAACGATACGCACCAGCCGCTTCCGATCCGTCACCAACTCCGTCACCGCCCCCATCGCATCACCATTGGACTTTTGACCGCTGCCGCGCAACTCCAACACCCGACCTGATTCCGCACAGCTGATTGATCAGCAACTGCACTCGCGGAGCGGTCCTCGCGTCAAAGCCAGATCAAGCGCTCCGTCTCCATTTAGGTCCAGCGTTGCAAACGCCCGCCCATCGCCCGCTGAATCCAGTCCAGTCACAAACGACGTATCCTCAAATCGGCCGTTGCCCATGTTGCGATAGCAGACATCACGCTCTCGTCCGCTCCACGATCCTCCGGAGCGGATCAGCAGATTCACAGCGCGCCATGCCTCTTTGTAAGCGCGCGAGCCGCTCAGCTTCTGGGGTGTTCGCGACACGACCTGCCGCCAAAAGAAACTTCACAAATCGTGCGTGTCCGGACCGGTGATATACCCGTTGGTCACAAACACATCCAGCCTCCCGTCATTGTCGTAGTCGAAGAACCCGCTCGACCATGCCCATCGCCCGAACTCGACGCCCGCCTCGATCTCACTCCGGAACGTTCCGTCGCCGTTGTTTCGGAACAGCGAATTCCCACGAGCCTGTCTCTGGACGCCTCGCGCACTTGCTGGTCCGAGGCCACCTCTGCAAACGCCGGATTGAATGTCAGTCGCTGCCCGGCACTGGACCACATGTTGCTCACGTAAAGGTCCAGCCAGCCGTCACCGTCATAATCGCCCCACGACGCCGACATGCCTGCGGCCAGATCTTCCACTCCCGCCTTCGCCGCGACATCCGTGAACGTGCCGTTGCCATTGTTCCTGTAAGGTTGTTGCGCCCAAAATCGTTGGCGACGTACAGGTTGGGCCACCCATCCTTGTCGTAGTCTGCCCATGATGCGGCGAAACTGAAGCGGTTGTTGTTCTGCCCCATTCCGCTCGCGTTCGTGACGTCTTCGAACGATCCGTCGCCGCGGTTGCGATACAGGAAGTTCGGCGGGCCATTCGTCGCGTCGTAATAAGGCGTCGGTGCATCGTATGCGGCGCCCGGCGTCCAGAAATCGTATGCACACACGTAAAGATCGAGATCCCCGTCGCGATCGAGTCAGCGAGGGCCGCGGATGTCAACGTAGAGCCGGACACAGCGAAACCCGGCTTCGCATGTAACGAAATCGGCCCTTACCATCGTTGACGAACAGCAGCACCCGCGACCCCGCAACAACAACAAGGTCCTGATCGGCTCGTTATCCAGATCGCCGAAAAGCGCCATCGTCGAACTGTCCAGTACATCGACTCCGGCTGCTGCTGACACATCGTCGAATGTGCCGTCTCCGTTGTTGCGGTAAGACGGTTTGGCAGCCCCACGGCTGGCAGACGTAGAGGTCCTCCAGACCGTCTCCGTTGTAATCCCCCACGGCGATTCCGTTGTGACCGTATACGTCGATTCCCGTGGCCTCGTCCATCTCGCTTCGCCACTCATCGAGTCCTCGCGTCAACTGATGCCGGAATGATGTGTTGTGCCCGAGCGCCTTGCCTGTGATGTCGGTGAATCGACTACCGCTTGCTGACGCGCGCGGCTCCGAAACATCGGTTCTGAGCCGCGACCGTGAGGGAGCGGTTGTCACTTCACGCAGCCTTTCCGGAGCGAACGCCTTCAACACCCAGGCGCCGGTTTGCTTTTCAAACGTTGCCGTCGCATGGCCGAGCAGCGACAGCCGCCTTCCGTCATGCGCTGCGCCGCCCAGTTCGACGCAGCCGCAGACCCGTGGAGGACTCACGATCACTCGACCGGTTGCTGGCGATGATCTTCAACTCGGTGAGAGTTAGTTTGCCGAAGCGGTCCACCGTACCGGCGGGCCAGGGCACTCCGACTTGTTCTTCTGAATCCATCCGTTGATCGCCTCATAATCCTGCTCGCCGATCCAGGCGTCCTTCCCTGCATCGGTGCGTGCCAGGATTCGGTCGACTTCCGGCGCACGAGGGGTCTTCGACTGAACGGGAAAGCCGCTCTGCGCGCTGAGTGTCAGCGCTAAGAGCGGCCATGCGGTGATGACTGAGAGACGCAACAACCGATATTAAAACTCGAACCGCATACTCAACTGAATCTGCCGGCCCGTTCCGCGCGTGCTGGTGATCCTGCCAAAGTCGCCACGGCCGCGCACCGCCGCCGGTACGTTGAAGTTCGGGCGGTTCAGCACATTGAAGAAGTCCGCCCTGAACAGCAGGCGGTAACGCTCCGTGATGCTCCACTTCTTATTCACGGAACTATCGATATTGATCTGGCCCGGCCCGAAGCCTACGTTGCGAGCCGCATTGCCGAAACTCCTCGCCGGCGGCGCCTGGAAGCACGAGGTATCGAACCATTGATTCAGATAGTCGTTCCGCGACCGATTGCCCTCGATCTCGGGATCGCACGTCAGGTTCGGACGCACGCCATTCGAGAATGTGTTCGTCAGATTGGTCTGCTCGATTGCGCCCCAGGGCGCACCCGCCTGCAATTCCGCGATCGCGCCGAGGGTCCAGCCGCCTATCACCCCATCGAGAACCGCGTTCGACACGTTAACCGATCTGCCGTTGCCCATCGGGAAATCGTATCACTGCTTCCGATGAAGCGGTGACGATGTCATTTCCGGCATACGACCTGTCCAGGCCCCGCAGCTCGTTATGGGTGTAGCCGTTCCCTTCTCCGCCGGCGAACTCGCTACCCGCTTCGACGTTGTCCAGAAACTTCGACCATGTGTAGTTCGCGAGGAAATTCAAGCCGCTCGAGTAGCGGCTTTCCACTTTGAGATTCAGCGCGTGATAAGTGGAGTTGCCCCAGGTGGCGTCAGCCGCTGACGTTGTTGTATTGCGGGAAGGGACGCAGCGCCTGGCTCTGCGCCGCCGGTCCTGGCCGTTCACTAGCGGAATCATGTTGATGTTCACGTTCGGCCCGCCTATCTTGTGCCCGAGGTTTCCGAGATAAGCGGGCTTCAAAAAGCATGTTTCCCGCGATCTCGCGTTGAATGGTGAAGTTGTACTGATGAGCGTACGGTTGACATGGTTCGTTGCCAGGTGAATCGGGAATGGAGCACAGTGCGCCTTCCGGGACGCGAACGGCCCCAAAACCAGGGCCGATCTTCGGCGCGGGAACGCCGGCATTCCATCTCTAAGGTAAGAAGGCTTGCGTCAATCCACCATCGCCTGAATTGAAGGAGCCGTTCAGGCTGAAGCCGCTGATGAAATAGTATTTGGCGACGGCTCCTGCGTAAGCGCCCAGCTAGTAGACCGTCATAGCCGCCGCGGAGACAGAATAGCCCATCGGCGCGCGATGCGAAGCCGAAGCGAGGAGCTGAAATTGTTGGCGTCGAAGTCATGTGCATATTTGCCAGCCCATTCCCAGAGAATGTCAGGACGCCGGGTACACCGAGACAGGATTTATGGGATCGAAGGTCGAAACCGCTTTGGCGATTATCGGCCCTCTCCCAGCGAGGCGTATCCAACTCCCATCGCAGACCGAGGTTGAGGGTCAGATTCTTTGAAACCTTGTAATCGTCCTGCATGAACAGACCAAAGAAATCCTACGAGCTTCGAGCAGGTCGGTAACGACGAGGGTGGCGCTGGTGACGTGGCCAAGCAGGAAGCTGGCCAGGCCGCTGGCGGTCGCCCGATCGTTGAAGGTGAAGGTGCCACCGCCGTCTGGCGGAGAAATCGTCCTTGTTCAACGAGTAACGCCATCTCAACACCGGTTTTGATGGAATGCTTGCCGCGGATGAGGGTAACGTTCTCGACAAATTGATGCGTCAATATCGGGTCCTGTATGCGCTCGATGGGAGTAACCCAAGAGCGCTAAGTCCGGTAATGCTCATGAGGTGTCACCGGGAAATCCTCACATCGACGCTTTCAACCCAGCGCCGCATTTTGCCCGATCCGAAACCGGTCGCCTGGTTGATGTGCATGCGGTTTACCCAAGCTATATCGCGAATTCATTCAATGAGCCGTGGGTGAAAGGGTGCGGATCCAGGATGCCGGCCAGATTGTGGATATTGATTTTCGCGGATCCCCGCACGCAGGTCGGCAGCGCATTGGGATACGGATCGGCGCTACGGATTGCGGCGCTCTTTGCTATGGAGTAGCGGACGCTAAACGATCGGCGCTGCCGATGTTGATGATCGACGCGTAGAGTGCCGATAGTCCTGTGTGAGAGCGTCGGAGACGTTGACGATGTAGTTGGCGCCGGGAGCACGCGTGATGTCGTTGTTCGCGATGTTGGGGGCCGGGATACAGGGCGGGCAAAGGCCCGTGCCACGGGATCGATACGGTTTTGTGGAATGACGTTCCCCGGGAACGGCTGGCGCGTGAGTGGGATCGAGAGTCACCGTTATGTCGCGTCGCGCAGAAAAGTTGCCTTGAACTTCATTCAGGATGTGGAACGATGGTGTTCGCGATAGGTCTGGCCGTCACGGCGGCGCGCACCCTCATAGTTTGCGAAGAAAAAGGTCTGTCGCCTGCAAGACGGGACCTCCGAAGGATGCACCGAAGATGTTGTACCGCAGCGGGGCCTTCTGGGCCGCGAAGAACGTTCGTGTGTCCAGGACCTGGTTGCGGAAGAACTCGTACGCGGCTCCGTGAAATGCGTTGGTGCCGGAGCGCGTGGTCATCTGGATGAGGCCATTCGCCGGTGCGGCCGAACTCGGCGGAGTAGTTGCTGGCTTCGGCCTTGAACTCCTGAAGGCTTTCCGAGGGCGGATTGAGCTGAAGCTGCGCCACACCAAGCGCCATGTTCTGAACCACAGCTCGCCGTCCAGGTTCCAGATCTGATTCTGGCTGCGGCCGCCGGCCATGCGAGAAGATCGGAATCTGCTCGCCGGCGTTCTCCTGCTTGAAGGCAACCATGCCCATCAGGCGAACCAGCCCGGCGGTGCGGCGACTCTCAAGCGGCATGTTCATCACGGTGGTCCGCTCTATAAACTGGCCGACGGAGGAGCTCTCCGATTCGAGCAACGGCGCCGAAGCAGTCGCCTGTAGGTCTCCGTTAACGCGCCCACGGTCAGTTGCAGATCCACTGTTCTGGTGAGCCCCGTCTCCAGGACTACACCCGCCTGCACCACCTTCTTAAACCCCGACATCTCAGCGGTCACTTCGTACTCGCCCGGGATCAGAACAGGGAACTGATCATTTCCGGATTCGTCAGTGACGGTCTCGTTCACGACACCCGTCGCGACATTGCGCGCGA
>CAWJOG010000016.1:0-474027 GCA_963844435.1 Vicinamibacterales bacterium | reverse complement strand
AAGTCGACCAGCAACGTGACCTTGCCGCGTGGCTCGCGGGTGTGCCGGTAGACGATGTAGCCCTGCGCCTTACCCTCGCGATAGAGCGCGGCGATCGAGTAGCGGACGTGCGGCGGAGAGACGAACTTCCACTGCAGGTAGGCGGCGTCGCGGCGGACGGCGAGATCGAAGCGCGGCGCCAGACGGGCCCACAGCCGATCGAAGGACGCGTCGAAGCGACGGATCAGCCGCACCTCGCCGAGAGCGGCTTCTGCCGCGCCACGAACTTCACGTACGGCAGCGTCACCGCCGACACCAGCCGGTTCAGCACCATCGGCCACTCGGCGCGGCGCAAGGCGCGGCGCGTCAGCGGCTTCACCAGGTACGGCACCGGCCCGACCTCGGGCCAGCGCAGTTTCTGGAAGAGGCGGTGTGAGGACGGCGACAGGCCGAGGCCGAGCGAGGCGCCGACATGGCGATCCCAGGTGCTGAAGAGCAGCTCGCCGAGGCCCTGGCGCTGCCGCTCGGGCGCGACCATGACGTCCATGCCCCACGAGCCGACGACGTTCTGGCCCTTGACTGAGAGCGCGACCGGCATGGTCGTGTACTGGCCGATGATGGACGGCCCTTCGCGCGCGATCCAGATCAGCGGATCGGTGCCCGGGTTCTGCGGGTTGAGGTGGTACTGCCAGTCCCAGCGCAGCCGGCTCGCTTCGGCCGCGTCCGGGCCGAACACGCGCCGGTAGAGCGCTTCGATCGCCTCGCGATCCTCGTACCTGAACCGGTCGATCACCATCGGGGTTTGCGGAACTAACGGAGGACGGTACTCCATGTTACCAATGACCATGTCCTGCGTCAGCGCGCTCTCGCGCAAAAAGGCAGGAATGGGGCCCGGAAGACGGCGGAATGTGCCGGTCAGGTGCAGCTGTTCGCGGTTGACGGTGAAGCCGGCGCGGGCGATCTGGCCGCGCAGGCGCTGGACGCGGACCAGCTCGAGCAGGTCGTCGGGCTTGCCACGCCCTGCCGCGCCAGCTTGATGAACGAATTCTGCGCCGACCTGCTCGCGCAGCGTCCAGGCCGCGTGACGCGACAGCGCCCGGAAAATGGTGAACGAGATGCGCCGGCCGAGCAGCAGGTGCAGCGGAATCGGCACCTTCAGCCGCGGCAGGTGCGCGCCGGCGAACGACAGATACGGCGCCGTCGACAGATACATCCAGCCGCCCGGCTTCAGCACGCGGCGGCCTGCGCCAGATAGGCCTCCGCGTCGGCGACGTGCTCGATCACCGCGTGCGACAGCACGCCGTCGAAGCCGCCTTCGCGAACGGCAGGCGCGTCCCGTCGGCTTGCAGGAACTCGAGGTTGGAGAGCTTCTTCTCGCCGGCGAGCCTGGTGCCGGCGTCGCGGAAGCGATCGACGAGGTCGATGGCGACTACCGATGTGCTTTCCTCGGCGAACGACAGCGGCATCCCGCCGCCGCCGCAGCCCATGTCGAGCACCCGGCCCTCGAGGCTCACACCGGACTGGTCGAGGAACGCGAAGACCTTGGCGCTGCGGTAGTACTCGAAGAGCGCGTAGTCGTATTCGGAGCGGAAGCGCCGGTTGGCGTGGGCCTTGATGGCGGCTGATTCGATCGTCTCACGGAGCTTGACTTGAGGAGACCGGGGCGGCGGGCGGTCCCTTGACCATCAGCGCCGCGCGGTCGGCCGACGGGTTTCGGCCACGTCGAACGTCCAGACCGTGCGGCGTTCGGGATAGTTCTCGAGCACGTCCAGGATGACCGGCCCCGTATCCCGTCCGCGGGGCCACGTACGTCAGGACCTATGGTACATCGTTTCGCCTGAGGCGGTCCTCGTAGTTGCCGAACTTCCGGCCCACGAAAATCGGCCTGATGCGATTCTCGAGCGCCAGCCCGTTGGCCAGCTTGCCGTGGACCAGCGTCCCCGGCGGCAGGCGCCGGCCCAGCTCGCGCGACGCCTCGACGTTCTCATAGCTGCGGCCGGCGGCGAATTGGATGAACTGGGCGACGCTGCCGGCGGACAGGATGGCAACCACGACCACCGCTGCCGCCGGCGTCCACGGCTGCCGGGCCGCCGCGGTCAGCCGCCGCCGGAAAACCCAGACCGCGGCGGCCGCGGCCAGCGCCAGCAGGGCCCCGCCCCGGACCTCCGGACGCACTTCGTAGAGAAAGGCGAGGCGGACCAGCGAGCCCGACGCGACGTAGGCGGCGTAGAGCGCCAGCGGGACGAAGAGCAGGCGCCGCCAGCCGCGCAGCGGGCCAGCCAGTCCGGCACGATGGCGCGATCGGAGGCGATCGCCAGCGCCGCCAGCGCCATGAACGCCGGGATCAGGAACACGAAGCGGCGCTCGTTGCCGACGTCGTGCAGCAGCAGCTCGAGGACGCCCACGCCGACCCAGAGCACGAGGAGCCGCTCGGCCGGCGGGCGCCGGAACCAGTCCAGCGCGCGCGCGACGAACGCGATCAACCCGAGCGCGACGACGAACCACATGCGCGAGAGCACGTCGTGCAGCACCGGGAACCACGTGATGCGGTCGAGCAGCGACGCGCGTCGTAGGACGGCTTGCGCGTGACCGACATCTGCCAGTTGTAGAAGCGGTACTCGCTCCACCCCGGCATGACGAAGAGCGCCAGCGCGATCACGCCGGCGACGGTCAGGCCGGCGAGCGTCCACAGGCCCGCGGCGCGGCCCCGATCGCCGACGCGCTCGCCGGCGAGACCGGGCAGCGCGACCACGAGCGCGGCGAGTCCGAGCGCCGACGAAGAACATCGCCGCGGCTTTGAGAAATACGCGAGGATCGCCGCGGCGCCCGCGACGGCGCCCCAGGTCGGGCGCTGCGCGCGAACGCCCACCAGCCGACGACGATGGCCGCGGCCATCGGCCCTTCCATGATCGCGGCGCGGTCGTACATCACGCAGACGTAGTTGGTGGCGAGCAGGACCCCGGCGGCGATGCCGGCGCGCCGTCCGCCGATCCGCGCCACGCCGCAGCCGAGCGCGACGACCGCGAGCACGCCGAGCTCATCGGCACGAGCCGCGCCTGCCAGGTGCCGACGCCGAAGGTGGCGAAGGCGGCGTATTCGAGGCCGGTGAAGACCGGCGCGACGAACATCGGGTTCCACGCGTCCGTGCGCCACTCGCCCCACAGCGCGCGATTGCGCGCGTTGTGCGTCCAGGCGCCCTCGTCGTGCCAGACGACGCCGACGGTGGCGCGCCAGGGCGGATCGGCGGTGGGGTAGAGCCCGCGCAGGAGCGCGGCGAGGACGGCGATCGCCAGCCACACACCCCAGCGTCGCGAGGGCGATTGGCGCCCCGGCGCGGCGGAAGCGGGCTCGGCGGTCACGGCTGCCAAGTATAGTTGGCGCGTGCGGCTCTCCATCGTCGTGCCCACCTACAACGAGCGCACCCGCCTTGGTGAGCTGGTCGAGACGGTCTTCCAGGTGTTCGCCACGCACGGCATCGACGGCGAGCTGGTGATCGTCGACGATGGTTTGCCGGACGGCACTGGCGCGCTGGCCGACGATCTGGCGACGCGGCATCGCATCCGCGTCGTGCACCGGCCGGGCAAGCTGGGGCTGGGCACCGCGGTCATCGACGGCTTCGCGGCCGCCAGGGGCGAGATCCTCGGCGTCATGGACGCCGATCTGAGCCATCCGCCAGAGGCGCTGCCGCGCCTGCTTGCGGCGCTCGAGGGCGCCGGGCCGACCGGGACAGGCGTGGACATGGCCATCGGCTCGCGCTACGTCCCCGGTGGCGGCGTCCGCAACTGGCCGCTGATCAGGCGCGCGATGTCGCGCTTCGCGTGCCTGCTGGCGCGGCCGATTACGCCGGCGCGGGACGCGACCTCCGGCTATTTCCTGGTGCGGCGCCACGCCGTCGAGGGCGTGAAGATCGCCGCCGGGGGTTTCAAGATTTGCCTCGAGCTGCTCGTCCGCGGCCGCGTCGAATCGGTCGTCGAGGTGCCCTACGAGTTCAGCGACCGTGCGGCGGGCGAGAGCAAGATGTCCTGGCGGGAGGCGACCGGCTACCTCTGGCAACTCCGGGATCTGATGCGATATCGGCACGGGCGCCCGGCTGCGCAGCGCTACGTCCGCTTCCGTCCGTCATGACCGCTCCAGTCCGTTCGCTTGTCATCGACGACGTCGCGCTCGCCTATCGTTCCGTCGGCAGCGGCCCGGCCGTGCTCTGCATCCAGGGCGTCGGCGTCGCCGGCGACGGCTGGCGCCCGCAGGTCGAGGCCCTGGCGCAGCGGTATCGCGTGCTGACGTTCGACAACCGCGGCGTGGGGCCATGCCGCGCGGCGCCGGCCCGCTGTCGATCGAACGCATGGCCGCGGATGCGGCCGCCATTCTCGACGCCGAGGGGATCGATCGCTGTCATGTCGTCGGGCACTCCATGGGCGGGCTGATCGCCCTGGCAGTCGCACTGGGCGCGCCGGCGCGCGCGCTCACCCTCTCGCTGCTGTGTATGTTCGCCGACGGTGCCGGGCCGACCCGGCCGTCGGTCCGGATGATCGCCCTCGGCCTGCCGACGCGGATCGGCACCCGGCGCATGCGCCGCCTGGCGATGCAGCGGATGTTGTTCCCCGACGATTACCTGCACCAGGTCGATCGCGCGGCGCTTGCGGAGCAGCTGAACCTGCTCTTCGGGCGCGATCTCGGCGAAGCGCCGCCGATCGTCTGGGAGCAGCTGAAGGTGATGGGCCGCTACGACGTGACGCCGCGCCTGCCGTCGCTCGCAGGCGTGCCGACGCTCGTGGCAGCGGCCGGCACGATCCGATCGCTCCGCCGGCGTTCGGCCGGGCGATCGCCGCCGGGATCCCCGGGGCGCGCTACGTCGAGGACGAGGACGCCAGCCATGCCCTCCCGATCCAGCACGCGGATCGGGTCAACGCGCTGCTGCTCGCGCACCTCGACGCCCGCCGCGCGGTGGATCAGACATAGCTCAGCCACCAATCGCGGCGACGCGCCTTCACCGCCGCGACCCAGCGGCAGAGCGGATAGAGCAACGCCACTGCGAAGGCCCACACCAGATAGACGGCCGGCAGGCCGACGCCGAAACCTCGTGGATAAAAGCGGCTCGACGTCATCATCTGGTCCAGGCTGAAACCCTGGAACACACCCAGCAGCACGCTGGCCAGGTGAAGAAGGTACAGGTGCGCGACGTAGAACGCGAACGGGGCACGGCCGAACGTGATCAAGGCGTCCTTCACCATGCCCGGGATGCCACCGGAGATCCTGTCGGCGACCGCGCAGAGCATGGCGGCCGGCCCCAGGGTCATCATCAGGAACAGCAGGCTCGGCGGGTACTTCGTCATGTTCAGGAAGTCGAACACCGTGGCCACGGTCCCGGCCGGCTGCTGCTGCCATGGATTCGGATCGCCATAGACTCCCCACGCGCGGAGGAGACAGAAACCGGCGGTGACGCCCGCGCCCGCAGCCAGCAGGATGGTGTTCCGGCGCGCCGGGACGCGTTCGAAGACGCTGGCCGTGCCGAAGCCCAGCAACATCACGCCGAGCCACGGCAGCATGGGATACCTGAAGAGGAACAGGAACGGGCCGGCGGGCACCGCCATCGGCGAGTGCAGGCCGACCCAGACCGGCCACTGCCGGTCCAGCAACTGGCTCGCCGGCCAGATCGGATCGAGCAAGTTGTGCGCCGCCACCACCGCCACACCCAGCGCGAGACAGGCAGGCCGTCCAAGCCACTGCAGGGCGGCGAGGGCCACCATGCTGGCGCCGATGGCCCAGATCACCTGCAGGGAGGTCCAGGTCAGCCCGCCGAT
This sequence comes from Vicinamibacterales bacterium, assembly GCA_963844435.1. Classification (GTDB taxonomy): domain Bacteria; phylum Acidobacteriota; class Vicinamibacteria; order Vicinamibacterales; family Vicinamibacteraceae; genus JBDSLU01. The sequence continues at coordinate 468,247 of CAWJOG010000016.1, read as the reverse complement.
TTGCGCGATGCCGCGAGGCGCGAAGGTCCAGGCGGTGGCGACGACGGAGATCTCGACGACGATGAGCCACGCGCCGCGCGTAAACAGGAAGCGGGCCAGCTCGCCTCGACTCTTCCTAGTGGCCATCAGGCCGGCGCTGGTGCCGGCCAGCAGCACGAATACGGGCGCGCAGAAATGCGTGATCCAGCGGGTCGCGAAAATGACGACCGATACGTCGGCGTTCACCAACGGATCGACGTCGGTGCCCAACAGGAAGAAATCCCTGGCGTGATCGAGGGCCATGAGGACGATCGCGAGTCCTCGGATGGCATCGATGGCGGTGAGCCGGTAGGCGCGTTGGCCGGCGTCGAGGGCCGCCTGTCGCGGGCCCGCCGCGGAGTCCGTCGTGGCCAGGTGCATGTCCGGCAAGTCTACATGCACGGCTGAGCCGGGGCGGGCCTCCGAGACGATCCGTGCCGGTGCGCTAGTCGGAGCGCAGCGCCTGCATCACGTCGACGCGCGACGCGCGCGCGGCCGGCATCAGCGACGCCAGGATCGCGGCGGCGACGAGCATCATCGCGGCGCCGAAGATCGGGCAGGACTCCCGGCATGCGCACGTCCTGGATGTAGCCGCCGACGACCCGCGCCAGCACGAACCCGCCGACGACGCCGGCCACGATGCCGGCGCCGGCAATCACCGCGCCTTCGCCGAGCACGCCGGTCAGCAGGTGGCGCGGCTCCGAGCCGATCGCGAGGCGGATGCCGAACTCGCGCGTCCGCGCGCTCACCGAGAACGCCAGCACGCCGGCGACGCCGACGACGGCGATCGTCAGCGCCACGCCGGCGAACCCGCCGAAGACCAGCGCGTTCAGCCGGTTCGGCGCCAGCACCTCCGCCCGCACGTCCTCGAGCGTCGCCGCCTGCTCCACCGGCTGCTCCGCCGACAGCTCGCGGATGATGCGCGTGATCGGCGGCACCAGCGCGATACGGATCGGTCCGCGCGTGGACGAACAGGCGGCCGCCGCCGATCTCCTGTCCGAGCGGGTGATAGACGATCATCGCCGGCCCGGGCACGACGTTCTCGTCGTCGATGTCGGCGACGACGCCGACGATCCGCCGCGGCTCGGTGCTCACGTCGATGAACTTCATCACCGGATCGGTCCAGATCAGCCGGCGATTGACGGCATCCTGATTCGGGAACAGCCGCTGCGCCAGGCTCTGGCTGACGATGACGACCTTCTCGCTGTCGCGCGCGATCGCGCGTCGTTGAAGTCGCGGCCGGCGATGATCGGCACGCCGAGCGCGGCGAAGAACCCCGGCGACACCGTGCGGAACCGCGCGCGCGGATCCTCTTCGCCGTCCGCCTTCGGACGTATCCCTCGACGGTGAACTGGAAGCCGGGACCGAAGCCGCCGGCCTCGCGCCACGGCACGAGCGTGCCGACCGCGACGTGCTCGACGCCGGGCAGCTCGGCGATGCGCCGCATCGCTTCCTTGTAGAAGCCGGCGACCTGGTCCGGCGTGCGGCCGTACGACATGACCGGCACGTGCAGCGCCAGCACGTTGCGCGTGTTGAAGCCGTCGTGCGCGCGGCCTGCAGCGCGAACAGCGTCGTCAGCAGCATGCCGGCGCCGGCCAGCAGCACGAACGACGCGGCGATCTGCGTGACGGCGAACAGCCGCAGCCGCCGGTTGGTGCCGGACGTGATCCGGACGCTGCCGTTCGACAGGCCGAGTCCGCTCGACGCCTCGGCGGACGGCAGGCGCGGCACGAACGCCAGCAGCACCGCCGCCACGAGCGCCAGGCCCGACGCCGACCCACAGCAGGCTCGCATCGACGGTGAGGTCCAGCGCGCGGACCGAGAAGCGCGCCGCGTAGCGCGCCAGGACCGCCACCATCGGCCGCGCGATCAGCGACGCCGAGGATCGCGCCGGCGCCGCACAGCAGCAGGCTCTCGGCCAGCAGCGTCCGGCGCAGCGCGCCGGCGCTGGCGCCGAGCGCCGCGCGAATCGCCAGCTCGCCTTCGCGCCGCACCGATCGCGCCAGGATCAGGTTGGCGACGTTCGAGCACGCGATGACGAAGACCAGCGCCGACGCGGCGAGCAGCACCAGCAGCACCGTTCGCGCCGGCGACGTGATCTGATCGCGCAGCTGCACGGCGTCGATGCGGAAGTCGGCCTTCTGCGGATACGCCTCGGGATGCTCCTTGACGCATCGCGGCGTGCACCGCGCGCAGCTCGGCGCGCGCCGCCTCGAGGTCGGCGCCAGGCGCGAGCCGGCCGAACAGCTCGGTCATCCGGTGCACGCGGCCGTCACCATCGTCGCCGTCGAGATGGTGCGGGCTCGTGACGACGTTGGCGATGATCTCGGTTTCCGCCGGATAGGGCACCGACGGCTCGAGGACGCCGACGATCGTCGCCGACCGTTCGCCGAGCCGCACCGTCTTGCCGATCACCGATCGGGTCGCTCGTGCAAGCGCGGTGGTCCAGAACCGATGTGTCAGCACCGCGGCGCCCGCCGGCCTTCGGGCCGTCGTCGGTCGGTCCGAGCAGGCGGCCGCAGCACCGGCCGCAGGCCCATGACCTCGAAGTACGAGCCGCCGACGACGCCGGCGCGCACGACGCGCGGCTCGCCGAGGCCGACCATCGTGAAGTCGATCGTGGAGAAATCGCCGAAGGCGGTCAGCGTCTTGACGCGCGCCCGCAGGTCGCTGGATCTCCGGGACCGAGAACTCGGCGTTCTCGGCTGCCGATGCCCTGGGCGCTCTGGCGGATGTAGATCAGCCGATCCTCGTCGCGGTTGACGAGCGGCCGCAGCAGCACGCCCCGGACGACGCTGAAGATCGCGGCGTTGGCGCCGATGCCGAGCGCCAGGGTGACGATCACCGTGATGGCCAGTCCCTTGACTCTGGCCAGCGACCGGAAGGCATAGCGGAAATCGGTGATGAGGCTCATAAATAGTCGTCCGGATCCTCTTTACACAAGAGCAAGGCGATCCTTGCGCCCTGTTGGCATGTCGGACACGAAGCGCCGGTATGACAGCGGGCTCCGGTCAGATCGCCTGATCCAGGTCGCCGAACGACGTTTCGGTCCGCCGTCCACGCCGTGGGGTCGGTGAATCGGAACGCGTCGAAGAGCGTCATGGATCGCGTCAGAGGGCGACGGAGGGCCTGCGCTTCACTGCCGCGTCGAAGCTCCACGGGCCGCCACCGGCGGCGGAGATGTAGAGCCACAGGAAGCAGAAGGTCACGGCCTCCGCGCCGCCGTTCAACATCGGCCAGAAGCCCTTGCCGGCGTGTCCGATGAAGTAGGCGAACGCCATTTCGCCCGAGAGCAGGAAGGCGACCGGGCGCGTGAACAGGCCGACCAGCAGCAGGCCGCCGCCGACCATTTCCAGCAGCCCGGCGATGCCGGCCTGCGTCATCAGCGGCGCCGTGCCGCCGCCGGGCATGAGGGGGCCTGGCCACCCCAGCAGCTTGCCCGTCCCGGTACTCGAAGAAGACGAACGCCGCCATGATCCGCAGCACGCTGAGCAGGTAGGGTGACAGGGCGATCCATCGAGAGGCCAAGGTGTCCATGAACCCTGGATTGTCTGGCCTCGCCGTCACGCGTGGCAAGCGCGACGCGCAGCACCACCCATCACGATTGTCGGAAGAAGACGTGGCCGATCGGCGCGGCGACCAGTCCGGGGATCGAGGGGTGCATCACGCGCCGGGGGAGCGCGTCTCTGGGCGCCGCGCGATCTGGAAGGCAACCGCATGGGCATCGCCGGCGACGATTCGTGCCGGCGGCTCCGCCGTCTGGCGGCGCGTCCCCGGCTGGCGCGCCTCGAGCTGCGCCCCGGCTCCGGCGACCCCGAGCGACGACACGAACGCGCGCCTGGTGATCACGATGTCCGTTCCAGCCCGGTCCCGAGGCGGCGGACGCTGTCGCGAATCTCGCGCAGCACGCTCACGTGCCGCTCGGAGAGGCCGGACCCGGCCGCTGCCGCCGGGAGCAGGTGTTTCTGATGCTCGTCGCCGAGCCCCGCCGATCGCGTCCGGTCGACGCTGGCGAGAATCTGGTTGCGAACCGCCTCAGCGTCGTCGAGTCCCTGCAGGATGCCCTTGTGCGCGCCGAGCGACGACGTCTGGCCCTTGCCGTGCGAGGCCACACCGCCGCCGGCGGTCGTCACCAGGACGTCGGCGATGCCGAAGTAGCGCTGCAGCGGCCCCTGCGTGACCTCGACGTTCTGGACGTTCTCGAAGCTGATCGTGGTCTCGTGGATGGTCATGATGCCGCGCCGGATGCGCAGGCTGCGGTCGGTGAGCACGTACCACGTCGTGTCATAGCGCAGATGGATGCCGACGTAGGCGAAGACGTCGGGCAGGACCATGAGCGCGAGGAAGGGCACCGCCAGCACCACGCCGAGCACCGGGACGGCGAGCGACACCGCGATCCAGCCGACGACCGGCAGGATGTCGCCCGGAATCAGCGCGACCCAGAACAGGAACTTGAGATACCGCAGGTAGCCGGGCGATGGACGCAGCGACCGCACCGGCTCGCCGGCCGCCGGCAGCGTCGACGGCTCCTCGGGCACCTTGAAGAACCCGACGACGCTCGCCCAGACGCCGCGATAGATCCACGCCGAGGCCGCATCCACCTGGTGGCTCACGCGCTCGCTCCCGGTCCGCCGAGGCGGGCCTCGAGCCGGCGCAGGCCATCGCGGATCTCGGTGAGCAGCGCGAGCGCCTCGTCCGCTGCACCGCCCGCGTCGACGGCCGCAGCGGCGAGCGGCGTGGTGGCGCCGCCATGCGCGTGGTCGCGGACGCCGCGCATCTTCGTGTAGAGGAAGTCGCGCAGCGCCTCCGCTTCGAGGACGCCGTCGATCGTGACCTCGGGGTTGGCCGAGCCCGCGGCGGTCTGGATGCTCACCGTCGCGAGGCCCATCCAGCGCTGGAGCAGGCCGCTGGTCAGGTGGATGTCCTGGATCCGCCGGTAGGCGACGTTGACCTCACGGCGCCACAGGAGGCCCTGCGCCCGCCAGACGCCTTCGTCGTCGAAGCGGTAGCGCATCGTCCGGAACTGGATCCAGAGCGCGGTCAGCGTGATCGGGAAGGCGACGAGGGTCAGGATCGAGACGATCACGTAGTACTTCATCAGCCGCTCGTCGGGGCGGGTGATGGTCGACGGATCGAAGCCGCGCGAGGCCTGGTTCACAGGGCTGAGTATGCCCGAAGATCGGGCGCGGTGGCCGTGTCCGAGGTGTTGCTGCCGTACGCCCTGGAGAGCCGCTGGACGACGCCGTCGGCCACGACGGTCAGGAAGGCGAGCCACACGAGCAGCACCGAATGCCAGCCCCCGGCAGGGGGCTTCGCGGTTTGCATCGTCGGCCTCCGTCAGCCGCGGTCAGCCGCCACCGCGACCGGCTCGCAGCGTACGTCCGTCTTCACCGACCTCGCAATGAAGCACTGGTCGTGCGCCTCGTGGTGCATCGCCTCGTGGGCCTCGGCTTCCGGAGTGCGGTCGCCCGCGAACGTCACCCTCGGACGGAGCACCACCGATGTCATCGCCAGCTGGCCACCGGCATCCCTGCTCAGTTCACCGACCGCCTCGTCGTGATAGTTCTCGACGACGAAGCCGCGTCGGGCCGCGATCCAGAGGAACGTCAGCATGTGACAGCTCGAGAGCGACGCCACGAAGGCCTCCTCGGGATCGACTGCCTCTGGCTGCGACATCGGCACCGGCACGACGTGCGGCGACGAGGAGGCCACCACCGTGATGCCGCCGTCGAACGTCCAGCGATGCGCACGACTGTAGCGGCTGTCCGAGAAGACGGCGCCTTCGCGCTCCCATGTGACGATGGCGGTGTACGAGCTCATGGCGCCATTCTATAAACGGCGAGGCGGCCCAGCGGTGCTCAGAGCACGAGCTTGCCGCGACAGGGTCGGTCCACTACCAGGCATCGCCCGGACGCGCATCGCAGGTCAGCGGCGCGAACAGGTCGATGGGCGGGGAGGTCGGCGTGCGCAGGATCATCAGGCTGTCGTCATCGTCAGGCGAGCGTTCGAGCCGGCCGTGTGGATGACGCACCCACGTCGGCCCTCGCCAGCGCTCCCACCCGAGGCCCTTGTAGAAGCGCCATTCGCCGGTCGAGAGCGCGCCCAGCTCGAACTCACGCGCGATGACCTCGGCGAGCGCGCGCATGACCGCGGTGCCGAGCCCTGTGCCGTGCCGCGTCGGCAGCACACCGACCGCTTCGATGTAGCCGGCGCGCACGCGGTGCGTGCCGATGTCGAGCACGCGCGGCACCACGGAGGCATGCGCGACGACGGCGCCGTCGTCTTCGACGATCGCGTGCGTGCCGCCGAGCGCGTGCGCCCAGTCGTCGTCGCTGAAGTCGCCTGCGAAGGCGGTGTCGAGCAGCGCCCGGATCGCGGTCCGATCGCGCGGGTCGAGCTCGTCGCTCAGCGAGACGCGGACGACGGCGTCAGACGACATGTGCCCGGGCGAAGGCGCCGGCTTCGTCGATGGCGCGCTGGCCGTTTGGCGTGGCGTCGCGCATCAGGTGCCAGACGTGCACCATGTCGACGTAGGCCGAGAGCGTGACGTCCACGCCGGCCTCGCGCCCGCGATTGGCGAAGGCGCGAATCTGGTCCACGAGGACCTCGGCGGCGCCGGCCTGAATCAGCAGCGGCGGCAGGCCGCGCAGGTCGGCGAACAGCGGCGAGATGTCCGGCCGCCGCGGATCGGCGCCGGCCAGGTAGCTCGCCGCCGCCAGCCGGCAGTGCGTCTCACCGACGAAGTCGAACGGATCATTCGTTCGGAAGCTCTCGCCGGAGCACGAGAGGTCGACCCACGGCGAGATCGCGATGCCCGCCGCCGGCAGCGACCGGCCGCACTCGCGCAGCGCGATCAGCGTGCTCAGCACCAGCGTGCCGCCAGCCGAATCGCCAGCCAGGACGATGCGCGAAGGCTCGATGCCCAGCGACAGCACATGCTCGTATGCGGCGAGGGCATCGTCGTGAGCCGCGGGCGCGGCGTGCTCGGGTGCGAGACGGTACTCAGGGGCGAACGCGCGCGCCCGCATCGCCCGCGCCAGCGCGCCGACGAGGACGCCGTGGGTGCGGAACGAGCCGAAGCAGAAGCCGCCGCCGTGGAAGTAGAGGAGGACGCGATCGCCGGCGTCTGGTGGATCGAGCCACATCGCGTCGATGGCGTGGCCGCCGCTGTCGTAGCGCACGAACCGCGGCGTCAGGCCATCGGTCCTGACCGGGCTCAGCGCCTCACCGACGTTGCGCCAGCGCACGATGCCCATCGCCGGCATCGTCGACCACGATCCGCGATAGGCGGCGATCGTGGCTTCCAGCCTCGCGCTCCAGCTCGCGCGGCGCCGCCGGCCGATCGCCCGTCGTGTGATCGCGGCGAGCGCGCTGGTGGTGGACGCGGCGGGGACGCGGACCACGTCGAGCATTCCAGCGCCTGGGCGCCGCGGTGCCGCGTCAGCCGCCTGGTGCATGCCTAACGGCCCAGGATCACGTCGATGCCGTGGAGAATCTGGACGATCGGCTTGGCGGAAAGCCTGCCGACGTAGTCCGTCAGGACCGACCGATCCAGGGTGACGATCAACGAGGCGTTCGCGACCGAGTCCTTCGTCAGCCCGGTCGACTTCGCCCGGAGCAGGACGTTTCCGGGAGCGTCGGCCCACGCGAGGTTGCTCGTGAGCGGCACGCAGACGACGGTTGCCAGGCGGCTGCGATTCAGGCTGTTGCCTTGTACGACTACGACGGGACGCCGGAAACCTGGGCCGGAGCCTGTCGGTTCTCCGAGCTCCGCCCACCACACATCGCCCTGAGCGATGTTCACCACTCGACGCGCTCGAGGGAGCGTCGTGCCGCAGCTCGACCGAATGCGTCGGGCGCCGCGGCGCCGACGCGGTCGACGACGGCGTTCATGTCCTCGGTGACTTCGTCTGGCGCATGCCGTGCGAGGGTACTCAGCGATGGCTTCGGCGTACAGCTGACTTCGCGTCTTGCGAACGCGTCTGGCAAACCGCTCGGCGCCGTGAAACACGTCATCCGGCAGGGACACCGCGGTCTTCATACCTTTAGTATAACCGCGTCGGGGTCCGGCGCATCATGTGTTCCACGACGGCTCAGGCTGGTACCAGCGCGGGCGGCGGCCGCAAGGCGATGGCGAGGGCGAGCACCACGAGACCGGTGGCGGCCACGGGCAGGTTCCACGACCGTCCGATGCTGGAGCACATGGGGCTGCCCTCGTCATGTTAGTCACCTGACCCTGGTGCGGGGTTCCGGCGTGTTTCGTCGGTCACTCGCCGACGTGCGCCAGGAACTCCTTCGGCGCGCGCCGCCACAGCACGAAGTTGCCGAGCTCGCCGGCCGGCTGGTAATCGCGGCCGAGCCAGCCGACGAGGCGCGGCTGGCGCGAGAACCAGGTGAACGAGTCGATCGTGTCGGGATCCCAGTCGCGCCGCTGCAGGACGACGAGGGCCGGCTTGCGGGCCTCGAGCTCGGCGAGCAGGCCGGCGACGCCGTAGCCGGGCCAGCCCTCGCCGAAGCCGACGATCAGCGGCCGGCTCCAGAAGAAGCGCGTCGCGCTGCGGCGCTCCGACTGGAGCAGCGCGCCCGGCGAAAAGCCCAGCACGAGCACGGTCTCGTTCGCCGGCACGCGCTCGGCGATCACCTGGCCCAGCTCGCGGACGGCGAGCGCCGAGTACTTGTCGCCGGTGTCGCGGCCGCCGAAGCGCGCCAGATAGTCCTCGCGCGAGCGCGATCCTGCCCAGGCACTCGCGTCCCACTGCAGGTAGTCGACGATCTTGTCGACGTTGACGACGCGCTGGACGGCGACGGCGATCGCGACCACGGCGAGGCCGCGCGCCACGGGGCGAAGGCGCGGCCAGGCCCACGCCGCGGCGACGCCGAAGGCGAGGGCGAGCGCCGGCGCCGCCTGCAGGAAGTACTGCGGCAGGCCGCGGCTGCCGTTGACGGCGATCGAGAGGCACGCGGCCGCCACCCACAGCACCGGCGCGAGGTCCGGCGTCCCGGCTCGCGTCCGCCGCATCAGCGCGGTCACGAGGATCACCGCGCAGCCGAGGCCGCCGACGAACCACAGGCCATCGACCCGCGCGCGCTCGATCGGGAAGCGCAGCAGGTAGCCGAGCATCGCGAACCGGCTGGCGTAGGTCTCGCCCGAGTAGAAGACGTTGTAGCTGATGGTCGCGTGATACAGGTCGTCGAAGGCGCCGGCGATCGCGAAGATCGCCAGCATCGAGGCGACGACCGTGACGAAGCCCGACGCCACCGCGACGCCGGCGGGCAGCAGCCCACGCACGCGGGCCAGCAGCGTGGACGCCTCGTCGCGCCGCCACCACCACAGCGCCGCCAGCATCGCGGCGATGAGCACCGCGCCGGCGTTGTACTTGTAGACGAAGGCGCACCCGAACAGCGCCCCGGCCGCGAAGCCCAGCGCCTGGACGCGTTTCGTCCCGGCGTCGAGCGCCCGGTGGAGCAGGAGCAGGCCGGCCGTCGACACCAGGCCGATGAAGACCTCGCACTGGCCCCGCGCGCGCACGCCTCCGAGCCGGCCCCACGCCGGGTCGCCAAGGAACAGGAACACCAGCGCGGCGAGTTCCCCCGCGCCTGGTGGTCCGATGCGCCGCCCGAGGGCGAGGAGCAGCAGGGCGGTCGCGACCGCGACGACCAGATCGGCGGCGGGCACGACGCGCTCGTCAGGCCAGATGGCCCACAGCACGGCGTAGGTCGCGTGGATTCCCGGCGGCTTCTGATCCCAGGCGTCGCGGTACGGCAGCTCGCCGTGCAGGATGCGCTGGCCGACGTAGCCGTAGAGGGCCTGGTCGGCGCCGGCCGGCTGCTGCAGGGATGGCAACCGCAGCGCGACGCACACCGCGAACAGCGTCCAGAAGACCCCGCGGAGCAGTCCCCGGGAAGCGCGAGGACTCACACGATTCCCGGGCGGGGCATCCCGGCTGGCTGCGTTGCTCATCGCGCGCTTATGTCCAATAAGCTTGCTCTTCGCGCCTTGCCATCCGGGCGCCGCGCTCCAGGACTCGTGCAAGTCCTCGCGCTTCCAGGGGACTTCGCGTATTCACCGGGAGGGGGAACGTCAGTCGGCGGTGGCGGCGACGCGGTCGCGGGCGGTCGCGGCCGGCGGCGGCGTCGTCGCACCGAAGATCAGCCGCGGCACGATCTCGCCGACGACGCGCCACTTCGTGGTGACGAGGCGGGCGATGTCGCCGGCGTGGCGCGCCACGTAGCGCGGCCGCAGGAAGAAGCGGCGCTTGGCCCGGTTGATCGCCTTCATCACGACGTCCTCGTCGAGGCCGTTGCCGCGCAGCAGGTAGTACCAGGTACTCCATCCGCGACCAGTCCTCGCTGGCGAGCAGGCCGTCGCGCTTCGCCTTCTCGTAGAGCTCGGTGCCGGGGTAAGGCACGGCCGGATAGAAGTTGGCGAAGTCGGGATCGAGGTCGATCGCGTAGTTGGTCGTCTGCTCGAGTGCCTTGGGCGTCTCGCCCGGGTAGCCGAAGATGAAGAACGCGAACGACTTGATCCTGGCCGCGCGGAGGTTGGTGAAGGCGGCGCGGACCTTCTCCTCCTCGAGCCGCTTGACCATGTCCTTGCGCGTCTCCGGGGACGCCGACTCGATGCCCATCGCCAGCATCCAGCAGCCCGACTTGCGCAGGCGATCGACGAAGGCGGGATCGGTGAGGTTGTCGGCGCGGGCGTTGCCGAACCAGTGGACGCCGAGGTTGCGCGCGATCAGCTCGTCGCAGAACCGCGAGAACGACTTGGCGTTCAGCGTGACCGTGTCGCCCCACAGATAGAAGTGCGACACGCCGAGCTCGCGTTTGGCCCGTTCGATTTCGTCGACGATCACCTTCGGGTCGCGCTCGCGGAACTTGTGGCCCTGGTGGATCGGCGCGACGCAGAAGTCGCACGCGTAGGGGCAGCCGCGGCTGGTCTCGACGATGATGTACGGCTTGCCCTCGAGCGGCAGCGTGTAGTGCGACAGCGGCACGAGATCCCAGGCCGGGAACGGCATGGTCAGGAAGCCGGCGAACGTGCCCTTGGCGGCGTTCGGGACGATATCGCTGCCTCGGCGCCAGGTCAGGGCCGGCACCGACGCCAGCAGCTCCGGCGTGAACGCCGCGCCCGACGCCAGCGCCACGATGGCGTCTTCGGGCTCGCCGACGATCATCGCGTCGACCTGCGGCTCCCGCGCCATCGACACCGCCGGCACCGTGGACGCGTGCGGCCCGAACGACACCAGCGCGGCGCCGAAGTGCGCCTTCAGGCGCGCCATCGCCTCGACGTCGGGATCGAGCGTCGGCGTGGTGCTCGGGAAGACGATCAGCTCGGGCCGGAAGCCGTCCGCTTCGAGCTGCGCGATCACCGCCGGCGTCGAGAGCTTCGCCGCCGTCTGATCGACGAGCCGGAACGGCAGGTTGCGCTCGCGGAAGAGCGAGGCGCAGACCAGCAAGGAGTACGGCGGCTTGGTCGTGCCGAGCACTTCCTCGCGTTCCTGGCAACGGCCCTGCCGGGTGAACGCGATGCCGTTCACTGGCGGCGGGTTGATCAACAGCGTGCGCATAAGTCTGGCGTCAGGGCTCGGCCGGGGCGAGCGCCTCGGGGGGCGCCAGGGCCGGCAGCACCTTGGCGGGTTTGGTGGCCGGCAGTGTCGGCGGCGCGCTCAACTCCACCTTGCAGCAGCGGCGGCAGACGGGGAACAGCTCGTGGTCGAGCAGCTTCTTGCGCAGGTCGACGTACTTCTCGCTGTTCCACACCTCGCCCAGCGTCTGGGTCGTCAGGTCGCCGACCTCGACGCGGATGAACGGGCAGAAGAACGCCTTGCCGCTGAACGACACCCGCGCGTTGATGAACGGGTAGAGGCAGCGGCCGGCGAGGGGAGTGCCCGGAGTGTAATAGGGATCGATGAGCGGCGGGTGGACCTTGGGGCGGTAGTCGAACAGCACGCCCTTGCGGGCGCAGGCCTGTTGCAGCCGCGCGACCTTCTCGCGGACCCGCGTCGGATCGACGCCCGGATCCTCGGTGATGTAGGTCGAGATGATCTTCGGGTCGGTCTCGCCGATGATCCGCAGCGTTTCGTCGCGCTCGGCGGCGGTGGCGAACATCAGGTGATTGAGCCCGATGGCGTCGACGCCCAGCTCCTCGGCGACGTCGACCATCTGCTCGAGCGTGTCGAGGCTCTGCTCGGCGACGGTGGTGTTGATGCTGACCCGCAGCGGTGCGCCCTTCTTCTTCGCGGCGGCCTGCAGCCGGCGCAGCCCGTCGGACGTGCGCTGGAACGTGCCCTTTACGCCGCGTGCCTTGTCGTGCAGCTCACCGGGGCCGTCGATCGACACCGAGACGTGCGTCAGGAAGCCGAGGCGGGCGAGCTCGGCCAGCGCCTCGGCGCGCTCGTCGCTGATGATCGTCCCGTTCGTGGTCAGGTAGCCGCAGGTGTAGCCCTTCTCGCGGAAGACATCGAGCACGCTCAGGATGTCCTTGCGCATGAAGATCTCGCCGCCGGTCAGGTTGACCTGGAGGTGGCCTTCGGGGAAGGCGCGGCGCAGGGCGTCGAGCGGCAGCTCCTCGCGCCACTCGCCTTCGATGTTCAGGAGATCGCCGACGTAGCAGAACTCGCACGTCAGGTTGCACCGCATGGTCGCCTCGTAGACGAGGCCCATCGGCAGCGGGTCGGCGCGGCCGGTGCCGTCCTTGATGAAGCGGCCGACCGTCTGCTCGTACTTCCGCTTGCGCAGCGCCGCGTGGGCGCGGCGCGCCAGCGGCAGCGCACGGGCCTGGTCGACGACGGCGCGTTTCAGCGAGGCGAGGAGCGTCAACGGGGCAGCTTCCAGATTTCCAGGCCTGGGCCCGGGCGCTCGAGCGCGGGATGCCAGGGTGTGTCCGTATTGTGCAGGAACGGCGCTACCCGCGCGCGGTCCGCGTCGGAGGCCTCCGCCCGGTATGGCGACACGACAGCCACCCGCGCGGCGGCGGCCATCAGCCGGGCCCGGAGCGGAACCGCCGCCGGATCCTCGGTATTGTAGCGTTTCAGCACCACGTACTGCACGCCAAGCCGGGTCAGCGGCTCGAGCCCGGTCGTCCCGGACGAGGCGGGTCCGACCGTGAAGGCGCCGGGGCTGACGTAGATCTTGTCGGCGTCGAGGCCGCCGTCGCCGAGGTAGATCGTGCGATAGGCCGGCGCCGGGTAGGGCTGCAGGCCCAACCGGATGGCAAATTTGGCGGACGCCCGCCGCGGATCCCCAGGGTCGCGGTGAGGGCCTCGACGAGGCCTTCGCGCGACTGGGTCAGGGCCACCGAGTAGGGCTGCACGAGGATCGTGGCGCCGGGCGGCACGTGCCCTTCGATCCACGCCTGCCCGAGGGTCCGGGTGTCCGCATGGGCGAAGAACACCCCGAGCCGGCGGCTGTGCCAGCCCGCCGGAAGCGCCAGCATCACGACCAGGATGGCGGTCAGCGGCGTCGAGCGGGCCAGCACCGCCAGGCCGGCGCCGGCGAACACGGCCAGGAAGGGCATCACGGGGTTGAGGTAGCGGCTGGCCGCGACCGTGTGGCTCAGGAAGACCAGGAAGGCGATGGGGAACGACGCCAGCAGCACCGCCTGCCACGGGCGCCGCCGCGCCACCAGGGTCAACCCGATCGCAGCGGCCCCGAGCCCCGGCCAGCCGAGGCCTTCCTGCCACAGCAGCCGCAGATAGGCGCCCGCGCTGGGGAATGGACCGCTGCCGAGCGTGCCGGCACGGTCGACCACGATCTGGCGGTTGGCGACGATGTCCTGCCAGGCCGTCCGCGGTTCGACGAGGAGGAACGGCGACAGGGCGAAGAACGTCACCGCCGCGCCCAGCCCCGCCCAGACGCAGGCGGTGGCGAGCGCGGCCAGCGACGGACGCGGCGATCCCGGCGGGCGGCCGAACGCGCCCAGGCGGGCGGCGACGGCGATCGCCAGCGGCAGCGTCAGGAAGATCGCGTAGTAGTGCATCGAGAACGCCACGCCGCACGCGGCACCGGCACCGGCCAGCGTCGCGCGCGACGGCGGCTCGACGACGGCGTTGGCGGCCTCGCCGACCCGGGCGAGGCGCACCAGCACGACCATCGCCGCGACGATCGCCAGCGTCACCGGCACGTCGTGCTTCACGTAGTGCGCGTCGCGGACCGCGGTCGGCGCCACCGCCAGCAACAGGGCTGCGCAGGCGCCGGCCCGCCATCCGGCCACGCGCGCCCCGAGCATCCACGTGAGCCACACCGTGGCCACGCCGCAGGCGACACCGAGCATCCGCCCGGCGTGGTAGACGCCGGAGGGATCGAGGAAGAACTGCGTCTGGAACGCGCCGAGCGACGACACCGCGCCCGTCAGCCAGCTGAGCGCGAACCAGCCGCCGACCCACGCGAACAGCACGTAGAAGTAGAAGGTGGGATAGAGGAAGTTGTGCGGGTTGAGGTCGCCCTTGGCGAAGCCGAGGGCGCGCGACATGATCGCCACTTCGTCGGGGTTGTAGACCGCCGGCAGCCCGAACGAGAGCCCGGTCGCGCGCAGCCACTCGGCCAGCGCCAGGAGCGCGAGCAGCAGCGCGAGGCGTGCCGGTGTCCAGCTGCGGCTCATGCGGCATTCTGCTGCTCGTCGGCGAGCGTGACGATCGGTTTCGGCCGCCGCCGGCGCCGGGCCGGCCCGGCCCGCCCGCACCCGTTCGAGCATGCGGCCCAGCGTCCGCAGCTCACGGGCGTCGAGGAACCCGAGCGCGGCGAGACAGCCGGGGAACGCCGCCGTGACGACGGTGCCGCGGACCAGTCCGCCGGCCAGCGGCGGCATCGACGGCAGTGCCCACGCGGCGACGTAGGCCGTCGTCCCGGCCAGGCCGATCCGCGCCAGCCGGCCCCACTCGAGCGGGACCGGGTAGACGCGCTGCGACAGCACGAACGCGGTGCTCGCCATCACGCCGTAGGCGGCGGCGTTCGCCCACGCCGCGCCGAGGCTGCCGAAGCGCGGCACCAGCAGCAGGTTGGCGACGATGCTGGTGATCGCGGCGGCGCCGGTCGCGACCGGGTAGTACTGCGTCGCCTTGGTGATGTTGAGGCCGATCGACGTCAGCAGGTAGACGCCGTGGAAGCCGACCGCGAGGCCGATCCACGGCACGATGCGCGCCGCGCCATGGAACTGCGGCGGCATCACCCAGCGCACGATCTCCGGGCCGACGGCGGCCAGGCCGGCGACGAGGAGCGTGAGGCCGGCGGCGCCGTAGGTCGTGACCAGGCGGAAGGTCGCCTTGGCGTCCGGCGCCTTCATCGTCTGGAAGTAGAACGGCGCCCACGCGTACTCGAACGCGTTCAGCACCAGCTTCAACGCCATGCCGAAGCTGGCGCCCATCTGGTAGAGGCCGACCTCGCTCAGCACCGAGAAGACCCGCAGCACGTAGCGATCGGCGACGAACATCACCTGCTGCAGGAGCCCGTGCGGCACGCGCGGCAGGCCGAAGCGCAGGGCGTCCTCGAGCACGGCGCGCGAGAACACCAGGCGGATCAGCGGCGTGAACCAGCGCAGCATGACGATCGTGAAGACGGCCGACACGATCAGGTCGGCCAGCACGAAGCCGGTCACGCCGAGGTCGAAGCCGATGATCAGCGCGAAACGCGTGAGGAGCGTCGCCGCCGATCGGCTGGTCGTCAGGGCCACGAACGTCGTCGGCCGATTCGTCATCCGCAGGACGTGGAACGGGATGAAGTAGAAGCCGATGATGAACGTGTTGACCAGCATGATGCGCAGCGCGCCTGGATAGCTGGTGAGGCCCATCGCCGAGGCGAGTAGCGGCAGGCCGGCCTGGCAGATCACCAGCACCACGCCGCCGACCGCGGCCAGGAACCAGAACATGGTGCTGGCCAGCCGTTGCCGGGCGCGATCATCGGGGCAGTCGAAGTAGAGCCGCATGAACGCGGCGTCGAGGCCGAAGCGGAAGACGATCTTGGCGACCACCTCCACCGACAGCAGCAGGCCGATGGCGCCGTAGTCCTCGGGCGTCAGGAAGCGGGCGTAGAGCGGCAGCAGCAGGAAGCTGATGATGCTGGTGGCGACGTCGCCCAGACCGTAGACGGTGAAGCTCTTGCCGAGCGACCTCAGGCGGTCCAGCACGGGGTGCAGTATATGTCCCGCTATTCGTTACAGGCCGCGCTCTCACGCGCGTCCGCACGCGGGCGCGGGCTCTAGGCGCGGCGGCGCAGCGTGACGATCGCCAGGAACGACAGCGACGGCCACGGCAGCAGGCGGGTCAACGCGGTGTGCAGCCAGACGCGATCGGCCGGCTTGCGGCGGATCCAGGCGGTGAGGATCGGCACCGTCGGGAAGACGCCGTGCTCGGCCAGGACGTCGAAGCCGGCACGATCGAACAGGCGGCGGTACTCCGCGAGCGGCCGGTCGCCCGGGTGCTTCACCTCGCTCGCCGTGCGAATCAGGCGCCCGGTCAGCAGGAAGTGGACGCGCGACTGCAGGTGCGCGAGGTTCGGCACCGAGACCAGCAGCTCGCCGCCCGGCGCCAGCACGCGGTGCAGCTCGGCGAGCGCCTTCGGCTGATCCTCGTAGGCGAGGTGCTCGAGCACATCGAGACAAAGGGCGCGCGCAAACCGGCCGTCCGGGAACGGCAGCGCCAGCAGCGATCCGCGCTGGACGTGGGCCGATGTGTAGTTGGCGTCGACGCCTTCGATCGCCAGGCGTCCGGCGAACTCCTCGACCAGCACGCCCTCGCCGCAGCCGGCATCGAGGACGGGCGTGCCGGCGGGCAGGGCGTTCAGCCAGCCGCGAACGCGG
The DNA here is from genome assembly GCA_963844435.1 of Vicinamibacterales bacterium. Lineage (GTDB taxonomy): Bacteria > Acidobacteriota > Vicinamibacteria > Vicinamibacterales > Vicinamibacteraceae > JBDSLU01. The sequence goes on along the minus strand of CAWJOG010000016.1, from coordinate 451,437 downwards.
GTGAGCTTGGCGAGATAGGTCGGAAGGTAGTCCCAGGCGCGATCGGGAGCGCGGTGGTAGTCGCCGCGCTCCGCGTATTCGCCCGAGGCGTCGGACGGCGTCACTCGGGCGGCTGCGCCGGGTTGTACGGGTTGCTGTACTTGGCGCGATCCGGTTCGACCGGCGTCCCGGCGTTCGGCACCGCTGGTGGCGGCACCCAGTCGGCCGGGAGGTTGTAGGGGTTGAAGAACTCGCCCTGGGCCGGCGTCGGCGCCGGCTGCGGCTGCGGCACCGGCGCGATGCCCGGCTGCGCCAGCACGCCCGGCGCCGTCGGGACGTTGGTCGGCTGTGGCGTCGGCGGGCGGCCGGTAGTGCCGATGGGCGTGCCAATCGGCGTGCCGATGGTCGGCACCGCGGTCGGGACCGACGTCGGCTGCTGTCCCTGCTGCTGCAGACGGCGCTGCTCGAAGTACTTCTGCGGGTTGGCGTAGTCGAACTGCGTCTCGGGCGGCGCGGCGCTCATGCCGGCCGCGGCGGCGGCCGCGGGGTTGCCGCCGTACGGGCCGGTGCTCCCGGCGGCGCCGACGTACGGCGAACCGGGATAGGCGTTGGGGTACGGGCTGGCGACGGGCGCGTCCGGCATCGGCGGCTCGCCCTGCTGCTGGAACTGGTCGACGTCGTTGCGGTCGGGGCCGGCGGCGACCATGCCGGCGTCGCCCGCCGGCGGCGCGAACGCCTGCGGCATGGGCTCCGGCATCGTCTGCTGGAAGGCGGCCGGTGGCTGCGCCGGCGAGGGCATGCCGCGCGACGCACCGCTCGCAGCGGTGGCGGCGGCCGGGACGGGAGTGGTCGCGCGCGCCATGACGACGACGCGGTCGTACCGGGACGGGCCGGCGGTCGCCGCTTCGGCCTGGGCGACGCGGTCGATGGCCATGTAGCCCGGCACCCCGCGCATCACGATCTCGAGGGCCTGCTTCTCGGGGAGGTCGACCAGCGTCAGGGTGACCGGTCCGCCAGTCAGCTTGTCGGCGCCGACGACCTTGACCTGCCCCTGCTTCTCCCATTCCGCCAGGATCTGGCGCAGGGACGCCTGCTCGGCCTTGAGGGTGACTTTGCCGTCCCGGATGACGAGCGAGACGCCCGGCGTCGCCGTCTGGGCCGTGACGGAAGACGCGGACAGGGCCACCACGGCCAGCGCCGGCAGGATGTGCTTCAGCATGTCGTTCGTCCTTCTCACCACTCTACGCCCTCGTGGCGAGCCTGCCAACCACGCGTCACGAGGATCGCCTCAAGCTTCGACGACGATGCCCCCCTCCGTGGCCGGATCTTCGGCTCGAGCCTGCACGCGCTTTACCTGCATGACGAACGCCCCCAGGGCGACGAGGTAGCAGAAGCAGCCGGCCCAGAACGCCGTCGAGATGGTGGTGCTGAGGGCGATGGCCACCGCGAGCACGGATGCGCACACCGACGTGGCGCCGTTCACGCCCCAGAGCCAGGGCGTCAGCGCCGGCCGGTTCCGGGCCAGGCCGAGGCCCAGGGGGAACGCCATCCCCATGAACAGCCCCGGGACCGCCAGGAGCGCGGCTGAGACGGCGATGCGGACCGGCGTGGCCGCGCCTTCGATCCGGTGCGTCAGCATCGGCGTGATGACGCCGAAGACGACCAGGAGGCCCAGGAGCCCGGCCAGGCGGACCATACCCGCCGGCCCGAACGCGCCGGGCGCGATCCGGCTGGTCAACGCGCTGCCGATGCCGCTCGACAGCAGCAGCGAGAACAGCACCACCGTCAGGCCGTAGGTGGGGTGGCCCAGCACGACGATCAGGCGCTGCATCTGCGACGTCTCGACCAGCATGAAGCCGAAGCCGATGGCGGCGAAGAAGGTGACGAGCGGCGCCGCGCCGGCGAGCGCCTTGCGATCCGAGGTCACGAACAGCGGCACGAAGATGCACAGCGCGGTGAGCAGCAGCACCGTGAACAGCAGCGTGCCGAGCACGAACACCGCTTCCATGTTGTGCGACGACTTGCCGTGCTTCAGCAGGTCGAGGCGCAGCACGTCGCGGAGCCGCAGCATGTTGAAGAAGAACGGCGAGTCGTCGGTCGGCGGCGCGATGTTGATCGGATGCGCGGCGACGACGGCGTCGAGATCGCGGGCGGAAGCGAGGCGGGCCAGGGTTTCGTCGGTCGCGGTCGTCGCGTCGAGCGCGACCTGGAAGCCGAGCGCGATCGGCCTGTGTCTTCAGCGTCGCGAGGTCGCTTGCGTCGAGCGGCGACGGGCTGACCAGCAGCGTGCCGATGCCGTCCGGCGCGTTGTCGCCGCCGTCGCCCCGGATGCTGCGCACGATCGCCATGTGCGCGCGCGGGTCGGCGACGCCGCGCCGCTGCAGCGCCGCGGTGGCGAGCGCGGTCATGCGGTAGACCTCGCCGGGCCGGTCGCTGAACGACCAGCGCGACACGCTGAGCAGGCCGCGCGGCGTCATGTGCGACAGGAAGATGTCCCACGCCTCGACCGTGTAGAGCGAGTTCTCGGACAGCACGAAGGCGCCGGCGGCGGTCGCCGCCCAGGTGTCGATCAGCGAGATCTGGATGACGTCGTAGCGCTCGTCGTTGCGGGCGATGAAGCTGCGTGCCTCATCGTTGACGAAGCGCACGCGCGGGTCGCGATCGAGGTGCCCGGTGAACTCGCCGAACCGGCCGTTCAGCGTCTCGAGGATGTTGGTGTTGATCTCGACGCCGGTGACCTTGCTGGCGCCGAAGTGCAGCGCCGACAGCACGTCGCGGCCGCCGCCGACGCCGACCACGAGGGCGTGGCCCTTCGGCCGCAGGTAGTAGCCGATGTTGGTGACGTCGTACTCGAGGTGCTCGGCCTCGGCCGGCGTCGCGGGCTTCTTCGTCAGCACGGTCCCGGCGGCGACGTCGATGTCGAGATGGAGCTGCTTGACCGTGCGGTCGGCCGGGAAGCGCGGGCTCAGGCCCCAGGCGTAGGGCTTCTCGTCGGCGTCGGGATTGCCGAACACGCGGATGCGCGAGTACCAGTTCCAGCGCTCGTAGAGCGGGCGCGCTTCGAAGCCGGCCTTGACGTAGAGGATCCGCAGGACCGGGAAGCCGCGCCAGACGAGCACGGTGTGGCCGGCGGCGGCGACGATCAGCGCCACGCTCACCAGCGCGCTCCAGCGCACCAGTCGCGTCGAGCCCTCGTCGAGGGCGTAGAACACGCCGCCGATCGCCGCCAGCGCCGAGATCGCCAGCACCGCGGTCGGGCCGTCGGTGATCTCGAGCAGCCACACCAGCAGCACGCAGCCGAGCGCGGCGCCGACGAGGTCGAAGGCGTAGAGCCGGCCGACGTCGCGCGGAAAGCGCGTCAGCGTCAACGCGACGAGGATCCCGCTCAGCACGAACGGTGCGGCGATCACCGCGTAGGTCAGGACGATCGCCCAGATCGCCACGATCGACGGGTGGACGCGGAACGGGATCGAGAGCTGGGTCAGGAAGCTGGCGACGACCAGCACCGGGAACAGCACGCTGCCGATGGCGAGCTGCCGCCGCACGCCGTCCGCCGGGAACCACACCGGCTTCAGGTAGACGACCAGCGCGCCGACGGTCATCCCGAACATCGCGACGGAGATGGCGACGAACGCGAAGTGGTACCACATGGTGACGCTGAAGATGCGGGTCAAAAGCACCTCGTACATCAGCGTCGAAAGGGCGACGAACGCGAGCCCGAAGGCCGTGCGGCGGCTGGCCGCGGGCGGAACCGACTGCATAACCGAACCAGTCTAGCAGCCCGGTCGATTCGGGCTATGCTCGAGACAGCCCCCCGAGAGGGCTGGCAAACCTTCCAGGAGATCTCGATGCCTTTCGCCTACGAGTCCGCATCCGCCGCCTCGATCCCCGTGATCCGGCTGTCGCAGGACGCCCGCAGCGCCTTCCTCCGCCGCACCTACACGCACCTGTTCCTGGCCGTGGCCGGCTTCGTCGGGTTCGAGCTGTTCCTGTTCAACGCCGGGCTCGCGCTGCCGATCGCGCGCGGGATGCTGAGCGTGCCGTGGCTGCTGATCCTCGGCGCGTTCATGGTCGCCGGCTGGCTGGCGCGAAGCGTCGCGGCGAGCGCCGCATCGCCTCCGCTCCAGTACGCCGCGCTCGGCGGCTACGTCGTGGCGCAGGGCCTGATCTTCGTGCCGGTCCTGGTGGTCGCCCACCTGCGGATGCCCGGCGTCCTGCCCGCCGCGGCCCTCACGACCCTCGTCGCCTTCGCCGCGCTCACGGCGCTGGTCTTCGTCACCCGCCAGGACTTCTCGTTCATGCGCGGCATCCTGATGTGGGGCGGCATCCTGGCGCTGGTGCTGATCGTCGCCGCGGCGATCTTCGGCTTCGAGCTGGGCGTGTTCTTCTCGGTGGCGATGGTGGCCTTCGCCGGCGCCGCGATCCTCTACGACACGTCGAACGTCCTGCACCACTACCCGGAGGATCGCGCCGTCGGCGCGGCCCTCGAGCTGTTCGCGTCGGTGGCGCTCCTGTTCTGGTACATCCTGCGGCTGTTCATGAGCCGCAGGTAAACGACCAGAACCCGCCGCCGCGGCTGCTTGGCGGCGCGCCCAGCGCCGCCGAGCTCACGGCCGCGGCCCCCCAGGCGGCCCGCGACCGCGCTGAGGGCGCGGTCGCCACAAACAACTGGGTACATTCTGCGGCTGTTCATGAGCCGCAGGTGATGTCGCGGCTTACGTGAGCAGCCGCCACCACAGCGCCCAGTCGCCGCCGAAGTAGCGATCGATCGTGGCGGCGGCGAGCGCCACGTGCAGGCCGCCGATGAGCGCCAGCAGCAGCCATCGGGCGGCGCCGGGGCGGCCGAGCACCGGCGCCAGCGCGAAGGCGGCGGGCACGAAGTAGCGGCCCTGCGTGTAGAGCCCGACGACCGCGTGGTTGGCGTACTCCGCCCAGATCACGGCGGCCTCGTAGGTGGCTGAGACGACCAGCGCGTGGCGGGTCAACCCGCCGTCGACGTCGCGCCGGATCACCGCGGATGCGGCGCAGGCGAGGCAGGCCACGAGCAGCGCCGCGTACCAGGCCGGCGCCGCCGCGTACTCCGCCCATCCGAGCCGTCCCCAGAGCTCGATCCAGAACCCGGGCGCGCGCGCGATCAGCGTCCAGGCGTAGGCCGGCAGCGAGAGCGCGGCGGAGCCTGGCGCCGGCTGCAGCTGCGGCGGCGACCAGGCGTAGAAGGCGAGCCAGGCGACCGCGCCCACCGCCGAGAGGTCCCGCACGAGCCTGATGGCCCGGGGCCGGTCGGCGGCCCGGACGCGGGCCCAGACGGCGGCCGAGGCCATCACCGCGATCACCGCGAACACGCCCACCGGCTTGACGGCCAGCGCCAGCGCGGCCGCCGCGATCGCGATCCCACGGCATTCCCCCGCGGCGAGCACGCGCCATCCGGCGACGAACAGCAGGACGATCGCCGGCATCGCGATCGCATCGGGGTTCACCGCGCTCGCCATCGTGGCGACAGTAGGTGTGCCGGCCAGGGCGAGCCAGATCGCCACGGCGTGCCGGCGCGTTTCGGGCGCCGATCGCAGCACGCCGTAGACGGCGGCCCAGACCAGCCAGCCGCACAGCGCCGACACGATCCGATAGGCGAGGAGGCTGGTCAGCGGCGAGAGGCCGAACAGGCGGGTCAGCGATTCGCCGCCGGCGAAGACGATCCAGTAGTAGGTGGGCGGGTACGACGCGACCGGGGACGGGAGGCGCTCGACGGGCGGATACGGCGACGCCGGGGTCCACGACGTGGCGCGCAGTGTCTCGACGTCGGCCGCCGACAGCCGCTCGGGTGTACGGAAGATGATCGCGTGCAGCCGGTTGGGCGTCCACGTCAGCGGATTGCGGTGCGCCGCCGCGACCCGGACCTCGCGCGCGCCGCCGATCCACGGGGTCGAGACGATCGACGTGGCGCGGGCGTGATGCTGTGGCTCGTCGGGCGACTGCAGCGGCGGCCTCAGCACGGCCCACGCGGCATACAGCGCGAGCAGGCCGGCGAGTGCGGCCGCGCCAGCGGCGTCCAGGCTCGGCCGGGTCGTCATGCGCCCCGGCGTTGCGACGCGAGATCCGCGCACGCCCCACACGACGAGCAGCGCCATGCCGGCGCCGATCGCGAAGGACGACAGCGCCGGCCAGGCGGCTGGCTCCGGTGCGATGTCGATCACGTCGAGCACGGCCGTCGTGCCCGGCGTCGACGGCTCCGCCCACACCACGAGCCGGTTGGGCGTGGAGGCCGGTGCCGTCGTCGTCAACACGGCGGGCCGTCCATCCGGCTCGAGCCTGACCGCGTTCACCATCGTCGCGGCCGTGTCGACGCGCACCTCCGCGGGCGGCACACCGGGCACGGATCGCGCCCGAAGCGTGATCCGCAGCGGCCGCCAGTCGGGCACGGTCACGCCGGACGTGGTCAACGAGGAGACCGTCGTGGCGGCGGGCGGCGTCCGCGCGAACGGCCCGCAGACGAAGCCCTCGGTCTGCGTCCAGCACGCCGTCCGGAAGACGTTGCCGGCGCCGGTGATCGCGGCCGCGATCAGCGCGACGGCGATCAGTCCGCCACGGCCCGTGGTGACGCGTGCGACCGCGGCGGTCATCGATACGGGTGGACGCGGCCGTCGCGGGCGCGGACCCGCGGGTACCCCGTGGTCCCCGAGACCGCGCGGAAGTACCAGACCCAGCCTTCGCGCGGCAGGTGGATCAGGTAGCCCGCGTAGTACCGGCTTGTCCTCGAACCCCTGGCAGCGTCTGGCGGTTGGCACGCGCCAAATTTGTCACGTCGCGTTCGCCGCGGGCAAGTCAACTACCGTTGACACCGCGTCGCCAGGAACGCTACAACTCCATACATGATTCGCGTGCACGTGCGGCGGCCGTGTCGGGCCGGGTTCTCCCCCGGTATCCCGCTGGCCGTGTGCCCGGATCGATTCGTCATCGACGAGTCCTAGATTCGCTCACACCATTTCGTGGCCATCGGAGGGCCGGGGACGCGTTGCGTCCCCGGCCCTTTTTCGTTGTCGTTCACGTCCTTCCGGCAGGTGCTCGTGTTCATCGTCCAGGCAGCGGAGTGGCTCGAAGCCACGTGGCTCAGCACCGCGATCCGGGAATCGATCTGGGTCTACCCGATCGTCGAGTCGATCCACGTGCTCACAATTGCGCTCTTCCTCGGACTGACCGCGGCGATGGACGCGCGCCTGCTCGGCGCGGCGCTGCGCGAGACGCCGGTCGGCGTGGTGATGGCGCGGCTGCTGCCGTGGATCAGGCTCGGCTTCGCCGTCATGGCGGTCACCGGCGTGCTGCTGTTCGCCGGCACGCCGGTCCGCTTCGTGAGCAACGTGTTCTTCCAGATCAAGCTGGCGCTGCTCGCACTCGCCGGACTCAACGTGTGGCTGTTCCATCACCGCCTGTATCCCACCGTGCACGAATGGGGCGGCGCCGCGCGTCCGCCGCGGCACGCCCGCCTGGCCGGCGCGGCCTCGCTCGTGCTGTGGACGCTCGCCCTGGCCACCGGGCGGCTCATTGCCTACAACTGGTTCGAATAGGTCACGCGCATGTCGCTGCACGCCTTCTTCCTCTGGTGCGAGCACACGGTGATCGGCACCGCCGTGCGGGAATCGATCTGGCTGTTCCCGATCATCGAAGTGGTGCACCTGCTGGGCCTGGCGGTCCTCGGCGGCGCCATCCTCCTCGTCGATCTGCGGCTGCTCGGCATCGGCCTGCACGGTGTCCCGGTCGCGTCGCTGGCGCGCTCGGCGCGGCCATGGCTCTGGGGCAGCCTGGCGCTCACCCTGGGCTCCGGCGTGCTGCTGTTCCTCTCGGAAGCGCTCAAGTGCTACGAGAACCCGGCGTTCTGGCTGAAGGTCGGGTTCCTGGTCCTGGCGCTCCTGTTCGCCGGCCTGGTGCGACCGCGCTTCACCGGCGACGCCAGCGTCGGGCCGCTGCGGTTCGGGGCGCGCCTTGCCGGAGCCGCGTCCGTCGTGCTGTGGACAGGTGTCGCCGCCGCTGGCCGCGGCATCGGGTTCTGGTGATGGCGATGCCGACCTCCCGGACACCCGTGCATCCCGTGGCCCTCATCGCCGCCGTCGTGCTGGCGTCCGCCGTCGGCGCGGCCGCCGTCGTGGCCGTGAGCCGGACCCAGGCGGTGGCCGCACCAGCGCCGCCTTCCGAGGCGGGCCCGTCCGCTGTGTCCCGGCACGCCGTCACCACGCCGCCGACGCTCGATCCGACACCCGCGCACTCGGTGCAAGCCATCATGGCGGGCCTGGTCGATCCAGCCGCCGACGGCGTCTGGAACAGCGTCGGCTCGATCGTCACGCCGACCAGCGAGGAGACGTGGGCGCCATCCACCGACGAGGACTGGCGGCGCCTCGAAGGCCACGCCCGCGCCCTCGCCCGCGGCGCCGAGGCGCTCGCCGATCCGGTTCGCGTCGACGGTCGTGAGAACTGGGCCGTCCCGGCGCGCGCCCTGCGCGTCGCCAGCGCCACCGCCCTCGCCGCGGCGCAGCGGCGGGACGTCAGCGCCATCTATGCCGCCAGCGAACAACTGCTCGATGCCTGTCAGCAGTGCCACACGCACTACTGGTTGCCGACGACGGAGAGCGCACCATGACCCCAGAGACGTCACCGACATCGACCCCGCCGCCCCTTGCGACGCTACCGCCGCCGGTGGTCACGCTTGGCTCACTCCTGACCGCGCGCGATCGGCAGATCGCCGCCTTCGACGATCGCTACGGGCGCGACGCACATGCGCGGCTGCTCGAGCGCCTCGCCCGGCCGTGCGTCAGCTTCGCCGAGATCGCGGGCGAGTTCGGCGTGAGCCGCGAGCGCGTCCGGCAGTGGCGGCAGCTGTGGGCGCCGCAGGCGCCGACCGGCCTCGAACGCCGGCGCCAGTGCCTCGCCACGCGACGCCGGCGCCGGCTCCTCGAGCACCCGTCGTTCCGCTCGTTCTACCAGGAAGTGCGGCGCCACGTGCCGGCGCATCGGCTCGGCCTGGTCGCCTCGCAGAGCGGCTTCCGCAAGCGCATCGTGCGCATCGACAACCGCGTCGCGGTGCTGACCGCCGGCCGGGCGCTGACGCGCGCCGCGGCGGGCCAGCCGCCGACCTATGCGCTGCCGCCGGTGCCGGCACACGCCGCCTTCGTCTACGTGCAGCTCGGCGAGGGCGACTATCTCTTCGTGCCGGCCCACGCGCTGCCGGCCCGCGGCACCACGTTCGTCGACACGCCGGCGTCGAAGTACCAGCGTTTCCGCCGGACGTTCGCGGCGATCGATGGCGACGGAGAGGGAAGGCGATGAGCGTCGATCGATCGTCGTTCGTCGTGAACGCTCGCGCCGCGTCAACTTCGCTTGGCCGATTTCGGGTCGGCGCGTCTAATGGCGCCGTGCCGTCCGTCCTGTCCGTCCGCGCGTGTTGTCGGTGTCGAGGCGCCCTCGGTGTCCCGCGCGCGGTGAACGGCCATGCCTTCGCAGCTGTCTCCTTGACCTAGTCAACGACCACTGCCACCGCGCGCGTCTTCAGGGCCCGAGGGATTCGATTCCTCGGGCCTTTGTTTTTGGCGCGGGCCTCTCACGGCCCGCCCGGCAGCCCCCCGAGCGTGCCGCCGCTGTTCGTCGACGCTCCTCAACCGTCGCGTCGACGGCGCGGCACGCGGGCTGTCCTTCTTTGGAGTGTGATCGATGTCGTCCTGGTCCTCGTTCGTCCGGCGTGCCGTGCTCGTGGCGCTGGGCCTGGCGCTGGCGCCGCCGCCAGCAGCCGCCCAGCAAGCCGATAACGCCATCGTCGTCGGCACGGTGCTCGACGAGAGCGGCGCGCCGATCCCGGGCGCACCGGTCGTGGTGACGCACGTCGCCACCGGCGTGTCGACGTCGGTCGTCACCAACCACCTCGGGCAGTACCGCACGCCGCCGCTGCGCATCGGCGGCTATGACGTCAGCGTCGAGCTCGACGGGTTCCAGCGCTTCGTCCGCACGCAGATCGTGCTCAGCATCGGCGACGTGCGCAACGTCGACGTGGTGCTGAAGGTCGGCGCGCTCACCGACACGGTCACCGTCAAGGCCGACGCCACGCTGCTCAACACGTCCGATTCGACCGTCGGCACGGTGATCACCAACAAGCAGATTGGCGCCCTGCCCCTGAACGGCCGCGACTACCTGCAGCTGGCGTCGCTGTCGGCGGGCACCGGCGCGCAGGCGTCGCAGGGCGTCGTCATCGGCGGGCAGTCGGCACCGCCGCGGCCTTCCTGCTCGACGGCCACGACAACAACAACCAGCAGATCTCGACCGGCCACAGCGGACAGAAAGAGGTCGTCAAGCCGTCGGTCGACGCCATCGAGGAGTTCAAGGTCGTCACCAACGGCTACGCGGCCGAATTCGGCCGGTCGTCGTCGGGCGTGATCAGCGTCTCGCTGAAGTCCGGCACCAACGCGCTGCACGGATCGGCGTTCGAGTACTTCCGTGACGACCGCTTCGACGAGAAGGACTACTTCGCCACCACCAAGGCCGACTACAACCGGCACCAGTTCGGCGGCGCCGTCGGCGGGCCGATCCTGCGCAACCGGACGTTCTTCTTCGGCGACGTCGAGCGCAGCCGCATCCGCCGCCAGACCACCACGGTGTCGACGCTGCCGACCGACGCCGCCCGGCAAGGCCGCTTCTCGCGCACGATCATCGATCCCCTGACCCGCCAGCCGTTCCCCGGCAACGTCATTCCGGCCGATCGCGTCGATCCGGCGTCGGCCCAGATTCTCGGCTACGTGCCGGCGGCACAGACGGCCGCTACCGTCGACAACTTCGTCTACAACAGCCCGTCCGACCAGGACAACACCAAGTGGGACCTGCGGCTCGATCACACGATCAGCGCGGCGCAGAGCGTCTACTTCCGCGTCAGCTCGCAGCGGAACGACATCGCGGCGTCCTCGCCGCTGCCGCAGGACGCCGACGGCAACTTCGTCTCGGGCGGCGGCGGAGAGTTGTCCGATCACCGCAGCGCGGTGTTCGTCCACAACCGGGTCTGGTCGCCGACGATCATCAGCTCGGCGCGGGTCGGCTGGAACCGGATCACCTGGGACGAGACCGTCCCGGACCAGCCGCTGCGCGGCCTCGGCCTGCCCGGCGTCGACTCGACGCAGCCCGGCTTCTCGCAGATCGGCATCACCGGCTACCGCTCGCTCGGCGTCTCGAACGTGCCGAACGCCGACGACTCGACGACGGCGCAGGTCTCGGCCGACGTCACCTGGAGCCACAGTTCGCACACGGTGAAGGCCGGCGTGCAGGCCTACCGCCTCTCGATCGACTTCCTCAGCTCGCAGCGCAGCAGCGGCATCTTCAACTTCAACGGCCAGTACACCGGCGATGCCTTCGCCGACTTCCTGCTCGGCTACGCGTCGTCGGCGAGCTTGTCGAAATGGGCGACGCTCAACTTCGACGCGCCGTACACGCATGTCTTCGCGCAGGACGACTGGCGCGTGTCGCGGCGGCTGACGCTGAACCTGGGGCTGCGCTACGAGATCAACCTGCCGCCGGTCGACGAGCACGACGCCATCGCCAACTTCGACCTCGACACCGATCCGGCCGCGCCCGCGCATCGTGCTGGCCGGCGAGGAAGGCGACGATCGGCGCGGCCGGTCGCTGCAGGGCATCAACCGCGCGCTGATCGCGCCCCGCGCCGGCTTCGCCTACAGCCTGCCCGGCGACAAGACCGTGATTCGCGGCGGCGTCGGCCTCTTCTACGGCAACCTGATCACCGTCGGCGGCATGTCGTCGCTCGAGATCAACCCGCCCAATCACCTGCGCATCGCCCGGACGACCGATCGCACGGTGCCCTCGATCTTCCTCAGCCAGGGCTTCGGCGAGAACCCGCTGGTCGCCTCGAACGCGCGCGACGTCAACCTGGTGTCCTGGGATCGCAGCGACCGCTGGCCGACCGCGACGCAATGGAACCTGAACGTGCAGCGCGAGCTGCCGGCGCGGTTCGTGGTGGAGGTCGGCGTCCAGGGGAACGACCTGGAGAACAACTGGCGATCGATCGACGGCAACCCGGCGCCGCCCGGGCCCGGCAACATCAACAGCAGGCGGCAGTATCGGACGGCGGCGATTCCCGGGACGAGCGACGTCGTGACGCTGGCGAACGTCACGCGCATCCAGAAGGACGGCTGGTTCCGCTACCGCGCGCTGCAGACCAAGCTGGAGAAGCGCTTCGGGCACGGACTGTCGGCGCTCGCCGCTTACGCGTGGTCGCGGACCACGGCGCTCGAAGGCGGCTACCAGGACTTCACCAACCAGGCAGCGGAGGTGGGGCCGGCGTCGACGGATCGCCGGCACCATTTCGTGGCCAGCGGCGTCTACGAGCTGCCGTTCGGCCGCGACCGCCGCTTCGGGAGCGACTGGCGCGGCTGGGTCGACGCCGTCCTCGGCGGCTGGAGCGTCAGCCCGATCGTCACCCTGACTTCCGGCGCGCCGCTCGATCTCTCCGTCAACGGCAACCCGTCCAACTCGAACGGCACCGACCGCCCGAACGTCGTCGGCGACTGGCGGCTCGACGAGCCGACCGCCGAGCGCTGGTTCGACACGACGGCGTTCGTCGCCAACGCGCCGTACACCTTCGGCGACGCACCCAGGAACCTGCTGCGCGGGCCCGGTTACGCCAACCTCGACATCGTGATCCGCAAGGCCTTCCGGCTGTCGACGCGGGTCACCGCCGATCTGCGCTTCGAATCGTTCAACGCCGCCAACCGCGTCAACTTCGGCAACCCCAACACGCAGCTGGGGAACCCGAGCTTCGGCCGCATCTCGTCGGCCGGATCGCCCCGCAACAACCAGGTCGCCGTGAGGCTCCAGTTCTGACCACGCCATGACGAGACGATTGTCACGATTCACCGCCGGCTTCGCCGCCGGCCTCCTCGCTGTCGCGGCGTTCGGCGCCGGCCGCGTTGCCGCGCACCACGCGTTCGCCGCGGAGTTCGACGCCAACAAGCCGATCACGCTCGTGGGCACGCTGACCAAGGTGGCGTGGGTCAATCCGCACGGCTGGATCTACGTCGACGTCAAGGGCAAGGACGCCAAGGTCACCAACTGGGCGATTGAGTTCGGCAGCCCGAACGCGCTGCTGCGCCGCGGCCTGCGCAAGGCCGACTTCCCGCCGGGTATCAGCGTGACGGTGAAGGGCTACCTCGCCAAGAGCGGCAAGCCGGTCGTCAACGCGTCGACCGTGACCCTGCCCGACGGGCGCAGCCTGTTCGCCGGGTCGTCGACGACGCCGGGAGGCCAGCCGTGAGCGCGCTGCGACCCTGGCTGCGGCTAGCCGCCCTGGCGGTGGCGACGGTGGTGTCCGGCGCGACGCTCGCCGCCCAGACGCCCGCCGCTTCGGCGACGCTCCCGCGCACGGCCGACGGCCGGCCCGACCTGTCCGGCATCTGGCAGGCGCTGAGCGGCCCCGAGTTCGACATCGAGGCGCACGGACCTCGCAAGGATGCACCGCCCGGGCTGGGCATCGTCGAGGGCGGATCGATCCCCTACACGCCGGCCGGCCTGGCGCAGAAGCAGAAGAACTTCGCGGACCGCGCGACCGCCGATCCGCGGCACAAGTGCTTCACGCTCGGCGTCCTCCGCGGCACCTACTCGGGTGAGCCGTTCCAGATCTTCCAGCGGCCGCGCGACCTGACGCTGCTCTACCAGTTCGGCCATCCGGTGCGGACCATCCACACCAACGGCACGCGCCATCCGGATGGCCACATCGACTTCTGGCTGGGCGACTCGCGGGCCGGCTGGGAGGGCGACACGCTGGTGGTGGACGTCATCGACTTCAACGGCGAGACGTGGCTGGATCGCGCCGGCAACCATGCCAGCGACCAGTTGCACGTCGTCGAACGCTGGCGGCTGCTCGATGCCAACACGCTCGAGTACCGGGCCACGCTCGACGATCCCGCGGTCTACACGCGACCGTGGTCGCTCAGCGTGCTGCTGCACCGCCGCCGCGAGCCGAATGCGCAACTGCTCGAGAACTACTGCTACACCCTCGACTACGACCGCTACTACCCGGTGCCGCAGACGTCGACGTCGCGCAACGCGGGACCGAGGAGCCGCTGATGCCGACCTCATCGAACGCGATCCGCCGCGCGCGGCAGGCCTTGCTCGGCGCCCTCGTCCTGACGCCGGCGATCGTCCTCACCCAGGGCTCGCCGCAGTTCCGCGAGCGCCGCGTCGTGGTGACCGCGCCCGGGCCATGGACGGGTGCCCGACTCGCCGACGGGCAGCCGGACGTCCAGGGCTTCTGGTCGAACACGATCGGCAACCACAACAACCTGACCAACCCGCAGGGACGCAACACGGCCGACGACGGCCCGCCGCGCGAGGGGCCGCCGCGACCGGCACGGGCCCAGACCGGCCCGCAGGAGCGCGCGCCGAGCCGCGTCAGCGACCCGGCCGATGGGCAGGTGCCGTTCCAGCCGTGGGCGCGGGCCAAAGCGGAGGAGTTCGCCGCTCACCTGAACGATCCGACCCGGCCCGAGTACGTCGAGCCGTTCGCCCGCTGCGCGCCGGGCGGCCCGACCAAGTCGTTCATGTGGCACGGCTACGAGATCCGGCAGTACGCGGGCTACGTCGTGTTCCTGTTCGATTCGGGCAATCGCGTCATCCACCTCGATGGCAAGCCGGCGCCGCCCGAGACCATCACGCAGTGGAACGGCGAGTCGCGCGGACGCTGGGACGGCAACACGCTGATCGTCCGCGTCACCAACCACAACGCCAAGGCGCGCCTCGGCCGCAGCGGCGAGTTCGTCAGCGCCGGCGCGACGGTCGAGGAGCGGTTCGTGTTCGATCCGGCCGGCGAGCGCTTCACCTATCACGCCACCTACACCGATCCGTCGGTGCTGACGCGGCCGTTCACGATCACGATTCCCAACAAGCGCGTCACCGCGGACACGCCGGTCGACGACTGGAACAACCAGACCTTCCACGCCAATTTCCCGACGCCGCCCGCGGCCGGCGAGCCGCCGCTGCTCGAGGCCTACGAACGCATCTGCGTCGAGGGCAACGAGGGCCACGGCAATCCCGCCGGGGCTTCGCAGCCGTAGCCGGGCGCGGAGATTCACCACGTACCAGGACACCAGGCTTCCATCGAGACAGGACCATGAACACGACACACATCGCTGCCGGACTCGTCACGTTCACCCTCGCCGCCACCGCGCAGGCGCAACAGCCCGCGCCCGACGCGCGCCCAGCCGCGGCGGGACAGACGGCAGTCGCCCAGCCTGGTGGCGCCGCCGAGCGCCCGGCATTCAAGAAGATCACGCGCGCCCGGTTCGACGCGCTGCTGAAGGAGCCGGGCAAGGTGCTCGTGCTCGACGTCCGGCGCCCCGACGAGCTGCAGGCGATCGGCGGCTTCCCCGTCTACGTGAGCATCCAGGCCAGGGAGCTCGAGCAGCACCTCGCGTTCCTGCCCAAGGATCGGGCCATCGTCACCGTCTCGAACCATGCCGGCCGCGCCGGCCGGGCAGCGGAGCTGCTCGAGAAGCACGGCTTCACCGTTGCCGGCAGCATCGGGGCGCAGGACTACGAGGCGGAAGGCGGGACGCTCGTGAAGATCGCGGCGCCTGCGGCTGCCGCTGCCGGCGGAGGAGCGGGCGCGGGTGCGGGCGGGCGCACGGCCGCGGCCCAGCCGCCGTCCCCGATCGGCGCCGCGACCGCGCGTCAGATCCTGGCGGCCGCCGAGCAGACGGCGTTGGCCGTGAGCGCCAAGGTGGCAATCGCCGTCGTCGACGTCAACGGTGACCTGGTCGCGTTGTCGCGCCTCGACGGCGCCTCGAGCCGCGCCGTCGTCAGCGCGCAGGGCAAGGCGCGCGCCGCGATCCTCTTCGGCGTGCCGACGAAGCAGGTCAGCGACGCCATTGCCGCTGGAACGCCGCTGCCGGTGACGCTGACACCCGCCGGTGTCGGCACCTCCGGCATCGTGACCAACCAGGGTGGTCTGCCGCTGTTCATCGACGGGAAGCTGGCCGGCGCCGTCGGTGTCGGTGGCTCGTCGTCGGCGGAGGATGAGCGCTTCGCCAAGTCGGGCATCGACGCGGCCCTCCCGCCCCGCTCGTCCAGCCGCTAGCCGACCGGCTCTGCTTCTCCAACCGATCGGAGCTCGACCGATGTCGTCCGTCGTCCGTGCCCTCGCCTCGTCCCCGGGCCTCTGCCTCCCGGTCGTGCGCCTCGCCTTGTCGGTCGCGCTCGTGCTGGCGTGCGCACCGTGCACGGCGGCGGCGCAGGGTGAGGCACGGGTGGCGGGCCGGGTCGCGGACGACACCGGTGCCCCGTTGCCCGGCGCCTCCGTCGAGCTGATCACCGCGGGCGGCCGGCCGCGGGTGACCGTCGCCGATGCCGACGGCCGCTACGTCTTCGAGGATGTGGCGCGCGGCACGTACACGATCGTGGTCGCGCTGGTGAACTTCGGGCCGGCCGTCCACCGCGGTGTCGTGGTCGACGGCCGCGAGGTCCGGCGCGACGCGGTGCTCCAGCTGTCGATGAATGCCGACGTGACCGTCGTCGCCCGCCGTGGCTTCGCCAACCTGGCCGACGTCGACGATCCCGCGCAGAGCCTGGTCGGCATCGCGCAGTCGGCGAGCCAGGGCGCGATCACCGCGCGTCAGCTCGACGTACGGCCGATCATGCGCCAGGGCGAGGTGCTCGAGACCGTGCCGGGCGTCATCGTCACGCAGCACAGCGGCGAGGGCAAGGCCAACCAGTACTTCCTGCGCGGCTTCAACCTCGATCACGGCAGCGACTTCGCGGTGTCGGTGGCCGGCGCGCCGGTGAACATGCCGACCCACGCGCACAGCCAGGGCTACGCCGACGTCAACTTCCTGATTCCGGAGATCGTCGCCGGTGTCCAGTTCTCGAAGGGACCGTACTTCGCGGACCAGGGGGACTTCGCCACCGCCGGTTCGGCGACGATCACGTATGCGACGTCGCTGGAGCGTCCGTTCCTCGCGCTCGAGCGCGGCGCATACGGCTTCAGCCGCGGCCTGCTGGCGCTCTCGCCGAAAGTCGGGCGCGGGACCCTGCTCGCGGCGGTGGAGTTCTCGCAGAACGACGGGCCGTGGACCGTTCCAGACGCCTACGACAAGACCAACGCGGTGCTGCGCTACAGCCGCGGCGACAGCATCAACGGACTGGCGCTCACGTATGCGGGGTATCACGGCGCCTGGAACGCCACCGAGGCGTCGCCCCAGCGCGCCATCGACGACGGGCGGATCGATCGCTTCGGCACCATCGATCCGACCGACACCGGCGAGACCGGGCGCCACAGCGTCGCCCTCGAGTGGCAGCGCGGCCGATCGCGGGCGTTCACGAAGGTGACGGCCTACGCCCTGCGCTACACGCTCGACCTCGTGTCGAACTTCACCTTCTACCTCGACGATCCGGTCCACGGCGATCAGCAGCAGCAGATCGATCGACGCTGGGTGCTCGGCGGCCGCGCCTCGCACCGCTGGGCGGCGTCCCTGCTGGGCCGTCCCTCCGAGCACACCATCGGCGTGCAGGTGCGGGCCGATCGCATCGGCGAGGTCTCGCTCCATCACACCGAGTCGGGCGCCCGGCTCGAGACGCGCGCCAGCTCCCGGGCCCTGGTCGGCTCCGGCGGCGTCTACGCGCAGACGCAGACGTCGTGGACGCCGTGGCTGCGCACGACGCTCGGCCTGCGTGCCGACGGCCTCGGGGCGCGCGTCGACGCGCTCGATGCCGCCAACAGCGGAGCGACACGCGCGGCGTTGGCCAGCCCGAAGCTGTCGGTGGCGCTGGGGCCATGGCGCCGGACCGAGATCTATGCGAACGCCGGCAGCGGCTTCCACAGCAACAACGCGCTCGGGACGACGCTGACGCGCGATGCGTTTGGCCTGCCGGCCGAGCGGGTCACGCCGCTCGTCCGCGCGACCGGCATCGAGGCCGGCGTGCGCACGATTGTCGTGCCGCGGCTGCAGACGACCGTCTCGGTGTGGCGACTCGGGCTCGACTCGGAACTGGTCTACAACGGCGATCTCGGCGCCACCGAACCGGGGCCGGCGAGCCGGCGCTGGGGCGTCGAAATCGCCAACTACTACCGGCCGGTGTCGTGGCTGGTCCTGGATGCCGACGTGTCGCTGTCCGAGGCGCGGTTCGCGAGCGGCGAGTCGGCCGGGCTGCGGGTTCCGGAAGCGGTCGGTACCGTGGTGTCCGCGGGCATCGGCGTCGAAGGCGTCCACCGCACCTTCGCCGGTGTCCGCCTGCGCTACTTCGGTGCGCGGTCGCTGGTCGAGGACGACTCCGTGCGCTCGCGCCCGACCACGCTGGTCAACCTGCTCGGCGGCTATCAGCTGTCGTCGAGGCTCAAGGTGACCCTCGACGCCTTCAACCTGCTGGACGCCGCGCACAACGACATCGACTACTACTTCCGGTCACGCCTGCCCGGCGAGCCGCTGGCCGGCGTCGACGATCATCACGTCCATCCCGTCGTGCCGCGCACGCTGCGCGTCGCCACGACCGTGGCGTTCTAGCGCGGGGGAGCGGGGTGGCGGAGGATCGCCGCGGAGGCGTAGAGGCGGACCCGCGGCACGCCGTCGCGGAGCAGCCGGCGCAGCTCGGCGACCGGGGTCCCCGGATCCTTGGTGACGACGTCGGCGACGAGCGTCCGCACGGCGGTGTTCGGATCCTGCGTGCCGGTCTGCAGCACCTTCACCGCCGCCGGCCGGTCCACGTCGATCAGCATCGCCGCGGCCTGATAGCGCACCGCGACGTCGTCGCTCGCGAGGAGCGGCCGCGTCGCCTCGATCCAGCCGCGATCGCCGCGCGCCTTGCGCACCCCGGCGACGCGGAGCCGCGCATCCTGGGCGGGGCTCGTGGCACCGGCTTCGATCAGCGTTTCTCCGCCGGTCGCGCCCAGATGCGCCAGGGCGACGGCCGCCGTGAAGCGCGCGAACATCTCGCCGGTCTTCGCGACCTGCTGCAGGTCCGGCACCAGCCCCTTCAGCTTCAGCGTCGCCGCGCCATCCGCCGCCGTCGACTGCAGCATCGCATCGCGGACGCCGAGGGCATCGCGCAGGATCGGCTCGGCGCCGGGCCCGCCGGCGGCGATGACCGCTTCGAGCGCGGTGACGCGGCCGCTGCCGATGGATTCCCGGTACGCCTTTGCCGCCGTCCTGGCCGCCGCCGCGTCCCCGAGGCGGCAGAGCGCGACGGTCGCCGGCCATGAGCGGCTGGTCGGCGGATTCGCGGTGGCGAACTCGGTCAACTGCGTCCGGGCTCGCGTGCCGCGAGGGCCCTGCTGCGTGCTGAGCGCGACGAGCGCGTCGATCTGAAGTAACGGTTCGGCCTGCAGCGCCTCGAGCTCGGCGACGGCGATGCGGGTCAGGAGCGCGATATCCTCGGCGCGGACGACGTTGAACCACGCATCGTAGGCATCCAGGGCCTGGGTCCGTTCGCCGAGCCCGAGCAGGGCGTCCACCTTCACTGCCGCCGCAAGCGGATGCGCGGGCTCCTTGGCGATGACGGGCGCGACGAGCTCGAGCGCCTTGGCCGCATCGCCGCGCTCCAGCGCGGCGCGCGCGTCGCGGGCCGCGCGATCGGCGGCCGTTGGCGGCGCGCTCGCTGGCGCCGGCGCAGGGCTGGCGGGCCGGGCCGCCGGCTGGGCCGGGCGGGCGGCCTGTCCCGCCTCGACGGCGCGGCACGCCAGGACCGCCGCGACAGCGACCACGGGCGCCAGCGCTGCCCTGATCCCTCGGCTCACCGAGGCGTTCCGAAGGCGGCAGTGCCGGCGCGCCAGAAGTTGCTGCCGGCCCGCTGCCAGTAGACCGCGTGCTCCGCGACGATCGGCGGCCCGGAGAAGACGCGGACGGTGGTGGCGAACGACTTGTTCGCCAAGGAGCCGGGCGGCATGCCCTCCGCGATCTCCATCTCTCGCAGTATGGTCGGCATGTAGAGCGTCAGGCGGCCCCAGTGCGGCACGACCTTGCGCATCGACGGCGGCAGCGTGATCTGGCCGAAGCCTTCGATCTGCAGGCTGATGTCGACCGTCGACGCGGTGTCGTACGGATTGGCGAGGAGCAGGAAGGTCTCGAAGTTGCCGCCAGCGGCTCCTTCGGGCAGCTCCCAGACGTTCGCGGTGGTGGTCATCCCGAGCGCGCTGGTGCCTTCGACGCGGCCGGCTCCCCAGTAGATCGACCGCTCGGCGACGAACGGCGACGTGGCGGACAGGAACGCGGCGACCCCGCCGACGTTGCCGACCTCGGCGTTCAGGTAGATCGTCTCGCGCTTGGCGGGCCCCACCGTGTAGGTGCGCTGGATCAGGCCGGCCGACTCCGTGAAGAAGTTGGCGTGCACCGTCACCGTCGTCGGGTGCGGGTTGAAGAGCAGGTAGAACGTCTCGAAGCCCTGTCCGGCCGCGCCCTCGGCGAAGAACCAGTTCTCGAACGAGCCCGGCGAGCCCAGCGCGGCGTGCCCGCCGACCCACGGCGTCCCCTGCGGCGAGCCGACCGGCCGCCAGTACATGGACCGCTCGGCGATGATGCCGGTGTCGGTCTCCACCACGACGCTGAAGTCCTGGCCGGCCAGCTCGGGCACCTCGTTGGCCGCCAGCGTCAACCGGCGTCCCGCGGGGATGGCATATGCCCGCCGTACAATCCCGCCGTTGGCCATCGCATAGGTGACGTAGGCCGTGACCGGTGAGCCGAGGGGGTTGTAGAGCAGGAAGAAGTTGTCGAAGAGCTCACCGCCCCGCGACCCTTCCGCGAACATCCACATCCTGGAGAGCTGCTTGGTGGCGCGCTCGCCGGTGCTCACCTCGAAGTTCGGCCCGAAGTAGATGGACCGCTCGACGTTGATGTCCGCTCCCGCCGTCAGCGCCTGGAAGATCGTCGCGAACGCTCCGGCGCCGACCTCGGCGCCGAGACTCAGCGTGATCCGGCCGCGTGCCGGCACGACGTACCCCTTGACGATGAAACGTCCGTCGTCGCCCGCGTAGGCCACGCGGATCACCGCGTTGTTCGCGTACGGGTTCTGGACGCTGTAGAACGTGGAGAACCCGTTCGGCCCCGGCGAGGCCACGCCTTCGGCGAGGAACCAGCTGCCGTGCGGAATGGTCGGCCCGCTCAGCTCGAAGGTGGTCGGCGCAGGCGGGGGCGGTGGTGGCGGGGGCGGCGGCGGGGGCGGGGGCGGCGGCGCGCCGCCAGCCGAACGCACGCGCTGCCCGGTGATCTGACCGAAGTTCGACGAGGTGACGACGAGCCATTCGCGGCGGTCGACGTGCGACGTGATGCGCGGGTTGTAGTTGCCGGTGATCCCCGGGGTCGCGGTCACCGTGATCTCGGGGTCGGGCACGCCGGCCGCCGACACCTGGGCGCCGACGTCCTCGGAGCCGCGCCCGTGGAAGATGGCGAAGTAGGTGTTCGCAACCGGGTTGTAGGACAGGCCGAGGCCGTCGTAGGTCGCGTAGTTGTAGGCGACGAGCGATGTACCGCCCACGGGCGAGCCGTCTGGCGCCACCGTGCGGCCCCAGACGCTCGGCTGGGTGTACCAGGCGACGAAGAAGTGGCCGTTGGTGTCGTTGTATTCGACCTGCGGCACGTAGACGGCGGCGCCCGTGGCGACTTCACGCACCGGACCGAGCGCGCCGGTCGAGGCCGCGACCGTGCGCACGTGCACGGCGCCGGGCCCTGCCGGGTTGTAGAACACGCCCCACGCCACCATGAAGGCGTCGTTGCGGGTGTCGTAGGCGACGCTTGGCTCGCGCTGCCAGTGGTTGTCCAGCGACAGCGCCAAAGGACCACCGATGAGGTTCCCGCCGTTGTCGACCATCTGCGCGACGATGTCGGCCGTGGGCGGTCCGATCTGGTTGTAGGCGACGAGGAAGCGCTTCGAGGCGTACCAGGTACGCCACGTCCATCCCCAGCTCGCCGTTGGCCCCGCCGGCGGGAGCGCCGATGAAGAAATCGTTGGTCAGGAACTGCGGCGTGCCGCCTGCGCCGTAGCGGACGATGCGCCCCCAGACCTGGTACAGGTTGGGGTTGACGCGGGTGTCGTACCACACCACCAGGAACCCGTGCAGGTCCGGACTGTAGGTGACCCGCGCGCTCTGGTTGTGCGTGGGCGAGTTCGACAGCGCGAACTGTGCGCCGAGCGGTTCGCCATTCATGGACACGAACCGCCCGCCGGCGTTGTTGCCCGAGACGGTCAGGTAGACGCCGTGGTAGGCGTCGTAGGCGACGTCCGGCAGCCGGACCGTGCCCCAGCCGCCCGCGGCGGCGAAGCTCGGACCCTCGCGCACCGCCTGGGCGGCGGCGGGGTTCGGTGCGATGAGCTGGGCGAGAACGATGAGCGCGGCGCCGAGCGCGATCCGCGAAACAACCATCACAAACTCCTGCAGAGACCGGGCCGGCGGACAGGCCAACCGGTCAATCTATCGGCTGCAAGAGAATGAGCAATATGGGGAAAATGTGTGGCGGGGCAGGAAACAGCGGCGGCGCCGGGCGCCGCTGCCGTCATCGCGACTACCGGGGAATGCCGAATGCGGCCGAGCCGCCGCGCCAGAAATTGACGCCGTCCCAGTGCCAGTAGAGGGCCTCTTCGGCGACCACCGGATCGCCGCTCACCACGTTGATCTTGGTGCTGAACGACCTGCCGCGCAGGCTGCCGACCGCACGGCCTTCGGCCGTCTCGAGCGCGGAAAGGAACTCGTTCATGTAGATGGTCAGGCGCGATCCGGCGCGCACCGTCTTCAGCAGCTCGGGTTGCAACGCCGTGAAGCGGCCGGCCCCTTCGATGAACAGCGTCAGGCGGACCGTCGAGTCGTTGGTGCCGGGGTTGGCGAGCAGCAGGTAGGTGTCGAACAGGCCGCCGGACGCGCCTTCCGGGAAGTGCCACTCATTCGCCGCCGACGAGGCGCCGATGACGTTGGTGCCCTCGACGCGACCGGCGCCCCAGTAGATCGAGCGCTCCGCCAGGAACGGCAGCGAATCCGAGGTGAACGTCGACGCGACGCCGCCGATGTTGCCGAGCTCGCCGTTCAAGTAGACGGTCGCACGGGACCGCGGCGCGACGTTGATGGTCTTCAGCGTTGGCATGCCGGTCTCGGGCAGGAAGCGGGCGCGCACCGTGATCGGCGTCGAGTTCGGGTTGAGCAGCAGGTAGAAGGACTCGAAGTTCGGTGCGGCCGCGCCTTCGGCGAACACCCATGTGGTCTGCAGCTGCGAGGCGCCGAGGCTGGCCGCGCCGCCCACCCACGATGGATCGGGGCTGCCGATCAGCCGCCAGTACATCGCCCGCTCGGCGACGACGCCGGTGGCCGCGGTGATGGTCGTGCTGAAGTCCTTGCCGGCGAGCTCGGGGATGGCGTTGGCGTAGAGCGTCAGGCGCTTCTGCGCGGCGACGGTGTACGGCTTGGTGATCACCTGGCCCGAGGCGGTGAGGAACGTCACGCTCACCGTCGTCGGCGTCGGGTGCGGGTTGAAGACGAGGAAGAAGTTGTCGAACAGCTCGCCGCCGCGCGAGCCCTCGGCGAAGTACCAGGTGTTGGAGAGGCCCTTGACCGCCGAGACGCCGGTGCTGCCCTCGAAGTTGGGACCCCAGTAGATCGATCGCGCGACGAAGATGTCGCGACCCGGCGTCGTCGACTGGAAGATCGCGCCAAAGGCGCCGTTCGCCACGCTGGCCAGGCTGATCGTGGTGCGGCTCCGCGCCGCCACCGTGAACGTCCGGTACTTCAGCGTGCCGTCGTCGCCGGCGAACCAGACGCGCGCATCGACGGGATCGTCGTGCTCGTTGGCCACGAGATAGAAGGTGTGGAACCCGGTCGCCGTGCCGCTTTCCGCGCCTTCGGCCAGGAACCAGCTGCCGTTCGGCGCGCCGGCGGCGGACAGATCGATCGGCGGCGGCGGGGGCGGTGGGGGTGGCGGCGGACCGCCGCCGTTGGCCAGCGTCTTGATGCGCTGCCCGCTGGCAATGACGAACGCCGTGGACGTCACCATCATCCACTCGTTGCGCGCCGTGCTGGCGGCGATGCGGGGGTTGTAGTTGCCAGCCTTGTTGCCAGTGACGGTGACTTCGAACTCGGCGCTGGGCAAACCGACGCCCGATATTTCTGCGCCGACGTCTTCCTTCGGAAACGCGTCGGGCGCCCGGCCGTGGACGACCGCGAAAAACGTGTCGGCTCGCACGTTGTAGGCGAGCCCGAGGGAATCGTAGCCCGGGTAGTTGACGATCAGCGGCGTGGTGTTGCCGGCGGAAGCGCCCTCCGGGCTCAGGAGGCGCCCGAAATAGATCGCCTGCCCCGCGGTGTTCTGCCACCACGCCAAGAGGAACTGGTTGTTCTTGGTGTTGTAGGCGATCTCGGGGACGCTGGTGAGCGCGGCATTGGTGACGTCGTTCGCCGTCCCGAGCCCGCCGTTCACGGCGCTGACTGTCTTCGTCTGAATCGTCGACGGCCCCGCCGGCTCATAGTAGTTGTTGTACGCGACCAGGAACTTGTCGCTCGACGGGCTGTAGCCGACGCCGACCTCGCCCTGGAAGTGGTTGTCCAACGAGATGTTGATCGGAGCACCCACCAGCTGCCCGGTGTCCGACACCAGCTGCCCGCGGATGTCGTTGCCAGGCAGGCCGCCGCCGCCGAATTGGTGAAACGCTACCAGGAACCGCTTGCTGACCGTGGAATAGGCGACCGCGGCACCGCGGTTGCCATGCACGCCGCCGGCAGCGGCACCAATCAGGAAATCGGGCCCCACGAACGTGGGCGTACCGCCGGCGCCGAACCGGAGCAATCGGCCATAGACCCAGG
Source organism: Vicinamibacterales bacterium (assembly GCA_963844435.1). Lineage (GTDB taxonomy): Bacteria > Acidobacteriota > Vicinamibacteria > Vicinamibacterales > Vicinamibacteraceae > JBDSLU01. The sequence continues at coordinate 426,662 of CAWJOG010000016.1, read as the reverse complement.
CGATGTTGCCGGTCGGATCGCTGCGGAGGTCGAGCCAGGTGACGAGGAACATCCCGTCGCCGTAAGCCACGCGCGGCGTCTGGTTGTAGGCGCCGGCGTTGGGGATGTAGAACTCAGTGGCGCCAAGCGGAACGCCGTCGGCGGTCTGGAACCGGCCGTGTGTCATCGGACCTGAGACGACCAGATATACGTCGTTGACCTGGTCGTAGGCGATGTCCGGGCGCTGCAAGCTGGTCCCAGGCCAGGCGCCGCTGGCCGCGAAGGTCGGGCCCTCGCGCGAGGCCTGGGCATGGCTGGGAGCAGGCAGGGCGGCGACGCTGAGGATCAGCGCGGCAGCGGCAGTGGTCAACCGCGAAGCAACCATCGATCTGTGAGACTCCCAGCGAGACGTGTTACCCGGGGGGCAAATGGCCTGCTCATCTAATCGGCCACCAGCGCGCCTCACTCTATTACGGCCGTCCTGCCGACCTCAAGGTTGAGCCAGTTACGCACACACCGGGAACCCCGCAGGCAGAAGCCAGAAGCCGGTTCGGGAGATCCCTGCTCGGAGCGCGCTCGGAGCATGCACCGAGCAACCCGCAGAAACTATGAGGGTTTTCCCGAAACGGAATCAGATGAGCTTGGAGACCCAGAGCGGCGAGTCCTTTTTGGGAAGGTCGCACGACTGGCAGATCGACGGGCCGCCATGGTCGAGGTGCGCATGGCGGACCTTACGGTAGGCGGGGCCGTTCCAGATGTCCCTGATCGTGCTGGTGCGCAGGTCGCCCAGCACCTCGCGGCCGTCGAAGTCGGCGCAGCAGAGCGAGACCCGGCCGTCCCAGAGAACGGTGAAGGTGAGCCAGGGACGGTAGCAGGGGAAGCGGACGTCCGATTCCTGGTTCAGCGTCCCGGCCCAGTTGTGCAGGTCGGTGACGTGAATCTTGTCGGCCTTCTTGCGCCAGTGGGCGATGAAGGCCTGTTCCTCGGTCGAGTTGTTCTGGCGGACGAACGACAGGATCAGCTTCGGGCGCCGCTTGCCGGCCTCGTCGCGGACCTGGATCAGGCGCTCGACGTTGGCGACGACCTTGTCGTAGTTGAGGCCGAGCCGCGTCGACTCGAAGACTTCCTTGCCGGCGGCGTCCATGCTGATGTTGATGGCGTCGAGGCCGGCGTCCACCATGCCGCGCGCGGCGCGCTCGGTGATGAGCGACCCGTTCGAGATCAGGCCGACCTCGCGGATGCCGATCGACTTGGCGTAGCGGACCTTGTCGACGAGCAGGCGATCGGCGAACGCCTCGCCGTAGTTGTGCATCCGCATGTGCGTGATGTTCAGCGCGGCGCACTCGTCGGCGATCTTCTTGAAGAGCGCCATGTCCATGATGCCCTCGTCGCGATGCATGTCGTCGCGCGGGCAGAACACGCACTTGGCGTTGCAGATGTTGGTGCTCTCGATCTGCACGATCTCGGGCAGGGACGGGGCTTCCTCGGTGCCGAGGGCGAGCAGCACCTTGCGCACGGCCCTGGCCTGCTTGCGCAGCACGGCCTCCGTGGCCTCCCGCGTCCGCCGTCTGATCGAAGCGCTCATACGCACACTATGTCTCGGTCGTTCGTGCCCGCGCCCTTACCGCGTGCGGACGTAGTCGATGACCCGGGTCAGGATTTCGTCGAGCTGGACCTTGGGCTCGTAGCCCACCAGCCCGCGGATCTTCGTGATGTCGGGCACGCGGCGCGGCATGTCCTCGAAGCCGGCCTCGTAGGCCTGATCGTAGGGAATCGTCACGATGTCCGAATTGCTCTCGGCCATCGCCTTGATCTTCTCGGCCAGCGCCCGCATCGAGATCTCTTCGCCGTTGCCGATGTTGAAGACCTGGCCGACCGCCTTCGGCTCGTTCATCAGCCCGATCAGCCCGTCGACGACGTCGCCGACGTAGGTGAAGCTGCGCCGCTGCGTGCCGTCGCCGAACACCGTGATCGGCTGCCCGGCCAGCGCCTGGCGGACGAACGTCGGGATCACCATCCCGTACTGTCCGGTCTGGCGCGGCCCGACCGTGTTGAAGAGCCGGATGACGATCACCGGCAGCTTCTTTTCCTTGAAGTAGGCGAGCGCGAGGAACTCGTCGATCGCCTTGCTGCAGGCGTAGGCCCAGCGGTGCTTCGAGGTCGGGCCCATCACCAGGTCGGCGTCCTCCCGGAACGGCACGTCGACGCTCTTGCCGTAGACCTCCGACGTCGACGCCACCACCACCAGCCGCTTCTTCTTGTTGGCGTGGCGGAGGACGACCTCGGTGCCGTGTACGTTGTTCTCGATCGTGTGCACCGGCTCTTCCACGATCTTCTTCACGCCGACCGCCGCGGCCAGGTGGAAGACGACGTCGCAACGGTCGATCTGCTCGGCCAGCACCGGCTCGTTCTGGACCGACTCGATCGTGTAACGGAAGCGCGGATGCGTCTTCAGGTGCTCGATGTTGTCGATGGAGCCGGTGGAGAGGTTGTCGAACGCCGTCACCTCGTGGCCAGCGGCCAGCAGGGCGTCAGCCAGATGGGATCCCACGAAACCGGCGCCACCGGTGATGAGTACGCGCATAGGGTCAATCGACCATTATAGCGGTGACGGGCGGCTCGACTGGACCGTCGGCGTCCGGGCGCGCCCGGCCTCGGCCAGCGCGACCAGCGCGTCCACCGCCCGGCGGGCGGCCCCGCCGTCGGTCCGAACCCCGCCGGATTCGGCACACGCGAGGCCCTTCGCGACCAGTTCCGACCGTGCCGCCTCGTCCCACAGCAGCTTCGCCAGCACCGGCGGCAGCTCGCTCGGGTGGCAGACCCCGGCGATGCCGCCGGCGACCACGAACGGCGTCAGGTTGTTGGGCACGCCCACGGACAGGGCCGGAATGCCGAGCGCCATCGCGTCGATGGCGACGGTGGAGTTGACGGTGACGACCAGGTCGCAGGCGGCCAGCAGCGTGGGCAGCTCGAGCTCGGGGGCCAGGCGCACGGCCGAGGTGGCTCCCGCCGCATCGGCGTAGACGTCGGCGGTTTCTGCCGGATGCGGCTTGACCACCAGCCGCGTTCGCCCCGGGCGGCCAGTCGACGCGTCCAAGTCGCCGATCGCCGCCGCCAGCAGTGGCAGCCACCGCCCCAGCTGGGCCCGCTTCGAGACGACCACCGCGGCCCGATCGCCATCCGTGAGGCCGAGGGCGGTACGGGCCGCCGCACGCTCGGCCGGGCCGATGACCCGGACGCGAGCGGCGAGCACGTCGAGTCCCGGGCTGCCGGTGATGGCCAGCGCCGATCGTGGGAACGCGCCGGCGACCTCGAGATGGTGCGCGGCAACCCGATCGAAGACCACCGTCAGGTCGGGCCGCGGGAAGCCGGGATCCAGGGTCATCGACGCGGACGGCTGCATCTCGTCCCGCTCGTGCAGGTAGTTGAGCCAGCGCCGGTAGATGTAGCCGTGCTGGATGCCGGCGGACGCGATGCCGTGCCGGCGCGCCTCGAGCATGATCGCGCGGCCCCAGCCGCCGGCTTCGGCGTAGGTCAGGACCAGGCGCGGGCGAGCCAGCTCCATCGCGGCGCCGGCTTCGTCCATCGCGCGCGCCGACCACGGGAACTGCAGCGTGGCGATACCCTGCAGCTCGGGCGCGATCAGATCCCACACGTCGTAGCCGCCGGCGCGCGCGGCCGCCCGCAGCGCGGCGCTGCCGAGCAGCGCGTCCGCGACCTCGTGGCGCGCCCGCCAGATCGCGCGTGAGCCGGCCGTGGCCTTGCGCCACGTGAGCGCCTCGACCGGAATCACCGCGCCGTCGCCGCGCGGCTGGCGCCAGCCCGGCGTCAGCGGATGCCACCAGCGCCGCGCCTGGAAGTTGCGCCGCGGACCGACCCCGACCAGCTGAATGGGCGCCGCGCGCGTGCCGGCGAGCGCGTCGAGCACCGGCGCGATGTAGCCCTCCTCGCCGGTCGCATCGCGCCAGAAGGCGCTGTGCACGAAGGCGAGCGTGCCGCCGGTGGCCAGCGCGGGTCGTGGCGCCGGCAGCGCCAGGCGGGCTTCGGCGGCCCACGTCAGCACGCGGCTCTTCACCCCGGTGGCGGCGACGCGTCGGCGCGCCGGCGGGCGGCCGGTATCGGTGCCGGGGAGCAGGCCGATGTCCAGGCGGGCGGCGACCTGCGGCAGCAGGTGGCGCAGCGCCGGTCCGCCGTCGACGACGCCGACGCGCGTCGGCTCCTCGACCTCGCACACCGCGTCGAGCGTCAGCGCGGTGCGCCACACCGCGTCGACGACGCCTTCCTTGTGCAGGAACAGCTCGGCGAACCACCACAGCGAGTCGCCGCGGTAGTGGAACCGATCGCGCAGCGATCGTCCGGCGACGTCCACGTGGCGCAGGCTCTTGATCCACGCGTTGGCGCGGCCCGCCGCTTCGTCGGCGATGGCGCCCGCACCGTACTCGTCGAGGTCGACCGTCTCGACGCGGCCGCCGCGCTCGATGGCGAGGCGGCCGATCACGCCCGCGCCGCCTCGGTCTCGGCCACGAGCGACAGCGCCGCGGCGGTGACGGCGTCCACCGTGACGCCGGTCAGGCAGTCGGGCGTGTGGCCCTGGCAGCGCGCCGGCGGCTTGCGGATCATGTTGCACGGCGCGCACCACAGGTCGACGCGGACGACGCGATGCGCCGTGCTGCGCGGCGCGTAGCGCACCGGCATCGACGGGCCGAAGACGGCGACGACCGGCGCGCGCACCGCCGCCGCCAGGTGCATCGGGCCGGTGTCGCCGGTGAGCACCAGGCGCGCCCCTTCGAGCACGGCGGCGAGGACCAGCAGATCGGGACCGCCGGTGAGATCGACGACCGGGATGCCGGCGGGCAGCGCGGCGCGGACCTGCGCGGTCAGCGGCGCATCGCCGGGCGCGCCGCTCAGCACCACCGCCGCACCCACCGCGCGGGCGATCGCCGTCGTCGCGGCGCCGAAGCGATCGAGATCCCACTGCTTGATGGCCCGCCCGCCGCTGGCGTGGACGACGATGTAGCGCGGGTGCGGCCCGATCAGCGCGCGCGCGGCCTGGCGCGCCTCCTCCGGCACGTCCAGCCGGAAGTCGGGGCCGGGGCCATCGAGCGGGCTCTCCGGAAAGGCGGCGGCGACGAGCGCGGCGGCGTTGTCCGCGGTGTGGCGATCGGGATGGTGCTCGACGACGTCGGTCAGGAGCGGACCGCCGCCGGCCATCGCGAAGCCGACGCGCCGGCGGGCGCCGCCCAGCGCGATCAAGGCGTGGCTGCGCACGTCGCCCTCGAAGTTGATGGCCAGATCGTAGTCGCGGGCGCGCCAGCTCCACGCCGTCGAGGTCAGGCGCCCCGTGCCGGCCGCGGCGGCGCCGCGCGCCAGCCATGGCGCGTCGAGCGTCTCGACGCGATCGATGCCGTGGAGCCGGTCGGCGATCGATCGGTTCCAGCTGCCGACCACGAGATCGATCGCCGCTTCCGGCGCGCGCGCTCGCACCGATTCGATCGCCGCCGCCGACATCAGCAGGTCGCCGATCCGCTCGAGCCGCAGCAGCAGGATCCGCCGCGGCGGCGAGGCCGGCGCGCGCCGCGGCCACAGCCGCGCCAGGCCGGCGGCGATCGCCAGCACGCGATCCGCGGCGGCGACGATCCGCCGTTCCCGCGGGTCATAGATCTGCAGGTCCGCCATTAGGAGCCCGTCGCGAAACGCGCGCGGCAGTCGACGGCCGATGCATCCCGCCGCTCGGCGTTGCTCGTCCATCGAATATTCCCGATATTCTCCGTCCTCGCGCCTGGATCGGCGGGCGCCTCAGCCGTCTTTGTGCTTCGCGGGCGTTTCACGACGGGCTCCCTATCTGACGTCCACGCGATCGACCATGACGCCGAGATCGCGATCGTCGGGCACGCCCAGCACGGCCTTTGGCCGCCAGACGTTGGTCACGAGCTTCAGGCGCACGGGCGTGCCGCTCGATCCCGCGGCTGCCGCCAGCGCCGGCGGGATCGGCACCGCATAGGGCTTGAAATCCGGGCCGACGGCGACCCGGCCCAGCACCTGATCGTTCATCGAGATCTCGACCGAGGCCGGCGGCACCTGCGCCGGCCGGCGCCCGTCGTCCATCACCAGCGTGACCGTGCGATCGTCGGCGGTGACACCCTGCAGGTTGATGTACGACACGTCGCGTGACCACCGGAACGTCGTGCCGTTGGCGTGCCGCTCCTTGGCGTGGAACCGCAGGACGTTCACGTCGTCGTTGACGCCGACGTCGAGGGCGACGGCGCCGGCAGCCGTGGTGGCCGGCGGGTCGATGAACCGGTAGACGCTGAAGTCGAACTCCTTGCGCCGGGCGCCGTCCGGCAGGGCGTTCCACGCCGACGACCACTCCGGCACCTGGAACACCTCGGTGCCGATCGGCTCGACCGCGATTGCCTTGGTCAACAGCTCGGTGCCGCCGCCGCCGACGAAGTAGACCGTCGCGTACTGCTTCCGTGCCCACGCGATGAAGCGCTCCATCGTCGCCGCGTCGGGGCGCCGGTTGGGGAGCAGCAGCACGTTGCGGGCGTAGATGTAGGCCAGCGGCAGCGCCAGCACGTGGACGTCCGAGGCGTCGCGCGACTCGACGATCACCAGGTCCTTGTCGCCAAACGTCTGCGCCAGCTTCTCGAGCCGCGGGATGACGCCGGCGTACTCGACGTGGCCGAGGAGCGGCGCCGAATGCGTCCAGAACTGCACCGCGAGGATCGCGATGACGACCGCGCCGGCGGCGGCGCGGAGCTGGTAGCGCCAGCCGCGATCGTCCTCGCGCCAGCGGCCGAACGCGGCGAACGCCGCCAGCAGCATCGCGCCGGGCAGGATGATGGGCAGGAACCGCCGCGTCGCCCAGTAGTGCACGGGGACGATGCGGATCTTGTAGAAGACGAACGTCGCGTAGAGCGAGAAGGTCAGCAGGAAGACGCTGTCGCGCGCGGCGAAGCGGCGCAGCGCCGCGACGTAGCCGACGAGGGCGGTGAACAGCCCGAGCGGCATCACGTACCAGGCGAAGCTGCGCAGCGCGATGGCGTCGTGCTCGGCCAGGCGTCCGGCGGCGACACGGAAGAAGTAGGCGTAGATCACCAGCGCCACGGCGACGACGGCGAGCACCTTCCACACCCACGGCAGCAGCCGCCGCACCGCCGGCAGCCGGGCGCCGGCGAACACGACGAGCAGCACGGTGAGCGCGGACACGACCCCGAGCCCCATCTGCCAGACCGGCAGGGAGCGCAGCCAGATCAGGGGGATCCACATGTACGGCTGCATCAGGCCGAGCAGGTAGAGGCCGGCCGCGGCGAGCCAGACGACGAGCGTCGGAAAGAAGCCGACCACCGCCGGCAGGCCGGCCATGCGGCCGATGGCCGCGGCGCCGACGAAGCCGGCGACGGCGATGACCATGTCCACGCGCAGGAACAGCAGCATGCCGAGCAGGGACGCCGCGACCACGCCGAAGAACGCGAGCCCGTCCACCTGGGCCCGCGACCACGCCAGCATCGCCGCGAACAGCAGCGTCTGGGCGACGACCTCGGCGTTCGGGTAGCCGCTGAACCAGACTTCGATCACGTTGATGGCGACCAGGACGGTGCCCGCCGCGGCGACCGTCCGGCCGAACAGCCGCGCGCCCATGATGTAGACGCTGACCAGGCCGAGCAGCGCCCAGAAGTGGGTGACGCGGCGCACGCCGGTGAGCCCGTCGAGGCCGTAGCCGATGGCGATCGAGGCGGGCAGGAAGTGCGGGAACTGGCCGAGGATCGTGCCCGCCGCGGGATCGATGACGTAGAAGCCCATGAACCGCGAGCTGTAGTAGCTCGGCGTGTTGTGCGAGGGGATCACGAGCTCGCGGAACTCGGCGGGCACCGCGGCGACGACCGGATCGGGCGCCAGCAGCGCGCCGCGTTGCGCGATCTGCACGCCTTCGTTGACGTAGCCGCCGGGATCCTTGCCGCCGAGGACGTACTCCGCCGGCGTCCCGTAGAGCCACAGCCCGCCCGCCACGATCGCGACCGGCACCAGCGCGCCGAGTCCGGGCCGGGGCGCCTCGGGCCCGAGCCGCAGCCGGCCGCGGCAGATGATCGCGAGCGCCACGACGATGGCGGCCTCGATCATGAGCAGCCGCTCGAAGCGATACCAGCCGAAGACCGCGAGCCCGAGGGTGAGCATCACCGTCAGGCCGCTCGACAGGACCACGGCCCAGAGCACCCGCTCCTCGGCGGGCAGCGCGGCCCGTCCACGGGGATCGAGCAGGGGCAGCCGGAAGATGAGGGCCCCGGGCAGCCAGGCGACCAGGGCGAAGGCGAGGAGCGTCCGTAGTGTCATCGTCGGTCGGGCACCCTCTCGACCTGCCGGTCGGAGGGGGCCGCGATCGCTATGCTACTCTCGGCCGGATGCGCGGAGCGCTGGTGCGCCGACTGCTCGTGGCCGCGCTGGTGCTCGGGGCCGAGTTCGCCGCGTTCGAGTGGTTCCTCCGCTGGCGCGGCGGCAGCGAAGCGGCGCCGGTCTTCCAGCAGCTCTTCATGCCCGACGACGTCATCGGCTACCGGCTCCGGCCGGATCAGTCGGTGGTGTACACGACCCCCGAGTTCTCGACGCCGATCGCGATCAACGCGCAGGGCGTGCGCGACGCGGACATCGGCCCCAAGCCGCCTGGCGAACGACGCGTCGTCGTCCTCGGCGACTCGCTGGTGCTCGCCGTGCAGGTGCCGCGCGAGGCGACGTTCTGCGCCCGGCTCCAGGACCGGCTCAACGCCGGCGCGCCGGCCGGTGTCCGCTACCGCGTGATCAACGCCGGCGTCCAGGGCTACGGCCCGGTCGAGGAGCTGCTCTTCTATCGTCGCGTCGCCGCGAAGTTCGACCCCGACCTGGTGCTGGTCGCGACCTTCGTCGCCAACGACGCCGTCGAGGCCGTCGACGCGGCGTGGCGGCTCGATGGCTCGCGCCCGCCCGCCGTCGCCGTGGCCGACGAGACCGAGCGCACGCTGCGCCGCGTCGTGCGCCGCAGCATGGTGCTGCAGATCGCCCGCCAGCGCGTCGATCAGGTGCGCGTCCGGGCCGGCGACACGGGCGCGCCGAGCCGCCCCGTGGCGAGCTACCTGGTGACGCCGCCGGCGTTCATCACCGACGGCCTCGCCGTGGCGGCGCGGGCCCTCGGCACCTTGTCGCAGGAGGTCCACTCGGACGGCGGCCGCCTGGCGATCGCGCTGATGCCGGCGCGCTTCCAGCTCGATCCGGCCGAGTTCGAGCGGCTGCGCGCCGTCACCGAGCCGATGGCCGGCCCGATCGCGAAGGACGCCGCGACCGAGCGCTTCAGCGCGGCCCTGACGCCACTCGGCGTGCCCACCATCGATCTGCTGCCGGTGCTGCGATCGGCGCCGCACGGCCAGTTCTTCGCCGGCACCGTGCACCTCACCGCCACCGGACACGCGACCGTGGCCGCCGCGCTCGAGGCGTTCATCCGCCGCGAGCACCTCCTCGATCTGGCGGCGGCCCCTACCCGCCGGCCGCGTGCGGACGCCGCGGCGCGCCCAGCGGTCGCGCGTGAGAGCGCGGCCGCCGACTAATGGTCTTCAACTCGATCCACTTCGTCGTCTTCTTCGCGATCGTCTACGCGGTCTACCGGCTGCCGCGGCTGCATCGGGCCCAGAACGTGTGGCTGCTCGCCGCCAGCTACTACTTCTACGCCGTCTGGGACTGGCGCTTCACCGGGCTGCTGGCGGCGTCCACGCTGGTCAGCTACTGGGCGGCGGCCGCCCTCGGGCGGCCGGCCGTGCGGGCCTCGCGCGCGGCGTCGCTGCGCATCCTGTGGAGCGCGCTCGGCTTCCTGCTCGCGGTGCTCGGCTTCTTCAAGTACGCCGGCTTCTTCGTCGACTCGGCGGCGCGGGCGCTGTCGACCATCGGCTTCGACGTCGGCGATCCGGTCCTCGCCATCGTCCTGCCGCTCGGCATCTCGTTCTACACGTTCATGGCGATGGCCTACGTCGTGGACGTGTACCGCGGCGACATGGCCCCGGTCGGCAGCCTGGTCGACTACGCCCTCTTCGTGGCCTACTTCCCGCACCTCGTGGCCGGACCGATCCTGCGGGCGCCGGCGTTGATGCCGCAGTTCGCGGCGCCGCGTACGATCCGGCGCGAGGATCTGTCGACCGGCGCCTGGCTGATCGCCACCGGCCTCTTCAAGAAGATCGTCGTCGCCGACAACCTGTCGCCGATGGTCGACGCGGTGTTCGCGCCGGCGTTTCCAGCCGCGGGCGGCGACGTGCTGATCGCGACCTACGCCTTCGCGCTGCAGATCTACGGCGACTTCGCCGGCTACTCCGACATGGCGCGGGGCCTCTCGCAGCTGTTCGGCATCGAGCTCAACGTCAACTTCCGCTTCCCCTACGCGGTGACCAACCCGCGCGAGTTCTGGCGCCACTGGCACATCAGCCTGTCGACGTGGCTGCGCGACTACCTGTACAAGCCGCTCGGCGGCAGCCGCGGCGGCCGCTGGGCGACCAACCGCAACCTGCTGATCACGATGGTGCTCGGCGGCCTGTGGCACGGGGCGGCGTGGTCGTTCGTGCTGTGGGGCGCCTATCAGGGCGTCTGGCTGGTCGCGCATCGCGCGTACGAGGCGTGGCGCGGCGTGCGGACGCGGACGTCACGCCTGGCCGCGATCGGTGCCTGGTTCGTCGCCCTGCACCTGATCTGCTATGGCTGGCTGCTGTTCCGCGCCCGCTCGTTCGAGCAGATCCGCGCGATGACGTGGGCCCTCCTCACCGACTGGCGGATCAGCCCCGAGGTGGTGCCGGAGGTGTGGACGCTGGTGGGCTTCGCGCTGCCGCTCGTGCTGCTGCACGGCTACGAGTGGTGGAAGGACGACCTGCTGGCCGTGCCCAGGCTGCCGCTGGTGCGGCGCTACGCCGTCTACGGCGCGATCTTCTACCTGATCCTGCTGTTCGGCTCCTTCGGCGGAGCGCAGTTCATCTACTTCCAGTTCTAGGACTCTGTTGCGTTCGTCACGTCAACTGCCAACCTCCAACGCCCAACTCGATCTCGCGCTCGAGCAGGGGCGGGAGCTGATTGGCCTGGCGATACGGCCGCCGCTCCGGTCGGTCAGCGCCTCCAGCCCACACCGCTCATAGCGATCCCGGATCTTGTAACCGGTCTTGCGCGAGATCCCGAACTCGGCGCAGAGGCGGCCGTTTCTCGCCGTCACACACGGCTGTTTTGGGCGGTCAGACAGGCGGCCCAGACCGCCGCCTCATGCCGCCGGCCAACTCGAGCTACACGCTAAATGCAGCGCTGGCCATCGGTTCCGACCACGACGCCGCTTCCCCAGGACACAGCAACGACGGCGAGGGATCTACAGAGTCCCGCCTGGCCCCCTGAATGCGCAACTCATGCGACGAATCAAACAGTCGACGTAAGCCGATTGAGCCCACGCAGTGGAAGGGCTTCGGGCGACGGAACCAGCGACGAAACGGGCTTCAATGCGCCGGTCGTTCTGCTGTGCAGGACGATTCGTCCCCAGGCAAGCGGGAACGATGAACAAGAGCGAGGAACGAATCACGGACGAAAGGACTGAGAACGACCTGGAATCAAGGACGAGAATGTCCCCAACGTTGGCGCTCAATCACAAGACACTGGAACCCCGCACCGCTCGTCGACGCTGCCCTTAGCTCGGTCACCGCTCCGGTCGGTAATACCCGGGCCGCGCGGTGACCGACGCGCCGGGTACGTTCACGCGCACCTCGAGACGGTGCCACCCCGGCTTCGGGGCGCCGCGCGGCGTGTAGCTCACGACGTATCGCGTGCGGAACTCCGACAGGATGCGCACGAACGTCCTGGCAAGCTCTTCGTCGGGCTCCCCTTCGAAGAGCTGTCCGCCGGTCGTTTCGGCGAGGTCGGCGAGGAATGCGTTCCTCACCGCTCCTGGCGCGACGGCATACACGACAGTGTCCGAGCGCCGCGCGCCATCCAGCACCAGCTTCGGCTCGAGCCAGCTCGAAGTGTCGAGACCGTCCGAGAACAACACGACCAGGCCGCGGGCGGATCCGGTCTCGAACGACGAGAGGAGTGCGGTATGGGCGGCGTCGACGAGCGCCGTCCCTCCGTGCGGATGCGCATCGCCGAGCGCCGTCCGGACCGCAGCGATGTCGTGCGTGAGCGCGTGCCGCACCACCACGGCGTGGCTGAACGTGACGAGTGCCGCGCGATCGCGGCGTTCGAGCCCCGACAGCAGGGCGTCGGCCGCGCTGCGCAGGTGCTGCAGCCGCGTGCCGCCCACGCTTGCGCTCATATCCAATGCGAGCGACACGTTCAGCGGCGAAGTCTCGAAGCTGACGAAGTCCACCTTCTGAAGGGCGCCATCGTCGCGAACCACGAAGTCGGTCGGTGCGAGGTTCCGAACGACCCGTCCGCCTGCCGTCACCAGGACATCGACGCGCACCGCCTCGACCGACGACGTGAAGGTCTGCACGAGCGCGAGCAACAGCGCCGGAAGGATCGACCACCCACGTGTCATCGGAGCCTCTCGCTGGCGACGCGGTACCGGAAATCCGCGATGAGGGCATCCGCCGCGCGGCCGGGTCCCATGTGATACGTCCACCATGGATCCGAGCGGGCCGCGTTCTCGACAGGCGCGGCAAGAACGGACAGCACGCTGCTCGCGGCCTCGCGCTCGCCTTGCACGATTGCCAGCCGGCTCAGCGCCAGCTGGGGAGACTGGGCGCTCGGAAAGAGCGCCGCCGCCCGTTCGAACGACTTGCGCGCGGCGACCTGGCGACCGAGCAGCTCCTCCGTCCGTCCGGCGAACAGCCGCGCAGGTACGCGACGACAGCGTCGCCGAGGTCTGCAGGAACCTTCTGCAGCTCGGCGAGCGCCTCCTGTTGCCGCCCCTGCAGACTCATCACGCGAGCCAGCCGCACACGGGCCTCGTGGAAGGTCGTGTCGTTCTCCAGCGCCTGCGCGAAGAACCGCTCGGCCTGACGCAGGTGCAAGCCGGCGCTTTCGACGTCGAACGATTCCCGGTGGCTCAGCCTCGTCGTTTCGATCACGGTCTGCACCTGTGGCGCGGCGAGCACTTCGTGCAGACAGCCGCTCGCGAAGAGCACGAACGCGTCGCGCGGAAAGAGCCGGCGCGCGCGCGCGAGATGGACGAGCCCATTCGCGTGGTCGGTACTTCCCGCCGAGGTGCGCCGCCGCCGCGCGGTACCACTGCGCTGCGCTCTGGTGGTGAGAGGGAGAAGGCAGCAGCATGTCGAGCAGCGCGCGGCCGAACTCGAGATGCGTCGCAGGACTGCCGGCGCCGACCATGCTTCCGTCGCTCGACTCCACGACGCCCCGTTCCGCGTCGAAGATCGGCGACGTGGCACGGATGGGCACCAGCAACGAGATATCGAGGTGCAGCAGCGCACCTTCGATCAGCACGCGCGCCGGGAGCGGCCTCCGGCGGAGCTGGAGCAGCGTACAGGCCAAGATCCGCGGAGGACCATCGGCCGACCTCGAGGGCAGGTCCGTCGGCCGCTCCAGGCATGTGGCGCTCGACCGCGTGCAGCCACTGGGCCCTGAGCAGAGATTGGGGCGCAGACTGATCGGAGACCCGCTGGACCGCACGCGGAATCGGCCCGAGCAACCCCACAACGGCGACGACCGCCGCGATCGTGGCGATCCATCGCATCGCAGCGACGATAGACCGGATCAAGGCCGGATCAGGCTCTCTGGAGGTTCCCATGACGCCCGTTCTGAGTCCCTGTCGAGTCAGCCTCCTAACGAGCTGTCGCGTACTCGCTCAGCTCTTGGCTCGCTTGCGATGCTGGAGCCCATGGCCTGCACGCAGTCGGAGCTGCCGGCGGTCGCGGATTCTGATTGTGCGGACTCGCCGCTCGATCTGGCAACTGCTGGCAACCGTCCCCACGGTGCCACTAGCGCCGTTCATTCCGCCTGCCAACCGGGCAGGGACCTTGGGCGTTGGGAACTCGAAGTTGACACCATCAAGTGATCTGTGCGGTCAGTGCCGCGCGGTCACCCGCGCGACGCGGATCACCGCGGCGTCGCCGGTGCCGCTCGTCCACGCGACCGCGAAGCCGTGCGGCGTCGGCGCGGCGACGGGGTAGGTGCCAGGGCCGAGGACGATGGGCGTCCCTGGTTCCGACAGCGGGAGCGCGATGACCCGTCGGCCGCCCTCGCCGCTGACGTCCCACAACGCGAGCGCGTCACCGTCGGCGCCGGCCGCGACCTGCGGATGCGCGGCGCCGCTGCCCGGCGCGTCGAGTCGCCGGCGTGGCGTGAACGTGCGCCCGTCCGTGCTGCGCGCGTGGTAGATCGCCTTCTCGGGCGTGGCCGCTGCCGGATCGGCGATCGACGGCCACACCGCGTGCAGCCGGCCGGTACCGCTCGCGGCGAGGGCCGGACCGTCGTCCGGGCACGCCTGCAGCTGCCAGCGGTCGGCGCTGACGCGGACCGGCGGCGCGAAGAGGCCGGTCTTCGCCGTGCGGACCGCCAGCGCGATGTCGCGCTCGCTGTTCGGGTAGATGTGCCGCCACGCGACGAGGACGTCGCCAGGGAGCGTGGCGGCGGCGAGCGGCGCCGGCGGCACCAGCGTCGCCGTCTTGCAGCAGAAGCAGACGTCCGAGGCCAGCCGCGTCTCGGCGACCGAGCCGTCCGCCGCGATCACCGCGTGATACAGGTCCTGCCGCATCGAGGGACGCGGCGCCGCCGAGGCGGCCGGCGTAGGGGTCCCGGCCGCAGGGGCGTGGTGGTGCGTGTGCGCGCCGGCTGGCGCACCGGCCGCGGCGTCGCGGCCGTCCAGCCACGAGGCGTGGAAGGCGCCGTCGCGGCCGGCGGCGAGCGACGCCCACCCGCGGATCCCGGCCGCCTTCGCCGCGGAGACGGCGATCGGCGCGGCGAACGTCCGTCCGCCGTCGCTCGATCGCGACAGCAGCATGCGCGGCCCGGCCGGTGCGGCGGCCGCGCCAATCCACAGCACGGCGACGGTGCGGGTCCCGCCGGTCGAGGCGACGGCGACGCGCGGCGGCCGCTCGGCGCTGGTCACCGCTCCGCCGGCAACGGGGTTGACGCGCACCGGCGCGCCGAACGTCGCGCCGGCATCGGTGCTGACGGCGGCGTAGACGTCGGTCCCGCCGCTGCCCCGCGCGCTCCAGGTCACCACCGCGACGTCGCCATCCGTGGCCATCGACGGGTGCGCGTTGGCGTGTCCGGGCACCGCGAGCACGACGGCGGCCGTGTCGGCCGCGGTGGGCACCGCGCGAACGACGGTTGGAGCGGCGGCGCCAACGCCGGCGAGGGCCGCGATGGCGAGCAGGGAGACCGGCGCGAGTCGATGCATCACGATCCTCAGAATGTCACGCGCAGACCGAGCTGCACCTGCCGCGGATCGCCGGCCGCGGTGGGGGTGCCGAACGCCGGCAGCGGCGTCGCGCCGGTGCCCCACACGCCGTTGGGGAGCTGCAGGTTGGTCCGGTTGAGCAGGTTGAAGGCCTCGGCCAGCACTTCGGTACGGGCGCGGCCGATGCGGAACAGCCGCGACACCCGCAGATCGACCGACGCCGCCGACCACGCCCGCGCCGTGTTGCGGCCGACGCCCGCGGGGCGATCGTTGACGTTGGTGTCGTTGTTGCGATCGTTGCCGGTCGTGATCGTGTACGGCAGCGCCGAGCCGTAGCTCGCGATCACGCTCGCCTGGAAGCCGTGCAGCGCGCGCCGCCAGCCGGTGGCGCCGTCCGGCATCGACGCCGTGCCGCTGGCCACGAGACGGTGCCGCTGATCGTTGGCCGACGGCCCCTTCTCGTCGGCGATGTTCGTGCTGTCCTGCGGGCTGCTGAAGAAGGCGTTGCCGGCGGTGTCGAGCGCCTTCGACAGGGTGTAGGACACGCGCGACGTCCACCAGAGGTTCCGCCGCGTCGTCAGCGCCAGCGTGAAGCCGTCGTACCAGGCGTCGCCGAGGCTGCCGAAGCGGCTGTTGTTCGCAACCGTGGCATCCGGGCGCCCGAGGTTCGGGATGCCGAGCAGCGCCGCCTGGGCGGCGGACAGCGTCGGCACGTTCACGTTGCGCGACATGATGAGGCCGCGCGTGCGCAGGTGCTCGTAGCCGGCCGAGAGCACCAGCCCGGAGGCGACCTCGCGATCGATCTGCAGCTGCGCCTGGACGCCGGCGCTGCGCTCGATGTCGGGATCGATCGTCGTCACGCTCGACAGCGCGCCGGCGGGGTAGGACGTCAGCACCTCGGGGAAGCGCGGCGCCCCGGCCTGGCCGAACGACAGCACCGCCGTCCGGTACTTCGAGCCGTCACGCTGCAGGGCGTTCGAGAGCGCCCGCAGCGGCAGGCGATCGAGGTAGCGGCCGGCGCTGGCGCGCACGACCGTGCGGCGGTTGCCGGGCGACCACGCCACGCCGAGGCGCGGCGACAGCGTGCCGAAGTCCGTCCCCACGGGCGCGGCGAGCCACTGGAGGTCGTAGCGCAGACCGGCCGAGACCGTAACCGATGGCGCCAGCCGCCACTCGTCCTGCACGAAGACGCCGAGATTCGGGTTCGACTGCGACTGCGAGACCTCGCCGATCGCCTGCTGGAAGTTGATGTAGCGGCCCAGCTCGAAGTTGGCCAGTGAGGCGAACGTGTAGCTGCCCTGGATGGCGCCCGGGAAGTCGATGCGGACCTGATTGACGAGCACGTCGGTCCCCGCCTTGATCAGGTG
Organism: Vicinamibacterales bacterium; assembly: GCA_963844435.1. GTDB lineage: Bacteria > Acidobacteriota > Vicinamibacteria > Vicinamibacterales > Vicinamibacteraceae > JBDSLU01. The sequence continues at coordinate 409,976 of CAWJOG010000016.1, read as the reverse complement.
CCGGCCGCGGGCGGCGGCGACGCTCGCGGCGACCTCGGTCAGGTGATTGAGGCGGCCCGTCGGTGATGACGTCGCGGTGCCCCAGCTCGCCACGCCGGAGATGTTGATGGCCGGCCCGATCAGGTCGTTGGCCGGCGCCGCGAGGCGACTGTGCACGTACTGGGCGCGGACGTCCGTCACGAGCCCGTTCGCGAGCGCCGCCTGCCACGTCCATGCCACCGTGTGATCGGCGTTGTCGAGCGAGGTGCCGCGGGTGACATCGTTCAGGCCGCCGGCGGTGCGGGCGTTGGTGCTCTCGACGTCGTAGAGGCTGTAGCGCACCGCGGTTTGCGCGGTCGTGCCGACGCGGGCGTCGAGGCGGGCGAACGCCGTGCCGTAGCGCGTCGTCGTCGGGAAGTCGCCCGTGCTGACGCGGGCGCCGGTGACGCCGAAGCGATCGAGGCCGGCGTTGATTGCCGCCGCCGCGGCGGGCGCGATGGTCACGAAGCCGGTGCGCGATTCGTCGTAGCCCTCGACGTTGGCGAACAGGAAGACGCGGTCCCTGGCGAGCGGGCCATGGCCGCTGGCGCCGTACTGGCCCTGGCGCAGCGGATCCTCGCGCCGGGCGAGCGGGTTGCGCGCGTCGAGGCTGTCATCGCGCCAGAAGGCGTAGCCGCGGCCGCCGATCGCGTTCGTGCCCGAGCGCGTCACGACCGTGAAGGCGCCGGCCGACGCCCGGCCCAGTTCCGCGGGCGCCCCGGACGTCACCACCTGGAACTCGCGCACCACTTCCTGCGAGTAGAACGAACCGGACAGGCCGGCCGCGTCGTCGTTGGCGGACAGGCCGTCGACGACGAACGCGTTGTTCAGGTTGCGCTGCGACGAGACCGAGATTCCCGTGCCCGGCACGGCGGACGTCTCGGCGAATCGTTGCGACGAGCCGGTGTTGGTGCGCGACACGCCCGGCGCGAGGAGCGCCAGGTCGAGGTAGTTGCGGCCGTTGACCGCGAGCGACTCGATCTCGCGCGCGGTGACGGTGGTGCCCACGTGGGTCCGCGTCGTCTCGAGCGCACCGGCCGTCGCCACCGTGACGCGCTCCTCGATGCCCGCGAGCTCCACCTTGATCGGCAGGTCGACGCGCTGTCCGACCGACAGCGCGAACTCGCTGCGCACCGCCCGGAAGCGATCGCACGACACCGTCAGCTCGTAGCGGCCGACGGGAAGCGTGAGGAACACGAAGCGGCCGGCGCCGTCGACGTGCTGGGTCCAGTCCAGGTTCGTGTCCAGCTCGCGCAAGTGCGCCGTTCCGTGCGCGACGAGCGCTCCAGTCGTGTCGCGCACCTCGCCGCCGACCCGTCCGGTCGCGGCTTGCGCCGCCGCGGCTTGCGGCAGCAACGCAGCGGTCAGCACGACCGCCGCCCATGTCATCCAACGCATGCGATCCATCCCCCGAAAAATGCAGTCGACGACGAGTCGGCGCGCCACGCAGGCAGCAGCCCGCGCGGACACACGTCGGCCCGGTGAATGGCGAGGGATCAGGCGCGCGGGGGCGGCGCGGGGGGCGAGGGCTGGAGGCTGGGGGCCGCGGCGGGGGCGGGGCCCGCGGCCAGAGGTCCGGACGACGGCGCGGCGAGCAGCGCCACCGGCGGCAGGATGGCGATCGTCGTCGCCTGGCCGATCAGCGCCTGGGCGTCGCCGGAGCAGCTGCAGCGGATGCCGTCGCGCGCGGCTGCGGAGCCGGCGTGCTTGGCGCCCGCAGCCCGCCGGTGCATCGGACAGGTGGCGGCGGTGCAGGCCGCCGTGCAGGTGTGGGGCTCGGCGACGGCGGCGCCGTGGGCGTGGCCGTGGTCGCACAGGCACCCGGCCCGCGCGGCCGCCAACGGCAGGCCGGCGGCGAGCACCACGGCGACGAGCAGGCCGGCCAGCCGGCGTGCGAACTCCACCACGTCCTTACCTTACCCCAAGGTCAGCCCGCGTTGACCACCCGGCCGAGCGCCGCGAGCACCTCGTCGACCGCCGCATCCGTCATGTCTGGATAGAGCGGCAAGGACAGGAGTTCGTTACAGATCCGGTTGGCGACGGGGCAGTCGGCCGGTTCCTCGGTGGCCACGGCCGGCTGGCGCGGGATCGGGCACGGGGTAGTGGATCAGCGTCTCGATGCCTGCCGCGTCGAGGCGCGCCTTCAGGGCGTCGCGTTCGCCGCTGAGGACCGGGAACAGGTGGTAGACGTGGCCGGCGTCGTGTTCGGCCGGGACGCCCAGCGTCCGGCCGGCGGCGGTCGCGGCGGCGACGACCGTGGTCAGCCCGGCGCGATAGCGCGCGGCCAGCGCGCGGCGCCGCGTCGTCCAGGACGGCAGGCGCGTGAGCCGCGCCCGCAGGATGGCCGCCTGCATCTCGTCCAGCCGCGAGTTCACGCCGAACTCGTCGTGGTGATAGCGCGACGACTGGCCGCCGTTGCGGAGCCGGCGGATGCGGTCGGCGAGCGCGCGATCGTTGGTGAGCACCGCGCCGGCGTCGCCGAGCGCGCCGAGGTTCTTCGTCGGATAGAAGCTGAGGGCGCCGGCGGCGCCCATCGATCCCACCGGGCGCCCGTCGCAGGTGGCGAGGTGCGCCTGGCACGCGTCCTCGACGACGGCGAGGCCGTGCCGCTTCGCGATCGCCAGGATCGCGGACATGTCGGCGGGCTGGCCGTAGAGGTGCACCGGCATGATCGCCGCGGTGCGCGGGGTGATCGCGGCCTCGATGGCGCGCGGGTCGAGCGTCAGCCGCGCCGGATCGATGTCGGCGAACACCGGGCGGGCCTCGGCCGCCATGATCGCGAGCGCGCTGTACGCCGCCGACAGCGGCGTCGTGATCACCTCGTCGCCCGGGCCGATGCCGAGGCCGCGCAGGATCAGCGACAGCGCGTCGGTGCCGGTGCCGACGCCGACCGCGTCCGCGGTGCCGGAGGCGGCCGCCAGCTCCTGTTCGAACGCCTGCAGCTCGGGGCCGAGGATGAACCAGCCGCGATCGAGGACGCGCGCGATGGCGGCGTCGAGAGCCGGGCGATCGTCGCCGGGGCGCAGCGACAGGAACGGAACTCGGAAGGCCGGAGGCATGGACAGCAGCCGATCACGCCAGGTAGCGGGGCAGGTGCTGTCGATAGTACGCGATCGTCTCCGCCAGCCCGTCGCGCAGCGTCGTCGCCGGCTCCCAGCCGGTCGTCTGCCGGAAGCGCGTCGAATCGGCGTAGAAGCTGCCGATGTCGATGGCCTTCTTGTCGGGCGGCCACTCGACCAGGCGGTAGGCGCCGGTGCCGGCGGTCTCGATCAGCAGGGTGACCAGTTCGAGGTGGCTGATCGGCTGCGCCCCGCCGACATTGAACACCTGGCCGTTGACGGCATCCGTGGCGCCGGCGCGCAGGAAGGCGTCGGCGGCGTCGTCGACGTAGACGAAATCGCGCAGCTGCAGCCCGTCGCCGAAGATCTGGATCTCCTTGTCCTCGACGACGAGCCGGACGAACCAGCCGATGAAGCCCTGCCGGTTGTGCCGCACCAGCTGGCGCGGGCCGTAGATGTTGGTCAGGCGCAGCGAGCAGGCGCGCACGCCGAACACGTTGTTGTAGACGAGGTGGTAGTACTCGCCGGCGACCTTGTTGATGCCGTTGATGTCGGTCGGCCGCACCAGGTGCGTCTCGTCGACGGGCAGGTGATCGGGCTTGCCGTAGACCTGCCGCGTGCCGGCGAACACGACCTTGGCGGCCGGGTTGTGGTTGCGGCACGCTTCGAGCAGCGTCAGCTGGCTGCGGCAGTTGATCTCGAGGTCGGTGTACGGGTCGCGCATGCTGTCGATGTGACTGACCTGGCCGGCGAGGTTGAAGATCACCTCGCGGTCCCGTACCAGGTAGTTCATCGTCGTGTGCTGCCTGATGTCGGCGATGTTGACGCGGACCTTCGACTCGATGCCGTCGATGTTGAAGAGGTGCCCGCCGTAGTCGTCGATGAGGGAATCGACCAGCAGGATGTCGGCGCCGAGCGCGGCCAGCCGACGGGCCAGGTTGCTGCCGATGAAGCCGAGGCCGCCGGTCACCATCACGCGGCGACCGCGGTAGAAATCGCGGTAGTCGGCGCTCATGCGCGCGGCGACCCGCTGCCCGGCCGGCCGCTGGCGGGGGACGCCTCGGCGCGCACGTCGACGGCGCCGGGCCCCGGGCCGCGCTGATGGACGCGGCGGACCACCAGCGCCCACCACAGCTTCAGCACGTCGATACCGGTGCGGGCGATGCGGCGGAAGTTGAAGAACTGCGACGTGCCGTGGGTGCGGTGGTAGTGATGCACCGGCACCTCCGCGATGCGGAAGCCCGCGTCGGTGATCTTCTTCATCAGCTCCAGGCAGATGACGCCGCTGTTCTTCTCGAGATGGATGCGGTCGAACATCGTCCGCCGCAGCAGCCGGAAGTCGCAGTCGACGTCGCGCACCCGCAGCCCGAACAGCAGCTTGACGGTGTGGTGGTAGACGCGGCCGATGACGATGCGGTGGAACGGATCGGAGCGGCTGATCTTGAAGCCGTTGACCAGGTCGACGTCATCGCCCTTGCGCTTCCACAGCACGGTCATCTCGGCCGGGTCGTACTGGCCGTCGCCGTCGGTGTAGAAGACCCACTCCTTGCTCGCCGTCTCGAAGCCGCTGCGCAGCGCGCCGCCGTAGCCGCGGTTGCGGACGTGATGCACGACTCGGAGGCGCGAATAGACGCGGGCCAGTTCGTCGAGGATCTCGGCGGTGTTATCGGCGCTGCCGTCGTTGATGACGATCACCTCGAAGTCGGACGTCAGCTTCTCGGCCGTCATGAGCGCGGTCATCACCAGGCTGGCGATGGTGCCGGCGTCGTTGTAGGCCGGGAAGAAGACACTGAGGCCGGGAGGGGTCGTCATGGCAAGGGGGCTGGCCGCTCAGCCATGTTAGACCGCCGTCCCGAGGCCCGACAAGGCATGGCCAAGGAGCCCGTGGTGAAAACGCCCACGGCATTCGGCGGCCGACGCATCCCGCCGCTCTGCGTTGCTCATCGGTCGAATATGCCCAATATTCTCCCTCTTCGCGCCTTGATCGGCGGGCGCCTCGACCGCCTCTGTGCTCGCGGCCGTTTCACCACGGGCTCCGGGCGGCGGCGTAGGCCGCTTCGAACGCCAGGGCGACGCCGTGCCAGCCATGTTCTGCCTGGACGCGGCTGCGCGCGCGGCTGCCCAGCGCGGTGCCCAGCGCCCGGTCGGCGAGCAGCCGATCGATGGCCGCGGCGAGGCCGGCGGCGTCCCGCTCCGGCACCAGCAGGCCGTTCTCGCCGTCGGTGATGACCGACGCGATGCCACCGGCCGGCGTGGCGACGACCGGCGTGCCCGAGGCCAGCGCCTCCAGGACGACGTTGGGCAGCCCGTCGACGTTGCCGGCGTCGTCGCGGATGGAGGGCACGACGGCGACGTCGGCGGCCGCCAGCGCCAGCGGCACCGACTGGTGGGGGAGCAGGCCCGGGAAGCGGACGTGATCCGACACGCCGGCCGCCGCGGCGCGCGCGCGGAGCTCCGCCTCGAGGTCGCCGTGCCCGGCCAGCACCACCTGCACCGACGGATGTCGCGCGACCAGCGCCGGCACGGCGTCGATCAGGTACTCGAACCCCTTCTTCTTCACGAAGCGGCCGATCGTGACGACCAGCGGCACGTCGGCCGCGACGCCGAGCAGCGCCCGGCCGCGGGCGCGCGCCTCGGCGTCGCGCGGGAAGCCTTCGGCGTCGACGCCGTACGGGATGACCGACGATCGCGCCGCGTCGGCGCCCAGGCCGATGGCGCGATCGCGCAGGTCGGCGCTGCAGGCGGTGACCCAGCGGGCGCGCGCGAACGTCCGCCGCGCCACCGTGCCGGCGACGGCGTGGCGCTCGGCGACGAAGACGTCCGACCCGTGCAGGCTGACGACGAGCGGCCGCCCGGCCGCGGCGACCGCCGCCATCGCGCCGCCCGGCACCACCCAGTGGCCGTGCACGATCGTCGCGTCGACCGCGCGGACCAGGCGGCGGACCGCGGCGATGCCGGCGGCGAGGCCGAGCGGCGCCGACGCCCAGGCCGTCCAGCGCAGCGCGACGTCCGCCTTCAGGCCTTCGGCATAGCCGAACACGTTCAGCGAGGGATGTGGCGCGTAGCGGAACGGGTGCAGCGTGACGCCGCCGCCTTCGAGCGGGCGGGTCAGCTTCGGATGCCAGGGCAGGACGACGTGGACGGCGTGGCCGCGGGCGGCGAGGCCGCGCGCGATCGGCTCCATGAAGGTGCCGTGGATGTCGCCCGCGAAACGCGGGTACGACGTCGCCACCATGACGACGGTTTCGCGGCCCGCGGGGGAAGTTCCGCGGCATTCGACGGGCGATGCATCCCGCCGCTCGGCGTTGCTCGTCGGTCGAATATTCCCGATATTCTCCCTCCTCGCGCCTTGATCGCCGGGCGCCTCGCCCGTCTCGGTGCTGCGCGGGACGTCCCCCACTGGCCGCTCGGCCATCACGTTCCAGGGACTATCGCCGCGGGGCCCGCCGCAGCACCACGCGCCACGGCATGTAGGCCGACTCGAAGATGACGCCGCCCGACATCTTCGACTGGCCGACGCGCCGTTCGACGAAGATGATCGGGACCTCGCCGATCGAGCAGCCGCTTCGGTGCGCCTCGTAGAGCATCTCGACGAGGAACGCGTAGCCGTCCGAGACGATCCGCTCGAGCGGCACCTTGGCCAGCGCTTCGCGTCGCCAGCAGCGGAAGCCGCTGGTGCAGTCGGCGACGGGCATCCGGGTCACCCCGCGGATGTAGCGGTTGGCGAAGGTGCTCAGGATCAGCCGGTGCAGCGGCCAGTTGACCACGCTGACGCCCTGCAGGTAGCGCGAGCCGATGACCACGTCGTGGCCGCCGTGCAGCGCCTTCGCCACCATCTCGGGCAGGTACTTGGGATCGTGCGAGAGGTCCGCGTCCATCTGGCAGACGAAGTCCTCGGTGCGGGCGCGCGCCAGCGTGAGCGCCTCGATGTAGGAGCGGCCGAGCCCCTTCTTGCCGGTGCGGTGCAGCACCTCGACGCGGTCGGGGAACTCGCGGGCCAGCGCGTCGGCGACCTCGCCGGTGCCGTCGGGCGACTGGTCGTCGACCACCATCACGCGGAAGCCGGGATGCGCGATGACGTCGCGCACCAGCCCGGGCAGGTTGTCCCGCTCGTTGTAAGTCGGAATCAGGACGAGCGTCGTCGGGACGGCGGCAGTGGGCGTCGTGACGGCGGAGCTGGGTGATGGCGCGACCGTTTTCACTCGGGTGACAGATTACACGACGCCGTAACGGCGCTGCGACGCGCAGAGCGCGGCCCCGGCGATGAGCGCCGGATCCATCACGGGCAGCCGGAAGCGCTCGTGCGGGAAGAACACCAGGCCGACCACGACGGTCGACGCGGCGAGGGTCAGGAGCGCGGCCGGGCGCGTCCCCGATGGGGTCCGGACGAGCCCGTAGACGGCTGCCGGGAGCAGCAGGAGCAGCGACACCGCGGACGCCCAGAAATAGCGCGGCGCGTGCAGCCGGTAGGAGGGCCCGAACGGCACGAAGGTGTACCAGAGCTTTCGCGCCTCGAGCCCGAGCCACCACACCGGATCCGCGGCGATGAAGCCCCGCGCCTCGCGGTAGTAGAGCGGCTCGAGCGCCTCCTCCGACAGCCCGGCGTGGCGCTCGCGGAACTCGGCGTTGCGGAGCTTGAGGTGCGGGTTGGCGGCGAGATCGCCGTCACCGATCGCCTCGCGGTGGTTGCCGATCCAGAAGTTGACCCCGCCGGACGAGGCGATCGGGACGAACTGCCCGTGGACGATGGCGTTGCGCACGGTCCACGGCGCGATCGCGGCCAGCGCCAGGACCGTGAACAGGAGGGCGCGGCGCAGGCCGGTGCGGCGATCGGGCGCCCGCCACAACAGCAGCAGCGCCGCCAGCGGCAGGAAGAACAGCTGACCCGGGCGGGTCAGCGCGCCGATGCCGGCCGCGAGGCCGGCGGCCACCAGCGCGCGCGTGGTGCCGCTGCGGGCGTCACGATCGGCCGGTGTGCCATCGGTCACGGCGCCGAGCCAGGCGGCACATCCCAACGCCAGGACCGAGGCGAGCTGCTCGCTCAAGGCGTAGGCCGGCATCCACACCAGCGGCGGGAACAGCGCGGCGATCCAGGCGGCGGCGGCGCCGGCGCGGTCGCCGGCGACGCGCCGCACCAGGCCCGCCAGCACGAGGATCGCTGCCGCGCCGACGATGGCCTGGACGATCTTCACCACGGCTGGCACACCGGCTGGCAGCCGGCCGGCGCGGAGATCGGCGTCCAGCCACGTCAGCGGCGCCAGGAACACGGGATAGCCGGGCCCGCGTCCGAAGCGCTGCACGTTGCTGGTTGGCGACGCCGCGCTCGTCGGCGTCTCGCCCGGCAGTTCGGTGGCGAAGCCGCGGCCCTGCGCGAGGTTGACGGCCAGCGTCAGGTACTCGCGCTCGTCGTGGGTCAGCGGCTTGCCGGTCCAGTAGCCGAGGCCGAAGGCGAGCCGCAGCAGCAGGCCAACGGCGACCGCGGCGTGGACGGCCCGCATGAGCGGGGTCAGCCCCGCTGCGACGCGCGCAGCGCCGAGATCTGTTCGGAGACCAGGCCGACGAGGAAGATGATCACCGCGAACATGATCGCGAGCACCGCGCCGTTGGGGATGTGCCGGTCGTAGACCACGTTCCACACGCCGTAGACGACGCCGACGCCGAACGACAGCGCGCTCAGCGGCAGGAAGATCCGCATCGGGCTGAAGATCGTGATCACGCGCAGCAGGATCAGGAAGAACTTCACGCCGTCGCGGGCGAAGCGGATCTTCGAGTGGCCGGTCCGCTGCCGCGCCATGACGGGCTCGAAGCGCACCGAATGCCCGGCGCGGATGAAGCTCAGCGTGATTGTCGTCGGCGACGAGAAGCCGTTCGGCAGCAGGCCGAGGAAGTCGCGGACGTAGTCGCGCCGCATGGCGCGGAACCCGGACGTGAGATCGGGGATGTGGCGGCCGGCGAGATAGCCGGCCAGCCAGTTGAGCACGGCGTTGCCGATGCGCCGGCGGCCGGAGGCCTGCGTCGACGCGTCGCGCGCACCGACGACGAGGTCGTACTCGCCGAGGCTCTCGATCAGGCGGCAGGCATCCTCCGGCTTGTGCTGTCCGTCGCCGTCGAGGATCAGCACGAACTCGCCGGTCGCCCGGCGGATGCCCGACTTCACCGACGCGCCGTTGCCCTTGTTGTACGGATGGCGCACCACGATGGCGCCGGCGTCGGCGGCATGCGCCGCGGTGTCGTCGGTCGAGCCGTCGTCGACGACGAGGATCTCGTGCCAGGCGCCGGCCTGGCGCAGGGCGCGTACGACCTCGCCGACCGCGGCGCCTTCGTTGAACGCGGGGATGACGATCGACGTCGACCCGGGCTCAGCCATGCCGCGTCGCCGTCCCGACCAGCGTCCGTTCGGCGTCGGCATCGGCGGTGCCGGGCGGCTCTCCGAGGCCGTCCACTTCCAGCTTGCGGATGCGGTACTGCACGTCCTCGAGGATCTTGCGGCTGCCGGAGATGAGGTCGGCGACGAGCCCGATCAGGAGCACCTGGAAGCCGACGATGAGCAGCACGGCCGCGAGGATCAGCGACTGCAGCTTCCCGTAGCCGCTGCCGTTCCAGTAGTAGTAGAGGAAGCGCAGCGAGATCAGGAGGCCGGCCGCGAGGAACGTGCCACCGATGTAGGAGAAGACCTTCAGCGGCTCGTAGGACGCGTAGATCCGGACGATCGTGGCCGCCGATCGCTTGATGTAGGCGAACACGTTGTCGAACAGCCGCGAGTCGCGCGTCGCCGCGTTGGTGCGGACTTCGACGTGGGCGACGGCCATGCGGCGCTTGCCGGCCTGGATGATCGACTCGAGCGTGTAGGAGAACTCCGAGATGATCGTCATCCGCAGCGCGGCGTCGCGGGTATAGGCGCGGAAGCCGCTGGTCGTGTCCGGCACCTGCGTGCCCGACACCTGCCGCACCACCCAGCTGCCGAGGCGTTGCAGCAGCTTCTTCGACGGCGACATGTGCGCGATCGCCTGGATGTTGCGATCGCCGATGCAGATGTCGGCCTCGCCGGCGAGCAGCGGCGCCAGCAGCAGCGGGATGTCGCCGCCGGCGTACTGGTTGTCGGCGTCGGTGTTGACGATGTAGTCGGCGCCCAGCTTCAGCGCGGCGTCGATGCCGGCGGCGAAGGCGGCGGCGAGGCCCTTGCGGCGGCGGAAGCGCACCACGTGGTGGACGCCGCAGGCGCGGGCGACCTCGGACGTGCCGTCGCGCGAGCCGTCGTCGATCACCAGCCACTCGACGACGTCGATGCCGGTCACGGCGGTCGGCAGATCGCGCAGCGTGCCGGGCAGCGCCTCGGCCTCGTTCAGGCACGGAATCTGGATGATCAGCTTCGTCACGCGCCCACCAGCCGATCGATGACGCCGTGCCAGGTGACCTCGGAGGCGCGGGCGTGGCCGGCGTCGCCGAGCCCCGCCGCGTAGGCACGATCGGCGTGCAGGCGCGCGAACGCGGCGCCGACCGCCTCGGGCTCGGGTTCCGCGATGGCGCCGTTGACGCCGTCGACGACGAACTCCAGCGGCCCGCCGGCGTCGGTCGCGGTGATCACGGGCTTGCGGGCCAGAAAGGCTTCCAGGGTCACGTATCCGAAGTCCTCGTCGAAGGGCGCGTAGACGACGCCGAGCGCGCCGGCGTAGAGGTCGAGCAGTGTCCGATCGTCGACGGCGCCCAGGAAGGTCACCCGATCGCCGAGGCCGAGCGAGTCGACCAGCCGCTCGGTGTTGGCGCGCTGCGTGCCGTCGCCGGCGATGACCAGCCGCACGCCGCGATCGGCGTGGGCCAGCGCCCGGACCGCGAGGTCCACCCGCTTGACGCTCTCGATGCGGCCGACCGAGAGGATGTAGTCGCCGTAGGGGCCGGGCCGGATCTGCCCGGCCAGCCGCGGCGGATGATACAGCGCCTCGGCCTGCAGGCCATTGTAGCGGGCGAGGCGGCCGGCGGTGTTGCGGGCGTTGGCGAACAGCCGCCGGCATTCGCCGAGCATCTCGCGATCGAGCGCGATCAGCCGATCGCGCAGCCCCACGTCGCCCTCGACGTGGTGGAAGTCGCTGTAGACCGTGCCGGCCAGCTCATAGCCCGCCCGGTACTGGTGGATCAGCCACGCCACCTTGTGCGGATGGCGGACGAAATACGACGGGAACTTGGTCCCGATGGCCAGGTCGATGCGGGTGCCGTTGCTCTCGCTGAGGTCGAGGAACCGCCACGCGGCGGCGTGCGCCAGGATCTCGTCCTTGGGATACCACTTGAACGGCACGCTGACCAGCTCGGTCTCGTGGCCGTGGAGGCGGAGCTGCCGGACCAGCTCCCGGACGTGGTATTCGGCGCCGCCCTCGACGAACGGCACCTGGGCTTCACAGACGACGATACGCATCGGTCGGGTGGGAGCTTACCCGGTCCCCGTCGTGGAAACGACACCATCCCTTGTATTGGGGCTTTCGGCCCACCGCAAGAGCTAGCGAACAAAACACGTAACCCATTGCGGTTTGTGAGGTTAGCCGAAGTTTGCGATTGACACTCCGGACCCCCGGTCCTACTCTCTGTGTGGACCAGAGTGGCCTGAAGTGGAGTCAAGTTGGGGCTGAGAGGCAGTCACCAGGCGAAAATCGACGAAAAGGGGCGCCTCAAGCTCCCGACGTCCTTCCGCGCCGACATCGAGGCGATCTGGAAGACGCCCTCGGTCTACCTCACCTGCGACGACGCCGCCGGCCAGTACGTCCGCATCTATCCGATGCCCGTCTGGGAAGGCATCGAGGAACGCCTGTTGAAGATGCCGTCCACCGACCCGGCCCGCCGCCGGTTCCAGCGCTGGACCAGCCTCTGGGGACAGGTCGACGAGATTGATGGCCAAGGGCGCCTCCTCATCCAGCCCCAGCTGCGGGAACCCGCGGCGATGCAGGGCGACGTGGTCGTGCTCGGGCAGACGCATTTTCTCGAAGTCTGGAATCGCGAACGCTTCATCAACCAGACCGAAGCGCAGCGCCTGACCGACGACGATTATCGCCGATTGTCCGAGTTCGGGATCTGAGCACCGCGATGACGGGTCATGCGCCGGTGATGGTGGCCGAGGCGCTGCGCTGGCTGGAGCCCGCGCGCGGCGGTGTGTTCGTGGACTGCACGCTGGGACTGGGCGGGCACTCGCAGGCGCTCCTCGAAGGCGGGGCGTCGCGGGTGATCGCCATCGATCGCGACACGGAGGCCATTGCCATGGCGCGTGAGCGTCTCGACGCCTACGGCGACCGGGTGGACATCGCGCACGCCGACTATCGCGATCTCGGCGCCGTCCTCGACGCGCGCGGACTCGCCACCGTCGACGGCGTGCTCGCCGATCTCGGCGTGTCGTCGATGCAGCTCGACGCCGTCGAGCGCGGCTTCAGCTTTCGCGGCGACGCGCCGCTCGACATGCGCATGGATCGCAGCCAGGGGCCGACCGCGGCCGATCGCCTGCGCGAGGTGAGCGAGGGCGATCTCGCCGACGTCATCTACCAGTACGGCGAGGAGCGGCATTCGCGGCGCATCGCCCGGGCCCTGGTCCGCGCCCGTGACGAGCGGCCGGTGTCGACGACCGGCGAGCTCGCCGCCATCGTCCGCCGCTCGGTGCCGCACCGCGGCTACCAGCGCATCGATCCGGCGACGCGCACGTTCCAGGCGCTGCGCATCTGGGTCAACGGCGAGCTCGAAGGCCTCGAGCAGTTCGTGCGCAACGCCGTGCTGCGGCTGCGCGCCGGGGCCCGCCTGGTCGTCATCGCCTTCCATTCCCTCGAGGACCGCATCGTCAAGCACACGCTGCGCGCCCTCGATCGCGAAGAGGGCGCGGTGCGCGTGCTGACGGCGCGCCCGGAGATCGCCGGCGAGGACGAGACCGCCCGCAACCCGCGTGCGCGCAGCGCCAAGCTGCGCGCCGCCGAGCGGCTGGGGCTGGCTACGGCAGGAGCCTGACGATGGACTTCGAACACGCCATCAAGATGGACGTCCGCAACAACCCGATCGTGCGCGAGCTCGATCAGGCGCGGCAGCGCGAGCTGTGGCGGTGGATGGTGGTCGGCGGCGCCCTGGTCGGCGTCATCCTGTTCTCGCTGTGGCAGCGCTTCAGCGTGATGCGGGTCGCCACCCAGATCGAGAGCACCGATCGCGACCTGGCGCAGGCCCGCGACCTGGAGCGTCGCCTCCGCCTGGACGTCGAACGGCTGTCGGCGCCGCGCCGCATCGAGCAGCTGGCGCTGCGCGCCCACATGGTCCGGGCCGACCGCACGACGACGCGGATCATCGTCCGCCCTGCCGCCGCCTCGGGCGGTGAACAGCTCGCCGTCCACGGCGAGCCGCAGGTCGCCACGGTCATCGCGCGCCGGCGCGACGAGGCGCACCGATGAACGACTGGCGCGCCACGTTCGCCCGCCGGCTGAGCGTGCTCGCCGGCATCTTCGTCGCCTGGGTCGGCGTCGTCGAGGCGCGGCTCGTCTACCTGCACGTCATCCAGCACGGCGCGCTGCTCGAGCGCGCCGACGAGCAGCAGCAGTCGCGGCAGCTGATCCCGGCGCCGCGCGGTGAGATCACGGCTCGTGACGGCAGCCCGTTTGCGGTGTCCGTCACCGGCTTCGCGCTCGAGGCGACGCGCTCGCTGATCGTCGATCCCGACGCGACGGCCGCGCGCATCTGCGACGTGCTGCGCGACTGCGACGCCGCCGATCGTCAGGCGCTCGCGAAGCAGCTGCGCTGGTCCGGCCGCGGGTTCCCGCTACGTGTTCCTCCGCCGCAAGCTGCGGGACGACGAAGCCGCGGCGCTGCGGGCGCTCGGCGAGCCGCACGTGCGCGTCGTCGCGGTGCCGCAGCGCTCGTACCCGGGCGGCAACACCGCATCGCACCTGATCGGCTACACGGACATCGACAACAAGGGCCAGACCGGCATCGAGCAGTCGGCGGAGTCGCTGCTCGCCGGCCGGCCGGGACTGCAGCTGGTGGTCAAGTCGCCCTTGAAGGGGCACTCGCGGCTGCTGACCCGGCCGCTGCGCGCGCCCGTGCCCGGCGCGACGATCGAGACGACCATCGACTCCGACCTGCAGTTCATGGTCGAGCGCGAGCTGGCCGACGCGGTCGATCGGCACGACGCCGCCGGCGGGGCGGTGGTCGTGATGGATCCGCTCACGGGCGAGATCCTGGCGCTGGCCAACTACCCGACCTTCGACCTGAACGAATACACCGTCGCGACCGAGGAGCAGAAGCTCAATCGCGCGGCGCAGCACATCTACGAGCCGGGCTCGACCTTCAAGTCGTTCGTCGCCGCGGCGGCGCTCGAAGTGCTGCGCATGCCGACGTCGCGCATGTTCGACACCAGCGCCGGCTACATCAGCTTCGGCCCGCGGCGGATCCACGACATGCACCGCTACCAGGCGCTGTCGTTCATGGACGTGATCGTCAAGTCGAGCAACGTCGGCGCCATCAAGATCGGCCAGGCGCTGGGCTCGGACGCCGTCAGCCGCTACGTGTATCGCTTCGGCTTCGGCGAGACGCTGGCCCGCGACATCCCGCACCAGCGCGCCGGCCTCGTCGACAAGCGCCTGCCGCAGTTCAAGCCGAGCGAGCTGGCGTCGGTGTCGATGGGCTACCAGATCGGCGTCACGCCGCTGCAGATGGTGGCGGCGGTCGGATCGATCGCCAACGGCGGCGAGCTGATCGCGCCGCACGTCGTGCGCGCGACGATCGCCGACGGCGTCCGGACCGAAGTGCCGCGGCAGGTCGTCCGGCGCACGATTTCGGCGCAGACCGCCGACGAGCTGACCACGATTCTCGAGCAGGTGGTCGAGCGCGGCACGGCCAAGCGGGCGCGGATCCCCGGCTACACCATCGCCGGCAAGACCGGCACCGCCGAGAAGCTCGAGAACGGCCGCTACTCGAAGGTCCACAACAACGTGTCGTTCGTCGGCTTCGTGCCCTCGCGGCACCCCCGCGCGGTGATCCTCGCGATCCTCGACTCGCCGCGCCGCGGCGGCCGCACCGGCGGCGAAGTGGCGGCGCCCGTGTTCCGCGCCGTCGCCGAGGCCACGCTGCGCCGGCTGGGCGTGCCGCCCAGCGCGCCCGATCCGCACGGCCTGCTGGCCGGGCCGAACGCGCCGGCCGGGCCGACGCCGGTCAACCTGCCGGTGATCGAGCACGGGCCGATCCTCGACGTGGCGCCGGCCCTGGCGAGCGCGCCGGGCACGCTTCCCGACGTCCGTGGCCTGTCGGCCCGCGAGGCCACGCGCGTGCTGCACCGCGCCGGCGTCGAGCCTCGGCTGTCCGGCAGCGGCGTGGTCCAGCGCCAGTGGCCGGCAGCCGGCACCGTGATCCGCGCCGGCCAGTCCTGCGACCTGGTTCTCGTCCGTGGCGTCGCGCAATCCGATCCGGAGCGCGGTCTCGAGCCATGACCTTGGGGCAGCTCCTCGAACGGACGTCGTCGCTCGTCGCCCTCGATCTCGTCGCGCCGCTCGGCGCCGCCGATCGCGCGCGTCCGGTCGTCGGCATCGAGTTCGATTCGCGCCGCGTCGTGGCCGGCAGCGTCTTCGTCGGGATGAAGGGCGAGAAGGCGGACGGCGCCGCCTTCGCTCAGCAGGCGCTCGTGAAGGGCGCGTGCGCGGTGGTGGCGGAGGCGCCGGCGCCGGCGGGCTGGACGCTGCCTTGGGCCCGCGTCGGCGACGATCACGCGGCGCTGGCGGCGCTGGCGGCGGTGTTCTACGGCCATCCGAGCGACGACCTGCTCGTCGTCGGCATCACCGGGACCAACGGCAAGACGACGACGAGCTATCTGACGGCGGGGATCTTCGACGAGGGCGGTGTCCGCTGCGGCCGCCTCGGGACGGTCTCCTACGATGTCGGCGGCACCGAGCGCGAGGCGCCGCGGACGACGCCCGAAGCGACCGACTTCCAGCGGATGCTGCGCGAGATGGCGACCAACGGCTGCGGCGCCTGCGCCGCCGAGGTGTCGTCGCACGCGCTGGTCCTGAAGCGCGTCGATCACGTCCGTTTTGCCGCCGGCGTCTTCACCAACCTGACCCGCGATCACCTCGACTTCCACCGCGACATGGGCTCGTACTTCGCGGCGAAGCGCCGCCTGTTCGACCTTCTGCCGGCCGGCGCGACGGCGGCGGTGAACGTCGACGATCCCTACGGCCGCGAGCTGGCCGCGATGCTGAAGCGCCGCATCACCTTCGGCATCGACGAGCCCGCCGACGTCAACGCCGGGCCGTTCGACCTCTCGCTCGACGGCGTGAGCTTCGAGATCCAGACGTCGCGCGGCGCGATCCCCGTGCGATCGACGCTGCCCGGCCGGCCCAACGTGTCGAACATCCTGGCCGCCGCCGCGGTGGCGATCGGGCTCGACCTGCCGCACCGCGCCATCCAGCAGGGCATCGCCCGCGTCACGCGCGTGCCCGGCCGGTTCGAGCGCGTGTCGGGCGATCGCGACGACGTCTGCGTGGTGGTGGACTACGCCCACACCGACGACGCGCTGAAGAACCTGCTCGAGACGGTGCGGCCGATGGCCAAGGGCCGGCTGATCACGGTGTTCGGCTGCGGCGGCGACCGCGATCGCTCGAAGCGGCCGCTGATGGGCGCGGTCGCGGCGCGGATGAGCGACCTCGTGGTGCTGACGTCGGACAACCCGCGCGGCGAGGATCCGCAGGCCATCCTCGACGAGATCGTGCGCGGCATCGTGCTGCCCGGCGACCGCCCGGCGATGCACCACGGCCAGGTGCTGCCGCCGATCCGCGTGACGCCGCACCTGGCGATCGTGGATCGCGGCGCGGCCATCGAGCGCGCGGTGCGCGAGGCCCGTCCCGGCGACACCGTGCTGATCGCCGGCAAGGGCCACGAGAAGTACCAGGTCATCGGCGACAAGTCGCTCCCGTTCGACGACGTCGCGGTCGCCCGCGCCGCGCTCGATCGCCGCGGCTCGAAGAGCGTGTCGGTGGCGGGACGCGGCGATGAGTGAGCCGGCGCTGACCCTCACCGGCGGGGAAGTGGCCGCCGCGGCCGGCGGCCGCGTCGTCAGCGGCGACGCGCAGGCGCCGTTCGGCGTGTTCGGCATCGACTCGCGCGCGATCGTCGCCGGCCAGCTGTTCGTCGCCATCGCCGGCGAGCGCCACGACGGGCACGCCTTCGTCGGCGACGCGCTCGATCGCGGGGCGCGCGGCGTCGTGGTGGCGGCCGGACGCGCCGACACCGTCGCCGGCCGCGAGCCGGAGCCGATCGTCGTCGAGGTGCCCGACACCACGCTCGCGCTGCAGCGGATGGGCCGCGCCATGCGGCGGAAGAGCGGCGCCCGCCTCGTCGCCATCACCGGATCGGCGGGCAAGACGACGACCAAGGAAGTCGCGGCCGCGTTCCTCGCCCTGCGGCACCGGACGTTCCGCAACCGCGGCAACTTGAACAACCACATCGGCCTGCCGCTGTCGCTGCTCGAGCTCGGACGCGAGAGCGAGGCGCCGGGCATGGCCGTCGTCGAGCTCGGGATGAGCGCGCCCGGTGAGATCCGCACGCTGCTCGGGATCGCCGAGCCCGACGTGCGCGTGTGGACCAACGTTGCCGAGGCGCACCTGGAGCACTTCCCGTCAGTCGAGGCGATCGCGGACGCCAAGGCCGAGATCCTCGAAGGCGCCGGCGCCGACGACGTGCTGGTCGCCAACGCCGGCGACGCGCGGGTGATGGCCCGCGCCTCGCGCTTCGCCGGCCGCACCGTGACGTTCGATCTCGATCGGCCCGCCGACGTGTCGGCGACGAACATCGAATCACGCGGCATCCGCGGCATGGCCGCCGACGTCGCCACGGCGGACGGCACCGTCCGCCTCGAGACGCCGCTCGTCGGCCGCGGCAATCTGGCCAACGTCCTCGCCGGCCTCGCGGTCGGCCTCGACGCCGGTGTCCCGCTCGACGCGATGGCGGCGCGCGCGGCGACACTGACCCCGCCGTCGCACCGCGGCGAAGTGCGCGAGCTCGCCTCCGGCGTCACCGTCATCGACGACGCCTACAACGCCAACCCGCTGGCGGTCGAGCGCGCGCTCGACGTGCTCGGCGCCGAGACCGGCGCCGGACGTCGCGTCGCCGTCCTCGGCGAGATGCTCGAGCTCGGCCCCGAGGCCGCGGCGCTGCACGTCCGGGTCGGGCGCGCCGCCGCCCGCGCCGGCGTCGCCGTCCTGGTGACGGTCGGCGGCGACGCGGCCCGCGCCCTGGGGCGCGGCGCGCAGGACGCCGGCCTCGCTGCCGACGCCGTCCGCCACGCCGCCTCGAGCGACGAAGCGGCGGAGATCGTGGCCGGCCTGGTCCGGCCCGGCGATCTCGTGCTGATCAAGGGCTCGCGCGGTGTCCGCCTCGAGCGCGTCGTCGATCGCCTCGCGGAAGGGGCGCGCTGATGCTCTACCACCTGTTCCTGTGGCTGCACAACACGACGCCGTGGCTCGGCGCGTTGAATGTGACCCGCTACATCACGTTCCGCACCGCCGCCGCCAGCATCACCGCGATGCTGATCAGCCTGGTGGTCGGGCCGATGCTCATCAAGCGGCTGAAGAGCTTCCAGTTCGGCCAGGTGATCCGTCCGGAAGGCCCCGCCAGCCACCGGCCCAAGGCCGGCACGCCGACGATGGGCGGCCTGCTGATCCTCGCGGCGGCGATCGTGCCGACGCTGCTCTGGGCCGACCTCGACCAGCCCGTACGTGTGGCTCGCGGTGGGATCGACGGTCGCGTTCGGCATGGTCGGCTTCGTCGACGACTACCTGAAGATCTCGCGCCGCTCGCATCACGGCCTGCGGCCCCGCTACAAGATGGGCGGGCAGATCGTCGTCGGCCTGGCCGTCGGCCTGACGCTCTACTACCTCTCGTTCCCTGAATATGGCGAGTACCACACGCGGCTCATCGTCCCGTTCTTGAAGGACCGCATCCCCGATCTCGGCTGGGGCTTCGTGCCGTTCGCCGTCCTCGTGCTGGTCAGCTCGTCGAACACGGTGAACCTCACCGACGGCCTCGACGGGCTGGCGATCAGCGCCTTCGCGGTCGCCGCCGCGGCGTTCACGGCGCTGGCTTACGTCACCGGCCACAAGGTGTTCGCCAGCTACCTGCTGATCGTGCCGTTCACGCCGGCCGCCGAGATCACCGTGTTCTGCGGCGCGCTGGTCGGCGCCAGCCTCGGCTTCCTCTGGTTCAACTCCTATCCGGCGGAAGTGTTCATGGGCGACGTCGGCTCGCTGGCGCTCGGCGGCGCGCTCGGCACCGTGGCGCTGCTGATCAAGCAGGAGCTGCTGCTGCCGATCGTCGGCGGCCTGTTCGTGCTGGAAGGCCTGTCGGTCATCCTGCAGGTCGCCTCGTTCAAGCTGACCGGCAAGCGCATCTTCCGGATGGCGCCGCTGCACCACCACTTCGAGCTCGTCGGCTGGAGCGAACCGAAGGTCTACGCGCGCTTCATCATCGTCGCGATCGTGTTCGCGCTCACCAGCCTGGCCACCCTGAAGCTGCGATGACGACGCCCTCCACCTTCAGCGTGTCCGGCCAGCGCGTGGTCGTCGTCGGGGCGGCGCGCAGCGGCGTGGCGGCGGCGCACCTGCTGGTCGCGCGCGGCGCCAGCGTCGTGCTCACCGACACCCGCGAGGCGATCGAGCCGGCCGACGAGCTGCGCCGGGCCGGCGTCGTCCTCGAGCTCGGCGGCCATCGGGCCGAGACGCTGAACAGCGCTGACCTGATCGTCCTCAGCCCGGGCGTCTCGCCGCGGCAGGCCGACGTGGCGACGGCCCGCGCCGCCGGCGTGCCGGTCATCGGCGAAGTGGAGCTGGCGTCGCGCTGGCTGGCCGGCCGCATCGTCGCCATCACCGGGACCAAGGGCAAGTCGACGACCACCACGCTCATCGGGCTCATGCTCGCGGAGGGCGGCCTCAAGGCGGCGGTCGGGGGCAACATCGGCGTGCCGCTGTCGGCGCAGGTGGCGGCGTCCGCGCCCGACGTCATCCACGTGATCGAGGCGAGCAGTTTCCAGCTCGAGACGACGGAGCAGTTCCGGCCGTGGATCGCGGTGCTGCTCAACCTGTCGGCGGATCACCTCGATCGGCACGCGTCGATCGAGGAGTACGCGGCGGCCAAGGGCCGCATCTTCGCCAACCAGCAGGCCGACGACTTCGCCGTCGTCAACGTCGACGACGCGCCGTCGCAGGCCCTGGCCCGCACCCGCGCCCGGCTCGTGCCCCTCAGCCCGTCGGCGGCGATCGCCGACGGCATCGTCGTCACGCCCGACGCGATCGCGCACCGCCGCGCCGGCGTCGATACGCCGCTGGTGCCGGTGTCCGCGGTGCGGCTGCTCGGACGCCACCTGCTGACCGACGTCGCCGCGGCGGCCGCGGTCGCCGAGATCGCGGGCGTCGGCCCGGAGGCGATGGTGCGTGCCGTCGAGGGCTTCACCGGCCTCGAGCACGCGCTCGAACCGGTGTCGTCGATCCAGGGCGTCGGCTTCGTCAACGACTCGAAGGCCACCAACATCGAGTCGGCGGCGCGGGCGATCGAGAGCATCGACCAGGGGCTGGTGGTGATTCTCGGCGGCCGCTTCAAGGGTGGGGACTTCGGCGCGCTGCGCGCGCCGCTCGTGGCCAGGCAGGCGTCGGTCGTGGCCATCGGTGAGGCCGCGCCGCTGGTGACCGCGGCCCTGGCGACGTCGGTGCCGGTGCGGGACGCGGCGTCGATGGACGACGCCGTGCGGCTGGGATTCGCGATGGCGCCGCCGGGCGGCACCGTCCTGCTCGCGCCGGCGTGCGCGAGCTTCGACATGTTCGTGGATTACGCGGAGCGGGGGCGGCGGTTCAAGGATGCCGTGGCCCGACTCGCGTTCGAGGTGAAGAGCGTGCGTGAGCAGTGAGCAGTCATCAGTCAGGCCGCGGCGATGAAGAGCTGACCGCTGGGAACACAGGCTGCCCTGGCCTGTGAGGTCGGTGTCCCATCCCGTGGTGGGGCTGATGACTGCTGACCGTTCACGCATGCCGCCGTCCGCACACCTCCGCCGGGGCCGTCGCGGACGGCTCCGGAGTGCGGGTGGGTCGTACGACGAGGGGTTTCTCGGCCGACTGCGGCCGGGGCTTTAGGGGTTCGGGGAGAAGACGTCATGGCACGCACGCTGCGATCGGACAAGGGGCTGTTTCTCGCCGTGCTGTTCCTCGTGTGCGTCAGCGCCGTGATGGTGTCGAGCGCGTCGGCGGCGGCCGCCCTGCAGAACAACTGGCACGTGCTCCGCTACCTGTTCAAGCAGAGCACGTGGGTCATCGCCGGCTTCCTGCTGATGGCGGTGACGATGAAGATCAACTACCGCGGCTACCAGCAGCCGTTCGTGGTGTGGGCCGGGCTCGGCATCATCGCCGTCAGCCTGCTGATCGTGCTCGTCGCGGCGCCCGAGATCAACGGCAGCAAGCGGTGGTTCGGCGTCGGCGGCATCGGCGTGCAGCCGTCCGAGTTCGCCAAGCTCGCGCTCGTCCTGTTCCTCGCCGACCTGATGGCGCGGCGCATGGACAAGGTCAACGACCTGACCGCCGTGGTGGTCCCGGTCGGCATGGTCCTCGGCTGCCTGGTCGGCCTGACGCTGCTGCAGCCGGACCTCGGCACGTCGGCGTTCCTGGTGATGCTGGCGGTGGTGATGATCTTCGCCGCCGGCCTGCACTACCGCTACCTGCTCGGCGTCGCCGCCTGCGGGCTGCCGGCCCTGGCGGCGCTGATCCTGCTGTCGCCGCGGCGCGCGGAGCGGATCGAGCGGATCATGATGTGGATCAACCCGTGGTCGGACGCGGCCGGCGGCGGCTTCCAGATCATCCAGTCGTTCATCGCCATCGGCTCGGGCGGCGTCACCGGCCGCGGCTTCATGCAGGGCCTGCAGAAGATCGGCTTCCTGCCCGAGTCGAACACCGACTTCATCTACGCGGTCATCGGCGAGGAGTTCGGGCTGCTCGGCACCACGCTGGTGCTGCTCGCCTTCGTCGATCATCGCCTGGCGCGGCTACCGCGTGGCGACGACGATGCCCGATACCTACGGCGCGTTCCTCGCCCTCGGGCTGACCACGCTGCTCGCGGCGCAGGCGCTCGCCAACATCAGCGTGGTGATCGGCGTGCTGCCCAACAAGGGCCTGCCGCTGCCGTTCGTCAGCGCCGGCGGGTCGTCGATGTTCGTCTCGATGCTGGCCGTCGGGATGCTGCTGAACCTGTCGCAGCACACGGCCCCGCGCCTGGTCGGCGGGATGCGGGCGGCGGAGGCCTAGGAGCCCGATGAGCGAGACCAGCCTGCGCGTCGTGATCGCCGGGGGCGGCACCGGGGGACACCTGTTCCCGGGCCTCGCCATCGCCCGCGAGATCCTCGCGCGCCGGCCCGACGCCGTCGTCAGCTTCGCCGGCACCGCCCGCGGCATCGAGGCGCGCGCGGTGCCGGCCGCCGGCTTCGCGCTCGATACCATCCGCAGCCTCGGGCTGAAGGGCAAGTCGCCCGTCGCCCTGGCTCGCGGGCTGGCGACGCTGCCGCTCTCCGCCGTCGACGCGATGGGCGTCATCGCCCGCCGTCGGCCGCACGTCGTCATCGGTGTCGGCGGCTACAGCTCGGGACCGATCGCGGTCGCCGCCTGGCTGCGCCGTGTGCCGGTGCTGCTGCACGAACAGAACGCACAGCCCGGCCTCACCAACCGTCTCGTGGCCCGTGTCGCGCGCGCCATCGCCCTGACCTACGACCAGACCTCGGCGCGCTTCGGCGAGAAGAGCTTCGTCAGCGGGAACCCAGTTCGCCCCCAGTTCCTGCACATCGGGCCAGAGCCATCGGGGGCGAGGAGGGTGCTCATCTTTGGCGGCTCCCAGGGCGCGCACGCGATCAACATGGCCGTGGTCGAGGCAGCATCGCAGCTGGCGCGGTCCACGATCCCTCCACAGGTCACGCACCAGACAGGCGAACGAGACCTCGCGATGGTGCGCGAAGGGCTGGCTCGCGCCGGGCTCGCCGCCCGGGTCGAGCCTTTCCTCGATCGCATGGACGAGGAGATGAGCGCGGCGAACGTGATCGTCTGCCGCGCCGGCTCGACGACGCTGGCCGAGATCGCCGCCGTCGGCCGGGCGGCGATCCTCGTGCCGCTGCCGACCGCGACCGACGATCACCAACGCAGGAACGCCGAGGCGCTGTCGAGCGTCGGCGCCGCGGATCTGCTCGAGCAGCGCGAGCTGACCGGGGCCACGCTGGCCTCGCGCATCCTCGCCCTGCTCGAGGACGAGCCGCGGCGGACCCAGCTCGCTGCCGCCGTCAAGCGCTTCGCCCGTCCGGATGCGGCGCGGGTGATCGTCGATCGCGTGTTCGACATCGCGAAAGGCATGCCCGCCGGCGCGTGATGCTGGGACGGACGCGACGGATTCATTTCGTGGGGATTGGCGGCATTGGCATGAGCGGGATAGCCGAGCTCCTGGCGAATCAGGGCTACGCGGTCAGCGGATCGGACGCCAAGGCGTCGGACGTGACCCGCCGCCTCGAGACGCTGGGGGTGCGCGTCGTCTCCGGCCATGCGGCCGACCACGTCGGCGACGCCGACGTGGTGGTCGTGTCGTCGGCGGTGCGGCCGACCAACCCCGAGGTCGTCGCGGCGCGCTCGCGCGGCATCCCGGTGATCCCGCGCGCCGAGATGCTGGCCGAGCTGATGCGCCTGAAGCAGGGCATCGCGGTCGCCGGCGCGCACGGCAAGACGACGACCACGTCGATGGTGGCGCTGCTCCTCGATCACGCGGGGCTCGATCCGACCGCGGTGATCGGCGGCCGGCTGTCCGCCTTCGGCAGCAACGCCCGCCTCGGCCAGGGCAGCTATCTGGTCGCCGAGGCCGACGAGAGCGACGGATCGTTCCTGGCGCTCTCGCCCGTGGTCGCCATCGTCACGAACGTCGATCGCGAGCACCTCGACCACTACGGCTCGTTCGAGGGCGTGCTCGACGCGTTCGTCGCCTTCGCCAACAAGGTGCCGTTCTGGGGCGTCGTCATCGCCTGCGCCGACGACGCGACGCTGATGGGCCTGCGCCCGCGCATCACCCGCCGCGTCGTCACCTACGGGATCGACGGCGCCGCCGACGTGCTCGCGGACGCGGTCGCGCTCGAAGCGTTCGGCTCGAGCTGCCGCGTGGTCGTCGCCGGTCGCGAGCTGGGCACGCTGCGGCTGTCCGTGCCGGGCCGCCACAACCTGCTGAACGCGCTGTCCGCGGTCGCGGTCGGCCTCGAGCTGGGCCTGCGCTTCGAGGCCATCGCCTCGGCGCTGGCGGAGTTCCGCGGCGCCGAGCGCCGCTTCCAGCTCCTCGGCGAGGCCGAGGGCGTGCTGGTCGTCGACGACTACGGCCACCACCCGACGGAGATTGCCGCGGTCATCGCCGCCGCCCGTGCCGGGCTCGAGCGCCGCCTGGTCGTCGTCTTCCAGCCGCACCGCTACACGCGCACCGAGCGGCTGCTGCCCGAGTTCGGCGAGACGCTGGCCCAGGCCGACGTGGTCGTGCTCTGCGACATCTACCCGGCGGGCGAGGACCCGATCCCCGGCGTCACCGTCGACGCCGTGGCCGCCGCGATCGAGGCCGCCGGCGGCCCGGCGCCGGTGATCGTGCGCGCCATCGACGACGTGCCCGCCGCCGTGGCGGCGCTGGCCGCGCCCGGCGATCTCGCGATCACGCTCGGCGCCGGCTCGATCGGCACTGTCGGGCCGAAGGTGCTCGCCGCCCTCGCGGCTCGCGCCGGCAATCCCGGAGAGGCCCGCTGATGGCGGTCAAGGCCCCGGCGGACAAGCGGTTCAAGCGCGGGCGGGTGAAGACGCCGCGCAAGACGGCGCGCCGCTGGACGGCGCTGTTCCGGCCGCTCGTCAAGTGGACGCTGGTCCTCGGCATCCTCGGCTACACGACGGTGCGGGCCCTGGCCCTGGTCACCGAGTCGCCGGCGCTGCGCATCAGCCATGTCGCCGTGCAGGGCCTGCGCCACCTCAGTGCCGGCGAGGTCCGGTCGCGCGTCCGCACGCTCGAGGGCACCAACATCGTCCGCGCCGATCTCGAGGCGGCGCGCCGCCGGCTGCTCGGCTCGCCGTGGATCGCCGACGCGACGCTGCGCCGTCAGCTGCCGGCGACGATCGAGATCGCGATCGAGGAGCGCCAGCCGGTGGCGCTGGCGCGCTTCGCCCGCGGCGGCCTGCAGCTGATCGCCGAGGACGGCATGGTGCTCGGCCCGGTGGGCGCGGCGCAGGCCGGCCTCGACCTGCCGATCGCCGACGGCCTGACGCCGGTGCCGGGCCGCTCGCTGTCCGGTCCGGGCCTCGGCGTCGGCATCCCGGCCCGCGTCGATCCGGAGCGCGCCGGCCTGATCGGCCGCCTGGTCGAGTCGCTGCGCCAGGACGACGGCCTGCTGGCCCTGGTTTCGGAAGTCGACGTCACCGACGTCGAGGACGCCGTCGTGCTGCTCGGCGACGATCCGGCCCGCGTCCATCTGGGCCACGAGGACTTCGCGCGCCGCGTGCGCGCCTATCGCGACCTGGCGCCGACGGTGCTCCAGCACGTCGACGCCATCGATTCCGCGGACGTGCGCTACGACGGGCGCGTCTTCGTCAGACCCGCGCGCGGCCGCCCGGCGCGCGCCGGACAGCCGTAAGGACGGAAGGGGACAGAATGGTGAGCAGCGAGGAACGCTACGTCGTCGGGCTCGACGTGGGCACGTCCAAAGTGGCCGCGATCGTCGGCGAGGCGCGCGACGACGGATCGCTCGACGTCATCGGCGTCGGCCTGGCCGATTCACGCGGCATCCGCCGCGGCGTGGTCGTCAATCTCGAGGCCGCGGTCGAGTCGATCAAGAAAGCGCTCGAGGAGGCAGAGCTCACCGCCGGCATCGAGATCGACGCCGTCCACCTCGGGTTGTCGGGCGCCCACATGAACGGCGTCAACAGCCGCGGCGTGGTCGCGGTCGCCGGCAAGAACCGCGAGATCATGCGCGAGGACGTGCGCCGCGCCCTCGACGCCGCCAAGGCGGTGACGCTGCCGGCCGGGCGCGAGATCATCCACGTCCTGCCGCAGGACTTCGTGGTCGACGAGCAGGACGGCATCGGCGCGCCGATCGGCATGACCGGCTCGCGCCTCGAGGTCAACGTCCACATCGTCAACGGCGCCACCAGCTCGACGCAGAACCTGATCGCCTGCGTCAACCGCGCCGGCGTCCACGTGATGGAGTCGACGCTGGGCCAGCTCGCCGCGGCCGAAGCGGTGCTGACGCGCGACGAGAAGGAGCTCGGCGTCGCCCTCGTCGACATCGGCGGCGGCACCACCGACATCGTCATCTACGAGCGCGGCGCGGTGTGGCACACCGGCGTCGTCGCGGTCGGCGGCGATCACTTCACCAACGACATCGCCGTCGGACTGCGCACGCCGCTGCCCGAGGCCGAGAAGATCAAGCGCCGCTGCGGCTGCGCGCTCACCACCATGGTCGGCGAGGACGAGACGATGGAGGTGGCCAGCGTCGGCGGCCGCAAGCCGCGCCTGATGCCGCGCCGCGTCCTCTCGGAGATCCTGCAGCCGCGCGCCGAGGAGATCTTCCACCTGCTGTGGGACGAGATCCGCAACGCCGGCTGCGATCGCTCGCTCAACTCCGGCCTCGTCCTCACCGGCGGCGGCGCCAACCTCGAGGGCATGGCCGAGATCGCCGAGCAGATTTTCGATCTCCCGGTCCGCCGCGGCTCGCCGGCCGGCGCCGGCGGGCTCATGGATCACGTCAACACGC
This sequence comes from Vicinamibacterales bacterium, assembly GCA_963844435.1. Classification (GTDB taxonomy): domain Bacteria; phylum Acidobacteriota; class Vicinamibacteria; order Vicinamibacterales; family Vicinamibacteraceae; genus JBDSLU01. Next base: position 383,126 of record CAWJOG010000016.1, on the reverse strand, counting down.
CGGAGTGCGCCACCGCCGTCGGGCTGGTGATGTACGCGCACCGGCACTACGGATCGCAGAACCGGGGCGGCTCGGGGGGCGCGTTCGCGCGCGCCTTCGTCCGCCTGCGGGGCATGTTCCACAACTTCCTGGGGTAACCGTTCGCGGAGCGGACGCCAAAGACGCACGAGAGAGAACGACGGAGGGCGATTCATGAACGACGACACGCGGACCGACCACGAACACGAGACCATCGTCAGGGTCGAGCCGCTGCGGCTCAAGCTGGAGGAATTGCGTCGGGAAGGCGCGCGCATCAAGGTGATCGGCGTCGGCGGCGGCGGCGGCAACGCCGTCAACCGCATGGTGCGCACCGGGCTCGAAGGCGTCGAGTTCATCGTCGCCAACACCGACCTCCAGGCGCTCGCCAACAACGCCGCGCCGACCCGGATCCAGATCGGCGGCAAGCTGACCAAGGGCCTCGGCGCCGGCGCCGATCCGGACATCGGCCGCCGCGCCGCGCTCGAGGACACCGACAAGCTGATCGAGGTGCTGTCGGACGCCGACATGGTCTTCGTGACCACCGGCCTCGGCGGCGGCACCGGCACCGGCGCCGCGCCGGTGATCGCCGGCCTCGCCTCCGAGCTGGGCGCGCTGACGATCGCCGTCGTCACCAAGCCGTTCAAGTTCGAGGGCAAGCGCCGCGCCAGCCAGGCCGATCGCGGCCTGACCGAGCTGCGCGACGCGGTCGACACGGTGATCACCATCCCGAACGAGCGGCTGCTCGCCACGATCGATCGCCGCACGCCGCTGCCGGAGGCCTTCTGCGCCGCCGACGACGTGCTGCGTCAGGCGATCCAGGGCATCTCGGACCTGATCCTCGTGCCGGGCATGATCAACCTCGACTTCGCCGACGTGAAGACGATCATGTCGGGGATGGGCTTCGCCATCATGGGCACCGGCACCGGGTTCGGCGACACCCGCGCCACCGACGCGGCACACGGCGCGATCTCGAGCCCCCTCCTCGAGGACGCGTCGGTCAAGGGCGCGCGCGGCGTGATCCTGAACATCACCGGCGGCCCCGACTTCTCGCTGGCCGAGGTCAACGAAGCGGCGACCATCATCCAGGAGGCCGCTCACGAAGACGCCAACATCATCTTCGGCGCGGTGATCGATCCGGAGATGGAGGGCAAGGTCAAGATCACGGTGATCGCGACCGGCTTCGATCGGCCCGACGCGCAGCTCACCGCGCCGGCGAGCAAGACGCCGGTCGACCTCGAGCACTACACGCAGTGGCGGCGCGACGAGGCCTACGAGCGCCCGGCCGTGGCGGCGGGTGGCGGCGGCGGACGCGGGATCGCGATCAACCGGCGCAGCTACGTCGACATGCCGCCGGCCGGCGTGACCTTCGGGCCGCCGAGCGAAGCGCGCACCGCCGACGGGGCCGCGGCGCCGGCGACCGACACGCACCCGCTGGACGTGCCGGCGTTCATGCGGCGGCAGGACGGCTGATTGTCGGCGCCGGCCGCCATCAGGCGGCCGACGCGGGCCGCGGGTCGGGCGTGCGGACTGCTCTTGGTCGACGCGCCTTCGCGCGTCGACCGGACGATGGCTCCGGACTCCGTCCTCGCCATTCGTCACGCGACGCCAGGCGCGTCGCGTCGCCCGCCCGCGCGCGGCGTGCTCATCGCAGCCGCGTCCCGACCACGTTCGTGCCGGCGGCCCAGACGACGGCGGAGCCGTTGATCACCGCGTCGCTGTACATCGCCCGCTCGACGACGATCTGCGCCGGGTTCGCGCCCACGCTCTCGACGATGATGCCGAAGCGGCGGCCGACCACGCCTGGGAAGACCTGGCGCATCGCCAGCGTCGTCCGGCTGTTGGCGGCCAGTGACACCGGCGACGGGAGCTGGGCGGTGGTGCCGTCCTCGAAGATCACGGTCACCTGCACGCTGCCGGGCGTCGCCGACGTGTTCGCCACCAGCACGTAGGTCTGGTTGTCCCCCGCGCCGCCCTCCTCGCCGTCGGCGAGGCCCCACTTCTCGCCGGTGCGCACCGCGCCGGCGCTGTTGTGCCCCTCCTGCCACTGCGGCACCAGCGCCACCGACGGCCACCACATCGCGCGCTCGGCGAGCACCGCGACGCCGTTGGTCGACTGCAGCGTCGTGGATACCGGCGTCCGCGCCAGATCCAGCGCCTCGTCGTGCACGCCGATGGTCAGGCGGCTGTGGGCGCGCGCCACGTGTGTCCGCGTAATCACCTGGCCGCTCGGCAGCAGGTAGCGCAGCTCGAGCGCCGCGTCGGTCGCGCTCGGATTGGCGACCAGGATGAACATGTTGAAGAACGGGCCGGTGGCGCCCTCGGCGAAGAACCACGACGTCGACAGGTCGGCGACGGCGGCGCTCTCGTGCCCGGCACCGAACAGCTGGCCGTTGCTGTTCAGGTACATCGCGCGCTCGACGACGATCGGCACGGCGTTCGTGGACGTGATGACAGCCGAGATCTCGGCCTCGTCCAGCAGCGGGTCCTCGCCGTTGACGTAGATGCTGCGGCGGGTGTTCGCGCCGACGGTGTAGGTCTTCGTGATCGGCGCGGCCGGCGCCGGCCGCAGGTACTGGATCTGCACCGTCGCCGCCTGCGCCGTCGGGTTCTGCAGCAGGTAGAAGAGATTGAAGCCGCCGGTCGTCGCGCCTTCCGCCAGGTACCACGTGGTCAGCGGCTCCGCGACGCTCGTCTCGGCATGCGAGCCGTAGCCGCTGCCGTCCCAGCGCATCGTGCGGTCGGCGATGATCGGCTGCGTCGATTCGATGACGGTCGAGAACGCCGCGGCCGCAAGGCCGGCGAGTGTCTCCGGGTCCACCGTGGCGCGGCTGAGGCCGCCCATCTGCACCGTCTGCGAGAACTCCTGTCCGTCCTCGCGCTGGAACCGCACCGTCGCCGTGGCCGGCCGGCCGGTCGCGTTCAGGAGCGCGATCGACGTGTCGAAGAAGGCGCCGGTGGCCCCCTCGGCAAAGTAGCGGCGGAAGGTGCCGATCTGGGCGACGAAGAAGCTGGCGACCTGGTCCGCCTGCAGGTTCGAGAAGGTCTGGGCCGGCGGGCTGAACGAGAAGGTAGCGGCCGACGGCGTCACGGTGTAGGTGCCGCCGGCGGGCAAAGCGGCGAAGGCGTAGTTGCCGTCGGCGTTCGTCGTCAGCGTCGTCGACTGCGATCCGCTCAGCGTCATCGTCACGTTCGGGACGCCGGTGTCGTTCAGGTCGCGCACCTGGCCGCTGATCGTGAAGGTGGACACGGCCGCGACGACGGTCGTGTCGATGTTGATGGTGTTGTTGGCCGGCACCGGATCGGTCACGTTCGAGGACGCCACGAGCGTATTGCCGAACGTCCCGAGGGTCGGGTGGCTGAGGATGACGGTGCCGACCGCGGACCCTCCCGGCACGATCGTTCCCAGCGTGACCGTCACGACGCCGGCGACGGGCGTGGCGCCGCCAGTGGCGGAGATGAACGTCGACGCATTGGTGAAGTCGAACGCGACGCGAACCGGCCCGGAAGGGAAGAGCGTGCTGGTGTTCGTGACCGTGAACGTGTAGGTGACGGGCTGGCCGATCCCTGCCGGGTCGGGGGCTTCGCTGCCGGTGATCGACAGGTCGGCGATGAACTGCGAGAACTCGGAGGTGTTGCCGCCAGGATCGGTCAGCGTCAAGGCGAGGAACTCGGCGGCTGGCACCACGGTGTTCACCGTGATGGAGAACGGCTGCGGACCGGTGGCGCCCACCGCCGGCGTGATCTGGCCGAGGAGCGTCTGCCCCTCGCCGTGGCTCAGCGCGTCGGGGAGCGTGCTGGTAAAGAGCTGCAGGCGGTAGGTGCCGGTGGTCGGGGCGTCGAAGGTGCCCTGCACCGTGGTCGTCGACGCGCTGCGCGTGATCGCGGTGACGACAGGGAAGTTGGGTCGGTTGACGTCGGCGTCGTTCGCGTCGTTGGCCGAGACGCCGTTGGCGTCGATGTCGATGCCGAGCCCGCCGTTCGAGTGGATGCTGTTGCCGAGCACGCCGAGCCCGTTGACCTGGGCGCTCAGGACCACGCCGGCGCCGGTGTTGAAGGCGATGAGGTTCCCCTCGCCCGGGTTGAGGCCGCCGACGACGATGTTGGGCCCGCTGGTGACCTCGACCCCGCGTCCGTTGGGGATCGGCGTGGCCCCGGTCACGTCGGTGCCGATGAAGTTTCCCCGGACGAAGCTGCCGATCGACGTGCTGCCGGTTCCCACGCCGCAGTTGCCGATGTTGACGCCCATCTCGGTGTTGCCCGAGATGACGTTGCGCTCCGCCGGCGTCGTGCCGCCAATGCGGCCGGTGGCGTTGCCGCCGTTGCATCCGAACGACACGTAGCCGACCCCGTTGGGCACGGCGGCGGTGCCGTTCTTGTTCAGGCCGATCAGGTTGCCCTGCAGCAGCACGTTGGTGCCGCCGAACGGGGACAGGCCGGCCAGGACCCCGCGCTGGTTGCCGGAGATGACGTTGCGGTCGGCCGGGCTCGTGCCGCCGACGACCACGGTGCCCGTCGACACATTCAGGCCGTTCTCGGTGCTGTTGTTGGCGGCCAGGCCGTTCGCCGTTGTGCCGATGAACGAGCCGCGGACCGTCAGGCTGCCGCTGCCGATGACGAAGACGCCGTTGGCGAAGTTGGAGCCGATGATGCCGCGGACGAGCAGGTCGGCGTTGGCGCCGAAGATCTGGAGGCCCGAGATGGATCCGTTCCCGCGCAGCTCGATCAGGGGCACCGCGTTGATGGCGCCGGTCGCGTTGGTGTTCGGTGAGGAGCCCGGCTGGGTGTAGCCGTCGATCGTCACCGGCTGGTTGATCTGCGGCAGCGTCGTGCCGACGTTGATCGTCCGCACGCCGGCGCCGGGGATGTTGAAGTTGATGACGTGCGGCGCGCCGGCCGGGGAGAGCGCCGCCGCCAGGGCCTCCCGCAGGCTGCAATGCGCAGCGTTGCACGTGCCGTCGGTCGTGTCGTCGGTCGTGTTGACGACGAAGGTGTCGGCGCCTGCCGGCCCGGCGAGGGACAGCAGGAGGAACAGGAGCGGCCAGAGAACCGGGCGGATGCGCATGGGGAGTCCTTTCATCTCTCCGTGGCGCAGTTGTGGTGAATCCGGGCTCATCGCCCGGGCCGCAGCGACCGTGAGCTACAATCCGAGCCGATTCCGCCACGTATGGGAGATGTGACCCGCTGGCTCGATCGGTGGCACGCGGGCGACCCGACGGCGCTCGCGGCGCTGATGGAGCTGGTGTACGGCGAGCTGCGTCAACTCGCCGGCGGGCTGCTGCGCGACGAGCGGGCCGACCACACGCTCCAGCCGACGGCCCTGGTCCACGAGGCCTACCTGCGGCTCGAAGGCATCCGGGAGATGCGGCTGGAGAACCGCCGGCACTTCTACGGCGCGGCGGCGCAGGCGATGCGGCGGATCCTGGTCGACTACGCCCGGCGGCGGAAGGCGTCGAAGCGCGGCGGCCCGGAGGCGCACGCGGTGCCGCTGGACGCGATCCTCGAAGCGCCGGTCGACCTGCGGCTCGACTTCGAGCACGTCGACCAGGCCCTCGAGCGGCTCGCCGCGGTGGCGCCGGACAAGGCGAAGGTCGCCGAGCTGCGTTACTTCGCCGGGCTCTCCGTCGAGGAGACCGGGGAGGTGCTCGGCATCTCGCCGGCCACCGTCAAGCGGCACTGGACCTTCGCGCGCGCCTGGCTGTACCGCGCGCTCGAGGGGTCGGAGCCGCAGCGCCCGTCCGATTGACGGCCCAGGAGGTCGAGTGGCGGATCCGGAGTTCTGGTCGCGTGTGGATGCCGCGTTCGACGCGGCCGTCGAGATCGAGGGAGATCCCGCGGCCCGCGAGGCGCTGATCGCGCGCGAGGCCGGTGGCGACGAGGCGGTCGCGACGGAGGTGCGATCGCTGCTGGCGGCGCACGATCGATCCGGCGGGTTCCTCGGGCCGGCCGCGGGTCGGCCCGAGCTGCCTGCGCCCGGCACGCTCGTCGGCGTCTACCGGCTGGTCGAGAAGATCGGCGAGGGCGGCATGGGCGAGGTCTACCGCGCCGAGCGGGCCGACGGCCTCTTTGGCCGCGAGGTCGCCCTCAAGGTCACCCGCGGCGGGCTGTTCGACCCTGGCGCGGCGTCGCGGTTCGCCACCGAGCGTCAGATCCTCGCCACGCTGCAGCATCCGCACGTCGTGACGCTCCTCGACGGCGGCACGATGCCCGACGGACGCGCCTACCTCGTGATGGAGCTGATCGACGGCGTCGCCATCACGGCCTACTGCGCGGACCGGCGGCTTGGGCTCGAGGAGCGTCTGGCGCTGTTCCGGCAGGTCTGCGCCGCGGCGCACTACGCGCACCGGCACGCCATCGTCCATCGCGACCTCAAGCCCGCCAACGTCCTCGTCACCCGCGACGGCATACCCAAGGTCCTCGACTTCGGCGTCGCCAAGCTGCTCGCGGCGGCGCCCGGCGACGGGCAGACCGTCCCAGGCCTCCTGCCGGGGCCGCTCACGCCGAACTACGCCAGCCCGGAGCAGCTGCGCGGCCTGCCGGTGACGACGGCGTCCGACGTCTACGCGCTCGGCGTCCTGCTCTACGAGCTGGTCACCGGCAGCCGGCCGTACGAGACCACGGGCCAGCCGCTCGATCGCGTGATCGATCTCGTCGTCCGCACCGATCCGACGCGCCCGAGCGACGCGACGCCGCGGCCGACCGAAGGGGTGACCTGGGATCCGCGCCGGCTGCGCGGCGATCTCGACGCCATCGTGCTCAAGGCGTTGGCCAAGGAGCCGGAGGCACGCTACGCCTCCGCCGAGCAGCTCGCCGACGACGTGGCGCGGTTCATCGCGCGGCAGCCGGTGTCGGCCCGCGAGCCGTCCGCGATCTACCTGCTGCGCAAGCTGGCGGCGCGCCATCGCGTGGCCGCCGTCGCCGGCGGCCTGGCGCTCGTCGGCATCCTGGCCGGCTTGGGCGTCGCGCTCTGGCAGCGGAACGAGGCCGAGCGCGAGCGGAGCCGGGCCGAGGCGCGGCTGGCCGACGTCCGCGCCCTCGCGAACACGCTGATCTTCAAGATCCACGACGCGATCGTGCCGCTCCCGGGGTCGACGCCGGTGCGGCGGACGATCGTGGCCGAGGCCCTGGGTTACATGAAGAGCATCCAGCAGGACGCGGACGACGATCTGCGCCTCCGCTTCGAGCTGGCCGGCGCCTACCAGCGGATCGCCCTCGTGCTCGGCTACCCGCAGGCCGCCAACCTCGGCGATCGCGCCGGCGCGATCGACGCCCTCGAGCAGGCCCGCCGGCTGATCGCGGCGCAGGCGCAGCATGCCGACGCCCCCGTCGACACGATCGATCGTTACATCCTCATCGAGCGTCAGCTCTCGACCCTGTACAAGGTCGTCGGCCGGGAGGCCGACGCCAGCGCCGCAAGCGCGGCGGCGCTGCGCCGCGCCGAACGGCTGCACGCCAGCCAGCCGGACGAGCGGCGCGGGCGCCAGCTGCTGGCCAACGCGCTGTTCGAGGTGGCCTGGGGCACTGCGGACTTCCAGGCGGCGCTGCCGATCTGGAAGCGGGCCGGCGCGCTGTACGAGGGGCTGCTGGCCGAGCGTCCCGACGACCTCGACGCGATGCGCAATATCGCCCTGGTGGAGAAATACCTGGGCGGCCGGTTCGAGCAGGCTGAACGATCCGATCCGCCTCGGTCCGCCATTACCAGCGCGCGCTCGAGCTCGACGAGCGGCGTCTGGCACGGATGCCCGACAATCCGCAGGCGCGCCTGGACACCGCCATCGATCTGTCCAACGTCGCCCTCGCCTACGAGCGCCTGAAGGACTTCGAGCGCGCCGTCGCGCTTCGCACGCGGAGCGTCGAGATGCGGCGGGCGCTCGCGCAGGCGGACCCCCAGAACGACCTGCTCCGCGGGCGGCTGGCGCACGCCCTGGCGTCGCTGGCCCGCGTGGAGGCGTGCCAGCCGCCGACTCGACGCGGCCGTGCGACACGCCTCGGAAGCGGTCACGCTGGCGCGTATGTCGGCGTCCGGCGCCGTGCCGGACAACCTGTCTCGCATCGCGCTCGCGGAAGCGCTGGCGAGCCTCGCGTTCGTCGAAGGACAGCGATCGCAGCGCGCCGCCTCCTGCCGCTGGTACCGCGAGGCGGCCGCGCTCTACACCCAGGCGAACGCCACGAAGACGAACTACCTGGTCGAGACCCGCAGGCGCTGGCCGCCTGCGGCGGGTGAACGGCGGGGGTCGGGCAGGCGCTTTCAGCGTGCTCGATAGCGCATCGCCACGCCGGACGGGCCGACGTCGACCACGGTCGTGCTGACGGTGCGCGCGTCGTCGCGCGCCATGCAGATCGCCCACGGCGTGCCGCGCGGGTCGTCCGCCTGCGCGTGGAACGCGGTGAGATCGGCGCGGGTCGGCTTCGGGTGGCGGCGCGCGAACGCGCGGAACCGCGCGTGCCGCGACGGGATGACCGCGCGCGGGTTCCACGACGAGCTGGTCAGGAAGCCGAAACGCGGATCGAGCTGCCGCGCCCGGAGTACCAATCCGTTCCAGGTGAACACCCGCGGCGGCACCGACGGCCCCGCGACGAACAACCGGAACGGCGCATACGAGCGCGAGCCCCGCGGCGCGGAGCCGTGCGGCATCCGGGATGCCGGCCTCGGCCGCCAGCGTCGTGACCAGCAGGCCGCGGCTGATCCGGCGTCCCGCCCCGACGCGCCGGACGACTCCGGAGTCGTCCGGCGCCTGATGGTTCAGCAGCGCGAGGACGACTCCGGAGTCCTTCGCCGCGATCCAGGTGCCGCCCGCGTCGCCGTCGACGGGCGCGGTGAACCCGCCATCCGCGCCGTGCCACCGCCGCGGCGGCCGCGCCGGCGCGCGATCCCGCCGCTCGTCGCGGTTCATCACCACGATGAGCCCGTCGCGCCGGCGAATCCAGCTGAGCGAGCACACGTTGTAAGTGTGGATCGACTCGCCCGTGGGCGCGGCCGACGCCGTCCGTCGCACCGTTGTCGCACGCCGGCCCTAGCATAGGCCGCGCGAAGCGTGACCGGTCCATCTTCCCGTTGGTCGATTCCCGAACTCGCCGTCGCGGTCGAGCAGTTGGAGCGCGTGCACGCGGAGATGTGCCGCCACGACGCCGACGCGAGCGAAGCGATCGCGCTCGTCTCGCCGGCGCAACGGAACAGCGCCCGCAATCTCGTGCACTACCTGGCGCTGCGCCGGGCGGATCTGCGCGCCCTCCAGGCCGTGCTCGCCAAGCACGGGCTCTCGTCCCTCGGCCGCCTCGAATCGCATGCCGGCAGTGCCGTCGAAGCGGTGCTCGGCGCGCTCTATGCCCTGCGCCAGCAGCCTGAGCGCGTCAGCTGGCTCGGCGCTGTCCCCGACTTCGCCGAAGGTGCCCAGCTGCTGACCAGGCACGCTACCGCGCTGTTCGGTCCGCCCCCCACTGCCCGGCCGGTCCGGATCATGGTCACGATGCCCAGTGAGGCGGCCGGTGACTACGCCCTCGTCCGCAAGCTCCTGCAACGCGGCATGGACTGCATGCGCGTGAATTGCGCCCACGACGACGAAGCGGCGTGGATGCTGATGGTCGAGCACCTGGAGCGGGCCCGCATGGAAATCGGCCGGCCATGCGCCGTTCAGATGGATCTCGCCGGGCCGAAGATCCGGACCAGCGAGATCGAGCCGGGCCCTGCCGTCCTCAAGGTGAAGCCGGTGCGGGATTGCCTCGGCGCGGTCGTGCGGCCCGCGGTGCTCGGGCTCGTGGCGGTCGGTGCCGCGACGCCGACCGTCGTCGGCATCGACGTCTCCGTCCCGGTCGATCGGGTACCCGCCGCGGCGCCTGGCGACCGCCTGTGGTTCGAGGACGCCCGTGGGCGCCGGCGCTCCATGCGCGTGCGCCACGCCGCGCCCGGTGTGCTGGTGGTCGACGTCGATCGAACCGCGTATATCCTGCCGGGGACGCGCATCCAAGGCACCGAGGCCGGGCCGCACTGCACGGTCGCGGACCTGCCGCCGACGCCCGGTCAGATCATCCTCCGCCGGGGTGCGACGTGCTTCGGCTGTTGCGGCGGCCCGGGCCCGGCCGGGCGGCGGCGACCGACGGCGCCGGGCGATCGCTGTCGCTGGCGGAGATCGGCATCAGCGACCCGGCGATCTTCGACGACCTCGAGCCCGGTCATCACGTGTGGTTCGACGACGGCAAGATCGGCGCGGTCGTCCGCGGCGTGCACGTCGATGGCGCCGACGTGGAGGTCGTGATGGCGGCGGCGGGCGGGAGCAGCCTCAAGGCGGGCAAGGGCGTGAACCTGCCCGACACCGTCGTGACGCTGCCGGCGCTGACGGCGGTCGACCTGCAGCACCTCGACTTCGTCGCGTGCCACGCGGATCTCGTCGGCTATTCGTTCGTGCGGTCGGCCGACGACGTCGTCCGCCTTCAGGCCGAACTGGCGAAGCGCGAGGCTGCGCGGCTCGGAATCGTCCTGAAGATCGAGACGCGCCAGGCCTTCGACCACCTCCCGCAACTCCTGCTCGCCGCCATGCGCTCCGAGCGCGCCGGCGTCATGATCGCGCGCGGCGATCTGGCGGTGGAGTGCGGCTACGAGCGGATGGCCGAGGTGCAGGAGGAAATCCTCTGGTTGTGCGAGGCGGCGCACGTGCCGGTGATCTGGGCGACGCAGGTGCTCGAGTCACTCGCCAAGACGGGCACGCCGACGCGCGCCGAGGTGACCGACGCGGCGATGGCTGAGCGGGCCGAGTGCGTCATGCTCAACAAGGGCCCGTACGTCGCCGATGCCGTCCAGGTCCTCGACGACATCCTCCAGCGGATGCAGGCGCATCAGTCCAAGAAGCGCCCCATACTCCGGTCCCTCCGCGTAGCCAGCCTGTCGCCGACCTGAAAAGGCCTGGCAGCCCATCCAGAACGATCCGTGCTGCTGAGTCAGCGCCGCCACCTGGCTACTGCCGGGCTGGATGCCTGTTCGGACCAGGCGTGTTGTGGCGTTTTTACTCAGTAGAGCGGATGATTGTCGCGTAAGGCTACATCCGCTAAAGTCCGTAACCTCGTGTGTCGATGTCAGGATCGTAATGTTCCTTCGATTCACCGTCGCGGCAGCTCTCCTCACCGTCGCGTCCGTGTCCTCCGCCAATCCGGCTGAGTCGCCGCCGAATGGCGGCTGCCTGTGCCCGAGCGGGGCGGAGCAACTCCTCGAACAGATCGACCACGTGTTCATCGGCGATCTCGTCCAGGTGAAGGGGATGCCGAGGAGGTCGGCACGGCGGTCATCCGCGTGCGCGAGAACTTCAAGGGCGACCTCAACGGCGTCGTCGAAGTCCGCGACGCCGCAGTCCACCCAGTGCAGCTGGGCCGTCTTCGAGATGGCCGCGCCGGGCCGCTACGTGATCTTCGCCAACCTCGACGAAGGCGAGCTGGTCACGCCGGCGTTCTGCCCGCAGACGCAGCCGCTGAGCGGCTGGAAGGACAGCTGGCGCCGTTCCGCGCCTATGCCCGCGCGCACCGCGCACCCGCCACGAAGGGCGGTCGGGCCGTGGCCGCGGCGCCGTCGAAGGCCGCGCCCGCCTCAAAGGCCGGCTCGTAGGCCGGCTCAGGAGGCCGGCGGTCCGGCTCAGGACCCGCGTGTTACCCTGAGAGGCTTGGGCACGCAGAAACCGACCACACAACGCGACGCCGCCCGCGCCACCCTGGCGCTCGAGGTCGGCTACGTCACCAAGCCGCATGCCGGGAGGCTGCGGGTCGCGCTGGCGTTCCCCAACACCTACTACGTCGGAATGTCCAACCTGGGCTTCCAGACGGTCTACCGGCTCTTCAACGATCTCGACGACGTCGTCTGCGAGCGCTTCTTCCTGCCGCCGAAGCAGACGCTGGCCGAGCTCGAGCTGCGCGGCACGCGCCTCGTGTCCCTCGAGTCGCAGACCCCGATTGCCGACTTCGACGTCATCGCGTTCTCGGTCTCGTTCGAGTGGGACTACACGAACGTCGTCACGCTGCTGCGCCGGTCCGGCTTGCCGATCTACGCCGAGGAGCGATCGGAGAAGCACCCGCTGGTCGTCATCGGCGGCGCCGTCACCTTCGTGAACCCCGAGCCGCTGGCGCTCTTCGCCGACGTGATCACCGCGGGCGAGGGCGAGTCGCTCGTCCCCGATCTGGTCGAGGCGATGCGCGGCGGCGGCCCGCGCCGCGACGTGCTCCGCGGCCTGACCGGCAAGACCGGCTTCTACATCCCCTCGTTCTACACGCCGCGCTACGACGATGCCGGCCGCCTGACGGCGATGGACCCGGTCGAGGGCACCGGCGCGCCGCCGGTGGTGCGCAAGGCCGCGGTGAAGACCACCGAGCGGCTCGATCCGCCGCACACCACGCTGTTCACGCCCGACACCGAGTTCGGGTCGCGCTTCCTCATCGAAGTGGTCCGCGGCTGCGCCAACCTGTGCCGGTTCTGCTGGGCCGGCTACAACTACCTGCCGGTGCGGCCGTTCCCGACGGATCGCATTCTCGAGCTCGCCCGCGCCGCCAAGCCCTACTCGTCGCGCGCCGGCCTGGTCTCGATCGCGCTGTGCGATCACCCCGACATCGAGCGCATCCTCGCCGGCCTCGCCGAGCTGGGCTATTCGATCAGCCCGGCGTCGCTGCGCATGGACGACCTGACGCCGTCGATCGTCACGCGGCTGCGTGAGAGCGGCGAGCGCTCGCTGACGATCGCGCCCGAGACCGGCTCCGATCGGCTGCGCCGCGTGATCAACAAGACGGTCACCAACGACGAGATCCTCGAGCGTGCCGATGTCATCTTCGCCAGCGGCATCGAGAACCTGAAGCTCTATTACATGATCGGCCTCCCGACCGAGACCGACGAGGATCTCGAGAGCATCCGCACCCTGACGCTGGCGATGCGCGAGCGCATGCTCGTGCACGGCCGCCCCCGCGGCCGGCTCGGTCGCATCGTCGGCAGCGTCAACCCGCTGATCCCGAAGCCCGGCACCGCCTACCAGTGGCTGCCGATGGAGGCGATCAAGGAGACCGATCGCAAGATCGCGCGGCTGCGCAAGCTGATGTCGGGCATCGACAACGTCTACTTCACGATCAAGAGCGAGCGGCACTGGTACTACCAGGCGCTGCTCTCGCTCGGCGACCGCCGCGTGGCCCCGACGATCATCGCCGCGGAGCGCAACGGCGGCCAGTGGCGCGCCGCCGTCGCCGAGACTGGCCTCGACGCCGACGCGTTCATCTTCCGCGATCGCCGCGAGGACGTCCGCCTGCCCTGGGACATCATCGACGGCGGCCTGAAGCAGGGCTTCTTCCGCAACGAGTTCGACAAGTCGATGCGCGCCGAGTGGACGCTGCCGCCGAAACGCGCCCGCGAGAACCAGATCCTGATCCCGACGCTCCTGAGGCTCACGAACCCGAGGTCGGAGAGGTCTGCGGGCGAGGTTGTCGTCGATCTCAGCGTGCGCGGAACGGTCGATGTCCTGCGCGCTGAACGGTTGACGACGACCGAGTGCCGCGCGCCCTCCCGCAGCAATTCGCAGCCGTGCGTTTCCAGGCGTCGGAGACGCGCCCGACGCTTCGACGCACAGACGGTCAGTTTCGACGAATGACCTCGCCCGTCCGCGCCTCGCCCGCCAGTAACGGTGTAGCCTCACGAGCGAGCGTCACCGCCTCCTGAAGGTTTTCCTGGGCTTCCTCCAGCGTCGAGCCTTGGGTGTTGGCGCCGGGCGAGCGCCTCACGAAGCCGATGTACCCGTCAGCGACCTTCGGAACACGGCAGTCAGTTGACGGGCCATCGCCCTATGATCGTGAGCCATCTGGAACCCCCAAAGGCCAGCGTCGGTCGGCTCGCGTGGAGCGGTCCGCGCTGACATTTACACCGTCTGCGCCGTGTCGGCCTGGGCCGTGTCGGCCGGCGCGGTCTCGCCTGGCGTCGGCGCCGCGGCCGCCAGCTGCGCCTCGTACTCGGCGAGCGCCTGCAGGATCAGCGCACGGAGCGGCTCCTGCGCGGTCGTGTCCATCACCGGCCGCAGCAGCGCGAAGCTGCGCCGCTCGCCGTTGACGGAGTAGGTGCGTGCCGGAAACGTGACGTTGCGGCCGCCGTTGCCGCCGCGGCGCTCCCAGATCGCGAAGCCGACCAGCTTCAGGCCGTTCAGGACACCGTCGTCGAAGACGATCTCGGCGTCGGCGATCTTGCCGACGGGCGTGGACGAATCACTCGGAAGAATGCGGACCACCATGCGGGTCACCTGCCTTTCGCGGGTGACCAGTGCAGCCGCCGTGCCGCGATCCTGCGGCGCCCGTAAGTGGTGGAGCAGCCGGGGGTTCGGCAACCGCACGCGGCGCGTTCGGACGCGCGGGGCCGGGAACCGACAACCGTGGTTGCTTGCAGCCCGCGCTGAAAGGGGCGCCTCGCCCGTCTCGGTGCCACGCGGCCCTTCAGCACGGGCTGCTACTCGGCGATCAGCATCACGTGCGCGATGGCCAGTTGCGCCGTGTGGGTGATGGTGATCAGGGCCTTCGTCGCGCCGAGCCGCTCGAAATGGCGTCGCGCCGCGCCATGGAACTCCAGTTGCGGGGGACCGCCGCGTCCGCGCACCACCTCGATGTCGCGCCACAGCACGCCGGCCGATTTGCCGGTGCCGATCGCCTTCATGCCGGCTTCCTTGGCGGCGAAGCGCGCGGCGTAGGAGGCGGCCGCGCCGCGCTTCTCTTTGGCGTCGCAGTAGGCGATCTCGCCGGCCGTGTACACTCGGTGGCGGAAGCGATAGCCGTATTTGTCGAGCATCGCCGCGATGCGCGGCACCTCGGTTGCGTCCAGTCCCAGCCCCACGATGCGCATGCCGTCCCAGCTTATCCCGCTCGATACCCCGCCCGGCGCCAGACCACCCGATCCGGTCGGCCGCTTCGCGTGGCAGCAGGCCCCGTGGGGATGGGTGCTCACGTGCCCGCCGCTGGCCCCGCTCGGCCGCCACGGCTTCACGATCCGCGACCTCGATCCGGGCCGCGGCGCGGAAGCCGATGCCGCCTGGACGGCGGTCGCCGCATGGCTCGACGTGCCGCCCGCGTCGTTGTGGCGGCTCGATCAGGTGCACGGCTGCCGAGCCGTGCGGGTCGACGCCGCGGCCCCGCCGGCTGGCGATCCGCTGCCGCCGGCCGATGCCGCGATCACCACGCGGACCGATGTCGCCGTCGCGGTGAAGGCCGCCGACTGCGTGCCGATCCTGATGGCGCACCCGGGCGGCGCGGTGGCCGCGGTCCACGCCGGCTGGCGCGGCACGGCGCAGGGGATCGCGGGCGCCGCGGCGAAGGATCTGGCCGTTGCGGCCGGCGGGTCGCCGCGCGACATCGTCGCCGCCATTGGCCCGTCGATCGGGCCGTGCTGCTACGAGGTCGGCCCGGAGGTCCGCGAGACGTTCCACGTCGCGGGCTTCGCGGAGCTCGATCTCGACCGCTGGTTTCTACCGGCGGAATCGCCGCGCGCCACGCACGTCCTCGACATGTGGCGGTCGAACCGCGATCAGCTGGTCGCCGCCGGTCTCGATCCCGCCAACGTGCACGTCGCCGGCCTGTGCACGGCGACGCACAACGACTGGTTCTGGTCGTACCGGCGCGAAGGCGCGCGGGCCGGTCGGATGCTCGCGGTCATCCGCCGGGCGTGACGCCGGCGCCTCAGGCGCGCTTGAGGGGCACCGCGCGGACGTCGCGGTCGAGCGCCTGGCGGACGCGGCTGACCAGCGTCAGCGACGTGAACGGCTTCTCGAGGAGGTCGACGTTGCGTCCGAGCTGTTCGCCGAGGCTGCCCGGGTAGCCGGACATGAACAGCACGCGCAGCAGCGGGGCCGTCGTGCGGAGCTTGTCGGCCAGCTCGCGGCCGGTCATGCGCGGCATCACGACGTCGGTGATCAGCAGGTCGATGTCGCCGGCGCCCTGGGCCAGGCGCAGCGCCTCGCGCCCGTCGCCGGCGTCGAGCACGCGATAGCCCTTCAGCTTCAACGCCTCCACGGCGAGCGATCGCACCATCGCATCGTCCTCGACCAGCAGCAGCGTCTCGCGGCCGATCGGGCCGTCGGTCAGCACGGTCTCCGGACGCGGCGCCTCGGCGGCGTCGCTGACGGCGGGGAAGTAGATCGTGAAGCGCGAGCCGCGGCCGCGCTCGCTGTCGACCTGGATGTGGCCGCCGCTCTGGCGGACGATGCCGTAGACGGTCGACAGGCCAAGGCCGGTGCCTTCGCCGATCCGCTTGGTCGTGAAGAACGGCTCGAAGATGCGCGCCCGCGTGTTGGTGTCCATGCCGACGCCGGTGTCGCTGACCGCCAGCATCACGTAGGGGCCGGCCTCGAAGTCCGGCGCGCCGCCGAGCGCGCGCGCCGGCATGTCGACGTTGGCGGTGACGATGCCGAGGGTGCCGCCCTTGGGCATCGCGTCGCGGGCGTTGACCGCCAGGTTCAGCAGCACCTGCTGCAGCTGCGCCGGGTCGACCTTGATTCGCAGCAGCCGGGGATCGAGGGACGCGGACAGCTCGATGTGCTCCGAGATCAGCCGGCGCAGCATCTGGTTGCTCTCCTCGACCACGGCGTTCAGGTCGATGATGCGCGGCTGGAGGAACTGCTTGCGGCTGAAGGCCAGGAGCTGGCGCGTCAGCAGGCTGGCGCGCTCGGCCGATCGGCGGATCTGGAGCGCGTGCCGGGCGATCGGATCCTGCTCGTTGAGCGAGCCCTGCAGCAGGTCGACGTAACCGAGGATCGCGGTCAGCAGGTTGTTGAAGTCGTGCGCGATGCCGCCGGCGAGGCGGCCGATCGACTCCATCTTGGTCGTGTGCGCGAGCTGCGCCTCGAGCATCCGGCGCTCGGTCGCGTCCTCGACCATCAGCTCGATGACGCCGTCCGGGCTGCCACCCGTCTCGAACCGTCCCGAGAGCCGGACGCCGAGCGGATCGCCGTTGCGCCGGCGCCAGTTGGCGTCGACGCTGAGGGCGCGCCCGGCGTGGCGGATGCGATCGAGGAGCGTCAGGAACGCGTCGGGCTCCTCGTAGATGTCGGCCAGCTTCACGCCGACGAGCGACTCGGGCGTGCGCGTGACCGAGCATGGCCGCGAGCGCCGGGTTGCCTTCGAGGATGGTGCCGTCGACGTGGCAGCGGCAGATGCCGTGCACGGCGTTCGAGAACAGCTCGCGGTAGCGCGCTTCGGCGATGTGCAGCGCCTGCTCCTGCGCGCCCGAGGCCCGCGAGCGGAACCGCAGCAGCAGCGCCACCGGCTCGTCGCCGGTCTCGCCGTTCGTGAGCCGACGCCGCCTCGATGCGGACGTCGACCAGCGTGCCGTCGTCGCGGCGCAGCGGCACGGTGGTCTTGAGGAGCCCGCGGGCGTCGCGGCTGGCGGCCAGCCACTCGCGCAGGCGCGGTCCGTCGGGGGAGAGATCGCAGACCGAGGTGCCGGTGCGCATCGGCACCACGAAGTCGCGCGCCGCGGCATTGGACGCCAGCACCCGGCCGCGCCCGTCGGTGAGCGCCATCGGCTCGGGCAGCGATCGCGCGAAGGCGATGAAGGCGTCCGGCGTCATGTCACCGGCGGCCGGTGCAGTCGTACGTTGCGGCGGTCACGCCCGGCCGCCTTCGCCGGCCACCGCCTCCGGCGAACCCGGCGCGGCAGCTGGGGCCGCCGGCGGCGGCACGTAGAGGATGCGCTTGCACGATTCGCAGAGCACGATCTCGTCGCCCTTCCGCGCCTGCATGATCTGCTGCGGGCGGACGGTGACCTGGCAGGCCTGGCAGTGACCATCGCGGATCGCGCTGACCGCGACGCCGCGTCGCGTCGCGACGCCGTCGTTGAACAGGCGGACGTACTCGGGCGACATCTGCTTCTCGATCGACGCGCGGGTGGTGGTCAGCGCGGCGAGCTCCGCCTCGAGCCGGCCGCGCTCGGCCTCGACCTCGGTCCCCACGGCGGCGGCCTTGCGCTTCTCGGCGGCCAGCGCGGTGTCGGCCGCCTTCAGCGACGCGGTGAGCTCGTCCGTCTGCATCATCAGGGTCAGGATCTGATCCTCGAAACCGCGCACGCCTTCCTCGGCGGTCGCAATCTCGTGCTGCATGGTGGTGTATTCCTTGTTGGTCTTCACCTCCATCAGCTGATCCTTGTACTTGGTCAGCCGGCCCTGGACGACGCCGAGCTCGCGATCGGCGACGCGTCGCGACGCTGTGTTCTCGGCGATCTGTGCCGCGACGGCCTCGCGGGCGGCGAGCGCGGCGGCCACTGCCGCGTCCGCTTCCGTCACGCGCGTCGGCAGGTCCGCCAGCTGTCGCTTCCGCTCGCCTGCGTCCGTCTCGAGTTGCTGGAGGCGGATCAGGTGTTCGAGAGATGGGTGCATTGAGCAGACAACGGTATCACGGCTCCGATGGCCGGCCGGCGGTCACGGTCAGCACCCCGTTCATCAGGCGCCAGTGGCCCGGGAAGGTGCAGACGTACGGGTAGGCCCCGGGCTGCCCCGGGGCGCGGAACTGGATGGTGATCGACTGGCCCGGTTCGAGCAGACGGGTCGAGGCGAGGACCTGCGGCAGGTCGGGCACGAACTGCTGAACCTGGCCGGCGGGAATGCTCATGAGGGCGTCGGCGGCCGCACCGATGGCCTCGAGCGAACCGGGCGACCCGAGGATGAAGTTGTGCGGCATCACGTCGGTGTTCGTCACGACGAGGTCGATGAGCTGCCCGGCCCCGACGGTCATCGCCGCCTGGTCCCACTTCAGCTGATCCTTCAGGACGCCGAGGCGCAGCACGACGTCCGCCTTGGCGGTGGCCGGCGTCGCGGCCAGCACGGCGTCGGCCGGCGGCGGCGTCCCGGCCGAGGCGACGTGGGCGGCCAGCTCGCCCGGCCGGCTGTAGAGCGCCGGCGCGTTGGTCTGCCGCTCGACGCGGTACCGCCACGTGCCGCCGAGTGCAATCTTGTGCTCGCCGCTCTGCACGACCAGCGCGTCGGGCGCGCCGAGGAAGCCGCCGTCGCCGCGCAGGTTCTGGATGCGGACGGTGATCGTGTTGGCGCCGGGTTTCAGCACGCCGTCGGGCACCTCGAACACCTGCGGGCTCCGGCCCGCGGTCGGATCGACGGCGGCGGCGGCGATGCTGGTGCCGTTGACCCACACTTCGCCGATGTTGCCGAGGCGCCCGAAGCGGACGGTCGCCGCGCCTCGCCGATCGGCCGGCAATTCGACCTCGCGGGTGAACCAGACGATGCCGTCGAACGCGGTCAGGCCGCGTGACTCCCAGCTGCCCGGCACCTCCATCGCCTTCCAGTCCGAGGCGAGCACGGCCGCGGCCGGCTGCCGCCAGTCGGGGCGGGCCCGCCCGAGGCGCAGGCCGATCGGCAGCGCGTCGACGGCCAGCTTCGCCGGATCGTCGCGGTACTGCGTGAGGAACGGCGTCTTGTGCTGGCTGGCGGCGATGTAGAGGGCGCGGCTCAACCAGCGATCGCCGAAGGTCGACGGCTCGAGCGAGGCGGCGTAAAGCGCCTTGCCGGCGGCGTCGGACGCCGGCAGCTCGGCGAGGCGCAGGATCGCCGCCAGCCGGGTGTGCAGATCCGAGTCGGCGAGGAGCTTGGCCTCGAGGAGCGCGGCGGTGGTTGCCGGTGCGCCCTCTGGCGACGCCGGCAGCACCATCGCCGCGGCCTTGCGGACCCCCGCGGCGGGATGCGCCAGGGCCTGCACCGCGGCCCGGCCGGCCTCGCTCGTGGTGCTGGTGATGGCGCCGAGGCCGTGCAGCGTCCACAGCGCGTGGAACGCCGCGCCGTTGGTGCCGATCGCGTCGACCGTGCGATCGGCGGTGAGGGCGACCAGCTGCGGCACGACGTCCAGCCTGCCGCGCTCGACGAGCAGCCGCTGCGCATGCAGCCGCCACAGCATGTTGTCGCTCTTCAGCGCCGCCACCAGGCCGGCCGGATCCGCCTTGGACAGGGCCGGCGTCTTCGCTGCCGGCGCGTCGCGGTAGACGACCCGGTAGATGCGCCCGCGCGACTTGTCGCGCATCGACGTCTCGTAGGCGTTGCCGGGCCCGTTGCTGTGGCCGGGCGGGGTCGGGTTGTGCTGGTTGATGAACGTGTACCAGTCGGCGACCCAGACCGCGCCGTCAGGACCGACCTGCGCGTGCACCGGCGAGAACCACTCCTCGGCCCCGGCGATCAGGTTCCAGCCGTCGCGCGTCACGAAGCCGGCGCCCTGCGGCTCCATGATCCCCTGGCCGACGAGGTGCGCGGTCGGCTCGGTGATCAACGCGATCCGGTTCCAGTACTTCTTCGGGAACGACCGCGCCGTGTAGAGGTGATGCCCGGCCGCGGCCGTGTAGCCGCCCCACACGTCCACCTGCCGGATGTAGGGCGTCAGGAAGTGCGCGGGGTAGAACTGCGCCGCGCTCTGGTAGCCGGGCCCGCTGATCGTCCGCACGCCCGCCGTCAGCTCGGGGACCTTCTCGAAGAAGCGGTTGGGAATGGCGACGTAGAAGCTGGGATCGTTGTTGGCGGTCGAGCCGAAGACGTCGAAGGTCTCGGACATGCCGAGGCCCCACGTGTTGTTGGTCGATCCGGTGACGTACTCGAACGTGCGAGCCGTCCGGCTTGTAGCGGTAGACGCCCTGGAGGAACTTCATCGGCTTGCCGTTCATCTCGCCGTCGAAGCCGGAGTAGCCGACCACGCCCCAGACGTAGTTGTCCGGCCCGTAGAGCAGGTTCGACGGGCCGGCGTGCGTGTCGGTGATGCCCCAGCCCGGTGCTGATCACCTTCTTCACGTCGGCCTTGTCGTCGCCGTTGGTGTCCTGCAGGAACAGCATGTGCGGCGCGGCCGAGACGATCACGCCGCCGTTGGCGAAGACCAGGCTGGTGGCCAGGTTCAGGTGATCGGCGAAGACGGTCTGCTTGTCGGCGCGGCCGTCGCCGTTGGTGTCCTCGAGGATCCGGATGCGGTCGTCGCCCGGAGCCGCCGCGGAGCACGCGATTCGGGTAGTCGACCGCCTCGATCACCCACAGCCGGCCGCGCTCGTCGAACGAGAACGTGATGGGCTTGCCGCCGAGCATCGGCTCTTGCGCGAACAGCTCCACCTTGAACTCGGCCGGCGTCTGGATGAACTTCTGCGAGTCGGCCGCGGTCATCGGCATCTGGTACTTCGGCGCCGGATCGCGCTTCTCGTAGTTCGGGACGTTGAAGCCGTCGACGTACTCGACCGCCGGCATCTTCAGGCGCTGCCACGCCGCGCGCGCCTGGTCGTCGACCGCCCACACGATGCCCTGCTGGATCAGCTGCAGGAAGCCGGGGTTGCCCCAGGTCCGCTCGTCGTGACCGATACGCCGTGTAGAAGACGCGGCCCTTGCCCTGCGTCCGCACCCACGTGTACGGCTCGCGGCCGTCCTTGTCGACGCGCTCCATCAGCACGGTGCGATCGACCGGGTTGTGGCGCGTGTGGACGTAGGTCTCGTCCCAGGTGGTGAACGGCGCGAGGCCCTTCATCACCGGGTGATCGGGCGCGATGATCTCGGCGGTGAAGTCTCCGGTGCCGTGCTTCTGGAACTGGCCGCCGACGATCGGGATGAAGCGCGGCGCCTTGGTGAACATGAACGAGGCGCAGTGGATGGCGACGATCGCCTTGCCGCCCTCGACGAAGTCGACCAGCGCCTGCTCCTGCTCCGGCGTGATCGTCTCGTGGTTGGCGTAGAGCACGAGGCCGTCGTAGTGCTTCAGCGTCGCCGCGACCAGCGCCTCCTCGGGCGTCGACACGTGCGTCATCTGGATGCCGCGGCGGGCCAGCGGCGCGGCGATGAGCGGCAGCAATTTGCCGGACGGGTGATGGTCGCGATCGTGGCCGAGGAACAGCAGCCGCAGGGGGCGCGCCTCGGGCGGCGGCGTCGACGCCGGGCGTTGCTGCGCCGGCACGACGACGATGGCGACTGCCGCCAGCGCTGCGGCGAGGAGGACGCGTCGAATCACTGAGGCCGCGGTCGTCGTCATCGCTTCGCTCCCCTCGCCCGCGTCGCGCGGCGAGGCATCTTCATGTCGCGGAACCGGCGGGCCTGGGCCTCGATGCCGCTCTCGGTGGCGAGCCGCTCGATGCTCGAGGCGCCGAAGAACCCGGCGATCCCGCTCGTCTGCGAGAGGACGTACTCAGCGTCCTCGGGCTCGGCAATCGGCCCGCCGTGGCAGAGCACGATGATGTCCGAGCGCACTGCGCGGGCGGCATCGTGCATCGCCTGGACGCGGGCTGCGGACTCGTCGAGCGTCAACGCGGTCTTGGCCCCGATCGATCCCTTGGTGGTCAGGCCGAGGTGGGCGACGAGCACGTCGGCGCCGGCCTTGGCCATCGCCTTGGCGCTGTCGGCCGTCGAAGACGTACGGGCACGTCAGCAGATCGAGCCGGCGCGCCTCGCGCACCATCTCGACTTCGAGGTCGTAGCTCATCCCGGTTTCTTCGAGGTTGGCGCGGAAGACGCCGTCGATCAAGCCGACGGTGGGGAAGTTCTGGATGCCGTCGAAGCCCATCGCCTTCAGCTCGCGCAGGAGGACCGGGATGATGCGGAACGGATCCGTGCCGCAGACGCCGGCGAGCACCGGCGTGTCGCGGACGACCGGCAACACTTCCTTCGCCATGTCCTGGACGATCGCGTTGGCGTCGCCGTAGGGCAGCAGGCCGGCGAGGCTGCCGCGTCCAGCCATCCGGTAGCGGCCCGAGTTGTAGATGATGATCAGATCCACGCCGCCGCGCTCGGCGAACTTCGCCGAGATGCCGGTGCCGGCGCCGGCGCCGACGATCGGCTGGTTCTTCCGTATACGTTCACGGAGTCGCGACAGCGAGGTCTTTCTGGGAATGAAAGGCATTCAGGCGTTCTGGGTTCGGAGCGCGGGCGTCAGGACCGCGAGCATCTCGCGGACGAGCGTGTCCGCGAACAGGGGATCGTTGATGTGCGCGTCGACGTCGACGACGCGGACGGTGGGCGCGACGCTGGCGCGCAGCGTCTCGAACAGCGCGCGATCGGCGTCGGGATCGTGGAACGGCTGCCCCGGCGCGTCGATCATGCTGACGCCGCCGAGCGGCAGCACGAGCGTCACCGGCGCGGTCGAGCGATTGAGCTGCGACGCGAGGCGCCGTGCGATCTCGCGGCACTCCTCGGCGGTGGTGCGCATCAGCGTCACCGACGGCGTGTGGCGATAGAAGGTGCGGCCCGCGAACGCCGCCGGCACCGTGTCCATGCCGTGGAAGTTCACCATGTCGAGGGCGCCGGCCGAGACGACCTGCGGGATCGCCCGCCGGGCGGCAGCGCCGTGGCGATCGGGTCCGGCGCTGAGGACGCCGCCGACCACTTCGTCGCACCACTCGGTGGTGGTGACGTCGAGGACGCCCTGGATGAAGCCGCTGTCGACGAGCGACTCCATCGCCCGGCCGCCGGTGCCGGTCGCGTGGAACACCAGGACGTCGTAGCCGGCGGCTTCGAGCTGCTGCCGCGCCGCCGTCACGCATGGCGTCGTCACGCCGAACATCGTCGCCGCCAGCAGTGGCCGCGGCGGATCGTCGCGCTCGACTCGCGGCGCCTGATCGACCATGCCGGCGATGGCGCCGGCGGCGTTGGCGAGGATGCGGCGCGACAGCGGGTTGAGGCCGGCGATGTCGATGACCGACGGCATCAGCGTGATGTCGGTCACGTCGACATACTGCGCGGTGTTGCCCGAGGCGAGCGTCGACACCATCAGCCTTCGGCACACCGACCGGCAGCGTGCGCATCGCCGCGGTGATCATCGCGGTGCCGCCGCCGCCGCCGAGGCCGAGCACGGCGTCGATGCGGCCGTCGCGGTGCAGCGCCGGCACCAGCGCGCAGGCGCCGCGCAGCATGGCGTCGATGGCCGGGCCGCGATCGCGGGCGGCGCGCAGCGCGGCGAGATCGGCGCCGCCGGCCCGGGCCACTTCCGCCGCCGGGACGTCCGCGGCGAACGGCGGCTCGCCGAGGACGCCGAGGTCCATCACCAGCGTCTGCACGCCGCGCTGGCGCAGCCGCTCGCGCACGTAGGCGTATTCCGCGCCTTTGGTGTCGAGCGTGCCGATCAGGAGGACCGTCGACATCGTGATCAGCGCGGCGACGGGCCGCGGAGCGAGGCCCAGGGCGCCTCGCCGGACATGTCGACGAGCGCCGGCCCCTCGAACACGGCCGGGGACAGGATGGCGAGGAACACGAGGTCGGCGTCGCCGGCGTTGTAGGTGCCGTGCACGACGTCGGCCGGGATGTGGGCGACGTCACCCGGGCCGAGCGTCCGCGACTCGCGGTCGACCCATTGCTCGGCGCGGCCCGAGACGACGTAGATGATTTCTTCCATCGCCGGGTGACGGTGGAACGCGTGGCCCTTGCCCGGCGGCATGGTCACGCGCACCAGCATCAACTGCTCGGCGGCGGTCAGGCCGGCCCGGGACAGCCACTCGTGCGGGCCCCAGGGCGAGGGCTCGACGACGGCGTCGGCGGCCGTCACGAAGCGCAGCGGGTCGTGCGTCGACATGGGGTAGTGGGCGGAATCATATACTTCCCGGCCCGCCCGACCGTTCATCCTCCTGCGCACTCACGGCCTGTCCGTCGCCACCTCGACGATCACCAGGTGGTCCCGTCCGCCCGCGTCCGCGATCGTCGTGCTCGTGACCCTGCGGCCGGTCTCCTCGAGGCGCCGCAGCGTCGCCGCCAGCTCGGGCGTGCCGGCGAACTCGACGAAGAACCGCGCCGTGCCGCGAGCCGGCGTCTCGACACCCGATGCCGGGTCTGCGTCGGAGTCGAGACGTACCGACACCGTCGGCTGCGGCGTGGCGAGGTAGGCGATGGGCCAGTACAGCCACCACTGCCGCGTCGCGACCTCGACGCGGGCCGCGCCGGCACTGCGGCCGAGGATGTGGATCAGCGCCTGCTGCTTCGGCTCGATCGGCGCGGTGATGTAGGTCAGGTGGGATTGCCCGCCGGTGGTGGCGAAGGCACGGAAGTAGTTGACGTAGAACGAGCCGAGCAGCGCAGCGGCGGCGAGCGACGCCGTGCCGATCGAGACCCATCGCAGCCGCGGCACGTGCTCGATCCAGGCGCCGGCGCCGCGTGCGAACACCAGTGACGCCGGCACGAGGAGACAGAGGCCCCATCGTTCGGCGTGGGGACGCAGCGCCTGCGGCCCGGCGAAGGCGTAGAAGAGGAGCCAGGTGCCGGCGCAACCGGCGATGAGGCCGGCGTCGAGCGGTGACCGCCGGCGCGCCGACGCCAGCACGAACCCGCACAGCACCAGGACAGCCGCCACGATCACGCCGGCGTCGTAGGGAAGCGCCCACGGTCGCGCGCCGGAGAAGTAGTGGAAGACGGTGATGCCGTTGAACAGGCGCACGTTGTTCGCGGCGAATTCGAGCCATTGGCCGCCATCGGCGAGGCGCGCCGCCGCCAGCGACAGCCAGGGCTTGTCGAGGGATGGATACGCACGCGCGGCGCTCGCGAACGCGAGCCAGGCCACGATCAGGCCGCCCCCGAGCGCGAACGCCGTCGCGATGACGACGCCGATCCGTGCGCGCGGCGAGTCCGGCACCCGCGCGGCGAGCGCCGCCACGATCGGCAGGAGGAGAAAGGGCGCGACGAAGACGTTGGTGGGGTGCGTCCAGAGGGCCACCGGGAACAGCACGAGCGCGCCAGCGAACCAGCGCCACGCCGCGCCGCGGTCCTTCATGCCGAGCAGCGCCAGATACACGACGAGGCCCGTCCAGAACACCGACTGCGACGGATCCTGGCAGATCCGGCTGTGCGCGATGGCGGTGGGCAGGACCGCCAGCGCCACCGTGTGGATCCAGGCTGTCGTCTCGCCATACAGCCGGCGGGCGAAGAAGAAGCCCACCACGAGCGCGAGCAGGTTGGCCACCGCCGGCACGAGCCGCAGCAGGGCGAACGACGGCGAGCCGATCGCATGCAGGAGCGCGACGGGCACCAGGAAGAACAGGTCGATCGGATTGCCGCTGGTGGTGCGGGGCTCGTACGGCCGGCCGGACAGCCAGGCCAGCGCCTGCACGCCCCACCAGCCCTCGTCGCCGCTGACCCCCGGCACCGAATCGAGCCGCAGCAGGCGGAACCAGATGGCGGTGCCGAGCAGGACGGCCACGATCGCCGTGACGATGCGGCGCTCGAGCGTCGACATGGCTGGTGGGCGAAATCATATACGTTCGCCACCTCCCAACCGCCCCGACGCTCAGTCGAGGAGCGTCGCGATGGGCCGGCCGCGCGGGTTCGGCGAGGGCACGCCGAGCCACTGCGCCATCGTGGCGCCGACGTCGGCGAGGCTGACGGGCTCGCCGGCGCCCGCGGCGCTGCCGGGGCCACGGCTCGCGTCCGCGTCGGATCGAATGGCCAGCATCTCGTCGATCCCTTCGGCGAGCAGGAGGTGCAGCGTGCGCTGGCGGTAGGCCGGGCTCTTCTCCGCATTCAGCCAGACGTAGTGCGACAGCTGCTCGACGTCGATGAACGAGCCGACGGGATCCTCGATGTCGGGGATCTGGTCGGCTGCGCGCGGCTGCGAGAACAGCAGCAGGCTGCTGAACGGCTTCATCTTGTCGCGGACGCCGTAGCGGGCGACGAGCAGGCGCGGCTCGGCCCGCCTGATGGCCTGGACCGCCGCCCACTCGACGAAGGTGTTGTTCACGAACAGCGTGCCGTTGCCGGTCAGGAACAGGTCGCGCACGAAGGCCTGGACGACGTCGGGCGAGTACCGCAGCGCGCCGGCGCGCGGTGCGATGCGCAGGCTGCGGGCGTAGGCGGCAAACGCCTGCGGGCTCTCGACGCCGGCCTGGATCTTCTCGTAGAGGGCGCGGGTCAGGTCGTCGCGGTAGCCGCGGAGGCGGTCGTAGCTCAGGCCGGTCGAGGTCGCGGTGGGCCCCGCGCCGGACGCATCAGGCGCGACAGGCTCGGTGCAGGCGTGCAGCGCCTCGCCTGATTCGAGGATCCAGGCATCGAGCGGCGTCGATCCCGAGGCGCCGCCGACGCCGGCAAACAGCGTGGCGGCACCCGCCGCGTCCCCGCCGCCGAACAGCGCGCGAAGAAACGCGTCCGGGCGGCGGGCGCCGTCCAGCGCCAGCGGGACGCGCACGCCGCGCCCGCGGAAGCGGCTCCACAGCTGCTGGGTCTGGACGGCGATGGTGCCCGCGTAGATCTGGACGATCAGCCGGCGCGGCCCGTCGGCGGGATGGAGCCGGGCGTCGAGCGCGGGCTGGAGCGATTGGAAGACCGCGTCGACCTCCCGCCGCCAGCGCGTCAGCAGGCGCCGCTTGCGCAGGACGGCTTGCGCCTCGTCCTGGAAGGCGGCCGGGGCCTTCGTCGCGATGCGGTCGCAGCCCGCCTCGACCTCGACGCGCGCCACCTCCGCGAACAGGCGCTCGCGCTCGGGCGCCGACAGGCCGGTGAGGTGCTCGAGCAGCGCACGCTGGTAGGCGCGCTCCGCCGCGAAGAGGACCGTCCACTTCTCGAGCTCGATCAGGATCGACGCGTGGAACGTCGCCGGCAGCCGCTCGAGCGTCGGCGCGTGCGGCCCTGCCAGCGTCGACGCCTCGCCGGTGAGCCGCGCCTCGAATCGCATGGCAGTGACCTCAGACCGCGAGCTCGGCGAGCGGCTGGCCTTCGCACTCGGGCATCTTCACGCCGAGGATCCGCGCCACGGTCGGGGCGACGTCGGTCGTCTTGATCGGCCGCTCGGTGCCGGCGCCCTTGGGCACGCCGGCGCCCAGCGCGACGAGCCAGACCCGCCGGCACGACTCGTCGCCGCTGCGGTGGTTGGCGAAGCCGTTGCCGAGCATGTCGCCGTCGCGCCCGAGCTCGGGCACCACGAGGAGCGTCGTCTTGTCCTTGTACTGCGGCAGCGACTGCGCGTGCCGCCACAGCTCGTGCACCAGGCGATCGGTCCGCTTGATCGCCTCGAGGTAGAGCGAGTAGGCGCCGTAGTGGGCGATGTCGATGTCCCAGAAGTTGACGACCACGAGCGACGGCGCCAGCCGGTTCATGATCTCCTTGGTCATGAAGTAGGTCAGCTCGTCGCCGCTGGTCGGCACCATCGGGTCGTTGAAGTAGTCGAGCAGCGACTTGGCCAGCGTCGCCTTCAGCTCGGGACCGAGGCTGCGGCCGGCTTCGAACACGCGCCAGCCGAACCCTTCGTAGCCTTCGTCGAGGGCCAGCATCATGCGCTCGGCCAGCACCCGCCGATCCTCGACGCCAGGCCCGGCGTCGGTGCTGACCGCGGACTTGATCGTCTCGATCAGCAGCTGCTTGGGCAGGATCACGTTGGCCGAGAACGGGTCGCCGTAGTCGCGCAGCTTGCTGCCGCCCATCAGGCTGAAGCTCTTGTTGGTGGCGATGACCCAGGCTTCCTCGGGCGGCAGGTTGTGCTGCTTGCGGAACAGCTCGAAGATCGTCGGCGTCACCGGCGCCTCGCTGCCGTAGGCGTCGACCTCCTGGCGGCAGCCGGTGACCAGCGCGCCGGTCGAATTGAAGTGGCCGGTGATCCCGTCGTAGCGGGCGACGGGGTAGACGAGTCCTTGCGGCACGAGCTCGTTGGCGAGGTGCGGGATGTTCACCCAGCCGCTCGGGGCGAGGCTGTCCTCGTAGCGGACGCCGCCGCCGAAGGTCACGACGATGACCTTCCTGTCGGGATGACCGGGGCGGTCGGGCCTGGCGGAGCGATCGGGCGAGGACGCGGGCCGTTGCGCGAACAGGCGGCGCGGCAGCCACCATTCCGCCATCACGGCGGCGATCACCTTGAGCGCGTCACGCCGCCGGACCGCGCTGAGCGGTGTGGCCTCGCGCAGCGCGTCCCAGGCCCGGGAGGCACGGCGGCCGTACGCCTCGCGTCCAGGGCACTCTCCGCTGACCTTCATGC
The DNA here is from genome assembly GCA_963844435.1 of Vicinamibacterales bacterium. Lineage (GTDB taxonomy): Bacteria > Acidobacteriota > Vicinamibacteria > Vicinamibacterales > Vicinamibacteraceae > JBDSLU01. Next base: position 354,232 of record CAWJOG010000016.1, on the reverse strand, counting down.
TGGTCTCCCGGCCATCAGTACCCGGTGATCTCGCCGCCGGGGATCTTGCGCACGTCGTCCGGGAACTCGAACGGGTGATCGACGCCGGGGAGGATGTCGCCGGTTTCGGAGTAGAACGGCCAGCCGTCGGCCTGCAGGCCCCGGCCGCCTTCCGAGACGAACGTCAGCGACGTGATCAGCTTCGACGACTTGTAGCCGTACTTGTGCGGCAGCACCAGCCGCAGCGGGGCGCCGTGCTCGGGCGTCAGCGCCTCGCCGTTCATGGCCGTGGCGAACAGCGTCCGCGGGTGGAGCAGGTCCTCGAGGCTCACGAAGTCGTAGTACTTGTCGGCGCACTCGACGCGCACCCAGGTGCCCTCGGCCTTCGGCGGCGCCAGCTTGAGCAGCTCCTGGGCGCGGAACCCCTCCCACTTCACCCGGCCGGACCAGCACTGCACGCACTTCAGGCGGCTGCTCTGGCCGATCTTCGGCAGCCGATCGAGGTCACCGGCCTTCAGCGCCATCGGCGCCTGCGTCAGCCCCGCGATCGACAGCGTCCACTGCGCCAGGTCCGGCACCGGGATCGGATTGAAGGCCATCACCTTGAGGCCGAACCGATCGGGCTTGTTGGTCGGGATGATCCACTTGCCGCTGTGGCGATCGGACTGGCCGCCGAACGCCGTCCCGTACGCCGTCCACGCCGCCGTGACCAGCGCCGACTGGATGAACGCGCGACGCTTCATGGCCATCTGCCGCCATCATGCCGCAGACCCGCGCGGTTGGCGACCCTCGATGCCTTCATCAGGCGGCACGACGGTCGAGCCGGCAAAAGTTCGCGATCGCCTCGAAGAGTCGCGCTCTTGTTCGGGCGCCGGTCGATATGCCGGACCGCCATGTACTGCTTGACACCCAAGGTCATGCGATGGTACGAACCCTACAACCGGAAACGTTCACGGGTCAAGCTGGTTGCCGCAGCGCGGTTCCCCCGCTCGGGGTGTGCGTCCGTCCGCGGCATGGTTGTGTTGGAAGGGGGTCGAATGGTGAGGCTGTCGGCATGGATCGGCGCTCGGGTGCTGGGCGTCATGTGGCTGCTGATGCTGGCGGGTACGCCCGCTGCAGCTCAGGTGGACACTGGCACCATCCTGGGCACGGTCAAGGACCAATCGGGCGGCGTGCTGCCCGGTGCCACCGTCACCGTCACGCACGAAGGCCAGGGCTTCTCCCTGTCCACCGTGACGCGCGAGGACGGCACGTTCATCATCACGCCGGTCCGCACCGGCGCCTACACGGTCCGGGTCGAGTTCCCCGGCTTCCGCAACACCGAGCGCCGGGGCAACGTCGTCGCCATCCAGCAGAACGCGGTGGTCGACTTCGCCCTGGATCCGGGCAGCCTCACCGAGGACGTGGTCGTCACCGCGAACGCCCCGCTCCTCGAGACCGGCACCGGCACGGTCGGTCAGGCGCTCAGCTCCGAGGTCATCGAGAACCTGCCGATCAACGGCCGCGACTACACGATCCTCGCCCGGTTGAGCCCCGGCGTCGTGCCGCCGCAGCCCGGCGCCCGCGCCCCGCTGATGTTCTCGGCCAACGGCGTCCGGCCGGCCCAGAACAACTACATGCTGGACGGCATCGACAACAACACCAGCAACGTCGACTTCCTGAGCGGCGTCGCCTACATCGTCAAGCCGCCGGTCGACGCGGTCGACGAGATCAAGATCCTCACGAGCTCGTTCAGCGCCGAGTACGGGCGCGCCGGCGGCGCGGTGCTCAACACCACGCTCAAGTCGGGCAGCAACCAGTTCCACGGCAGCCTGTGGGAGTTCGCCCGCGACGACGCCTTGAACGCGACCGACTTCTTCGCCAACAAGGCCGGCCTGAAGAAGGGCAAGTACGTCTCGAACCAGTTCGGCATGACCGCCGGCGGTCCCATCGTCAGCGGCAAGACGTTCTTCTTCGCCGACTACGAGGGCAGCCTGATCTCGTCGGCGCGGACCTGGGTCACCACCGTGCCGACCGCGGCGCAGCGCAACAGCGGCTTCACCAACTACTCTGACCTGATCTCGCTGCAGAGCGGCAACGTCGGCACCGACATCCTCGGCCGCACCTTCCAGCGCGGCACCGTCTTCGACCCGGCGACGACCCGCGAGCTCGCCGCCGGCCAGGTCGATCCGACGACGGGCATGACGGCGACGCGCGCCGGCTTCGTGCGCGACGCCTTCGCCGGCAACCAGATTCCGGCCGGCCGTCTCAGCGCCGACGCGCTGCGGCTCATGATGCTCTACCCCGAGCCGAACGTCGCCGGCCTGAACAACAACTACGTGGTCAACCGGCAGAACACCGACGATACGCACTCGTTCGACACCCGCGTCGACCACAACTTCAGCAACGAGGATCGCTTCTTCGCCCGCTACAGCTTCTCGAACAACAACAAGCTGCGGCCGTCGCCCTTCGACGGTGACGGCGACGGCGGCGGGTTCAACGAAGGCGACGAGGCGGTCCGCGTGCACGGGCTCGCGGCCAGCCACACGCACATGTTCTCGTCCACGCTGATCAACGAGGCGCGCTTCGGCCTGAGCCAGGAGCACACCAACCGCCTGCAGCCGAACGGCGACGACACCAGCGACCTGCCGGGCCGCTACGGCATCCTCGGCATCCCGCAGATCGACGGCAACGGCGGCCTGCCGGCGCTGCGGCCGTCGGGCCTGACCCAGCTCGGACACGACGGCTGGGTGGTGAGCGAGCGCTTCAGCAACACGGTGCAGTTCAGCGACAACCTGACGAAGGTGTACAAGTCGCACACCTTCAAGGGCGGCTACATGTACCAGAACATCTTCTTCGGCTCGACCCAGCCGCCCTACGCCCGGGGCGAGTACTACTGGGACGGCCGCTACACGTCGCTGGTCAACGCCACCGACAACAGCACGTCGCGCGCGCACTTCGTGCTGAACGCAGATCCCGTCGCTGGTCCCAGGCGGCGTCGACTACCTGGGCGGCATGCACGACCTCCGCGTCTCGCCGTTCGGCGACGTGGACGCCTTCAAGACCTACCACGGCGCCTACGCGCAGGACAGCTGGCGCGCCAGCAACAAGCTGACGCTGAACTACGGCCTGCGCTGGGACTGGTTCAGCCGCGAGCAGGAGCGTGAGGCGGAGCAGGCCAACCTGGTGCCCGGGCCGCCGGCGCGTTACCTGATCCCGGCCGAGTGGCGCGACAAGCCGCTCTCCGCAGAGCTTCGTCCAGCAACCTGGCGAGCGGACGGCATCGAGCTGGTCTACACCGACGAGTTCGGCAGCGGCCTGGGCAAGATGCCGAACAACAACTTCGCCCCGAGGCTCGACGCCGCCTACCAGATCAACGACAAGCAGGTGCTCCGCGGCGGCTACGGCCTGTTCTACGGGGCGTTCGAGAACCGCGGCGGCAACCCGAGCCTCGGCTACAACTACCCGTTCCAGTTCACGCTGCATCTACCAGTCGCCGAACGACACCGCGCCGAACCGGCTGCCGGACGGCTCGCTCGTCACGCTCGACGCCCGCGAGCGCATCCCGCTCGATCCGCTGAACGTCAACGCCAACGGGCTGACACTGCGCGGCGTCGAGTTCGACTACAAGACGCCGAAGTATCACAACGCCAACGTGATGTATCAGCTCGAGCTGCCCGGCCAGCACGCCGTCGAGGTCGGCTACGTCGGCACGCGCGGGCGACAACCTCGAGACGTTCGCCGGCATGAACAACGTCACGCGGCTGCTGCCGCCGGGCACGAACCCGGCAGCCGCACGTGACGTGGCCCGACTTCGGGCGGGGCATCGATCCATACGTGCGCACCGTCGGCGAAAGCCAGTACGACTCGATGCAGCTCAAGTTCCAGCGCCGCTACCACCAGGGCCTGCAGTTCCTGGTCAGCTACACGCTGAGCGAGGCGACGACCAACGCCGGCGACTCGCTCTCGGGTGGCGGCGTCGGCGGCCTGCGCGCGCCGGACGTGGCCGGCTGGGATCTGGAGAACGACATCGGCCTCTCCGGCTTCCACACCAGGCACGCCCTGGTCGTCAGCGGCAACTACGATCTGCCCTTCGAGGGCGCCATCTTCGGCAACTGGCGCGTCAACTGGGTGGCGTCCGTCTACAGCGGCCAGGCGCAGACGATCAACTGCACGCCGGCGACGGGCTCCGGCACGGGCTGCTACGCGCTCGTCGTGGGCGATCCGTATGCGGGCAACAACGACGTGGCCAACTTCTACAACGCGGCCGCGTTCGCCAACCCGGCTCCGGTGGCGACGATCGGGCAGACCGACTTCAGCCCGCTGGGCGGGCCGCGCAGCCAGGTCACCGGGCCGCCGATGCGGCAGATCGACATGGGCGTGGCGCGGCAGTTCGGTCTCTGGGGAGCGAGCAAGGCGGAGTTCCGCCTCGAGGTCTTCAACCTGACCAACACGCCGTCCTTCAACCTCCCCGGGTCGCTGAACTTCGGCGACGCGCGCAACTTCGCGAGCATCACCAGCATGCGCAACACGCCGCGGCAGATGCAGGTCGGCTTGAAGTTCTACTGGTAGCAGAAACGTCGACTGGCCCGGCGCCTCCGGATAGGATCCGGATGGCGCCGGAGCCAGCGTGAATCGATTCCATCCCACTCTCTGCGGTTGCGCGCTCGTCCTCGCCGTCCTCGGCGAGGGCGCGCGCGCCGCCCAGACGTCGACCCCAACCCAGGCGCCGGCCCAGACGCCGGCCAAGCCCCCTCGCCCCGCGGCAGCGCCCGGCGCGGCGGCGGTCGAGCGCCGCCTCCTCGAGGCCGTGCGCCGCACGCCCGACGCGTTCGCCGCGCAGCACGCGCTCGGCGAGTTCTACCTCCAGGCCGGCAAGCTCACCGCCGCCATCCCGCATCTCGAGCGCGCCCGCGCTCTCGACCCCGCCCACTACGCCAACGGCCACGATCTCGCCATCGCCTACCTGGAGACCGGCAAGCTGGACGCCGCGCGCCAGCAGGTGCGGCGGATGCTCGAGGCCAAGGAGTCCGCCGAGCTGTTCAACCTGCTCGGCGACGTGGACGCCCGGGCGGGCGACTTCGTCGCGGCCGCGGTCGGCTACCAGCGCGCCGCGCACCTGGAGCCGACGGAGGAGCACCTCTTCGACTGGGGCGACAACCTGCTGCGCCTGCGCGCCTACGACGACGCCGTCGACGTGTTCACGGCGAGCATCCGCCGCCATCCGTCGTCGGCCCGGCTGCACATCGGCCTCGGCATCGCGCAGTACCTCGCGCGGCCGCCATGAAGAGGCGGTCACGTCGTTCGGCAGCGCCGCCGATCTGGCGCCCGCCGACCCGCGTCCGTACGCGTTCCTCGGCGAGATGTACGGCGTGTCGCCGGCACAGAGCGACGAGATCACGCGCCGCCTGGCCCGGTTCGTCGAGCTGACGCCCACCGACGCGAACGGGCAGTACTACTACGCGATGGCGCTCTGGCGGGCGCCGTCCACCGGCGACGGCCCCGATCTCGCGCGTGTCGAAGCGCTGCTCCGCAAGGCGACGGCGCTGGACGCCCGGCACGCCAAGGCGCGCGTGCAGCTCGGGATCCTGCTGTCGGAGCAGCGCCGCTGGCCCGAGGCGATCCAGGCGCTGCGGGCCGCGATCGCGCTCGAGCCCGATCTGGCGCAGGCCCACTTCCGGCTGGCCCAGGCCTACCGGCGGACCGGCCAGGCCTCGCTCGCCGATCGCGAGCTGGCTATCTTCGAGAAACTGAAGGCGCGCCAGCCAGCCGAGGCCGTGCCGCCCGTGCCCGAGTGATCCCGACCACCATGGACTACACCACGATCTCTCCGGCGGACGTGCGTACGGAGCTCGAGGCCATCGCCGTCGAGGCCGACACGGCATTCGGCCGCCTCGACGCGCGACAGCTCAATTGGAAGCCCGAGGCGTCACGGTGGAGCGTGGCCCAGTGCCTGGAGCACCTGCTGACCGCCAACGGGCAGATGGCGGACATGGCCGACCAGGCGCTCGACGACACGCGCCGGCGGACGGTGTGGCAGCGGCTGCCGGTCTGGCCCGGCCTGCTCGGCCGGATGCTCATCCGCACCCAGAGCCCGGACGCGACGCGCCGGTTCAAGGCGCCGGGCAAGGCGCAGCCGGCGGCCAGCGCCATCGACGCCGGGGTCGTCGGCCGCTTCGTCGATCAGCAGCGCGCCCTGATCGCGAGGCTCGACGCGGTCGCGGCGCGCGATCTGGCCGGCGTCGTGATGGCGTCGCCGTTCCTCGGCATCGTCACCTACAGCGTGCTCGATGGCTGGCGGCTGATCGTGGCGCACGAGCGGCGGCACGTGCAGCAGGCGCAGCGCGTGATGGCGACAACGGGGTTCCCCGGCTAGCTGCCGGGTCAGCCGCGCGTCCGCGCCGACTTCTGCAGCGTGGCCCGTCGCGCCGTTGCCAGCAGGTCGCGCAGGGCGTCGCGATCGATGCGCGCGAGACGCACCAGCACCACCGGGTGCGGCTCGTAATACGGGGTCACGTAGTACGTGTCGGCCGCCTCGTCCAGCAGCCACGTCCGGGCGTCGGGGTCGACGCGCACGACGAGGGAGTCCGGCTCCGCGGAGGCGTGCATCGCCACACCGGCCATGAAGCAGCCCCGGCACTTCAGCACCGGCGACCCGTCGTACTTGGTGTCGGCCTTGACGTCGGACCAGGCGAGCCCGAGGTCACGCACGATCCCAAACGCGTCCCAGGCACCGCGCGTCATGGACGCCACACGAGGAGCATGCCGGCGAGGAGCACCGCGCCGATCGCGGAGACGATCATGCCGTTGCGGAAGCTGGGCGGCGCGAATCGCAGCTCGACCTGCTCGACGCCCGGGTCGACGCGGCAGCCGAGGAAGTCGTACTCGACGCGGACGATCTCGAGCGGTCGACCGCCGGCCGTCGCCGACCAGCCCTGGTGGAACCGCTCCGTGAAGGCGAGGATCGCCGGCCCGCTGGCGCGCACGGACGCCGCGAGGTGGCCCGCCCGGTCGGCCGTGAGCTGCACCCGCCCGATCACTTGCTCGCCGCGATCGTTGATCAGCCGCGCGCGCTCGACGCCGCCCAGCGCCGGACGCCGGACGCCGTCCCGGGTGAACATCCACCGCGTGCCCGACAACTGCAGCGACGGTTCGCTGCCGATCGGATGCCGGACGGCCGGGAAGAAGCCGACGTAGCCGGTGGTCAGGCGATAGCCGCGCAGCACGAGCAGGTTCTTGGCGTAGTTGCCGGCGTCCGGCGCGGCCGCGTAGCTGTCCTCGGGGCGCCAGGGCGCCGGCTGCACGCCCACCATCAGCCGGTCGATCGATCGGGCTGGCTCGCGGTACACGAAGCCGATGCCGTAGACACCGAGATCCGCGGCCGTGATCAGCACCAGCGCCGGCAGCGCCCATCGCACGCGACGCGCCGCCAGGATCACCAGCAGCGTGACGGCGGCGACGAGCGCGACGCCCGGCGCGGCGCCAGCGACGGTCGCCGCCGTGTGCCGCCCGAACGGCAGCAGTCCCGCGTTCAGGCCCACGAGCGTGGCCACGCCGAGCACGGCCGGCACCCACGGCAGCAGCGAGCGCCCGGTCGGTGGCTCCCGTCGGCCTTCGCGGATCGCCAGCAGATCCTCGACCGCGATCACGGCCAGGATCGCGAGGGCGAACTGCATCAGGACCACGTAGCGCGCCGGTGCCCGCATCGCGCCGATGACCGGCAGGTGCACGAGCAGCCCGGCCAGCCCGAGGTAGCGCCCGAGGGCGAGCACCAGCATGAGCGCCGCGAACACGGTGGCGCCGACGATCAGGGGCCGGCGGTCGGTCAGCGCCGCCCGTCGCGTCCATACCCAGGCCAGTCCCACCGGCAGCACGGCGCCCGAATAGATCCCGAACTCGTGGAACCACATGTAGTCGCCGACGCTGTGGGCGCCGCGGGTGAGGGCCAGCGGCGACCACAACTGGAACAGGTTCAGGGGGTGCAGCGAATAGGTGAGCGCGAACGCGCCGGTCGCGGCCGCCCGATCCGAGTGCGCGACCGCGTCCGCCGACGGCAGTATCTGGATGCCGCCGAGGAGCACGCCGAAGGCGACCGCCGCGGCCAGGGTGAGCAGGGTCCGCCAGCGTCCGCGCTCGCTGGCGCGCAGCGCGGCGAACGCCGCCAGCGCGATGGCGTCCCACCACACCGCCTGCGGGAACCCGATCAGGAACGCCGATCCGAGGATGAGCGCCACCGCCGCGAAGGCCAGCCGCCGCGGCCGTCGCGCGTCCTCCACAATGAGCACGTCCGCCGCGCCCAGCAGCCAGGGCAGGTGCGCGACGACCGCGATCATGTTGACGTGATGGTGGTGGAGCAGCGCGAAGCCGCTGAAGGCGAACAGCATCGCCCCGAAGAGCGCCGGCTCCGTGCCGAACCGCAGCCGGCGGAGGAACCACCAGGTGCCCGCGAACGCCGCGACATAGTTCGCCAGCAGCTCGAGGTTGAACGCGGCCTGGAGCGGGAGCGCGCGGTAGAGCAGCAGGTGCAGCGGATGGAAGACGCCGGTCTGGCCCTCGCCGTGGAAGTACACGCCGGAGAAGATGGCCGGCGTCCAGAGCAGGCTGTCGCCTTTCTGGAGCGCCTGCTGATACAGGTGCCGGAACGGCAGGTGGAACCAGGACAGGTCGTTGTAGACGAAGACGCGGTCCTGGAGCAGCGGCCAGGCCAGCGGGAGCAGCAGCGCCGCGCTGCAGATCAGGACGACGAGGGCCAGCCGGCCGCCGGGCTCATGCCGCGAAGTGGACAACGGGTCGGATTATACCGGCGCTACTTCATGAAGCTGCGGACGGTCACGTTCGAGCTGATGTCGTCGTTCAGGGGATCGTCGAGGGCCAGCAGGTCGCGCAGCTCCGGCGACAGCGCCGCCTGCACGTCGGCGTCGAGCAGCTGCTTCTGGTACTGCTGCTGCGGCTTGTCACGCCGGCAGTAGAACCCGTGCATGGCCAGTCGCGGCGCCGAGGTGCGGTTGGCGGTGCCGCCGTGCCAGGTGTGCGAGTTCATCACCGCGATGCTGCCGGCCTTGCCGAGCACCAGCACCTCCTGGGGGTGCGGCGCCATCGCGTCCGCGAGCGCGTCCTGGGGCCGCTGGCGCCACAGGTGCGACCCCGGGACGACGCGGGTCGCGCCGTTGTCTGGCGTGAAGTCGTCGAGCAGCCAGACCGTGTTGCAGACCCAGTAGCCGCGCTCGTCCGGGATCGCCGACATGTCGACGTGGAGCGGCTGCCCCTCGTCGGAATGGGGATCCGTCGAGCGCGCGTTCAGGCTGCTCAGCTTGGCATCGGCGCCGAGCACGTGGCGGACGCCCTCGATCATGCGCGGCAGCAGGATGGCGCGCCGGAAGACCTCGCCCTTGTTCACCAGGTTGGCGAGGCGGCGGGCGTGCTCCTCGGTCTTGAACTCGTGGCCGGCCCGCTCGCCTTCCCGCTCGAACTGCGCGTGGATCGCCTCGCGCAGCTCGCGGAGCAGCTCGGGGCCCATCGCGTCCTCGAGCACGACGTAGCCGTCACGATCGAGCTGGTGCCGTTCCTGTTCGGTCATTTCGCGTACCAGTCGCGGACGCGCACCTCGATGCCGCTGCCGTCGAGCGCGCGCGCGAACGCTGCGACGTCGGTTCCGAAGGAATGATACGGGTACACGATCCGGGGCGCGAAGGCGCGGGCGCACGCCGCGGCATCGGCGGCGGACATCGTATTCGGCAGGTTCATCGGCAGGAACGCCACGTCGATGCGCCGCAGCGCCTTGACCTCGGCCGTGCAGGCCGTGTCGCCGGCCACGTAGATCCGCGTCCCGGCCACCGTCAGGACGTAGCCGTTGCCGCGACCTTTGCTGTGGAACACCTCGGTGAAGCCAGGCTCTGGCGCGAGGTTGTACATCGGCACCGCTTCGATCCCGACGCCGTCGATCGTCCGCGTCTCGCCGTTGGCCATCACGATCGTGCCCGGCACCCGCGCGGCCACGACGGCGGGACCCACCACGATCGTGGCCGGCGTCCTCAGCGCCTCGATCGCCTTCGGATCGAGATGGTCGTCATGCTCGTCGGTGACGAGGATGATCGTCGGTGCGGCCAGGTGATCGAAGCGTGCGAGCTGGCCGGGCGTGACCGGCCACATCGAGATGGAATCGCGCGGCGTGATGCCCGGCGGGAGCTCGGGCAGCTTCCCCGGCTGGGGAGTGAAGGGCAGCGGCGCACCAGGCGTGAAGCGGGCCGGGTCGACGAGGATGACCGTCGCGCCCTGTCGAATCTGGAGCGTCGCGTGGGTGACCGGCGCGATCGTGATGCTCCCCGCCGGCGGCGGGGATGTGGTCGGGCGCCGGGCGCTGTGCGTGGCTGGTCGCAGCGCCTGGCGCGAGCACCGCCGCGAGCGCGAGGAGTCGTCGACCTGAGCCGGCGGCCGCGGGCGAGCAGGTAGACGACGGACGCCGCCGCGACGCACGCGCCGAATCCGATCCACTCGCCGCGCGTCAGCCCCGTGAGCAGCCACAGGATCGCCGGCACGGCCAGGAACGGCGCGACGCCGGCCAGCGGCAGCCGCGCGCCGGCGGCAGCGCCGGCCGGCGCCGTCGCGCGGAGACGCCAGGCCGCCACGGCGCAGCCCAGGTAGAGCGCCAGCGCCGACACGTTCGACAGGATGGCGAGCCGCTCGAAGGTCCCGGAGATCGCCAGGGCGAGCGCGAGCACCGTCTGGAGCACGATGGCCGCCTGCGGCGTGCGGTGGGTGGGGTGCACGGTGGCGAGTGCCCGTGGCAGAAACCCATCCCGCGCCAGCGCGAACACGATGCGCGGCACCGACAGCGTCATGCCGCCCAGGTAGCCGAACATCGAGATCGCCGCCCCGACGAGCAGCAGCCCCCGCGCCCAGCCGCCGAAGGCCGCGCCTGCCGCGTCCGCCAGCGGCGTCGACGCGGCCCCCAGCGCCGGACCGAGGATGCCCTGCGCCGAGACCTGGAGCGCGATGTAGAGCACGGTGATGCCGAGCATCGCCAGCACGATGGCGCGGGGCACGGTGCGCGCGGTGTCCCGCACCTCGCCGCTCGGCACGAGCGCCGACTCGACGCCGGCGAAGGCGAACACGAGGAGCAGCGACGTGCGGGCCACATCGGCGGCCGACGGCCAGACCGTCACGGTGAGGTGCTCGCCTCGCACCAGGAACAGCCCGCCGATGGCGATGAGCAGCAGCGGCAGCAGCTTGGCCACGGTCGCCACCGCGTTCAGGCGCGCGCCGAGGGCGACGCCGCGCATGTTCACCAGCGACCAGAACCCGAACGTCACCAGCAGCACGTAGGGCTGCCACGGCGCGAGCGCCGGGACGAGCTGCCCGACGCTGGCGGCGAACACTGTCGCCACGGCGGCCGTCGCGAACAGGCCGAGCATCCACAGCATGACGCCCGAGAGGAACGCGGCGTACGGCCCCAGCGCAGCGCCGACGTACGCATAGGGGCCGCCGGTGAGCGACACGCGGCTGCCCGCGTCCGCGATGCACAGCACGATCAGCCCCATCGCCACGGCGCAGACGAGGTAGGCGATTGGCGCCGCGGCCCCGAGGGAGCCGGCGACGCTGGACGGCAGGCGGAAGATGCCGCCGCCGACGGTGATGTTGACGATGGCAGCGGCGAGGCCGAGCGTACCGATGGCCCGGAGCAGCGGCTCGGCAGACGATCGAGTCGACGACTCCGGAGTCGGTGTGGCGGGCACTTGCGTGACATGCGGCGCCAGCTTAGCCTGGATGCTAAGGTGCTAGGGCATGTCGGAGCAGACGAGGGACACGTGCCTGGCGCTGGATCGGGACGACGTGCTGGCGCCGCTGCGCGCGCAGTTCGCGCTCGACGCGGCGGATGCCAGCGGTCTCGTCTACCTGGATGGCAATTCGCTGGGCCCGTTGCCACGGGCGGCGGCGGCCCGCGTGCGGCAGGTCGTCGAAGCGGAGTGGGGCGACGGCCTGATCCGGAGCTGGAACGACGCCGGCTGGATCACGCTGTCGCAGCGGATCGCCGACAAGATCGCGCGGCTGGTCGGCGCCGGCGCCGGCGAGCTCGTCGTCGCGGACTCGACGTCGGTGAACCTGCACAAGGTGCTGTCGGCTGCGACCCAGTTCGCCGCCGCGGACGCGCCGTCGCGGCGCGTCGTGCTCTCCGAGCGCACGAACTTCCCCACCGATCTCTACGTCGCGGACACGCTCGCGCGGCAGCACGGGCTCGAGCTGCGGCTCGTCGACGCGGACGATGTGGCCGCCGAGATCGCCGACGACACGGCCGTCGTGCTGCTGGCCCACGTCGACTACCGGACCGGCCGCATGCACGACATGCCGGCGGTGACCCGCGCCGCGCACGCCGCCGGCGCGTTCGTGATCTGGGATCTGTCGCACTCGGCCGGCGCGGTGCCGATGCAGCTGCATCACGACGGGTCGCCCGAGGGCTCCGCCGACTTCGCGGTGGGCTGCGGCTACAAGTACTTGAACGGCGGGCCCGGTGCGCCCGCGTTCCTCTGGGCCCATCCGCGTCACACCCGCCGCATGGACGCCGAGGGATGGCGCCAGCCCCTCGCCGGATGGTTCGGGCACGCGGCGCCGTTCGAGTTCGCTACCGACTATCGCCCCGCCTCCGGCAGCGCGCGCTTTCAGTGCGGCACGCCGCCGATCGTGTCGCTGGCCGCGCTCGAGTGCGGCGTCGACACGGTGCTGGCCGCCGACGCGGTCGGCGGGCTGGCGACGCTGCGGAGGAAGTCGCTGGCGTTGACCGACCTGTTCATCGCGCTCGTCGAGCAGCGCTGCGCGGGGCACGGCCTGACCATCGTGACGCCGAGCGAGCCCGGGCAGCGCGGCAGCCAGGTCAGCGTGGCCCGCGCGGACGGCGCCTATGCCATCGTCCAGGCGCTGATTGCGCGAGGTGTGATCGGCGATTTCCGCGCGCCGGACATCCTGCGCTTCGGCCTCGCGCCGCTCTACACCCGCTTTGTCGACGTCTGGGACGCGGTCGATCGCCTGACGCAGGTGCTCGAGTCCGGCGAGTGGCGTGACGCGCGCTTCCACGTCCGCGCCGCGGTGACGTGAGGCCTAACGCTCGCCGTCCGCCGCGAACAGCGCGCGCGCGGCGGCGAACAGTGGCGACGCCGGATCGGCCAGGTCGAGCACGACGTCGAAGTGGTTGCGGCCGGGAACTTCGAGCGACGTGCACGGGATCGCGTCGCTCGCGAGCCGTGCGGCGAACGCCCGGCTCTGGCGCTTGAACTCCGACGTCTCGATCTCGCCCCACGCGACCACGGCGGGGCAGAAGCGGCGCGCCGTCGTCAACAGATCCACCGCGGCGGCGGTCGCATCGTCCAGGCCGAGCGCGTCGTTGATGGACGTGCCGATCAGCGGCGCGACATCGTAGATGCCGGACACGGGCACGATGCCGCGAAGCGGCGCCGGGGCGGCGTCCGCGCAGGCGGCCGCCAGATACGCGCCCGCCGAGCTGCCGGCGGCGACGATGTTGCCGGCGTCGAAGCCGAGCCTGTCGGCACGCCAATGCAGCCACCGCACGGCGGCGCGGCACTCGCTGACAATCTCGGGAAGACGTGCCGCCGGCGCGAGCCTGTAGCCGACGACCGCGTGCGCGAACCCCGCCGCATGCCAGGCCGGCGCGAGAAACGCCGACTCCTCCTTCGACAGCTCCTGCCAGTAGCCGCCGTGGAAGTAGACGAGCAGGCCGGGGCGGTGCGCCGACACGGGCGCTGGGAAGTAGTCGATCAGCGCGCGCGAGGCATCGCCATAGCTCAGGTCGCGCTGCACCGCCAGCGTCCGCAGCGCCAGGGCGCTCTCCGCGCGATAGCGCTCGAGGAACGGCGCATAGTCGCCGCCGATGACGGAGCTCGGCGAATACTCGCGCTCGCGCGCAACGCGATCGAGCGGCATTTGGCCTTGCGGCCATGCTAGTCCCCTGGACACGTGATAACTAAAACAATTCCCGGGCGGGGCATCCCGCCTGGCGGCGTTGCTCCTCCCTCACATATTCCCGATATGCTCGGTCGTCGCGCCTGGCCAGCCGGGCGCCGCGCTCCGGGACTTGTCCCAGCTATCACGTTCCAGGGGACTTGCCGAACTCAGCGCTCGCGCAGGGGTCGACCGGTTCCCTGATAGCGCAGCTGGGTGATCTCGGCGAGGACGGACAGCGCGATCTCGGCCGGCGTCCGGCCGCCGAGGTCGAGGCCGACGGGCGCATGAATCGCCGCGATGCGGGACTCGTCGACGCCCTGCTCGCGCAGCATGTCGGCGATCAGGATCGTCTTGCGCCGGCTGCCGAGCAGCCCGATGTAGGGCACGCGCGTCCGCACCGCGGCGGCGACGCACGCGGCGTCGAGCTTGTGCCCGCGCGTCGCGACGACGAGATACGACAGCGCGCTGTACGGGAACGAGGCGATGTTCGGGATCAGGTCGCCGCCGAGGACGGAAGCGCCGTCGAAGCGCTCCGGATCGGCGAACGCGGGCCGATCCTCGATCACGGCGACGTCGAAGTCGAGGAGCCGCGCCTGGCGGGCGATGGCCCGCGAGACGTGGCCGCCGCCGGCGATGACGAGCTGGGGCCGGCTGGTCACCGGCTCGACGAGCAGCTCCTGCGCGTCGTCGAGCGGCACGAGCCGCGCGGTGCCGTGGCGCATCTGCTCGATCGCCACGTCCCGGGCGCGTTCGTCGCGGCTGGCCGCGCCGAGCGTGCCCAGCATCCGGCCTCCGGCCAGCACGAGCACCCGCGCGTCGAGCCGCAGCGTACGTCCGGCGCGCTGCGAAGGCCGAGACGAAGGCCACCGGCGGCCCGCCGCGGGCGGCGTCGGCGGCCACCGCGATCGCGTCGATGCCGTCCACCGCCGGCGGCCACGCTGGTCCGCGGCCGGCTTCCGCGAGGATCCACATGGTGCCGCCGCACACGAGCCCGGTGTCCCACGCCAGTTCTTCGGTGAGCTGGTGTTCGTGCACCGAGCCCGGCTCGCCGGCCAGGACCTTGCGGGCGGCGTCGATGGCGTCGGCTTCCACGCAGCCGCCGCCGAGGGTGCCGAACGGCCGTTCCGACTCGTTGCCGGTCAGGATCAGCTTGGCGCCGACAACCTGGGGAGTGCTCCCCTGGGTCCGGATCACGGTCGCCACGGCGAACGGAACCCCGGCCGAGGCCAGCTCCTGCATGCGTTCGAACGGCGACACCATTTTTCGTGGGCGGGCAGCGTTACGAGCCTTGCACGTAGCTCGTATCTACTCTAATACTTGAGCCGTCGGAGCCCCCTATGCCCTACACACTGACCGTGAATGGCCGTGCCGCGTCCGTCGACGTCCCGGCGGACATGCCCCTGCTCTGGGTGATTCGCGATGTCCTGGACCTGAAGGGCACCAAGTTCGGGTGCGGTGTCGCGCAGTGCGGCGCCTGCACCATCCACCTCGATGGCGAGCCGACGCGCGCGTGCGTCACGCCGGTATCGGCGGTGGGCGCGAAGAAGATCACGACCATCGAGGGCCTGTCGGCCGATGCGACGCATCCGGTGCAGCAGGCGTGGCTGGCCAATGACGTCCCGCAGTGCGGCTACTGCCAGGCGGGCCAGATCATGAGCGCCGCCGCCCTGCTCGCGAAGAAGCCCACGCCCACCGACGCGGACATCGATGCCGCGATGACCGGCAACATCTGCCGGTGCGGCACCTACCTGCGCATCCGCAAGGCGATTCACGATGCGGCAGCCGCGAAGGGCGGCGGCGTCAAGCCGACGTCGGCCGAACAGGCACGGCCGCTGGCCGGCACCAACGCGTAGGAGGAGACGATCATGCGCGCCCAGCTCGATCGCCGCTCGTTCCTCCAGGTCTCCGCCGCCGCCGGCGGCGGCCTGCTCATCGGCTTCTACCTGCCGCCGACGCTCGAAGCCCAGGCCCAGGCCGGCCCGCCCCCGCCGCCCCCGTTGGCACCCAATGCGTTCGTGCGCATCGGCACCGATGGCAAGGTGGTCATCATCGCCAAGAACCCCGAGGTGGGGCAGGGCATCCGGACCAGCCTGCCGATGCTCATCGCCGACGAGCTCGACGTGGACTGGAGCGCGGTCACCTACGAGCAGGCCGACGTCGACGCGGTGAAGTACGGGCCGCAGTCGGCGGGCGGGAGCACCGGCACGCCGACCAACTGGACCCCGATGCGCCAGGTCGGCGCCGCCGCACGCCACATGCTGATCGCCGCCGCGGCGGAGACGTGGAGCGTGCCGGCGGCCGAGTGCACGACGGCCTCCGGGCAGGTGAAGCACGCGGCGTCGAACCGGACGATCGGCTACGGCGAGGTCGCGGCGAAGGCCGCGGCGATGACGCCGCCGGATCTGGCGAGCGTCAAGCTGAAGGACAAGAAGGACTACAAGATCATCGGCACGAAGGTGCCGGGCGTCGACAACCGGAAGATCGTCACCGGCCAGCCGGTGTTCGCGATCGACTTCACGCTGCCGGGCATGCTGTCGGCCGTCTTCGAGAAGTGCCCGGTCTTCGGCGGCAAGGCCGTCGGCGCGAACCTGGACGAGATCAAGGCGCTGCCCGGCGTCCGGCACGCGTTCGTCGTGGAGGGCGTCGGCGACCCGAATACGCTCGTCAGCGGTGTCGCCATCGTCGCCGATACCTGGTATCAGGCGAAGACCGCGCGCGCCAAGCTGAAGGTCACGTGGGACGAAGGGCCGACCGCGTCGCAGAGCAGCGAGGGCTTCAAGACGCAGGCGGCGCAGTTGTCGACGCAGACCCCGGCGCAGTGGATCCGGCAGGACGGCGACGCCGACGCGGCGATCGCGTCCGCGGCGTTCAAGGCCGAAGGCGCCTACTCGTACCCGTTCGTGTCGCACGGGCAGCTCGAGCCCGAGGTCTGTACCGCGAAGTTCGACAACGGCAAGCTCGAGATCTGGGCGCCGAGCCAGACGCCGGGCAGCGCCCTGCGCGACCTGACGAAGGTCGTCGGCGTGCAGCCCGCCGACATCACGATGCACCAGCTGCGCGGCGGCGGCGGGTTCGGCCGCCGGCTGTACAACGACTCCGTGATGGAGGTGGCCTGGATCGCCAAGACCGTCGGCGGCGGCGTGCCGATCAAGCTGCTCTGGACGCGCGAAGACGACATGGCGCACGACCTCTACCGGCCGGGCGGCTTCCACTACCTGAAGGGCGGCGTCGACGCGGCGGGCAAGCTGGTCGGCTGGCGCGATCACTTCGTGACCTACGGCAACGGCAAGCAGACGGCCGCGACGGCGGGCATGGGGCCTGTCGAGTTCCCGGCCGCCTACGTGCCGAACCTGGCGCTGGGCATGTCGATGATGCCGCTGGGCGTCCCGACCGGCGCGATGCGCGCGCCCGGCAGCAACGCGCTGGCCTATGTCATGCAGTCGTTCATCGACGAACTGGCGATTGCGGCGAAGAAGGACCCGATCCAGTTCCGGCTCGACATCCTCGAGCACTCCGGTGATCCCGTTGCCGCCTCCGGCCGACGGCCGCCCGGCGCCGACGCCCCTCAGCGCCGACCGCATGAAGGCGGTGCTGCAGCTCGCGCGCGACAAATCGGGCTGGAGCACGTCCAAGCCGCCGAAGGGCCGCGGCCTCGGCGTCGGCTGTCACTTCAGCCACCGCGGCTACTTCGCAGCGGTCGCCGACGTGAGCGTCAGCGCCGCCAAGGCCATCACGGTGAACAAGGTGTGGGTCGCCGGCGACATCGGCAGCCAGATCATCAACCCGCTCAACGCCGAGAACCAGGTCCACGGGTCGGTCATCGAGGCGATGAGCCTGCTGATGAACTGGGAGATCACGATCGACCGCGGCCGTGTCGTGCAGAGCAACTTCCACCAGTACCAGCCGACGCGGATGGCGGATGCCCCGGCGGTCGTCGAGGCGCATTTCCTCGAGACCGACAACCCGGTCACCGGGCTGGGCGAGCCGGCGCTCCCGCCGGTGCTCGGCGCGATCGTGAACGCGCTCTACGCCGCCACCGGCGCCAGGATTAGGGATCTGCCGCTCGCGAAGAGCGGCTACAGCTGGGCGTAAGCGCGCGATACGGTTCGTTTCGAGGCCGTCCTTGCCATCGGCAGGGGCGGCCTTTCGTCGTCCAGGACGCCGTCGCCGGTCCATCAGCGCGGCGCGATGGCGACGGATTTGTCCGTATCCTCAATCTCAGCAGGTTCCATAGAATGCGCTTCGAGGATTGCGCACCGTGGAAACCGCCGCCATCAGCCATCGCGTCGCCGACTTCCTGAAGAAGCATCCCCCCTTCATCGCGATCGACGAGGCGGACCTGCTCGCGCTCGCGGCGCATGGACGGGTGCGGTTCCACGAGAAGAACCAGTACATCCTCTCGCAGGGCGAACCGCATCGCTATCAGCTGTTCGTCATCCAGCAGGGAACCGTGTCGCTGTGGGACGAGAGCGGCGGCCGCGCCGAGCTCCGCGACATGCGCGGCGCCGGCGACATGCTCGGTACCGAGCGCTACAACGGAGCGCGGCAGTCCCTGTACACGGCGCGGGCGGAGAGCGACGTCGTCATCTACGCGTTTCCAGAGGACGACTTCAGCGACCGCGTGCTGAAGCACCCGCACGCCGCGCAGTACGTCGCGGCCGAGGGACAGGTGACGCCGGACTATCAAGGCGCCGCGACCCGTCACGATCCGCATCGGACGTTTCTCCATGCGCTCGTCGGGCAGAAGACGGTCTCGACCTGCGCGGCGGGAGACACCGTCGCCCACGCGGCCGAGCGCATGCTCGCCACCGGCTCGGACGCCCTGGCCGTGCTCGAGGCCGACGATCGCCTGTGCGGGGTGCTCACCCGCGAGACCCTGCTCCGGTGGGTCGCCGGCGGCGGTGGCGACGCGTGTCGTGACACGATCGAGGCGCTGGGGTTGGGCGCGCCGACCGTCATCGCTCCCGATGCGTCGGTGACGGACGGCGTCCTCGCCATGGCCGCGACCGGAGCCGGGGCGCTTGCGATCACCACCGGCGGCGCCGCCGACGGACGCTTTCAGGCGCTGGTCACGTCGAACGATCTCGCGGCCTGCTTCGGCGAGCAGCCGACGACGATCCTGCACGACATCCGACAGGCGCAGAGTCTGCAGGAGCTGCGAGCGCTCATCCAGCGCGCCCGCGCCCTGACGCTCGAGTACCTCACCGGTGCGGCCGCGGTGGAGTGGCTGGCGAGACTGACCCACCTCGTCGACGTGGCGATCTTCAGCCGGATCCTCGCGTTGGACGGCGCCGGTCGGCCGCCAGGGTGCTGGTGCTTTTCGGGATCGTCGGGTCGCGAGGAGTCGCTGACCAGGCTGGCGCCTCACCTCGTCGTCATCGTCGGGGACGGGGACAGCCTGGCAACGGCCCTGGCCGCCTACCATCGCGTGCTGGCGGCCTTCGCCGAGTGCGACTACCTTCCGCGCGAGTTGTCCTTCGAGACGCCCTTCTACCTGGCGCGGGCCGGCGAGTGGAAGAGCCGATATCGCGGCTGGCTGCGGGATCCGGTGAGGCAGGAAATCAGTCGCGCGCGAACCCTGTTCGACCTGCGCCCGGTGCTGGGGCCGGCAGAATTGTGGCAGGACTGCCAGGCCGCCATCACCGGCGACGCGGATCGCGACGTCCTGCACGTGCTCGCCCACGACTGCCTGGCGAACGTGCCGCCGTTGACGTTCTACGAGAACGACGTCGTCGACAGCGTCGGCGAGCACGGCTCGACCTTCCGGCTCGAGCACAGCGCACTGCGGCCCCTGGTCGACGTGGGGCGCGTATTCGGCATGGCGGCCGGTGCCACGCTGGGCCGGTCCACGCTCGAACGCTTTGCCGCGGCGCGGACGTTGATGCCCGAGCACGAGCGGATCTTCAGGGAGGCGGCCGACACGTTCCGGATCGTGCTCTGGCAGCAGGGGCGGGTCGGGATCAGCCAGGGCACATCGGGCGCCGAACTGCCGCCGGCGCTCCTGAGCCGGCACGATCGCCAGGTGCTGAAGAGCGGTTTCCGCTCGATCCTGCGGCTGCTCGAGTTCACCGCCGATCGCAGCTGGCTGGGACAACTGTGACCCCTGCGTTCCTGGAACAGTACCGCTCGTGCTTCGAGACCACGTGGGGCGGCGACGAGCCGATCGACGCCGTCCGCTTCGTCGTCCTGGATTCGGAGACCACCGGGCTCAATCCGGCCACCGACCGCCTCATCACGATCGGCGCGGTCGCGGTCGAGGGCGGCGACATCGTCCTGGAGGACGCGTTCTCGGCGCTGCTCCAGGTCGAGCGCAACACCGAAGCCGTCACGGTGCACGGCGTCACGCGGGACGAGGCGCGGCAGGGCGTCCCGGAGCCGGAGGCGGTGGCGCGCTTCCTCGACTATCTGCGCGACGGCGTGATCGTCGGCCATCACATCGGCCACGACATCGCGACGCTCGACGCGGCCTGCGAGCGGCATTGGGGTGCGCGGCTGATTGAACCGCAGCCTGGACACGATGGATCTGACGCTGCACCTGGAGCGTGCGGGTGCGTTCGCCGGGCGTCCACCCATCCGCCGGTTCACGCTCGACGCGCTGTGCACGATGTTCGGCGTCATCCCGCACGATCGTCACACCGCCACGGGCGACGCGTTCATCACCGCGCTGGTCTTCCTGAGGCTGCTGCGGCTGGCCGCGCGATGCGGCCGGGGCACGCTCGCGGGCATCACCGAGCCATTCGAGGTCGAACCGGCGTCCGCTCCAGGTGTCCGTACCGCCTGAGCCCGAGCCGCGCTCCTCGACGCAGGAGCACGGCCGTCAGCGCGTCAGGTCGCCAGGCACGTCCACGTCGCGCAGCACACCGACGTCAGGCACGTCGAGCTGGACCGTCGACTGCCCGCATGCGGCGAGCGCGTCCTTGAGCGTCGTCGTCGGCTCGAGCGCCAGGAGCGCGTCGCACAGCGGTCTCGGGATGGCGATCGGGTGTCCGCGCCGGGTCTGGTGCACGGGAACCACCACCGATCCCGTGGCCGCCGCGCGGGCGATCACCGCGGTGACGGTCTCCGTCGCGACGAACGGCATGTCCGCCGGCAGCACCAGCACGACATCGCCGCCGGCGACCGCCAGGCCGGCTTGGATCGACGAGAACATCCCGCGCGTCGGATCAGGATTGACGATGGCCGCCACCCTCGGGTCGGCCATCGACGGCACGGCCTCGAAGGCGTCGCCGGCCCGCGTCACCACGACCACCCGCGCCACGCCCGCATCGAGCAGCGACGAGAGCGTCCGGTCGAGCAGCGGTGCGCCCTCGACGTCCGCGAGCAGCTTCATCGTCCCGAAGCGCGTCGAGGAGCCGGCCGCCGGCACCACCGCGACGGCGATCGATGTGGGGATGGACGGCATCCTCAGCGAGTGGTCCGCGCTTCGCGCGCGGGGGTCGTGGCGAGCAGGCCGCGCTCGACGAGCAACGGCGGCTTGCGCGGTTGGGTGCCCTGCTCCCATGCGGCGGCGATCGCGAGCAGGTCGCCGTCGGTCCACGGCCGCGCCGAGAACTCCAGGCCGAACGGCAGGCCGCTCGCGTACGCGCCCGCCGGCACGACGATGGCGGGCACGCCGATCATGTTGACCCAGCTCGTGTTCGAATGCGGTCCGCTGCTCAGGGCGCCGTCCTGCGGCATCGTCTCGTCGGGCGGCGGCATCTGGATCGCGGGGTAGACGTAGCCATCCAGCCTCAGGCGGTCGAGCGGCTCGAGGTAGGCGGCCAGCATCGCGCGCTTGGGCGCGTGATACAGGTGCTCGGCGTCCGGATCGCCGTCGAGTGACCGCTGCTCGATGTGAACCTTTCCGAAGGTGTGGAAATGGGCCTCGACGCCGATCGACGACTTGAAGAGCGGCTGGCCCACGACCTTCAGGTACTCCGCAGCGGAGTGGTACTTCGCGGGGCCGAACGTGGCGAGGAACTGGTCGGTCCCGTCCCGCATGTAGGCGTAGGTCGCGACGCGGCTCGCGGTGCGCGCGAAGGCTGTCGGCAGGATGGCGTCGTCCACGATCACTTCGGCGCCCGCCGCGCGCAGCGCATCGACCGCTTTCATGAACATCGCGCGGGTCTCGGCCTGCAGTGGGGTGTTCGCGGCTACGCGAAGCGTCTCGGCCACCGCCGCGGGCACGCGGCCGGGGATGCCGTGGAAGGGCACGCCGTCGCCGGCGAGCACGAACGCGGGGACGCCGAACCGCTTGCCCGTCAGCGTGGCGCTCTGGAGACGCGGCCCGTACGGCGGGCGCTGCGCCGAGGCCGGCGCGCCAGCCGTTCGCGGGTCGAGCGGATCCGGGCCGGCCATGACCTCGAGCGCGATCGCCGCGTCGCCGACGGTCCGGGCGATCGGGCCCGTGTTGTCGAGCAGCCAGTCGAGCGGGGCGATGCCGGCGATGCTCACGAGGCCGCGGGTGGGGTAGACCCCGACCAGCGCGCTGGTCGCGGCCGGCATGCGGATCGAGTTGCCCGTGTCGGTGCCGTTGCCGAGGACCGCCATGTTGGCGGCCACTGCCGTGACCACGCCGCCGGACGAGCCGCCCGGCGAGAAGCGGACGTCGTAGGCGTTGCCCGTGCGCCCGAACGAGGTGCTGCGGTTGGTGTCGCTGTTGGCGAGGTCGGGCATGTTGGCGAGCCCGACGACGATGGCGCCCGCCGCCGTCAGCCTTGCGACGATGGTCGCGTCGCGCGGCGCGATCAGCTCATGGCCAGGGCGGGTGAACCCCTCCCAGCCCGCCGTCGTGATCTGGCCGGCCACGCTGGTGTTGGCCTTGATGACGATCGGCACGCCCCAGAGCGCGCCGTGGGCGCCGGCGGCGCCCGCAGACGCCGCGGCGTCCTGGCGCGCGGCCTCGGCGAGCGCCGGTGCGCGGAGTACGGTCTCGATCGCGCCGTAGACGCCGTTGTAGCGGTCGATGCGGGCCAGGTGCCACTGGACCACCTGCGTCACGGTGTACTTCCGCTCCGCGTAGAGGCGGTGCAGCTGCGGGACCGTCACGTCCAGCAGATCGCGGTCGATCGCGGCTCGCCGCCGGCATCCCGGGCGCCGGTTGGCCGGACACGGCCACGCCCAGCAGTAGCGGAAGCAGGACGAGCGTCAGGGCACGGCGGCGAATCATTCGCAGAGGATAGCGCCGGTTGCCGCGCCGCGGGTCAGCGCCGGAAATGGAGCCACTGCCAGCCGACGGCGACGGTCGTGAAATCGGTGCCGGTGCGCACCGACACACCGTTGCTGAAGGCGATCTTGAAGGACTGCTGGCGGCTCGCCGGAATCGAGAGCGTGGCGCCGAGGCGGGAGTTGTTCACCGCCGCGCTCGGCTGCCCCTCGGCGACCTGCGACTTGCCGCCCGAGTACCACGTGCTGTCGACGGCCAGCCAGAGTCGCGGCTTGAAGGTGTAGCTCACGTGCCCCTGGATGGCGAGGATCGGGTCCTGCGTCCGCTCCAGACCACCCGGGAAGAAGTCGTCGTTGGCGGTGAACAGCCACACCCCCGCATAGGCGTCGATGTCCCACCGTCCGATCGGCACCGCCACGCCGACTTCCGGCTTGAGGGCCCAGCGGTGGTTCCCCAGGTTGATCAGCTTCGTGCGGTCGTATTCGCCGGTCGGCACCAGCACCGTGACGCTCGTACCGACGATGGTCTTCCTCGGCGCCTTGACGTACTCGCCGAGGCGCATGGCGTCGTTGCCCCGGAGGTTCACCGAGAGCCTGACACGCGTGTCGGCGAGGCCGGAACGCGAGACGGTCCGCGCCTCCTCGAACACCTGTCCGCTCACGTCGCCCCAGGCGTACGGGACGGCGACCGACACCAGGGCCAGCTTGCCGAACATGTCGAACGTCGTGCCGACGCCGAAGAACGCGGCGTTGATCTTCGCGTCGACGTCCGTGATCGGGAGGCTCGGGTCGAAGACCACCGACCCCGAGGACCGTGCCACGCTGGTGACGAGGAAGGTGGCGCCGACCGGGCTGGCCGAATACGCCTTCGGCTCCAGTTCCTGGGCGGACACCGGCGCGCACGTGACGAGCACGAGACCGACCAGCCTTATGACCCGCGCAGCGATGCTCGACATGGCGCCTGCAACCCGAGTACCTGGCACCGGATTGCTGGGACCGTACCGAGGCCGGGCGTTCGGTCGCAAGGGGGACCTTGTGCGTATCACCCTGGTCAAATCGTGAGGGTCCGGCCGCGGGCCACCTGCCATCGCCCGTCGGCCCGGCCGCCTCGGACGACGACCGCGTCGTTGTACAGCGCCACCGTCGGGCACACGTGCCAGGGCACGCCGTAGACCGCCGTGCCGACGGGGAAATCGGCGGCGCGGACGGTCTCGAGGACCAGGTGCTCCTCGCTGTGGCCGACCGCCGTCGCGTCCTCGAGCCCGAACAGCACCACGCGCGGATGCGGGTTCTCGGCCGCGACCGCCTTGTGCCCGAGGTCCAGGCACAGCCGGTTGGCCGCCGGTCTGCTGATCACGCGCGTGAGGAGCGCGGCCGCCGGCACGAAGGGGAGATCCGGCAGCGTCGCGCCGTAGCCGGCATCCCAGAAGACCGTCGTCCCCGGGCTGCACTCGACGCCGGTGCGCTGCGCGTGAAACGGGAAAGCCGGCGTGCCCCCGACGACGACGGACGGCACCTCGAGCCCGGCCGCGGTGATCGCCTGCCGCATCGTCTCGACGTGCGCGAAGGCGTCATCGGACGCCCGCCGGCGCGCGTCCACATCGGTCGCCTTCGGACGTGCCCGTCGTACATGTGCAGGCCGGCCGCGCGCAGCCCCGGCCGCGTCGACAGCCATCGATACAGCTCCACGGCCCCGGGGCCCGGCGCGATGCCGCTCCGGCGCATGCCGCCGTCGAGATCGATGAGCAGGTCCAGCGTGACGCCCGCGTCAACCGCGGCCGCCGAGAGCGCATCGACCGTGGCCGTATCGTCCACGATCGCCGCGAACCGCGCCGCCGGAAACGCCTGCACGAGCCGGACGAACCGCGCCACGTTGGGCCCGACCGGCTGATAGGCCAGCAGCACGTCCGGCGCTCCGGCGCGCGCCGCCATCTCCGCCTCCGCGATGGTGGCGCACTTGAACCGGGTGATGCCCTCGTCGAGGTGCATCCGCACCACCTCGCCCATCTTGCTGGTCTTCAGGTGCGGCCGGAGCCGCCGCACATCCCCGATGATCCGGACCGCCGCCCGGATGTTCTGCGCGACCCGCTCGGGATACACGAGCAGGGCCGGAGACGGGACGTCGGCCACGTTCTCGACGGTGTACCAGGGCATGGTGGTCGAGGACGTCACCGCGCGCCGGACGGCCGGTCGAAGGCGCCGCCGTGCTCGAGGGTGTACTCGGCGAGCGTCCGTTCGCCGTCGCCTATCGACGTGGTCACCGATACGTGAACGCGGGTCGTTGGCAGCGCCCGCAGATGCGCGGCCGAGAACGCGTTCAGGATCTCGCGCTGGCCGGGCCGCACGGCCACGTCCGAGAGGCGGCCGATCTCGTCGCCGGATGCCTGGCGCGTCACGATGGTGACGGCATCCACCCCGCCGAAGTCTGCCCGGATCCGGGACACG
Source organism: Vicinamibacterales bacterium (assembly GCA_963844435.1). Taxonomy (GTDB): domain Bacteria; phylum Acidobacteriota; class Vicinamibacteria; order Vicinamibacterales; family Vicinamibacteraceae; genus JBDSLU01. Next base: position 328,735 of record CAWJOG010000016.1, on the reverse strand, counting down.
ACGAGATCGTCGCCGGCCCACACGGCGCAGGGGATGACCCCTGTGCCTTCGAGCGTGAACATGCGGATGCGCAAACCGTCGGCGGCGAGCCGGTTGAGGATGGCGTCGGTCACCACGCCGTGCAGGCGGCCTTCGCGCGCCACGGCCGCGACACCGCGCGCGAGCGCTTCGGCGGCGGCGAGCTCCCGCGCGCAGTCGGCGCAGGCGAACACGTGCTCTTCGATCCGGTCCTCGTCGGCCCGGGTCAGCTCGCCGGCCCAATAGTCGACGACGTCGGCGAATCCAATCGGCGCCGGACACCGCATGTCGGTCATGACTTCCTCGCTCCCCGCAGGCCGACGCATTCGCGCAGGCGCTCGAGCGCGCGGTGCCGGGCGACCCGGACGACCGTGCCGGTCACCGCGAGCTCCGCCGCAATCTCGGGTGACGTCTTCTCGGCGTAGAAGGTCAGCACGAGGACCCGGCGATCGCGCTCGGCGAGCGCGTGCAGGCAGCGCTCCACGGCCGCGATGTCGCCCGACGCCTCGTCCGGCTCGACGTAGAGCGCCGGCGCATGGAACTGTGCCGTCAGGCTCTCGCGCCGCCGCGCCTTGCGCGCCGTCGAGCCCGCCAGCATCCGGCTCGTGCCGAGGATGAACGAGCCGATCTCGTCGGGATTGCGAACCTCGCCCGCGCGCAGCCGCTCGATCGTCACCAGCAGCACCTGCTGCGCCAGATCGTCCGCCGCCGAGTCGTCGCGCAGATGCTTCCGTCCGTACGACCGCACCCGGCCCGCGAACCGCCGGTACAGCTCCGATTCCTCGGCCTGCGCCGCGCCGGGCGCCGCCGACGCGATGCCCCGGGCGATCTCGCCATCGCCCGCCGCCGACAGACCAGTGTCCGCGCTCCCCCGCACGAGCGCGACGCTAACAGCCGCACCGGCGGCGGTCAAGTCGCGCGTCGTGCGCGGAGCGACGCGACCGCCTCAGTTCGTGGGCGGTCGCTGGCCGACATCGCTCCTGGTCGGAGGCCCGTTCACCCAGTTGATGTCCCAGCCGGCGTCGACCGTGATGAACACCAGCGCGTCGTCCGACGACCACGCCTGGTGGGGCGTACGGGCCGGGATGTAGTTGAAGCCGCCCGGGCCGAGCTCGTGGGGCTGGCCGCCGTGCTCGAACACCATCGTGCCCTTGATCACCGTATGGGTCTCGTTGGCGCTGTGCCAGTGCACCGGAACATGCATCCGCTTGGGCATGTGGATCAGCAACTGGGTGGCCTGCGTCTTGGGGTCGACGCGCAGGATCGCCGCCCGTGGCGAGTCGGCCCCCAGCTCCGGGACCATCGTCTGCCACTGCAGGTCCTCGAGCCGGGCGTGCGCGCCCTGCTGCGGGCTCGCACCGGTCCGGCCCGCCGGCGCCTGATGGTCGTGCGTCGACGACTGCGCGGAAAGAGAAAGGGGAACGAGAACGAGAAGGCCAAGAGTCCAGACCGACTGTCGCATGTTGTGCACCGCTCCTTGTCGGACGCCATTCGTGTGCGTCTGAGAGGAAGTGCCACGACCGGCGCACCTGTTACACGGCCAGGCGACGCATCGCTACAAATCGACCCTGAGACCCAGACTGAGGGTCGCTATCGTGTCGCTGAAGAATTCGTTCGCGGTGGGACGGCCGTCGTGCCATTCGATGAAGATCCGGGAGGTGCGTCCCACGCTCTGGATGACGATCCCCACGCTGACGGTCTTGTCCACTCGCCAGCTCCGCTCCTGCATGGACGAGATGTCGGCTGCGGCGTAGCACGCGAAGCGCGTGCTGCAGACGCCGAGGCTCGATTCGTACTCGACTCCCGACTGAATGCGCCACGGCTCGAGCGCCGGATCACCCCCATAGTAGGACACGCCGGTTTCGCCGTATGCGCGCCAGTGTGGAGACCATCGCCAGGCGGCCCCGACACTCACCTCCTCGCGGGTGTAGTTGACCCGCTCGCGACCGGTCCGCGCCTGATATTCGTCGCCTATGTGCGACGAGACGTGCAGCAGGGCGAACTTCCATGCCAGCGGGCTGCTCGAGGCGGTGGTCACGGTCAGCCCGTAGTTACCGTCCCAGCCGACCACATCGAGCTTGTTCTGCGAATCGAAGAGGGCATCGAAGCCCGCCTCGATGCTGAGCTGCCACGCGCGACCCCCGGGCGTCGCCGGCACGAAACGCACCACGCCAAAGCGACCGCCCGTAGCCAGCTGGGTCAGCGGGCTGTCCGTGTCGGGAATGCCGCCGCCGATGGTGAAGCTTTCAGAAACGCCGTTGGTCGGGCGGTGAGGGTCAGCCACGTAGACGGAGTAGACGTCCCCGTTGGGGAAGAGGGTCAAGGAATCGCGGAAAGGAACCGGCGTGGGATCCTGCTGTGGCTGTCCACTCGATTGCTGCGCGAGGGCCATCGACCCGCTTGCCGAGAATCGCTGCGGCGGCCGACGCGCCGATAGTCAAACGGGTGAGCTTCACGGAACCTTCCTGGCATTGAGGTAGACCCTTCCAGCACACAACCTCAGGCCACCGCACCGGGCAGTGGCTGTTCAGCTGGCTAGGACGGTGTTGTACCGCGAGGAAGGGCCTGTGGCAACGACACGGCGATCGAGACGTCAGGCCGTCACGACTCTTTGAGCGCGTCGATGGGCTGGATTCGCAGGGCGCGACGCGCCGGCGCGATGCACCGATGTCGCCAACGATTTCCATCCAGGGCAGCGGAGCAGCCGTGCTGGACGGGGCCGGCGCATCCTCGCCGTCCGCGTCCGCGAATCGGACCTGCGCGCCGATCGGATCGCGGCCGATCCAGGAAGCGCCTGACGAAGGCTTCGTTGACGATTGCCGCCGCGCACCGGGGCTGGATCTCGGGCTCGATACCCTGGTGGACCCGAGTGACTGGGATTCCCCGAGCGAGCGAAGCGACGCGAGGCGGAGGTGTGTCGGCCCAGGATTCGCGCCCGCGCGTTTGGTCGCGAAGCGACCGAACGGCGTGCCCGGATCCCTGGTGGACCCGACATGACTGGGATTCCCCGAGCGAGAGAAGCGACGCGAGGTGAAGGTGTGTCGGCCCAGGATTCGCGCCCGCTCGTTCGGTCGCGAAGCAACCGAACGGCATGCCCGGAGTCCTGGTGGACCCGACTCGACTCGGGATTCCCCGAGGAGCGAAGCCGACGCGAGCATGCCCGGAGGCTGGTGGGCCCAAACCAATTGACGAGCGGTAGCGAGGCGGTTGGTGGGCCGAAAGAGGATTCGTGACCTGCTCGCTCGGTCCCGAAGGGGACCGAGCGGCATGCGAGTGCCTGCGGTCGCCGAACGGCGTCGCCGCCCAGCGGGGCCCGAGTCCTGGTGGGCCCAAACCAATTGACGAGCAGGTAACGAGGCGGTTGGTGGGCCGAAAGAGGATTCGTGACCTGCTCGCTCGGTCCCGAAGTGACCGAGCGGCATGCCCGGAATCCTGGTGGGCCCAAACCAATTGACGAGCGGTAGCGAGGAAATTGGTGGGCCCACCAGGATTCGAACCTGGGACTGGCCGGTTATGAGCCGGCGGCTCTAACCGCTGAGCTATGGGCCCCGAAGAGGTGATGCCGGCCCGTCTGGGGACGACGGGCCGGCGAGCGAACGACCGACGCGCTGGCGCGCTGCCTAGGTGCGTCCCTCCAGGAACGCCTTCAGCTTGCGGCTCCGCGACGGGTGGCGCAGCTTGCGCAGCGCCTTGGCCTCGATCTGGCGGATCCGCTCGCGCGTCACCGCGAAGTTCTGGCCGACCTCCTCGAGGGTGTGCTCGCTGCCCTCGCCGACGCCGAACCGCATCTTGATCACCTTCTCCTCGCGCGGCGTCAGCGTCTTGAGGACCGCCTCCGTCTGCTCGCGCAGGTTCAGGTTGATCACCGCGTCCGACGGCGAGAGGACGTTGCGGTCCTCGATGAAGTCGCCAAGATGGCTGTCCTCCTCCTCGCCGATCGGGGTCTCGAGCGAGATGGGCTCCTGCGCGATCTTGAGGACCTTGCGCACCTTCGCCACCGGGATGTCCATCCGCTGGGCGATCTCCTCCGACGTCGGCTCGCGCCCGAGCTCCTGCACCAGCGAGCGCGAGGTGCGAATGAGCTTGTTGATCGTCTCGATCATGTGCACCGGGATGCGGATGGTGCGCGCCTGATCGGCGATGGCGCGGGTGATGGCCTGGCGGATCCACCACGTCGCGTAGGTCGAGAACTTGTAGCCGCGGCGGTACTCGAACTTGTCCACGGCCTTCATCAGGCCGATGTTGCCTTCCTGGATCAGGTCGAGGAACTGCAGGCCGCGGTTGGTGTACTTCTTGGCGATCGACACGACGAGGCGGAGGTTGGCCTCGACCAGCTCCTTCTTGGCCTGCTCGGCCTGCTGCTCGCCGCGGTGGATCGTCTCGAGCGTGCGCTTCAGCCGCTCGGGCGACTCGCGCAGCGCCTCGCTCTTCTCGCGGATCTTGAGACGCGTGTCCTTCTGCCGCTTGGCGAGGTTCTTCTTCTCTTCTTCCTTCAGCTTCGGCGCCTTGCGGCCCTTGGCCGTCAGCTGGCGCTCGATGTAGTCGACCTCGCGCTGCAGGCGCTGCACGTCCTCGACGCGCTCCTTGACGGCGTCGACGAGGCGGCGCTTGACCACCTCGGTGAACTCGATGCGGCGGATCAGCTGCGACAGCTGCACGCGGGCGCGCATCGACTTCCAGCGGGCGCGGCGGAACGGGCCGACCGGGCGCTTCGGCACCTCGGCGACCTTGGCTTCGCGCTTCTCCCAGTCGCCGTGCGCCTTGGCGACGGCGTCGATCTGCTTCAGCACCTCGCGGGCGCGCTCTTCGACGCGCTCGTCGGTGATCTCTTCGTCGTTGAAGATCACCAGCTCGCGGATGGTGCGCTTGCCGGCGCGCAGCTGCTCGCCCATGTCGATGATCGCGCGCGCGATGGTCGGCGTGCGCGAGATCGACTTGATGACAGCCAGCTTGCCGCGTTCGATGCGCTTGGCGATCTCGACCTCGCCCTCGCGCGTGAGCAGCGGCACGGTGCCCATCTCGCGCAGGTACATGCGGACGGGGTCGTTGGTCTTGTCGAGCGCGCCAGGGGTGAGATCGAGCTCCGGCTCGTCGCCGGTACCGCCGCCGTCGGGGCGCTCGCCGAGGAGCTTGTCCTCGCGATACTTCTGCTCCGAGTCGACGACTTCGATGCCGGCGTTGCCGAAGGTGCTGAACAGATCGTCCAGCTCCTCGGACGAGGTGATGTCAGCGGGCAGCAGCTCGTTGACTTCCTCGTAGAGCAGGTAGCCCTTCTCCTTGCCCATGGAGATGAGCTGCCGTACTTCGTCGTATTTCTCTTCGATCGACAACGTCCGTTCCTCCTGCCTGCTCCCCTTTACCGTATCCCGGGAAGCGGCTTCTTGACCATGTCCCGGCCGCGCCGGGGTCCTGGCAGCCCACGGCTGCCCTATCCTTCGTCCTGGGCTTCCCGGGCTTCCCGCATTTTGCGGATGAGCAGCGCGTTCACGTCGATGCCCGCCCCGGCCCCGCCCCCTTGCTGAAACGCGTCAATCTGACGCTGAATTTCCTGTCGTTCCCGCGTCGCCCGGCGCTCCTTGAGAACCCGAATGCAATCGGCCACTGGCGCCGGTTTCGCGACCGTCGCCGAGAGCCCGGTCAGGAAGGCCACGTCGGCCTCGCCCAGCTCCGACAGGAGCCGGGAGGCCACCGAGCCGGACCTCCCCTGGGTCCGTTCGTCCCGGGCGAGGGCCTGCGCCGACTCCAGGAGGGCCCGCGCCGCCAGCCCCACCAGGTCGGCCGGCTCCAGCTCCGTCACCGCGTCCGCGGCCTCGGCCGGCGTCGACATGAGGTGCGTCAGCAGGTCGCGCTCGGCCTCGGTGAGCTGCGCCCGCGACACCGGGCGCGGGGTCGGGGCGGTGGTCTTGCGGGCCACCGCCGCCTTGCGAATCTCGTTGCGGACCACGTCCTCGCTGATGCCGGCTCGCAGCGACAGCCGATCCGCGAACTGATCGCGGGCCGCCGCCTCCGGGATCGACGCGGCCACCGCCAGCATCGCGTTCAGGAACGCGAGGCGTCCGGGCGGCGTCGCCGTGTCGTGCTCCTTCACCGCGCGATCGACGAGGAAGTCGAGATACGGCTGCGCGTGATCGACGATCGCCTGATACGCCTCACCGCCTTCCTCGCGCACCACCAGGTCGGGATCGCGGCCCGGCGGCAGCAGCGCGACGTTGACGTCGAACCCTTCGCGCACGAGCAAGTCGCACGATCGGACGGCGGCGCCCTGGCCGGCGGCGTCCGGATCGAAGCTGAGGACGACGCGCGAGGCGAAGCGGCGGAGCAGCTGCGCCTGCGGCTGCGTCAGCGCGGTGCCGGAGCTGGCGACGACGGCGGTGACGCCGCCCTGGATCGCCATCGCGAAGTCGAAATAGCCCTCGACCAGCGTCGCGCGGCCCTGCTGGCGGATCGCGGTCTTGGTCACGTTCAGGCCGTACAGCGTGCGGCCCTTCGAATAGATCGGCGTCTCCGGGCTGTTCAGGTACTTCGGGACCTGATCGGCCTCCATGGCCCGGCCGCCGAACGCCACGACCAGGCCGGTCTCGCGGCAGATCGGGATCATCAGGCGGTTCCAGAACCGGTCGGCGAGGCGGCCCTCGCGATCGACGACGAGGCCGGCCTTGACCGCGAGCTGCGGCGACAGGCCCTTGCTGCGCAGGTGCGAGAGCAGCGCGTCGCGTCCCGGCGGCGCGAAGCCGTAGCCGAGCGACTCGACGATCTCGGGCGACAGGCCGCGCTTGTCGAGCAGGTCGCGGCCGCGGCGGCCGGCCTCCGACCGCAGCACCTCGCCGTAGAACTTCGCCGCGACCTCGTGCAGCGTGATCAGGTTCTCCCGCTCGGCGTCGGCGTTCGGATCGTGGCGCGCGTCGCCGGTCTCGGGCAGCGCCACGCCGAACTTCTTGGCGATCACCCGCACCGCCTCGGGGAAGCTCAGACGCTCGTGCAGCTCGACGAACTTGAAGACGTTGCCGCCGACGCCGCAGCCGAAGCAGTGGAAGAAGCCGCGCTCGCGATCGACGTGGAACGAGGGCGTCTTCTCGTTGTGGAACGGACACAGGCCCTTGTAGGTGCCGCCGACGCGGCGCAGCGACACCGTCTCCTGGACGACCTGGACGATGTCGGCCTGGAGGCGCAGGTCGTCGAGGAAGCTCTGGGGAAAGAGCGCCATCAGTCCTTCAGCTCCACGACCGTGACGCCGCCGCCACCCTGGTTGGGCGGCGCGCCGGCCGCGCGCACCACCTGCGGGTGCTCGGCCAGGAATGCCGTGAGGGCCCGGCGCAGCTGGCCGGTGCCGTGACCGTGGATGACCCGGACTTCGCGCAGCTCGCTGAGCACCGCCTGATCGAGGAACTTGTCGGTGCGCTCGATCGCCTCGGGCACCGTGCAGCCGATGACGTTGAGATCCGACGTGGTCGATTCCGACGACGTCATGGTGACGTTGACCCGCACGGTGCCCGGCGCCGGCGCGCCCGCCCGGCCGATCACGACGAGATCGGCGACGGCCGCCTTGAGCCGCTTGCCGTTGACGCTGATCTCCGCGGTCTTCCCCTGCACGGCGGTGACGACGCCTTCGAGCCCGGGTGGGACGCGGACGCGGACCCCGGTCTCGAGCGGGATGGCCGGCGGCGGCTCCGGCGGCAGCAGCGCGCTGGCGTCGCCGGTGTCGCGGACCCGGCCGGCGACGGCGTCGAGCGCGGCTCGCGCATCCGCCCGCAGATGACCGGTCTCGCCGGTCGACAGGCCGCCCGAGCGTGTGATGCCGCCGCCGCGGGTGACGAGTCGCGGCGAGGCGGCGGCGTCGGCGAGCGCGCCGGCCTTGGCCCGCGCGTCCTCGACGACGCGATCGATCTCGCGCTTGGCGTCGCGGAGGCGCAGCTGCAGCGCGTCGTCGGCCTTGCGCTGGGCCCGCTGCTCACGTTCCTTGACGGCGTCGGCGCGCGCCCGCAGGTCGTTCTCGATCGAGGCGAGCTCGAGCCGCTTCTGCGCCACGTCGCGGCGCTCGCGGTCGAGCGCCTGCAGATCCTGGTCGACGCGCGCCAGGTGCTCGGCGACCTGCGACTCGCGGCTGGTCCGGAAGCCGCGCGCCGCGGCGACGATCGACGCCGGCAGGCCGAGGCGGGCGGCCATGTCGAGGGCCAGGCTGGCGCCGGGCGATCCGTAGATCAGGCGGTAGGTCGGCGCGAACGTCTCCGGGTTGACGTTGAACGCCGCGGCGACGACGCCGGGCGTGGTCGCCGCATACGACTTCAGGGCGTCGTAGTGCGTGGTCGCGAGGACCAGCGCGCCGCGCTCCTTGAAGTGATCGACCAGCGCCATGCCGAGCGCGCCGCCTTCGACCGGGTCGGTGCCGGCGCCGAGCTCGTCGAGCAGCACCAGGGCCGGCATCTCGAGGGCCCGATCCATCTGCGCGATATTCGTGACGTGCCACGAGAACGTGCTCAGGTTGGCGTCGATCGACTGCTCGTCGCCGATGTCGGCGAAGATCGTCCGGAACACGGGCAGCGTCGAGCCCGCTTCGGCCGGCACGTGCAGGCCGCACTGCGCCATCAGCGCCAGGAGCGCCGCCGTCTTCAGCGCCACCGTCTTGCCGCCGGTGTTCGGGCCGGTGATGACCAGCACGCGCGTCGGCGGGATCAGCGTGATGTCGACGGCGACCGGCTCGCGATCGCGGGCGACGCGGGTGCCGCCTTCGTCGCGGGTGCGCGAGACGACGGCGGGAATCAGCAGCGGATGGCGGGCGCCGGTCAGCTCGAGCCGTCCGTCGGTCGACAGCCCGGGCGCGCTGGCGCGGCACGCCGCGGCGAGCCGCGCCTTGGCCTGGATCACGTCCAGCGCCGTCGCGGCGTCGATCGTCTGCGCCAGTTCCTCGCCGCGCAGGCGGAAGGCGTTGGTCAGCGCCGTGAGGATCCGGTAGACCTCGGCCTTCTCCTCCTCGTTCAGCGCGATCAGCTCGTTGTTGATCTCGACGGTCGCCAGCGGTTCCAGATACAGGCTGGCGCCGGACGCCGAGCTGCCGTGGATCAGGCCGGGGATGGCGTGGCGGTGCTCCGACTTCACGACCACCACGTAGCGGCCCTGGCGGTCGGTGACCACCTGCTCCTGCAGGTACTTGGCGGTGTCGCGGCCGCGCAGGAAGCCCTCGAGGGTCGTGCGCAGCTTGCCGCGCTGGCGGCGCAGCCGGTCGCGAATCTCGCGCAGCGCGGGGCTGGCGTCGTCGGCGACCTCGCCGGCGCCGTCGATGGCCTTGCGCACCGCCCGCGTCTCGGTCGCGAACGACGCCAGGCCGTCGGCCAGCGTGCCGAGGCGGGGGAGGGACTGGCGCGGCTCCCGCCGGATGACGGCGCGCACCTGGTCGATCGAATCGAGCGCGTCGGCCAGGCCGAGCAGCCGCAGGGGCTCGAGGGGCCCGTCGGGGGCGGACAGGTCGGCGAGCGTCTCGGCGAAGTCCGATGGCGCCCGCAGCGGGAAGGCGGGGTGGCGGTCGAGCAGCCACACGCCTTCCGACGTCTCGGCGAGGGCGGCCTCGACGGCGGATCGCTCCCCGAGAGGTGCGAGCTCGCCGGCGCGGCCCGCGCCGAGAGGCGTCAGCGCGAAGCTCGCCAGCGCCTCGAGGACGCGGGAGAACTCGAGCGCCCGGAGGGTGCCTGGATGCATGCGATGTCGGTGGAGCCCTGCTGGCCGGCCTGCCAGGCAGTGCAACCGTTGATTGTAGCACGACGCAGCCCGGCTTGGCCGGGCAGCTGCCGTGCCTCTATTAGGGGGCCGGCCGAAGGATACGGGCGGCCAGGGCGGCGGCGCCGAACCCGTTGTCGATGTTCATGACCGCGATGCCCGAGGCGCAGCTGTTCAGCATCGCCAGGAGCGCCGCCAGGCCGTCGAAGCTGGCGCCGTAGCCCACGCTGGTGGGGACGGCGATGACCGGGGCGGCGGTCAGCCCGCCGACGACGCTCGGCAGGGCGCCTTCCATCCCGGCCACTACGATCAGGACGCGCGCGGCCTCGAGGCGGTTCCGTGCGTCGAGCAGGCGGTGGATTCCGGCCACCCCGACGTCGTAGAGGCGCTCGACCGCCAGTCCCATCGCCGCCCCGCAGACCGCGGCCTCCTCGGCGACCGGCAGGTCGGCCGTCCCAGCGCAACACACGAGTACTGCCCCGGGCTGCGCCCCGGGCAGGGCCCCGGGCCCGGCCCCGTGTCGGTCGCGGGCCGGACGATGGTCCGGGACACTGCATCGTAGCGGCAGCCTGTCAGGTTCGTGGACACTGCGCTGCCCATTTCTGGCGTCGCGCGGGTCACCAGGAGCGCATGTCCACGGTCGGCGATGCGCCGTGCAATTTCTACAACCTGGCTCGACGATTTGCCCAGCCCGAAGACGACCTCCGGCTGGCCCAGCCGCACCGCGCGGTGATGATCCACGCGGGCGAAGCCCAAATCTTCATATGGCGCGCTGCGAAAGGCCGCGATCAGGCGGGTCGCGGCGTCGTCGGAGGGGGTTTCGCCACGAGAGACGGCGGCGAGGAGCGCACGGATGGTTGCGTCGGTCATGAGACTTGCAAGGGCTGAGCGTGGCCGGGTCTACGAAGACCGCGTCCAGGCCATGCAGACGTGAGCAGCAGATCGGCTGAGGTTTGACGCACCTCAGCCGCCGCGACTAGGATGCTTGTTTCAAGCGCGCCCTGCAGGGGTGCGCCCCCCAGACCATGACCTTAACCGAAGGGCTGATTCTAGCGGCGTATTTCTTCATCCTGTGCATCCTCGCGGTGTACGGATGGCACCGCTACTACCTGGTGTTTCTCTACATGAAGCACCGACAGAACGTGCCGGGCCCGCTGCCCGAGCCCGATCCCCTTCCGGTGGTCACGATCCAACTGCCGATCTACAACGAGATGTACGTGGTCAACCGGCTCATCGAGTCGGTCCTGGCCATGGACTACCCGCGGCACCTCCTCGAGATCCAGGTGCTCGACGACTCGACCGACGAGACGCAGCGAAATTGCCGAGCTGGCTGTCCTCCGGCACGCCGAGCAGGGCTTCGACATCAAGTACATCCACCGCGTCGACCGGACCGGCTACAAGGCCGGCGCGCTCGACGCGGGCCTGCAGGTCGCGCGCGGCGAGTTCGTCGCCATCTTCGACGCCGACTTCATCGCCCCGGCCGACTTCCTGCGCCGCACCGTGCCGCAGTTCGCCGACCCGAAGGTCGGGATGGTGCAGGCCCGCTGGGGCCACATCAACCGCGACTACTCGCTGCTCACCCGCGTCCAGGCCATCCTGCTCGACGGCCACTTCGTGCTCGAGCACGGCGAGCCGCAATCGAGCCGGTTGCTTCTTCAACTTCAATGGCACCGCCGGCATCTGGCGGACCAACGTCATCGCCGACGCCGGCGGCTGGCAGCACGACACCCTGACCGAGGACCTCGACCTTTCCTACCGCGCCCAGCTGCGCGGCTGGAAGTTCGTGTTCATGCAGGATCTCGTCTCCCCGGCGGAAGTGCCGGTCGAGATGAACGCCTTCAAGTCGCAGCAGCACCGCTGGGCCAAGGGCTCGATCCAGACCTGCCGCAAGGTCCTGCCGCGCATCCTGCAGTCGAACCTCCCGGTGCTGGTCAAGGCCGAGGCGTTCTTCCACCTCACCGCCAACTTCAACTACCTGTTGATGGTGCTGCTCTCGCTCCTCATGTTCCCGTCCATGTACGTGCGCTACAACATGGGCTGGACCGAGATGATGCTCATCGACGTGCCGCTGTTCTTCGCGGCCACGTTCTCGGTGGCCAACTTCTACATGGTCTGCCAGCGCGAGCTGTTCCCAGAGACGTGGAAGTCGCGCCTGAAGTACCTGCCGTTCGTCATGTCGATCGGCATCGGCCTGTGCATCAACAACGCCCGCGCCGTCATCGAGGCGCTGATGCACAAGGAGAGCGGCGAGTTCACCCGCACGCCGAAGTACGGCATCGAGCGCGACTCCGACGACTGGCAGGGCAAGAAGTACCACCAGATCGAGCTGGGCCAGCCGCTGATCGAGTGCGCCCTCGGCCTCTACTTCACGATCACGGTGTTCTACGCGCTGGCCAACGGCATCTACGGGACGCTGCCGTTCCTCGTGCTCTTCCAGGTCGGCTTCCTCTACACGGGCCTGCTGTCGATCGTCCAGCAGTTCGGCGGCGACGACATGGCACTGCGCACGCAGGCGGCGGGTGAGTAAGGGCGGGCTCGAGGACGTCGTCGCGACATCGTCGGCGATCTGCTGGATCGACGGCGACCGCGGCATCCTGTCCTACTGCGGCTTCGACATCCACGACCTGGCGCAGCACGCGACGTTCGAGGAGGTGTGCTTCCTCCTCTGGCATCGCCGGCTGCCGACGCGCGCCGAGCTCGGCGACCTGCAGACGCAGCTGGCCGAAGCCCGGGTCCTGCCGGAGCCGGTCGTCCGGCTGCTCAACCAGCTGCCGTCGACCGACGGCATGGACCTGCTGCGGACGCTGACGTCCGCGCTCGCGCACTACGACAAGGACGCCAGGGACAACTCCGCCGCGGCGTCGTACCGCAAGGCGGTGCGGCTGACCGGGCAGCTCGCCAGCCTGGTCGCGGCGCTGGGCCGCGTCGAGGCCGGGAAGGGCCTCGTCGCGCCCGATCCGGCGCTGTCGCACGCCGCCAACTTCCTCTACATGCTGACCGGCGATCGGCCCAAGCCGACCGCTGTCAAGGCCTTCGACATCGCGCTGACGCTGCACGCCGACCACGAGCTGAACGCCTCGACGTTCGCCGCCCGCGTCATCGCGGCGACGCTCTCGGACGTCCACTCCGCGGTCGTCGGCGGCATCGGCGCGCTCAAGGGCCCGCTGCACGGCGGCGCCAACGCCGACGTCATGCGCCTGCTGCTCGAGCTCGGCGCCGACGCCACGCCGGAGCGCATCGAGAGCGCGATCCGCGGCAAGCTGGCGAAGAAAGAGAAGATCCCGGGCTTCGGCCACCGCGTCTACCACACCGAGGATCCGCGGGCGACGCACCTGCGCCGCATGTCGAAGGCGCTCGGCGCGGAAGCCGGCGAGCCGCGCTGGTACGCGATGTCCGAGCGCATCGAGGCGCTGGTCAAGGGCGAGAAGAAGCTGAACCCGAACGTCGATTTCTACTCGGCGTCGACCTACCACACGCTCGGCATCCCGATCGCCCTGTTCACGCCGATCTTCGCGGTCAGCCGCGTCTCGGGATGGACGGCGCACGTCCTCGAGCAGCTCGCCAACAACCGGTTGATCCGCCCGCGGGCCGACTACACCGGCCCGACCTACCCCCAGGGCTGGCTCCCGCTCGACCGCCGCTAGGCCGGCGTTGCTGGTCTGGCGAGCGCGCTCTCACGCGCGCTCGCGGGCCGCCCTTTGGGCGTGCGGTCAGCTATTTGCCGACACGCCTTCGCGCGTCGGCCTGACGACGGCTCCGGACTCCGTCCTCGCCATTCGTCACGCGGCGCTGGGCGCGGCGTCCGCACGCGGGCGGCAGCGTGCGGTACAATTGCGGGACTCGGCGCCCCGCGTCGCCCCGCAATGGATCTTCAGCAGATACGCAATTTCTCGATCATCGCCCACATCGACCACGGCAAGTCGACGCTGGCGGACCGTTTCCTCGAGACCACCGGCGCCCTCCAGGCGCGCGAGCTCGAGGCCCAGCACCTCGACAGCATGGACCTGGAGCGGGAGCGGGGCATCACCATCAAGGCGCACGCGGTGCGCCTGAACTACACGGCCAAGGACGGCACGGCCTACGTCCTCAACCTGATCGACACGCCCGGCCACGTCGACTTCTCGTACGAGGTGACGCGGTCGCTCGCCGCCTGTGAAGGCGCGCTGCTGCTGGTCGACGCCTCCCAGGGCGTCGAGGCGCAGACGCTGGCCAACGCCTATCTCGCGGTCGACGGCGGCCTCGAGATCGTGCCGGTGATCAACAAGATCGACCTGCCCGGCGCGCAGGTCGAGGAGGCCAGGCGCCAGATCGAGGAGATCATCGGCCTCGACGCGTCGCGCGCGGTCCTGGCGTCGGCCAAGTCTGGCATCGGCGTGGTCGATGCCCTCGAGGCGATCGTCGAGCGCATGCCGCCGCCCAAGGGCGACTACGACGCGCCGCTCAAGGCCCTGATCTTCGATTCCTGGTATGACGCGTACCGCGGCGTCGTCGTGCTGATCCGCGTCCTCGACGGCGTCATCCGGCCGGGCATGAAGGTCCGCCTCATGATCGCGCAGCAGGACTACGAGGTCGAGGCGCTGGGTGTCCTGTCGCCGCGGCCGCTGGCGATCGACTCGCTCGGCGCCGGCGAGGTCGGCTTCCTGGTCGCCGGAATCAAGAACGTGACCGACGCCAAGATCGGCGACACGGTCACCGAGACGGCCCGGCGCACGGCATCGCCGTTCCCCGGCTTCCGCGAGATGAAGCCGATGGTGTTCGCCGGGCTCTACCCGACGGAGAGCCACGCCTACGCCGAGCTGCGCGAGGCGCTCGAGAAGCTGCGCCTCAACGATTCGGCCTTCGTCTTCGAGCCCGAGACGTCGCTCGCGCTCGGGTTCGGCTTCCGCTGCGGCTTCCTCGGGCTGCTGCACATGGAAATCGTCCAGGAGCGGCTGGAGCGCGAGTTCAACATGGAGCTCATCACCACCGCTCCGGGCGTGCTCTACCGCGTCACGACGACCGACGGCGCCGTCATCGAGGTCGACAACCCCGCCAAGCTCCCCGACCCCTCGCACATCAAGGCGATCGAGGAGCCGATCATCACCGCCGTGATCCTGACGCCGTCGGAGTACGTCGGCGGCCTGCTGCAGCTGTGCCAGGAGAAGCGCGGCGTGCAGAAGGCGCTGGAGTTCAAGGCGTCCGATCGCGTGCTGATCACCTACGAGCTGCCGTTCAACGAGGTGGTGCTCGACTTCTACGACCGGCTGAAGACGCTCTCGCGCGGCTACGCGTCGCTCGACTACCACGTCAGCGGCTACTGGGAGTCGCCGCTCGTCAAGCTGGACATCCTCGTCAACGCCGATCCCGTCGACGCGCTGTCGGTCATCGTGCACAAGGACACGGCCTACGGCCGCGGCCGCGCCCTGGCCTCGAAGATGCGCGAGCTGATCCCGCGCCAGATGTTCGAGATCGCGATCCAGGCGGCCATCGGCGGGCGCATCGTTGCCCGCGAGTCGGTCAAGGCGCTGCGCAAGAACGTGCTCGCCAAGTGCTACGGCGGCGACATCAGCCGCAAGCGCAAGCTGCTCGAGAAGCAGAAGGAAGGCAAGAAGCGGATGAAGCGGGTCGGCGCCGTCGAGATCCCGCAGGAAGCGTTCCTGGCCGTCCTCAAGGTCGGCACCGAGGGTGGAGACTGATCCATGAGCGAAGGCTACGAGAAGTCGCCGTTCCGCGAGTACTTCGAGTCGATCGTCATCGCCGTGATCCTCGCCCTGTTCGTGCGCACGTTCGTCGTCCAGGCGTTCAAGATCCCGAGCGGCTCGATGGAGGACAACCTCCTCATCGGCGACCACCTGCTGGTCAACAAGTTCATCTTCGGCGGCGCCCCGACCGGGCTCGAGCAGGCGGTGCTGCCGATTCGCGACATCCATCGCGGCGACGTCATCGTCTTCAAGTATCCCGAGAACCCCGACCGCGACTTCATCAAGCGGACCATCGGCCTGCCGGGCGAGACGGTGGAGATCCGCGACAAGGCCGTCTACATCAACGGCCGGCCGCTCGAGCAGGCCGAGTACCACCTGAAGTTCAAGTCCCGCTCCGAGGATGTGCGGCTCCAGCGGGAGGCGCTCAACTGGGGGCCGGCGACGGTCCCGGCCGGCCACCTGTTCATGATGGGCGACAACCGCGACGACTCGGCGGACAGCCGGTTCTGGGGGTTCCTGCCGATCGCCTACGTGAAGGGCCGGGCGATGACGATCTACTTCTCCTACGACCCCGACGCGACCGGGCCGGCCAGCCTCCTCACCTCGATCCGGTGGGGCCGGCTCTTCCGACAGGTGCACTGAAACGCGCGCCGCGGCCGGTCACCGCTGCGCGCCGTGGCGCGGTGCTGCATCCTGCCTGCAGTCGGAGTCCGTCCAGCACTAAGCTTCGGGCCGCGCCGGACCGATACGCTGTCAAATGGTGAAGTTGACCATCAAACTCGCGATCTTCGGGCTCATCGCCAACGCGCTGTTTCAGGTCGTACCGCACTACTACACGAACTGGCAGTTCCACGACGCGCTGAAGGAACTCGCCACCTATCCGGGCCGCCGCGAGCCGCTGCCGCGGGTGCTCGACAAAGCCGAGAGGATCGCCAAGTCGTTCGATCTCGACCTGACCAAGGCGGACTTCGACATCAAGCTGGCCGGCGCCGGCGGAGTCAAGCTCACGACGATCGACGTGAGCTACGAAGTCGTCATGAAGCCGATCCCGGGCCGGCCGATGCCGCACGTGTTCGTCCTCCACGTCGAAGCCGACCCGCCGCGCTTCGGCTCGGTCACCCCGTAACGAGATCGATCCCGAGACGGCGCGCGATCTCGCCGGGCGACAGCCCGTCGATCGCGATCGTTTTGTCCCGCGCGGTGCCGCCGCGGGCGATCGCGATCCGCCGCTGCGGAATCCCCAGCCGATCGGAGAGGAACGCGATCAGCGCGTCGTTGGCCGCGCCGTCGACCGGCGGCGCCGCCAGGCGCACCAGGATCGCGTCGCCGCGCCGCCCCGAGATCTCGGTGCGGCGGGCGCGGGGGATGACTCTGACGTGGATCAGCACCGCCGTCGGCATGTGCCGATCAGCCTAGCCGAAGGGGTGCGGCCGTGCGTGGGCGCGCGGCCGCCAACAGGCCGCTAGGCGGGGCGGGCGACGGGGACCTGCGCGGTCGTCGCGTCCAGCTTCGGCCGGTGCAGCAGGAGCTTCTCGTCGCGCTCGGACTGGTGATCCTGGGTCCGCATGAAGTCGAGGGCGTAGGAGAGGGAGGCGATCGACGCTTCGAGCGAGCCCTCCACGTCGCGGCGGCGCACGCGCATCTCGTTGATGTCGCGATCGAGCTCGGTCAGCCGGCTCTGCGCCTTCTGCAGGAGCAGGTCGGCGCGGCTCTCGGCCTCGCGGAGGATGGTCTTCGACTCCACCTCGGCATTCTCCTTGATCTGATCGGCGAGCCGCTGCGCGGTGAGGAGCGTGTTGCGCAGGGCGTTCTCACGCTCGCGGAACTCGTCGAGGATGACCTCCTGTGCGCGCCGCTTCCTGACGCAGCCGGTCGATCTCCTTGAGGGCCTGTTCGAGCTCGTAGGCCGCGTCGGCCAGGAACGGCGTGACCTCGTCCGGGTCGAAGCCACGGAGCTTGGATCGGAACTGGGCCTGGCGCAGATCGAGTGGCGTCACCTTCATCGAGAGCTCCTTCGGGGCCTTCCGTGCGTCCCCGCGCAGAAGCGTAAAAGCAAGCACCGTTCCGGGCGGCCGCGTCCGCGTCGCCTGCGCGAGACTGCACGGAAGTGCCCGGAAAGCACGCGAGGATGCCGCCGATCCGTCGTTCTGGCGCCGACGGTTTTCTGGCGCCCGCGCGTCAGCCCTGTCGGTGCGCCGACGCCCGGCGGGTGGCCTTGGCGGACGCCATCGACCAGCAAAAGCCCCTGTAAGATGGCGCCGTTGATCCCTCCGTTCGCGACTCCCGGCGCGACCATCGCCGTTCGATCCACACGCCTCGAGCGTGCCCTCGCGCTGGGCGCGCTGATCGCGGTCACCGGCTGGGTCGCTTACGCCGGCGGGCTCTACACCTACGACGACGCGTTCATCACCTACCGGATGGCGGCGAACCTGGCCTCCGGCCATGGCTTCGTCTACAACCCGGGCGAATGGCACCTGGGCAGCACCGCGGCGCTCTACGGCATGCTGCTGGCCGCGTTCGGATGGCTGGTCGGACCGGACCGCATCCCGGCCATCTCCGGCGTCGCCTCGTGCGCCTCGATGTTCGCGACCGGCCTGATGCTGCCGGCGCTCGGCGCCGCCGACGCCGACCCGAATGAGGCCGCGCGAGGCTGGCGCGCCGGCGTCGCGGCTGGTCTGCTCTACGCGGCCAGCCCGCTGCTGTTCGTCACGTTCGGCGGCGAGATGCCGTTCCTCCTCGCGCTCGTGACCGGCGCGTTCCTGGCCGAGCGCCGCGGACACCCGGCGCTCGCCGCCGTCCTCGCCGCGCTCGCCGCCGTCACGCAGGCCCGACGGCGTGCTGGCCATCGCCGCGGTGCTGGCCACCATGGCCGTTCGCGGCCGCCGTTGGCCGTGGCGCGAGGGCGTCCTGGCCGCCGGCGTACTGCTGCCGTTTCTCGTCCTGGCGTGGCACGCCTACGGCACGCCGCTGCCGTCGACCCTGCCGGCCAAGCTCGCGCAGCGGGACAGCGGCTTGTGGGGCACCTTCAGCCGCGGCCTCATCGACTGGCTCCGCCTGTTCCTGTGGGACGCCACGCGCCCGAATCTCGGTTTCGCGCCGGTGACGCCACCGACCTTGTGGCTGTGGATCGCCGCCGGTGTCGCCGCCATCTGGCGGCTGCGGCCGCTCCTGCCGCTGCTGGCGTGGACCGCGGCGTTCACCGTGGCCTACGCGCTGCTGCGGGTGCCGTTCTACCACTGGTATGCGGCGCCGGCGGCGCTGGGCCTGTGCATCCTCGGTGGCGCCGGGCTGGCGCGGGCGATCGAGTGGCTGGTGTCGGCCGTGAGCCGGCCGGATGCCGCGCGATGGCCGGTGCCGGCCGTGGCCGTGATCGCCGCGGCGCTCGCGATCTCGCTGCCGCCCCTCGCGGCGCTGCCGCGGACGTCGCGCCTCAACGACACCGTCCGCCTCTACATCGAGGCCGGCCACTGGCTGGCGACGCAGACGCGGCCGCGCAGCCGCGTCGGGTACTACGAGATCGGCTATATCGGCTTCTACGGCGGTCGGCCGATGGTCGATTCGCTCGGCCTCATCGATCCGTCGGTCGCGCCGGCGGTCCGCGTACACGATTTCGGCCGTGCGTTCCGCGAGGCACGGCCCGACTACATCCTCGAGAAGTCAGGCGCCGGCCTGAACACGTTCCTCGCCGAGCCGTGGTTCGCCGAGGAGTACCGGCTCGAGACCGAGCTGCGCGTCGGCGGGGAAGGCCTGCGCATCCACCGGCGCCTTCGTCCCTGAGCGCGTTGAATCAGGGTTTGGCGCGGGCGCCGAAGATCGCGCTGCCGACGCGGACGATGGTCGCACCCTCGGCGATCGCCGCCTCGAAGTCGTGGCTCATGCCCATCGACAGCTCGGCGAGCTGTGCCGCCGGGATGCCCTCGGCGACCAGCTCGTCGCGGAACGCCCGCAGCCGCGCGAACACCGGCCGCGCCGCGACCGGGTCGTCGTAGAACGGCGGCAGGGTCATCAGCCCGACCAGGCGGCCGGCTTTGAGCGTCGTCGCCTCGCGCACGATGGTCCTGGCCTCGTCCGGCGGGGCGCCGAACTTGGTGGCCTCACCGGCCAGATCGACCTGGACCAGGAACTGCGGCTGCCGCCGGCCCTCGGCCGCCGCGTCGTCCAGGCGGCGCAGCAGGTCGATCGAATCGACGGAGTGGATCGCGTCGAACGGCCGGCCGGCCTTGCGCGCCTTGTTCGATTGCAGGTGGCCGATCAGGTGCCAGCGGAGGTCGGGGTGTCCCGGGGCCAGCGCCTCGATCTTGGGCAGCGCTTCCTGGACGCGGTTCTCGCCGAAGTCGCGATGGCCGGCGTCGATCGCGGCGCGGATGGCATCCAGGCCGAAGGTCTTCGAGACGGCGACGAGCCGGACCGCGTCCGCGGTCCGGCCGTTCGCCTCGGCGGCGCGGGCGATGCGTTCCCGCACCGCCGCGAGGTTGGCGGCGATGATCGCCGCGGCGGGTGAGTCCGTCACTTCGGCAGCTGAGCCAGGAACGTCTTCACCTGCTCGGCGTACTGACCGGTGGGCGCGTACTTCAGATAACTCTCGAACGAGGCGCGCGCGGCCGGCATCGCGCCGGTGTTGAGGCTCGCCATTCCGACCCAGTAGTGCGCGTCGGCGTAGTCCGGCTTGGCCTTCACCGCCGCCTCGAACTGCACCTTGGCCTCGGCGTACTTCTGCCCGTTCCACAGCACGACGCCCTGGTTGAACAGGCTCTCGGGGCTGGCGCCGCCGCCGGTCGCGCCGCCCGAGCGCTTCGAGGCCTCGGCGGCCATCTGCGCCGCCTTGTCGTACTGCTTGTTGGCGTTGTACATGTTCGCCATCTGGTTGAACGGCTCGGGCGATTCCGGCTTGAGCGCGCTGGCGGCGAGGAACGCCTCCTCGGCCTTCGGCACGTCCTTCTTCGCCGCGTACGACAGCCCGATGTTGAACTGACAGGCGAAGCAGTCCGGGTTGACGGCCTTCGCCTCCATGAACTTGGCGATGGCTTCGTCGAGCTTGCCGGCCTGGGTGAGCTTGATGCCTTCGTCGAAGGCCTTCTGCATCGCGTCCAGCTTCGCGGCTTCCTCCTTCGACATGGCCGGACCGCCGGCCGCGCCGGCCTTGCCCAGCGTCAGGTCGATCTGCTCGCTCGCGCCGAGGGTGATCCGGATGTCGGTCTTCGCTTCGCCGACGCCATCCTTCGAGGCGGTGATCGTCCAACTGCCGGGCTGGAGGCCGATCTGGATGTACTCACCCTTTTTGTTGGTCGTGACCTTGAAGCGGCGGGCGCCGCTGTCCTTGGTCTCGAGGATGACCGTGGCCCCTTCGACGATCTGGTTGGCCGAGTCGACGACCTTGCCCTTGACCATGCCCGTCGATTGGGCGAAACCCGGGGTCGCCCAGGCCACCAGAACGACCAGCAGCCCGAGCATGCTCCGCTGCGACTTCCCCCACTGCATCACGATTGCCTCCGCTTTGTCGGTTCCGCGCCCTGCGCGCGCACCGGGAGCATACACCCGTTGTTTTGACGTTGCGCGCATCCGCCCGGGCGGCCGGCCGGCCCCGCCCAACCGGGGCTGTTCGGTTGGCCCCGGCGTTTCGTTTACCCCTCAGACGGACGACCCAGGGACCCCTGAAGCCATGCTTCGCTCAGCACGCTTCGCCGCCGCCTTCGCCCCCGGGGACGACTCCTCGGAGGACGAGCGCTTGTCACCCCCCAACGGAGACCTGCCGGCCGGCAGCGACCCCACCGCAGATGTGCGGATTCGGCGCACCATCCTGCTCGTCGAGGACGACCCCGTGGTCCGGCACGTCGTTCGGCTCCTGCTCGAGCTCGAAGGCGATGCGGTGCTCGAGGCCAAGGACGGCGCCGACGCGCTGACCGTCCTGGACGCCCATCAGGGCGCGCTCGATCTGCTGCTGACCGACGTCATGATGCCAGGGCTGAGCGGCGCCGAGGTCTGCGACCGCGTCCGGGAGGGGCGGCCGGGACTGCCGACGCTCTTCATCTCGGGGTTCTACCCCGAGGCCGTCTTCCCGGATCAGCGGCTGCCCGAAGGCTCGGCCTTCCTGGCCAAGCCGTTCATGCCGGAAGAGCTGATCGACGCCGTCGACGGGCTGCTCGGGGAAGTCGTGGGCGGCCGCCAGCGCCGCACGCGAGCTCCGCCGCGCCCGCTGACCGCGTTGCTTGTCTCGCGGCCGCGCTCTCACGCGCGCCCGGTCGCCGCCATGAACCTGGAGATGTCGTCGAGCGTCCGCGTGATCGGCGCTGGCGGCAGGGACGCCAGGAAGCGGCGGCCGTAGCCCATCGTCTGCAGCCGCGGATCGAGGATCGCCAGGATGCCGCGATCCTCGCGGTGCCGCAGCAGGCGCCCGAGGCCCTGCAGCAGCGTCAGGATCGCCAGCGGCACCTGCAGCGTCGCGAACGGATCGCCGCCGCGCGCCGCGATCGCCTCGAGCCGGGCGGCGACGATCGGGTCGCCGGGCGAGGCGAACGGCAGCTTGTCGATGATTACGCAGCTGAGCGCGTCGCCGACGACGTCGACGCCCTGCCAGAAGCTCGACGTCGCGAACAGCACCGCGTTCGGCGTCCGCTTGAACGTCTCCAGCAGCACCCCGCGCGGCGCCGTGCCCTGCGTCAGCATCGGATAGGGCAGCGCGCGGGCGACGCGCTCGCGCACCGCGTGCATCGAGGCATAGCTCGTGAACAGCACGAAGGCGCGGCCCTCGGTCCGCTCCAGGATCGCGATCACCTCGTCGGCGGCGCGGCTGGTGAAGTCGGGCTGCCGCGGGTCGGGCATCTGACGCGGGAGATAGAGCAGCGCCTGCGTCGCGTGATCGAACTCCGACGCCAGGATCGCCTCGCGTGCCTCGGCCACGCCGAGCCGCGAGCGCACGTAGTCGAAGGCGCCGGCGATCGTCAGGGTCGCGGACGTGAGCACCGTGGTACGGGCGCGATCGAGGACCAGCTCGCGCACGATGTCCGACACCTCGATTGGCAGGGCGCGCAGGAACGTGCCGGCGCCGCGCGTCTCGACGAAGAACACGAAGGCCGGATCGTCGGCGCGCAGCACGATGCGCAGCTCGTCGCGCAGCGCGGTGGCGCGTCGGCCGAGCGCGGCGGCGTCGTCCGGCACGGAGGCGCCGCGGCCGACCGCTTCGGCGAGCGCGCCGAGCGCGTCGAGCAGGACCAGGCCGGCTTCGCCCGCAGGCGCCAGCGTGTCCGCGGTCACCCGGACGCGGTCGTCGAACAGGCCCGGCGCGCGACGGGCCGTGGGGACGCGTGCCGTTGCGGCGCCACCGCCGCGTCCGGCATCGGCGCGCAGCGCGCGAGCGAGGGGACCGGTCGCGGCTGGCCCCGCGGCGCTGGCGCGCTGGGCCGCCTCGGCGACGGCGGTGAAGAACCCGCGCCCGGCGCCGTGCAGTCCCAGCGTCGCTCGCTGCAGGGCGTGCCGCGTGTCCATGACGAGGTCGGCCTGGCGGAGCACCCGCTCGGCGTCGTCGACCAGCGCCTCGACGCGGTAGTTGCTGACCGCGACCCCGAAGTGCTGCGTCGCGACGTCCTCGAGCTGGTGGGCCTCGTCGATCACCAGCGCCGGGCTCTCCGGGATCACTTCGCCGAAGGCGTGGTGGCGCAGCGACGCATCGGCGCAGAGCAGGTGGTGGTTGACGATGACCACGTCCGATTCGGCCGCGCGCTGGCGCATCCGCGTGACGAAGCAGTCGGCGAAGCGCGGGCAGGTGCTGCCGGCGCAGGTTTCCGAGGTGGCGGCGATCTGGGGCCAGAACGGCAGGTCGTCGGGCAGTTCGTCGATCTCGGCGCGGTCCCCGGTGTCGGTGACCTCGGCCCAGGCGTCGATCAGGGCGAAGTGCACGCGATCGACGTCGGTGCGCAGCGCCGGCGATTCCTTGAAGACCTCGTAGCGCTGCAGGCAGAGGTAGTTGCCACGGCCCTTCATGCACGTGGCCGTGAACGACACCGGCAGCACGCGGGCGAGCAGCGGCAGATCCTTCGTGAAGATCTGCTCCTGCAGGTTCTTGGTGCCGGTCGACACCACCACGCGCTGGCCGCTGAGGATCGCCGGCACGAGGTAGGCGAGCGTCTTGCCGGTGCCGGTGCCCGCCTCGACGAGGAGCACGCCGCCGTCCTCGAGGGTGTCGGCGACCGCCGCGGCCATGCGGCGCTGGCCGTCGCGCGGCTCGAAGGCGACGAGCGTCGCCGCCAGCGGGCCGTCGGGGCTGAAGATCGCGTCGACGCGGGCGCCGAGCGACATCAGCGGATCGTCAGCGGGTCGCGAGGTGGAGGCCGGTGGGGTAGAGCGGGAACTCGGCGCAGAGCACCTCGACGTCGGCCTTCACCGCGGCCAGCGTCGACGCATCTTCCGGCGCCGCCAGGGCACGGGCGAACAGCGACGCGACGCGATCCATCTCCGCCTCGCGCAGTCCGCGCGTGGTGACCGCAGGCGTCCCGACGCGGATGCCGCTCGCCACCATCGGCGGGTTCTTGTCGAACGGGATGGCGTTCTTGTTGACCGTGATGCCGGCCTGGCCGAGCGCGGCCTCGGCGACCTTGCCCGTCAGACCCTTCGAGAACACGTCGACGAGCATCAGGTGGTTGTCCGTGCCGCCGCTGACCAGCCGGAAGCCCTGGCCGGACAGCGCCTGCGCCAGCCGCGCCGCGTTGGCGACAATCTGCTTCTGGTAGGTCGTGAAGGCCGGTTCGGCCGCTTCCTTGAAGCAGACCGCCTTGGCCGCGATCACGTGCATCAGCGGACCGCCCTGGACGCCCGGGAACACGGCCTTGTCGAGCTCCTTCTGGTGCTGCGCCTTGCAGAGCACCAGGCCGCCGCGCGGCCCGCGCAGCGTCTTGTGCGTCGTGGTGGTGACGAAATCGGAGTGCGGCACCGGGCTCGGGTGCTGGCCGGTCGCGACCAGGCCGGCGATGTGGGCCATGTCGGTCATCACCAGCGCCCCGACCTCGCGTGCGACCGCGGCGATGCGCGCGAAATCGATGACGCGCGGATACGCCGAGGCGCCGATCACCACCAGCTTCGGCTTGTGCTGGTGCGCCAGCCGGGCGATCTCGTCGTAGTCGATGCGCTCGTCCTCGGCGCGGACGCCGTAGGGGACGATCGTGTAGAGCTTGCCCGAGAAGTTCAGCGGGTGCCCGTGGGTCAGGTGGCCGCCGTGCGCCAGGTTCATGCCCAGCACGGTGTCGCCCGGCTTCAACGTGGCGAGGAACACCGCCATGTTGGCCTGCGCGCCCGAGTGCGGCTGGACGTTGGCGTGCTCGGCCCCGAACAGCGCCTTGGCCCGGGAGATGGCCAGCGACTCGGCGACGTCGACCTCCTCGCAGCCGCCGTAGTAGCGGCGTCCGGGGTAGCCCTCGGCGTACTTGTTGGTCAGCACCGTGCCGGCCGCTTCGAGCACGGCCAGGCTGACGAAGTTCTCCGACGCGATCAGCTCGAGCCCGCTGTTCTGCCGCGCCACCTCGCGATGGACGGTGTGGAAAATTTCGGGATCGGTCTCGGCGAGCGTGCGGGAGAAGGCGGTGCGGACGGCGTCGTGCGTGGTGGTGGACATGGAAACTCGGGGCGGGCGCCATGAGGCGCCGGTCAAGCGCGGGTCAAGCGTTCGTCAAGCGTTTGTCTTTGCGGCGAGCGCGCCCTGCTCGAGCGCGGCCACCTTCTGCAGGCGCCGCTCGTGGCGGCCGCCTTCGAATTCGGTCTTGAGGAACAGGCGGACGAGGTCGAGGGCGCGCTCGGGCGGCGTCACCCGGGCGCCGATGGCGAGCACGTTGGCGTTGTTGTGCTCCCGTGACAGCCGCGCCGACTCGAGGTCGAGGACGGGTGCGGCGCGGATGCCGGCGATCTTGTTGGCGGCCAGCGCCATGCCGATGCCGGTGCCGCAGATCAGGATGCCGCGGTCGAACTCACCGGCGGCGACGACGCGGCCCACCCTGGCGGCGTAGTCCGGGTAGTCGACGGAGTCGTCCGAGTCGGTGCCGAAGTCCCGGTAGGCGACGCGCAACTCGTCGAGCGTCTGCTTGATGATGTCCTTCAGCTCGAAGCCCGCATGGTCGGCCCCAATCGCAACGCGCATAGACGGCGCATTGTACTATACGGACCGATGCCGTCCGTGGTCGTCACGCCTCGCGGCGTAGAGCGCGCAAAGTCTGGTCACGTCTGGATTTACCGGTCCGATGTCAGCGAGGTGTCGGCGGCGCCGGGCGACGTGGTCGACGTCGTCGGGCCAAGGGGCCGGCCGCTCGGATCGGCCTTCTACAGCGATCGTTCACAGATCTCGCTGCGGTTGCTCACCGCCGGCGGCGCCGCGGTCGCGCCGGATTTCCTGCGCGCCCGCCTCGACCAGGCGATCCGGTTCCGCGAGTCGCTGGGCATCGACGCGACCGCCTACCGCGTCGTGCACGGCGAAGGCGATCTGCTGCCGTCGCTGGTCGTCGACCGCTACGGCGACTACCTCGTGGTCCAGACCCTGTCCCAGGCGACCCAGCGCCTGCTGCCCGAGATCGTCGCCGTGCTCGGCGAGCGCCTGCGTCCGGCCGGCATCCTGGTGCGCAACGACGCCAAGGTCCGCGCGCTCGAAGGGCTCGAGCCGGAGGTGGCCGTCGTCGCCGGCGCGGTGCCCGAGCGGGTGCCGGCCCGCGAAGGGCGCATCGGCTACGAGGTCGACCTGCGCGGCGGCCAGAAGACCGGCCTGTTCCTCGATCAGCGCGAGAACCGCGAGGCGGCGCTGCGCTACGCGCACGGCCGGCTCCTCGACGCGTTCAGCTACGACGGCGGGTTCGCGCTGGCGCTGGCGCCGGCCTGCACGGGCGTCGTGGCGCTGGAGATCTCGGCGGACGCCAGCGCCCGCATCCACGCCAACGCCGCGCGGAACGGCATCCGCGGCATCGACGTGCGGACGGTCAACGTCTTCGACGAGCTGCACGAGCTCGATCGGCGCGACGAGCGCTTCGACACCATCGTGCTGGATCCGCCCGCCTTCGCGAAGAACAAGGCGTCGGTGCCCAAGGCGCTGACCGGCTACAAGGAGATCAACCGCCGGGCGCTGCGCCTGCTGAACGCCGGCGGCATCCTGGTCACCTGCACGTGCTCGCACCACGTCGACGACGTGCTGTTCGAGGACGTCGTCCGGGCCGCGGCGGCGGACGCCGGCGTCGCCGTGTCGATCGTCGAGAAGCGCATCCAGGGCCGCGACCACCCGGTGCTGCTCGGCGTCCCGGAAACCCTCTACCTCAAGTGCTTGATCTTGCGGAAGTTGTGATCGGACGACTCCGGAGTCATCCGGAAGTCGGCGGCGGATGACTCCGGAGTCGTCCGGAACCTAGCCGCGGATCCACACCAGGCCGACGACGATCGCGATCGCGGACGATGCCGAGAGCAGCCAGCGGCGATGCCGGGGCGCGTCGTCCGATCCGCCGATGAGGCCGAGGCCGCCGGCGAAGCCGCTCATCGCGGCGACCGTGCCGAGCGCGAACCCGGACAGATAGCCGAACGACGCGGCCGCGGACGGCAGCGCCAGCGCCGGCAGGACGCCGAGGAAGTGCGCGCTGCCGGCGACGCCGTGCAGCACGCCGACGGCGGCGGCGGCGCGGACGTGCAGGTGCGAGTGGATCGGGCCGCGCAGCACGCGCGTGAAGCCCCACAGGCCGATGCCGACGAGGGTGACGCCGACGATGCGCTCGCTCCACGACGACAGCGCGTCGATCGGCAGCGCGCCGCGCAGCGGCGAGCGCCAGCAGGCCGACCGCCAGCACGCCGCCGGAGTGCCCCAGGCCCCACAGGAAGCCGGCGCGCCAGGCGCGTCCGCGGCCGCCGGCGAGCGGCGCCACCGCGGCCAGGTGGTCCGGCCCCGAGAGGACGTGGATGAGGCCGGCGGTGAGCCCGGCCAGCGTCGCCGCCAGCATCGCCGGCATTGTGTCACGAGTGGCGACGCGCACCGGTCCGTGGCCACATGCGACATCTGGCCCGGTCAGCGCTGGTATCCGCGCCAGGCGTGCACCGCTGGATCGCCGCGACGGCCGGGCACGCGCCGACGTGCGATGGTCGTGCCAGCCGGCGGCGTCGCGCAGCAGCGCCTGCAGCGCGGCGATGGTCCGTCCGTCGGGCCGCGCGCACCGCGTCGAGGTACGGCGAGGAACGCGACCGTGCGAGGCCGGAGGTGAGGCGCAGCATCGCTGAGAATGCCGCAGTTCGGCGGACATGCTCGCACGCACGAGCCGGGTGCTATAGTGGCCGTCAGCCGCCAGGGGTATCCGCCGCATCCGCGGTGGATTGAGACACCACCCTTGGAACCTGAACCGGTTCACACCGGCGGAGGGAGCGCGGCGCCGTGGCTCACGGCCTGCGCCCGCCATCCGGAGATCGCAGCGAGCCATGTCCAAGACCACGATTTCCACGCCCGTTCCAACGGTATCGGACGCCGCCGCCGGCGACTACGGCGACAACTTTCCGGGCTCGACCAAGGCCTACGTCGGCGGCGCCGACGGCGTCCGCGTGCCGGTGCGGCGCATCGCGCTCTCGGCCGGCGAGCCGGCGCTCGACGTGTACGACACCAGCGGCGCGGTCGGGCACGACGTCCGCGATGGCCTGCCGGAGCTGCGGCGCGAGTGGATCCGCGGCCGCGCGGTCGTCGAGGGCGAGCGGCGCCTCCCGCCCGCGCCGGGCACCGACATGAGCGAGGCGCTGAAGGCGCGCACCCGCCTGGCGTTGCGCGGCACCGGGCCGGTGACCCAGCTGCACTACGCGCGCAAGGGCGAGATCACGCCCGAGATGCACTTCATCGCCACGCGCGAGGGCCTCGCCGCCGACTTCGTCCGCGACGAGGTGGCGCGCGGCCGCGCCATCATCCCCGCCAACATCAACCACCCCGAGCTCGAGCCGATGATCATCGGCCGCAACTTCCTCGTGAAGATCAACGCCAACATCGGCAACTCCGCCGTGCGCTCGTCGATCGAGGACGAGGTCGAGAAGCTGCGCTGGGCGACGCTGTGGGGCGCCGACACGGCGATGGACCTGTCGACGGGCCGGGACATCCACGAGACGCGCGAGTGGATCCTGCGCAACGCGCCGGTGCCGATCGGCACGGTGCCGATCTACCAGGCGCTCGAGAAGGTCGGCGGCCGCCCCGAGGAGCTGACCTGGGAGATCTACCGCGACACGCTGATCGAGCAGGCGGAGCAGGGCGTCGACTACTTCACCGTCCACGCCGGCGTGCTGCTGCGCTACGTGCCGATGACGGCGCGGCGCCTGACGGGCATCGTCTCGCGCGGCGGATCGATCATCGCGAAGTGGTGCCTGGCGCACCACCAGGAGAGCTTCCTCTACACGCACTTCCGCGAGATCTGCGAGATCATGCAGGCCTACGACGTGTCGTTCTCGCTCGGCGACGGGCTGCGGCCCGGCTCGATTGCCGACGCCAACGACGAGGCGCAGTTCGCCGAGCTGAAGACGCAGGGCGAGCTGACCCGCATCGCCTGGGAGTACGACGTCCAGGTGATGAACGAGGGCCCGGGCCACGTGCCCATGCACCTGATTCGCGAGAACATGGAGAAGCAGCTCGAGTGGTGCAGCGAGGCGCCGTTCTACACGCTCGGCCCGCTGACCACCGACATCGCGCCCGGCTACGACCACATCACCTCGGCGATCGGCGCCGCGATGATCGGCTGGTACGGCACCGCGATGCTCTGCTACGTGACGCCCAAGGAGCACCTCGGGCTGCCCAACCGCGACGACGTGAAGGCGGGCGTGATCGCCTACAAGATCGCCGCGCACGCGGCCGATCTGGCCAAGGGCCATCCGCGCGCCCAGGCCTGGGACGACGCGCTGTCGAAGGCGCGCTTCGAGTTCCGCTGGCAGGATCAGTTCAACCTGGCGCTCGATCCGGTGACGGCGCGGGCCTACCACGACGAGACGCTGCCGGCCGACGGCGCCAAGGTCGCGCACTTCTGCTCGATGTGCGGCCCGAAGTTCTGCTCGATGGAGATCACCCAGCAGGTGCGGCAGTACGCGGCGTCGAAGGGCCTCGAGACGCGCGAGGCGATCGAGGCTGGGATGCGCGAGAAGGCCGGGGAGTTCGGCGGCGAGATCTACGTCAAGGCGATGTAGCCGCCAGCGTGCGAGCGCCGCCGCGCGCCAGCGCGGCGAATGGCAGTCCGCACGCCGAGGCGGCCGCCAACCTGCTGCCGGCGGGCCGGGACGATCTGGATGATCGTCGGGAAGCGGGCGGGCTGGCCGCCGCGGATCGGGTTCAGATAGCCGCCCTTGCCGCCCCAGGTGTAGTCCTTGATGGTGACGCTGGGCGGGAAGGCCATCGATTCCTCGCGAAACCGGCCGGTGTCGAACATGTGCACCGCCGGCGCGTCGAAGACCAGTTCGCCACGGTCCTTCAGCGCCCCGCGGTAATAGGTGACGAGGTCGGCGAAGCTGTTCGTCGAGCCGAACAGGTAATAGCGCTGGCCCTGCCCGGCGTTGAACGATCCGAGGAACACCGCGGTCGGGAAGATGGCGACGCCGAGCGTCACCGGGGTCGGGGGCGCTTCGGCCGCGCGCGCCGGGCCGGTGACGGGTGCTGCGGCGGGCGCCGGTGCCGGGCGCGGCGGAGGAGCCGTCGGGGCCTGCGCCGCGGGCCTGGCCGCGACGACGGTGCTTCCGAGAACCAGCACGACGACAGCTTCGACGGCTCGCATGGGTCCCGATTATAGCCGTGCCCGCCGCGGGCGCCGGCGCTCGAACGATCAGACGGCCGGCCATCGTCCTATGATGAGAGACGGTGCCGTCTGGACGCAGGGATGCGGCCGGCACCGGCTCAGCGGTCCGCCCGACGGATCGCATGTTGCTAGGAAGTGACACATGGGTAACGCAGTCAAGACCACCGTACTGCTCGCCGCATTGAGCGGCCTGCTGCTCTTCATCGGCGACATGATGGGCGGCCGATCGGGGCTGGTCATCGCCCTCGGCATCGCCGTGGTGATGAACATCGGCTCCTACTGGTTCTCGGACAAGATCGTGCTGGCGATGTACCGGGCCCAGCCCGTCGGGCCGGACCATCCGCTGCACCAGATCGTCCAGCGGCTGTCGCAGCGCGCCGGCCTGCCGATGCCGAAGGTCTACATCATCCCGGATGCGTCGCCGAACGCCTTCGCCACCGGCCGCAACCCCGATCACGCGGCCGTCGCGGCCACCGAGGGCATCCTGCGGCTGCTGAGCGAGGACGAGCTCGCCGGCGTCGTCGCCCACGAGCTCGCCCACGTCAAGCATCGGGACATCCTGATCAGCTCGGTCGCCGCGACGATTGCCGCCGCGATCATGTTCGCCGCGCAGATGGCGCGCTTCGCCGCGATCTTCGGCGGCGGGCGATCCTCGGACGATCGCGAAGGCGGCGCCAACCCGATCGCGCTGCTCGCCATGGTGATCCTGGCCCCGCTGGCGGCGACGCTGATTCAGGCGGCGATTTCGCGCTCGCGCGAGTTCGCCGCCGACGCCGGCGGCGCGGAGATCGCGGGCGGGCCGCACGGACTGGTGAATGCGCTGCGCAAGCTGGAGATGGGCTCGAAGCGGCTGCCGCTCGACGCCAACCCGGCGACGGCGCACATGTTCATCATCAAGCCGTTCTCGGCCGGCGGCCTGCTCTCGCTGTTCAGCACGCATCCGCCCACCGAGCAGCGGATTGCCGCCCTGATGGGCCGCTGATCAGGCTAACGCCGCCCACTCGCCGAGCAGGTCGCGGAGCGTCGTCTCGAGCCGAATCCCGGGCGCCCAGCCGATAGCCGCGCCGATCTTGTCCCGCGTTCCGAGCAGCAGCGGCTGATCGACCGGCCGGAGCAGCTCCGGCGCCACCTGCACGTCGACATCGACGCCCGAGATCGCGATGAGGCCATCGAGCACGTCTCGCACGGCGACGGCCCGGCCCGAGCAGACGTTGTAGGCCTCGCCGCTCGTGCCCCGCGCCATCAGGCCCACGTAGGCGCGGACGACGTCGCGGACATCGGCGAGGTCGCGCCGTGCCGTGAGGTTCCCGACCTTCAGCACGGGCTCGGCCAGGCCGCGGGCGATGGCCGCGATCTGCCGGGCGAAGTTCGGCGCGAAGTAGTCGGCGCTCTGGCGCGGCCCGAGGTGGTTGAACGGGCGGCAGACGATGACCTCGACCGGCGTGGTGGCGCCGGCGTGGCGGGCCACCATCTCCTGCGCCAGCTTGCTCAGCGCGTAGGGGCTCGCCGGCCGCAGTGGCGTGTCCTCGCTGGCCGCGGTGTCGCCGGGCTGGTAGACGAACCCGGTGCTCGTGACCAGCGCCCGCGCGTGCGGCGCGTGCCTGGCCAGTGCGCGCAGCAGGTGATCCGTGCCCATCGCGTTGACGCGCAGGACGTCGGCCGGCTGCGCGAACGACTTGCCCTGGTGGGTCGCGCCGGCGAGGTGGTAGACGTGATCCGGCGGATCGGCGGCGATCGCCGCGTGCACGGCGTCGGCGTCGAGCAGGTCGACGCCGCGCCACGTGATGTCGGGGGCGACGGCCGGCGGCGGATGTCCGCCGGGGCGATGCCAGGCGACGATGCGCGGCGCGGCCTCGTCCGCGTCCGGCGTCAGCAGCCGATCGAACAGGTGCCCCGCGGCGAAGCCGGCGCCGCCGGTGACGAGCACGCAGGAATTCATCTCACAAACCGGGAGCTGGATTCAGGCACGCCGGTGGTCAGGGCTTGGGGCGATCGGTGTACTGCGCCTGGTAGTAGGCCTTGAAGGCGGCGTCCTGTTCCTTGATCGGGCGCCACCACCACTCGTTCTCGCGGTACCAGGCGACCGTCTGGGCCAGGCCTTCCTCGAAGTCGTGCTTCGGACGCCAGCCGAGCCCCTGCAGCTTCGAGGTGTCGAGCGAATACCGGCGATCGTGGCCGGGCCGATCGCTGACCGGCTGAATCAGCGACGTGGGCTGCCGCAACGAGCTCGAGCAGGCGGTAGGTGAGGTCGACGTTCTTCACCTCGTTGCCGCCGCCGATGTTGTAGACCTCGCCGGGCTCGCTCGCGCTGAGCAGCATGTCGACGCCGCGGCAGTGGTCCTCGACGTGCAGCCAGTCGCGGACGTTCTGCCCGTCGCCGTAGAGCGGCACCGGCAGGCCGTCGATCAGGTTGGTGATGAAGAGCGGGATGACCTTCTCGGGGAACTGGTTCGGGCCGTAGTTGTTCGAGGCGCGCGTGATGATGACCGGCACGTCATAGGTCGCCCAGAAGCTGTAGGCGAGGCGGTCGGCCCCGGCCTTGCTCGCCGAGTAGGGGTTGCGCGGCCTCAGCTCGTCGGTCTCGCGGCTCGAGCCTTCCGGCACCGACCCGTAGACTTCGTCGGTCGAGATCTGCACGAACCGCTTCAGGTTCGGCGCCTGGCGCGCCGCTTCGAGCAGCACGAAGGTGCCGATGACGTCGGTCTTGATGAACTCGCCGGCCTCGCGGATCGAGCGATCGACGTGCGTCTCGGCGGCGAAGTGGACGACGTAGTCGGCGGCCTGGACCAGCGGCGCGGCGATCGCCGCGTCGGCGATGTCGCCGTGCACGAAGGTGTGCCGCGGGTGGCCGTCGAGGCTCTTGAGGTTCTCGAGGCGGCCGGCGTAGGTCAGCTTGTCGAGCGTGGTGACGTGCCAGTCGGCGTGCGCCGCGATGGCGTAGCGCACGAAGTTGCTGCCGATGAAGCCGGCGCCGCCGGTGACGAGAACGTTGATCATGTACGGAATGCTGCGCTCTCCGCTAGTAGGCCCGCCCGCCCGACATGCCGGTCGCGCCCTGGCCGATGCCGAAGGCGCCGAGGATGTTGGAGAAGGAGCCGACGCCGGCGAGCGTGAACGAGATGTTGAAGCGGCGGTCCTTCGACACGATGAAGCGGCTCTGGTTGGGGTAGTTGAACGCCTGGTACTCGATGCCCACGCCGCAGCACTGAGCATTGTAGAAGAAGCCGATCCGCTGCTGCACCAGGCTCTTGTCCGACAGGTTGACGTCGAAGTGGTAGGCGCCGCCGATGTGGCTGCGGCCCAGGTTCACGTTGGTGCGCGAGCTGAGGAAGTTGTTCGGCGGCCGGAACAGCGGGTCGACGATCTGCAGGTACTTGCGCTGGCTCCAGCCGCCGGTCGTCTGCAGCCAGTCACCGAGGTTGACGGTGCCGTTTGCCTGGATGGTCTCGAACTCGCCGGCCTCCTCGTTGAACTCGAGGCGGAGCGACGCGCCGACGGCGTTGGTGGGGTTGGCCCGCACCGACAACGCGATCGGCGAGAAATTGCTCGGCGGCTTGCCGTAGAAGCCGCCGGCGTAGGCGCCGTCGACGGTGCTGGCGCGCGCGTCCGAGTAGTAGGACTGCTGCAGCCCGATGTTGAGGAACTCGCGGACGCGCGGCGCCGGGGCCCCGTCCGCGCCGGCCCGCCGGCGGGCGAGGAAGCGGTTCGTCACGCCGTAGGTCACCCGGGTGGTGCCGCCGAAGGCGTAGTCGGCCGGGTCGATCTTGACGATCCGGTCGTAGTCGTCGAACTGGGTGGTGCGCTGGACCACGAACTCCGGTTCGACGACGTGCTTGAAGCGCTCGGCGTAGCCGGTGTCCGGCGTCTGCCAGACCTTGGTCAGGACCGGGCCGGTGACGCTGGCGCGCATGTCGAAGTACTGTCGGAAGAGCGGCTCGTCGACCTGCCGCAGGTTGGTGCCGACGCTCTCGGTCCAGTAGGTGTTCTTCCACGTGACCGACGAGCGCACCGACAGGAACGGCCACTTCGTCAGCGGGAACTGCAGCGAGGGGCTGATGTCGTAGCGGGTCAGGCCCTGGTCGTTGATCTTGACGTCGCCGGAGCTGTCGTAGCGGACGATGTTGGCGTATTCGCCGTTGGCGGTGAAGTAGAGCGGCAGCGCCCCGAGCTTGGTCAGGGCCCGGTTGTACTGGATGCGCGGCGTGCCGCCAATCGTCTGTGAGTCGACGTCGCCGTAGAAGATCTCGTTGATCCCGTAGGTCCCGCTGATCGAGTTGCCCCGGCCGAGCGAGCCCGACACGTTGCCCTGGTAGTTGCGGGTGCGCAGCGTCGCGTTGTAGAGGTCCATCTGATACTGCTGCTGGACCGTCACGTCGCTGAAGTAGTCGACGCTGCCCCGGGCCTTGAACCCCCCGGGAAGGCTCTGCACGACGTTGGTGCGGATCTCGAAGCTCTTGCGGGCCGGCTGGGTGATGGCCGAGCCGTTCTGCTGGAACGTGCTCTCGCGCTCGTTGAGGCGATACATGCGGAACTCGCCGTTCGACCCCGCCGCCGCGACGTAGCGGTACTCGCCGCCGTAGCCCTGGCCGGTCCTGGTGAACCAGTCGTGCATCAGGGTGACGTCCTGGCTGCGGTTGATGGCCCAGAAGAAGGCGTTGCTGAAGGACGTGCCGCGGATGGTCGACGTGCCGTAGACGGGCAGCAGGAAGCCGGTCGACCGGTCCTCCTTGTTGATCGGGTAGTACATCGCCGGGACGTAGAACAGCGGCACGTCCTTGACCTTGAGGACGGCGTGCTTCAGCACGGCGCGCTTGTCGACGGTCAGCGTGACCGTGCCGGCGGCGACTTCCCAGCGCGGCGTCGGCTGGACGCAGGTCGTGAACGCACCCTTGTGGATGCGGTACCGGTCCACGCCGATCTTCTCGATCGTCTCGCCATAGAAGAACGCGTCCGGCTCCTGGCCGCCGAAGAAGCTCTTGTCGACCTTGTCGCTGACCGACGCCGACCCGAAGGCGTTGAAGAACGTCCCCGTGCGCGACCGGGTGTCGAAGTCGGCCTTGTCGGCCGAGATGCGGCTCGACGGGGTGACGAACACCACGTTGCCGACGGCGACCAGGCGGTGCTGGTCGTCGTAGTAGTCGGCGACGTCGGCCGAGAAGCGGATGCCTTGCGCCACCAGCTCGATCTCGACCGCGCCCGAGTAGCGGATGTGGTGCAGGCCGAGGCGCTCCTGGCGGGCGGCGGAGCCGAGACGGATGTCGGCCGCCCCGGGCGCCGCCGGCGCCGCTGGCTTTGGCGCCTGGGCACCGGCGCGCGACGCGGTCACGATGAGGAAGACGAGCGCGACGAGCGCGCGCACGAGCGGGCGGGAACCAACGGGCACGACGCCGCAGGATAGCACTGCCATGCGGCTCAGCTCCCCGTGTCGGACGAGCCCGCTTCGAATCGGCCAGCCTCGAACGGGTCGGGCCGACCAATGAGCGGATACGCTTCGCCGAGCAGGAAGATCGATCCGGCGACGACGATGTCGCGCGAGAGCCGCCACGCCGTCTCGAGCGCCGCGGCGGTCGTGGCCGCGACGTGGACGCGTTCGACGCGGCCCCCGGCCTCGGCGAGCGCGGCCCGGACCTGGACCGCGAGCGCGTCGGCGCCGATCGCCCGTGCATCGGCGAACGCGGTGACGACGATGTCACCGACGGCCGGCGCGAGCGCGCGGATCATGCCGGCGACGTCCTTGTCGCCGGCGGCGGCGAACACGAGCGTTGGCGGCGCGGCCGGCGTCGTGCCAACGAGCCAGGCGGCCAGTGCCCGCGCGCCCGCGGCGTTGTGCGCGGCATCGAGCAGCGCGCGCCGGCCGTCGGGGAGCGCCACGCGATCGAGCCGCCCCGGCCAGCGCGCATCGGCAAGGCCGGTCTCGACGGCGCGGCGATCGACGTGGATACCGGCGTCGTCGAGCGCCTCGAGCAGCGCCACCGCCACGAACGCGTTGGAGACCTGGTGGTCGCCGGCGAGGGCGAGCCGCACCGGGCCGTAGGTCCGCGTCGCCGTGTCGAGCACGAGCGTCAGTCGGCCGTCGGCGGCGCCGCTCACCACGCACTCCACGCCTTCCGCGGCGTAGACGAGCGGCGCACCGGCCGCCTCGGCCGTGGCGACGACCGCATCGAGCGCCTCATCGGTGAGATCGCCGACGACGAGGGGCACGCCAGGCCGCGCGATGGCGGCCTTTTCAGCCGCGATCGCGGCCCGCGTGTCGCCCAGCCACCCCTGATGATCCAGATCGACCGACACGATCGCAGTGGCCACGGGATCACAGACGTTCGTGGCGTCCAGACGGCCGCCGAGGCCGACCTCGATGACCGCGACGTCGACCCGCGCCCGCCGCAGCACCTCGTAAGCGACGGCGGTCATCGCCTCGAAGAACGTCACCCGCTCGGCGAGGCGGCCGTCGGCGAGGCACGTCGCTTCGACGGCGAGGACGTCCTCGATCGCCCGGTCGAAGGCGGCGCCGTCGACGGGGACGCCGTCGATGGCGATCCGTTCCTCCGGCCGCACCAGATGCGGCGAGGTGTAGCGTCCGGTCCGCAGCCCGGCCGCCCGCAGGGCGCGCTCGACCATCGCCGCGACCGATCCCTTGCCGTTGGTGCCGGCGATGAGCACGGTGGGGCAGGCGCGCTCGGGGTGGTCGAGGGCCGCCACCAGCACGCGGATGCGCGACAGGTCGAGCTTCCAGCTCGCACGGTCGGGATCGAGGAGTCGGTCGAAGGCGGCCACGCGCCGGTTCAGCGGATCAGACGACCGATGCCGCCGGGGCGGCCTCGGGCACGGGCCGCGTCGGCGCCGCGTCGTCGATGAACAGGTGCAGCAGGCGGCCGATGGTCGCCTTCATCTCGCGCCGATCGACGACGAGATCCAGCATGCCGTGCGCGAGCAGGAACTCGCTGCGCTGGAACCCCTCGGGCAGCGTCTGCCGGATCGTCTGCTCGATGACGCGCGGGCCGGCGAAGCCGATGAGCGCCTTGGGCTCGGCGACGTTGACGTCGCCCAGCATCGCGTAGCTGGCGGTGACGCCGCCGGTGGTCGGGTCGGTGAGCACCGAGATGTAGGGCAGCCGGGCCTGACTGAGGCGGGCCAGCGCGGCGCTGACCTTGGCCATCTGCATCAGCGAGAGGATGCCTTCCATCATCCGGGCCCCGCCCGAGCAGGACACGATGACGACCGGCTGCCGTGCCGGGATGGCGCGCTCGATGGCCCGGGTGATCTTCTCGCCGACGACGACGCCCATGCTGCCGCCGATGAAGCTGTACTCCATCGCCGCGACCGACGTCTTGATGCCGTCGATGCGGCCGGTCGCGCAGACGACGGCGTCGAGCATGCCGGTCGCCTTGGCCCCCGCCTTCAGGCGCTGGGTGTAGGGCTTGGTGTCGATGAAGGCGAGCGGATCGGTCGAGCGCAGGCCGGCGTCGTGCTCGACCCATTCCTCGCCGTCGAACAGGCTGCGCAGCCGGTCGAGCGAGCCGAGGCGGAAGTGGTGCGCGCACTTGGGGCAGACGTGGAGGTTCGCCGCCAGGTCCTTGTTGAAGATCGCCTGGCTGCACTCCGGGCACTTCACCCAGGTGCCCTCGGGCACCCGGCTCGATTTCTCGGCCTGCGCCGCTATCGGCTTCCGGTCACGCTTGAACCACGCCATCGAAGGCAGAGTATAGCGGTTTCGGCACACTGCCTCGGGCTCCGCCCCGGGCTGCGCCGCGGGCTTCGCCCAGGGCTCAGCCCCGGGGCACGTAATAACGGGTGCCGCGGCTCATCCCGTCGATCTGGCGGACCAGGTCGTCGAGCGTGGCGTCGGGCCAGGTCAGGTCCAGCTGCGAGGTCTCGACCACCAGCAGCGGCGTCGCCGTGTGGTGGAAGAAGAAGTGGTTGAAGGCCTCGTTCACCTCGGCCAGGCGATCGAGTGACGCGGCCCGGGCGCGGGGATCCCGGCGCTCCTTGATGCGGCGGCGGAGCACGTCGGTCGGCGCCTGCAGGTAGATGACGAGGTCGGGCGGGGCGATGTCGGCGCTCAGCAGCTCGAACAGCCGCTGATAGATGAACAGCTCGTTGTCGTCGAGCGTCTGGTAGGCGTAGATTTTGTCCTTGTCGAACAGGTAGTCGCTCACGGTCGCCTGCGCGAACAGGTCGGCCTGCTTGAGCGTCGACTGCTGGCGGTGCCGCGTGAGCAGACGGAACAGCTGCGCCTGGAAGGCGGCCCCCGACCGGCCGCCCTGGGCGTCGCCGTCGAACGGGTTGGCCGACTCGTCGACCACCAACGCCGCGTCGAGCCGTGTCGCGAGCCGCTCGGCGAGCGCGGTCTTGCCGACGCCGGCCGGGCCCTCGATCGCGATGTGCCGATGGGTCAAGGCAGCGAAGTATATCTGATACGATCCGCCCGGCCCGTGCGCATCGATCGCCTCGATCTTCGCCTGCTGCGGCTGCCGTGATGGTTACGAGGATCGCGCGCGCCGCCGGAGGATCGCACTGATGCATCGACGAGACGGACGGGCGGCGCGGGCGGGACGGCGGCGGCCGGCAGCGCTGATGCTGGCGGGCATGCTGGTGATCGGCCAGACCGCCTGCAAGGAGACGGCGCCCCCGGTCCTCGTGCCGGCTCTGCCCACCTACGCCGAGGACAGCGCCGCCATCATCCGCCTGGAGGACCTGCGCGTCCTGCGCGACGCGCCGGATTCGCCGCGCGACCTGACCGCGATCGCCAAGCGGACCGACCCGAATCTGCGGCGCCGAGCCGCCTTCGCCATCGGACGCGTCGGCGACGTGGCGGGACGGCCGGCCCTGGAGGCGCTGCTCAACGATCCGGAGCCGAGCGTCCGGCAGTCGGCGGCGTTCGGGCTCGGGCTGCTCGGCGACAAGTCGGCGGTGCCGGCGCTGCTCACCGTCCTGAATGGCGACGCCTCGTCGCTCGTC
This sequence comes from Vicinamibacterales bacterium, assembly GCA_963844435.1. Taxonomy (GTDB): domain Bacteria; phylum Acidobacteriota; class Vicinamibacteria; order Vicinamibacterales; family Vicinamibacteraceae; genus JBDSLU01. The sequence goes on along the minus strand of CAWJOG010000016.1, from coordinate 289,623 downwards.
CGCGGACGCGCCGCGGAGGCGCTCGGCCTGATCGGGGACGCCACGGCGGCTGCGCCGATCGGGGCGTACGTCACCAGCCTCATCGCCGGCGGCGCGCTCGCCAGTGTCCAGGCCGACGAGCTCGGCTGGCCGCTCACGCCCGAGGCCGACGCGTGCCGGCTCGGCATCTACGCGCTCGTGCGGCTCAAGGCGGCGGACGTGCTGCTCCCCGCGATCCTCGACGCCGAGGGCCGGCCGCGGAGCGAGTGGTGGCCGATCGCCTTCGCGCTGCGCCGCACCGAGGATCCGCGGACGCTGGCGCCGATGCAATCCCTGCTCAAGGGCAACGGGTTCTACAGCGCGGCCTTCGCGGCGCAGGGACTCGGGCTCTCGAAGCAGCCGGCGGTCGCCGTGCCGCCGCTGCTCGAGGTGCTGGCGTCGGCGACGCAGCGGCCCGCGGTGCGGCTGCAGGCCGTCCGCGGGCTCGGCCGCCTCGGCGATCCGCGCGCGATTGCGCCGCTGGTCGCGCTGCTCGACGAGCCGACGCTCGATCCCGGGCTGCACGTCGAGGTCGTGACCGCGCTCGGCGCGCTGAAGGCGATGCCGGCGATCGATCGGCTGCTCGATCGCCTGGGCGATCCCTCGCCGACCATCCGCGCCGCCGCGGTGACCGCGCTCGCGGCGATCGAAGGGCCCGAGTTCCTGCAGGTGCTCTCGGGTGTCGATCCGGATCCCGACTGGACGGTGCGCGCCGCGGTGGTGACCGCGCTGGGCACGCTGGGAGACGTGGTGCCCGAGGCGGCGTGGAAGCCGTATCTCGACGACAGCGACCGCCGGACCTGGGCGGCGACGATGAAGGCGCTGGCCGCCGCGAAGACCCCCGAAGCCAAGGCGACCGTGGAGCGCCTGCTGCGGGCGCGCCTGACGAACGAGGACGTGATCATCCGCGCCACGGCCGCCGAGATCCTCGCCGACACCAAGCCCGACGACGCGGAGGCGGTCCTGACCGCGGCGTGGCAGGCGTCGAAGGCGGACGTGGACATCGACGCCAAGGTCGCCATCCTCGAGGCGCTGGTGGCGCTGAAGACCGACGCCGCGAAGACGGTGCTCACCGAGGCGCTCGCCGATCGCGAGTGGGCGGTGCGGCTCAAGGCCCGGGCGATGTTGCGGACCGTCGACCCGGCCTCGACGGCCGAGCCCGAGCGGCCCGCCGGCACCCGCCTCGACCTGCCGGAGTACGCGGCGCTCGGCTCGCCGACCGTGTCGCCGCGCGCCTACGTCGACACCTCGAAGGGCTCGATCGAGATCGCGCTCGCCGTAGTCGAGGCACCGATCACCACCCACAACTTCGCCCGCCTCGCCGATCGCGGCTTCTTCAACGGCCTGCGCATCCACCGCGTCGTGCCCGATTTCGTCGTCCAGGACGGCGATCCGCGCGGCGATGGCAACGGCGGCCCGGGCTACGCGATCCGCGACGAGCTGAACCATCTGCCGTACCTGCGCGGGACGGTTGGCATGGCGCTGTCCGGTCCGGACACCGGCGGCAGCCAGTGGTTCATCGCCCACTCGCCGCAGCCGCACCTCGACGCGAAGTACACGGTCTTCGGCCACGTGGTCGCGGGCATGGACGTGGTCGACAAGCTGACGCAGGACGACACCATCGTCCGCATCCGCGTCTGGGACGGCACGCCGAAGCCCGACCCTCCGACGACGTCGACGGCAGCGACGGCAGCGACTCGCTGACGCGTTGCTGGTCTTGCGCCACGCGCTGCTTCCGACGCGCTTCGCGCCGACGATAGCCCGGATTGTCCGCACGTGCGGAGCTGGGCGCGCCGCGCGCGATGCGCGGCGTCGCGTCAGCGAAGATCGCAAAAGGCCCCACTCGGGGCCTTTTGTGCTTTCGACGCGAGAGGATGCTGGCACCCTCTCGCGTCTTAGGTCAGCGGAGACGGCCTAGCGCTTCTTGGCCGTCTTCTTCGCCGCCTTCTTGGCAGCCTTCTTTGCCATGTGACTTGTCCCCCCCTTCGTCAGGGTCCCTTCGTCCTTCTCAGGATCGTCCAGGGTCTTGAGGTCCGAGAGTCTCGCCGCGTGCTCCGTGCCGTCTGCCCTCTGGCCCGACGCACCGGACACCGACGCTCTCGACGCGTTGGCTGCGGGTCCGCTTCCTGCGAGGCCCCGCACGGGTGCCAGACCGGGGCGCTATACGCGTTTCACGCGCGCGCCCGGGTCGTGCGGGCCTACTACCGCTTCTTCGCGGTCTTCTTAGCGGCCTTCTTCGCAGCTTTCTTCGCCATGTAGCCTCCTGGGTTTGTGACGCTCAGCAATTCGACTGACGATTCCCATCCCAACAGGTGGGCTGAGCGGTCCACCTGCACACAAGATGTAGATTATGGATGAGAAAAACAGCGTGTCAAGCACAAACTTTTACAAATGTCAAAAGTTCGGGCCGCTCGAACACGCGATCTGATGGATGCAGTCATCACAATCATCCCCCCGTGTCAAATGAGGGGGTGATGCTCAAGGATATCGGCGCACCGACGCCGAAACTTCAACGAAACGGCGGCGCCGGACGCGATCGTTCGAGACGCTCGATCGCGCGAGTCGCGGCGTTGCGCGTCTCGGCGGCGGCGCCGAACGTTGCCGCCGCGCGTCGATACGCGGCGATCGCGTTGCCGGGATCGTGCTGCTGCTCGCGCAGACGACCGGCGAGGAGCGCGGCCTCGGCGATCGTCGGCGCCGGCGTCGTCTTCGCCGATGCGAGCACCGCATCGAGCTCGGCGATCGCCGGCGCGATCCGCTGCCGCGCCGCCAGCACGCGCGCGTGGTGCAGCCGCGTGATGCCGTTGTGCGGATCGAGCGCGATCGCCTCCTCGAAGCGGGGCAGCACCGGCGCCGTGGCGTCGGCGGTGAACGCGCGCCACGCCTCGAGGCCGAGGCGATGGGCGCGGCCCTTCGGCTCGGGCGTCGGCCGCTGCAGCACGTGCCGCGCCGCTGCGCCGAGCCCCAGCGGATCGTTGCGCGCGGTCGACGCGATCACCTGGCGCAGCAGCGTCTCGGCCTCGGCGCGCTGGCCCAGGCGATCGTGCACGCGGCCGAGGGCGAGCGCGACGCGATTGGTGATGCCCCAGGGGAGGAGCGGCGCCGACGCGCGCAGCCGGGTGAGCTCGGCGAGCGCGAGGTCGGTGTCGCCCAGGTCGTCGAGCGCCGTGGCGTAGCCGAGGTGCGCCTCGGGGCGCGCCAGCGCCCCCTCGTTCACGCCGTTGGTGTCGGCGAGGCGCGCCAGGTCGCGCCAGCTCGCGAGCGCCGCGCTCGTGTCGTGGAGGTAGACCGTCTCGGCATCGGCGATGGCGCGCCGGAAGTAGGGGTTGCGCGGATGGCGGCGGACCAGCTCGCCGAGCAGCGCCAGCGCGTCCGCGGCCCGGTTCTCGTACCAGAAGTAGACGACGTGGAGCTGGAACGCGGCTTCGTCGGCGAGCAGCTGGCCGGCCTGCCGCGTCTGCTGCATGCGCGCCAGGCCGCGGGTCCGATCGCCGCCCGGCAGCATCATGAGGACGCGCAGGAACCTGGCGGCCGCGGGCGCGATGGCGGCGTAGTACTCGTAGAGCCCGAGCCCGAACTGTGCGTCGACCAGGCCGGGGGCCAGCGCTCAGCGTCCGGTCGAGCGCGTTCTTCACCTCGCGTCCGTCGCGGGCCGCGCCCAGGCGCTCCTGCCGCAGCACGCGCCACTGCACGCGGGCGCCATACGCGCCGCCGAGGTAGAACCAGGCCTCCGCCTGTCGCGGCTCGCGCGTCGTCCACGCCTCCGCCGCGCTGATGGCCGCCGTCACGGCGGTGTCGAAGGCGGCGTCGCGGCTGCGATCCTCGGGATTCGAGCTGGATCCGCCAGAGCTGCCGGGTGGCTTCGAGGACCAGGCACGCCTCGCGCGGCGCCGGCGGACATGCCTCCGCGAGGAGCGTGCCGGCACGTTCGAAGTCGGCGTCGAAGATGGCGTCGTAGGCGCGGCTCAGGCCCTCCGCGCCGGTGAGCAGGGGCGCGGGCTCGGGCGCTGCCGGTGGAGCCGACGGCGGCCGACGCCGCGTCTGGCCGGCGGCCGGCGCCGCGGCGAGCCCGATGCAGACCGCGACGACCGACAGCGCCCGCCCGACGTTCACCACGGGCTGCTAGAGGACGCTCGTGCGCAACTGCTGCTTGGCGGCGTGGCGCTCCATGGCCAGCTCGATCAGGCGATCGATCAAGGCGGGGTAGCTCACCCCGCTGGCTTCCCAGAGCTTGGAGTACATGCTGATGGTGGTGAAACCGGGCAGCGTGTTCACCTCGTTCACGTAGAGGCGTCCGTCGTCGCGGCAGAGGAGGAAGTCGACTCGCGCCAGGCCGGTCCCATCGATCGCCAGGAACGCCGCCTTGGACAGCCGCTGCACCTCGGCGAGCTGCGCCGCGGACAGGTCGGCGGGGATGATTGTCTTCGAGCCTTCGTCGAGGTACTTGGCCTCGTAGTCGTAGAACTCGCGCGACGGGACGACCTCGCCGGCCATCGACGCCTCGGGCGTGTCGTTGCCGAGGACGGCGCACTCGATCTCGCGGGCGTTGGGCACGCCGGCCTCGACCACGATCTTGCGATCGAAGCCGGCGGCGAGATCGAGGGCCGCGTCGAGCTCGCCGGCGTCGTGGACTTTCGAGATGCCGACGCTCGAGCCGAGGTTCGCCGGCTTGACGAAGAGCGGCGCCGGCAGGCGCGCCAGCAGCGCCTCACGGACGCCGGCGCGGTTGCGCGCCCACTCGGAGCGCAGCACCACCGCGTAGTCGACCTGCGGCAGGCCGTGCTGCGCGAAGACGACCTTCATCATCCCCTTGTCCATGCCGACGGCCGAGGCGAGCACGCCGCAGCCGACGTAGGGCAGGTTGGCGAGCTCGAGCAGGCCCTGCACGGTGCCGTCCTCGCCGTAGGGACCGTGGAGGACCGGGAAGACGACGTCCAGGCCCATGCTCTGCACGACGGCGCCGCCGCCGTCGCCGCGATCGACGGCGCCCCTGCGATCGGTGCGGTCGATGCTGAGGAGCGGCTCGTCGCTCGGCCGCGCCATCAGGTGGACCTCGCGGGCGAGGCGTGGCGCCCGGCCGGCCTCGAGCCGCGCGTGCTCGATCACTTCCGCCGCCGACATCGCGCTCGGCGCGCGCTCGGCCAGTGCCCAGCGCCCGTCCTTCTCGATGCGGATCGGTACCGGCTCGTAGCGATGGCGATCGAGGTGCGCGAAGACCGCTGCGGCGGACGCCAGCGACACCTCGTGCTCGCCTGACCGGCCGCCGTAGATGACGCCAACGCGAAGACGCTTCATGGAGGGACCATCGTCAGTCCCCGATGTCGAATTGTCAATTCACGTGTAGCCTTTCAGTGAGCCGTCCTGGTCATTCGTAGATGGCTTCCGGGCGGGGCATCCCGCCTGGCGGCGTTGCTCGTCGCTCACATATTCCCGATATGCTCGCTTCTCGAGTCTGGCCAGATGGTCGCCGCGCTCCGGAAGCCATTCCACGAATGACCAGGACGGCCCACTGAGGATGTCCGCCGGCTTCGCGTTCCGTGTCACGCATCGCGACGGGCTGGCCCGGCGCGGCGTGCTCGACACGCCGCACGGACTGGTCGAGACACCGGTGTTCATGCCGGTCGGCACGCGCGCCACCGTGAAGGGCGTGCTGCCGCGCGATCTGGCGGAGATGGGCGCGCGGATCGTCCTCGGCAACACCTACCACCTGTATCTGCGTCCGGGCGACGCGCTGGTCGCGCGCCACGGCGGCCTGCACCGCTTCATGGGCTGGGACGGGGCGACGCTCACCGACAGCGGCGGCTATCAGGTGTTCAGCCTCGGCGATCGCTGCCGGCTATCGGAGGCGGGCGCCGAGTTCCGCTCGCATCTCGACGGGAGCAAGCACCTGCTGACGCCCGAATCGGCCGCGGACATCCAGGCGCGGCTCGGCGCCGACATCGCCATGGTGCTCGACGAGTGCACGGCGTTTCCCGCGACCCCCGACGTCGCCGCGCGATCGCTGGAGCGGACGGCACGGTGGGCGGCGCGGGCGCGGGCCCGGCACCTGGCGATCGCGGCGGGGCAGACCGACGTCGTGCCCTCGACGCCGGGGCAGGCGCAGTTCGGCATCGTGCAGGGCGGCGTGCACGACGACCTGCGCCGGATCAGCGCCGAGGCGACGATCGCCGTCGGCTTCGAGGGCTATGCCATCGGGGGGCTCAGCGTCGGCGAGCCCGTCGACGTGATGTACGACATCGTCGGCCGGACCACGCCACACCTGCCCGCCGATCGCCCGCGCTATCTGATGGGTACCGGAATGCCCGACGACCTCGTCGAGTCGGTCGCCCGCGGCATCGACATGTTCGACTGCGTGCTGCCGACACGCAACGCCCGCAACGGCCAGCTGCTGACCCGGCACGGGCTGCTCAACATCCGCAACGCGCGCTACGCCGACGATCCGTCGCCGGTCGACGAGGCGTGCCGCTGCTACACATGCCTGCACTTCTCGCGGGCCTACCTGCGGCACCTGGCGTCGACTGGAGAGATGCTCGGCGCGACCCTCGGATCGATGCACAACCTCTTCTTTTACCTTGACATCATGGAGGGTATGCGGAAGGCTATTGAATTCGGGTCGTTCGAGGAGTTCAGGCAGAACTTCCACCGGACGTTCTCCCGCCAGCCGCTCACTCGATGATCGCGCCCGAATTGCTCACACGTGTGCTCGCCGCCCCCGCGGCCGTCGTCGCCATGGGCGCGCAACCGGAAGGCGGCCCGTTCTGGGTGCAGCTGGCGCCGTTTGCGCTCATCCTCGGCATTTTCTACTTCGTCATCCTGGCGCCGATGCGCAAGCGTCAGAAGAAGGTGGCCGAGTTCCAGGACAGCCTGAAGGTCGGGGACAAGGTGGTCACCACCAGCGGTCTCTACGGGACGGTCGTCAAGGTCGGCGACGCTTCCGTGCAGCTCAAGATCGCCGAGAAGGTCAACGTCGAGGTGACGAAGGCCTCCGTCGCCGGCTATCAGGGACAGGATCCGGTCGTGCCCGAACAGGGCGCGCTCTAGGAACGGCGAGCCGGGGCGCACCGCGCCCGGTCTCCGCCGCGTGCGCCAGCCATGAAGAATCTCAAGTGGAAGCTCCTCACGATCGCCGGGGTGATCATCTTCGCCCTGTGCGATGGATCTACCCGCCCTTCGACACGGCGGATCGCCGCGGGCGGATCAGCCTGGGTCTCGACCTCAAGGGCGGCGTGCAGCTGGTGCTGCGCGTCAAGACCGACGAGGCCTTGCAGTACACCAGCGAGGACATCGCCGAGCGGCTCCGTCTGGCGCTCCGTGAGAAGAACATCGCCGGGCCCACGATCACGGTGTCCGCGCCGACGCGGATCACCGTCGCCGGCGTGCCGCAGCCGACGGACGCGGCGTTCCGCGCCCTTGCCGACGCCCAGCCCGAACTGGTGGCCCAGTACACGCGCACCGGCGGCGCCGGCGGCTACACGTTCGAGCTGAAGCCGAACATCGCCCAGACGCTCCGGACCCAGGCCGTCGCGCAGGCACTCCAGACCGTCGAGCGCCGGGTCAACGCGCTCGGTGTGTCCGAGCCCATCGTCGCCCCCTACGGCACGGCTGGCGACCAGATTCTGGTCCAGCTGCCCGGCGTCAGCGACCCCGACCAGGTGAAGCGCCTCATCGGTACCACGGCCCTTCTCGAGCTCAAGATCGTCGAGGCCGGCCCGGCCGCTTCGCAGGAGTCGCTGCTCCAGTCGACCGCCGGCGTCCCGCCGCCCGAGATGGAGGTGGTCACCGGGGCCGACCGGACCAACCCGGGCTCGCTCTCCTATTACCTTGTGCGCAAGGTGGCGCCGGTCACCGGCCGCGACCTCAGCAACGCCCGCGCCTCGGTGGACGAGAACAACCTGCCCGCCGTCGCCTTTTCCATGAACCGGGCCGGTGCCGTGAAGTTCGGCAACCTCACCGGCGAGAACATCGGCAAGCCGATGGCGGTGATCCTCGACGGCCGGGTCGAGACGGTGGCGACGATTCAGGGCCGGATCACCGACAACGGCCAGATTTTCGGCAACTTCACCTCGCAGGACGTCGCCGACATGTCGCTGATGCTGCGCTCGGGCGCGCTGCCGGCCGGCCTGACCTACCTCGAGGAGCGGACCGTCGGGCCGACCCTCGGCGCCGACTCGATTCGCGCCGGCCTGACCGCCTCGCTGGGCGGGCTGCTGCTGGTCGCGATCTTCATGCTCGTCTACTACAAGCTGAGCGGCACCAACGCGATCCTGTCGATCGTCCTCAACCTGCTCATCCTGCTGGCGTTCATGTCGATGGCCGGCGCGGTCATGACGCTCCCCGGCGTGGCCGGCTTCATCCTGACGATCGGCATGGGCGTCGACTCGAACGTGCTGATCTTCGAGCGCATCAAGGAAGAACTGGCCGGCGGCAAGGGGCCGCGGGCCGCGGTCACCGCCGGATTCGATCGGGTGTTCTGGACGATCGTCGACACCCACATCGCCTCGCTGGTCGCGGCGGCGTTCCTCTTCCAGTTCGGCACCGGGCCGATCCGCGGCTTCGCCACGACGCTGTTCTTCGGTCTTCTCTCGAACGTCTTCACGGCCGTCTTCGTGTCGCGGACCTTGTTCGAGTTCATCCTGTCGCGGCGCGAGCAGCCGCAGTCGCTGAGCATCTAGTCGCCCGGCTTCGTCGGACTACCGGCCATGCAGATTTTCTCCAACACCCATTACGACTTCATCAAGTGGCGCTGGCACGCCATCGCCCTGTCCGCGCTGATCATCCTGGCCGGCGTGGGGATGGTCGTCCAACGCGGGCTGCCGATCGGCATCGATTTCTCGGGCGGCACCATCGTCGTCTTCAAGTTCCAGAACGCCGTCGGCGAGGATGCCGTCCGCAAGGCGATCGCGAGCGGTGCCGGGCGAGAAGGTGGTCCAGCAGTACGGCAAGCCCGAGGAGCACAGCGTCCTGGTCCGGCTGCCGCAGCCGCCCGGCGTCGAAGAAGGCTTCAGCCTCGAGAAGGACGCCAAGGCGCTGAACGACGCCGTCAAGGCAGCCAATCTCGGGCCGTTCCAGGAAATCAGCCGCGAGGTCGTCGGCCCGGCCATCGGCAAGGACCTGCAGCGGAAGGGCCTGTGGGCGACGCTGTTCTCGATCCTCGGCATCACCGCCTACATCGCGCTGCGGTTCCGCCTCACGTTCGCGATCGGCGCCATCGCCGCGACGTTCCACGACATCCTCGTCACGCTGGCGTTCCTCGTCTTCTTCGGTTACGACCTGTCGCTGAACGTGATCGCGGCGCTGCTGACGATCACCGGCTACTCGGTCAACGACACCATCGTCATCTTCGACCGCGTGCGCGAGAACATGCACACGATGCGGCGCGACGATCTCGAGAAGGTGGTCAACCACGAGCGTCAACCAGACCCTGGGCCGCACGCTGATCACGGCCGGCACGACGTTCCTCTCGGTGCTGGCGCTCTACCTGTTCGGCGGTGAGGTGCTCGAGGGCTTCGCCTTCACGATGCTCGTCGGCATCGTCAGCGGCACCTACTCGACGATCTTCATTGCCGCGGCCGTCGCCATCCTGATGAGCAAGCGCGCCGCCGGGACCCCGGCCGGCGCGGCGGCGATCGCGGCGCAGGCGGCCGGCACGGGCCGTCCGGCCGGCGGGAAGAAGACGTCGACGCGGACGACGCGCAAGGCCAACGCCCGCTAGTCCCCGGCACTCCCCGACTTCTTCCATCCAAGCGGCGGACGAGCCGGCCACATGTCGATCCTCATCGCCGCGCTGCTGGGGGCCGTCCAGGGCATCACCGAGTTCCTGCCGATCTCGAGCTCGGCGCACCTGCTGCTCGGACGCGCCGTGTTCGGCTGGGGCGAGGAGCCGTTCGGCCTCGTCTTCGACGTCGCCACCCACCTCGGCACCCTCGTCGCCACCATCATCTATTTCCGCGACGACCTGCTGGCCATGGTGCGGGCGGTGCCGCGGCTGTTCACGGACGCGCCGGAAGCGCGCCTGATGCGGCTCGTGGCCATCGGCACGATTCCGGTCGTCATCGTCGGCCTGCTGTTCGCCGACTGGATAGAAGCGCACGCCCGCCTGCCGGTAGTGACGATCGTCACGCTCTCCGTGGGCGCCATCGGCCTGCTCGTCGTCGAGCGCCTCGGCCCGCGCACCCGCGGCGTCGACGACCTGACGCCGGTCGACGCGACTGCCTTCGGCGTGGCCCAGGCGGCGGCCCTGATCCCCGGCCTGTCGCGTTCGGGCAGCACGATCACGATCGGGATGCTCCTCGGCGTCCGGCGCGACGCCGCGGCGCGGTTCACGTTCCTGCTCGGCATCCCGGCGGTGTTGGCGGCGGCGGGGAAGACCGGCCTCGAGTTGCGCCACGTGCCGATGTCGGGCGAGCTGGCGACGATCTTCGCCGTCGGCATCGTGTCGTCGGGCATCGTCGGCTACCTGGCCATCCGCTTCCTGCTGCGCTACCTGGCGGCGCACCGCCTCGACGTCTTCGCCTACTACCGCCTGGCCCTGGCCGCGGTAGTGTGGTGGTTCGTGCACTGACAGGGGACCTGCCGTGATCGCCGGACTGCGTCGATCGTTCGCGACCGGGTTCTTCGTCACGGTCCCGCTCGTCATCAGCGTCGCCGCGATCTACTGGATCTTCGACGTGGTGGATGGCGTGATGGCGCCGATCTACGACCGGCTGCTCGGCCGGCACGTGCCGGGGCTCGGGCTGCTCACCACGCTGCTGCTGGTCCTGCTGGCGGGGGTGGTGGCGAGGAACGTGATCGGACGCCGGCTGATGCGCCGCGCAGAGCACTACCTGATGCTGGTGCCGGTCTTCCGCACCATCTATGCGCCAGTCAAGCAGCTGATCCTGGCCTTTTCGCCGGACAACGAGTCGGGCTTCAAGCGGGTCGTGCTGGTGAGCGATCCGGGCCGGGGCAGCCTGCTGGGCTTCCTGACCCGTGAGTTCACCGTGCCGGCCGCCGACGGGACGCCCGAGGAACGGCTGGCGGCGATCTACGTGCCGACCAACCACCTCTATCTGGGGGACATCCTGATCGTGCGGCTGAGCGATCTGCGCTACCCCGCACTCACGGTAGAACAGGGCATCCGGGTGTTCCTTACCGGCGGCATGGCGCTGCCGGGTACCGTGCCCGTGCGACCCCCGCCACCCGATTAGTTCAACACCTGCCGTCGAAAACCGACCGACTCAGCCGGCCAGCGGAGCGAGCAACGCGGCGGCGAGTTATGTTAATCTGCCGCGCTTTTATGATGATGCCTATCTCTTTCAGGAATGCATGGGCCGCCGCCGTGGCGGCCCTCGTGCTCTTGGTTCCGGTTGCCGCGATGGCCCAACCGCCCGGCGATCCCGCGTCCGCGCCGGCCGCCGCCCACGCCAGCGCGCAAGCCCATGCGCCGGGCGGGGAAGCGAACCTGATCCTTCCCGATTTGTCGCAGGTCCGGTTCGGCTCGCTCGGGAACCTCGACGGGCACACGCTCCTGAGCCTGGGATTGATCGTCACGCTCGCCGGGCTGGGGTTCGGGCTCGTCATCTTCCTGCAGCTGCAGCGCCTTCCGGTGCATCGCTCGATGCGCGAGATCTCCGAGCTGATCTACGAGACCTGCAAGACGTACCTGATCACCCAGGGCCGGTTCATCCTCCTGCTGGAGCTGTTCATCGGCGCGGTGATCGTCCTCTACTTCGGCGTCCTGCTGCAGTTCCCGGCCATGAAGGTGGCGATCATCCTGGCGTTCAGCCTGGTCGGCATCGCCGGCAGCTACGGGGTCGCCTGGTTCGGCATCCGCATCAACACCTTCGCGAATTCCCGCACCGCGTTCGCCAGCCTCGGGGGCAAGCCGTTCCCGCTCTACGCCATCCCGCTCAAGGCGGGCATGAGCATCGGGATGCTGCTGATCTCGGTCGAGCTGTTCCTGATGCTGTGCATCCTGCTCTTCGTGCCCGGCGACTACGCCGGGCCGTGCTTCATCGGCTTCGCCATCGGCGAGTCGCTCGGCGCCGCCGCGCTGCGCATCGCCGGCGGCATCTTCACCAAGATCGCCGACATCGGCTCCGACCTGATGAAGATCGTCTTCAACATCAAGGAAGACGACGCGCGGAACCCGGGCGTGATCGCCGACTGCACCGGCGACAACGCCGGCGACTCGGTCGGGCCGTCGGCCGACGGGTTCGAGACCTACGGCGTCACCGGCGTGGCGCTGATCACGTTCATCATGCTGGCGGTACCCGACGCGATCGTCCAGGTCCAGCTGCTGGTCTGGATCTTCATGATGCGTGTCGTGATGGTCATCGCCAGCGGCGCCTCCTACCTGGTGAACGACGTCATCGCCCGCGGCCGCTACGCCGGCGCGTCGACGATGAACTTCGAGCAGCCGCTGACGCAGCTCGTCTGGCTGACGTCCGTCGTGTCGATCGCGCTGACCTACGTCGCGTCGAAGCTCCTGATCCCGACCCTGGCCGGCGACACGACGCTGTGGTGGAAGCTGGCCACGGTCATCACCTGCGGCACGCTGGCGGGCGCGGTCATCCCGGAGCTCGTCAAGGTCTTCACGTCCACCGAGTCGTCGCACGTGAAGGAAGTCGTCGCCTCGTCGAAGGAGGGCGGGGCGTCGCTCAACATCCTGTCCGGCCTGGTCGCCGGCAACTTCAGCGCCTACTGGCTGGGGATCACCATCGTCGGGCTGATGTCGATCGCCTACTTCGTCAGCGGCTACGGCTTCGACACGGTGATGAAGGCGGCGCCGGTCTTCGCCTTCGGCCTGGTGGCCTTCGGCTTCCTGGGCATGGGGCCGGTGACGATCGCCGTCGACTCCTACGGCCCGGTCACGGACAACGCCCAGTCGGTCTACGAGCTGTCGGTGATCGAGGGCATCCCCGGCATCGCCGCGGAGCTGAAGAAGGACTTCGGCGTGACCGTCGACTTCGAGCGGGCGAAGCACATGCTCGAGGAGAACGACGGCGCCGGCAACACGTTCAAGGCCACCGCCAAGCCGGTGCTGATCGGCACGGCCGTGGTCGGCGCGACCACGATGATCTTCTCGATCATCGTCGGCCTCACCGCCGGGCTCACGCAGAACCTCGACAAGCTGTCGCTGCTGCACGCGCCGTTCCTGCTCGGCCTGATCAGCGGCGGCGCCGTCATCTACTGGTTCACCGGCGCCTCGATGCAGGCGGTCACCACAGGCGCCTACCGCGCCGTCGAGTTCATCAAGGCCAACATCAAGCTCGAGGGCGTCGAGAGGGCCTCGGTCGAGGACAGCAAGAAGGTCGTCGAGATCTGCACCAAGTACGCGCAGAAGGGGATGTTCAACATCTTCCTGACCGTCTTCTTCTCGACGCTGGCGTTCGCCTTCGTCGAGCCCTACTTCTTCATCGGGTATCTGATCTCGATCGCGCTCTTCGGTCTCTACCAGGCGATCTTCATGGCCAACGCCGGCGGCGCCTGGGACAACGCCAAGAAAATCGTCGAGGTCGAACTGAAGGCGAAGGGCACCCCGCTGCACGCGGCAACGGTCGTCGGCGACACGGTCGGCGACCCGTTCAAGGACACGTCGTCGGTGGCCCTCAACCCGGTCATCAAGTTCACGACGCTGTTCGGCCTGCTCGCCGTCGAGCTCGCGGTCAAGCTCACGGCCGACGCGGGTCCCGGGGTCAGCCATATGCTGGCGGGGCTGTTCTTCCTCATTTCCACGATTTTCGTGTGGCGTTCTTTCTACGGCATGCGCATCGGCTCGGGCGCGTAGCGGGGGACCGCTGGCCGGCCCATCCGTCATTTTTTACAATTCGGATGGAACATTTCGCTGGCCCGAACGTGCCGACGTGGTGTCTAACGGAATGACGGGCATTTCCAGCGGCAGATGGCCGGCTGGGCGACGTCGTTGACGGCTCGTGCGGCGCTGATATAATCCGCGCCTCCACACGGGTCTTCGGGGCCGATAGGGCGTTTTCGGAGGAGGCTAGGTCTGTGCCGAAGGATATGTTCGGCGATGTCGTCGACCCGTCCATCAAGGTAGGGTCGCAGGCGTGGTACACGGTCCCCGTGTCCATTGCCGTGCACGTGTTGCTGGTGGGTGGCGTCATCATCGTCCCCCTGCTGGCCGCGGACGTACTGCCGGTTCCGCCCACCATGATGGCGTTCGTCGCCGCTGCGCCGCCGCCACCTCCGCCGCCGCCTCCGCCGCCGCCGCCAGCGGCCGCGGCGCCGACGCCGACGCCCACCAACGTCAACCCGAACGCGGCGCCAGTCGAAGCGCCCGCTGAAATCAAGCCAGAAGCCGCGCCTCCGGCTCCGCCCTCGGTGGGCGTGCCGGGCGGCGTCGTCGGTGGCGTCCCGGGCGGTTCGCTCGGCGGCGTCGTCGGTGGCCTGCCGGAAGCCCCGCCGCCCCCGCCGCCAGCGGCGCCGGTCCGGGTCGGTGGCAACATCCGGGCGCCGACAGAAGACGCGCAACGTCGCCCCGGTCTATCCACAGATTGCCCAGTCCGCCCGCGTCCAGGGCGTGGTCATCATCGAGGCGACGATCAGCCCCTCGGGCAAGGTGCAGGACGCGCGCGTGCTGCGCTCGATCCCGCTCCTCGACCAGGCGGCGCTCGACGCCGTGCGCCAGTGGGAATACAGCCCGACGCTCCTGAACGGAGTGCCGGTGCCGGTCATCATGACCGTCACCGTCAACTTCACGCTCCAGTCCTGACGAGCCGACCGCCCCGAGACCGTTCGACTCGTATCGCGCTTTTCACGTTCTACTGAGATACCCCGCAGGCGGCGTCGCGTCCCGGCCGCGGCCTGCTTCTTCGACTTGCACCGGAGGCTACAACGATGGATCTTTTTCACATGTGGGCGCAGATGGGCTGGATCGCGAAGGGAGTGGCCTTCGTTCTCTTCATCATGTCTTTCTGGTCCGTCGGCGTCGCCGTCGAGCGCATCTACACCTTCTCCCAGGCGCGCAAGCAGTCGAAGCTGTACGCTCCGCAGGTCGCCAAGCACCTCAAGGAAGGCCGCCTGAAGGAAGCGATCGCCCTGTCGCAGTCGAAGCAGTACCGCTACAGCCACCTCGCCAAGGTGGTGCTGGCCGGCCTGCAGGAATACCAGTTCCAGCACGACTCCGCCGGTGGCGAGAAGCTCAATCGTGAGGATCTGCTCGACACCGTCCGCCGCGCCATTCAGCGCGCGACCGCGCTCACCGGTAACGACCTGAAGAAGGGCGTCAGCGCCCTGGCCACCATCGGCTCGACGGCGCCGTTCGTCGGACTGCTCGGCACGGTCGTCGGCGTCATCTCGGCCTTCCAGGGCATCGCGGCCTCGGGCTCGGGCGGCATCGGCTCGGTGTCGGCCGGTATTTCGGAAGCGCTCGTCGAGACCGCGCTCGGTCTGGTCGTCGCCATCCCGGCCGTGTGGTTCTACAACTACCTCACCGGCCGCGTCGAGTACTTCAACGTCGAGATGGACAACAGCTCGTCCGAGCTCGTCGACTACTTCATCAAGAAGACTTCGTAGCGTCAGGCTCGCGCGCCGCCCGCTGTAGGTGGGCGGCAGCCGCCGTCGAGGGCGGCTCGAGTCGCGGCCCTGGGCCTTCGAGCCCGGGTCGAGCAGGAGAACCGATATGGCAATGGGTGGTGTAAGCAAAAAGGGCGGGCCGATCAACGAGATCAACGTCACCCCGCTCGTCGACATCATGCTGGTGCTCCTCATCATCATGATGCTCATCGCTCCCCTGCTGCAGAAGGGCGTGAACGTCACGCTGCCGACCGCCGACCACGTGGTCGACAAGCCGGACACGCAGCAGCAGACCGTGGTGCACGTGACGGCGAGCAAGGAGTTCTACGTCAACAACGTGCCCGTCGACGCCCGCGACCTGGTGGACAAGATCCGCTATGCGCTGGAAGAGAAGAAGGAGAAGGTCGTCTATCTGAAGGCCGATGCCGAGGCTCCCTACGGCGCGGTGATGACGATGATGGACCAGCTCCACGAGGCGCAGATCGAAAACGTCGGGCTGATCACGGACACCCGCAAGAAGCCCGGTGACGCCGCGGCCGGAGGCAACTGATGGCCCACGCACATCATCACCTCGGGGCCGACAAGGTCATCTCGGCCGAGATGCCGCACGCCAGTGCGGACATGAACGTCACGCCGCTCATCGACGTGCTGCTCGTGCTGCTCGTGATCTTCATGGCCGCCCTGCCGATGACGCAGAAGGGCACCGACATCAACCTGCCCCTCGAGTCCAGCACCCAGCAGGCGCAGGCGTCGACCGATCAGATCGTCGTCGAAGTGACGGCCGATCACCGGATCGCCGTCAACAAGCAGCCGGTCGCCCTGGAGGGCCTGACGTCGATGCTCCGCGGCATCTTCGAGACGCGCCGCGAGAAGACGATGTTCATCGTCGGCGCGCCGACGCTGCCCTACGGCGAGATCGTCGCCGTGATCGACGCCGCCAAGGGCGCCGGTCTCGAGAAGGTCGGCATCGTGACGGAAGGCATGCGCGCGCAGGCCGGCCTCCCGTCGCGCGGGAACTGACCCCCTCCTCCGGGAACTGACACTGCAAGACCCCGCCGCGTCGCCCTTCATCGGGTGACGCCGCGGGGCCGCCGCAGCCCTGCGGCGCGTGCAGTGCCCGTTTCGTTCAGACGGCAGTCGTCATCCAGCGGCCCGACGGCCCGGGCCGGTGTGGCTGCGGGCGGCTAGCCTTTGTCCGGCAGCGCCGCCGTTTCGGGCACGCCAGCCCCGTGCCCCGGACGGGGCGGGACCAGCAGCGAGGCCGCCACGGCGCCCGCCAGGAGCACGACGATCACGCCCAGCGACCACTCGATCGGCAGCTTGCCGCCCGCCGCCCCGTCGAGCCACACCATCTTGAGGCCGACGAAGACGAGCACCAGCGCCAGCCCGTAGTGGAGCAGGTGGAACCGCTGCACGGCGTCGGCGAGCAGGAAGTACATCGCCCGCAGGCCGAGGATGGCGCACACGTTGGACGTGAAGACCAGGAGCGGCTCGCGGGTGATGGCGAAGATCGCCGGCACCGAGTCGACGGCGAACACGATGTCGGACAGCTCGAGCACGAGGAGCGCGACGAGCAGCGGCGTGGCGTGGAGCCGGCCGGCCACGCGGACCAGGAACGCCTTGCCGTGCAGCTCGGGGGTCACCGGCAGCACGCGTCGGACCAGGCGGACCAGCAGGTTACCCGCCGGATCGGCGCTGCTGATCGGGGCGACCAGCATCTTCGCCCCCGAGATCAGCAGGATGACGCCGAAGGCGATGACGACCGCGTGGTACTGCATCAGGACCGCGCCCAGCGCCACGAACACGGCGCGGAAGACCAGGGCCCCGAGGATGCCGTAGAACAGCACCCGGTGCTGGTAGCGGGGCGGCACCCCGAAGTAGCCGAACACCAGGACGAAGACGAAGACGTTGTCGACCGCCAGCGCCTTCTCGACCAGATAGCCTGTCAGGAACTCGAGGCCGACCCGGGTCGCCACGTCGCCGCCGAACTGGGCCAGCGCGTAGCGGTAGAAGCCGTAGTTGACGGCCAGCGCGAGCGCTACCCAGACCGCCGACCAGGCCAGGGACTCGCGGAACGTGACGGCGTGCGCCTGGCGGTGGAAGACGCCGAGATCGACGGCGAGCACCGCCAGGACCCCCGCCGTGAACGCGGCGTAGACCCACCAGAAGTCGGCGAACGGGAACAGCAGGTCCACCTCACGCCACCCGGCGCCCGCCCGTCAGCAGCGTGCGCAGGCGGGCGATGCGTTCTTCCATCGGCGGATGCGTCGAGAACAGCGAGGCCAGGCTGCCGCCGGTGAGCGGGTTGACGATGTAGAGGCTGGCGGTCGCCGGCTCGACCTGCGCCGGCAGGCGATCAGCGGCGAAGGCCAGCCGCTCCAGCGCGGTGGCCAACGCCTCCGGGTCGCCGGTCAGCCGCGCCGCCGTCGCGTCGGCGACGTACTCGCGCGAGCGGGAGATCGCGAGCTGCACCAGACTGGCCGCGATTGGCGCCACGAGCGCGAACAGCAGGCTGCCGAGGATGCTGGCGCCGCCCTCCTCGTCGTCGCTCGAGCCGCCGAAGAACGCCGAGAACTGCAGCGCATTGGCGATGCCGCTGATGACCGCGGCGAGGCCGGCCGCCACGGTGGCGATGGTCACGTCGCGGTTGCGGATGTGGGCGATCTCGTGCGCGACGACGCCGCGCACCTCGCGGCGCGTCAGCACCCGCAGCAGGCCGGTCGTGACCGCGACCGCGCCGTGCGCCGGGTTGCGGCCGGTGGCGAAGGCGTTGGCGTAGTCCGCCTCGATCACGTACAGCTTCGGCGCGGGGATGCCTGCGCCCGTCGCCAGCTCGCGGACCATCTGGTGCAGATCGGGCGACTCCGCCGGCTCGAGCAGCCGCGCCCCGCTCGTCCGCAGCACCATGCGATCCGAGAAGAACCACATGCCGACGTTCATCGCCACGCCGGCGATGGCGAAGGCCCAGGCGTAGGACGGCGCGGCGAAGCTGCCGGCCCCCACCACCAGTGCCGTCAAGCCGCCGAGCAGCAGCACCGTCTTCAGCTGCCCGGCCCGGATTCCGATGTCCATGTCAGTCCCTCCACCAACGAGTGTAGGGAGCCGCGACATCCATAGACAATGTCAAATACTATTCGTATAGCATCGAGCAGACCTATCTATCGAGCAGAGGGCATCGACGCATGGAATGGCTCAACTACCATCACCTGCTCTACTTCTGGACGGTCGTGCGCGAGGGCGGCGTGGTGCGGGCCGCGGAGAAGCTGCGGCTGTCGCAGCCGACGGTGAGCGCGCAGGTCAAGGCGCTCGAGGCGCGGCTCGGCGAGAAGCTCTTCACCCGCGTCGGTCGCCGGCTGGTGCCGACCGATGTCGGCCAGGTGGTCTACCGCTACGCCGACGAGATCTTCTCGCTTGGACGTGAGCTCCTCGACACCGTGCAGGGCCGTGCTCCCGGGCGGCCGATGCGCCTGGTGGTCGGCGTTGCCGACGTGCTCAGCAAGCAGATTGCCTATCGCCTGCTGGCGCCGGCGCTGAAGCTGCCGGTTCCGGTCCGCATGATCTGCCGCGAGGCCCGGGCGGAATCGCTGCTCGCCGCCCTCGCCCTGCACGAGATCGACCTGGTGCTCGCGGACACGCCGGTGCCGCCCACGGTGCACGTGAAGGCCTACAGCCACCTGCTCGGCGAGAGCGACGTCACCTGCTTCGCCGCGCCGGCCCTCGCGGCGCGGCTGCGCCGCCGGTTCCCGCGGTCGCTGACCGGCGCGCCGATGCTGCTGCCGGGCGAGGGTACCGTCGTCCGCCGCCAGCTCGAAGACTGGTTCCAGGCGACCGGCATCCGGCCGGCCATCGTCGGCGAGTTCGACGACAGCGCGCTGATGAAGGCGTTCGGCGAGCAGGGCGCCGGGGCGTTCGTCGGCCCCACGGCGATTGCCGCCGAGATCCGGCGCCAGTATCGCGTCGTGCCGATTGGCGGCATCGACGCGGTGCGCGAGCGCTTCTACGCCATTTCCTACGAGCGGCGGATCAAGCACCCTGCGGTCGTCGCCATTGCCGAAGCCGCGCGTGCCGGCGTGCTGAAAGCGGCGTCACACCCCGCCTGAAAACGCGAACGGCCGGTTCCACCCAGGGGCAGAACCGGCCGAAAGGACTCCGATGGCCCGGCCCTCGCGGGGCCGCCCGGTGCGAACTACTTCTTGCCGCCGCGCCGTGCCGCCCGTCTGCTGTCGGTTGCGGGTGTCGATCGCCTTCTTCTGGAACTCGTCCGCCTGCCGGATCAGCTCCTGCTGCTTGGCCGGGTTCTTCTCGACCTTGCTGGCCTGCTGGCGGAGGATCAGGTTCTTGTAGGTCAGCGCCTCGAAGTAGTCGGGCCGGAGCTCGAGCGCCTTGTCGACCGCCTCCATGCCCTTGGCCAGGTACTCGGCCACCTGCGCCGGCTTGATGGTGAAGTCCTTGCGGACCTTCTCCTCGTAGAACACCGCCATCTGGTAGAAGTTCTGCGGGTTCTTGGGCTCGATCTCGGTAATCCGATGGAACGACTCCATGGCGCGATCGAACTCGCCCTTGCGGTTGTAGAACTGCGCCGACGTCGACCAGACATCGGTCTTGTCGGGCGCGGCGGCCTGGGCCTGCTTCAGGATCTCCTCGGCGTCCTCGACCTTGCCGGCCTCCTCGTAGATCCTGACCATGGCGAAGTAGCTTCCGGTGTCGCTCGGATCCATGGCGATCAGCTGCTTGACGACCGGCTCGGCTTCGTCCGGCTGATTCAGCTTGTCCTTGGCGTACAGCGCCGCCATGAATTGCAGCGTGCGCTTGCGGAGCAGCTTGGTTTCGGGCTTGTCGTCGACCAGCTTCTCGGACGCGATCTTGTAGTTCTTGAGCGCGTCTTGCAGGTAGCTGTCGTTCAGCGGATTGCCCTTCCGCGCCGGCTTGTACAGGTTGTCGTAGCTGTTCGCCAGGAAGAAGTAGGCCTCGTTCAGGTTCGGGTTCGCCTCGATGGCGCCCTTGTACTCCACCGCAGCGTTGCGATAGTCCTGCTGGGCGTACAGGGCGTTGGCGTCCTTGAAATGCTTGCTCGCCTTCAGCTGGCCAAACTGTCCGCAGCCGACGAGGCTCAGGCTCAGCGCAGCGACGATGACCCCGTGGCTCGTCAGAAAACCCTTCGACATGGCGATACGTTCCTCTGGATCAGGCCGGAAATGGCGGCAATCCGGGCAGTATATTGAGCGCCCCGGAGGCGGTCAAGCGACCTGGGGCCGTCCAACCGGCACGGTATCATGGACGCCGGGTCCGTCTCGTCGGGTCCGAAACGGGTCAGACCCGCCACCCGACACTGGTTAGACACCACCGCGATGATTCGGTTCGAGGATCTCGTCGACAAGGTCCGCGCCAATACCCCTGACGCCGACGTCGAGCTGTTGAGGCGGGCGTACGTCTTCTCGGCCCTGGAGCACAAGGGCCAGGTCCGCCATTCCGGCGAGCCCTACCTGGTGCACCCCCTCGAAGTGGCCAGCCTGCTGGCCGACATGCGGCTGGACGTGGTGGCCATCGCCGCCGGCCTGCTCCACGACGTCGTCGAGGACACCCTGACGACGATCGGCCGGATCGAGGAGCTGTTCGGCCCCGAGGTCGCCCACGTCGTCGAGGGCGTCACCAAGATCGGCGCCATCCCGTTCGCCTCGAGCGAGGCCCGGCAGGCCGAGAACTTCCGCAAGATGCTGCTGGCGATGGTGGACGACATCCGCGTCATCCTCGTCAAGCTCGCCGATCGCCAGCACAACATGCGGACGATCGACCACCTGCCGGAGGAGCGCAAGCGGCGCATCGCCCAGGAGACGCTCGACATCTACGCCCCGATCGCCAACCGGCTGGGGATGAGCAAGGTGAAGAACGAGCTGGAGGAGGCGGCGTTCCGCGCCCTCGAGCCAGTCGCCTACGAGACGCTCAAGGCCAAGATCGAGCACAAGCGGCGGGTCACCGAGAGCGTCATCGAGGAGCTCAAGCGGACGATCACGCAGAAGCTGTCCGAGGCCCAGGTGCCGGTGCGGCACATCGACGGCCGCATCAAGCGCCTCTACAGCATCTTCCTCAAGCTCAAACGGCAGAAGATCGAGCTGGAACAGGTCTACGACCTGGTCGCGATCCGCATCGTCACCGATTCGGTGAAGGACACCTACGCCGCGCTCGGCATCATTCACCAGACCTGGCAGCCGATCCCGGGCCGGGTGAAGGACTTCATCGCGATGCCGCGGCCGAACGGCTACCAGTCGCTGCACACGTCGGTCGTCAGCGACCGCGGCCTGCCGTTCGAGGTCCAGATCCGGACCATCGACATGCACCGGATCGCGGAGGAAGGCATCGCCGCGCACTGGAAGTACAAGGAAGGCCGGGTCGGCACCAAGCCGGACGAGCAGTACTTCCGCTGGCTGCGGCAGCTCATCGAGTGGCAGCAGGAAATCCGCGATCCGCAGGAGTTCATCCAGCACCTGAAGATCGACCTCTACCCGGAGGAGGTCTACTGCTTCACGCCACGGGGCGAAGTGAAGGCGCTGCCGCGCGGGGCCACCCCCATCGACTTCGCCTACGCGATTCACACCGACGTCGGCCATCAATGCGTCGGCGCCCGCGTCAACGGCGCGATGGTGCCGCTGCGGACGCACCTGAAGACCGGCGACATCGTCGAGATCATGACGCAGCCCGGGCACAGGCCGAGCCGCGACTGGCTCGGCTACGCCACCACATCACGGGCGCTGCAGAAGATCCGGCACTACATCCTCGGCGAGGAGAAGACGCGCTCGCTCGAGCTCGGCAAGCGCATCTTCGACAAGGAGGCGCGCCGTTTCGACGTGTCGTCGAAGCTCCTCACCGACGAGGCCCTGCTGAATGCGGCGCACGAGCACGGGCTGCAGCGGATCGACGATCTCATCGCCGCCGTCGGCTACGGCAAGATCTCGGCACGGCAGGTGCTGTCGAAGATCGTCGGCGTCGACGAGCTGCGCGAGAAGCCGCCCGAGACCGGCCTCGCCTCGATGGTCAAGCGGGTGCTCCGGCCCGGGCCGGACCGCATCAAGGTCAAGGGGATCGACGATCTCCTGGTGGTCCGCGCCCGCTGCTGCAACCCGATCCGCGGCGAGAAGATCGTCGGCTACATCAGCCGCGGCAAGGGCGTGTCGGTGCACTCGGCGTCGTGCTCGAACGTGGTCAACCTGATGTACGACCCGGACCGCCGCATCGAGGTCGAGTGGGACAGCGCCGGTCAGGACGACGGCGCGTTCACCGTCCGGCTGGCGGTGCAGGTCGAGGACAAGAAGGGGATGGTGGCCGCGGTCAGCGCCAAGGTGGCCGGCATGAACACCAACATCCGCTCGATGGAGGCCACGACCGACGACACGCGCGGCCGCATCGACATGACCGTCGAAATCAGCGACATGAAGCACCTGGAGAAGGTGATCAAGTCGGTGAAGACGGTCAACGGGGTGCTCGACGTCGAACGCGTCTATCGCTGACTGACGACCGCGTCGATCGTGCAGGGTGCTTCATGGCGCTGCAGCCCGCTTGCGGTGCCAGCCGGCGCGCTCAGCGTCGGCTGAACAGCGCCGCAAGATCAAGGGGCTGCCTGCGACGCCGCTGAGGGCGGCGTCGCCAACCCAGCACAGCGCGACATGAAGCACCTGGAGAAGGTGATCAAGTCGGTGAAGACGGTCAACGGCGTGCTCGACGTCGAACGTGTCTATCGCTGACTGACGACCGCGCGTCAGCCGACGCGGGCGATGACGTCGATTTCCACGCGCACGTCCCGCGGCAGCCGCGACACCTGGACGGTCGAGCGGGCCGGCGGCGGCGCCGGGACATAGGTGGCGTAGACCGCGTTCATCGCCGCGAAGTCGTTCATGTCGAGCAGGAAGACCGTGGTCTTCACCACGTGCTCGAAGCTGGCGCCGGCGGCAGCCAGGATGGCGGCGAGGTTGTCCAGCACCCGGCGGGTCTGGACCGTGATGTCGCCATCGACGAGCGTCCCGGTCGCGGGATCGAGCGGGATCTGCCCGGAGACGAACAGGAGGTCGCCGGCCCGGATGGCCTGCGAATACGGTCCGATGGCCTGGGGCGCCCGGTCGGTGGCCAGCGCCTCGTGGGCCATCAGGCGGCCTTCACGACCTTGTTCGACTTGATGCAGCGCGTGCAGACGCGGATGCGCTTGGTGGCGCCGTCGACGACCGCCCGGACGCTCTGGAGGTTCGGGTTGAAGCGGCGCAGCGAGACGTTGTGGGCGTGACTGACGATGCGGCCGAACGCGGGCTTCTTGCCGCAGAGTGCACAGGTCTGAGCCATGGAGATAACCACCTGAAAATGGCGCCGGGCTTCCATCGTGACGGCCACTGGACCCGCGCAAACCCCGAATTCTACCACAGGGTGCCCGTTTCCTCCCTGGATTGCGGCCCGTTCTGGCCGGTTCTGGCTTCCTCCGCCCTTACTGCACCGGGGCGCCCACCTGGGCCGCCGTTTGCAATAGTGTGCAGGCGAGCCTGAAGGCGCCGGCCTGCAGCGCCGATTGAACGGGTAACGCCGGCGATGCGCCACCTCTGGTGACGATCGGGGCGGACGGGAGGGACCAGGCCGTGGATGATGCCGTGAGACTGTGTCCAGGGGAAGGGGTCACCGAGTACTTCCGCGAGCTCGTCGACGATGCCGCCGGGCAGCAGCGTCTCGCGCTCGACCCCATGACGTCCTACTACGTCGTCCAGCTCCTCGCGACGTTCGCCCGGACCGACGCCGCCGCCTGCGACGCGTTCTGGGCCGAGCAGCCGATGGGCGCCCTCCTCGGCGAGGCCATCACGGCCGGCGGATCCGAGCAGCGCCGGCGGCTGCGCAAGGTCGGCGACGCCTCGCTCGTGCTGTCCGGCCTGTTTCCCGGCCGCCTCCGACGATCCCTCGTCGACGTCGACTACTACATGCGGATTGGCGGCATCGCCTACGACTCGCTGAGCCACGACGAGGCCGACCTGTTCTCGACGGCTTTTGCCGAGCTGGCCAGCCGCTTCGTGGACGTGGCCGACCTGCTCGGCGACGTCGGCGAGCGGTGTCAGCTGGGATCGCCGGCCGACCTCCTGCGCCTCTACGAACGCTGGCAGAAGACGGGCAGCGCACACTGCGCCCGCCGCCTGGTCGCCCGGGGCGTGATTCCGGTGGCGCCCGCCACGCTGCCGCTCCACTAGGCGGCTCGGCCATTCACCGGCCGGAGCGTCGAGGCTCCTGCCCATGAGCTGGAGTGGCCGAGCGCCGTCTTCGCCTACGCCCCGTCGTGCGGCCCCGAGCTGCCAGAAAATGGCCGCTCGCGGTGACAGGTGTGTCGGGAAAGTGACACGGCCCGCCGCGACGAAACCGAATGCCCGCGTGCGGCGTCTAACGCTGTGGTGCCCGCTGCCAGGCGCGCTCGAGGATCCAGGTGTAAACACTCTTCCACACAGGGACTTATAGGACGGTAACGGCCCACGCGGTGGCGCCGGGCGCCTCGGAAGGCGCGCCACGACGCCGCATCCGCGCCAAGCCGCCGACCGTAGTCTGCACTGACGCGTGCAGCGGGTCACCGGAAGCCCTCCAGGTAGCTCGTCCAGGCATTCGAATTGCATAGCAGCGGGCAGTCCGGAGGGCCTGTCCAGCGTGAGCCGAAGACTCGCTCTGGATCACGCCGAAAGGAGCGTCGGGGTCATGAAGAAAACTAAGGCCGCAGTCGCCAGCAAGGCGTCGAAGAACGCCACAGATTCGCGCAGCCAGCGTTACGAAGAGCTGCGCACCATCCTCGAGGATCGCCGCCGCGAGATCCAGTCCGAGGTCCAGTCGCGCATGAAAGACGTGCGCGCCGACACCGGGCAGGCCGGCGTGGTCGACGACGTCGAGACGTCGGAGGCGGACATCCAGGACGAGATCGAGTTCGCGCTCATCCAGATGAAGGCCGAGACGCTGCACCGCATCAACGAGGCCCTCGAACGGCTCGAGGAAGGCACCTATGGGCGCTGCTTCGAGTGCGGTGAGGAAATCGAGCCGCGCCGGCTGCGGGCCCTGCCCTTCGCCGTCCGCTGCAAGGACTGCGAGGAAGCGCGCGAAGTCGCGGCGCAGCGCGAGCGGGTCCTGTCCCGCCGGGTCACCGGTTTCGGTCTCGATCTCTCGCACTGATCGTCGATTCAGGACGGCCGATTCGCGACCGCCGCCGGGTCACCGGTCACTTAGCAGGTCCCGCCTGCTATCATTTGCCGGCTTCGCGTCCATGCGCGGAGCCGGCGTTTCACTTTCTGCCGTCTGTACCCCGGCGGTCCCGGCCCATCCCGTGTCGTTTGCATCTTGGCTCGAGCGGGTACGGATGTGGTGGGCCGGCACGGCTCCGGACGCCGCTGATCCACCTCCCGACAGGAGCGTCTCTATGAGCGCGGAATCCGAACGCCTCGAGGCCGAGGAGGTCTCGAGCACGGAACGTCCGTTCATCCCCGATACGTTGCCCGTGCTGCCGCTGCGCGACACGGTGCTCTTCCCCAACTCGTTCATGCCGCTGGCGGTGGCCCGCGAGGCGTCGGTCCGGCTGATCGACGAGTCGATGACCGGCAGCCGGCTGATCGCGGTCTTCACGCAGCGCGATGCCACGGTCGAGGAGCCGACCGAAACCGACCTCTACGAAATCGGGACGGCTACCCACATCCACAAGATGTTCAAGCTGCCCGACGGCAGCCTGCGCCTGATCGTGCAGGGCCTGTCACGGGTCCGCTTGAAGCGCCTGACCTCGCTCCGGCCCTACCTGCTGGCCGAGGTCGAGGAGGCGGCCGAGCTGAACCGCCCCGAGGATCGACTCGAGATCGACGCGCTGCAACGGAACATCAAGACCAGCTTCCAGCAGATCGTGTCGTTGTCGCCGCTGCTGTCGGACGACCTGCAGACGCTGGCGCTCAACATCACCGAGCCGGGCAAGCTGGCCGACTTCATCGTCTCGAGCCTGCCGACGCTGACCACCGCGGTGAAGCAGGAGGTGCTCGACACGTCTCGACGTCCGCGCCCGCATGGACCTGCTCAACCGGATCCTGATCAAGGAGCTCGAGGTGCTCGAGCTCGGATCGAAGATCCAGTCGCAGGTGCAGTCGGAAGTCGGCAAGAACCAGCGTGAGTACTTCCTCCGCGAGCAGCTGAAGGCGATCCAGAAGGAGCTCGGCGAGGACGACGACCAGGCCAAGGAAATCGACGAGCTGCGCGAGAAGATCCAGGCGGCCGGCATGCCCGAGACCGTGCTGAAGGAAGCGACGCGCGAGCTCGACCGGCTGTCGAAGATGCCGGTGGCGGCGGCCGAATACACCGTCTCGCGCACCTATCTCGATTGGCTGGTGTCGCTGCCCTGGACCAAGCGGACCGAGGAAGTGATCGACCTGCCCAAGACCAAGGGTGTCCTCGACGCCGATCACTCGGGCCTGGAGAAGGCCAAGGATCGCATCCTCGAGTACCTCGCCGTCCGTAAGCTGAACCCGAACGTGAAGGGGCCGATCCTCTGCTTCGTCGGCCCGCCCGGCGTCGGCAAGACGTCGCTGGCGCGGTCGATCGCCAGCGCCATCGGGCGCAAGTTCGTCCGCATCTCGCTCGGCGGCATGCGCGACGAAGCCGAGATCCGCGGTCATCGCCGCACCTACATCGGGGCGCTGCCCGGCCAGGTGGTGCAGGGCCTGCGCCGCGCCGAGTCGCGCAATCCGGTCTTCGTCCTCGACGAGATCGACAAGCTGGGCGCCGACTTCCGCGGTGACCCGGCCTCGGCGCTGCTCGAGGTGCTCGATCCCGAGCAGAACGTCGCCTTCCGCGATCACTACCTCGACGTGCCGTTCGACCTCTCGGACGTGTTCTTCATCACGACCGCCAACGTGCTCGATCCGATCCCGCCGGCGCTGCGCGACCGCATGGAGGTGCTCGAGCTCGCCGGCTACACCGAGGAGGAGAAGCTCCAGATCGCGAAGCGAGCACCTGGTCGCCAAGCAGGTCACCAATCACGGCCTGACGGCGGAGCAGCTGACCTTCACCGACGAGGCGATTGCGGCGGTGATTCGCGGCTACACGCGCGAGGCCGGCGTGCGCAACCTGGAGCGCGAGCTGGGCGCCTTGTGCCGCAAGGTGGCGCGGCGGCGGGCCGAGGGCGACGAGACGGCGGTGGCGCTGACCCGCGAGTCGGTGGCGACGATGCTCGGCGCCCCCCGCTTCCTCGACGAAGAAGTGCACGAGCGCACCGCCAAGCCGGGCGTCGCCATCGGGCTGGCGTGGACGCCGGCCGGCGGCGACGTGTTGTTCGTCGAGGCGACACGCATGCATGGCGGCGCGACGCTGACGCTCACCGGCCACCTCGGCGACGTCATGAAGGAATCGGCGCGGGCGGCGCTGTCATGGGTGCGCCGCAACGCTGGCCGCTACGGGCTCGATCCCGACTTCTTCAAGGCGGCGGAGATCCACGTCCACGTGCCGTCCGGCGCGATCCCGAAGGACGGCCCGTCGGCGGGCGTGACCATCGCCACGGCGCTGGTGTCCGAGCTGACCGGACGTCCGATCCGCGGCGACATCGCGATGACCGGCGAGATCACGCTGTCGGGCAAGGTGCTGCCGGTGGGTGGCATCAAGGAGAAGGTCCTGGCGGCGCGGCGCGTCGGCGTCCGCCGCGTGATCCTGCCGCGGCAGAACGAGAAGAGCGTGCTCGAAGACATTGGTGAAGATCTGCGCAAGGACCTCACCATCCACCTGGTCTCGACGATCGACGAGGTGATCGATTTGGCGCTCACCCCGGCGGCCACGCCGGTCATCGATGCCGTGCCCGAACCCGTCCACTGATGCGCCTCCGGGGACCCGTCGTCGCGGGCGTTCGCGCCCGCGACCGCACTCCTCGGCCACGGCGCCTGCGGCCACGGGCCGCCGGTCGCCCGGTCATCTGCGGGCTGCGGTAGCCCGGCGCGTCCCGCCGTTAGATTTCAGCTGCGGGCGACGAGCGTCAGCGCCGTCACCGTCTTCAGGTCGGCGATCTCGCCGCGCTCCACCATCGCCCAGGCCTCGTCGAGCGTGAAGGTGCGCGGCTCGACGTCCTCGTCTTCGTCCTGGTGGGCCGGCGTCGACGGCTCCTCCAGGTCGGTGCACAGATAGAACAGCATCCGCTCCGTGCAGAAGCCGGGTGTCGGATAGAGCGTGGTCAGCAGCCGGATGGTGCGGGGCACGAGGCCGACTTCCTCGTGGCACTCGCGCCGCGCCCCGGCTTCGGGGTCCTCGTCCCGGCCGAGGCTGCCGGCCGGCACCTCCCAGAGATCCTGGCCGGCGCAGTAGCGGTATTGCCGGACCAGGATGATCTGCCCGGGCGCGGGCACGCACAGCATCACGACCGAGCCGGGGTGCCGCACCACCTCGAGATCGATCTCGGGCCCGTGCGGCAGGCGCACCCGGTCGACGGTGACGGTGAAGATGCGGCCTTCGTAGATGGTGCGGGTGGAGCGGACGTCAGGTGCGGCCATGACCTGCCTGCGCCGCCCGCGTGCGGGCGCCGCGACGCGCCCAGCGTCGCGAATAGCAGCCCGCACGCCCAGAGGGCGGCCCGCGGCCGGCCGTGAGAGGCCGGCCGCCGAATCAGTTGAACGTGTAGCGGAAGCTGAGCATCATCACGTAGACGTCCGCGATGCCGGCGTTGGTCTGATACGGCTGGGTGAACAGGTCGCCGTTCTGCAGCGCCATCCGGTAGGTCAGCCTGCCGGCGGCGTCGACTCGCCGCGTTGGTCAGGATCTGGTTCTGCCGGATGCGCTGGCTGGCGCCCCAATCCGAGTTCAGCAGGTTGCCGAAGTTGGTGATGTCGAGCCGGATCTGGCCGCCGTGCCGCCCGGTGCCAGTGCCCTTGAAGACGTCCTGGACCAGGCTGAGGTCCATGCGTTTCAACTGCGGCAGGAACACCGCGTTGCGCCTCGCGTACTCGCCGCGATGCTCGCGCAGATACGGATCGTTCTGGATGTACTGCTCGAACGCCTCCGCCTGCTGCTGCGGCGGTGAAGGTGCGGGCACTGGCGCCGGTGCCGCCGTCGTGAACGTGCGCGAAGCTCATCTCCGACTGATCGCGCGGGATGTAGATCAGGTCGTTGCCGGATGCGGTGTCGCCGTTCATGTCGCCGGAGAACACGTAGCTGGTGTTGCCGTTGGTGAACGCGTTCCAGAACATCGAGACGCTCGTCGAGCCCCAGCCGAAGAAGTTCTTCGTGTAGGTGGCGTTGATGAACGTGCGATGCCCCGGCGAGCTCGCCGAGTAGGCCAGCTCGGGGTTGTTCGGGTCGTTGAAGATGGCGTTGCTGTTGAACGAGCCGGAGGCAATGGAGCCGGGATCGATCAGCGTCTTCGACTCGCCGTAGCTGTAGGCGGCCTGCACGCTGAGGCCGGCCTCCAGGTTCTTCTTGACGCTGCCGGCGAAGTTCCAGGACCGTCCCGCATTCGAGTTGGTCAGCACGATGGCGTTCGTGATCTGGTTGCCGGCCGCGTTGTTGATGCGGGTGACGCATGGCGTGGCCGTGGGCGCGGTGCACGACGTGCCGGTCCACCGCTGCCGCTGATCGACGCCGTTGAACGTCGTCTGCGCCGCCGGCAGGTTGGCGTTGTAGTAGGACAGGCCGTTGACGTCCTTGTTGTAGATGAGCTCGGCGGTGCCGACGAGCCCCCACGGCAGGCGCTGGTCGACGCCGATGTTGGTGCGCCACGTCTGCGGGAACTTGAAGTCGGGGTCGGTGACCGCCAGGTCGACGCTCGCCGCCGGGGCGCCGGTGACGTTCGTGGGCTTGTACTTCTCGGTATCGGTCGTGAACGGGAAGTTCCGCGTGTTCTCGGCCTGCACGAACCCGGTCAGCACGCCGGTGTTGCCGATCTGGTTCGAGATCCAGACGTAGGCCGGCTTGCCGGTGAAGACGCCCGTGCCGCCGCGGATCTGCGTGTTGCGCTTGCCCGCGACGTCCCAGTTGAAGCCGACGCGGGGCGACCAGAGCGGGGACGCCTCCGGCAGCGCGCCGGTGCTGAACTGGACCGGCGAGCCCGACGGATCGCGGAAGGTCAGGGCGTCGACGTTGGCGTTGGCGTAGGCGGTCTCACCCCACGAGGCGATGTCGAAGCGCACGCCGGCGGTGATGGTCAGGTTCGAGAGCGGCCGGAACTCGTCCTGCGCGTAGGCGCTCGAATACCAGACGTCGAGCGGCTGGACCGGCTTCTCGAGGCCCGGGATGTTCATGTACCGCACCTGGAAGCGGCGCAGCGTGATCGGCGACGTGGTGCGGTTCGGGTTGGCCAGGAAGTCGGCGGCGTCGGTCTGAGAAGTCGGCCAGCGAGTTGTAGACGTAGGCGCTCTGCTTGCCCGGGAAGAACACGTTCTCGGAGTGGTACTTCTCGACGGCGCCGCCGAACGTCAGGGTGTGCTTCTTGCCGAACTTGGTGAAGCTGTTCTGGAGCTGGAAGGTGTCGTAGCGCAGCTCGTTGTTCGGCGTGAAGGGCTCCGAGCCGAACGAGGTGTAGGCGGTGCCGGCGCCGTCGAGGATGTCGACGAACGGGAAGAGGTCGCCCAGCGCGCCGCGGCTTTCGTCCTGCTTGGTGTAGCCGACGATCAGGCTGTTCGACATGCTCGACCCGTAGGTCGAGTTCCATTCGCCGATGCCCGAGTGGATGTTCTCGATTTGTGTGTAGTTCGAGCTCTGGTAGTTGAGGAAGTTGTTCGTGAACGTCTGCCGCCCGAAGCCGAGCGAGGACGAGCCCGACAGGTTGGCGTCGGTGCTCGAGCTCGAGCTGGCTGTATCGGAACGTCACCTTGTTCGACGCGTTCAGGTTGTAGTCGCCCTTGATGAGGAACGGCTTGGCGGGCGTGTTCTTGCTGATGTTCTCGTACGGGCCGGTGTCATAGCTGAGGCTACCGGACAGGAACGAGCTGAGCGCGTTCAGGTCGGAGGCCAGCACCCGCGTGGTGTTGCCCTGCGCCGGCGCGCCGCCCGGGTTGGCGGTGAACGTCGTGAGCGGCCGCGTGTCCTCCTGCTTCTCGAAGCTGGTGAAGCCGAACAGCCGGTTCTTGATGAACGGGCCGCCGACCCAGAAGCCCGTCGTCTTCGTGGTGAAGGTGCCCGGATTGAAGGGCAGCCCGGCCGCCTCGGTGCCGGCGTAGCCGTCGTCGCGGTAGCGATAGTAGAAGGATCCGGTGATCCGGTTCGTGCCGCTGCGCGTCACGGTGTTCACGCCGGCGCCGACGAAGTTGCCCTGGCGCACGTCATACGGCGCGACGCTCACCTGGATCTGCTCGATGGCCTCGAGCGAGATCGGCGCGACGCCGGTGCGCTCGCCCGGCTGACCCTGGAGACCGAACGAGTTGTTGAAGTACGACCCGTCGACCGTGATGTTGTTCATGCGGTTGTCGACGCCGCCGAACGACCCGTTGCCGCTGTACTGCGGCGTCAGGCGGGTGATGTCGTTGATGCGGCCGGACACCGTCGGCAGCAGCGCCAGCTCGGCGCGGGTGACGGCGGTCGCGGCGCCCGTGCGCTGCGAGCCGAACGTCGCGTCGCTGGTGCCCTTCACCGTGACCTGCTCGGTGACCGCGGCGACGCTCAGCGTGAACTCGATGTCGGTCGACGTCCCGAGCGTTGACCGACAAGGCGTCCTTCGTCTGGGTGCCGAAGCCGGTGAGCTCCGCGGTCGCCTTGTAGGGGCCGCCGACGCGCATGCCGAGGATGGCGAAACGGCCGTCCGCTTGCGTGACGGCCTCGTAGGACGTTCCAGAGGGCTCGTGAATGGCGATGACGGTCGCACCGGGCACGACCGCACCCTGAGCGTCGGTGACGACGCCTCCCATCGATCCCGTGGTCACACCCTGAGCGGCGGCACTACCGGCCGCCAGACATACGACGAGCGCCGCGCACAGCGCACGCCTCATCCATCCAGCAATCTGCATTTCAGTCTCTCCTTCCGAAAAGGGCTTTCGGACGGAAGAGATTCTATCGCGGTGCGTGCGACGTCGTTGTGTCGATTCCATGGCCCCCAGACATTCTCGTCGGAGGCAGACTTCTGGGCGACGTTTTGGTAGGCCGAGCGCTCGGTCAGTAAACCAGGTGCTCGGCGTCGTGACGCAGGCGCTCGACGACGTCGGCGAGATTGGCGGGGAGTTCCGAGCGGAATTCCAGGCGGCGGCCGTCGCCCGGGTGCGCGAACGACAGGCGCGAGGCGTGCAGGAACGGCCGATCGAGCGTCTGGACGGCCCGCAGCTGCCGCGGCACGCGTCGATGGACGCCGCCGTAGAGCGCGTCGCCCACGATCGGGTGCCCGATGCTGCTCAAATGGACGCGGATCTGGTGGGTGCGGCCGGTGGCGATGCCGACGCCCACCAGGCACACGCCGGGGAACGGCTCGGACCACGTAATCCGGGAGACCGCGGTGCGGGCGCGGCGGGCTTTCGTCGACATCCGCTGCCGGTTGTTGGGATCGCGGCCGATCGGCTCCTCGATGCGGCGGCCGGGGGAGAGCACCCCCCAGACCAGCGCCGTGTATTCCTTCTCGACGTGGCGCTCCTCGAACTGTGACGACAGCGATTCGTGCGCGGCGTCGTGCTTGGCCACGACCATCAGGCCGGACGTGCCCTTGTCGAGACGATGGACGATGCCGGGGCGCAGTTCGCCGCCGACGCCGCTCAGGTCGTCGACGTGGTGGAGCAGGGCGTTCACCAGCGTGCCGTCGGCGTGTCCGGCGGCAGGGTGGACGACCATGCCCGCGGCCTTGTCGATGACCACGATGTCGGCGTCTTCGTAGACGATGTCGAGCGGCAGCGGCTGCGGCTGCGCCGCGGCGGGCCTTGGCGCCGGGACGTCGACCACCACTTCCTGCTGCGCCTCGACCGGGAGGCTGGCCTTGATCTTCTCGGGGCGGATGCCGGTGACCTGGACCTTGCCGTCCTTGATCAACCGCTGGATCTGAGCCCGCGATTGCTGGGGCAGGAGGGCCGCCAGCGCCGCGTCGAGGCGGGCGCCGGCATGCTCTTCCGGAATGGCGAGCGTCAGCGTCACGCGAGCTTCCGGGCAGGCGCCAGGTCGCGGACCGGCGCCGGCTGCCGCGACAGCCACCACAGCATCACCAGGCTGAGCGGCACCAGCCCGATCGAGATCAGCTGCGCCATCGAGACGGCGTCGCCGAAGTACAGGCCGCGGCCGCGATCGCCGCGGAAGAACTCGATGACGAACCGCGACACCGCGTAGACCAGCATGTAGCCCCAGAACGTGCGGCCGGGGAAGGCGCGGCCGCGCTTCTCGAAGACCAGCAGGCCGGCCAGGATCAGCGCCTCGGCGCCCGCCTCGTAGAGCTGCGTCGGGTGCAGATGGACGTTCAGCGGCGTGCCGGCGTTGGCGAGCGCGAACGGATCGGTGAAGACGACGCTCCACGGCACCGTCGTCTCCCTGCCATAGCAGCAGCCGGCGAGGAAGCAGCCGATCCGGCCGATGACGTGGCCGAGGGCGATGCCCGGCGCGAACACGTCGGTCGTCGTCCACATCGGCAGCTTGTGGCGGCGGATGTACCACAGCGCGACGATCACCGCGAGGATCAGCCCGCCGTAGAAGACGCCGCCCGACTGCGCCAGCGACAGCAGCTGCTTCGGATCGCTCGTGAACAGCCGCCAGTCCTGGTAGAGGAGCAGCAGCTTCGCGCCGACCAGCGCGCTGACGATGATCCAGATGCCCAGGTCCATCACCCGGTCGCCGTTGAGGCCGCGGGCACGGGCGCGGATCAGCGCCAGCCGCAGGCCGGCCAGGTAGCCGAGCGCCAGCAGGAGGCCGTAGCTGTAGAGGGTGATCGGACCGAGCTCAAGCAGGCGAGGGAACATGGGACCCCGTACGGAGCATGTCGAAGATGAGCAGCACCGCGCCGGACGAGATGCAGGTGTCGGCGACGTTGAAGGCCCAGAAGTGCCACGTGCCGACGTAGAAGTCGACGAAGTCGACGACCGCCCCGGCCACGACACGATCGATCAGGTTGCCGATGGCGCCGGCGACCACCAGCGTCAGCGCCAGGCGCGACATCCGCGTCTCGGAGCCGAGCGTCATCGCGTAGAAGACGATGGCGGCGAGCGCCGAGGTCGCGAGCACCGCGACGACGACGGCCTTGTAGGCGAAGTCGAGGTGATCGAGGAAGCCGAAGGCGGCGCCGGTGTTGAGCGCGTGCGTCAGGTTGAGGAGACCGGGGATCACCTCGACCGAGTCGTAGAGCGGAATATAGGCGCGGACGGCCGCCTTCGACACCTGGTCGGCGATGATCAAGGCGAACGCCAGCCACACCTCGAGGCGCGGCCGGCGGCGGACCACGACGCGTTGCGCGGCGGCTGGAGGCGCGGCCTCCGGGCCGCGGCTCCGGACCGCCGACGGCGCGGGATCGACGTAATCGGTCATACCAGCTCCGCCACCGCCTCGACACAGCGGCCGCACAGGCCGGCGAACGCCGGCTCGGCCGAGATGTCGTGCACGTAGCGCCAGCAGCGCACGCACTTGGTGCCGTCGCTGCGGACGACTTCGACGGCGAGGTCCGGCCCTTCGCCGCCGGCGTCCCGCACCTCGGTCGCGGAGACGATGAACAGCATGTCGAGCTGGGCGGCGTTCTCCCGCAACAGCGCCAGCGTCTCGCCGCGCGCCGCGATCACGACCTTGGCTTCGAGCGACGTGCCGATCGTCTTGGCCTGCCGCTGCGCCTCGAGGGCGCCGTTCACCACGTCGCGCACGGCGATCAGCCGCGCCCAGCGCTCGACCAGCGCGTCGTCGCGCCAGGTGTCGACGTCGGCCGGCAGCAGGGCGAGGTGCACGGACGCCTCGCGCGTGCCGGGCAGGGCCTGCCAGAGCTCGTCGGCGGTGATCGGCAGGATCGGCGCCAGCAGGCGGGCGAGGCCGTCGACCATCACGTACATCGCGGTCTGGGCCGAGCGGCGCGGCCCGGAGGCCGGACCGAGGGTGTAGAGGCAGTCCTTCGACACGTTCGAGTAGAAGGCGCTGATGTCGACGGTGGCCAGGTGCGTCAGCGTGTGGACGATGGCCTGGAAGTCGAACGCGTCGTAGGCCTCGCGCGCGCTGCGTCGCCGCGGCCGCGTAGCGGGCCAGGACGTAGCGATCGACTTCCTGCAGCCGCTCGATCGGCACGCGATCGCGGGCCGGATCGAAGTCGAACAGGTTGCCGGCGAGGAAGCGCAGCGTGTTGCGCAGCTTGCGGTAGGCCTCGACGACGCGGGCCAGGATCTCCTTGCCGAGCCGCACCTCCTCGCGGTAGTCGACCATCGCCGCCCACAGGCGGATGATCTCGGCGCCGTGCTGCTTGATGACGTCCTGCGGCACGACGGTGTTGCCGAGCGACTTCGACATCTTGCGGCCGTCGGCGTCGACGACGAAGCCGTGCGTGATGACGCGCTCGTACGGCGCCCGCTGCGCGCGTGCCGAGGCCGACGAGCAGCGAGCTGTGGAACCAGCCGCGGTACTGGTCGCTGCCTTCGAGGTAGACGGCCGCCGGCCAGGTCAGGCCCGGGTTGGCGGCGAGCACCGCCTCGTGGCTCGACCCCGAGTCGAACCACACGTCGAGGATGTTGGTCTCGCGCTCGAACGCGGTGCCGCCGCACGACGGACAGGCGGCGCCGTCCGGGACGAACTCGGCCAGCGGACGCTCGTACCACGCGTCGGCGCCGTGGACGTCGAACACGGCGGCGGCGCGCTCGATCAGCGCCGGCGTCAGCAGCACGTGCTGGCAGGCCTGGCAGGCGAGGGCCGGGATCGGCACGCCCCACGACCGCTGGCGCGAGATGCACCAGTCCGGCCGGTTGGCGAGCATGTTGTGGATGCGCTCCTGGCCCCAGCCCGGGATCCACTGCACGCCCTGGATCGCCTCCAGCGCCTGCGCCCGCAGCGTCCGGCCGCCGGCCGCCGCGGATTCGCGGTCCATGGCGATGAACCACTGCGACGTGGCCAGGAAGATCACCGGGTTGTGGCAGCGCCAGCAGTGCGGATAGCTGTGGCCGAACTCGGCGCGATGCCAGAGGCGGGCGCGCTCGTGCAGCGCCTCCTCGACCTTCGGGTTGGCGGCCCAGACCTGCAGGCCGGCGAACAGCAGCACGTCGTCCGTGTAGTGGCCGCCCGGGCCGACCGGGGCGTAGACGTCCAGGCCGTAGCGGACGCCGGTCGTGTAGTCGTCCGCGCCGTGGCCGGGCGCGGTGTGGACGACGCCGGTGCCGGCTTCGAGCGTGACGTAGTCGGCGAGCACGCCGATCGACGGGCGGTCGTAGAGCGGGTGCTGGAACGCCAGGCGATCGAACACCTCGCCCTTCACCACGACGATCGGATCGCCGAGCGGCTTGCCGGTGGCCTTGCCCACTGTCGCGGCCAGGTCGGAGGCGAGGATGATCACCCGCCCGTCGAACTCGTAGGCGCCGTAGTCGAAGTCGGGATGAAAGGCGACGGCCAGGTTGGACGGGATGGTCCAGGGCGTCGTCGTCCAGATCAGGACCGACACCTCGCGGCCGGCAAGCGCCGGGATGCGCGCCGCGAGATCGCCAGCCGCCGACGGCGCCAGCGGGAACTCGACGTAGATCGACGGCGAGGTGTGGTCCTCGTACTCGACCTCGGCCTCGGCCAGCGCGGTGCGGCAGTGCGTGCACCAGTGCACCGGCTTCTTGCCCTTGTAGACGAGGCCTTGCTCGACGAAGCGGCCCAGGGCGCGGGCGATCGCCGCCTGGTAGCCGTAGTTCATCGTCAGGTACGGCTCGTCCCAGTCGCCGAGCACGCCGAGCCGCTTGAAGTCGACGCGCATCTGGTCGACGAAGCGGGATGCGTAGGCGCGGCAGGCGCGCCGGAAGTCGGCGACGCTCATCCGGGCCTTCTTCGGTCCGAGCTCGCGGTCGACCTTCAGCTCGATCGGCAGGCCGTGGCAGTCCCAGCCCGGCACGTACGGCGCGTCGAAGCCGGCCATCGTCCGCGACTTGACGATGAAGTCCTTGAGGATCTTGTTGAGCGCGGTGCCGATGTGGATGTCGCCGTTGGCGTACGGCGGACCGTCGTGCAGGACGAAGCGCGGGGCGCCCCGCCGGGCCTCACGGATGCGCGCGTGGAGGCCGTCCGCATCCCAGCGCGCCAGCACCTGCGGCTCGGTCGTCGGCAGGTTGGCGCGCATCGGAAAGTCGGTGCGCGGCAGGTTGACGGTGTCTTTCCACTCGGGCATGGCTCCCCGCATTGTACCCGGGCCGGGGAGCCCGACCCGGCGGCGGGCCCCTCACGGGGCGGCCGCCGGGTCCTGAAACGGGGGAACTAGGGCTGGCGGATGCGTGACGGCCGCTGCGACGTGACCGTCGTCGGCAGCGCGGTCACCGTGACGGTGAAGGCGCCGCGGTTGTCGTCGACGTTGTCGTCGTTGACACCCAGAAAGAGCACGCCGGCGGCCGGCATGGACAGCGGGCCAGGCTGGTTGCCGATACCGAATGCCTGGCCGTTGCCGACGCGCCCGATCAGCGCGCCAGCCAGCTGGCCCGGCAGGGGGCCGGCCGACAGGCGACGGCCCATCTTCGACCCGGCGGTCGCCGCCGTGTCGTTGGGGTCGGTGCTGAGCTGCACCTCGCCGGAGGCGTCGAAGCCCACCTGCTGCCCCTTGGCGACGGTGATGCCGGTCGGCGTCCACCGCTGGGCGGCGTTGACGGTGACTCCACCGGTCTGGCCGGCGGTGGTCACCGTGCTCGTCGGGGCCGCCGACGACTCGATGGCCGCCGCGCCGGGGTAGCGGCCCAGGTAGAGCCGTCCCACCTCGGACAGGCGGACACGGCGCTCTTCGCCCGACGTCGTGCGGAAGACGACCGTGGTCGGCTGCGGGTTGCTCTTCTCCCGCTCCGAGCCTTCGATCGTCACGAGACGACCTTTGGTCGCGGCGCCACTCTTCAGCAGCAGCAGGTGATCGTCGCCGCGCGCCTCGCGCAGTTCCGTCTCGGGCAGCCCCTGCGCGGCGCCGACGAGATCGATGAGCGCGACGTCGCCGACCGGAATCTTGCGCTCGTCGGTGTCGCTGACGTCGATGTGGACGAGGCCGTTGGCGAATCCGTCGAAGCGGCCGGTGACGCGCTCGCCGCCGCGGAGCAGGGCGGTGACGCGTTCGTCAGCGGCAGCCTGAGTGGTGAGTCCCAGCGAGGCCGCGAGCGCCGTCGCGATGGCGACGCGCTGCGTCAGGCGGAAGCTCCCGAGGAAACGTAGTGACATGACTTGTCCCTCCAGCGTCATGGTAAGGTGCCAGCGTGCCTGACACAGCCGGTGACTCTGCAAAAGAGACGCCAGCCTCGGACCAGACCCTCGGCAAGCACAGCCGTCTCGTGATTGGGGTGGCGGGCGGATCGGGCTCTGGCAAGACCACCGTCGTGCGGCGCATCGTCGAGAGCGCTCGGCCTCGACCGGGTGTCCATCCTCGACCACGATCGCTACTACCGCGATCGCCTCGATCTGCGGCTCGAGGATCGCACCGCGCTCAACTACGACCATCCCGACTCGCTCGAGACCGACCTGATGGTCCGGCACGTCGCCGAGCTGAAGTCCGGCCGCGCGGTCGAAGCGCCGCTGTACGACTTCGCGCGCTACGTCGCGGCGGACGACGACGGAGACCGTCGAGCCGCGCCGCGCGATCATCGTGGAGGGCATCCTGATCTTCGCCGACGCGGCGCTGCGCGCGCAGATGGACATCAAGGTGTTCGTCGACACCGACGACGACACCCGCTTCATCCGCCGGCTGCGGCGCGACGTCGCCGAGCGGGGCCGCACGATGGACTCGGTGATCGACCAGTACCTCGCCACCGTCAAGCCGATGCACCTCGAATTCGTCGAGCCGAGCAAGCGCTACGCCGACGTGATCATCCCGCAGGGCGGCCACAACCCGGTCGCCATCGATCTGCTGCTCACGCTGATCCGCAGCCTGGTCTAGCGATTCACGCGGCGATGTCGACCGAGCCGCTCCTGCGGTGCCGCGCCATATGTCAGGGGCGGGCGACGTCACGCAGGTCGTGAGGCGCGATCCGCGTGAGTGCCTTGGGCCAGACGGCGGCCAGATCGTCGGCATCAGCGTCGACCACCATCTGGCCCGCGCGCACGCGTTCCGGTGGCAGGACGGCACCATGGTCGACCTCACGCAGCCCGACGCGCATTCGTGTTACGCACGCAGCACTGTCGTCGTCAACCTGAGCCATCGGCACGGTAGACTCGGGTCGGATGCGCCTGCGCGACCTCGACACGATCGACGACTTCGACGCCGTGGTCCGGCTGCAGCGGGACGTGTGGGGCGCCGACTACGACGACATCGTTCCGCGATCGCAGTTCGTCGTCGCGGCGAAGACCGGCGGCATCCTGATCGGTGCCGAGGACGAGAGCGGCCGGCTCGTCGGCTGCGTGTTCTCGGTACCCGGCATGCGCCATGGCCGTGTGGTGCAGTGGTCGCACCTGCTCGGCGTCCTGCCGGAGGCGCGCGGCCGGGCCCTCGGCCTGCGGCTCAAGCTGGCGCAGCGCGAGCGCGCGCTGGCCCGCGGCATCGACCTGATCGAGTGGACCTGCGATCCGCTGCTGGCCGGCAACGCGCGGCTCAACGTCCGCCGCCTCGGCTGCGTCGTCGAGGCATATCTGGACGACGTCTACGGTCCGTCCACCAGCCCGCTGCACCGCGCCGTGCCGACCGATCGCGTCATCGCGTCGTGGCACATCGGATCACCGCACGTGGCGCGGCGCGTCGAGGCCGGGGCGATCGTGGCGCGCGACGCCAGCGTCGGCCAGGCGCCGCACGTGCTGCGGACTCGCGAGGAGGGGACGTTCCGCGCGCCGCACGGCGAGCCCGACCTGTCGCACGACGAGCCGCGGCTGCGGGTCGAGATTCCCGCCGACTTCGCGCGGATGCTGGGCGAGGCGACCGACCTGGCGCTGGCATGGCGGCACGCCGCCCGTCGCGTCTTCCACACCTACTTCGCGCGCGGCTATCGCGTCGTCGACGTGGACGCCGAGCGCGGCGCGCCGC
The DNA here is from genome assembly GCA_963844435.1 of Vicinamibacterales bacterium. Taxonomy (GTDB): domain Bacteria; phylum Acidobacteriota; class Vicinamibacteria; order Vicinamibacterales; family Vicinamibacteraceae; genus JBDSLU01. Next base: position 249,053 of record CAWJOG010000016.1, on the reverse strand, counting down.
GGCCGTCGTATCTGCTGGCGCTGCCTGTCTTGTCGCCCGCGCTCTCACGCGCGGGCGATGACGCCTCTTGACGTGTGCCGCTGCCTGCTCGGCGCTGAGCGCGCCGCGGCGTGTCACGGCATACCCATCGTCGAGTGGCCGGCGTACCAGCCGGTGTTGCCGCTCCAGTACATCGCGCGCTCGGCAACAATCGCCGCGGGGACGGCGCCCGGCGTGATCGACTCGCTGACGACCTCGGTCGAGAACGGCCGGTTCTTGAGCGCCGCGTAGTCCCACGGGATGACCGTGCGCCGCCGGCCGGCGCCGACGATCACCGTGTCGCTGAAGACGCTGCCGTCCGAGAGCCGGAAGTCGAGCCGCACGCGCGCGTCCACGGTGGACGGGTTGGCGAGCAGCAGGTACGGATCGTAGAAGCGTCCGCCTTCGGTCGATCCTTCGGCGAACATCCAGCGCTGTGACGGAGACGTGGCGCCTTCCGTCGCGTGGCCGATGTTCCACGGCTGGCCGAAGTACATGGCGCGCTCGGCGATGATCGGCACGGCGACCGCTCCGCCGGTGGCCACCGACCGCACGTCGATGCCGAACGCTCCGGTGATCGGCGGCGCCACCGTGAACCGCCGCCGCGGCAGCACGGTGTACCTGTAGGGCTGCGACAGCCCCGTCTCCTGCAGGTAGCGGACCTCCACCGTCGCGGCGCGGTCATACGGGTTCATCAGCAGCAGGAACGTCGACCACGGTCCGCCCTGGCTGCCTTCGGCGAACACCCACGTCGGCGACGGGATGGACACGCCGCGGGTGGAGTGGCCCTCGATGTCGTTGCCCCACTTGATGGTCCGCTCGGCGACGATCGGGGCCGGCAGGCCGTCGTCGGCCCAGACGCCGCGCACCAGCGTCGCGTGCTCGCCTTCGATGCCGGGAACGTCGTTGACGCGGACCCGATGCGAGCCGCGTGGCGCGATCTCGTGCGTCGCTTCGGCCAGCGTGCCGCTGGCGTTCATGAACTGCCACGTGACGCGGACACGATCGGTGGCGCTCGGGTTGTAGGCGGTGTTGTCGTGGAGCCAGTAGGTGCCGCCGACGACGCCCTCGGCGAAGTACCACGCGTCGCTGCGCTCGCCGGTGCCCTGCGACAGCCGGCCGGCCTTGTTGCCGTTCCAGTAGTCGGCGTGCTCGATCCAGATCGGCAGGTCGGTGCGGTCGGAGACGACCGAGACGCCCTGCTCGACCCCGTAGAAGCCTTCCGACGCCACGTGCAGCGTGGTCCGGCTCGTCGCCGGCAGGTCGTAGGTCCGCGTCCGCGTGTCGCCTGCCGCGGTGGAGTAGTGCACCGTCGCCTGGGTGGCGTGCCCGTGCGGGTTCATCAGCAGGACGAAGTCGTTGTGGCCGGCGATGCCGGTCGTGCCGGCGACGTGCATCGCCGGCGGATGCGCGGCGATGTAATTCTTCAGCGTGGTGTAGGACGGACACGGCTGCTTGTTGCCGTCGAGCAGGTTGATGGCCCCGCAGTTGTCCGGGTTGCGCATCGAGCCGACGAACACCTTGCTGATCCAGCCGCGCCGCTCGAAGTGGCCGAGCGCGTTCTGCAGGCCGGCGCCGCCGTTGGTCTCGGTCAGCCACACCTCCCGCCGGAAGTGGGAGTTGAGCGTGGTCTGGATGGCGTTGAGGACGCCGCCGCCGGCCGGGATGTTGTACGAGTGCAGCGCGATCACGTCGAACAGGCGGCCGGCCGGCGGGAGGCCGCAGTTGGCCCTGCCGTCGCGCTCCAGGTCCAGCACGTGCGCGATGCTGTCCGGGTGGTAGTCGTCGGGGCCGACGATCTGCACCGACGGATTGGCGGCGAGCGCCGCCTCGCGCCCTGGCTTGATCACCTTGGCGACGAGTTGGGCGAGCCGGTCCTGGCAGTTGCCATCGGGCCACTCCGGCCAGAAGTGCCGCTCGGTCGGCTCGTTCCAGAAGCCCCAGTACTTCACGCGATCGCCGTAGCGCTTCACCGCGGCGTGGACGAACCGCTTCCAGTTGGCGCTCTGCCCCTCGCCCGGCGCGGGATCGAACGGCGCGAAGGCGTTGGCAGATCCGGGCGGGCCGCACCCCGGTTTAGTCGAATCCCATCTATCGTTGCCGGCGAAGCACTGCAGCCAGTGGTAGGTCGGCACGCCGCCGTGCGGCCACGCCGGCGCGCCCTGAATGGTGACGTAGACGTTCAGGCCCTGATCGATGGCCGCGTCGATGTCGTAGTCGGCCCGGGCCCAGTTCCAGTGCGACGGATTGGGATCGTTGGTCGGCTGCACGTTCTCCCAACTGAGCCAGTAGCGGACCCAGCCGACGCCAGCCTCGCGGACGCGGCGGTGCGCGTCCTGGCCGACCCCCGACATGGTGGTCGTCTGCTCGATCGACAGGTCGACCATCCCGTATTCGTTGTTGACGCCGAACGGGTTGTGGTCGGCGGCGCGAAAGCCCTGCGTCGAGCCTTTCGAGACCGACGCGGTGAGACGGGCGTCCTGGAGGCCGGCGATGGCCAGACCTCCGGCGAGAGTGACGACGGCGAGCATTCGGCGCATGAGTCGGTTATCGGCTGTTGGCGCCGGCGCGAGAGAGCACCGCGATACGCGCGATGCCCTGCAGGTCCGGCCGGAAGGTCACGCCCGCCCAATCGCGATGCGCCGCTGCTGCCGCCGCCACCGCGTCCGCCTGCCCGATCCCGATCTCCACCACGAGGCGGCCGCCGGGGCGGAGCATCCGTGCGGCGTCGGCGACGAGCCGCCGCACCACGTCGAGGCCGTCGGGGCCGGCATAGAGCGCCGACGCCGGCTCGTGGCGGGCAACGTCGGGCGCGACGTCCGCACTGCCGTCGGGCACGTACGGCGGGTTCGACACCACGACGTCGACGGGCCGGCGCGGCGAGAGCGCGGCGAGCAGATCCCCCGCGACCAGCGCGACGCGATCGCCGACGCCGTGCCGGCGCGCGTTGCGCCGGGCGACGGCGAGCGCGGCCCGCGATCGATCGACGCCGACGATGGCGGCGTCGGGCCTGCTGACCGCGATCGCGACCGCGATGCAGCCGCTGCCGATGCCGACGTCGACGGCGCGTCCGCTCGATCCGGGCGCCGCGAGGGCCTCGAGCGCCGCTTCGACGGCGAGCTCCGTCTCCGGGCGCGGGATCAGCACGTCGGCGGTGACCTCGAAGTCGAGGCCGTAGAACTCGCGCGTGCCGGTGAGATACGCCACCGGGACGCGATTGGCGCGACGCTCGACCAGCGCCGTGAAGGGCTCGATGAACGCGTCCGGGACGGCGTCGCGGCGATGGGCCAGGAGCCGCGCCCGATCCCAGCCGAGCACGTGGCGGGCGAGCACCTCGACGTCGGCCGCGGCGTCGGCGGCGTCGAGGCCGGCGTCGCGGAGCCGGCGCGCGGCCGCCGAGAGCACGTCGTGCAGCACGGCGGCGGGCATGGGTTGCTATCCTACCGGAGTATGTCGATCGCCCAGGCGCTGCTCCCCGAGTTCGACCACGAGGCGGCGGTGACGCGCACCGTGCTCGAACGCGTCCCCGAGGCCCACGCCGGCTGGAGACCGCACGCCAGGTCGATGACGCTCGGCGAGCTCGCCATGCACCTGGCGTCCATCCCGGCGTGGGGCGTCCTGACCTTGCGCGAGCCGTTCTTCGATCTCTCCCCGCCCGGCGCGCCGCCCTACACGACGCCGGCGTGGCAGTCGCTGGCGCAGACGCTGGCGGTGTTCGACGAGAAGATCGGCAAGGCACGGGCCGCCCTCGTGGCGGTCACCGACCTGGAGCTGGCGCAGCCGTGGACGCTGAAGAAGGGCGGCGAGAAGGTGTTCACCGCGCCTCGGGGCTCGGTGCTGCGGTCCTTCGTCCTGAACCACAGCGTGCATCATCGCGCCCAGCTCGGGGTCTACCTCCGCATGCTCGACGTGCCGGTGCCCGCGATGTACGGCCCAACGGCCGATACTCGTTGATTGTTGCGACCGCGCCCCTCAGGCGCGGTCGAGGCGGCCCTTGGGTCGCGGCCTCTCGTCAGCCGACGCTGGGCGCGCCGGCTGCGGCCGCGACGGCCGCGTGCCGTGCCGGGGCGCGGCCCGCCAGGACGGCGGCGCCCAGCAGCACCACCGCGATCCACAGCAGATCCGCGACCAGGAGGTGCACGAGCTGCAGCCACACCGGGGCGAGCAGCAGCACGTTGAGGCCGCCGAGCGCCGCCTGCAGGGCGGCCAGCAGCGCCACCCACGCCCCCGGGCCCAGTCCCAGCCCCGACCGCCCCACCGCCGTCGGTCTCATCGCCATCGATTGGGAGGCGCGGCGCGATGACGATCAGCGCGAGCGCGACGATGACGGCCAGCGTCGGGTGGATCACCCGGAGGCGGAGCAGCGCGTGGGACGTGGGCGACAGATCCTGCTCCAGCGCGTGCGCCAGCGAGGTGGCCGGGAACAGCGTGTCGCCGAGCGCCGCGACGGCGCCGCTCACGCTGACCACGAGCACGCCGAGCGTCAGCAGGCCGACGATCGCCGCGCGCCCGCCGCGGCGTTCCAGGGACATGCCGGCCGGGCCGTCTTCCAGCCAGCGGGCCGTCAGCGTCATGGCGCCGAGCAGCAGGAAGGTGTTGGCGAGGTGCACCGCCATGAACAGCGCGCGCGCCAGGCTGGCGTTGTCGGCGACCAGCTCGAACAGCACCAGACCGGCGCCGACGCCGGCTTCGGTGAGCATGAAGAGCATCGACCAGCCGGCGGCGCGGCGGGCCGGATGCCCGGCCGGACGCGAGCGCCAGACGGCCACGACCAGCGCCAGCAGCGCGAGGAGGGCGAGCCCGCTCGTGAGCCGGTGGGTGAGCTCGATGATCGTCGCGATCGCCGGCGCCCGCGGCACGATCTCGCCGTTGCAGAGCGGCCAGTGCTGGCCGCAGCCGGCGCCGGAACCGGTCGCCCGCACGTAGGCCCCCCAGCCGATTACCACGAGGTTCCAGGCGACGACGATCCACGCGAACCGGGCGAGGCGGTTCACGGCGTGCTCCGCATCGTGTGATCATACCGGCGATGACGACGCGCCACACGGTCGAGATGGGCGGGCAGACGATCTCGTGGCTGCAATCCGGCCGGGGACGCACGCTGATCCTGCTGCACGGCTTCCCGCTCCACGCCGGCATGTGGGAGGGGCTGCACGACACCACGCCGCACGGCTGGACGCTGATCACGCCCGACCTGCGCAACTTCGGGGAGTCGCGCGGGACGCCGGCCCTGTCGATCGACGACCACGCCAACGACGTCCTGGCCCTGTTGCGGCACCTCGGCTGCGAGGACGCGGTCATCGGCGGCCTGTCGATGGGCGGCTACGTCACGCTCGCCGTGCACCGGCTGGCGCCGCAGCGCTGCCGGAGCCTGATCCTCGCCGACACCCGCGCCGAGCCCGACACCGACGACGCCAGGGCCAACCGGGTGCGCCTCCAGGCGACAGCTCGCGAGCGCGGTCCGGACGCGGTGCTGCAGGCGATGTTGCCCAAGCTGGTCGGCCCTGCGGCGCACGCGGCCGGCGCGGTGCCGGAGCAGCTCCAGGCGATGGCCAGGGCCAACACGCCCGAGGGCATCGTCGACGGCCTCGAGGCGCTGAAGACACGGCCGGACGCCCGGCCCGGCCTCGCCGCCATCACGTGTCCCACGCTGATCATCGTCGGCGCGGACGATGCCCTGACCCCGCCGTCGTCCGCGGAGACCCTGCGCGACGGGATTGCTGGCGCGGCGCTCGTCGTCCTGCCCGACGCCGGGCACATGTCCAACCTCGAACAGCCGGTGCCCTTCGCGCTGGCGCTGTGGAGCTTCCTGCGATGAGCTGCCACACTCTCCCGCGCCTCGCCATCGTCGCCGTCGCCGCGGTCGCGTCGATCGTCACGCTCGGCGCGCAGTATCCGCCGCCGTCGACGGTCGATGCGCTGCACCGGCCCTACGATCAGCTGCTCGACCTCCACGTCCGCGACGGGCTGATCTACTACCGCGCGCTGCGCGGTTCGCGCGGCGGCTTCGATCGCTACGTCGCCTCGCTCGACGTCCCGAGCGCGGAGTACGACGGGTGGACCCGGCCGCGCCAGATCGCGTTCTGGATCAACGCCTACAACGCGTTCGTGATCGAGAGCGTGCTCGACGCGTACCCGATCAACGGTCGCTCGTCCCAGTTCCCTGCCAACAGCCTGCGCCAGGTGCCGGGCGTGTTCGAGAAGCAGGTGCGCCGCGCCGCCGGCCGCCGCCTGACGCTCGACGAGATCGAGAAATCAGTGCTGGCTGGCTTCGGCGATCCGCGTGTCTTCCTGGCCCTCGGGCGCGGCGCGCTCGGCGGCGGACGGCTCCGCAGCTCCGCCTTCAGCAGCGACACGCTGGAAGCCGATCTGGTCAAGGTGGCCGGGGAGTGCGTGACCCGGCACGAATGCGCGTCGATCGACGCGTCGGGGCAGGTGCTGGCGGTGACGGCGGTCTTCAGCTGGCGTGAGGCCGACTTCGTCAAGGCGTTCGGCGGCGATCCACTGCCGGCCTACCCCGGCCGCAGCCCCATCGAGCGCGCGATCCTGCACGTGCTGGCGCCGCACTTCCTGCCCGGCGAGCGGCAGACGCTGGCGAAGAACGACTTCGCGGTCCGCTTCACGCCCTTCGACTGGCAGCTCAACGACCTGACCGGCGGCCGTCCGCGCTAGCCGCGGCCGTCGTCCGCTCACGCCCGCGGCGCCGGCGCCGATTACTTCGGTGAAGGCGCAGACTGTGCTCGACCAGGGCGTTCCCGCTTCCACTCCCGTCATCGCGGACAACGGCGCCAGCGGCCACGCCAGCAGCGTGCCGCATGCCCGCTGGCTGCGGATCAACGTCACCCGCGCCGGGCGGGTGGTCGTGCAGGTCTGCTTCCCCTCATACGCGGTGCTCAAGCTGAGCGACCTCGTGCCCGAAGACGTCCGCGTCCGCATCGTCGAGGAGCACGTCGACCTGGACATGGTCGCGGCCGACGCCGCCGCCCGCGGCTGTCCGGCCGGCGAGCTGTTCGCCGTCAAGTCCGGCGACCACGGCGTCCGCGCCTGGCTGGATTGAGGTGGGCGCAGCCGCCGCGGCTGACGGCGGCGCGCCCAGCGCCGACGTCTCACGAGCCGCGGCCCCCAGGCTGCCTGCGACGCCGCTGAGGGCGGCGTCGCCAACGAACAACGTCTGATATCTTCCGACCGATGGAGCGGCTGGTCTGGACCCCGTCCGAGGTCGTCGACGTCGACGGTCCGCGCGCGATGCTGCGCGCCTACCTCGAACAGCGCGACGTGCGGACGCTGCTGGCGACGCGGCATCGCGGCCGGGTGCCCGCCGCTTGTGACATTGGCTGCGGCTTCGGCCGCCTCACATCGCTGCTCGGCGAGTTCGCCGACACGGTCGTCGGCTTCGAGCGCGAGCCCGACCTGGTGGCGACCGCCCGCGCGCTGATGCCGGCGATCGACGTCCGCGCCATCGAGCGCCTGGCGCAGCTGCCCGCGGCCGGCGCGAGCTTCGACATCGGCCTCGTCTTCACCGTGCTGCAGCACGTGCCCGAGCCGGGCGCCCTCGACGTCGTCGCCGAGATCCTCCGCATCATGAAACCGGACGGCACGCTGCTCCTGTGCGAGGAGACCGACGTCACGCTCGAAGCAGGCGATCGTGCCCACGGCGAGCTCGGCTACACCTGCGGCCGTGCTCCCGAGGTGTACGGCCGCTGGCTGTCGCCGTGGCGGCTGGTCGCGGCCAAGCCGCGCATCATCGAACCCGACTACCCCCGGCCCGACGTGGGCACGTACATGCTCTTCGTCGGACCCGACGCCGATTGGACCGGCGTGACCGCGCGCTGATCGCCCGCACATGGATCTCCAGCTTCGCGACACCGTCGCCATCGTCACCGGATCGAGCCGCGGCCTCGGCCTCGCCAGCGCCACGGCGCTCGCCGCCGAGGGCGCGCGGGTCGTTGTCTGCGGCCGCGACCGCGGACGCCTGGACGCCGCGTGCGCCCACGTCGCCGCCGCGGCCGGTGCGTCGGGCGCCGATCGCGTCCTGGCCGTGCCGATCGACCTGTCCACCGCGGACGGCCCGGCCGCGCTCGTCGAGCAGGCGGTCGCGCGCTTCGGCGGCGTCGACGTGCTGGTCAACAACGTCGGCATGGCCAAGGGGGCCGGGCTGGTGGACACGCCCGACGCGGCCTGGCAGGAGGCGCTCGACTACACGTTGTATCCGGCGGTCCGCGCATCGCGGGCGGCGGTGCCGCACATGATCCGGCGCGGCGGCGGCTCGATTGTCCTGATCGCGTCGATCTTCGGTCGCGAGGCCGGCGGCCGGCTCACCTACAACGTGGTGAAGGCCGCGGAGATCAGCCTGGGCAAGGCGCTGGCGCGCGAGTTGGCGCCGAAGAACATCCGCGTCAACACGATCGCGCCCGGCTCCATCCTGTTCCCGGGCGGCTCGTGGCACCAGCGCCAGCAGGCCGATCCGGCTGGCATCGCCGACTTCGTGGCGCGCGAGCTGCCGTTCGGCCGTTTCGGCCGGGCCGAGGAAGTCGGCGACGCGGTGGCGTGGCTCGCCTCGCCGCGCGCGAGCTGGGTCAGCGGCGCGTGCATCCCCGTCGACGGCTGCCAGGGCCGTTCGAACATTTGATGTGTTGTTGGTTGGCGGCCGGCCTCTCACGGCCGGCCGCGGGCCGCCCTTTGAGCGTGCGTCCTGCTATTTGCCGACGCGCCTTCGCGCGTCGACCGGACGATGGCTCCGGACTTCGTCCTCGCCATTCGTCACGCGGCGCTAGGCGCGCCGCGGCGTCCGCACGCGGGCGGCGTTCGAGTAGGCTCTAGCCGCATGGCGCATTGGATCGAAGCCGCGGCTGACGCGCTCTTCATGCCGTGGATCGTGGTCCTGCTGTTCGGGGCCGGCATCTTCCTCACCATCCGCTACCGGTTCGCCCAGTTCCGCCTCTTCCCGTTGGCGGTGCGCTCCGCCCTCGGCCGCGAGTCGGAAGGGACGCGCGGCGCGCTGACGCCGTTCCAGGCGTTCATGACCGCGCTCGCCGCCTCGATCGGCACCGGCAACGTCGCCGGCGTCGCCACGGCGATCATCTCGGGCGGGCCCGGCGCGCTGTTCTGGATCTGGTGCTACGGCCTGGTGGCAATGGCCATCAAGCTGACCGAGGCGGTGCTGGGCCGGCAGTTCCGCGTCACCAGCGCCGACGGCCTGTCCACCGGGCCGATGTACTACCTGCGCGACGGCCTGAAGTCGCCGACCCTGGCGTGGATCTATGCGCTCGTTGCCGGCGTCGCCGCGCTGACCACCACGCCGTTCACCCAGCCCAACTCGATTGCGGACGTCCTGCGCGCCCAGGTCGGCATTCCCACGATCGTCTCGGGCATCGTCCTCGCCGTGCTGACGTGGCTGGTGATCATCGGCGGGCTCACGCCGATCGGACGGGTCGTCGAGCGGCTCTCGCCGCTGAAAGTCGGGCTCTACCTCGCCGGCGGCCTGGTGGTCATCGTGACCTACGGGGCACGGCTGCCGGAGGTGCTCTCGCTCGTCGTCACCGAGGCGTTCTCGACCCGGGCGGTCGCGGGCGGCTCGGGCGGCGTCGCCATGCTGGTCGCACTGCGCTACGGCCTGGCGCGCGGCATCTACGCCAACGAAGCCGGCTACGGCACGGCGGCCGTCGCCTACGGCACGGCGGCGAGCCGCGAGCCGGTGCAGCAGGGGCTGCATGCCGTGCTCGAGGTGTTCATCGTCTCGTTCGTCACGTCCACCATCAGCGCGCTGGTGCTGCTCTTGACCGGGGCCTGGCAGTCGGGCGAACGCGGCGCGGGCGCCGTGGTCCTCGCCTTCGACGCGGCGATGCCCGGCTTCGGCGGCTGGGTGGTCGCGTTCTGCGTGTTCCTGTTCGGCTACACGACGCTGATCGGCTGGGCCTACTACGGCGAGCAGTTCCTCGAGTACCTGCTCGGACGCCGCATCAGCGTGCCGTATCGCTGGCTCTACTGCCTGCTGATCCCGTTCGGGGCGGTGGCGCGGGTCGACGTCGTGTGGGCCTGGGGCGACTTGATGAACGCGCTGCAGGTGTTCCCGAACATGGTCGGCCTGATCGGGCTCAGCGGTCTGGTGGCGGCGGCACTCGCGGCACGTACAGCGTCATCGGGCCCTCGCGCGACACGAGGGTGAGTCCGAGCAGATCGACGGCGTATTCGGCGAGCGCCGGCGATGCGGCTCTCTCGTTCACCACCACGTAGCCGAGGCGCGTCCGCCGGACGAACTCGCCGGCGCGATCGCGCGCCGCGCGGTCCTGCTCGGCGGTGAGGCGCCGGCCTTCGCTCAGCAGCATCAGCGCGTTCAGGACCGGGGCGCGCCGCGCGTCGAGCCGGCGACTCGGCGACACGCGCGAGAGATAACCGCCGATGATGGCCTTGCCGTGCCGCGTCTGGACGTACTGGGCGCGCGGGTCGAACAGGCCGACCGACCCGGTGCCGTCCTTCACGCCGACAGGCAGCTCGAGCACCCGCACGTCGGGCCGCGGGTCCGCGGCGATGGTCGAATAGAGCGCGGGAATCGCCGCGGAGTAGAGCGTGCGCGGCCCGGGCACCAGCTCGATCGCCAGCAGGACGCTGACGGCCGTGAGCCATCGGCGCCGCCGATCGGGATGGCTGCGGCCCGCGTGCGCGAGCGCCTGCGCGAAGAGCACCGCGACCACCATCGTCACCAGGACCACGAAGCGGCCCGGCGATCGCACCAGACCCAGGACCGGCACGTAGCGGAGCACGCTCCAGGGCAGCGGGATTTGCGTGTTGACGCCCGCCACCTGCAGAAAGGGGCCGAGCGTCAGCAGGGCGAAGAAGATCGTGACGCCGACACGGATCCGGGATACCTGCCAGCCGGCGCGCCACCAGACGCCGGCGATGACCGCGAGACAGACGAGCGACAGGGAGCCGACCGCTTCGGGGTATGCGGGGTGGCCCGTCCAGCGGTCGAGCAACCCTCTGGCGGCCCCGCCCCAGGCCCAGTGGCTCGGGTTCGGCAGCACGAAGGCGGCGAGGTCGATGCCGGCCGGGCTGCTGCGCCAGAGCGGCGGCGACATGTCGGCGTTGCCGCTGAGGACGTGGTCGCCGAGGGCGTAGAGCACTGGCGACAGCGTCGCCATCATCACCAGCGCCCCGGCGGCGATCATCCGCCACGCCGCGATCAGGCTGCGCTCGCGCCGCAGTGAGAGGCGCGGCCTGCTGGTGAGCGCGGCGCGCGCAAGGACGAGAATCGTCAGCGCGAGCATCGGCGTGTAGAGCGTGGTGGCGCGGACGTGGACGCCGAGGAGATCGATCGAGCCGCCGCCGCGGAGCGCGATCGCCAGCGAGAAGCCGGCGATGGTCAGGATGATCACGTCGAGCATCCGCCGCAGGCCGGCCGTCTGCACCACCGGGACGTCGACGGCACGCTCGACGTGGACGAACTGCACGACCAGGCTGACGCCAGCCATCAGCAGGCAGAAGACCCCGTAATAGGCGTCCGAACAGGTGGCCCACGCCGCCACGGCGCCCAGCGCGCACGCGTACCGTACCGAGCCGGTGGCGCCGACTTTGCGGAGCAGCAGGCCGAAGATCGGCAGCGGTGCGGCGGCGACCAGGCTGAAGTGTCCGGCGCCGCGCGCGATCAGAACCGGCGACAGGGCGAACGCCGCCCCGGCGATCAGCGATTCGACCTCGCGTGACGTCAGGTCGCGCGCCAGCAGATAGAGCGCGTAGCCCGAGAGGGCGATGTTGAACAGGAAGACCAGATTGAAGGCGGCGACCAGGCCGACCACCCGCACCAGCGGCCAGGCGAGGACGTTGGCGAACGTCGTGTAGTTGTGGAGGCTGAGATTGGCCGGCGCCGCGTTCGGGGTGCCCGTCATGATCGACGACGTGTAGAACGGCAGACGGCCCTGATCGGCCTCGTGCTGGAAGACCCAGACGTTCCAGACGTAGATGCCCGTGTCGCCCGACGGGTCGCTGATGAACCTGGTCGGCAGGTGAGCCGCGAGGGGCCAGGTCGCCACGATCGCGACCAGCAGGTACCCCACGAAGATGGCGGCGTGCCGCCCTACTCGACGGGACATATGGCAGAGCTAGGGAGCGGGATCCTAGCACGGCTGTAGAGAACCGTGGAGCGCCGCGGGAACGGGCCGGAAGTTGACTGGTTTCGCCTCTTGATCGTGCCGGCCGCGGCTGCTACGGTGTCTCCACACGGAATGCCTCCGCCGCCTTCGTCCCGAAACGCTGCTGGCTGGACATTGGTGCCGGCGCCGTCGGCGGCCCTGCCGGTCACCAAGTCGGCCAACACCGAGCAGGCGATCCTCGACGCCCTGAGCCGCCTGGGCCCTGGGGCGGGCGGGGCCCGGGCGTTGCTCGAGGCGCCGACGGCGGGGCCGGGGGTGGCAGTGCCCTCGATCGCGACCGGCCTGGCCGACCGGCATGCGACCGTCTCGAGCGATGTCGTGGTCACCGCCGTCAGGCGGCTGCCGGCGGCATCCGCGATGTACGCGCCGATGCCCGAGGCGCTCGATCGGCGGCTGGTCGGCGCGCTGGCGACGCGCGGCATCCGCGAGCTCTACACGCACCAGGCCGAGACGATGGCCCACGCCCTGGCCGGGCGCAGCACCGTCGTCGTCACGCCGACCGCCTCAGGGAAGACGCTGTGCTTCAACGGGCCGGTCCTCGACACGATCCTCAAGGATCCGTCAGCCCGCGCGTTGTATCTCTACCCGACCAAGGCGCTGGCGCAGGATCAGCTCGCCGAGCTGCACGGCCTGGTCGAGCTGATCGACGCGCAGGCAGGAAAGGACGACCAGGAGCCGGCCTCGATCGGCGTGTTCACCTACGACGGCGACACGCCGCAGGACGCCCGCCGCGCCATCCGCACCCGCGCGCACATCGTGCTGAGCAACCCGGACATGCTGCATGCCGGGATCCTGCCGCACCATCCGCGCTGGGCGAAGCTGTTCGAGAACCTGCGCTACGTCGTGATCGACGAGCTGCACGCCTACCGCGGCGTGTTCGGCAGCCACCTCGCCAACATCCTGCGCCGGCTGCGGCGCGTCTGCCGGCACTACGGCTCGTCGCCGATCTTCGTCTGCACGTCGGCGACGATCGCCAACCCGGTCGGCCTCGCCGAGCGTCTCACCGAGACGCCGATGGCGCTGGTCGACCGCAGCGGCGCGCCGCGGGCCGAGAAGTTCTTCGCCTTCGTCAACCCGCCGGTCGTCAACAGCCAGCTCGGGATCAGGCGATCGTACCTGGCCGAGACCCGACGGGTGACGCTCGAGTTCCTGCGCCGCCACCTGCAGGCGATCGTCTTCGCGCAGAGCCGCCTCGCCACCGAGATCCTCACCACGTATCTCAAGGAGGACTGCCAGGGCCCGCCGGGCGCGCCGGAGATGGTGCGCGGCTATCGCGGCGGCTACCTGCCGCTGCGCCGGCGCGAGATCGAACGCGGCCTCCGCGAAGGCAGCGTGCGGGCCGTCGTGTCGACCAGCGCCCTCGAGCTCGGCATCGACATCGGCGCGCTCGACGCGTCGATCATGGCCGGGTATCCGGGGACGATCGCCGCGACGTGGCAGCGGGCCGGCCGCGCCGGCCGCCGCGCCGGCCGATCCGCGGCGGTGCTGGTGGCGTCGAGCGCGCCGCTCGATCAGTTCATGGTCCGGCACCCCGACTACTTCTTCGGCGCCTCGCCGGAGCACGCCCTCGTCAACCCGGACAACCTGCAGATCCTGCTCGATCACATCAAGTGCGCGGCCTTCGAGCTGCCGTTCCAGGGCGACGAGCGCTTCGGCCAGGAGGATCTGCAGGCGGTGCTCGGCCTGCTCGGCGAGGAAGGCTTCGTCCACCAGGCCGACGGCCAGTGGAACTGGACGCACGAGTCGTATCCGGCCGACGCGGTCAGCCTGCGGTCGGTGTCGTCGGACAACGTCGTGGTGATCGACGTCACCGTCGATCCGCAGGTGATCGCCGAGACCGACTTCACCAGCGCTCCGTCGATGCTGCACGAGAAGGCGATCTACATCCTCGAAGGGCAGCTGTTCCACGTCGAGCGCTTCGACTTCGACCACCGCAAGGCGTACGTCAAGCGCGTCGACTGCGACTACTACACCGACGCGATCAAGTACTCGAAGGTGACGATCCTCGACGAGCGGAGCACTCCAGCGGCGCCGGCGACGGATCGGCCTCCGATTCCCGGCGCGCACGGTGAGGTCCACGTCGTGGCGCGGGTGATCGGCTTCAAGAAGATCCGCTTCTACACGAACGAGAACGTCGGCTCGGGCGAGCTCGACCTGCCCGAACAGCAGATGCACACGACTTCGGTACTGGCTGACGGTGCCGAAGGACGTGCTGGCCTCGCTGCCGTACGACAGCGAGTCGAAGCGCGATGGCGTGAGCGGGATGGCCCAGGCGATGCGGACGGTGGCGCAGCTGCTGCTGATGTGCGATCGCAACGATCTTGGCGTGTCGGTGAATGCCGAGGCCGATGCGGCCCCCGCGCCGCAGGCCGCCGACGGTCCACGGGCCGCGCTCGAGGAGCCGCGCATCTTCATCTACGACAACTATCCGGGCGGCATCGGCTTCAGCGCGCCGCTGTTCGACGTGCAGGATCGCCTGCTCGAGGCCAGCGCCGATCTCATCGCCAGCTGCGAGTGCGAGCGCGGCTGTCCGTCGTGCGTCGGGCCGATCGGCGAGATCGGGCCGAAGGGCAAGCGCGTCGCGCTCGACCTGCTCGAGCGGCTGACCGGCCGCGCCGCGGTGTCGTCGGCGGCGTCGCCGGCGATCGACGACGGCGAGGTGCCGTTCTAGTGTCCGGAACGCTGGATCGTCTGCGCGCGCTCGTGAAGGGCACCGGCCCGGGCGCCTCCGCCAAGGCGCCCCATGGCGTACGCGAGCTGATCTACGAGCCGGTCGGCGACGACGGCCTGCCGTTGATCGACGCGCCGATGTCGGCGTCGCTGGCCGGGGCGACGGAGATCGACGGACCGCTCGGCAAGACGCTGGTCGTCGAGCGCCACTACGCGCCGGCCGAATGGCACGGCTCGCTGCAGCTGCGGGACGCGCGCGTGACGCCGGACGACGTCGCGCTCATCGCCCGCGACCCGGCGGCGGCTGATGCGCCGCGGGCGCGCATCCTCTACCTGGATCTGGAGACGACAGGGCTGTCCGGCGGCGCCGGCACGGTCGCCTTCCTGGTCGGCTGCGCGCTGTCCCGCGAGGACGGCAGCTTCCTGATCCGCCAGTTCGTGCTTCCCAGCTTCGCCGCCGAGCGGGCGCTGATCGGCGCCGTCAGCGAATGGGCGCGGGCCGAGGCGGCGGTCCTGGTCACCTACAACGGCCGGACCTTCGACGTGCCGGTGATGGAGACGCGGTGGGCGTTCCACCGCCTGCGCTCGCCGTGGGACGACCTGCCGCATCTCGACATGCTGCACGTCGCGCGGCGGCTGTGGTCGAAGAAGCACGCCCGCGACCCCGAGCGGGCGCCGTGGGACGCGCCGCCCGAGGCCGAGAGCGGCTGCCGTCTCGTCCAGCTCGAACGCACGCTGTTCGAAGTCGAACGCGTCGGCGACGTGCCCGGCTTCGAGATCCCCGGGCGCTATTTCGACTTCGTGCGCCGCGGCGACTGGTCGGTGCTCGAGCCGGTGCTGCACCACAACCGGCTCGACCTGCTGTCGCTCGCCGGCGTCACCGCCCGCGCGGCGCGGCTGCTGCGCGCCGGCGTCACGGCCTGCACGCGCGCCGAGGAAGCGGCGCTGCTCGGCCGCGAGCTGCACCGCCGGGCCGAGCCGTCCGAGGCCGAGGCCTGCTACCGCCGCGGCCTGGACGACCTCGCCGCCGCGCATCCGCTGCGCGGCGAGACGCTGGCCGGCCTGGCGCGGCTGATGCGCAGCCAGCGCCGCTACGACGAGGCGGCGGTGTGCTGGACGGAGATCACCGGCCTGCGCGGGCTGCGCGCCGGCCTGCGCCTGGAGGCGACCGAGGCCCTGGCGGTGCACTTCGAGCACCGGCGTCGCGACCTCGAGCGCGCGCACAGCTACGCCGAGCGAGCGCGGCACGCCGACCTGGCGCGGCCGGGTTCCGGGCGCACCGGGGCCATCCGCCTGGATAGGCGGCTGGACCGGTTGCGTCGGAAGCTGTCTGGAGCCCGTCCCGGGAGCGAGGCCGTCGGGGCCTCGCCGGGACCGGGGCTGTTCTAGAGGGCGGGCCTGACGGCGCGCCCGGCCGCGCTAGTGCGCGGCGGCCGGCTTGCCGGCGCCCGTCTTGGCGGCCTTGGCCTGCGCCTGGCGGTCGGCGACCGTCTGGGCGCCGTACTTCCGCTTGAACCGCTCGATGCGGCCTTCCGTGTCCAGCAGCTTCTGGCGGCCCGTGTAGAACGGGTGGCACGACGAGCAGATCTCGAGGTGCAGCTCCTTGTTCGTGGACCGCGTCTTCCAGGTCGTCCCGCACGAGCAGCGGGCCTCGACCTCGTAGGTACTTGGGATGAATGCCTTCCTTCACGACCACCCTCCGTAGGCTAAACGACGAAGTATAGCATCGTTTGTCGCGCCGGCCGCGATCAGGCCGTCCGCGTGCCACAGGCAGCCCGAAAAATCAGGCCTTTTTGCCGTCGAGTGCCGCCCGGAGCTCGGCCAGGTGCGTCGGGATGGCCTCGTACGGTTCCGGCTTCGATTCGTACTCCAGGACGATGTAGCCGCGGTAGCCGGCCTGCCGCAGGATGCCCACCACCTTGGGGATGTCGGTGACCACCTTGGGCGCCGGGCCGGTCTCGACCTTCAGCTGGACGTTGAGCGCGTAGGGCACGATCTTCACCAGCTCGGGGTAGACGTCGGGCTGGTCGACGTTGCCCGAATCGAGGTTTACGCCGAACCAGGGCGAGTCCACCGCCTTCACGATCGGCAGCATGCGATCGATGCTGGTCAGGTAGTCGTGGTTCTCGAGCCCGAGGATCACGCCACGGCTGGCGGCCATCTCGCAGGCCCTCCGCAGGTTGCCAATCGCGTTCTGGATGCCCTGCTCCTCGGTCACGTCCTTCGGAGGGATGCCGGCGAACACGCGGATCACCGGCGCCCCGAGCTGGGCGTAGTGGTCGAGCCACATGTCGAGGTGGCTGAACCACTTCTCGAGCTCCGGACCGGGCGGCAGCGTGAAGTTGTTGCGGATGGCGCCGCCGGAGATGTCGAGGCCGTTCACGTGGCAGCGCCGCTTCAGGTCGTTCAGGTACGTTTTCGTGACCTGCTCGGGGAAGAAGTAGGACGTCAGCTCGACCGAGTCCGTGTCGAGGGTCGCCGCCCAGTCCACGAAGCCGAGCAGATCCATTGCCCGCGGCGTACCCGGTTTGGCCTCCAGGTACTGTTCGCATCGAGTAGGCGGCCAGGCCGATGCGCAGGCGCGACGGGCCGGCACGCTTGACGGGATCCATGGCGCCCGCGGCCGCGGGCAGGGCGGTGACGACCGCTGCTGCGGCGGTGCCGGTCAGGAACGATCGACGGGTGTGCGGCACGGGAATCTCCAGCTGTCGGTCGGTGATCACGGGACGACCCAGTCGCGCTCCCAGCGATGGCCGCGCAGGGCCGCGATCAGGTCGGCGCCGAGCGGCGGCGCGTCGCTGGCCGCGATGTTGGCGTCGACGTGCGACAGCGAGCGCATGCCGGGGATCGTCGTCGACACGGCCTTGTGGTGCAGGATGAAGCGCAGCGCGAGGTCCGCCAGCGAGCTGCCCGCCGGCACCAGCGGCCGCAGCGCGTCGACCTTCCGCACTGCCTCGGCGAGGTTGGCGGGCGTGAAATAGAGATTGCGCCAGTCGCCTTTGGGCCACGTGTCGGTCGGCGTCAGCGTGCCGGTGAGGCTGCCCTCGTCGAACGGGACGCGGGCGATGACGGCCACGTCCAGCCGCTCGCAGGCGGGGAAGAGGCGGTCTTCCGGCGCCTGGTCGAAGATGTTGTAGACGACCTGCACCGCGTCGACGAGCCCGGTGTCGAGCGCCTTCAGGACGTTCTCCGCCTCCCAGCGGTTGACGCTGATCCCGAAGCCCTCGATCAGGCCCTTCGCCTTGAGGTCGGCGGCCGCGCGCTTCCAGCCATCGTCCTCGACCCAGGCGTCGCTCCACACGTGCAGCTGCTGCAGATCGATGCGCGACACGCCGAGGTTGGCGCGGCTGCGCTCGGTCATCTCGATGATGTAGTCGTAGGGGAAGACCTGGGCGATCGGCGTCGACGCCTTGCCCGGCCACACGCGGTTCTTCGGCGGCACCTTGGTGGCGACGTAGAGCTTCCTGCCAGCGTGCCGCTTCAGCGTTTCGCCGAGCAGCTGCTCACTGTGGCCGTCGCCGTAGGCGAACGCCGTGTCGAAGAAATTGCAGCCCAGCTCGACGCTCCGGTCCAGCGCCGCCAGCGACTTCGCGTCCTCGGAGCCGGTCCACCCGCCCATTCCCCACATGCCATAGCCGACGTCGGACACGGACCATCCCAGACGACCGAACCTGCGTTGATGCATAGGCGGTCATCATAGTCCACGCGGGGAAGTGGACAGACCTGTGCCCGCCGACGACTCCGGAGTCCCGGGCGGACGACTCCGGAGTCCTGGGCGGACGACTCCGGAGTCCGGTGGCGCAAGTGACTCCGCAGTCGAGGGCTGAAGTGGGCGGAGGACTCCGGAGTGGTGACCTGATGACTCCGGAGTCGAGAACTGAAGACTCCGGAGTCGTCTCGGGATGACTCCGGAGTCGTCGAGGGTGGATCAGTCGTCGGTGCGGCGGGGCGGCTTTGCGCGATGCGGCCGCGGCGCGTCGGCGGCCGACCGGCCTCCCGCGGCGCCGGCGTCGCGGTCGCGCCGGACCGTGACCTTCTGCCCGCGCAGCTTGGTCGCGGCCAGCGCCTCGATCACGTCGTCGGCGACCTCGTCGGGTACCTCGACGAGCGAGAAGCGATCGGCGATCTCGATGGCGCCGATGAACGCCGACTTGAGGCCGGTCTCGCCGCTGATCGCGCCGACGAGGTCGGCGGGGCGGACGCCAGCCTGGCGACCAGCGCCGACCCACAGCCGTGCCATCGGCTCGCCGGTGCCGCGCCGCGCGCCGCGATCGGGACCGGAACGCTGCGGCCGATCGCCGCCGTCGTCACGCGACGGACGCCGGTCCGGACGCGCGGGCCCGCGATCGCGGCCGTCCGAGGATCGTGGCGGCGGGGCGGTGGGGATCTCGTGGTCGTCGGGCCCGGCCGACGCGGCGTGCAGCAGCGCCACGGCGGTGGTGGCGATGGCGACGATGTCGAACTCCTGCACCAGCGACTCGACGACGACGCGGACGCCGTCGTGGCCGCCGGCGAGCAGCGCCTCGCGCAACGAGGCGCGCGTCACGTCGAGCTGCTTGGCCCGCAGATCCGCCACGGTCGGGATCTGCGCGATTTCGATCTTCGCCTGGGTGGCGCGCTCGAGCGACTTGAGCCAGCGGTGCTCGCGCGTCTCGACGAGCGTGATCGCCGTCCCACCGCGGCCGGCCCGGCCGGTGCGGCCGATCCGATGCAGGTAGACCTCGGCCGAGGCCGGCACGTCGTAGTTGACGACGTGCGTGATGTGCGAGATGTCGAGGCCGCGGGCCGCGACGTCGGTGGCGATCAGGACGTCGGCCTTCTGCGACCGGAACAGGCCCATCACCTTGTCGCGCTGCCGCTGCTCCATCCCGCCGTGCAGCGCCTCGGCGCGCTGGCCGTGCGCGTTGAAGGTCTCGACCAGGGACTCGACCTCGAGGCGGGTCCGGCAGAACACCAGCGTCGCCACCGGGTCCTCCATGTCGATGATGCGGGCGAGCGCGGCCGGCTTGTGGGCGCGCGAGACGACGTAGGCGACCTGCCGCACGTGCGCCGCGTCGCCCTTGGCCGCCTTCTCGCTCTCGATCGTCACCCGCACCGGGTCCTTCAAGTGGCGCTTGGTGATCTGCAGGATCCGCGGCGGCATCGTCGCCGAGAACAGCGCCGTCTGCCGCACTTCGGGCAGGGCCGCGAAGATCGCGTCGAGATCGTCGGCGAAGCCCATGTCGAGCATCTCGTCGGCTTCGTCGAGGACCAGGATCTGGAGGCCGGCCAGCTTCAGCGTCTCGCGGCGGATGTGATCGAGGACGCGGCCGGGCGTGCCGACCACGACGTCGACGCCGCGCTGCAGCGCCCGCACCTGCTGGTGCATCGGCGCGCCGCCGTAGAGCGGCAGCACCGAGCCGGCGAGCGCCTTGCCGTACTTGTGGACGGCCTCGGCGACCTGCATGGCCAGCTCGCGGGTCGGCACGAGCACCACGCCGGACACCTCGCCTGGCTTGCGGCGGGCGGGCCGCTCGTCGGCGATCCGGTGCAGCATCGGCAGCGCGAACGCCGCGGTCTTGCCGGTGCCGGTCCCGGCCTGCGACAGGATGTCGCGGCCCTCGAGCAGGAGCGGAATCGATTCGCGCTGGACGGGGGTGGGCTCTTCGTAGCCGAGGGCGGTGAGGGCGGCGACGAGCTCGGCGCGCAGGCCGAGCTCGTCGAACGCCTTGTTCGAGTTGGAGGCCCGATTCGAGCCTTTGACGGTGGGGGAGTCGGTCTTCAGAATGTGCTTTCTTGCGGCCGGCCTCTCACGGCCGGCCGCGGGCCGCCCTTCGGCGCGTGCGGCAGCTATTCGCGGCCCCGCGTTTGCCTGGCTGAATGGGGCGCGCCGCGGCGCCGCACGCGGGGCGGCTTTCTACTTCCCGCCGCTCATCGCCGAGAGGAACTCGGCGTTGTTCTTGGTCTTGCCCATCTTCGAGATCAGGAGCTCCATCGCCTCGACCGGCGACAGCGGGTTCAGCACCTTGCGCAGCACCCACACGCGGTTGAGATCCTCCTTGGCCATGAGGAGCTCTTCCTTGCGCGTGCCGCTCTTCTGGATGTCGATGGCCGGGAACACGCGGCGATCCGCCAGCTTGCGATCGAGGTGGATCTCCATGTTGCCGGTGCCCTTGAACTCCTCGAAGATCACCTCGTCCATGCGCGACCCGGTGTCGATCAGGGCGGTGGCGATGATGGTCAGCGAGCCGCCGGCCTCGATGTTGCGCGCGGCGCCGAAGAAGCGCTTCGGGCGCTGCAGCGCGTTGCTGTCGACGCCGCCAGAGAGCACCTTGCCCGACGGCGGCACGACCGTGTTGTAGGCGCGCGCCAGGCGGGTGATCGAGTCGAGGAGGATGACGACGTCCTTCTTGTGCTCGACCAGGCGCTTGGCCTTCTCGATCACCATCTCGGCGACCTGGACGTGGCGCTGCGCCGGCTCGTCGAAGGTCGAGGAGATGACCTCGCCCTTGACCGAGCGCTGCATGTCGGTCACTTCCTCGGGCCGCTCGTCGATGAGCAGCACGATCAGGTAGACCTCGGGGTGGTTGGCCGTGATGCTGTTGGCCATGTTCTGCAGCAGCATCGTCTTGCCGGTGCGCGGCGGCGCGACGATCAGGCCGCGCTGGCCCTTGCCGACCGGCGTCATCAGGTCGAGGACGCGCGCCGACAGGTTGTCGGACGCCGTTTCCATCTTGAAGCGCGCCTGCGGGTAGAGCGGCGTCAGGTTCTCGAAGAACACCTTCTCGCGCGTGCGATCGGGCGGCTCGAAGTTGACGGCTTCGACCTTGATGAGGGCGAAGTAGCGCTCGCCTTCCTTGGGCGGCCGGATCTGCCCGGAGACGGTGTCGCCGGTGTGCAGGTCGAACTTGCGGATCTGCGACGGCGAGACGTAGACGTCGTCGGGGCCGGCCAGGTAGTTGTAGTCGGGGGCCCGCAGGAAGCCGTAGCCGTCGGGCAGCAGCTCGAGGACGCCTTCCGAGAAAATGAAGCCGCTCTTCTCGGCCCGGGCGCGCAGGATCTCGAAGATCAGCTCCTGCTTGCGCAGACCCGTGGCGTTGGGGACTTCCAGCTCCTTGGCCAGGTGCGTGAGCTCGGTCACGCCCATGTCCTTGAGCGTGGCGAGGTCTACGACCGGCGTTTCCGGCCCGCCGGCCCCTTCCCGTTCGGGCCGTTCCGCCCGTTCCTGGCGTTCCTGCTGTCCGCCCTGCCCGGGCTGTCCCTGCCGGTCCTGCCGGTCGGGCCGGTTCTGGTGGCCGTGACGGCCGCCGCCTTCGGCGCGATTGCCGCGCTCGGGGCGCTCCCGCTCGGCGTCGCTCGGGACGATCGGGCCGCTGCGGCTGCTCGGCTCGCTGCTGCTGCGGCTGCTCTCGACCCGCTGGGGCTGAGGCTGGGCCTGGGGCTGGGGCTGGTCGACCTGCTGGGGCTGGTCGGCGCGCTCGGTCCCTTCGTCGGGTGAGGCGTCGGCTGCGGGCGCAGCAGCCTGACTATCAGTGTCCATAGGTCGGTCATGCCTTCGCCCGTTGCGGCCGACACCGGCAGGACGGGGGCGTTCAGTTGTCTGGTCCATTTGTCGAGGGCGCGCCGGCGATCGGCGCGGGAGAGCTTGTCTATTTTCGTTGCGACGACGGCAGCGGTGAGTGGGTCGGATGCGGTCCCGGTGTCGTCGTTCCGGGCCGCGTGGGTCGTGAAAGTGCGTATCCAGTCCCAGGCCGCGACGTCCTGCGGCAGGCCCGGGTGGCGTGCGTCGACCAGCTGCAGCACTGCTGCCGGCCGCGACGCGCCGCCGAAGTAACCTTCGAGGAGAACCCGGAAGGTCTCCTGCGCCCCCTCGCCGCCGCGGGCATATCCATAGCCCGGCAGGTCGACGAGGTAGAGGCGAGATACCGGGGCGAAACGGTCGAACGTCACCCGGTAGAAATTCAAGAGGCGGGTCTTGCCCGCCGCCGCGCTGGTCCGCGCCAGACGCTGCCGCAGCAGCGCGTTGATCAGCGTGGACTTCCCGACGTTCGACCGGCCGACCATCGCCAGGTGGGGTGCGTCATACGGCAACCCCCGGGCGTCGGCCGCGCTCGTGATGAACTCGGCCTCGACTACGTGCACGCCGTCCGGCCTTCCGGACTAATGCGTGATCCTGTCGTCGGACGCATCGGCCGCATCGGCCGGCGTCTCGACGGCCGCGGCCGCCACGCCCATCGGGATCGGCCCGGTGAGCGCCTGCTTCAATACTTCGTCCATCCCCTCGACCATGTAGATCTTCAGCTGGTCGAGGACGTTCTTCGGGACGTCGGCCAGATCCTTCTCGTTGTCCTTCGGGACGATGATCGTCCCGACGCCGGCGCGGTGCGCGGCGAGGAGCTTCTCCTTGATGCCGCCGATCGGCAGCACCTTGCCGCGCAGGGTGATCTCGCCGGTCATCGCCACGTCCTTGCGGATGGGCACCTTGGTCAGCGCCGAGATCATCGCGGTGGCGATGGTGATGCCCGCCGACGGGCCGTCCTTCGGGATGGCGCCCTCGGGCACGTGAATGTGGATGTCGGTGCGCTTGTTGAAGTCGAGCGCCAGGCCGAAGTCCTCGGCCTTCGAGCGGACGTAGCTCATCGCCGCCTGCGCCGACTCCTGCATCACGTCGCCGAGCTTGCCGGTCAGGGTGAGGATGCCCTTGCCGTTCATCAGCGTCGCTTCCGTGACCAGGATCTCGCCGCCGGCTTCCGTCCAGGCCAGCCCGGTGGCGATGCCGATCTCGTTCTTCTGCTCCGCCGTGGTCGGGCGGTACTTCGGCACGCCGAGGTACTGCGTCACGCGCTCGGCGGTGATCTCCTCCGAGAAGCTCGCGCCCTCGGTGACGACCTTGCGCGCCACCTTGCGGCAGATCGACGAGATCTCGCGCTCGAGGCTGCGGACGCCGGCCTCGCGCGTGTAGCGCTGGATGACGGCCTGCAGGGCGTCGTCGGTGAAGGTGAGGTTGGCGCTCGTCAGGCCGGTCGCCTCGACCGCCTTCGTCACCAGGAAGCGGCGCGCGATCTCGACCTTCTCGTGCTCGGTGTAGCCGGCCAGCTGCAGCACTTCCATGCGGTCGCGCAGCGCCTGCGGGATGGTGTGCAGGACGTTGGCGGTGCAGATGAACATCACGTTCGACAGGTCGTACTCGGTGTCGAGGTAGTGATCGAGGAAGCTGCCGTTCTGCTCCGGATCGAGCACCTCGAGCAGCGCCGCCGACGGGTCGCCGCGGAAGTCCATCGACATCTTGTCGACTTCGTCGAGCAGGAAGACCGGGTTCATCGTCCCGGCCTTCTTCATCATCTGGATGATCTGGCCGGGGAAGGCGCCGATGTAGGTGCGGCGGTGGCCGCGGATCTCGGCCTCGTCACGCACGCCGCCGAGCGACAGGCGGACGAACTTGCGGTTGGTGGCGCGGGCGATCGACTTGGCGAGCGAGGTCTTGCCGACGCCCGGAGGGCCCGAGAAGGTGAGGATCGTGCTCTTCGGCTTCTTGACCAGGCTGCGGACCGCGAGGAACTCGAGGATGCGGTCCTTGATCTTCTCGAGCCCGAAGTGGTCCTCGTTCAGGATCTGCTCGGCGCGGACCAGGTCGCGGCTCTCCTTGGTCTTCTTGTGCCAGGGCACCGCGATCAGCCAGTCGAGGTAGTTGCGCGAGACCGTGGCCTCGGCCGACATCGGCGGCATCGACTCGAGGCGGCGAAGCTCCTGGATGGCCTTTTCCGCCGTTTCCTTCGGCATCCGCGCCTGATCGATTTTCTTGCGCAGCTCTTCGACCTCGTTGCCCTTGTCGTCCTTGCGCCCCAGTTCCTTCTGGATCGCCTTCATCTTCTCGTTGAGGTAGTACTCCTTCTGCGCCTTCTCCATCTGCTTCTTGACGCGAGACTGGATGCGGCGGTCGACCTGGAGCTTGTCCACCTCGCCCTCGAGCACGCTGGCGATGCGGTTGAGGCGCTCGACCGGCGAGACGATCTCGAGGAGGTTCTGCTTCTCCTCGACGCCGATGAGCAGGTGCGCGGCGATGGTGTCGCCGAGCTTGGACGGATCGTCGACGCGGACGGCGGCGATCATGGCGTCGAAGTTCAGGTTGTTCGAGAGCTTCACGTACTGCTCGAACATCGACACCACGCGGCTCATGACCGTCTCGATGTCGGCCGGAACGTCCTTCGAGCGCGGGATCATCTTCACGACGACCCGGAAGAAGCCCTTGTCTTCCTTCCACTCGACCGCGCGGGCGCGATCGACGCCCTCGACCAGCACCTTGATGTTGCCGTCGGGGAGCTTCAGGCTCTGCACGATGTTGGCGATGCAGCCCATCGTGAAGATGTCGTTCGGCTGGGGCTCATCGACCGCGGCGTCGTGCTGCGCCGCCAGGAAGATCCGCTTGTCCTTGCCCAGCGCGTGTTCGAGGGCCCGGATCGACGACGGACGCCCGATCACGAACGGCATCATCATGTGCGGGAACACAACGACGTCCCGCAATGGAACGATGGGGAGGGTCTCGTACACTTCCATAGGGTGGGGGCTGCTGTTACTGACCGGAGGGGAGGGCTGGGTTCGGGCGCGTCACGCCGTCGGACCGCTCAGCCCGCCTTCTCCATGAGTGTGATCGGCTTCTCCCGGGCCTCGACCACGTCGCGGGTGATGACGCACTCGCGGATCTTCTTCTGCCCCGGCAGCGTGTACATCAGGTCGAGCATCAGGTCCTCGATGATCATGCGCAGGCCGCGGGCCCCGATCTTGCGCTGCAGCGCCAGCTCCGCGATCGCCTCGAGGGCATCGTCGGTGAAGCGCAGCTTCACGTTCTCGTACTCGAACAGGCGCTGGTACTGACGCGTGATTGCGTTGCGCGGTTGCGTGAGGATCTGGATGAGCGCCGGCCGATCGAGCTCGTGCAGCGTGCCGACGACCGGCAGGCGGCCGACGAACTCGGGAATGAGCCCGTACTTGATCAGGTCCTGCGGCTCGACGCCGCCGACGGTCGCGCCGGTCTCGAGCTTCTGCGGTCCGCGCAGCTCCGCCTTGAAGCCGAGCGTCTTCTTGCCGATGCGCCGCTCGATCACCCGATCGAGGCCGACGAAGGCGCCGCCGCAGACGAACAGGATGTTGGTCGTGTCGACCTGGAAGAACTCCTGGTGCGGGTGCTTGCGGCCGCCCTGGGGCGGGACGTTGGCGACCGTGCCTTCGAGGATCTTCAGCAGCGCCTGCTGGACGCCCTCGCCCGACACGTCGCGGGTGATCGAGGGATTCTCGTCCTTGCGGCAGATCTTGTCGACTTCGTCGATGTAGATGATCCCCTGCTGCGCCTTCTCGATGTCGCCGTTGGCGGCCTGCAGCAGCTTGAGGATGATGTTCTCGACGTCCTCGCCGACGTAGCCGGCTTCGGTGAGCGTCGTCGCGTCGACGATGGTGAAGGGGACGGACAGCAGCTTGGCGAGCGTCTGCGCGAGCAGCGTCTTGCCGGTGCCGGTCGGCCCGATCAGCAGGATGTTCGACTTGTTGAGCTCGACCTCGTTGCGCGTCTTCGACTGCTTCTGGATCTCGATGCGCTTGTAGTGGTTGTAGACCGCGACGGCGAGCTTCTTCTTGGTCTGTTCCTGGCCGATGACGTACTCGTCCAGGAACTTCTTGATTTCCTGCGGCACGGGCAGGGCCGAGCGCGTGCCGTCGGGCCGCTGGAAGCGGTTGTCGTCGGCGATGATGTCGTTGCAGACCTCGACGCACTCGTCGCAGATGAAGACCGTCGGACCCGCGATGAGCTTGCGGACGTCGTTCTGGTCCTTGTTGCAGAACGAGCACCGGAGCACTTCGTTCTCGCCGTTCTTCTTCACCATGTGAGGTCCTGCGTCGGAGGCGTCGGACGATCCGTGGAGCGGGGTGGGACCGGGGCGGCCGCGCCGCCTCATCCAAGGCGAAAGCGTGGCCTACGATCGCTTGCGGATGACGTCGTCAATAATACCGTATTCCTTGCCCTGGTCCGGACCCATGATGTAGTCGCGCTCCGTATCGTCCTGGATGCGCTTCAGGGGCTGGCCGGTGTGGTGCGCGAGGATTTCGTTGAGCCGCTCGCGCATGCGCAGGATTTCCTTGGCGTGGATGTCGATATCCGTCGCCTGGCCGCCCAGGCCCGACATCCAGGGCTGGTGGATGAGAATCCGGGAATTGGGCAGGGAATACCGCTTGCCCTTGGTGCCGGCCGACAGCAGCACCGCCGCGATCGAGGCCGCTTGGCCGATGCAGTAGGTGGCCACGTCCGGCTTGATGAACTGCATCGTGTCGTAAATCGCCAGCCCGGCGGTGATCGACCCACCCGGGCTGTTGATGTAGAGCAGGATGTCGCGATCCGGGTCGTCGGCCTCCAGGAACAGCATCTGGGCGATGATCAGGTTCGCCACCTGATCGTCGATCGGCGAGCCGACGAAGATGATGCTGTCCTTGAGCAGCCGGGAAAAGATGTCGTACGCACGTTCCCCGCGGTTGGTCTGCTCGACCACCATGGGGATCAGCTGGTTTTGCGGCGTGTGCATGTGCTGTGGACCCGGAAATCAGCGGGCGAGGTGACCCGGGACGCGGGCCCCGCCTGGGGCGGGAACGGGCATCGCGGCGGAGCGGGGACCGGCGGGGCGGCGGCGCCCCAGCCTAGATAGCGAGAATCGTAGCACGCGACAACGCGTAATCAATCGTCTTCTCCCGGCGCAGCCCCGTGAAGATCCGGCCGATGGCGCGGTCCTTCTCGAGCCGCTTGCGCACGTTCGCGACGCTCTGGCCATGCTGCTCGGCCAGCCGGGCGATCTCGGCGTCGACGTCGTCGTCGGACACCGCGATCTGCTCCCGCCGCGACAACTCGTCGAGCACCAGCGCGCACTTGACGGTCTCGACCGCCGCCTCGCGCTGGCCTTCCCGCAGCTTGTCCCAGTCGAGCGACATCTGCCGCGGATCCATGCCCTGATGGGCGAGCTGGTGGACGAATTCCTCCAGCCGCCGATCGACTTCCCGACGGACCAGCGACTCGGGCGCGTCGCCCTCGACCCGGCGCGCGAGCTGCTTCAGGAGATCCTGGCGCACGTCGCGGTCCTGGTTCCGCTCCGCCTCGCGCGTCAGCCGCTCCTTCACGAACGCCCGCAGCGCGTCCAGCGAGTCGTAGCCCAGATCCTTGGCGAACTCGTCGTCGAGGGCGGGCAGGACCTTCGACTTCACCCCGGTCACGGTCAGCACGTACTGCACGCTGGCCCCGGCCAGTGTTTCCACCGGGTAGTCGGCGGGGAAGGCGATGGTGAACGTCTTGGCGTCCCCGGCCGCGAGGCCCGTCACTTCCGCGTCGAACCCCGGCGGGTTGCCGTCCGCCCCGATCTCGATGCTGACCCCCTGGAGCTCCTCCGGCTCCACCGCCTCCTCGCCGTCCTTGGCGAGCTTGCGCCGCGTCATGTCGGCGACGACCGTCTCGCCGTGCTGGGCGCCGCGTCCCTCGACCGGTTCGAAGCGCGCCCGACCCGAGCGCAGGCGCTCGATCGTCGACGTCACTTCCTCGTCCGGCACGCTGACCGGCGGCTTGCGCAGCTGGATCGCGTCGAGCGGGCCCGGATCGACCGGCGGCGCCGTCGCGATCGCCGCCGTGAACTTCAGCGGCTGGTGCTCGTCGATCGAGACGTCCTTCACGCTCGGCGTGTCGACCGGCTCCACCCCCCGCTCGCGCAGCACGTCGTCGACGGCGCGCGGAATGAGGTCTTCGGCCACGTCCTGCAGGATCTGCGGCATGAAGCGCTGGCGGACGACCTTGGCCGGCACCTTCCCCGGCCGGAAGCCCGGCAGCTTCAACGTGCGCGCATAGCCGTGCGTGACGCGCTGGATCTGTTCTTCGACGACCTCCGTCGGAATCTCGACGACGAGGGACTTCTCGGTGACGCTGACGTCCGTGTACTCGACCTTCATGGGGTGTATCGGTCCAATGAGCGGATCCTTAAGGGGGGTGGGACCCTCGAGGCGGGGGTTGGAAAACACTCCATATTACCCGCCTTCGCACCTTCCCGGCTACAGCCGGGCTCCGGCTGCGGGCTGCGAGGCCGCTGGTGCGAGGGGAAAGGACTTGGTCAAAAAGGCCGAGGCGCGGAGCGCCGACGGCCGTTGAACGAACCCTGCCTCTCGCATACCAAGCCGCTCGCGGCTTGGTGCGAGAGGAGGGATTCGAACCCTCACAGCCTTACGGCCGCCGGCTCCTAAGGCCGGTGCGTCTGCCAATTCCGCCACTCTCGCCCGGATCCTTATTCCATAGTAGGCATGTATCGCCACGGCCGGCAATCACGCCGACTTATGACGCAGCCGATCGACGACCGCGGCGAACCGAGCTCTGCGGGCACTCCCACTCCAGTCCAGGGCCGGCGCCCCGAGCTCATCCGGAGGGACCCCACTGCCCCGATGGCAGTGCCCACCCTCTCTCCGGCTGAGGTTCAGGAAATCGTCGACGAGGGACGCCGGCGCTTCGTCGCCAGCCTCCCGAGCCGCACTCCGCCAGGGCGGCCAGCTCATCATTTCCGGTGCGTTCGCCCTGCTCGCTCTCGAAGCGTGCGCGACCTGCTGCTGCTGATCGGCCTGGGTATCGTCGAGAACCCCGGCTTCCGCCAGCTCACCACGTGGTGGCGCCTGAAGGGGACCTACGACTTCCTGAGGGGCAAGGGCGGCTGGGGCGCGATGACGCGCAAGGGATTCGGGACCCCGCCTCGAAGTAGCGCGGCGCTCAGCCCTGTCTGGACGTCTTCGGCTTCGAAGGACGCTTGTCCTCGACGCCCGCGCCCAGCGCTTCCAGGCGTTCTTCGTAGTCCTGGATTGTCTGTTCCAGGTTCGCGGCGTTCTGGTCGAGCAGCTCCTCGAGTTCCTTGCGGGCCTCCTGCTCGTGCTTGACCTCGGCGCGCAGCTCGTCGATCTGCCGCTGCAGCTTGGCGGTCGCCGGCGTCGCAGCCTCGTCGCCGCCGACCTTGCGCGGTTTCCTGGTCTCCTCGCGCACCGCCGCGACGGCCGCTTCGGTCCGGGCCCGCTCGGCCTCGACGGCGGCCAGGGCCTGATCGCGCTCGCGGGTCAGCCGCTGGGCGTCGGCGCGGACCGTCTTCAGCTCTTCGGCCGCCTGGCGCGCGGACGTTTCGATGGCCGCGTAGCGCACCGCGGTACGCTCGGCGTCGGCGCCCTGGGTGGTCGTGCGCAGCCGCAGCACGTCGAGCTCGTTGCGCAGTGTCGACAGCTCCTCGGTGCTCGCGGCCAGCTGGCCCTGCGCCCGTGCCGCGGCGACTTCCGTCCGCGCCGCCTCGGCGACGGCGCGCTCGAGCTCGACGATCTTTGCTGCTCCCGTCCGTTCCAGCTCGCGTGCGCGCTCGAGGTCGTGCCGTGCGATTTCGAGCTGGCCGCGCAGCTCATCCCGCTCGCGGCGGGCGGCGTTGGCCTGTCCGCGCAGCTCCTCGAGCTCCTCGCGAAGGCGCGTCAGCTCGCCGCGCGAGGCGTCGGCAATCTGCGCCAGCTCGTCGTGCGCCGCCGTCAGCACCGCGAGCTCGGCGGCGAGGTTGGGTCCGGCCGGAGCCGGCGGCTCGGGCGCGCCCGGCTCCGCACGCAGCTCGCAGCGCATCGCCAGCTGCCGCTGCTCGCCCGCACCGGGCAGCACGGACAAGGCCTGGAGCACGACCTGCACCGTCTGGCCGTCGGCCGGCGCGGTGAAGACCGGCGTGTCCTCGTAGCCGCCGGCGAACCCGTCGGCGATCAGCTTGGCGATGGCCGGGCCGTCCTCCGCGACGAAGAAGGACGCCAGCGGCCTGGTGACGATCGCCGCACCGTCGGCGAGCTTCGTGCACGCGCCGTTCGCGTGCAGGACCGTGCCCGCGGCGTCGACGACGAGCACCGGGACCGGCAGCGCGTCGAAGGCCTTCCAGAAGACGTCCGCGCGCGGCGCGTCGGCCTCGTCCTGGCCGTCGACCGGCTGCCATGGCGTCCACGCCGCATCGCGCAGCGCCGCCACGAGCATGTCGCCGGAGGCCGTCTCGATGACGCAGGCGTTGGCGAGCGACGACACCGCCGGCGGCAGCGCCGTCTGCTGCGGCACGAAGATCGCGATTGACGCGCCGAGCGGCGAGGTTCGCAGCGCCGACAACGTGCGCTCCAGCGCCTCCGGTCCGATCGAGAAGTCGAACAGCAGTACGTCGTGCTGGAGCGCGATGGCGGCGATCGTCTCGGCCTGCGAGTGCATCACGGTGGTGAGCACGACGTCGCGGCGGTGGCCGTCGAGGATGCCCTGCACCCGTGACGTGCGCTCTTTCGTCGTCGAGACGAACAGGACGCTCAGCCCGGCCGGCGCGGTGTCGGCCGCCGAATCCGACCAGCCGAAGCTGCCGCTGTCGAACCCGCCGCTGTCGAACCCGCTGTCACCGAACCCGCCGCTGATCGGCGCCGCTGGTGGAGCCGGCGCCTCGGCCACCACGGGCGGGGTCTCGGCCGGCGCGGCGACCGGAACCGGCGCCTCGACGGCCGGCGCCTCGAGGGGCGGAGGCGGTGTCTCGGCGCGCTTCTTGTGCGACCTCTTTTCGATCGTCTTACCGGTCGGTACCGGTGGCTCGGCAACCGGGGGCGGCGGTTCGATCGGCCCGGTTTCGTCCGGCCACTGCTTCGACGGGTCCCGCTTCGACGGGCCCTGCTTCGATCGGCGCCGCGTCGAACAGGGAGGGCGTGGGCGCTTCGGCCTCGGCCTTGGCCCGCTCGCGCGCGGCCACGGCCACGGCGAGCGCCAGCGGCTGATCGAGCGCCAGCGCCGTGTGGAACGCCAGCTTGCCCGACGCCATGCCCTGGACGAGCGAGCGGACGACGGTGCCGGCGGCAATCGTCGTCTCGGTGCCGACGACGATGCGGACGGTGCCGCGTGCGCCCACCATCAGCCGCGTCTCCGACTGGAACAAGATGCCCCGCTCGGAGAAGTTGATGAGCGTGACCTCGGACCCGCCGAGCAGGCGCACGCTCGACTTGCCGAGCAGGTCGGCGGGGAAGCGGGGGGACGTTCGGCGATCGCTCTCGACGGCGTCGCGGCGCTCTGGCTCACCCATGGTTGGCAATCAGTCCGGGTCTCTACAGGCTTGCCGCGGTCGTGTCGGCCAGGCGCGCGAGGTCGGGCAGGACCAGCGTGGTCTCGCCGACGTCGACGACCGTCCGCGTGCAGCGGCGATCGAGCGGGAAGTCGCGCACGGTCGCCGCGTGGGCGATCGGCAGGCGCACCATCTGGATGTCCGACGCCGCGAGCACGCCGAACAGGTCGCGCGAGCTGCCGCGGCGGCAGATGATGAGCCGCTCGGGGTGGGTCGTGTGGCGGCGATCCGTCATCAGCCGGGCGGGCAGGTCGACGACGAGGAGCGGGCGGCCGCGCCAGTCGCAGAGGCCGCGCACGTGCGGGGGCGCCAGCGGCATCGGCGCGATGTCCGGGACGAACGTGACCTCGACGACCTGCGCCGCGCTCAACGCGTACGCCAGTGGATGCGCGTCGGCCTGCGACGTCTCCGCCGAGAACACGACCAGATGGCCGAGCGCGGCGCGGCGGGCCAGGCGCGTCCGGGCGCGGCTCGCCGGAGTCTCTTCGCCAGTCACGGGGGCCTTCGCGCCGGCCGGCTGCTCTTCGGCCGCGTGCGCGCTGCCGCCCGTGAACGGGCGCACGTCGAGGACCATGTACCACTGGGCGTTGACCAGGGCCATCGCCTCGAAGTGGCGCGCCGTCTCGGCGCCGGCAAGGGGGCTGAGCGGGATGCGCTCGCTGGTGTCGAACGGCTGCGACACCTTCTCCACGCCGAGCGATACGCGGCCGGCTGGCGTCTGCAGGTGCAGCACCCGCTCGTACTCGGTCGCGGCCAGCCCCAGCCCGGTGGCCAGGTCGACGACGTGATCGCGATCCCGGCCGACCCGGCCCGTGCCGGCGACGTGGCGCATGTCCACGGCGACGGTGTAGGTGCCGGCCGTGCACAGCACGACCGAGCCGAGGCCGTGGTGAGAAGGCGTCATCTCGCTACGCTCCCGTTTCCGACATGCGGCGGACCATCGACAGCAGCTGTTCGTCGCTGTACGGCTTGGTCAGGTACTCGGCGGCGCCGTTGTCGAGCGCCTTGCGGCGGTGCTTGTCGCCGGCGCGCGACGTGATCATCGCGACGGGCAGGCGCGACAGCACCTCGTTGGCCTTGAGCGCGGCGAGCAGCTCGTAGCCGTCCATGCGCGGCATCTCGATGTCGGTCAGCACCACGTCGGGGAGCGAGGTGGCGCTGCGCAGCATCTCGATCGCGTCGAGGCCGTCCTTGGCGGTCAGCGGCGTCCAGCTGGCGCCCTTGATCAGGTTGCTCATCACGCGCCGGACGCTCGGGCTGTCGTCGACGATCATGACGGTCAGGGTGTCGCGCTGGGTCTTCACCGGGACCGCCGGCACGTGCGCCACGACCGGCTCGGCCTCGTGCTTGCCGAGCAGATCGACGACGTTCAGAATCGGCACCACGCTGCCGTCGCCGAAGATCGTCGCGCCCATGATGCCGCGCACCCGCTGCAGGTGGCGGCCGAGCGACTTGATGACGACTTCGCGGCCTTCCACGATGTCGTCGACGACCAGTGCCACTTCCGACTCGCCGACGCGGACGATGAGGACCGGCAGCTTGCTCGGCGAATCGGCGATGTCGGGGATCTCGAGCGCTTCCGACAGGCGCACCACCGGCAGCAGCTTGTTGTTGAGCGAGATGACCCGCTCGCGAATCATCCGCGCGCTCTCCTCCGCGCTCAGGCGGAGGATCTGCTGCATCGCGGCCAGCGGCACCGCGAACGGCTGGCCGTGCACGCGCACCACGAGGGCGCGGATGACGGCGAGGGTGAGAGGGAGCCGGATGGTGAAGGAGGTGCCTTCGTTGGGCGTCGAGTCGATGCTGATCGTGCCGCGCAGCTTCTGGACGGTGTCGCGGACGATGTCCATCCCGACGCCGCGGCCGGAGACGTCGGTCACCTTGTCGGCGGTCGACAGCCCCTGCAGGAACACCAGCGACATCACGTCGGCGTCGCTGAGCGCGGCGGCGCGATCGGCCGAGAGGAACCCGCCGCTGACCGCCTTCTTCCGCAGCTGCTCGGCGTCGAGGCCGCGGCCGTCGTCGCGGACCCGGAGCACGGCCTGCGTGCCTTCGTGGTAGGCCGACAGCCAGACGCGGCCGCGCGCCGGCTTGCGCAGCGAGCGTCGGACGTCAGGCGTCTCGAGGCCATGGCCGACCGAGTTGCGCAGCATGTGCAGCAGCGGCTCGCCCATCGAGTCGAGCACCTGCGAGTCGAGCTCGAGGGTGTCGCCTTCGAGCACCAGCTCGGCCTGCTTGCCCTGCCGATCCGCGGTGACGCGGACGGTGCGGTGGAGGCGCGTCGCCAGCGTGCGCAGCGGCACCATCCGCATGCGCATGACGCTTTCCTGGACGTCGTTGGCCAGGCGGCGCTGCCGGTTGAGGAGCGAGTCGAAGTCGCCGAGCAGGTTCTCCAGCTCGGTGCGGACGGCGAGTGAGTCGCTCGTCGCCTCGGCCATCTCGCGGGTCAGCCGGTGGAACTCGGTGTAGCGGTCGAACTCGAGGTCGTCGAAGCCGTGCCCGCCGCCGGTCGGCGCCGGCGCGGTGAGGCCGTTGCCGCCGCCGATGAAGCGCGCGCTCTCGGTGCCGGTCGCCGCGTAGACGGGACCGCGCAGCAGGGCCGTGGTCTCGTACTCGGATTCGATCTCGCCCGAGGCGCGGCGCAGGCGGCCGGTGCTGTGGTGCAGCTCGACGATCTGCTGTTCGAGCTGGGCGACGCGCTGCTCGAGCGCGGTACGGCTGATGACGAGCTCGCCCATCAGCTTGGACACGCTGTCCAGCTTGGCGAGCGGCACGCGCACGAACTGCCGCGCGCCGGCGGCCGCGGCGGCATCCGCCATCGCCGCGTCGTTGGCGGCGCTGCCGGCGGGAACGGCCTCGGCTTCCTCGGGCTCGGCGCCGTCGGCGTCGAGGTCGACGCCGACGGAACGGGCCGCGGCCGCGATGCTCGCCACCGCGGTCTGCGGTTCAGCGGCGACGTCCGTCGCGTCCGCGTCCTCGTCGACCAAGGCTTCGGCCACGGCATCGACTGTCGCGTCGGGCGTCCCGACCACAGTGGCCGCCGGCGTGCCGGACGCCACGACGGGACCTTCGGCGCCGATGGCCTCGACGACACCGCCGGCCTGGACGATCGGCAGGATCGAGTCGAACTGCCGGTAGGTGATCTCGAGCGAGTGGGCCAGCTCGGATGGCGGCGTGCCGCTGACCAGCTGTTCGAGCTGTTCGGTGGCCGCCAGCAGCAGGCTGGTCAGGGCCGGCGTCGCCGGCTGCTCGTTGTCATAGAGCGCATCGAGGAGGTCCTCCATGCGATGCGCGAGCTTGGTGACGCTCTGGAAGCCGACCACGGCGGCGGCGCCCTTGAGGGTATGCGCGCTGCGGCGGATGTCCTTGAGCGTGGGGCGATCGCCGGGCGTGCGGTCGAGCACGACCAGAGAGGCACTGACAGTGCGGAGATGCTCCTCGGCCTCGAGCCGGAAGATCTCGAGCATTTCTGGATCGATGTCTTCGTCGGCCGGCGCGTCCTCGAGACCTTCGTTGCCGAAGCTGAGGGGCTCCGGGCCGAGGTCGTCGGGCGAGCCGTCGAACACGAACGCCTCGCCGAACGAGGCGACCAGGGGATCGGCGGCGTCGGGCGATGCGTCCGCGTCCGCCGCCACGTCGGCGATGACGGCCAGCCGCTGTTCGATCTCGTCGAGCTGACTCAGTACCTCGGCGCCGCTATCGGGCGACAGCGTGCCGCCGACGAGCGCGAACTCCTCGAGGATGTTCTCGGTGCCCCGCGCGAAGGCGCTGAGCTCGTCGAGGCCGACCATCGACGCCGCACCCGCGATGGTGTGGGTCAGCCGGTAGGCGGACTGGATCTCGGACGCCTGGCTCTCGTCGGCGAGGTAGGCGAGCAGCCCGTCCCGGATGCCGGGCAGGTAGCTGCGGGCCTCGTCCACGAACGCCAGCAGAATCGCCGGGTCGCGCTGTGCACTCATCTCGTGGGTCCGTCCTGGGTGGGCCGCCGGCGGCGATCGCGGCCTGCGATCGCCGCCGGCGCCCTGGATCCCCGTGGATTGCTAGGCGACCTTGCGCGGCTGCTTGGAGGCCTTGCTGGCTTCGGGCAGCTTGAACGGCGCGACCGCGCTGCCGAGGTCCTCGCTCAGGTTCACGAGGGTCTCGACCGTGGTCGACGTCTGCTTGGTGCCCGAGGAGACCTGCGACGTGAGCAGCGAGATTTCGTTCATGGCCGCGAGCACCGACTCCGAGTTGACGGCCTGGCGGAGCGCCGCTTCCGAAATCGTCCGGCTCAGTTCGGCCAGCTGCTGCGACACCGAGCGAATCTCGCTCAGCGCCTGACCGGCTTCGTTCGCCAGGCTCGAGCCGTCGACCACTTCGCGAATCGTCTCTTCCATCGAGGCGACCACTTCGTTGGTTTCCGACTGGATGCTCTTGGTCAGCGCGTCGATCTGCTTCGTGGCGCTGGTGGAGCGCTCGGCCAGTCGTTCGACTTCCTCTGCGACGACGGCGAACCCGCGGCCGGCTTCACCGGCCATGGCGGCCTGAATCGACGCGTTCAGCGCGAGGATCGAGGTGCGGTCGGCGATGTCGTCGATCAGCTTGACGATCTCGCCGATTTCCTGCGACCGTTCGCCGAGGCGCTTGATTCGCTTGGCCGTCTCCTGCACCTGGTCGCGGATGCGGCCCATCGCCTGGATGTTGTTCTGCACGGCGCCGGCGCCCTGTTCGGCGTTGGCGAGCGACTGCTCGGCGACCTTCGCCGAGGTGACGGCGTTCTTCGAGACGTCCTGAATCGAGGTGGCCATCGAGGTGATGGCGCTCGCCGTGTCTTCGATGCGGGTCGCCTGGTGGGCCGAGCTCTCGACCAGCTTCTGCGACGCGGACTGAATGGCGACGGCGGTCGAGGACACCTGGCCGGTGGCCGAGCGGACCTTGGCGATCAGGCCGCGCAGCTCGATGATCATGTAGTTGAAGGCGTCGGCGATGGCGCCGGTCATGTCGGCGGTGACCTCGGCTTCGGACGACAGGTCGCCGGCGCCGACGTTGGCCACTTCGTCCAGCAGCTTCATGATCGACTTCTGCAGCTGGTTGCGTTCGTCCTGCGACTGGACGAGGGCCAGAGTGCGCTCGAGCATGTTCTTGAACGAGTTGCCGAACCGGTCGCGGCCGCTCTTCGGGTCGACGGTCATCGCCAGGTTGCCGGCGGCGATGCCGTCCGACACCTTTGCCATGTTCTCGAGGTAGTCGACCATGTTGCGGAACGCGACGCCGAACGCGTCGTTCTTGGAGCGCGGGTTCACGCTGACGGCGAGGTCGCCCTCCGACACCTTCTGCGCGGTGCTGGCCATCTCGCGGAGGTAGTCGGTCATGCGGTTCATCGAGGCGATCAGCTGGCCGACTTCGTCGTTGCCGGCCGCGTGGCGCGACGCCACCAGCTCGCCGCGGGCGAGCGTGTCGGCGATGCGGACCGCTTCCTGGAGCGGACCCGAGAGGCTGTTCACGATCAGCCAGGCGATCAGCGAGGCGGCGAGCACGGCGCTGACGGTGATGCCGTAGGCGAGGTACTTGCGGTTGGTGGCCGCGGAGATGCGCGTGTCGAGCATCCCCTGCAGGGCCTTCGAGGCGTCGTCCCAGGTGCGGACGCTGGCGGCGAGGGCGCGCTCGGCGGCCTCCTCGATGCCTTCGCGCGACGGGGCGGCGCCGGAGTCGCCGCGATCGACGACGTTCCGCGTGACGCGGTCGGCGAAGGCCGCCGACGTCGCGGCGTGCGCCTCGAGACCGTTCCGCGTCGCGGCCAGCTGGCCGCCGGGGTTGGCCGACGCGCCCTTGGACATGCCGGCGCGGTGGTTGTCGACACCCTGCCGCAGCGCGCCGAGCTGCACCAGGAGCTGCATGCGCTCCTGGGGGTTGACGGCGCGATCCGTCGGCAGCGTCTGCACCATCTTGACGACGCCGTAGATGTTGCGCTGGTTCTCGACGCTGTGCCGGACGACCGCTTCCATCGTGTAGTAGGAATCGAGGTCCGGGTCGAGGATCAGGTTCGACGTGTCACCGACATACGCGAAGGTGTCCACGACGCTCTGAATGAGCTGCTCGGTGCGGGCCGCGCGATCCTGCGGGCTGGCGCTGCCGGTGGTCTTCTGCCACTGGTCCTTCAGCGTCGCCAGGCGCTGCGACGTGGCGAGCAGCGCGCCGTACTGCGCTTCGGCCGCGTCGAGGATGCGGAAGCCGCCCTCGACCTTGGCCGCCGCGCCGCTGTCGCCGGTCATGCCGTAGAGCGGCAGGCCCTCGAGCACCGACTTCAGGCCGCCCAGGTAATGGTTGCCCGCGCTCTCCTTCTCGGCGAAGTCGATGGCGAGGTTCTTTTCCTGGCGCAGCAGGACGACGAGCACCAGGGTGGGGATGACGAACGCCAGGCTCAACAGGCCCAGCTTCTGCCACAGTTTGAGGTTGCGAAGCATGACTGACGACTCCTTAGAACGACCTGACGCGTGACCACCGGTGTCACGCCAACTGGTGATCCGCTACCGCGCTCCGGCGCCGTCCTCGAACTGGCGCATGGGTCTCGACTGCAGGAGACGATCGGCGTCGAGCACGACGACGAGGTCGTCTTCCACCTGGTACAAGCCGCGGGCGTAGGGCGCGACGGCCGCGTCGTAGCCACGGGTGACGCGCGAGATCCGCGCGTCCTCGAACGCCTGGATGCCGTCGACGCTGTCGACGAGCACCGCCGTCCGCACTTCGTCACCGGCCGGCCGCAGCGCGAGCATCCGCTGCTCGTGCGTCGACTTGCCGGCCTTGCCCGAGAGGAAGCCTTCGAGGTCGAGCATCGACACGATGTCGCCGCGGAGGTTCGCGATGCCGAGCACCCAGGCCGGCACGTGCGGGAGGCGCGTCACCTTCGGCGGGCGCGCGATTTCGGAGACCGCGGCGAGCGGAATCGCCATCGTGCGCGAGCCCAGGTGGAACACCACGTGGGCCGTCGAGACGGCGACGTCGGGCGTGCGCAGCGGCTCGACCGGCTCCGAGGTGAGGTCGGCGTGCAGGCCGGACAGGGCGGCCTCGATCAGGTCGTCAGCCGTCGGCGCGGGCTCGACCGCCTTCAGGTCATTCGACCGCCAGGGCAGCACGACCGCGACCGGCGCCAGCGGCGCCTCGTCCTCGGCGACGTCGAGATCGAGCAGCGGCGCGACGTCGAGGCCGAGCTCGGGGACGGCGGAGACCGAGAGCGCATCGTCGTCCGACTGCGGCTCGGCGGCCGTGTCGGCGTCGATGGCCTCGAACGGGGTCAGCGTGAACGCGGCGCCGGCCGGCTCGTCGACGACGGTTTCAGCGGATTCGAACGGCTCCGCGACGCCGTCGAACGACACGTCGCCGAACGACACATCATCGAACGACACGTCGTCGGATGTCGCGTCGTCGGACATCGCCACGAGCGGCAGCGCCGCGTCCAGCAGATCGTCGAGCGACGGCGGCTCGGGATCGACGGCGGCGGCCGGTGGCTCGGGTTCGAGCACGAGGTAACGGGACAGGTCGAGTTCCGGTTCGGGCGGCGCCTCGGGCGCGACGGGCTCGAGGTCGACGGAGACGCTGGCCAGGATGGCCGCGTGGATGTCGTCGACGTTGGTGGTCGTCGCGGCGTCGGCGACGACGACCGGCTCCCAGGAGTGGGCCGGGGCGGGCTCGACGCCCACCTCGGCGACCGGCTCCTCGACCCTCCTCGACCGGGTCGGGAGGTCGGCGACGGCTGCAAGCGCGTCGGGCGCCGGCACGATGGTGGAGACCTCGTCGGCCGCGGGGGCCGAGGCGAAGATGTCGGGCCAGAGCTCGTCACCCGCGCCGGGCGCGGACGGACGCACGTCGCCCTGTCCGAGCAGCCGCTCGAGCAGGGCGTGCAGGTCGTCCTGCTCCTCGGGCTTCGAGGCGCCGGCGTCCTCGCCCGGGTGCTGGGGGTCGTGTGGGCCTTCCATCGCTTGATCTCCGCGGATGGTCGGTGGCGAATCAGAACAGGCGCGCGACCGCGGCGAGGAGGGCGTCCTCGTCGAACGGCTTGGTCAGGTACTCGTCGGCGCCCTGCTTCATGCCCCAGAACTTGTCGCTGTCCTGGTCCTTGCTGCTGAGGAGCAGGACCTTCATGCTGCTGGTCTCGGCTTCGGTCTTCAGCTGGCGCGTCACCTGGAAGCCGTTCTTCTTCGGCATGATGATGTCGAGGATGGCGAGGCGCGGCTGGTGCTTGCGCGCCTGCTCGATGGCATCTTCACCGTCGGTCGCCGTGACGATCTGATAGCCCTTCTTGCCCAGGGCGCTGAGAACGAGTTTGAGTTCGGTCGGGCTGTCGTCGGCCACGAGGATCGTGTTGTTCATCTGTCGGCTCCTGCTTCCCAGTCGTGCGGTCGTGCGGTGTGACAAGTCCCTCGGCGCTAGGCGGGGACGAATGTCTGGAGGACGCGCGACAGCGCGTCCGGTCCGAATGGCTTGGTCACGTAGGCGTCGGACCCCGCCATGCGGCCCCGCGCCTTGTCGAAGAATCCGTCCTTGCCCGAGATGAACACCACGGGCACGTGCTTGGTCTCGGCCGCGCCCTTGACGATCTTGCAGACCTGATAGCCGTCGAGACGCGGCATCGTGATGTCGAGCAGGATGAGGTCCGGCGTGGTGGTGCGGAGGACGGTCAGCGCGTCCATCCCGTCC
Source organism: Vicinamibacterales bacterium (assembly GCA_963844435.1). Taxonomy (GTDB): domain Bacteria; phylum Acidobacteriota; class Vicinamibacteria; order Vicinamibacterales; family Vicinamibacteraceae; genus JBDSLU01. The sequence goes on along the minus strand of CAWJOG010000016.1, from coordinate 208,423 downwards.
TCGGCGATGAGGACCTTGCAGCGAAGCTTTTCGAGCTTGGTCGTGACGACGCGGCGGATCGTCGGGCTGTCGTCGACGACGAGCACGGTGGCGCGCGGCGGCTTCTCGGTCGCGGCCGGCCGCAGCGTGGCCGCCAGCGCGGCGACCTGTGTGGCGAACACCTCGTCGTACGGGCGCTTGGCCGCCGAGCGCTCGAGCGCGGCCAGCCCCTCGGTGTACTTGCGCACGTTGAGCAGGGCCATGCCGAGCCAGTAGGGGTCGGCGTGCTCGCCTTGCGGCGCCAGCGATTCCTCGATCCGCGCCACCGCCATCTCCAGCGTCGACGGGTCGGTGCGGCGGGTGGCGAACAGGAGCGACTGGTCGGTCAGCGTGGTCACGCCGCCGCAGGTCGGACAGACGTCGACGGCCTTCTCGCGCAGCGTCTCGCAGAACGGGCAGGTCCAGTAGCCGCCAGCCTGCGCGGCGGCGACGTTGGACAGCACCGCACCGTGCGCGCCGGCGTCGAGCGGCGGCAGATCGTCGGCGCGGCGGCTGCCTGAGTGGCGATCGCCAGCCTGGCGCCGCTCGGCGAACTGCCCGGCGTCGTCGGCGAGCGCGACGTCGGTGACCAGGCCCCGCAGCGGGGGCGGCAGCGCCTCGGGCGCCACCGGCTCGGCGCCGACGGGCGCCTGGGCCACGGGGACCTCGCCGATCACGGTCTCCGCCGCGGGCGATTCGGCCGCGGGCCCTGCGACGGCCGCCGGCTGCCGGTCGCCGAGCGGCACGTAGACCATCTGCTCGACGGCGGCGACGGGCTCGCTCGGGACGGGCTCGGTTGCGGCCAGCTCGAGACTTCGAGGGCGACGCGTCCGGCGAGCGATCTCGACCGGGACCGTGGCGATCTCGATGACGGCCGGCGCATCGGCCGGGACGTCGACCACCGTGAGGACGGGTTCAGGCTCGGGTTCGGGGGCCGCCGGCGCCGAGGCAACGAGTTGCGCCGCGCGCAGGGCGTCGAGGCGGTCGGCGGCGTTCTGCCGTTCGTCGGCGTCCTCGGCGATCAGCGCCATCAGCGACCAGGCGTCCTCGGAGGCGTTGTCCAATTGCAGGCTGCGGCGCAGCGCGGCGCGGGCGTTGGCGTACTGGCCCGCTTCGATCTCGGCGCTGGCGTGCCGCAGGTGCGTCTGCGCCAGCTGCCTCTCGGCCTCGATCAGCGTCGCCCGGGCCTTGTCGTTGGCCGGGTTGATGCGCAGGACCTGCTTGATCAGCGCGACCTGCTCCTCGGGGGACTCGGCCAGCGCGGCGAGGCGCAGCCAGGTGACCTCGTGCGTCGGGTCGAGCCGGACGATCTCGGCGAAGTGCTGCCGCGCCGCGCCCATGTTCTTGTCGCGGACGGCGGCGATGCCCTGCTCGGTGAGCTGGTTGATCACCTGGACGCGAGCGCGGCCGGCCAGTGTCCTGGCGCGGCTGTCGGTCGGGTTCAGCGCGCAGGCGCGCTCGAGATATGCGAGCCGCTCGACCGGGTCGCCGGCGAGTGCGGCGCAGGCGAGCCACACTTCAGGCGACGACGGCGCCTGGCGGATCGCCTGCTGCAGGAGATCGTGCGCTTCATCGCGGCGGTTGGCGAACGCCGCCGCCGCTGCCTGCGCGAGGATGCGGTTGATGGGAGTCGCCTCGGACACGTCGGTTGGCTGCATGGTCGTCTTGGGCTCTTGGCGCCGTGCCCCCGAAAACGTCGGGTGCCCGGCGTGGGCCTCTCCCGCCCAAGCAACGCCGATGCCACTCAGCCGTGGCGATCACGTTTCACGTCGCTGCATGACAAAGCGCGACGTTCATGTTCTGGCGTGAGTTGCCGCCCTGCCCAAATCGCGAAGCGGCGTGACCGGCTGTGAAGTCGGCGTACCGACCATGTCGGTCGTGCGCCCGACTCATGACGAGACCGTGCGTCGGGAATCCGACGTGCAACGGCGCGAAGTCGAGGATGGAGGCCGGGCCCGGCGCCGGCCGTGAAGGGTGGCCGGGCGGGGTCGACGAAGGGAGGAAGTGGACCGACGGCTGGTGTCAGCCGTCGGCTGCTGCGCTGGTCTGGCGGCCGCGCTCTCACGCGCGGCCGCGGTCCGCCCCTGGCCGTGCCGGCTGCGATTCGCCGCGCCAGGCGCGCGGGCGGCGCCGGCACGGGGCGGGATGCGGGCCTATCGATGGATTGGCGGCGGCTGCGGCGGGCTGCCCGCCGGCTTCTTGTTCAGCACCTGCATCGCCATCGCGATCATGCCGGCGACGTCGGACACTGTCGCGGGCAGTACCAGCGTCGTCGACTTCTGCGCCAGCTGCCCGAACTGGTGCACGTACTGCTCGGCGACGCGGAGCTGCACGGCTTCGTAGCCGCCGTCCAGACGAATCGTCTCGGCGACGCGGCGGATGCCTTCCGCCGTCGCCGACGCCACCGCCAGGATCGCCGACGCCTGGCCTTCGGCCTCGTTGATCTGCTGCTGCTTGCGTGCTTCCGAGGCTTTGATGACCTGCTGCTTCTCGCCGTCGGCGCTGTTGATGGCGGCGTCGCGCTGGCCTTCCGAGGTCAGGATGACCGCGCGCTTCTCGCGCTCCGCCCGCATCTGTTTCTCCATCGCGGCAAGCACGTCGGCCGGCGGGGTGATGTTCTTGATCTCGTAGCGCAGCACCTTGACACCCCACGACTCGGTCGCCTTGTCCAGCTCGTTGACGACCTGCGTGTTGATGTTGGTGCGCTCCTCGAACGTCCGGTCGAGATCGATCTTGCCGACCTCGCTGCGCAGCGTCGTCTGGGCCAGCTGCGAGATGGCGAAGTGATAGTCGGAGATGCCGTACGAGGCGCGCTCCGGGTCGAGGATTTTCAAGTAGAGGACGCCGTCGACCTGCACCTGGACGTTGTCGCGCGTGATGCAGATCTGGGCCGGGATGTCGAGCGCCGTCTCCTTCAGCGAGTGCCGGTAGCGGATGACGTCGACGAACGGGACGAGGATGTGGAAGCCGGCGTGGAGCGTGTTGTTGTAGCGGCCGAGGCGCTCGACCACGTATGCGCTCTGCTGCGGCACGACGATCGCGGTCTTGGCGACCACGATCAGGCACACGATGACGACGGCAATCGCGACGATCAGAGGTCCGTTCACCTTTAGGCTCCTTCTGCCGAGATGTGGAGGGTCAGCCCGTCCACTTTCCTGACCGCGCATCGCTGGCCCCGATGCAGGGCGGCGAGGCCGACGTTGAGGGCGCTCCAGGAGGTGCCGCGGAGCTCGGCGCGGCCGAACGCTCCGGGCAGGATGTCCTCCTTGGCGACGGCGATGTCGGACGTCAGCGAGTCGATCGCGCCGGTGTGCTCCGAGGCCCGCATGCGCCGGAGGAGCGGATCGCGGAAGAAGAACAGGGTGACGACGGACAGGACGCCGAACAGCACCCACTGCAGCCACAGCGGCCCCCCGATCCCGAGCATGGAGAGGATGCTGACCAGCAGGGCGCCGACGCCGAAGAAGAGGATGAAGAACCCGCCGGGAGTGGCCAGCTCCAGGAGCCCGAGGACGAGCCCGAGCACCGCCCAATGCCACCACTGCATGTCCATGACGCTCTCCATCAGTGTCCGACCGGCGCCATTATGGACGGGATAACAAGGCCCCACAAGGCGCCATCGGCAGGTGGCATTCGCCGGGCGCGAGTAGCGCGTGCGGGGGTGCCGGCGAGGTTCAGGCCGGTGCAGCGGCGAGCAGTTTGCGGGTCCGCAGCCAGCCGGCGAGCCGGTCCGGCCACGTCACGAGCGCCGGGTCGGTGCCGCCGAGGCCGACGCCGTGCGGGCCCGGTTCGTAGATGTGCAGTTCCGCGGGGACCTTTGCCTTGCGCAGCGCCAGGTAGAACATGACGCTGTTCTCGGCCGGCACGCCGGTGTCGGCGTCGGTGTGGAACAGGAAGGTCGGCGGCGTGTCGGCGGTGACCTGCCGCTCGTTGGACAGGTCGTCCAGGAGGTCGGGGTGCTGCTGGTCGGGCGCCAGCAGCATGCTGCGCGAGCCGCGGTGCAGCCAGCTCTCGGCCAGGGTGATCACCGGGTAGGCCAGGATGGCGAAGTCCGGCCGGGCGCTCTCGCGGTCGATCGGATCCGGGGCGCCCGCGGCGCCGCGATCGACGTGCGTGGCGACCGTCGCGGTGAGGTGGCCGCCGGCGGAGAAGCCCATGAGGCCGACGTGGTCCCGATGCAGCCCGAACTCCGCGGCCCGCGCCCGCACGTATGCGCAGGGCCCGCCGCGCGTCCCCGAGCGGCACCGGGTGGCGGTAGCGGGGGCCCAGGCGGTAGCGCAGCACGAAGGCGGCGACCCCGAGGCCGTTCAGGAACTCGGCGACCTTCGAGCCCTCCTTCTCCATCGACAGGTTGCGGTAGCCGCCGCCCGGGCACACCACCACGGCCGTCCCGGCCGCGTCCGCGCGCTCCGGGATATACGGGGTGATCTGCGGAACGTCTTCAGGCGCGGTGCCGAGCGCGCCCGGGGCGGTGCCGGACCAGAGCGGGATCGGGGGGCGTGCGGCCATGGCCCGGAAGGATACTCGCGACCCGCTTCGGAGGGCGCGGCCCTTCACTACGGGATACACTTCCCACGTGTCCGCTGCGACCGATCCCCACAAGCCCTTGCGCGACGACGTCCGGCTGCTCGGCGAGCTGCTCGGGCAAGCGATCCGCGCGCGGGAAGGGGAGCAGCGCTTCGCCCTGGTGGAGCGCGTCCGCGCCCTCGCCAAGGCCGGCCGCTCGGGCGACGCCAACGCCTTCGACGCGCTGGCGGCCGAGCTCGGCGGGATGCCGCTGGACGAGGTCCTGCCGGTGGCGCGTGCGTTCTCGCAGTTCCTGAACCTCGCCAACATCGCCGAGCAGCACCACCGGATCCGCCGCCGCCGCGCCTACCAGCAGGCGCCGGACCTGCCGCCGCAGCGCGGCTCGTGCGAGGAGACGTTCGGCCGGCTGATCGCGGCCGGGCTGACGCCCGCCGACCTGCGCGATGCCGTCTGCGCGCTCGAGATCGAGCTGGTGCTCACCGCCCACCCGACCGAGATCGTCCGCCGCACGCTGCTGCAGAAGTACGACCGCATCGCCCGGGCCCTGGCCGAGAAGGACCGCCCGGACCTGACGCTCTGGGAGCGGGAGACCGTCGTCGAGACGCTGCGCCGCGAGATTGCCGCCTGCTGGGAGACCGACGAGATCCGGCGGGTCCGGCCGACGCCGCTCGACGAGGTCCGCGGCGGCCTGCTGGTGTTCGAGCAGACGCTGTGGCAGGCGCTGCCGCGCTACCTGCGCGAGCTGGACCGGGCCCTGACCAAGCACACCGGCTCCGGCCTGCCCCTCGAGGTCTCGCCGATCCGCTTCGGCACGTGGATTGGGGGCGATCGCGACGGCAACCCGAACGTCACCCCGGACGTGACGCGACAGGCCGTCCTCCTCGGCCGCTGGATGGCCGCCGACCTCTACTTCCGCGAAGTGGACCTGCTCCGGAGCGAGCTGTCGCTGGCCCACGCGACCGACGAGCTGCGGACCCGCATCGGCGACGCGCACGACCACGAGCCGTACCGCACCCTGCTCCGCGAGGTGCGGGAACGGCTGCTCGCGACCCGGAAGTGGGCCGAGGGCATCCTCGAGGATCGGCGCAGCGGCGCCAGCGGCCTGGTCACCGCCAGCGCCGGCCCGGACGTCTATCTCGAGGTCGAGGCCCTGGCCGAGCCGCTGCGGCTCTGCGATCGCTCGCTGCGCGAAACCGGCAACGCCGTGATCGCCGACGGGCGCCTGGCCGACATCCTGCGCCGGCTCGCGTGCTTCGGGCTGACGCTCGCGCGGCTCGACATCCGCCAGGAATCGGACAAGCACACGGCGGCGCTCGACACGATCACGCGCGCCCTCGGCCTCGGCTCCTACGAGGAATGGAGCGAGGAGGATCGGCAGCAGTTCCTGATGCGCGAGCTCGGCGGGCGGCGCCCGCTGGTGCCGCCGCAGCTCGAGGCCTCGCCCGAGGTCCAGGACGTCTTCGACACGTTCCGGATGCTGGCGCGGCTGCCGTCGGGATCGCTCGGCGCCTACATCATCACGATGGCCTCGGTGCCGTCGGACGTGCTGGCGGTGGAGCTGCTGCAGCGCGAGTTCGGCGTCGCCCGGCCGCTGCGCGTGGTGCCGCTGGTCGAGACCGCCAACGATCTGCGCCAGGCCGGATCGATGCTCCGCCAGCTGCTGTCGGTGCCGTGGTACCGCGAGCGCATCAACGGCCACCAGGAAGTGATGATCGGCTACTCGGACTCGGCCAAGGACGTCGGCCGGTTCGGCGCGGCGTGGGAGCTGTACAAGGCGCAGGAGGCGATCGTCGAGGCCTGCCGCGCCACCGGCGTGCGGGTGACGCTGTTCCACGGCCGCGGCGGCAGCGTCGGCCGCGGCGGCGGGCCCACCTATATCGCCATCCAGTCGCAGCCGCCCGGATCGGTCGAAGGGCGCATCCGCGTCACCGAGCAGGGCGAGATGATCCAGGCCAAGTTCGGCCTCGAGGAGATCGCCGTCCGCACGCTCGAGATCTACACGACGGCGACCGCTGGAGGCGAGCCGCATGCCGGTGCGCAAGCCGACCGCCGCCGAGCGCGAGCGGATGGAGGCCATCGCCTACGCGTCGCGCATGGGGTATCGCGGCGTCGTCTACGATCACCCGCGCTTCGTCGAGTACTTCCGCGCGGTGACGCCGGAGCCCGAGCTGGCGCTGCTCAACATCGGCAGCCGGCCGTCGCGGCGTCCCGGCGGCCGCGCCGGCGTCGAGTCGCTGCGCGCGATCCCGTGGCAGTTCGCGTGGACGCAGAACCGGCTGCTGCTGGCGTCATGGCTGGGCGTCGACGTCGCCATCGGCGACGCGCTGGCCCGGGGCGAGGCCGACGCCCTGCGCACGATGTACCGCGAGTGGCCGTTCTTCCGCTCGGCGCTCGACCTGATCGAGATGGTGCTGGCCAAGGCCGACGCCCGGATCGCGGCGCAGTACGACCGCGAGCTGGTGCCCGCCGACCTGCAGGTCTTCGCCGACGACCTGCGGGCACGGCTGCAGCGGGCCGTGGACAGCGTGCTCGGCGTCACCGGTCATCGAGAGCTGGTCGGCGACAACCCGGTGCTGCGCCGGTCGATCAACGTCCGCAACCCGTACGTCGATCCGATCAACCTGGTGCAGGTCGAACTGCTCCGACGATCGCGCAGCGGCAAGGCCGACGAGACGCTCGAGCGGGCGCTGCTCGTGACCATGAACGGCATCGCCGCCGGCCTGCGCAACACCGGCTGAGGCCGTCCCGCATCCACCCCGCCGACCGTCCGTTTCCGGCCAGTCTGGACAGCGACTCCGGAGTCGTGGCGGGACGTGCGTTTCGCCCGCCGGTCGCCTGCGATCGCGCTACACTGAACCTCCACACCGTTGGAGGCCGCCATGGTCATGGTCGAACCGTTGCACCTGCAGGAGCGTGAGCTGGCCGACGCCATGCTCGAAGGGATCGAGCGGCGGCCGGATCAGTCGTTCGGCGAGTACTACCGCGGGCGCCGCAGTTCGTGCGCGCTCGGTGCCGCCTACGAAGGCATCTACCGGATCCCGCACGACGCCGACGGCATCCGCCCGAAGCGGCTCGATCTGCTGTTCGACTGCCTGGACAACGAAGTGCGCCGCTGCCCGGCCTGCGCGAAGAAGCGCCTGCCGATCGGCGCCATCATCATCCATCTCAACGATCACCACCAGTGGTCGCGGCAGCAGATCGCGCAGTGGCTCCGCGACGACGCCGACGCGCGCGTCGCCGCCGCCTCCAGCACGTAGCCGCTTGCCGGCCGTACCGACGGCGCGACGGGCAGGGAGTCTGGACTCGGTCGATCTGGCCGGGCTCGTCGAGCGTGTCCATCTCGAACGCTGCCTGGCGGAGCGGGTGGTGCCGGACACGGAGGTTCACCACGATCCGGACGTGACGTGGATCGTCCAGCCGCTCGGCTCGGCCTGGCGCAACGCCGGGATCGGCGCGCGGTTCGCCGCGGCCGACGCCGCCAACCGGCTGGACACGCTCGTCGCTCGCTATGCCACGAACGCCCGCGGCATGGGGCTGTGGGTCTCGCCGCTGTCGACGCCGGGCGACCTGCCCGCGCTGCTGCGGGCGCGTCGGCTCGGCTGCCGCCACTACTTTCCCGCGATGGTGCGGCACCGGTCCGTGCGCGTGTCGCGCCGCGTCGCCCCGAAGGATCTCGAGGTCCGTCGACTCCGCGACATGTCGGCCTTCGCGACGGTGCCCCACCCGGCGGTCGGTCCGCTGACGACGGTCATGCGGCGGTTCGCGCAGGCGCGGCTGCGCGCGCTCCTCGACGCACCCGCGGCTCCGACGCAGGCCTTTGTCGCCTGGCTGGGCGACGTCCCGGTCGGCGCCGTGGAGCTCTTTCTCGGCAGCGACGCCGCGGGACTGCACGATCTCGTGGTCGATGAACGCCACCGCGCCCACGGCATCGGGTCGGCCCTGATCGAGCGGGTCTGTGCGGAGGCGTGGCGCGCCGGCCGCGATCGCGTCGCGCTGCTCGCGTCGACCGACGGCGCGCCGCTCTACGCGCGGCGCGGGTTCGAAGAAGTCGCGCGCTTCGGCTACTACTACCGATCCTTCCAGACCCGGCCGCGGCCCGCGGCCGGAACACGCGGCCTTCCCGCTAGTCGGCGCTCAGCCGCAGCGCTGTCACGTCGCTCGGCACCTGGTCCTCGAACAGCAGGCTCGTCTGCCTGGCGTGTCGTGCGCGGCGAATGTGCAGCGCCCCTGCTGCGACGCCGAAGCCCGACGCCAGGACGAACGCGACGGCATGGTGGCGGAGTGACGCGCGGAGCATGAGACCGGTCGCGAACGTGAACGTCACGTACGACGCGAAGGCCTTGACGCACATCTGAGGGACGAACCCCTTGCCGGGAATGTACGAGCAGGTGAACGGGACGCGGCGCCAGTCCGCCATCAGGAACTCGACGAGCAGCCAGCCGATCGCGGCCTCCACGAGCAGCACCGCGAGACAGTCGTCGCCCATCACCCACCACTGCAGCGGCGCGATCAGCGCGATCGGCAGTGCGACGGCCAAGGCGAGCACGGCGCGAACGCTGGCGTCGGCGACCTCCGCACGCCCATCGACGTCTTCCGTCATCCTGAAGATCCAGTTGGCGCGGAGATCCATCGGTACCGACAGGGCCAGACGAATCGCCGGTATCGAGAGGAACACCATCGTCATCGGCGCCCAGAGCAGGGTCCAGACCAGCGCGTTCGCCGGCAGGTCCATCGACACGCCAGTTCGCACTCAGCAGGCTGTTGAGCACCAGGCCGCCCGTCCCTGCCAGCAGGCCGACGACGAGGCCCTGATGGAGGACGCTCCGCTGGATCGTGAGCGAGACGAAGCGGAGTACCGCGCGCCGGACCGGCGCGCCCCAGCCCCACCGGGCGATCGACGGCGCCCGGCCAGGCGACCGCACGGGCCCCGCTGATTGGAACGTCACGCGATCGAAGCGGCGATAGAGTCGGACGTACGCGAACACGGCGATCGCGATCGCCCCGATGGTCGCCGCCATCGCCTGGGCCGCGAGCATGCCGCGGGTCGTGTCGCCGAGCAGCCAGCGTTCGAGTCCCGCGAACCACGCTGGCGGCGCCCACGCCAGCCACCACGCGTTCGTCTCGAACGCACCGGCCGTGGCGGGCAGGCGGGTCACGAGCGGCAACGCCAGCACGAGACCGCCAATCACCACGATCCGCACCGCACCCGAGAACGCCAGCAGACGGCTGCGCGACGCGAGCAGCACGAGCAGGCCGTGGATGGCCACGATCCCGAGCGCCGCGAACAGGCTGGCGGCGAGGCTCGACGCCGCGAACGCCATCGCCGCCAGGACGACCGAGCCCGTCTTCGCGGCGCCAATCAGGGTGAGCGCCGCGAGCGGCAGCAACCCGAGATGGGATCCGACGACGAACAGGCCGCCGAAGAGCAGGAGCGCGGCCAGCTTCGCGCCGAACACCACCGAGCGCGACAGCGGCTCCGCCATGAGGATGCGGAAGTCGGTTTCATCGGGGAACAGCGACTGGCCGACGAGTGACATGGCGCCGGCCACGATCCACATCGGCAGGGCCATCAGGAACGCGTGGTCGGCGACGACCTCCCTCGCGTAGGCCTCAGGCGGGGCCTCGGCGAGCATCCCGTATTTCGCCATGAACACGCGCGTCAGCAGCAGGCCGCCGGCTATCGCCAGCGCGAGCACTCCCAGCAGGACGCGCTTCAGCGACTCGGCGCCTTCGTCCGACAGGATGCCGAAGTCGAACAGGGAGGTGAAGAAGTGGCGCGTCAGCACCACCGCGGGCTGATCACGCACGCGTTACGCTCCGGAGATCGTGTCCAGGATCTCCCGGGCGAGCGGCGCGAAATCGGGCTGATGCGTCGCCCGGAAGAACGTCTCCTCGAGAGAGTCAGGTCCTGCCCGCTCGAAGTCCGCCACCGGCCGCTCGAGGGCAATCCGTCCCGACGACAACACGATCACGCGCGAGCACAGCTTCTCGACCATGTCGAACCGGTGCGTGCTGAAGAGGATCATGCGGCCCTCGCCGGCGAGCATCTGCAGGAGCGTGCGGAGCAGCGCGCCGGCATTGACGTCGAGGCCGGAGAATGGCTCGTCGAGCACGAGCAGCCGCGGGTTGTGGAGGAGCGCGGACGCGACCAGGACGCGCTGGCGCATGCCCTTCGAGAACGCCGTCATCGACTTGTAGCGGCTGTCCTGCAGCTGGAGCAGCCGGAGCAGCTCGGGGACGCGGGTCTGCAGCGTCCGGGAGGGCAGACGGCGCAGTCGGCCGACGAGCATCAGATACTCCCCGGCGGTCAGGTGCGCATACAGGGACGGCTCCTCCGGGACGTAGCCGATCTGACGCTTGTACTCAATCGGATCGTCCGCCGCCCGAAGGCCCAGGAGCGACAGATCGCCGGCGGTCGGTTCGAGCAGACCGACGACGAGGTTGACCGTCGTGCTCTTGCCCGATCCGTTCGGGCCCAGGTAGCCGACGATCTCCCCCGGGTGCAGATCGAAGCTGACGCGGTCGAGCGCCAGCAGGCCGCCGTAACGTTTCGTCAACCCGCGGGCCTGCAGCATCGGGCGCTACCTTCGAGTGACCCGGCGCGGCCGGTGCACCCACAGGTTGAAGACGATCGTCACCACGATCACCATCAGGACGACCACCGAGAGCAGCGCCACGCCGACGCTTTCCGCATCGACCCCGTCGGCCGGGATTCGGAAGGTCAGGCGTCGCACGGCCGAGGCGAGCCCGGCGCTGACGACGAGCGAGCAGACGAGCGCCACACAACCGATGGCAGGAAGGCCCGTGCGCAGCCATTGGGCGACGATGGTCCGGGCGAGATCCAGGCCCATGAGCAGTCGCAGCACCCACACGGCCCTGACCCCGGCCGAGGCTACCTCGCCGCGGGCCTCGTCGAAGTCGCAGGCCATCTCTGTCGCCATGCTCCCGGCGAAACTCGCCGGGACAGAGACGGAGTGCCGCGCGATACAGCCGGGCATCGAACGAAGCCGAGTGTTCGGCAGCCATAGCATCAGCCTCGCGATGCCCGAGGCCGGATGCGGTGCGCACGCGCGGCGTCGAGCACCGCCCCGAGCCTGTCCACCTCCGTCTTCGAGCGCCTCGCGGCCGGCCCGCGTCATCCGGTAGTAGCGCCGGCGCTGATCGACGTCCGCGCCCGGCGCCGCCACCTCCTCGACCCATCCGGCTTCCATCAGGCGCTGCAGCGTCCCGTAAATCGTCCCCGGGCCGAATCGCAGGCGGCTGCCCACGTTGAGCTGGACGTCCTTCAGAATCGCATAGCCGTGGCGTTCGCCTCCGGCGAGCGCGAGCAGGACGTGAACGACTGCCGGTGTCATCGCCGCCATATTCCTGCCACGTGTATATCCGCTACAGGAATAGTTGTCAACCAGCCCGCCGGCCGCGTGCGGACGCCGCGGCGCGCCCAGCGCCGCGAATAGCAGGACGCACGCCCAGAGGCCGGCCCGCGGCCGCGCGTGAGAGCGCGGCCGCAAACAACTAGAACTCGAAGCGGAGGCCGGCGGACGGGATCAGCGGCAGCAGGTCCTCCGTCGGCTCGGGGACGATGCCCGAGGGCAGGTAGAACGGCTGCTCGAGCGCGCGCTGGTTGCGGCGGCCGGTAGCGTTGAGCACCTCGACGAAGAGCGTCGCCCGCCCGTGCGGCACGTCGAAGGTGCGGTTCGCCCGCAGGTCGAGGCGCACGTAGTCGGAGATGCGCACCCGGTTGCGCTCGTCGCCGAGCGCGACGAGATCGCCGATGCGCTGGTAGTAGCCGACGATGGGCACGTTGGTTGCGACGCGGAAGCGCCCCGACACGCTGGTTCGATCGTTCAGCCGGTAGTTGGCATACGCCGTCACGCTGTGGCGCTGCTCGACGTCGGACGGCCACGCCTCGCCGGTGATGCGGTGCGTGTAGTTCGAGTCGGCGTAGGCGTAGCCGATCCACCCGGACAGGCCGTTCGGCACGCGACGGGTCAGCGTCAGCTCGACGCCGCGCACCGAGCCGTCGAGCGCGTTGGCGTACAGCGGCGGCCCCAGCGGCCCGCTCGGCTCACCGTCGATCAGGCGGTCCTCCTGGTTCTCGAAGAAGATCATGTCGTCTTCGTCGCGGTCGAAGACCGTCGCCTGCCAGCGCCAGACGCCGATCTCCTGGCCGATGCCGAGATCGAGGTGGCGCGCCCGCTCGGCGTGCACCGGTTCCCCGAACGGGTTGGCGGCCTGGAGAAGATCGGGCGACTGGCGATACAGGCCGCCGCCGCCGGCGAGCAGGAAGCGGCCGGGCAGGCCGAGCTCCGCCTGCAGCCACGGCGACGCCAGCGTCTCGTCCGAGGTGCCGAAGCGATCGACGCGGATGCCCGGCGAGATCGTCAGCGCGCGGTGCGGCTGCAGCCGCGTGGACAGGTAGGCGCCCTGGCGTGTGCGCTGTTCGGTGCCGCTGCCCGAGACGCGCTGACCGTTTCCCAGGTAGCGGTGCTCCTCGAGCGCCCCGTCGAGCCATTGCAGATGGACGCCGCTCTCGATCGTCGACCCGCGCGGGCCCGGCACGACCACCGTCGCGCGATACGAGAGGTCGCGCTCGCTGCCGACCGTGAGCGGCTGCGTCGAGGGCGTCTCGTTGCGGTAGCGGTTGAAGATGCCATAGACCTGCTGTGTCAGCACCGCCGCCTGGCCGACCGAGGAGCGCAGCGTCGCCGCGCTCATCACCGTGCGGTTGAGGCCGACCGCGAGGAAATTCAGGCCGCCGCGCCCGTCGCCCTCGTCCCAGCGCGATCGCCCGGCCACCAGCGTCCCGGTGACGGTGTGCCGCGGCGACAGGTCGTAGACCGCCTTGGCCTGCGCGTCGACGAACCCGAACGTGCCGGTGGTCTCCGGATCGATGCGGTGGATCAGCCAGTCGATGTAGCTCTTGCGGCCGGTCACCAGCCACGAACCGCGGCGGGCGCGGCCCAGCGGGCCCTCGGCCACGGCCGATGCCGCGATCGCGCTGACCGCGACGCGGTACTGCTGCCGCGCCCGCGATCCCTCGCGCATCCGGAAGTCGACCTGCGATCCAGTCCGGTTGCCGTAGCGCTGCGGGTAGCTCCCGAACAGGACCGACGCGCCCTCGAGGATGTCGCTGTTCAGCATCGCCAGCGATCCGGTGTCGCGGGCCCGGTGGACGGTGTGCACGAGCAGCGAGCTGGGGATGCCGTCGAGCGTCACGCTGAGGTGATCGAACGGCGCGGCGCGGATCGAGAAGTCGCTGCGGTAGTCGTCGCTGCCGCCGACGCCGGCCAGCGTCTGCACGGCGCGCATCGGGTCCTCGGTGAGGGTGCTGCGCAGCTCCTCGATGTCGGCGCTGCCGATGGTGATCTGGCTGGCGACACCTGGTCTCGCGCGGCGCGGTCGCCGCCGTCACTTCGACGTCCTCGGTGTAGGTGCCCGTGCCCTCCGCGAGGGGGAGGGTCAGCGCGAGCGTGCCGCCCGCCGGGATGTCGACGTCACGCCGGACCAGGCCATAGCCGATCAGCGATACCTCCAGGACGCCGCGTCCGGCCGGCAGATCGGCCAGCACGACGCGGCCCTGCGCGTTCGAGAGCGCGCGGGCTTTCCGGTGGCCGTCGAGGCTGACGCGGGCCCGTTCGATCGGCGCCCCGGTGGCCGCGTCGACGACGACCGCGGCGATCGATCCGGTGGTGGCTTGCGCGCCCGCGGCCGAGGGCACGAACAGGCACACGAGCACCACGACGCACGCATGCGTCACACACCATGGGCGATGGAGCATGTCAGGGCATTTCCGGATCCGATCAGGCGCTCGCGGAATATAGCGCATGCAGCGCGATGCCCGTCGCCGTCGCGACGTTGACCGAATCGGCACCGGGTGCCATCGCGATCCGGACGTGGACGTCCGCGGCGTCGAGTGCCGCGTCGCTGAGGCCGTCGCCCTCGCGCGCCGACCAGGAGCGCGACCGGACGCCCTGCGTGCGCCGCCACGAAGTCGCCGAGCGGTTCGGCCGTGTGGCGCGGCGTCAGCGCGGCGATGACGACGCCGGCGTCGCGCACGCGGGTCAGGGCGTCGGGCCACGGCTCGAGGCGCGCCCACGGCACCACCAGCGCGGCGCCCATCGCCGTCCGCAGCGCCTTGCGATACAGCGGATCGACCGTCGCGTGATCGAGGAGCACGCCGGCCGCGCCGAACGCCTGCGCGTTGCGCAGGATGCTGCCGACGTTGTCGGCCTGGGCGATCCGCTTCGACGACGATCAGCGGATGGCCGGGCGTCGCGGCGGCGATGATCGCCGCCGCGTCCTGCGCCGGCGGCCGCTCGGCGATCGCCAGGCAGCCGCGATGGAAATGGAAGCCGCCGATCGCGTCGATGACGTCGGGCGCGGCGAGGTAGAGGGGCAGATCCGGACGGGCGTCGAGGCCGTCGGCGGCCTGCGCGCGCAGCGCGGCGAGGCCGGCGTCGCTGACGAGGATCGAGCGGATCGTGTAGCGGGGCAGCGCGAGCAGCCGGGCGACGACCAGCCGGCCCTCGGCGATGAACAGGCCGCGCCGCCGCACGAGATCGGGCTCGCGGACGGCGCGGTAGTCGAGGACGCGCGGGTCATCCGCCGACGTGATGGCGATGACCGGCACGCGTCGGCTCCGATCAGCGGCGCGCGCGGCCCTTCTTCGCCGGTCCGCGGCCACGGGTAGCGCCGTCGCCGCTGCCCTGACGCAGGCCGCGCACCTTCATCGGCAGGCCGAACAGATCGATGAAGCCGCGCGCCGCGGTGACGTCGTAGTCCTTCATCGCGAAGCTGGCGAGCTTGGTGTCGTAGAGCGACAGCGGCGACTTCGCGCTCGTCGCCGCGGCACGTCCCTTGTACAGCTTCACCTTCACCTTGCCGGTCACGACCTGGTTGGCGTGGTCCATGAACGTCTGGAGCGCCTCGCGCAGCGGGTGGAACCACTGCCCGTAGTAGACCAGCTCGCCGTACTTGAGCGCCGCCTGCTGCTTGTAGTGATAGAGGTCGCGCTCGAGGCACAGCTGCTCGAGGGCCTTGTGCGCCTCGTAGAGGATCGTGCCGCCGGGCGTCTCGTAGACGCCGCGGCTCTTCATGCCGACCAGGCGGTTCTCGACCAGCGTCACCTGGCCGACGCCGTGCTTGCCGCCGATGCGGTTCAGCTCGGCGATCAGCTCGTGGCCGCGGCCCCGATAGCTGGCGCCGTTGACCGCGACCGGCGTGCCGGCCTTGAACTCGATCTCGACGTACTCGGCCTTGTTCGGCGCCTGCGCCGGCGGCACGGAGATCGTGTAGACCGCTTCCTTCGGCTCCTCGGCCGGATCCTCGATCTCGGCGCCCTCGTGCGAGATGTGCCAGAGGTTGCGATCCTGCGAGTAGATCTTCTTCTTGCTCGCGGTGATCGGGATGCGGTGCTTCTGCGCGTAGTCGATCGCCGTCTCGCGATCGTTGAGGCCGTCGGCGAGGAACTGCGGATCCTTCCACGGCGAGACGATCGCCAGCGTCGGATCGAGCGCCATCGACGTCAGCTCGAAGCGGACCTGATCGTTGCCCTTGCCGGTGGCGCCGTGGCCGACCGCGTCGGCGCCGGTCTGGTGCGCGACCAGCACCTGGTGCTTCGCGATCAGCGGCCGCGCGATCGAGGTGCCGAGCAGGTAGTCGGCCTCGTAGGTCGCGTGCGCCCGCAGCATCGGGAAGCAGTAGTCCTCGGCGAACTCCTTGCGCAGGTCCTTGACCACGACCTCGTCGGCGCCGCTCTTGTACGCCTTCTTCTCGATGTCCTTGAGCTCGTCGCCCTGGCCGAGCTCGGCGGCGAACGCCACGAGCCGCACGCCGGGGTAGCGGCCCTTGAGCCACGGCAGGATGACGGAGGTGTCCAGCCCGCCGGAGTAGGCGAGCACGATCTTCTTCGGAGCGGTCATGCGCGAGGAGCCTCGATGTCGATAGAGTGACGAGCCGTTCGCTGACGCCGCGTGCGCCGGCGGAACACGTCATTCTAATCGAGGGTGACGGCCGGCACGGCCTCAGCGCGCGGCGGCCTCGGCGTCGGTCGCCGGCTGGATCACCCTGACGCCGCGAGCCACGACCCGGGTCTGCAGCTCGCCGGCCAGGCGCGACTCGACGATGTAGACGCGAGCGTCCGCCTGCGCGTCGATGGGGACTGCCACCAGCGGGAGCGTCACGAGGGCGACCCAGGTCCGACCGCGGGCGCCGCCCGTGGCCGTGCGTCCGCCCAGCGACAGGTCTATGCGCCACCATGGCAGCGCTTCGACGACGAGCTCGCGGCGGTCGCCGACGAAGAAGGAGAGGTGCGGCCTGGGCGACGTCAGCGTCGGGAACTGCGCGACGCGGCACAGCGCGGTCCGCCTCCGCGTGTCGATGCCGAGAATCTCGACGAGGTGGTGAGGCGTGCGGAACGACTGGCCGGGCTGAAGCATTACCTCGCCGGCGAGATCGTGCCGCGTGAACCGCAGCCGGGCCGGCGCGTCCACGTCGACGATGCGGTCGCGAAGCCGGGCCGCGTCCGCGTTGGCGACGAGGAAGACGAAGCCCGGATCCGGGGTGAGCTTCGTGTCGGGCGGAACGGCGCCCCACGCGGCGGCGAGCGCGGCCGCCGGCGCTCCCCGATCGCAGCAGGTACCGGCAGCCCGGTCGCGGTGGGCACGAAGGGGCCCTCCGCCACGTGCACCGATCCGAGAAAGAGCTGGGTCGACACATTCACCGGGCGGTCGGGCAGTCGCAGCCGGGCACTGAGGCCGGTCGTAGGCGAACGTATTCGCGTGCTGAGGCTGAAGCGAGGCGGCAGACGCAGTGGGCCCTCGAGACCCAGCGGACCGGTGGCGATACCGGGCGGCGCCGCGTCCGCGGCCGGTTCGGGCAGCACGCTCGGCAGCGCCACCAGCAGGAGCGCCGCCGTCGCGGGCAGGAGCGGACGCCGCGTGCGGTAGTAGCCGGCCACGCACGCGACGCCCCCGACGGCCATCAACAGTGCGAACGTCCAGCCACGCCGATCGAGCCGCTGCCAGTCCGGGACCGGCGGCGCCACCCGTGCCTCGTAGATGAAATCCTCGCCGAGCAGCCCGACGACGACGAGTGCCGCGGGCCGGTAGGCCACCAGGATGCCGATGGCGGTCACCCAGGCGACGGTCAGGCCGATCGCGACGCCGATGAACCGCGGCAGCGTGCGCGTCGCGAGGGCGAGCGCCCACGCCGGTACCGATGATGGCGCCGCCGATGACCGCGAACTGGCGGGCGCTGGCGATGAACGAGCCCGGCGGCGCGCCGTAGGCGAGGAGGCGGACGGCGTTCACGACCGTGGGCATCAGGACGAACAGCGCCGTGAGCAGCGTCAGCTTCGCGACCACGAGCTGCGACGGACCCACCGGCCGGCTGCGCCAGAACGCCCGGTCGTCGGTCGGATGATCCGCCTGGATCAGCATGGCCGTCACGACCATCGTAGCCACGCGCAGCACCGTGTCCAGCGTTTGGAACTCCATGTAGCCGTCGCCGCCGACAAGCACGTCGAGGCTGAGCGTCGATTGGTGGAGGAACCACTCGACCACGCCGGCCCGCAGCAGCTCGAGGCCGGTCACGACGGCGATGGCCACGCGGAAGCGCTGCAGGTCGAAGCGGCACAGGTGCGCGATGCCGCGCCAGAACGACATCGGTCGCGCCGGATGTTCCTGGGGCATCGCGTCGCCTCTGCCTGCTAGGGCTGCTTCGCCTCGTGCACCGGCACGTCGGTTGCCGACAGCATCGCCCGGGCCTCGCCGATGCGGCGCGATTCCACGATGAGGAGCCGCGGATCGACCGGCCCGGGCCCGAGGCGCTCGATCAGCAGCTTGAATCGACCGGACCATTTCAGGCCCTGGGCCCAGTCATGGCCGCCATTCTCGAGCTCGAGCGTCCCCTGGTGAAACGCCCCCGACAGGCGCGAGACGCGGTGCCTGGCCGCGTCTGCCTCGAAGAACGTGATGTGCGGCTCGGTGCCGGACGTCAGGCTCGGGAATCGGGCCGCGCGCAGGAACACCATCGAGCGCTGGGGGTCGAGAGCGACGATCTCGACGAGGTAGCGGTCCGTTCGGAACGCCGCCCCTGGTCGCATCGGCAGCTCGGCGACCAGCCGGTGGCGGACGAAGTTCACCGTCGCATCGGCGCGGGCGTCAACGTGTGTGCCGCGCAGCCGTTCAATCTCGTCGATCGGCACAGCGCCGAAGGCGTTGGCTATGCGGAGGGTCGCGACAGTCGGCGCGAGCGACGCCACACCGATGGCTCCGAGGCCCCGACAGCACTGCTGCCCGCGGACGGCGGCAATGGTGCGGCCGGCGACGGTCAGGCGCGCGTCGGTCAGCGCAATGCCGGCCGACACGTCGATCGGGAGCGTCGGCGTCGCGACCTCGCCTTCCAGGTAGAGCGGGAAACGAGATCCCGAGAGGCGAACCGCATCGAGCGTCGATTGGGGAGGGAGGGTCAAGCCCGATGGCAATGACAAGTGTCCGGTGACCAGCGCAGCGAGCGCCGGCGGCGCCGGCATCGTACACGGGGGAGCCGGGATCACCATCGGCGCGACCACCAGCACGAGTCCGGCGACCAGGCTCAGGGCGGCTCGACGGTGCCGGTAATGCGCGACCAGGAGCGCGAGTCCGGCGGCGGCGAAGGCGAGCGCCGGTACCCAGCCGAGCCGCTCCTCGCCCGGCCACTCGATACCGAACCCGGTCATCCTCACGCCGATTCTTCCGGCGTCGACCAGGTTGGCGATGAGGTTGATCACAAGGACCAGCCCGATGATCAGTCCGCCGGTTGCGGCAAGGAAACGAGGGAGCGTCCGGGTCAGGATCGCCAGGGCCCAGATCGGGATCACCACGGAGAAGCCCAGCGCGAGCTGCACCGTCGCGGCGAACAGCGACGAGAACGGCGCGCCATAGGCCAGGAGCCGCACCGTATTGATCGCCACCGGCACGACGACCAGGAGCAGCGCGAAGAGCGCCGCCTTGGCCAGCGCGAGCACGTGCCCCGGTATCGGTCGCGAGCGCCAGAAGGCGCGATCATCCGACGGGTGGTCGGCCTGCACGATGATAGCCGTCACGAGGACGCCGCCCACGCCCAACACCGGATCGAGCAGCGTCGTCTCACCTGCGCCGATATCGATGCGGAAGCTCGCGGGCCCCTCGAGCGGCGCCAGATGCAGCGCCCATTCGACATAGATGGCTCGCAAGACTTCCAGGCCGACCATGGCCGAGACGAGGACTCGAAAGCGCCGAAAGTCGAAGCGGCAGAGATGGAGGATCATCCGGACCAGAGACGCATGGGGACTGGCCACGGGAGCGCTCATCGCGTGGCTCCGGCCTGCGAGCGCGTAAGTGCGACGAACACGTCGCGCAGCGACATCGGGCTGCTCTCGATCGCCGCGCCGGGGAAGGCGGCGCGCCAGGAGGCTTCCGCTTCCGCCGACGCGCGCGACTCGACGAAGCGTGCGGCGCGGCCGTCGGCCACGACCCCGAGCCAGGAAGCCGGCCGCTGGCCCGGCACCGTGGCGCCCTCGGCGAGCGCGACCTCGACGTGCCGGAAGCGCGCGAGCAGCGTCTGCATCGGCTCCTCGACGAGCAGCGAGCCGTTGGCGAGGAAGCCGACGTGATCGGCGAGGCGCTCGACGTCGTCCATCTCGTGCGACGTCAGCAGCACGCTCCAGCCATCGCGGTCGGCGAGGCTGAGGACGCCGGTGGTCAGGTCGTCGCGCACGACCGGATCGAGGCCGCTGAACGGCTCGTCGAGAATGAGCAGCCGCGGCCGCGGCGCGAGCGCGAGCAGGCACTGCACCTTGAGCCGCGTGCCGCGCGACAGCGACTTGATGCGGGCGCGTGGATCGAGACCGAAGCGCTCGCGCAGCTCGGTGGCGAGCGCGGCGTCCCAGGTCGGATACCACGGCCGGCAGAACGCCTCGATCTCGGCGATGGTCAGGTTCGAGGGGATCCGCTGGTTCTCGGACACGTAGCCGATGCGGGCGAGTTCGGCCGGACCGAGCGCGCGCGAGTCGACCCCGAGGACCCGCGCGGTGCCGCTGGCGGGCCGCCGCAGGTTCATCAGCGCCTTCAGCGTCGTCGTCTTGCCGGCGCCGTTCGGGCCGAGCAGCGCGTAGATGCTGCCGGTCGGCACGTGCATCGTCAGGTCGGCGACGGCGCGCGTGCGTCCGTAGCGACAGGTGAGCCGTTCGGTCTCGATCGCGTGGTCCATCACCCCACCTCGCGTTTGCCGTCCGCATGCAACCGCTTCCATCGCGCGCGCACGATGTCGACGAGATCGGCCAGCCCGAGGCCGAGCCGGCGCGCTTCGACCACGAGCGGCTCCGCGAGCCGCTCCTGCAGCGCGGCCATCTCGGTTCGCCGGGCTGCCGCATCGGCGGCGCCGCCGGCCGTCGCGTGGCTGGTCACCACGGTGCCGATGCCGGGCTCGACCGCGAGCAGCCCGGCTTCCGCCAGCAGCGCCACGATCCGCTGCGCGGTGTTCGGGTTGACCTTCAGCTCCTGGCTGAGGGTGCGAACCGACGGGAACCGATCGCCCGGGCGCAGCTGCCCCGACACGACGGCCCGCGTGACCGCGTAGACCACCTGGTCGACGACCGGTTCGCCGGCGCGCAGGGTCAGGCTGAAGGGCAGCATCGTCAGGTGTACCAGTCGCGGTAGAACAGCGACGTGTACTAGTTAAGCTCGTACACATGCGATGTCAAGAGTCCGCTGCCGGCCGCTGTACCTCGGGGGCTACGGCACCGGCGTCGCGAGCGCGTTGGTGCCGGCGGCCCAGATCTGACCGAGCGCGTTCGAATACATCGCCCGCTCTACGCTGATCGGGACGTCGTTGGTCACTTCGATCAGCGCCCCGAAGGCCTCGTCGGCGAGCTCGGGCACGGCGGTAGTCACCGCGACGTTGAGGCGCGACGTCGGGTTCACCGTGAACGTCTTGACGATCGGCGCCCCGCTGCCGCGCAGGAAGGTGATCAGGCCCGTGACAGCGACCGGATTCGGGTTCGCCATCAGGATATAGGTCTGGAAGCCGCCCGCCATGCCGACGCGCCCTTCCGACAGCCCCCACTTCAAGGCCAGCGTCGTGGCCCCGAAGCTGTTGTGCGCCTCGGCCCACGTCGACGGCGGTCCCGGCCAGTACATCGCGCGCTCGACGACCACCGGCTGATCGGCGACGATCGACGTCGAGCCACCGCAGCGTTCGCCAACAGCGGATCCTCGCTCTCGATGTTCACGGTGAGGCGGCCGTTGGCAGGCGACCGTCTTGTTGCGCACGACCGTCTGGCCGCCGTCGGTGAGGAACGTCATCGTGACGTTCGCCGGCGAAGGGTTGGGGTTGCCGACGAGCACGAAGGTCTCGAAGAACGGGCCGGTCGCGCCCTCGGCGAGGAACCACGACGTCGCGCCGGCCGGGCACGCCGGCCGATTCGTGGCCGCCGTCGAAGAGTCGCGCGGTTCCGAAGTACATCGCGCGCTCGGCGATGATCGGCGTCGTGGCGTCGACCGACGATCGAGAACGAGCGGTCCGACCAGCTCGGGGATCGCCGTTGGCCGCGACCGTGACGCGCGATGTCGGTGGCACGGTGACGCGTGCGCGTGTACGGCGTCGTGCCCTCGCGCAGGAACGTGAGCGTCACCGTCGACGCGCGTCGCACTGGTGTTCGCCAGCAGCACGAACGTGTTGAAGAAGCCCTCCGAGCCCTCGGCGAACAGCCAGCGCGTGCGCGGGCCGTCGACCGCAGTGCCGCCATGCGAGCCGTAGTAGCTCGCGTCCCAGAACATCGTGCGCTCGACGACGAGCGGGCATGCCGTTCGTCGACCTGACGACGGTGGACACGCCGCCGGCGTTCTCCAGCCCGGGATGCTGTCGACGTGCAGCGTCCGCCGCGTCATCGCCTCGAGCGTCACGTCCTGGGTGATCGTCGTGCCGTCTTCCTTGAGGAACGTCACGGTCGCGGTCGTCGCTGTGTAGTTCGGGTTGGCGATCGGGATGTCGAGGTCGAAGAAGGCGCCGGTCGCACCCTCGGCCAGGGTGTAGGAGACCGAGCTGACGGTGATTTCGATCCGGTCGGTGGTCTTGTTGCCCGCGGCATCGGTCGCCGTGACGATGAAGGCGTTGAGGCCGCCATGGACCGGGACGTCGTTCGCGGTCCACGTCGTGGTCCCGTTCGCCGTCCCATATCGGCCGCCCATCGTGATCCAGGTGACGCTCTGGAGCCCCTCGGCGTCCGAAGCCGGTACCGCCAATCGAGAGAAAGGACGACGTGATGGTCGTCGCCTGGGCTGACGTGGGCGACGTGATCGTCACCGTCGGCAGCGTGCCCACGGTGTTGGTGAAGTGGAGGCTCTCCATGTCGAAGAATGTCGTCGTGATGGAGCCGCCTATCACGACGTGGTACGGCTGGACGTCCAGGATCTTGGGACTGGGCGTCGAAGTTCAGGGTATCGAGGTCCCCAGGCCTGGCGTCGATGGCGACCCGGCCCGAGCTCGCGGTCGACCACGCCGTGTCGCTTCCGGTGCCGAGGTCCACGTAGGTGTCCTGCAGGAGGACATCGAGGCCGGGCCCCACGGTCACGGTATCGGCGCCGGCGGACGCGTAGACCTGGATCCGTTCGATGGTGAACAGATCGTTCTGGGCGGCGCCGATGTCGCGGGTGACGCGCACGTGACCGGCGACGACCCCGATGCCGATCGTGTCGGCCGCGCCGCTGCCGTTCAGCACGAACGTGTCGATGCCGTCGTCGCCCTCGACGATGTCGTTGCCGTCGCCCGGGTTCCAGATGATGCGATCATCCCCGAGGCCGCCATGGACGATGTCGTTGCCGGGGCCGGGAAGATCCAGTCGTGGCCCCCGCCGCCGCGGATGTCGTCGACGCTCGAGTCCTGCCCCCCTTGCAGCGTGTCGGCGCCGTCACCGCCGATGATCGTGTCGGCGCCGTCGCCGCCGTTGACCGACAGTGTCGCCAGCGCCTGCAGGCCGGGACCGGCGGTGAACGTGTCGGCGCCGCCGAGGAGGGACAGGCTCAGCGTCTCGGTCGTGCCGACGTTCAGCACGATCGCACCGATGTCGCGAGTCAGCGTCGTGCGGGCGCCGGCGGCCGACAGCGTCACGATCTCCGCCGCCGCCGAGCCGTTGAACACCAGCGTGTCGGCTCCGGCGTCTCCGTCGACCGTGTCGACGCCGTCTCCGGGATCCCAGATGAACTGGTCGTCGCCATCGCCGCCGGACACGCTGTCGTTGCCGCCCTCGCCCCAGAGCAGGTCGTTGCCTGGCCCGCCGACGATGGTCTCGGCACCAGTCCCGCCGTGGATGGTATCGAGACCGTCGCCGCCGGTGATGGTGGTGATCTCGGTGTCGGTGAAGACGCCGTTGGTTTCGTCGATGACGACCCAGTCGTCGCCGCCGCCCATATCGACCACGATCGCGGTGAACCCCGAGCGCGCGAACGCGACCACCGACGGCCCGGACATGACCTGGAGCTGGTCGGGGGTGCCGAACAGCAGACGCAGCGTGACCACTTCGCTGCTCGCATCGCCCACGATCTGGAGCGTGGAGCCGACGATGTTCGCGCTGACGGTGGCCTCGGCGGCCGACGGCCCGCAGACGAGCGCGAGCGCGACGAAGCCTGACAGTAAGAAACGTGTGCGCAAGTGGTCCCTCCGCGCGCTGGCGCGCGCAGTCAGACCATCGGCACGGACGGGCGATCGCCTCAGCGCCTGGTGAGGTCGCGGATGTAGATGTCCTTGAACCGCATCCGGCCGAGGCCGCCGGAGTGGAGCTGCAGCGAGATGTAGCCGTCGAACGACTTCGGCGTGGGGTCGGTGAAATCGACCATCAGCGTGCCGTTCAGGTACGAGGTGTAGCGGCGGCCGACGACGCGCATCCGCATCTCGTTCCAGTCGGTGGGGCGGATCACCGTCTCGAGCTCCGGCGCCGGCCAGACGACCCACTGGCGGTCGTCGCCGTAGATGCCGCCGGTGTGGTGGTTCAGCACGCGATCGATCTCGAACTGCAGCCCCTGGGACACGTCGACGGTGCCGGGCTTGAAGTCCGAGTGGAAGAACACGCCGCTGTTGCCGTCGGCGTCGGCCTTGAAGCGCAGCGTCAGGTCGAAGTCGACGTACTTCTGCTCGGTGCGCAGGTAGCCGTATTCCTTGGTCACGCCGACGCCGACGATGGCGCCGTCCTCGACCGTCCACTGTTCCTGGCCGACCTTCACCCAGCCGGTGAGGTCCTTGCCGTTGAAGAGCTGAACCCAGCCGGGTTCGGCCGGCTTCGCGGCAGGCGCCTGAGCGAAGAGCGCCGGCGCCGGCAGGAGATCGCCGGCGAATGGCCGACAGGCGCAAAGCGCGGCGGCGGCGAGGGCCGGGCGCAGGAAGGAACTCGGTCGAAGGCTCATGTCTGGCACCCCGTGGGTTGGGCGACGCGGATACGGTTGCCGTCCGGATCGCGGAAGGCCATCTCGGTGAGGCCCCAAGGCATCGGCGTCGGTCCGTGCTCGAGCGCGACGTCCTCGAGGCCGCCCCATTCGGCGAACAGCGTGGCGAGCTCGATGGTCCACACGCACACCTGGCCCTCGCGTCCGAGGTCGGTGCGTTCGGTGAGGATCAGGCCGGCGCCGCCGCGGCTCACCGACACGGTTGCCGGCTCCTCCGGGCTGGCCTGATGCCACCAGTCCTGGCGGAAGCCGAGGCGCCCGCAGTAGAAGCGGACGCTGCGCTCGGCGCTCTCGACGCGCAGCACCGGCATCGCCGCGACGACGACGTCGGCGGTGGGCGCAGGCGGCATCCGAACGTCCTCGGCCGGCATGGCGTTCAGCCTAGCAGAACGCCGCCATGTGCGACCCTGTGCAATCCTGCCCGTCCCGGTCACCGTGCCATCCCGCGGCGATGTGTGCGCTTCATGGGTCGGCGCTGTCGGGCCGATTGAAGTCGTGCGGAGGTAGGTCGGTCGGCCCATCCGCACTCCATGCCCACTTTGACCCGGACCCGCGGGCCGATGGCCGCTTCCCACTCGCCCGCGGCGCCGGACCGTGAAGGTTTACGGCGGCCGCCGCGGTTCGTCGTCCGCGTCCTGATCGCCTCCTTCACGACCGTCGTCCTCGTCCTGATCTCGGTCATCGCCCTGCTCGGCTACCAGGCGCGGCAGGCGGTCGAGGCGCGCGTGCGCGAGGAGCTCGAGGCCGGGCATCGGCTGGTCGCGATGGCCCAGGGCGAACGCCAGCGCAACGCCACCGTGCAGGCGACGGTGCTGACGCAGAGCGACGCCCTTGCCAACGCCTTCGAGCAGTTCCGCGCCGGCCGCAAGCTGGTGGGCGACGACGAGCGGCTGACCGCGCTCGAGTGGGAGCTGCGCAGCATCGAAGCGCTCCTCGACGCCGATGTCGTCGGCGTCACCGACGAAGCCGGCCGCGTCCTCTGCGCCTCGGGCCGCTACGCGGCCGCATGGACCAACGAGCGGCTGATGCTCGACAGCGATGCGCCCGGGCCCTTCGAGGCGTTCGTCACGGCCAACGATCAACCCTTCGCCGTGACCGCCGCGCCGATCCGCGTCCGCGGCGGCCGCATCGGCCATCTCGTCGTAGGCACCGCGCTCGACCAGCGGCATCTCGAACGCCTCGCGCACCTCGCGCACTCCGGCGTCGCCATCGTCATCGACGGCCGCGTCTTCGACAGCGCGCTGACGCCGCGCGACGCGGCCTTCCGCGCCGCGGTGGGGAAGGGCCTGCTCGGCTCGGGTCTCCTCGAGGTCAAGGGCGAGGTGTTCGCCTACCGGCGGATCCGGCAGGTCGGCCCGGCGTCGTTCTACGCGATCGATTCGGTGACGCAGAAGGTGCGCGGCCTGACCGAGGCGGCGCTGCCGAAGCTGATCGGGATCGTCGTCGCCAGCCTCGGGCTGTGCCTGCTGGCGAGCTTCCGCCTGGCACGGTCGGTCAGCGCGCCGATCGATCAGCTGTCGCGTGAAATGGCGGAGATGGCCGACCTCCAGGTGGCGACGCGGCTGCCGTCGTCGCGGTCGTCGAGCCGCGAGGTCGCCGCGCTCGTCGCGTCCTTCAACCGCCTGTCGCAGTCGCTGTCGTCGGCCCGAGCCGAAACGGACGCCGCCGTGGTCGGCGCCATCCGCGCGCTCGCCGCCGCGCTCGACGCGCGGGATGCCTACACCGCCGGCCACTCCGAGCGGGTCAGCGCCATCTCGGTCGCGATCGGCCGGCAGATGCAGATCTCGGACAGCGAGATCGAGGTGCTGCGCCTCGGCGCGCTGCTGCACGACATCGGGAAGATCGGCATCAGCGACAACATCCTCGGCAAGGCGAGCGCGCTGACCGACGAGGAATACGAGATCATCAAGAGCCATCCGGTGCTCGGCGCGCAGATCCTCCGGACGGTGGCCTTCCTCGAGCCGCACCTGCCGATCGTCGAGCTGCACCACGAGCAGCCGGACGGGCTCGGGTATCCGCATGGGCTCAAGGGCGATCAGGTGCCGCTGCTCGCGCGCATCGTCCACGTCGCCGACGCGTTCGATGCGATGACGACAGCCCGCGCCTACCGCGCCGGGCGGCCCGCGTCCGATGCGCTGGCCGTCCTGTGGCGCTTCGCCGGCACGCAGTTCGATCTCGACGCCGTCCGCGGCATCTCCGCCGCGCTGCCCGAGTTCCTCCACGGCCTCCCCGTCCGCGAGGAGCGCCCCCCTGCCGAAGTGGTCCCTCTTCGGCGCGAGGCCTGATCCGGTTCGCCTGACCCGACCGGCCGCGCGCACTTCTGCCAGCAACTTCCCTGGATTTCAAATCGAGTGATGGAGTACCGGCCGACTCCGACATGGCGGTGGGTTCGAGTGGGTCGAGCCCAGCCTAGAATGTGCTCATGACGATTCCACGCCTCGTGCTGCCACTGGGCCTCGTCGCCGCGCTGGCCCCCATCGTCACCTCGGCGCAGTCGGCACCGCCGGCCCCCAAGCGCGACGCCCCGACGGTGGCGCCGGTCGCCGAGGCGAGCCGCCGCGTCGTCGTCACCGCGTCCTTCGCGCCGGCGTACAGCTGCGCGGCGATCACCTGCCGCGTCGTCACGGATCTGGACAAGGGCGCCATCGTGTCCGTCGTGAAGACGGACGGCGAGTGGCACCAGGTGCTGGTCCGCACGTCCGCGAACGCGATGACCACCGGCTGGGTGAAGACGGCGCAGGTCACCGCGACCAGCGGCAACACCGTCCGCACGGGCGACGATCGGACCGACGGTGTGTTCCGGCCGGCGCCCGACGCGGCGGCCGCGAACGCGAAGCCGGCGTCCGCGGAGCCGGATCCGCGCGGCTGCCTGACGTGCCTCGCGACGCGCGAGCCGACGCCAGACGAGTGGCACGCCGCGCTGGCCGACACCGCGACGAAGAAGGCGGCGCCCGGCGGCGGGGGCGGGGCGGCCGCGTCGCGCCCGGGCTCGCCGACGGCCGCACCGGCGACGAGCGGATGCGCGACGTGTTCGCGCAGCGCTACGGCACCGAGCTGAAGCGGCTCGAAGCCGAGGCCGCCGACGTCGACGCCGACCTGCAGGGGTACCTCGCGTCGTGCTTCCAGCGCTGGGCGTCGATTCCGGTCGAAGGCGCCGCCCCCCGATCGACCAACGTCGACGACATCCTCAAGGCGGCCCGCTCGTCCCCGGGCGCCGCGCGCTTCGCGATGTGGTCGGGTACCGCCGCGTTCCAGTGGAACACCTCCTGGGCGCCGGTCGCGGCCGAGACCTCGTCGCACCCGTCGTGCGAGCGGCTGTGGGAGGACGTGCGCGGCCGCGCCGATCGCATCAAGGTCGATCTCGACCTCCTCGAGCGCGACGCGCGCGAATACGACATCTATCCAGGGATCGTGCGCGAGCAGCTGGCCGCCCGCGGCCTCGCCGAGCCGACCACGACCAGCCCGCCGCAGCTGCCCGCCCGCGCGGTGCGCTGATGGGGACATCCGCGAGGCGGTAGGGATCATCCCCACCGCCGCGGGAGCTGCGCGGCGGTGCGCAGCCGGGCGCAGGTCCGCCTTGTAGACCGCGCGATCCGGGCCGATTGGCGGATCGCATGTCATTGGCGATGCGGCTTCGCCGGCTGCTGGCGCGAGCCTCGCCGCCTGGGTCGCCGTCCCCGGCTCCGCGGTTCGTGGTCCGCGTGGTGGCGATCTCCTTCGCCACCGTGGTCGGCGTACTGGGCGCGATCTCCATCGTGATGGTGCTCGAGACCCGCGCCGTCGTCGAACGCGGCATCGCCAGCAACCTGACGGCGGCGCAAGGGCAGCTCGCGGCCTCGCAGCGCGATCGCCGGCGCGACGCGCTGCTGCGGGCCAGCCTGATCTCCAGCAGCCCGGCGGTCAAGACCGTCCTCGAGTCCTACCAGGAACAGCGTGACTTCGGCGTCGACGCGGAAGCGCTGCACGAGCTGAACGCCCTCCAGATCGAGATCGGGCGCATCGCGGCGCTGCTGCGGTCCGATGCGCTCGCCGTGGTCGGCCTCGACGGCCGCGTCGTGGTCAGCGCCGGACCGAGCGCGCCCGGCTGGCCGGCCGGGACCGGCCTCCTGCGCATCGCCGACGCCGAGACGGTTGCGTCGGACCAGGTGATCTACGGTGGCGGGGCGCCGTATCGCGCCACCGTCGCGCCGATCGCCGCGGCGGACGGGCTGCGCCTGGCCTTTCTCGTCGAGGCGCGCCGCCTGGACGCCCGCTACGCCGCGGAGCTCGCGGGCGAGGCCCGCTCGGACATCGCCGTGCTCGTCGACGATCGGCTGATCGCCAGCACGTCGACGGGCCCGGTGCTCGCCACGCTGGCGGCGCACCTGCGCCGCCGCGATCTCCCCGCGCTGAGCGGCGCGTTCGATGCGGCCGGCGAGCGGCATGCCTACCTGCTCGTCCAGCGCGTCGGTCCGGCCGCGATCTATGCGGTGGCGTCGATCACCGCGGCTCGCGATCACGCCACGGCGGCGGCGGTGCCGCGGCTGTTCGTCATCGTCGCGGGCGGCCTCGTCCTGTGCCTGCTGGCCAGCATCTCGCTGGCGCGACGCGTCGCCGCGCCGATCGATCGCGTCTCGCGCGACATCCATGCGATGGTGGAATCGATCGAGGCGGCGCCGGCGGTGATGCCGGAGCAATCGATCAAGGAACTGGACGCGCTCGGCGCGTCGTTCTCGACACTGCTCCAGACCGTGCACGAAGCCCGGGCCGAGACCAGCGCCGCCTACCTCGGCGCGATCCGCGCCCTGGTCGCCGCGCTCGACGCGCGCGATCCCTACACCGCCGGCCACTCGGAGCGCGTCAGCCTCCTGTCGGTCGCGATCGGGCAGGCCATGGGGCTCGGCCAGGACGATCTCGACGTGCTGCGACTGGGCGCGCTGCTGCACGACATCGGCAAGATCGGCATCAGCGACGCCATCCTGACCAAGCCGGGCGAGCTCAACGCCGCCGAGTTCGAGGCCATCCAGCGGCACACGTCGCTCGGCGCGCAGATCCTCCGGCCGATCGCGTTCCTCGCCGCGCACGTGCCGATCGTCGAGCTGCACCACGAGCGGCCCGACGGCACCGGCTATCCGTACGGCCTGTGCGGCGACGCGATTCCGATCCACGCCCGCATCGTCCACGTCGCCGACGCCTTCGACGCGATGACCACGGCCCGCGCGTATCGCAGCGCCCGGCCCGCCACCGAGGCGGTCAGCGAGCTGTGGCAGCATGCCGGCACCGACTTCGACGTGCCGTCGCTGCAGGGGCTCGCCAGCGTCGTCGCGCGCATGGATACGGCGGCGCTGGTCGCCCTGGCGGCGCCGCCGATCGAAGCCGTCGATGGCGCCGTCGCCGCGTCCGCCGCGGGTTCCGCGACGGTCCTGCCGTTCGAGCGCCGCGTCTCCTGAGCGCGCGCCTTCGGCCTGGCAGCAGCAGGGGCTGCTAGACTCCGCGCATGCGCAACCGTCTCGCCAGCGGCGTGGCCGCGATGATCCTCGGCGGCGCGGTGGCCATCGCGAGCCAGGCGCCAGCCGCGGGCGACGCCTCCCGCGTGCACGATCTGCTGGTCCTGGTCGAATCGGCCGACCGCTCCGCGGCGCTCGAGGCGGCGACGGAACTGGAACGGATCGGGCCGTCGGTCGCGCCGGCGCTGGTCGAGACCTTGAAGACGAACCCGCGCTGCCAGCCACAGTGGGTGGCGTCCGGCGTCCTCGCCCGGCTGAAGCTCGAAGCGGCGCTGGTCGAGACGACGCTCCTGCAGATCGCGCGGGGCACCTGCCAGCCCTCGTCGGCCGCGGACGTGCGCCTGTTGCAGGACGCGGCCTTCGCCGTCATCGATCGGGTCCGCGGCATCTCCCTGATGGCGGAATTGCTGCGGGGCAGCGACCAACTGGCGCGCTACCGCGCCGCATTCGCGTTCGACGCGCTCACCGAGCGCCTCCGCCCCGATCACGCGCACACGATCGTGGCGACCCCGGACATCGTGGCGGCGACCGAGGCAGCGCTGCCGCTGTTGCGCGGCGTCGCGGTTTCGAAGGCGAACATCCAGCTCCGCTGCCTGTCCTATGAAGCCCTCGACCAGGCGAGACGGCTCCCGATCGACGCGCTACGGGCGCGGGCGACGACGCTGCTCGAAGGCGTGAAGATCGACTGCGACCCGGCGCCTGCTGGCTCGGCGCCGAGTGGCTCGGCGGCCGGCGCGGCCGGATCGAGCGGAGTGTCCGGGACGATGAAGCGCGAGGCGCTGGAACAGCTCATCGCGCGGCTGGACAGCCAGCCGGCGGGGCCGGCGTCGCAGACGTCCTCGGCGCTGCTCGCCGCAGGCGCCGACGTGGAGCCGCTGCTGCAGAAGCGGTTGCAGCACACCGACCGCTGCCGCGGGCTGGCGCTGGTCGCCGGCATCCTGGCCAGCCGGAACGCGGCCGAGGCCGACGTCGAGGCAGCGTTCACGCGCGTGCTCGAAGGGAAGTGCGACGGCCGTGAGCCGTTCGATCTGCAGCTCGCGCAGAGCGTGGCGGCGGCGTTCATGACGCGGCCCGAGGGCATCGCGAAGATGGCGCGGCTGCTGGCCCACCGCGACGTCAGCGTCCGCCGGCGCGCCGCCGAGGCCTTCGGCACGCTGTACGAGCGCCTTGGCTCCGGCGAGCACGCGCAGCCGGCGGCGGCCGTCGATCCCGCGCTGCTCCCGGCGGTCCGCGCGGCGCTCGAGCCGCTCGTGGCGTTCGCGACGACCGAGCGCGATCAGCAGGCCCGTTGCCTTGCCGTGCGGGCGCTCATGCACGCGCAACAGGCGGCGCACGATGACCTGCGAGCCGCCGCCGCGGCGGCGACCGCCGGCCGCACGATCCGCTGCCTGGCGTCGCCGAATCCCTGACCGGCCTGGCAGCCCGCAGTGAAAGGGCCGCGGCATTCGACGGGCGATGCATCCCGGCGCTCGGCGTTGCTCGTCGGTTGAGGATATTCCCGATATTCGCCCTCCTCGCGCCTTGATCGCCGGGCGCCTCGCCCGTCTCGGTGCCTCGCGCCCCTTCCACAGCGGGCCGCTAGGGCCGGATATACTCGGCCGATGACGGGCCTCTCGCGCATGGTCGCCGTCGCCATGACGGCCGTGCTGGCGGCGCTCACGCGTCGGCGTGACGGCACAAGTGCCGGCGAACCGACCGCGGATCACGGGAATCGATCACATCGTCCTCCGCGTCAGCGACGCCGCCGCGGCCAAGCGCTTCTACGGCGACATGCTGGGCCTGGCGGAGACGACCCGCGCCGCTGACAAGGGTTCCGCGGGGCGGCTGCGGTTCCAGGTCGGCGAACGGCAGAGCGATTCTCGTCGATCCCGACCTGCCGGCGGGTGAGGACGAGCGGCTCCGCCTCCTGGCCTTCGCGACGCCGGACCTCGAGCAGCTGGCCGCGCACCTGACGGCGCAGGGCATCGCGGTCACGCGCCCGGCGACGGCGCGATCAGGGTCGCCGACCCTGACGGCCATCCGCTGGCGTTCGTCCAGCGGGCCTGGCCGCCGCGATGGCTCCGTCGTAGCAGCTCATCGCACGCGCCGCCGCCGCTCTCGACAGCGCATCCTGCACGCCGGCCTGACCGTCCGCGACGAGGCGGCGGCCAACCGGTTCTACAAGGACATCCTGGGGTTCGGCGAGATCTGGCGGGGCGGCCGGTCGGAGGGGACGACCGACTGGATCAACATGCGGGTGCCGGACGGCACCGACTATCTGGAATACATGCTGGTGTCGTCACCGCCGGATCGGCGGCAACGCGGGGTGCTTCACCACGTGGCGCTCCTGGTGCCGGACATCCAGGCGGCGTGGGAAGCGGCCGGCGCGCGGACGCCGGCGGAGAAGCGGGCCACGCTGGGCCCACCGAACGTGGGCCGCAACGGCCGCTGGCAGCTGAACCTCTATGACGGCGACGGCACGCGGACCGAGCTGATGGAACCGTTCACGGTTCGCTGAGCCTCGGCTTCGGGGCGCGTGTCGATCGACCAGAAGAGGAGCGCCAGGCTGCCCCAGGCGAGCGTGAGCCCGAGGGTGGCCGATACGGCGAAGGCGGCAAGCAGGACGATCAGGTTCATACGGCGTCTTCCTGGTCAATCGGCGCAAACCACGGCAGCAACAGTGACGCCCGGGACTTTTCCCGCAAGGCGTCGACGGACAGGAGGACGCATCGCATGGCAGTGCCTTCGGTGGTGACCGCGTGGGTGGATGAGGTCGCCCGGCTCACCACCCCCGATTCCATCGTCTATTGCGACGGAAGCGATTCCGAACGCGACCGCCTCGTGGCGGAATGCCTCGCGACCGGTGAGCTCATCGAGCTCAATCAGACGCGTCTGCCCGGCTGTTACCTCCATCGGAGCGCGCCGCACGACGTCGCACGCACCGAACACCTCACGTTCGTTTGCACGGACCGTGCCGACGACGTCGGGCCCAATAACAACTGGATGGCGCCCGCCGACGCCCGGGCCAGGCTGACGCCGCTCTTCGCCGGTGCGATGCAGGGGCGCACACTGTACGTCGTCCCGTTCCTCATGGGCGTGCCCGGGTCGCGCTTCGCCAAGGCCGGGGTCCAGATCACCGACAGCAGATACGTCGTGCTGAACATGCGCATCATGACGCGCATGGGCAGGGTCGCCCTGGAGCACCTGGCCGGCGATCCCACCTTCACCCGGTGCCTGCACTCGCTCGGCGACCTCAGCCCCGACCGCCGCTTCGTCATGCACTTCCCGGCCGAGAACACGATCTGGTCGGTGGGGTCGGGCTATGGCGGAAATGCTCTCCTCGGAAAGAAATGCCTGGCCCTCCGCCTGGCCAGCTGGATGGCGCGCTCGGAAGGCTGGCTGGCCGAGCACATGCTGATCCTCGGCATCGAAAGCCCTGACGGCCGGGTGCGCTATGTGACCGGCGCGTTCCCGTCGGCCTGCGGCAAGACGAACCTCGCGATGCTGGTTCCGCCCGAGAGCATGCCCGGCTGGAAGGCGTGGACGGTCGGCGACGACATCGCCTGGCTGCGTCCCGGCGTCGATGGACGCCTGTACGCCGTCAACCCGGAGAACGGGTTCTTCGGCGTCGCGCCCGGCACCAGCCGCAAGACCAACCCGAACGCGTTCGAGATGATCCAGCGCGACACGATCTACACGAACGTGGCGCTGCGGCCGGACGGGACGCCGTGGTGGGAAGGGCACGACGATCCGCCGCCGGCCGAGGCCATCGACTGGCAGGGGCGGCCGTGGACGCCGGCGTCCGGCGAGAAGGCCGCGCACCCGAACAGCCGCTTCACCACGCCGGCGATCAACTGCCGGTCGCTCTCACCCGAGTTCGACAATCCCGAGGGCGTGCCGATCGACGCGGTGATCTTCGGGGCGCGGCGGCAGCGGCGCGTGCCGCTCGTCTACGAGGCGCGCAACTGGACGCACGGCACGTTCCTCGGCGCGACGCTGTCGTCCGAGACGACCGCGGCCGCGACCGGCAAGGTCGGCGTGCTCCGCCGCGATCCGATGGCGATGCTGCCGTTCTGCGGCTACAACATGGGCGACTACTTCCAGCACTGGCTGGACGTCGGCGCGTCCGTGGCGAAGCCGCCGCGCGTCTTTCGCGTCAACTGGTTCCGCACCGGCGCCGACGGCAAGTTCCTGTGGCCCGGTTTCGGCGACAACATGCGCGTGCTGCGCTGGATCCTCGAGCGGTGCGACGGGAGCGGCGCGGCGATCGACACGCCGATCGGCTTCCTGCCGAAGATGGACGCCATCGACAAGCGCGGGCTGTCGATCGGCGACGACATCCTGGCGCGGCTGCTGCGCGTCGATCCGGCGGAATGGGTCGAGGCCATCGCCGGCCAGGAGGACTACTTCCGCCAGTACGGCTCGCACCTGCCGGCGGCGCTGCACGCGGAGCACGACGATCTGGCGCAGCGCATCCACGACACGATGGTGTTCGACCCACACCACCCGTAGCTGGTCTTGCGGTCGCGCTCTCACGCGCGCCCGCGGGCCGCGCTTTGGGCGTGCATGCTATTTGCCGACGCGCCTTCGCGCATCGACCGGACGATGGCTCCGGACTCCGTCCTCGCCATTCGTCACGCGGCGCTGGGCGCGCCGCGGCGCCCGCACGCGCGCGGCGCAGGTAAGCTAGGGCGCGGCGGCGTGGCGCAGGCGCGCGTAGAGCGACTCCGCCACGTCGGCCGGGAGCAGGCGGAGGTGGACGTGGTGGCCGCCGCTCGCGGCGCCGGCGGTATCGACCCGGACGCCGGCCATCCCCCAGCGGCGATCGAACGGCGATCGCTCGAGGCTGACCACCTGGATCCGGCTGGTGCGGACGAGGCTGACGTGCCGCGTCGCGGCCGCGCTGCGGAAGCACAGCGTGTCGCCGGACCAGGCGAACGCCGTGAACCGTGCCGTCACCCACGCCTCGAGGACCAGCGCCGCGGCGGCGGCGAGGCCGATGGCGATCGCCCACCCGTGCAGCATGCCGTAGCTGGCCGCGCCGGCGAGCGCGGCGAAGACGAGCCGCATGCGCACCAGCCGGCGGAACGCCCGCGGGTCGAGGCCTTGCCAGTCCAGCGCCTCGAGATCCGGTGCGGCGGCGGCGCCGGCGGGATGAACCTCGCGGATCAGCGCCGCGAGACGCGATGCCGGCACGATCGGCACCAGCACGTGGCTGCCCTGGGTCGCCTGCTGCTGGTGCGGCTCCGAGACGGAGGCGGCCGTGTCCACCCTGACGGTGGCGCGGCCGAGCAGCCGCATCAGCGGCGCCTCCGAGATGGTCAGCTTCTGGATGCGCGAGCGCGGGATGGTGCGGCCGACGCGGGTCAGCAGGCCGTAGCTCTGGAACAGTTCGTCGCCGCGGGTCGTCAGCGTGAACTCGAAATGCTTGATCGCCGACCACACCGCCGAGAGCAGGCGGAAGGTCAGCACCGCGAGCACGATCAGCACGCCGATCTCGAGGGCGATGATCGGCGTGGCCCGGCGCAGCCCGCCCCACACGCCTTCGGTGGACGGCAGGAAGCGGCTCAGACCCCAGGACTCGAGATCGATCTGCCACACCGCACCGGCGGCGGCGGCGATCACCACCCAGCCGCTCGCGGTGAGCAGCCCGTGCAGCAGGAGCTCGCGCACGTCGAGCGCGACGAGGACCCCGGGCGCCTGCGCTTCGGCGGGGGCCGCCGGGCCGGCGTCGCCGCGCCGGCCGATCCGCACCGCGTCGCGGAGCTCGTTCACGGCGTCGAGCGACAGCACGGACAGCTCGCCCTCGGCGCCGGCGCCAGTGCCGGTGTCGAGCCGGACGACCGCGACGCCGGCCAGCCGGTGCCCGGCGTGCTGCACCAGCTCGATGTTCTGGACGCGGGCGTAGGGGATGTGGCGCTCGCGCTTCCAGAGCAGGCCGCGCGCGATCACGATCTCGTGCGGATCGAAGCGGTAGGCGAGCGTGAGGTACTGCACCAGCTCGAACGCGAGCAGCGCCGCCACCGGGACCAGCAGCCAGCCTTCGAAGTCCTGCCAGCCGCTCTCCGAGCGTTGGCGCGACACGAACAGGGCGAGCAGTGCGGGCAGCAGCAGGGCGCGCATCCCGTAGATCTTCGACCCGAGCGCGAAGAGCATCGTCAGCGGGTGGAGCCGCCGCCAGCCGGCGTCGACCGCCGACTCAGATGGCATCGCCGCCTCCGGCGGGAGCCTCGCTGGCCGCGCCGCCGCGGGCGAGCAGCGCGTCGCGGACGGCGAGCGCCGTCTCGTGGCTCAGGCCCTCGATCGCGATCGACGCATTTTCGGTGCCGGCCGTGTAGACCACGAGCGTGGCCAGGCCGAAGCGCCGCTCGTACGGCCCCTGCGTGACGTCGGTGTGCTGGATCCGCGAGCGCGGCACGCTGATCTGGTGCCGCCACAGCCGGCCGTGCTCGTACTCGAGACCGTCCTCGTCGAGCCGGACCCACGTCGAACGGTAGCGCACCGCCGGTCCGAAGTGGCTGGCGGCGGCGAGCACGCCGAAAATCAGCAGCGCGACCGCGCCGCTGCCGATCCACGACACCAGCGGCGCGCCTGTGCCGATCAGCGCCGCCACCCCACTGCCGCCGGCGACGAGCAGCATCGCCAGCGTGAACGTCCAGCCCCCGAGGCGGCCGGCGGTCACCGATCGCGGGTCGAGCCGCTGCCGGCTCACATCGGCCATGACGTCACGATGAGATGTAGCGACGTGATGAACAGCATCACCTGGACGATGACGTCGAAGTAGCGCTGCGGCAGCAGCCGGTTGATCGCCCAGCCGGCGGCGACGCCGAGCGGCAGCATGGGCAGATAGCGGAGATCGTGCCGCAGCGTCTCCGTCGTGATCAATCCCGCCGCGATGTAGGGCGGCACCTTGATCAGGTTGTTGACGGTGAAGAAGATCGCGTTCGAGGCGACGAACGCCTCCTTCGACATCCGCTGCGCCAGCAGGTAGATGGCGACGATCGGCCCGGCGGCATGGGCGATGGCCGAGGAGAAGCCGGCCGCGGCGCCGACGAGCATGCCGTCGATCAGGCTGGGCCGATAGACGTGGTCCGGGTACCAGCGCTCGCGGACGACGAGCAGCACGGCCATGATGAGACCGACGATGCCGATGGCCAGCGACAGCGCGTTGTTCGACACGCGCGAGACGAACAGCATGCCGATGCCGATCCCGATGACGCCGCCGATCTGCAGATTGCGGATGGCCTTCCAGTCCCACTGCTTCCAGTAGAAGCCCATGGTCAGCACGTCGGCCAGGCAGAGCAGCGGCAGGATCAGGCCGATGGCCGTGCGCGCCGGCATGGCGCTCGCGACCAGCGGCGTGGTGAGCATGCCGAGGCCGGTCGCGAGACCGGCCTTGGAGAGCCCGACGAGGAACGCGCCTACGTAGGGAAGGAACGAAGGCCCCATGCCTTCGCTACTCGATCTTCCCGGTGACGGCGGCCGGCTTGGGCCCGGCGCCGACGTTCATCTCGCGATCGATCTGCACGGTGTCGCCGTTGAACTTCAGCGTCAGGTTGAGGACGAAGGGCGTCTCGTAGAACACGATCTTCGTGACGTAGGTGTCCACCGTCGTCCACGCGCCGCTCGCCGCCGCCGGCTGCTCGACCAGGTTGCCCCAGGCCATCCGGCCCGTCTGCCACTCGCCCTGCTTCAGGCCGATGGCACGCTCGGTCCCCTTTACCGTCAGCTTGAGCGTGCTCTCACCGCCATCGCCGCGGACGATGGTGATCGCCTCGACGCCCTGGTCGTTGGCCGGGACCTTGTACGGCTTGTCGAACATGACCGCGCCCGAGGCCGGGCGCAGCGTCCCGCTGATCGGCTTGACCATCAGCTTGGCGAGCCGATCGGTGAGCGCCTGCTTCGCCGCCAGGTTCTCGGGCAGCTTGGCCGCGGCCAGCGCCGGCACCAGCTTGTCCCAGACCACGTTCATCACGCCCTGCATGTTGCGGGTGCCGCTGGTCATCGCGATGACGGTGTCCTGATCCGGCAGCACCATGCAGAACTGGCCGTGCGCGCCGTCGCCGCGGAACGACTTGTTGCGCGAGCGCCAGAACTGGTAGCCGTAGCCCTGATCCCAGTCGGAGGTCGGGCTGCTGCCGTTCGACGTCTGCCGCGCCGTCGCCGCGGCGACCCAGTCGGCCGGCACCAGCTGCTTGCCCTGCCACTGGCCCTTCTGCAGATAGAGCTGGCCGAAGCGCGCGATGTCCTCCGTGCGCAGCCACAGGCCGTAGCCGCCGATGCTGATGCCCTCGGGGCTGGTCTCCCACCGCGGCGTGCCGATGCCCAGCGGCGTGAACAGCCGCGACTGCAGGTAGTCGGCTTCCTTCTGGCCGGTCGTCTTCTGGACGATGGCCGAGAGGATGTAGCTGGCCGGCGTGTTGTAGAGGAAGATCGTGCCCGGCTTGTGCAGCACGGGATGCTCGAAGAACGTCTTCGTCCACGTGGTGCTGCCCTGGAACGACGGCTCGGTGCGGTGGCCGGTCGACATCGCCAGCAGGTCGCGGATCCGCATGCCCTTCTGGAAGTCGTTGCCGGCCGCCGGTGTCACGTCGGGGAAGTACTTCAGCACCGGATCGTCGATGCTCAACTTGCCTTCGGCCTGCGCCAGGCCGATCGCCGTCGACGTGAAGCTCTTGGTGAGCGAGAACATCTGGTGCGGCGTATCGGCGGCGAACGGCGCCCACCAGCCTTCCGCGATCACCTGACCGTGCCGGACGACGATGATGCTGTTCATCGAATCGACGTTGGCGTCGAGCGCCTCGATGAACGCGAGGAGGGCCTGCGACGACACGCCTTGCGATTCCGGCGTGGCGCGGGGCAGCTTGTTCGCGACCGGCGGCAGCGGCGCGACCCCGGGGCCGGACGGCTGGGCGAGGGCGGGCGTCGCGACGACGGTCAGGAGGGCCACGACGGCGATCGCGGCAGCGGCGCGGGCGCGGGGCGAAAGCGAGCCGGGCAGCGCCCGGCGCGGGACGAAGGGCATCGAGTGAACGCTCCTTGGAAAGAGGCCGTGGCATTATCCGTCGGAAACGTGTGACCGACCGGCGGGACCGGTCGTAGTGACGCGGCAGAGGGGCTTCTGGAGATGCTCACTGCCGTCGCGACCGCCGCTTCCGCCCATTTCGCCGGCTCCGCCGATGGTCGACCTGGTCGACCGCCTCAGGGCCGGTGACGAGGACGCGTACGCCACCGTCGTGCGCACGCTCGGCGGCCGCATGCTGGCCGTCGCCCGCCGCTTCCTGCACGACGAGGATCTCGCCCGGGACGCCGTCCAGGACGCGTTCCTGTCCGCCTTCCGCGCCATCCACGCCTTCGACGGCGACGCCCAGCTCGCCACGTGGCTGCATCGCATCGTCGTCAACGCCGCGCTGATGAAGCTGCGGACCCGCCGGCGCAAGCCGGAGCAGTCGATTCGAGCCGATGCTGCCGGCGTTCGCCGAGGACGGCCACCACGCCAGCCGGCCCGTCGTCGCCTGGACGGCGTCGGCGGAGGAGGCGCTGCTGCGGAGCGAGACGCGGGCGCAGGTCCGGGCGGCCATCGCCGGGCTGCCCGAGCAGCTACCGCACCGTGCTGCTGCTGCGCGACATCGAGGAGCGCTCGACCCGCGAGGCCGCCGATCTCCTCGGGATCAGCGAGAACGCGCTGAAGCTGCGCCTGCACCGCGCGAGGCAGGCGCTCGCCACCAGACTCGAGGACAGGGCTGTCGTCGCGGCCTGACGACGCTGGCTCACCGCGACTGCGACTGCCTCGGCGATCCGACTCCGAGGGATCCGTGGCCGAGTCCTGTCCGCGCGCGCACGAGCGTGTTCGGACGCTTCACCCGCACCTCGATGGCCCGCGGCCCGGCCGGAGCGTCGCTGACGGCGCGGTAGGCCATCACGTAGTAGCTCCGGCGATCGGCGTCCACGCGGGCGAGTGCACGTCTGAGGTCGTTGGTGTCGGCGACGTAGAGCCCGCCCGTCAGCTCCGCGAGCGGGCGCAGGCCACGGGACGGATCCATCTCGGGGATGCGCGACGGCGCCAGCCGCGCCGGACTGCTGACGCTCGACAGCTCGTCCGCGGTCAGGCGCCGCGCCGCCGGGCTGGGCGGTCCGCCTGCGCGGAGGCCGGCCGCGTCGATGGTGTAGAAGCTGACGTGCGCGGGCGCCGCCGCGTCGGTGACGAGCTCGAGGCGTGGAATGACTTCCGGTACCGCCAGACCCTCCGAGAACAGCACGACGGCGCGGCGCCCCACGTAGCCGTCGAGCACCTCGACGAGGCCGCGGAAGGCCTTGCCCTCCTGGACGGCTTCGTAAGGACGCATCGTCCTCACCCACAGGCCCGGATCGCCGATGGAGCCCGGCATCGGCGATCCGGAATCCTCGGCGGAGCCCCGCCTGTACGCATCCGTGCGGAAATCAGGCGACGTCATCGACGCGGCGCGGATCGCGCCGTGCAGCGCCCCCCGATCGCGCGTGAAGGCGGCCAACTCCCTCAGCTCCTTGTCGAAGACGTAGATGCCGGCGTAGTCGCCCGGCGCCAGGCGATCGACGAGGGCGTGCGCCGCCTGGGTTGCCCTGGCGCGCGGCTCCGTCGTCAGCTGGTGGAACACGATCGCGAAGATCGACTGCGGCGGCCCCTGCGAGAGATCGCTGTTCGACGCGAAGGCCGCGGACGGCGGCTTCGCGGATGCGGCCGGGAGCCCCGCCGCGCTCGCGGCGTTGCTGCGATCGAACCACACGAGCGGCTGGACGACGCCGTCCTCGAGCACCTCGAAGTCGGCGGCCTGGAGATCGGTGACCGGCCGGCCCCTGGCGTCGCGCACCACGACGTCCAGGTAGACGACCGTGGTTTCGGCGCGGAACTGGACCTGCGCCCCCGCCGGCGCGGCGATGGCGAGCGCGAAAAGGATGGCGGCGGACCTGGCCACGTCGGCTCCTTTCAGGGGGAGCCCGCATCATAGCGCGGCGCGGACGAAGGCATTGCCGCTACCATGGACCCGCTGGCGGCGCCGCCGGCCTTCCGGCGCCACTTGCCAGGGCGGCTGTCACCGGATGCCGGCCTCCGACGTAGACGCACATAGCCGTTTGTCGTGACCCCCGAACTGGAGCTCCACGCCGGCGCGCTCATGGCGCGCGCCCAGGGCGGCGATCAGCCGGCCTACGACGAGCTGCTGCGGCTCGCGGCCCGCGACGCGCGCGGGTTCGTCGCCCGCCGGGTCGGCGCCGTCGACTGGGTCGAGGACGTCGTGCAGGAGGCGCTCATCACCGTCCACAAG
The DNA here is from genome assembly GCA_963844435.1 of Vicinamibacterales bacterium. Taxonomy (GTDB): domain Bacteria; phylum Acidobacteriota; class Vicinamibacteria; order Vicinamibacterales; family Vicinamibacteraceae; genus JBDSLU01. Next base: position 166,654 of record CAWJOG010000016.1, on the reverse strand, counting down.
GCGCGGCACACCTACGATCCGGCGCGCCCGTTCGGCCCGTGGTTCTACGCCATCGTGCACAGCCGGCTGATCGACGCCCTGCGATCGAAGAAGCGCCTCGGATCGCGCGAGGTCGCGGACGAGGCCGTCCTCGCCGCGCATCCGGCGCCGCGAGCCGCCGCCGCCGAGGCCGATGTCCGCGAGACGCTGGCCCGTGCCGTCGCCGGCCTGCCGCGCGTGCAGCGCGAGATCGTGTCGCTGCTGAAGTACCAGGATCTGTCGGTGCGCGACGTCGCCCGCCGGATGGGGATGAGCGAAGCGGCCGTGAAGGCGTCCGCGCACCGCGGCTACAAGCTGCTCAGGAGGACCGTTGGGCTCACCGACGTCGAACACCGACCAGCTGATTGAGCGGCTCGTCGCCGACGCCTCGCCGGTGCGCCGCCTGGTCGACCCGCGGCGCCGGGCGGCGCTGTGGACCGCGATCGCGCTGGTCTGCATCGGGCTCGGCGTGGCGTACTTCGGCGTCCGCCGCGACATCGCCGGCGCGATGACCTTCCTCCCGTTCCTCGTGCGCGTGGCGCTGCTGGCGGCGACGATGTGGCTGTCGGTGGTCGCGGCGCTCCGGCTGGCGGTGCCCGGCGAGGACCAGCGCGCGTGGACGCGGTGGTGGCCGCTGCTGCTCCTTGGTGCGCTGATCTCGGTCGTGGCCGCGGAGCTCGTGGTGGTCTCGCTCGTCGGCGAGATGGGATCGCCGCTGCGCGCCTGGACCTGCATCCGCAAGCTGACGTTCGTCGGCGCCGTGCCGGCGCTCGGCGCGATGGTGCTGATCCGCCGCGCGGCGCCGCTCGATCCCGTGTGGGCCGCGCTCCTCGGTCTCGTCGCCGCCGGCGCGGCCGGCGCGCTGACGTCGGAGCTGGCCTGCCCGGTCTCGGTGCCGATGCACGTGATGCTCTGGCACGTGCTGCCGATCGCCGTCTACGCCGCGATCGGGACCGCCGCCGTGTGGCTGAATTCACCGTCTCCGCACGAGTTACGGCGTGCTCGGCCGGCGACGTGGCCGCGGCCGCGTCGGGCCCGATTGAAAGCAGATTGTGATTGATGGCGAGTTGGGCGCGCAGGGCGGCGTTCTCGGCCTCGTGGTTGGGCTTGACGTCCGCGTCGGCGTAGAGGGCGAGCAGGGCCTCGCCGACCTGCTCATCCCCGGCGTGCAGGTAGCGGGACGTCATCACGACGCTGGCGTGACCCAGGAGCGCGCTGATGACATGCAGGTCGAGGCCCCGCTCCATCCATCGGGACCCTGCGTTCCATGTTCATAAGGGCTGAGAGGGCGCCCCTCGGGTGTGGGTCGGTTCGATGAGCAGTCGAACCGGGAAGCCGCTCCCGAGAGGCGGTAGCCGCGTATGCCCGCGGCGACGGGTTGGGTTTACTGGACGTTCGCGAGCTCGAGCGCCACGGTGCGGAGGGCGGCGCGCCGTCGCGCGCGGCGACAATCTGCGCGTGATAGTCGGGGTCACGCTCGGCGAGGTCGGGCTCGGCGGCGAGGACACCGTCGAACAGGCCGACGGCCCTGTCGGCGTCGGCGATGACCTGGCGCACTGCCCCGGGCTGCTTGGCGGCCGCGCGGCGTAGCTTCTCATCTCGACGCAGCGTCGAGGGCGCCACGCCGAGGGCCTGGGCGATGCCGTGAAGGACGCGCTCCGTCAGCACGAGATCGCCGCGCTCGATGGCGCTGATCGCTGGCTGCGAGACGTTGGCGCGGTTGGCGAGGTCGGTCTGCGTGAGGCCGCGGGCCTGTGCGTTCGAGGCGAATGGTGTTCGGCAGCATTTTTCTACTGGGCGTCATCGGCCTCGCATCTGATTCTCTTACTAGAGCCTGCGCGACGCCGGCGGGTGGCGACGAGCACGACGTCGTGAGCACCGGCCGGCTGGCCGAGCACGCTGCACGAGATGTCGAAGCTCCCGCGAGGCCGCGGTTCGATAGGGGTTGATGGTCAGGTGTGCAGCGCGGCGTGCAACGTCTGGTTGTGAATGGCTTCCGGCTACAGCTTCGGGCGCGCCGGTGCGGCCCATGCCGGGATGGGGTCCATGCTCCTGATGATGTCGGCGCGGCGTGCCGCGGCGCGGCGCGTCCATCGGCGTGTCCACTTCAGGCTGCACTTGCCGCAGTGGTCGTCGAGCGCGACGTGCCGGACCTCGTCGTGCTGGCCGATCGGCACGGCGAAGCGGCCGCAGGGGCAATCTCCAAAGCAGTCCCGCAGGGCCGGCTCGACGCTGGCAAGGCGGTGATCGAGATAGGCGTCGGCGGCGGCGCGGAGGCCGGCGAGCAGCTCGTCGAGGAGGTCGTCGTCGTGGCGAGGTAGGCCTCAGCCTCGTCACGGTGGATGGACCAGTCGCCCGAGCGGTTGCGGCGGCCGATCTTGAAGGCCTGCAGCTCGCCGGACTCGACCTCGCGGCGGAGGGTGCGCGGCGAGAGGCCCCAGGGCGTCAGCGACGACACGGAGGCGAACCTGCGGCGCGCCGCGGTGCATCTTGGCGGCGAAGGTGGGCTCGGCGGCGCCGGTGTCGCACTCGTTCGGGCAGCGCCCGCGGTGGAGGTCCTCGGCGCAGACGGGGCAGATGCGGGCGCGGCGGGGCATACGGCCAGCGTCACCCGGTTCACGGGAAACGGGCAACGGCCATCAGCACTGCGACGTGAGCACCGACCACACGCCAGCGGCCGTCGGGATTGGCCCGTCAACATGGGCGCCGTCGGTGACGAGGTCGATGGTGTTCGGCGTGCTTCGGCATCGACGGTGAAGTCTTCCGCACGAGAGGCCGACGGGCCGCCGGTTGAGCCGGAGCCCGCCTGCAGCTCCTAGTCGCACCCTTCTTGCGGCCGAGCTTTCCCAACCGCTGTGCGATCAGGCTCTCTTCGGCCATCAGGCCCATCAAGGCAATCGTCAGTGCCTGCTCGCTGCGATACTCGCGGTCGAGTACTTCGGCGGGCACCTTCTTGGCGAGCTTTTGGGAGTGAGCGATTCTTGCACGTCGCGACTTCGCCGAACACCTGCCGCACGGTCTTTCCGACTTCTTCGGCGAAGACGTCCGGGTAGTCACTCTGGTGGTGCTTGACGATTTCTTCAAGCACAGGGGACTCGATGTTGACGATCACCGTCGGTCCGTCGGGGTCGTTCGGGGCCCACAAGGCCAGGTGCCAGTCCCTCTCGAACTCGCCTGACCGGCCGAACCTGTACCGCGGAATGTCCACCGCAGTGCTGCGCTCGCCCGCTTGGTCAGCCCCTCCGGGCACCGCGCCGGTCCGAATGACCTTGACGGAGCGCCCCCGCCGCGGTCGGCGTGTAGGCCCGGCACCGGTCCTATTGGCCACGCCGTAAATCTCATCGTCGGTGGCGGTTGCTGGCGAGCCGTTTTGGCCGGCGCTGACCGTCACCGTCGTCTTCATGTTCCAGCGCGAGCCGAACTTGTCCTGCAACCTCTTAGCTCGACGACCTCGACGTCCACGCTCTCGAAATCCCAAAACCGAGTATTCAGGTAAACCGACAGACCCTTGATATCGCGCTCGAAAGCCAGCGGATTCGGAGCAGGCGCTGCGCAAGAGTTGATTCCTTACCATTGCGGGCCGTCTCGCGGCACAGCGGTGGCCTCGCGGCGGTGACCACAATCTACCCTGATTGAGGGATCCAGCGATTCGGTCCGGTCTGCACCTTCGTACCTTCATTCAAGGGCAAGGCGCGCGCAGCGCCCGGCGACTGACAGCTCAAGCGCGTCGACGCAACTCCCGCGACCCGGGGTCAGTGAAGGTGTCTGGGCGCACGATAAGGGAAGGGCGCAGCAGCGCTTGGGCATGGCACCGTCGGCGAACTCACGGACCCGCCAGCCTTCGCTCCTCTTACCCACGGCGCCCCGCCCACGTGGGAGACGCGTGGTTGCGGGCTCGGCGCTGGGATCTCACACCCTAGCGACGCTCTGCAAGCGAACGATGATCACGGTCGTGCTGACGGTCGCCATAGCGTGCGTCATCGCAGAACGCAATGGGCTGCGCCTGCGGTCGCCGACTGAGCCGTCGGGTAGCGCGATCCCTAAGTGCGTCCGGACTCGACCTCGGGGATGACCGATGGTAGATTCCACCTCAGCAGCACTCGTTCGCGAACAACTCCCGGAGAGCACAGCCGTGATCTGCGCCTCCAAGCCGTCAATCGAAGGACCACCAGGGGTCAGCGATGCCGAACGCGGACGATCCACAGGCAATTCGTTGCCTCATCGCGATTCCGGCCTTTAACGAGGCGGCGACGATAGAGCAAGTCGTTGCCAGAGTACGTGCGGCATTGCCTGAATTTGACCTGCTGATTGTCAACGACGGTTCACAGGAGGCAACAGGCTCGCTGTTGAAGCATATCGGCGTCGCCACCGCCACTCATTTCTGCAACCTCGGCTACGGCCGTGCCATCCAGACAGCCATCTGGTACGCGCTGGATTCTGGGTACGACATGTCGATCACCCTGGATGCGGACGGCCAACACCAGCCCGAACAGGTTCGAGCGCTTTTTCTCGAAAGCCTGGCGTCCAATTGGGATGTGTTGATCGGTTCGCGAGACATTCACACGCGTGCTTACACGCACAATCCGCTTGGCCGGCGCACAGGCATGCAGCTGTTCTCGCTGATGGTCAAGTTAACGACGGGGCACCGCATCTATGACACGACGTCGGGGCTCAAACTTATCAGGCGTCGTGCTTTCGCACCACTTCTGCAATGGCACTTCATCGACTTTCATGCCGAAGCAATCGTGTATCTCCTCCGGCTCGGATACCGTGTCGGTGAACACCCAATTAGCGTCGCAGAGCGAATGCACGGACAATCCATGTGACTCGGCCATCAGTCACATCACGTATCCACTGAAGACCGCCTTGATGGTTGTCTTGAGTATGGTTCATGCGGACCTTACCCGCCGGAGGCAGCAGTGACAACGCTAGGGATCGTCCTTCTTGACCTGATCGGACTTGTGCTGCTGCTCTGGATGCTGGATCAAGTGCGGCGGAACCGTCTCTACGTCGGCTACGGCGTCCTGTTTGGGTCGGCGATCATCGCGGCCCTTGTCGTGCTGTCGGTCGCGCCATTCCGACATTCTGTCACCAGATTTGCGACGATCGTCTTTCCCGCATCTGGACTGACGCTGCTCGCCTTCTGCTTCACCGTCTTCATGCTCATCTATGTGCTGACGCAAGTCACCATGCTGTCAAATCGCGTCGCCACCTTGATCCAGCGGCTGGCGATTGAACAGGTACACATGCAGACACGCGTGGAGACGCGACAAGATGGTACTTCCATTGAGCGGCCCTCGTGACTCAGTGAGGCGCTATGACCGAACGCCAGAGAGATCTTGCGAGTCATCTCCTTCTCTGCGTCGTGGCGATTTCCTGCTGGCTTCCGCGCCTGCAAGGGCCGATCGATTTACGCTTTGATGGAGCGGCCTACTATATCCTTGGCACCTCGCTGGCCGAGGGGAAAGGCTACAGGCTTCTCAATGAGCCCGAAGACATCAACAGCACTCTCCACCCGCCACTCCTTCCGGCGCTTGTAGCCGTTCATCAACGGCTGCTCGGCACAAACGATCCCACAGTGGTAGGCGAATGGCTGCGTCGTTCCTTCTGTGTCATGTTTGTTCTCTACATCATCGCTGTGTACCGAATGCTCAGGACATCGCTGACGCCGGGTGCTGCGCTACTCGCAACGTTGATCTGTCTCCTCCACTTCAACACGCATTTTTCGTCAGCTCTGCTTTTTGCTGATCTGCCATTTGCCTTCATTACCACGCTCTTTTATGTATGTTACAAACAACGGGACGGGACGCCTTTCTCGCGTCTGGCAGGCCCGCTTGCCCTAGTCTCATACGCGCTGCGTACCGTGGGGATTGCCCTGCTGGCGGCATGGATCGCGGAACCCGCATTCAGGAAGGAGTTCAAGAAGTCACTGTTCCGACTCGCGCTCGCGCTCATGCCGATTGCGGCGTGGCAGTCTGTACGTCCACTCGGTGGAGTCGTCGCCGTCGTACCACTCGCCTGCTTATGAATACCAGCGCGCCGACTACATGTATGCGAATGTCAGCTATCTTCGCAACACCGCGCTCGTCGACTCATTCGCACCGGAAAAGGGGTACGTCACATCGCGTGGCAGGCTGAGGAGGTTCGCCGACAACGTGCTTCTGATGCCTTCCAAAATAGGCGCGGCAGTCAGCACAAGCGAGAATTACTCGATGTCGCACTTCCTGCAACTCGGCAAGCACGTGAGGCTGCCGTCGGCTATTTCAGCACGGCGCGGCGTAGTCCTCGGCCTGTCGATGCTGGGCTTCCTGGTCGTCGGCGGTTTGCTGATCTTCGTCTCTCGCCGAGAATGGTTCATCCCGTGTTATGTAGCCGGCTATGTAGTGTTGCTGTGTTCCACGCCGTGGCCTGGGCAGTTCGAACGTTACCTCATGCCCCTCGCGCCGTGCTTCGTGTTGTGCTTGTTTCAGGCACTGCTGTTCATCACAAGACGATCGAATCGGCTTAGGTTTCGAAGGTGGCGATTTTCTGGTGGCGTGTTCATTGTTACCATTCTCTGCGCCATCCTCGTGATGCAGGCCATGACCCTATACTCCATGTACAGCGATGGTCTGCAACGGGTGACTCATCACGATAGGCACGGGCGGACAATGGAATATCAGCAGTTCTATTATTCGAGCGCGTATCGCGACTTGGATGAAGCCTTGGACTGGTTGATGGTACACGGCGATCCTGGTCAAGTTGTAGCGGGCGCGTGGCCGCATTGGATTTACCTGAGAACGGGTTTTAAAGCGGTGCTCCCCCCGTTCGAGGTCGATTCGGCAAAGGCACAACGCCTGCTTGACACCGTGCCGGTCAAGTATCTCATCTTGGGGCTGGACCATGACGTTCTCGGTATCAACCGATACATGCTCCCGGTTCTTGAGCAGGAGCCAGGGAAATGGCAGCAGATTTTCTCGACCCGTGATGGGAAGGCGTTGATTTACGAGGATCGGTCGCGTTCAACACACTGACCGATCTCGCCGTCGACCTGCACCTAAATCGGTTCTGACGAATCTTGGGTGCTGTTCGCTCGGAGTAAAGCTCGCGTGTTCGTCGCCGAGATCGTGTGACGTCACAAGTACGCGCGATAGAACTCCGGCATCCCGACACGCGGTTCCATCCGACTGCGGTGGGGGAGCTCCGTCAGCCGGATCCCCTTGGTCACGGTCGGCCGTCCGAGGCCGGTCTCGGGCATGATTGCCTGCGCAATGTGACCGGCCGCGCAGCGGCTTGACCCAGGTGGCCAGGTGCGTGGTGCGCCGCTGGTACCCGGCGGTGTTGCTGTTCGACGAGTCGACACCGAGTCACGGCCGGGGCGGCCGAGGTGGCGGGCGATGGCACGATGCGGCCCGCGGTGGTGTGGGCCACCGGGAAGCGTCGCTGCCGGCGCGGAGCGTTCAGGCGTCGTGGTGACCTGCCCCTGGGCGTTGTGGTCGGTGGGCCAGCGGTGGTATGGGGCCCGGTATCGCTTCCGCTCTCTTATAGAGAGGGGAAAGGCGTGATACCGAAGGGCAAAGGAAGGTATTGAAAGTCGGTTTTGATACTGCGATACCTATTGATTTCATTGATTGAAACCGGTATCGCGTGCGGGGGATGGATACCGGTATCGGATACCGGTATCGGCGAGGTCAGGCTGATACCGCTTTTGATACCGTCTCGTCGTCGACCTGGGCGACGGCCCGGAAGGCCTTGTTGCGGCTGCCTCCGAGCTTCTCGACGAGCCTCGTCTTGGATAGGTCGGGATACTGCGCTCGCAGCTGGCGCGCCCTGGCGACGTAGGGGTCATCCTCGCCGGCGGCGGTCTCCATCGGCTCGTCCTCCGCGATGCCGACGAACTCGGCGACGGCGCTGCCGGCGATCGGCCGCAGGCGGAAGATCACCGGATCGAACGGCTCGAAGTCTCTCGACTTCTCTACGGTCAGGACGCGGGCCTTCCGCTTCGGCGCGACCTTGAGGACGACGTCGGCGGCGGCCCGCAGGGCGGTCGAGCCGCGCTCGCGGTCGCCGCTGGCGCCGAGGTGATGGACGACCATGACCGTGGCGCCCGTCTCGTGCCGGATGCGGTCGAGGGCCTGCACGGCCCTGCCGGCATCCTGGGCGCTGTTCTCGTCGCCGGGCAGGATGGCCCTCGCCCAGGTGTCGACGACGACGAGCCCGAGCTTGCCGAGGCTGCGGAGGTCGGCGAGGAGCGCGGCGACATCCCACTCGTCGAGGAGGCCGATCGGCTCGTTGCGGAAGTTGATGCCGACGAGGACCTTGTCGGTGATGCCGGCCGCCGCCTTCCACGCGCCGATGCGCCCCTTGAGGCCGGCCTGCCCTTCGAGGGCGAGGTAGGCGACGGCGCCGGCCGTGGCGACCTTCGCGCCGAGCCAGGCGCCGCCCGTGGCCGCAGTCATCGCCAGGTCGAGCGACGCGAACGTCTTGCCGGCGCCGCTGGCCCCCACCATGACGACGAAGTCTCCGGCGTGGATGCGGTCCTCGACGAGCACGTCGCGATCGGGAGCATGCATGATGTCGACATCGTTGACGAACGCCGACCGGCCGGTGCGCGCGTGCTGCTCGGTGTGCCGCTGGATCTGCGCCGCGATCGCCAGGACGCGCTCGGGGTCGTGTGTTGCCGCCTCGGTGAACTGGCGTCCGAGGTGAGCAGCGTCCCGCCTGTAGGCGTGCCGGCGCACGATCGCCGCGTAGTGCTCGACGTTGCTGGCCTTCGGCACGCATTCGACGAGCCCGGAGAGATAGGAGACGCCGCCGACGTCCTCGAGCTTGCCAGCGAGCTCGTCCTTGAGCGTGACGAGATCGATCGCGGTGCCGCGCTCGTGTAGCTGGCCCATCGCCTTGAAGATCGGCCGATGAGCCTCGCGTCCAAAGTGGCCGGCGCTGACGATCGCCGCGGCGAGGCCGAATGCCTCAGCGCGTAGCATGCTCGCTCCGAGCACGGATCGCTCGGCGTCGAGGACGAGCTGCACCTCGTCGTAGGTGGCGGCGACTGGCTGCCAGCTGAGGGGATTCTCTTGGTCGGCGTCGTGGCCGATACTGGGATGATTTGACACTTCGTGGCGCCTCCGCTGGCGCCGCCGGCAGGGGATGCCGGGCTTCGTTGGAGCCGCTCGCCGATGGGGATCGGTGGGCGGCTTACTTGTTTGCGGGAGGCTTCACCGCGCAGTGTTCGGTGTCGGGCTGGGCGTTCAGCGGTTGATCGAGCTCGGCGTCGAGGACACGGCCTCGTAGGTGCGCATGAAGCGGTCGCAGTCCTCGACATGGATGCGGAGCTTCTCTCGACCGTCGAGCTTATACGCGCGCAGGTGCCGGCGTAGATCTGGCAGCGCAGGAACGACTCGCAGACGTTCAGCAGTCGGCTGGCGCCTTTGACGTCCAGCTAGGGCGAGCGGACGGTCGTCTCGGTGAGAGTGGTGGGTGCGTTCGTGTCGGTGGTCATGGCTATCGGGTGGGGGTAGGGGTTCGTGGTTGGGCGGTGCGTCGCCGCGTAGGTATCGGATGGTCCGTGCTAGCTCATACCAGGCCCTAGCAGGCCAGACCATGCGAGCGGCGCAACGCGATCGATTGTCAGGCCAGCGCGCCGCCGTAACGCACCAGATGTAGTGGCGGCATGGAGACAATGGGGACAGTGGGGCAGTGGTCGTCGGCGTAGAGGGCGAGGCCTATCGCTACCGGTGTGGCATTGAGGCAGGCGGGGCGTGGCGCCGGCCGCGGTGACTGGCGTGCGCCAGCTTGCAAGGGCGTTGCAGACGATGGGGCGGGATAGCCTGGTAAGCGTTAGGAGCGGAGCGGGGAAGGCCCCGCAAAACTAGGTCTTCCCCGCTCGAACTATCTACCGCTCGTGATGCTCTGGCACGTGCTGCCGATCGCCGTCTACGCCGCGGTCGGGACCGCCGCCGTCTGGCTGGTCGTCCGTCTCCGCCGCGCGTCCGGTTAGCCCTGGCCGGCGGCCGCTAGAACCCGAGGCGCAGCTCGCCGACGATCTGCCGCCGCGTCACGTCGCCGAAGACGTGCTGCAGGATCTCCTCGTCGAACAGGTTGGTGATCTTGAGCGACGTGACCAGCCGATCGCCGCGCCACTTGTAGCCGACGGTCGCCGACGACATCGTGAAGCCCTCGGTCGGCCCGTGGAACCGCGAGTCGAGGACGTCCTGCCAGAACGCCGAGCTCTGGTAGCTGACGCCGACGTTGCCGAGCCACCTCGCGCCGTTGTAGCCGGCGCCGATGTTGAAGTGGTGCTGCGACGGCAGGTTCAGCTCCGAGATGTCGAAGCCCTCGGGCTCGGGCTCGGGCTGGTAGGAGTAGTTCACGAACGCGGTCCACGTATCGGTCACGAGGCCTTCGACGCCGAGCTCGATGCCCTTCTGCCGGACCGTGCCGAGGTTCAGGTAACTGAACTCCGAGGGCAGGCCGTTGCCCGGGCCGAACCGGCCGGACAGGACGATCAGCTCGAGGACGGCCGGCGGCAGCGGCCAGCCCGGCGGCGGGTTGGTGGCGCGGTACGAGCCGGTCTGCGTGAAGAAGATCGAGTTGTCGGTGTCGTTGACGTAGAACGCGGCGCTGATCGTGGCGCGGTTCGCGAAGATGCCCGTGTAGCCGATCTCGTAGGCGGTCATCTTCTCTTCCTTCAGGTCCGCATTGCCGATCGCGTCGCTCGGGAAGATGAACTGCCGGCCGGCCAGGGCCGGATTGAGGGCGCCGAGATCGAGCGCGTTGGCCAGCGTCACGTCGAGGTAGTTGTTGACGTGCGACGGCGCGCGGTAGGCGCGATTGAACGACGCGCGCACCGTCTGCGACGCCGCCGGCTTGTACATGAACGTGATCCGCGGCGAGAACACGCCTCCGGAGATCGACGAGAACTTGTCGACGCGCGCCCCGATGACGGCGCGGAAGTGCTCGGAGAGGAACCACTCGTCCTGGCCGTAGACGCCGGCTTCGGTGCGCGAATCGCCGAGCGGGGCGAGCGACAGATCGAAGCTGTTGTAGCGGACGTTGCCGCCGTAGCTGAAGACGTGCCGGTTGCGCCAGGTGCGGACGTCGCTCGCCTCGACGTCGAAGGTCGTGTTCTTGAACGAGAACGGGATGAACGTGCCGGTGATGTCGCGCGACAGGCGGTTGGTGGCGTCGCCGTCGAGATGGTTGACGAACGCGTTGACCCGCGTCCCGCCGTGGCTGTAGTTGACCTTGCCGTAGGCGAGGAAGGTGCCGCGATCGATGTCGAAGGGGCCGATGCCGGTGTGGATCATCCCTTCCGTGCCGGCGAAGCCGCCGGCGAACACCAGCTTGTTCACCTTGTCGGGGAAGTCGTAGTCGACGCGGACGTCCAGTTTCGGCTGGCTGGTGCCGGTGTTCTCGTAATCGGGATACGGCGTGCTGGTGCCGTTCGGGATCAGCCCGCTGGGCCGGCCGAGCGCTTCCTGCGTCGAGAAGCCGGCGGTGATCTTGTAGGCCACCGTGTCGGACGGCGCCGCCGCATGGCTGCCCGAGACCGAGAACAGCGATCCGTTCGACTGCTCGACGCCGCTGGCGTCGCGGCCGAACGTGCCGACGCTCACGATCAGGCTCTGGCCGATCAGCTCGCGCGGCGACTTGGTGATCACGTTGACCACGCCGGTGAGCGCGTTGGCGCCCCACACGGCCGACGCCGGTCCGCGAATCACTTCGATCTGCTTGATCTCGGACGTGTTGACGGGCAGGAAGTCCCAGGCGACGAAGCCGAAGAAGTCCTGGTAGATCGAGCGGCCGTCGATGAGGGCGAGCTGCGACGTCGACAGCGTGCCGGTGGCCGAGCGCGACACCAGGTTGATGTCCCGTGCCGAGGTCTGCGTCACGTTCATGCCGGGCACGCCGCGCAGCAGCTCGGCGTAGCTGGCGGACGGCGCCGAGGCGATGGTCTGGGCCGAGATCAGGCTGACGGTGGCCGGCGCGTTGACCAGCTTCTGTTCGACGCGGGAGGCAGTGACGATGACCTGGTCTTCGTACTTGGGCGCCTCGGTCGGCTGGTCGGGCGGGGGCGTCTGGTCGGGGGGCTTCTGGTCGGCCGGTTGGGCCGCTGTTCCCGCCGTCGAGCCCGCCGGTTGTTGAGCGACTGCCTTCGCCGGAACCGCCAGCGCAAAGCACAGCAGCATGGACGCGCGGAGTCGGGCCATAAGTGCCACACCATAAGCGCTTCGCCCAAGCCGAACAAGCGCAACTTATAGGTTCAGCCGGTCACCCACGGGCCTCGCCAGACAGGCAGGAACCAGATGTAGAAGCCCGCCGCCGCATGGGCGGCCAGCAGGGTCCATGCGACCGGGGCAGGCAACCGCGTGAGGCCGCAGGCGCCGGCGAAGAACAGGAGCACGGTGGTGACGGCGCTGCCGTGATGGATCACCGCCTGGCTTGGCCCGAACACGAGAAGGGCCCAGGACACGAGCGCCACGACCGCGATGATGGCGAGCCGGCGCACGACGTCGTCGGGCGTGCCGGGACGCGGCGGCAGGAGCGCCAGGGCCAGGCCGACGAGCAGCACGCCGAGCGACGCGCCATGGTGGAAGAACTGCTCCTTCTGTCCGCGGGCCACCGAGCCGGGCCAGACGTCGACCAGCGGGTTGCCGAGCTGCGAGCCGAGGTTGGCGGTCCGAACCCGCACCTGCTCGGCGAGCGGCCGTTCCACGTTGGCGCGCGCGATTGCGGCCACGACAGAGCCCTGGGATCCGCCGTCGCCGAGGTGCTCGCGCAGGAGTCGCCCGCTGGGCGGATCGACGAAGCGTTGATAGGTCACCCAGGGGGCGCAGAGGGCGACCACGACGAGTCCGGCTGCCGCGACCGTCGCTCCACTCATGCGCATCGCGGTGACGCCGCGCACCACGGGCCACACCAGCGGCACCACCAGCAGCGTGAACGCAGGACCCGGATGCGCGAGGAGCGACAACGCGCACAGCGCCGCCACGACGATGCCGCGGGCGCGTGCGGCTCCGGCGTCCGTCGCCACGGGCTCGAGCGCGATGGCCAGCGCGCCGAGCATCAGCGACGCGGCGAAGAGCTTGGGCCAGGTGTAGATCGTGTTGACGAAGAAGAAACCGGAGACGGCGCAGGCGAGGAGGACGAAGGCGGTGGTCCGTCGCGGGAAGCCGCAGGCCGCGCCCATCAGCCACAGCGCCGGCAGCCATTGCGCCTGACAGAGCGTGGCCAGGATCTGGTACTCGTCGCCGCCGAGGCCAGGGACCATCGAGCCGACCGCGAGGACGACCGCCGCCTGCAGCGGCGGCCGCTCGCTCGCGCGATCGCCGCCGGGCCAGAGCGGGGGCAACGGTCGCGCGGTGCTGGTGCCCTCCACGATGCGCTGCGCGAACAGCCCGGGCAGGATGTTGTCGGACGGGAGCGACCAGGTGAAGCGGTCGTTGACACGCGGACCGCCCATCAGCAACGGAGCCACATAGATCGCCGCGAGCGCCGCCGCGGCGAGCGGGAGTCCCCACGCCTCACGGCGCTGCAGCCCCGCGACGTCGACACGTCGACGCGCGAGCACGCCGATGGCGACGCTGGCGCACAAGGCCCCACCCACCAGCGGAAACCGCAGCGACGGCGCGGCAAACGCGATCCAGAACACGCCGTAGGACACGATCGCCGTCGCGAGCAGGATGAGCACTGCCAGGAAACGCCACGGCAACGCCGTCCAGGCCCGGAGCACCAGCGCTGGACCGAGGCCAAGCGCGTGGAACGCGGCGACGACCAGCAGTCCGGTGACGAGGGTGGACACGGCGCCGCCGATTGTATCCGCGCGGTACGCGCGTGTTCCTGGCGCGGGGGGTGCCGCTTACGCCGGCGGCCGCGGGCTGAAGCCGTAGGCGAGGAAGCCGCCGTCGGCCGCGAGCACCTGGCCGGTCACGAACGACGCCGCCGGCAGGCACAGGAACGCGATCGCCGCGGCGGCTTCGTGCGGCTCGCCGACGCGTCCCATCGGCGTGACCGCGAGCACGCGCGCGAGCGTCGTGGGATCGCCGAGGATCGGCTCCACGAGCGGCGTGCGGATGTACCAGGGCGCGACCGCGTTGACCCGGATGCCGTCGCGCGCCCACTCGACCGCGAGGTAGCGCGTGAGGTGCTCGATCGCCGCCTTGCTCATCGCGTAGACGGCGCCGGTGCCCACCGACACCTGGCCGGCGACCGATCCGACGTTGACGATCGCGCCGCGCCCCGACGCCGCGAGCCGCGGATGCAACGCGCGCGAGAGATCCCACGCGCACGTCACGTTGGTGTCGAGGATGCGCTGGTAGTCGTCGCCGGTGACCGCGAGCGATGGCTGGCGGACGTTGGTGCCGACGTTGTTGACGAGGATTTCGAGCGCGTCCCAGGCGTCCGGGATGGCATCGACCAACGCGGCGCGGCCCTCGGCAGTGGCGAGGTCGGCGGCGATCAGCGTGAGCCGGCCGGCGTCGCGCGCCGGCGCCAGCCGCGGGTCGAGATCCTCGAGATCGCGCCCGGCGGTGACCACCGACGCACCGAGCTCGAGGAGCTCCAGCACCACGGCGAGGCCGATGCCCCGCGTGCCGCCGGTGACGACTGCCCGCGAACCATCGAGCCGCCAGCGCGACTCAGCGGTCATGTCGAGAGACCTGGATGACAAGGGAACAAGGGCGCAGCCCGCGTGCGAGCGCCGCGACGAGCGTCGCGACTGGCAGCTCGCACGTTCGAAGGGCTGCGGCCGACGCCGCGGAGGGCGGCGTCGACGAGAAAACTGGGGTGGATGACGGGTTTCGAACCCGCGGCCTCCGGAGCCACAGTCCAGCGCTCTACCCCTGAGCTACACCCACCATGAGGACGCCCGCCTTGCGGCGAGCCAGCTGCCCACGGTCAGGTCACCGCAGGCCGCCCGAACTCCGGAGTATAGCACCCACCCGGCCGCGTCCGGAACTGGTCGCCTGCGACGTTCCGGCCCGCCGCGCGACCCGCACCGATCCACTCTGTGGTGCTGCGTTCCCCGTAGCGGGAACTTCCAGGCGGCGGCATTGTCTAACGCTGCACGAAGGCCTTCGCGACGTTATCGGCGCACTCGACGGCCGCCCGGAAGGGTGGCCGCGGGTCCGCCTCGATTCCGCAACGGAGGCCGCCCATGTCCGATCAGCCACGCCCGTCCCACGAGCTGTTCCACGACGTCACCGACACCCGTCCCCGCGCCGGCCGCGCCGCCGGCGGCACCCTCGCCGTCTCGATCGTCGCGCACGCCCTGATCCTCGCCGCCGTCATCGTCGTGCCGCTGCTCGCCACGGACACGCTGCCGGACGCTGGTCGACATCGGTCGGCGTCTTCAGGCCTGACGCCGCTGCCGCCACCAGATCCGCCAGCGCCGGCCATCAAGCGCACAACCGCGACGGCGCAAGCCGAACGAGCAGAATCGTCGCGCCTGTCGAGCCTCCAGACGAGATCGTCGACGAGCAGCCGCGCGCGCCGTCCGTCGAGTGCGCAGACTGTGTCGTCGATCCGACCGCGGTCACCGCGACATCTTCGGCCCGATGGCAGCACCGGCGACGGTATGCCGCAGCCCCCGCCCCCGCCGCCGCCCGTCCCGCAGAAGCCTGTGCGGGTGACCGCGCTGAACATGCCGACGAAGGTGCACGACGTCGCGCCGATCTATCCGACCATCGCGCGAACGGCCAACGTCGAGGGCATGGTGATCATCGAGGCGGTGATTGCGGTCGATGGCACGGTGCGCGACGCGCGCGTGCTGCGCTCGGTGACGCTGCTCGATCGCGCCGCGCTCGACGCGGTGAGGCAGTGGCGCTACGCGCCGACGCGTCTCAACGGCGTCGCGGTGCCGGTGATCGTGACGGTGACCGTACACTTTCGCTTGCAGCGCTAGCGGGGATGGATAGAGTAGAGCGCGATGATACGGGTCGCGCTCATCGGCACCGGCGGCATCGCGCTCGCCAACCACGTTCCCGGCGTCGCGCTCTGCCCCGACGCTCAAATCGTCGCGCTGTGCGATGTCAACCCGGTGGCGCTCGAGCGCGCGGCGCAAGCCACCGGGGTGAGCCGCACGACGACGGATCCCTTCGAGATCGCGCGTGACGACGGCGTCGATGCCGTCGTGATCGCGACGCCGAACCGCGTCCATCACGCCATCGCGCTCGCCGCGATTGGCACCGGCAAGCACGTGCTGTGCGAGAAGCCGATCGCGATGACGGTCGCCGAGGCCCGCGAGATGCTCGAAACGGCCGAGGCGGCCGGCGTCGTCCACATGACGGCGTTCACGTATCGCTTCGTGCCGGCCATGCGGTACCTGCGACACCTGGTGGCGAGCGGCGCACTGGGCGATCCTGTGCATTTCCGTGCACAGCGCTTCCAGGATTGGGGCCGTCGCGATCTGGCGTGGCGCCAGCTGAAGTCGGAAGCCGGCACCGGCGAGCTCGGCGACATGCTCTCGCATCGCCTCGACTACGGGCACCATCTGATCGGCCCGTTCGCGAAGATCAGCGCGCTGATGCACCGCGTCTACGACTCGCGCATCGACGCCGCCGGCGCGTCGCACCCGGCCGACGTCGACGACTGGGTCGCCTGCATCGGCACGTTCAGGCAGGGTGCCACCGCCTGCCTCGAGAGCACGAAGGTCGCCAGCGGCCGCGGCGACGGCGCCGACCGGCCACGACCTCTGCGAAATCAACGGCACCGGCGCCAGCGCCAGCTATCGGCTCGGCGATCCGCACGGCGTCCAGATGGGCCGCAAGGGTGGCCGCTTCGAGCGCGTCGCGGTGCCCGAGAGCTTCCTGATCGAGCCCGGCTCGCCACGCGACCCGCGCGCCGGCGATCCGCTGCAGGTCTTCCGTTACGACCAGACCTGGCGCTTCCTCCAGTCGATCCTCGACGGCGCGCCCGTCGGCCCGTCGTTCCGCGCCGGCCTGGAGGCGCAGATCGTGATGGCCGCCATCGAGCGCTCGGCGGCCACGGGGGAGACCGTCAGCATCGAGTGAGCCAGCTCGTCACTGCACGAAATCACCCCGTTTCCACCAGCATGTCCAGGATTCCCACGGCTGTGTTGTGGCGCCGTTGGATCTGTGCCGATGGTCGTAATGTGCACATGGTACTTGCCCTTGCCTTCGCCAGCCTGACCGCGCAGGTCGTCGGTTCGTCCCTTCCGCCGACGCTGTCCGCGCAGGCGCCGCCGGCCGCGACGGTCGACGCCACGGCCGACACCTCGCCGCAGAGCTTCCAGTTCGCCGGCACGCGGTGGGGCGCCACGATCGACGAGACCCGGAAGGCCCTGGCGGCGCACGGCTTCCAGTTCGAAGAGGAAGCCACGGGCGGTGATCTGGTGTTCCTCGGCCAGCTCAACGACCGGCCGGCCATCGTCATCGCGCTCTTCGGCGAGCACGGCCTGACCAAGGTGCTGGTTTCGCTGCCGACCGAAGAAGGCTCGACGATGGACGTCTATCGCGAGATGCGGAAGGTCCTGGGCGGCGAATACGGGAGTCCCGCGCTCGAGGTCGAGCGCTATGCCTATCCGTTCGCCAACGGCCACCACGTCGGCTTCGAGATGGCGGCGCTGCGCACCGGCAAGGCCACCATCGGCGCCAAGTGGCAGACCAACGGCGAGAACCTGGGCATCAAGATCACCGAGACCCTGATCGTGGCGGCCCACTACGAATCGCCCGCCTGGGTGATCGACGCCGAACGCCGGCGGCAGTGAACTTGACAACTGGCGCGTAACACGACGTAGACTACCTGCACCTCGTGCGTTCGAACCTCCTCACCTGTCGTCGCTCCTGCTGCTGCCCGCCGGCCTCGTGTCGGTGCGCGTGTATGCAGCCGGCGACTGCCTGGTGAGAGAGGCGCCCATCTCCTCCTGATACCCATCTCGGGTTCCATTCAGTCTCCGGCTATCTGTTCATTGGGCAGGTAGGAAATGGCCGGCGTGCGTGCACGCGGCCCTGCTGCGGTGCATGCGGCACCGCCGGAGACGATGATGTCGACCTTGTGGACCCGAGTGTTTGCCGCCGCGATCGCGGCGTTGTTGGCCGCGCCGATCGCGGCCCGCGCCCAGTCGCCGGGAGGCGTGGTCGCCGGTGTCGTCCGTGACGCGTCGGGCGGCACCGTGCCTGGCGCCACCGTCCGGGTCGTCAGCGACACGACGCGCGCGACCGTCGTCGTGATCACGGACGCTCAGGGCGCCTATCGCGCCGAGCGCCTCGCGCCCGGCGCCTATCGTGTCGAAGCCACGCTCGACGGCTTCGAGTCCACCGCGCAGAAGGTCGCCGTCGAAGCCGACCGCCAGGCGGCCGTCGACGTCGAGCTCCGGCCGTCGCGGATCTCGCAGAGCGTCGTCGTGACGGCGCGCCGCGTCGAGGAGATCGCCCAGGAAGTGCCGATCCCGGTCTCCGTCGTGGACGGCCAGCTGATCGAGGACACGGGCGCCTTCAACGTGAACCGGCTCAAGGAGCTGGTGCCGACCGTCACGTTCTATTCGACCAACCCGCGCAATTCGTCGATCCAGATTCGCGGCCTGGGCGCTCCGTTCGGGCTCACCAACGACGGCATCGAGCCCGGCGTCGGGATGTATGTGGACGGGGTCTTCTATGCCCGCCCGGCGGCGGCGACCCTCGACTTCCTCGACGTCGAGCGGGTCGAAGTACTGCGCGGCCCGCAGGGCACCCTGTTCGGCAAGAACACCACGGCGGGCGCGATCAACGTGACCTCGCGAAAGCCGACCTTCGCCAGGGAGAGCGATGTCGAGCTGAGCACCGGGAACAACGGCTACGTGCAGGCCCGCGCGTCCGTCTCCGGGCGGCTGTATCGGAGCCTGGCCGGGCGCGTGGCGTTCTCGGGCACGCGGCGCGACGGCTTCACCACCAACGTCGTGAGCGGCGACGACACCAACCGGCTGAACAATCTCGGCTTCCGCGGCCAGGTGCTCTACGCGCCGTCGGACAAGCTCGCCGTCACGCTCGCGATCGATCACACGCGGCAGCGCCCGGAGGGCTACACGCAGGTCGTGGCCGGCGTCGCCCCGACCCTGCGTCCGGCGAACCGCCAGTACCCGCAAATCGCCGCCGACCTGCACTACACCGCGCCGAGCTTCAACGCGTTCGATCGGCTGACCGACGTGGACAGCGCGCTGCGGTCGCACCAGGACATGGGCGGGACGGCGCTCAACATCGACAAGAAGGTCGGCCGCGGCAGCATCACGTCCACCACCGCCTACCGGTACTGGGACTGGAACCCGTCGAACGATCGCGATTTCATCGGCCTGCCAGTCACCACGATTTCGGCGGCGCCTTCGAAGCAGCATCAGTGGACGCAGGAAGTCCGCTACGCGGGCGACCTCACCTCGAACCTGAACGTGGTCGCGGGCGGTTTCTTCTTCGACCAGCACCTCGTCTCGAACCCGTCGTTCCGGCAGGAGCAGGGCTCGGCGGCGGCGCGGTTCCTCCTCGCGCCGAGCGCCAACGCCGCCACGCCGGGCCTGCTCGACGGCTACGGTTACGACCAGTTCCTCACCTTCAACAACACCAGCGCCGCATTGTTCGGGCAGGTCGAGTGGAGCGTCACCGATCGCCTGCGGCTCCTGCCGGGCCTCCGCCTGAACTACGATCAGAAGGACGTGGACTTCGACCAGCAGATCTATGGCGGGCTGCAGACCACCAACCCCGCCCTGATCGCGCTGCAGCGGTCGATCCTCGCGCCCCAGGCCTACACCGCCGACGTGAACGACACCAACCTCTCCGGCCAGTTCACCGTGGCCTACGCGTTCACGCCCCAGGTGAACAGCTACGCGACCTACTCGACCGGGTTCAAGTCGGTCGGCCTCAACCTGAACGGCGTCCCGACCGACAGCCGGGACCAGCCGGTGCTGTCCGCGGCGACGGTGCGGCCGGAGGACGCACGTCACGTCGAATTCGGCGTCAAGACCGAGCTGGCGCGCGGCGTGACCGCCAACCTCACCCTCTACAACACCGACATCAAGGACTTCCAGACGCAGGTGGTCAACGCCAGCGTCGGCGTGCTGCGCGGCTATCTCGCCAACGCCGAAAAGGTGCGGGTCCGCGGCGTGGAGTTCGACACCCAGGCCCGCGTGACCGCGAACTTCACGCTCTACGGCGCCGCCGCCTACACCGACGGGCGCTACGTCTCGTTCAAGGACGCCCCGCCGCCCCTCGAGGACACGGGCGGGCCGCAGGTGAAGGACATCTCCGGCTCGGTGCTGCCGGGCATCTCGAAGTGGTCGATCACCGCGGGTGGCGAGTACGGCCGGCCCGTCCAGGCGCTGGGCCGGTCGGCGCAGGTCTACGGCGGCCTGGACGCCAGCTATCGCACCGACTTCTCCTCGAGCCCGAGCGCGTCGAGTTACCTGGTCGTGCCGGCCTACGGGCTCCTCAACCTGCGCGCCGGGGTCCGCTGGGCGAACGGCTGGGGACTGACCGTCTGGGCGCGCAACCTGCTGGACGAGCAGTACTACGAGCTGCTCACGGCGGCACCTGGCAATACCGGGCTCTACGTCGGACAGCCGGGCGATCCCCGGACCGTCGGCGTGAGCCTGCGCATGCGGGTCGGGACCCGGTAGCCGGCCCGGCAACGCAGGGGCTATACTCCCCCAACGTACGACAATCCGCGCCAGCCACGGCTCCAGCCGAGCCGTGGCGGGCCGGCCTGGAGGTGTGTGGTGGGACGCAATCAAGATGGTCGCGACATCTCGCGGCGGCAGTTCGGGACAACGCTGGGCGCCGTCGCTGGCTTGGCTGCGGGGGCCAACCTGCTGACGCCGGCCGAAGTGAGTGCGGCGCCGCACATCAATCCGCGGATCATCGGCGCCAACGATCGCGTCGTGGTCGCGAGCATCGGCGTCCGCGGGCAAGGCAACTCGGTCAAGCGCGGCTTCGCCAAGCTCGCCAACGTCGAGGTCAAGACGCTCTGCGACGTCGACGAGAACGTCGGCCTCCAGCGTCTGGAGGACAAGGCGCTCGCCGAGGTCACGAGCTACAAGCCCGGCTTCGAGCAGGACCTCCGCAAGGTCTACGAAGACAAGGACGTCGACGCGGTCATCATCGCCACGCCGAACCACTGGCACGCGCTCGCCACCATCTGGGCGCTGCAGGCGGGCAAGCACGTCTACGTCGAGAAGCCGTCGAGCCACACGGTCGTCGAAGGCCGGCGCATGGTGCAGGCGACGGCGCGCTACAAGAAGATCGTCCAGGTCGGCACGATGAACCGCAGCCGGCCGGCGGTGATCAAGGCGATCGAGTTCATCAAGGGCGGCGGCATCGGCAAGGTCTACATGGCGCGCGGCCTGTGCTTCAAGCCGCGGCCGGGCATCGGCAAGTACCCCGACGGCCCGATGGCGGCACGGCGAGCAGTACAAGCTCAACGAAGCGACGAACACCGTCGAGCCGATCTACGACGCGGCCTACCTGGCCAAGGTCAACTACGACCTGTGGCTCGGCCCGGCGCCGCTGCGGCCGTTCAACCGCAACCGCTTCCACTACAACTGGCACTGGCACTGGGACTACGGCAACGGCGACACCGGCAACCAGGGCCCGCACCAGTTCGACATCGCGCGCTGGGGCCTCGGCAAGCAGGAGCACCCGGTCAAGATCAAGTCGGTCGGCGGCTACTTCGGTCCGCCCGCGTCGCAGGAGACGCCGGACCTGCAGACCACGACCTACGAGTACGGCGACGGCATCGTCATGGAGTTCGCGACCCGCGGCCAGGCCACGAACGCCGAGGGACCGGTCGAGATCGGCAACATCTTCTACGGCACCGAGGGCTATCTCTGGATCGACGCAGACGGCCGCCAGTGGCAGTCGTTCCTCGGCCGCAAGATGGAGAAGGGGCCTGGCGCGGACGCCGCGACGGCCGGCGAGACCGGCAGCGATCCGCGGGTGCTGACCAGCATCGAGTACCCGCACTACCAGAACTTCATCGACGCCGTCCGCGCCGACGATCCGAAGCTGCTGACCTGCGACGTGCTCGAAGGCCACCTGTCGTCGGCGCTGCCGCACCTGGCCAACATCTCCTACCGCGTCGGCCGGGCGCTCACCTTCGACGGCAAGAACGAGACGATCGTCGGCGACAAGGAAGCGAGCGCGCTCCTGACGCGGACGTACCGCAAGGGCTTCGAGCTGCCGTCCATCAGCGGCGCCGGCACGTCGAACAACAACGAGTAGGCCATTCCTGCCACCACTCCGGAGTCGTTTCCCTACGACTCCGGAGTCGTTTTCCACAGGACTCCGGAGTGGTGTGGCAGTTCCTGCGATTGCCGGGTTTTGCCGGCTCGCACGGTGTCATAGCCGGACAGCAGGGTTGCAGCGCCGCTCAGTCGTGCTACCCTGACCGGGTCATGAGCGGAGCGCGTTCTTTCCACGCCTTTTTGCCGCCCACGGCCCCCGTCCACCACGTCGGGGGCATTACGCCCGGCCGCCCGGCCACGGCGTGTTGTTGTTGCCGCTGTAAGTAGCTCGTCGCCGCGGCGTCCGCCGCCGGCACGGGCCCCTTCGTTCCCCACAACTGAACCCGCGTGAGCGCCGTGCAGAGGCTCTGCTCTGCGCGTGTGCGGCTCGCGCGTGCTGATCGCTCCGATGTATCGGCGTGCGGTCGTGTCCAGGGCGCTGGGGCGTCTGCCAACTGAGGAAGCGAGATCCATGTTCCGTGCGTCCGTTCGCCGCCGCGCCCGTTGCGCTTGCGGCCCTCCTGACCGGCTCCGCCCGCCCCGCGGCGGCCCAGACGCCGGCTCCGCCGCCGACGCCAGCGCCGGCATCGGAGCCGGCGTCCGCGCCGGCGGATCCGCAGGCGGCTCCGCAGACCCCCGAAGAGCGGATCGACGACGCTCGACCAGCAGCTCCGCATCCTGGCGCGGCAGCTCGAGATCGAGAAGGAAGCCGCGACCGCGGCCCAGGCGACCGCGCCCGTCGCGGTGGCCGGCGCCGGCGGCTTCGAGCTCCGCTCGGCCGACAGCGCCTTCCGCCTCCGCATCCGCGGCTACCTGCACGCCGACAGCCGCTACTACGGCGACGACGACGACAACCGCGGCATCGACACGTTCGGGCTGCGGCGGGCGCGTCCCATCGTCGAGGCGACGTTCTTCAAGATCTTCGACTTCCGGATCATGAGCGACTTCGGCGGCGGCGTCGCGGTGGTGCAGGACGCCTACTTCGACGCGCGCTTCGCCAAGGTCTTCAACCTGCGCGCCGGCAAGCAGAAGCCGCCGCTCGGCCAGGAGCGGCTGCTGTCGGCGACCGACATCCTGTTCATCGAGCGCGCGCTGCCGACGGCGCTGGTGCCGAACCGCGACGTCGGCATCCAGGTCTACGGCGACCTCGCGCCGTGGCTGACCTACCAGGTCGGCGTGTTCAACGGCGTCATCGACGGCGGCAGCGGCGACGTCGACACCGCCGACAGCAAGGATGTCCTCGGCCGGCTGCTGTTCTCGCCGTTCAAGACCGGCGGCCACGAGCGCCTGCAGTCGCTGACGATCGGCATCGGCGGCAGCGGCGGCAAGGAAGTCGGCACCGTCGCCGCGCCGGCGCTGGCCCAGCTGCGCAGCGGCGGGCAGCTGGTGTGGTTCCGCTATCGCACCGACGGCACCGTGCCGAACACCACCGTCGCCGACGGCAGCCGCACGCGGTTCACGACGCACGGGCAGTACTATCTGGGCCAGCTCGGTCTGCAGGCGGAGTACGTGGTGTCGCGACAGGAGGTCCGCCGCGCCACGACCGCCGACGAGATCGAGCAGCAGTCCTGGCAGCTGACCGGTTCCTGGGTGCTGACCGGCGAGACGGCGACCGGCCGGGCGATCGCGCCGCGCAAGCCCTTCGCTCCGGGCAAGGGCGACTGGGGCGCGTTCGAGATCGTCGCGCGCGCCAACGCGCTGACCGTCGACGATGCCGCGTTCCCGGTGTTCGCCAACCCCGATGCGGCCGCGCGGCAGGCGAGCGCGGCGGGCGTCGGCCTCAACTGGTACCTGAATCGCAACGTGAAGATCGCCGCCGACTACGAGCTGACGCGGTTCGATGGCGGCGCCCTCGCCGGCGCCGATCGGCCCGACGAGCACGCGCTGTTCACGCGGTTCCAGATTGCCTTCTAGTTTTGCCCGTCGACATCGGGCCGTTCAGCTCGGGCCACGGCCCGGAAAGGTGAGTGTCATGCGTCGTTCGTTCCTCCTCTCGTCGGTCGCCGCTGCGGCGGCCCTCCTCCTCCTCGGCGGCTTCGCCGGCCGGTCGCGGCCCAGGGCAAGCCCGTCACGCTCCTCAACGTCTCCTACGATCCGACCCGCGAGCTGTATCAGGCGATCAACGCCGCCTTCGCCAAGGCAGTGGAAGGCCAAGACCGGCCAGGACGTCACGATCAACCAGTCGCACGGCGGCTCGGGACGCCAGGCGCGCGCGGTCGTCGACGGCCTCGAGGCCGACGTCGTCACCCTGGCGCTCGCCTACGACGTCGACGCGCTGGTGGCGCCCGGCAAGCTGATTCCCGCCAACTGGGCGACGCGGCTGCCCAACGCCAGCACGCCCTACACGTCGACGATCGTGTTCCTGGTCCGCAAGGGCAACCCGAAGAAGATCAAGGACTGGAACGACCTGGCGCGGCCCGGCGTGGCCGTGATCACGCCGAACCCGAAGACGTCGGGCGGCGCCCGCTGGAACTACCTGGCGGCGTGGGCCTACGGCCTCAAGACCTTCGGCGGCGACGAGGCCAAGGCCAAGGACTTCGTCAAGCGCCTCTTCAAGAACGTGCCGGTCCTCGACACGGGCGCCCGCGGCTCGACGACCACCTTCGTGCAGCGCGGCATCGGCGACGTGTTCATCTCCTGGGAGAACGAGGCGCTCCTGGCGCGCGAGAAGCTGGGCAAGGATCAGTTCGAGATCGTGGTGCCGTCGCTCAGCATCCTCGCCGAGCCGCCGGTCTCGATCGTCGACAAGGTGGTCGATCGCCGCGGCACCCGCGCCGTGGCGGACGCCTACCTGAAGTTCCTGTGGACGCCGGAAGCGCAGGCGATCGCGGCGAAGAACTACTACCGGCCGCGGCTCGAGTCGGAGCTGGCCAAGTACCCGGCGGTGTTCCCGAAGCTCGAACTCGTCGACATCCAGGCGTTCGGCGGCTGGAAGGCGGCGCAGAGCAAGCATTTCAACGACAATGGCGTGTTCGACCAGATCGTGAAGGAAAACCAGGAGGGTCGGTGAGTGCACGCGTGCCAGGACCAGGATCGGGTGGCTCGGGCGTGACGCGGCGGGTGCTGCCGGGCTTCGGCCCGGCCCTCGGCGTCACGCTTGACCTACCTGTGCCTGCTGGTCCTGATCCCGCTCGCCGGCGTGTTCCTGCGCGCCTCGGGGATGAGCGGCGCCGACTTCATCGAGGCCGTCTCGAACAGCCGCGCGCTGGCCGCCTACCGGCTGACGTTCGGCGCCGCGTTCGTCGCGGCGGCGATCAACGCCGTGTTCGGGCTGCTGGTCGCGTGGGTCCTGGTCCGCTATCCGTTCCCGGGGCGGCGGATCGTCGACGCGATGGTCGACCTGCCGTTCGCGATGCCGACGGCGGTCGCCGGCCTGGCGCTGACGGCCGTCTACGCCGGCAACGGCTGGCTGGGGCAGTACCTGGTGCCGCTCGGCATCCCGGTGGTGTTCACGCCGCTCGGCGTGACGCTGGCGCTGACGTTCATCGGCCTGCCGTTCGTCGTGCGGACGGTGCAGCCGGTGCTGCAGGATCTCGAGCTCGAGGTCGAGGAGGCCGCCGCCAGCCTCGGCGCGAGCCGCGGCCAGACCTTCGTCCGCATCACGATGCCGGGCGTGCTGCCGGCGCTGGTCACCGGCTTCACGCTGGCCTTCGCCCGCGCGCTCGGCGAGTACGGATCGGTCGTGTTCATCTCGGGCAACCTGCCGTTCAAGACCGAGATCGCCACGCTGCTGATCATGACCAAGCTCGAACAGTACGACTACGCCGGGGCGACGGCGATCGCCAGCGTGATGCTGGTGGTGTCGTTCGCCCTGCTCCTCGCGATCAACGTCCTGCAGGCGTGGGCGCGGCGGCGCGGCAACGCGCCGCTGCAGGCGACCGTATGAGCACGCGCCCCGCCGTCCACGATCCGCTGTGGGTGCGGCTGCTGCTCACCGGCGCCGCGCTGCTGTTCCTCGGCTGCTTCCTGGTCGTGCCGCTGGCGGCGGTGTTCTCGCAGGCGTTCGAGCAGGGCTGGCGCGCGTACCTCGCCGCGCTGGCCGACGCCGGACACGACGTCCGCCGTGCTGCTGACGATGACGGTCGCCGTGCTCGCCGTGCCGATGAACACCGCCTTCGGCATCGCCGCGGCGTGGGCGATCGCGCGCTTCCATTTCCCGGGCAAGCGCGCGCTGGTCACCTTCATCGATCTGCCGTTCGCCGTCTCGCCGGTCGTGTCGGGCCTGGTGTTCGTGCTGCTGTTCGGCGCCCAGGGCCACTTCGGCCCGTGGCTGATCGACGCATGGCTACAAGGTGATCTTCGCGCTGCCCGGCCTGGTGCTGGCGACGCTCTTCGTGACCGTGCCGTTCGTCGCGCGCGAGCTGATCCCGCTGATGGAGGCGCAGGGCGCCGACGAGGAGGAAGCGGCGCTGTCGCTCGGCGCCAGCACGTTGGTCGATGTTCTGGCGGGTCACGCTGCCGAAGATCCGCTGGGGCCTGCTCTACGGCGTGATCCTGCTGAACGCGCGCGCCATCGGCGAGTTCGGCGCGGTGTCGGTGGTCTCGGGCCACATCCGCGGCCAGACCAACACCATCCCGCTGCACGTCGAGATCCTCTACAACGAGTACAACTTCGCCGCGGCGTTCGCGGTGGCCTCGCTGCTCACGCTGCTGGCCGTCGTCACGCTGGTGCTGAAAAGCCTGGTCGCCTGGCGCCTCCGCGAGTCGTAGCCGCGTCCGGGAACGAGTCCGTCATGTCCATCGAAGTTCGCAACGTCAGCCGGCGCTTCGGCGCCTTCGCCGCGGTCGACCAGGTCGATCTGCGGGTCGACTCCGGCGAGCTGGTCGCGCTGCTCGGGCCCTCGGGCTCGGGCAAGACCACGCTGCTGCGCATCATCGCCGGCCTCGAGCCGACCGACTCGGGGTCGATCCACTTCGACGGCGCCGATGCGACCGACGAGAGCGTCCGCGAGCGGCGGGTCGGCTTCGTCTTCCAGCACTACGCGCTGTTCCGGCACCTCACCGTGTTCGAGAACATCGCCTTCGGGCTGCGCGTCCGGCCGCGGCGCGACCGGCCGTCCGAGAAGGACATCCGCGCCTCGGTGCAGCGGCTGCTCACGCTGGTGCAGCTCGACTCGCTGGCACAGCGCTACCCGTCGCAGCTGTCGGGCGGCCAGCGGCAGCGCGTGGCGCTCGCCCGCGCGCTCGCCGTGGAGCCGCGCGTGCTGCTGCTCGACGAGCCGTTCGGGGCGCTCGACGCCAAGGTGCGCAAGGAGCTGCGGCGCTGGCTGCGGCGGCTGCACGACGAGCTGCACGTCACCAGCCTGTTCGTCACCCACGACCAGGACGAGGCGCTCGAGCTCGCCGATCGCGTGGTGATCATGAACCACGGCAAGATCGAGCAGGTCGGCAGCCCGGACGAGGTCTATGCCAACCCGGCGTCGCCGTTCGTCCTCGACTTCCTCGGCGACGTCAACGTGTGGCACTACCAGATCCAGGACGGGCGGGTCGTCGTGGGCGGGGTCCCTGTCGACGTGCCGGCCGGGCGCGCGCCGGCGCAGGGGAGCGGCAAGCTGTACGTTCGCCCGCACGCCGTCGCGATCGAGCCGGCGTCGAGCGGCACGCCGGGCTTCCCGGCGACGCTCGTCCACGTCCACCGGGCCGGACCGATCGTCCGCGTCGAGCTGAAGACGGCGTGGGGCGACGCCGCGCGCGTCGATCTGTCGCCGGACGCCTTCGATCGCCTGCGCCTCTCGGTCGGCGACTCGGTCGTGCTCGTGGCGACCGACCGCGACGTCTTCGTGGTGTCCGACGACGGCGCCGTGCGCGGCGGCGTGGCCGCCGCGGGTTGACGCGCCTCACTGACTGATCGCGCCGTTCGGAGCGATGCTGAAAGCGTAGCCCGGTTCGTCGCCGTTACCGGGCGTGGTGGTGTTCTGCATCAGCCGGACGTCGTTCACCAACACATTCCGCGTCACTGCACCCGTGGGGTTCTCGTCGCACGAGTTCTGATCGTTCACTCTGAACGATACGCGCGTATTGACTGGGACATCGGTGAAGGAGATCTCGTAGCGGTCCGGAGGCACTGGCTGCATCGGAACGGTCGCGAAGCTGCGCCAGCTCGGATGCGTGTGTGTCGCGCCGACACCGTTGACGCACGCCTGTGCTGACGCCGGGAGATCGGTGCGGCGTGCCGTCGCACCCATGAAGACGATGCGGACGGTCGCTGTGGTCGATCCGGATGGAGTCGACGGGCCGTCAGACTCATCACAGCCGAGCATCGCCAGACTCAGCGCCAGCGCACAGGCGCGCGCGTGCATGCGATCAGCATACTGAGAAAGCGAGTCCGCCGATCGAGCTGCAGCTGACCTTGCCTGGGCCGCTATGGCTTCAGCTTCTTGATCCGGTCGATCAGGGGCTTATCGTCTGGGAACAGCCCGGCCGCGGGCAGGCGCTCGAGCAGATCGGCCCAGATGGGTTCCTTGGCGAAGACCGCCTTGAAGATCGGCGCCGCCTCGGCCTCTTTGCCGATGGAGGCCAGCGTCACTGCCTGCCAGAAGGGCAGCTCGACGATCTCGGGCGCGATCCGGGCCGACGCCGCGTATTCCTTCAGCGCCTCCGCGACCTTCTTCTCGGTCATCAGCTCGTCGCCGCGGTTGGCGTGCGTGTAGGCCTTCTGAAGGCGGACGAGACGCTTCAGCTCGGCCACCGGCTGCGGGTGATCGTCGATGCGCAGGTCGTAGACGCGATCCGCGCCGACCCACGGCTTGCCGCTGCCCTTGGCCTTGACGACCACCAGCGCCGCCGACTGGCGGCCGCGGATGTCGCCGCCCTCGCGTTCCGCCGCTTCGAGCGCGGCGACCAGGCGATCGGCGAGCGATCCGGTCGCGGCCTCGAACGCCTTGGCCATCGCCGGCCACACGCTTGGCTTGCCCATCATGTTGGCCTGGACGGAATACTGCGCGCCGACGTGGTGGCCGGCGGCGGCAATGGCACCTGAGCCCGTGTAGGCGTTGACCGCCCCGGTCGCGTCGATCATCGCCACCTGGCGTCCGTTGCGCCCGGCGTCAGCGGCGACGAGCTGTTCGAGCGCCTTTGGCGCCGGCACGCCCTGGCGCATCAGGTCCAGGCCCTTCGGGCCGTAGGCGGGGTCGACCAGCGACTGCGTGGCGACGGCGCCGACGCCGGCCTCGGCCCACGTGACGATCGAGCCGACCGAGAACCAGTGCGACTGGACGGCGACGCCCATCTCGCCCGTCGCCGGATCGCGGGCGACGATCGAGTAGGTGTGGACCAGCGGGTCGGCGTTCGCGGCAGAGGCGCCGGGCAGGGCGAAACCGGCCAGGGCGAGGATCGCGGCGAGGGGAGTAGGGGCGCGCATGGCGCATCCTGGCAGATCGCGATTGCTTGCGTATACTGTGGCGGCCCGCGTGCGGCGCCGCCGCGCGCCCAGCGCGGCGAATTGCAGACGCACGTTGGAAGGCCGCCCTGCGGCGGCCGTGAGAGGCCGACGCCACCAATCATGATTCACGTTCTTGCCACCGTCACTCTGGCGCCCGGGACGCGCGCGCAATTCCTCGAGGTGTTCAACGCCAACGTGCCGGCTGTCCACGCCGAGGACGGGTGCATCGAGTACGGCGCCGCGGTCGACGCCCCGACCGACATCGCCGTCCAGCCGCCGCTCCGGCCCGACGTCGTCGTGGTGGTCGAGAAATGGCGGGACGTCGCCGCCCTGAAGGCCCACTCCGCGGCCCCCCACATGGCCGCCTACCGCGTGAAGGCCAAGGATTTCATCCAGTCCGTCTCGTTGCAGATTCTGAACCCCGCCTAGAGCGCGCCCGGCCTCGGCCCGGCCTCTGCCCGGCCTGCGGCTGTGGTAGGGTGTCGCCACCCGTTTGTTGCTGTCTGCGACTATTCCTGCTGCCAAGGAGATCGGATCGACATGTCCGCCCCTCGTTCCACCACTCTGACTGCCGGCCTCGCCGCGACCCTGACCCTCGCGGCGGCATCGGTGGCGATGCTGTCGGCGCAGCAATCGGCGCCCGTTTACAAGGACGCCAAGCGTCCCGTGGCCGAGCGCGTGGCCGACCTGCTCGGGCGGATGACGCTCGAAGAGAAGGTCGCCCAGCTCTCGACCCGCTGGACCACGCTCAAGCCGCTGCAGGACGCCGAGGGTACGTTCGTGCCGGCCGGCGCCCCCGCGCTCCTCGGCCTGGGCCTCGGACAGCTGGCGCGGCCCAGCGAGATTGGCGGGACGGCCGCCGGGCCCCACGTCCGGAGCGCGCGCAAGCACGCCGAGTTCACCAACGCGGTCCAGAAGTGGGTGCTCGAGAACACCCGCCTCGGGATTCCGGTGATGTTCCACGAGGAAGCCCTGCACGGCTTCGTCGCGCCGCAGGCGACGCACTTCCCGGTGCCGCTCGGCCTCGGCGCCACCTGGAACCCGACGCTGGTGGAGCGCGCGATGGCCGTCGCGGCCAAGGAAGCTCGCGCCCGCGGCTGCCAGATCGTGCTGTCGCCGGTCATCGACCTGGCGCGTGAGCCGCGCTGGGGCCGCATCGAGGAAACCTACGGCGAGGATCCGTTCCTCGTCAGCGAGTTCGGCATCGCCGCCGTCCGCGGCTACCAGGGCCGCAGCCTGCCGCTCGGTCCGGGCAAGGTCTTCGCCACCCTCAAGCATTTCGCCGCGCACGGCTCTCACGAGGGCGGCATCAATACCGCCCCGACGCTGGTCGGCGAGCGCCAGCTCCGCGCCGAGTTCCTGTGGCCGTTCGAGCGCGCGATCAAGGAGGCCGGCGCCTACGCGATCATGCCGAGCTACAACGAGATCGACGGTGTGCCCTCGCACGTCAACCACTGGCTGCTGAACGACGTGCTGAAGGGCGAATGGGGCTTCCGCGGTGTGATCGTCTCGGACTACAACGCCATCTCGCAGCTCGCCAGCCGCCACAAGGTCGCCGCCGATCGGCCGCAGGCCGCGATCCAGGCGCTGGAGGCCGGCAACGACTTCGAGACGCCCGATCCCGAGACCTATGGATCGCTGGTCGATGCGGTGAAGAGCGGCGCCGTCAAGGTGGCGCTTATCGACGCGTCCGTCGCGCGCGTGCTCGAGAGCAAGTTCCTGGCCGGGCTCTTCGAGAACCCGTACGTGAACGCCGACGAAGCGGAAGCCGTCGTCAAGACGCCCGAGCATCGCGCGCTTGCGCTCGACGCCGCCCGCCAGGCAATCGTCCTGCTGCAGAACAAGGGCAACGCCCTGCCGCTCGACCGTACCAAGATCAAGACGCTCGCCGTGATCGGCCCGAACGCCAAGGGCGTCCACGTCGGTGGCTATTCGAGCGTGCAGCCGCCGCCCAGCGTCGACGTGCTGGCCGGGATCACGGCGAAGGCTGGCGGCGCTGTGAAGGTCGTCTACGCCGAAGGCGTGAAGATCACCGAGAGCGAGCCGAACTGGTGGAACGACAAGGTCGAGCCCGCGGATCCGGTGAAGAACCGCGCCCGGATCCAGGAGGCGCTGCCGATCGCCAAGTCGGCGGACGCCGTCGTGCTCGTGCTCGGCACCAACGAATCGACGTCGCGCGAAGCCTGGGCCGATTCGCACCTCGGCGACTCGGCGGACATCACGCTCTCGAGCCAGCAGCAGGAGCTGGTGGACGCCGTCGTCGCGCTCGGCAAGCCGACCGTCGCCGTGCTGATTCACGGCCGGCCGCTCGCCATCCCGCAGCTCGCCGAGAAGGTGCCGGCGATCCTCGACGCGTGGTACGTCGGCCAGGAAGGCGGCACCGCCATTGGCGAGATCCTCTTCGGCGACGTGAACCCGAGCGGCAAGCTCCCGGTGACGCTGCCGCGCAGCGTCGGGCAGCTGCCGGTTTACTACAACCGCAAGCCGACGTCGTTCCGCAACTTCAACGACTCGACCCGCGACCCGCTGTTCGTGTTCGGCCACGGCCTGAGCTACACGACGTTCGCGCTGGCCGCGGCGAAGGTCGAACCCGCGAAGATCAAGGTGGACGGCCAGGCGACGGTCACCGTGGAGGTCTCGAACACCGGCGCCAAGGCCGGCGACGAAGTCGTCCAGCTCTACGTCCGCGACGTGGTCAGCTCGGTCACGCGGCCGGTCAAGGAGCTGCGCGGCTTCCAGCGCGTCTCGCTCGAGCCTGGCGCGAAGAAGACGGTGACCTTCACGGTCGGCCCGCAGGCGCTCTCGATGATCGACCGATCGATGAAGCGCGTCGTCGAGCCGGGCCGGTTCGAGCTGCTGGTCGGCACCAGCTCTGGCCAGCCCGCGGCGACGCTGCCGCTCGACGTCGAGCGCTGACAGAGTTCGGTTCATCCCTCGCCAAAGGACGCCCGTCCCTCTGTGTAACAGGACGCTCGGAGGTGAGCGATGCGTATCGTCCATTTCGAGATTCCGGCCGACGACCCGGCCCGGCGCCGACCAACGTCGTCGCCGTGCCGTCGGTCGACGACGCGACCCGCAGAGATCGTCCAGGCGGGCGGCACGGTCGTGGCCCCGAAGATGGCGGTGCCCGGCGTCGGCTGGACCGCCTACTTCGCCGACCCCGAGGGCAACGCGTTCGGCGTGATGGAATTCGACCCGGCGGCAGCATGATGCCGCACGTGCGCGCGGCCTCACACGCCGCCGGGCTCGGTCCAAGCGCTCCAGCCTCCGGCCTCGCGCTTCGGGTCAGCGCCGACGCCGCATGACCGAGCCGGCTGCCGCCGCCGGGGTGAAGTACTCTGGCGGCGCCATGCGGTTCCCGGCGACGCGGCGATCGGTGCTGGAGCGCGTCCGCAGCGCCGACGACGGCGTCCGGCGCGACGCGTTCGGCGACCTCGCCGCCGGCTACTGGAAGCCGAGCTATCACTACCTGCGGCTGCAGTGGCGCCTCACCGCGGAGGAGGCCGAGGACGCGGTCCAGGCGTTCTTCGCCACGGCGTTCGAGAAGCAGTACGTCGAGCGCTACGACCCGGCGCAGTCGAAGTTCCGCACCTTCCTGCGGGTCTGCCTCGATCGGTTCGTGCAGAACCTGCGCAAGGCGGCGGCCGCGGACAAACGCGGCGGCGGGGTGGCGCTGCTGTCGCTCGACTTCCCGGGCGCCGAGCGCGAGATGGACGACATGGCGACGGCGATCGCCGATCCGGATCGCTTCTTCCACGACGAGACGGTGCGCTTCCTGTTCGCCCGCGCCGTTTCGTCGCTGCAGGCCGCCTGCGTCGATGCCGGACGCGACGTCGTCTTCCGCGTCTTCGAGCGCCACGATCTCGCGCCCACGTCTGATACCAGCTACGCCACCGTCGCGCGCGATCTCGGGATCAGCGTCAGCCAGGTGACCAACCACCTGCACGCGGCGCGGCGCCAGTTCCGCGAGCTGGCGCTGGGCCACCTGCGCGCGCTGTCGGCGACGGACGACGAATATCGACGCGAGGCGCGCGAGATCTTCGGCCTGGAGATCGAGCCGTGACGCGGCTCGCCGACGGCGCGATTGCGCGGCTCCGCGAGGCGGCGACGTGGCCGGCGCTGCCGCCGGACCGCTACGAGATCCGCCGCCCGCTCGGCCGCGGCGGCATGGGAACGGTCTACGCCGCCTACGATCGACGGCTCGAGCGCGAGGTCGCGATCAAGGTGTCGAACGCGGCGGCGCCGTCGAGCGATCTCGAGACCCGGCTGCGCCAGGAGGCGCGCGTTCTCGCGCACCTCGAGCACCCGGGCATCGTCCCGGTCCACGACGCGGGCGTGCTCGATGACGGCCGCTGGTTCTACGTGATGAAGTACGTGCGCGGCGAGACGCTGCCGCAGCACGTGGCGTCGCTCGCCGGCGAGGCCGCGGTGCTCGGCGTCTTCGAGCGCATCGCCGAGACCGTCGCCTTCGCGCACGCGGCCGGCGTCGTGCATCGCGATCTCAAGCCGTCGAACGTCATGGTCGGCGCCTTCGGCGAGGTGCTGGTGCTCGACTGGGGCGTCGCCAAGGTGCTCGCCGCCCCGTCGACGACTCCGGAGTCGTCTCCTGATCCGGAGACGACTCCGGAGTCGTCAGTTGGCACGGGAACGGCATCGGGCACGCGGATCGGGACGCCGGGGTTCATGGCGCCGGAACAGGCGCGCGGCGACGCGTCGACGGCGGGACCCGCGGCGGATGTCTACTCGCTCGGCGCGCTGCTCTACTGGCTGCTGACGGCGACGCCTGCGCCGGCGTCCGCTGATGCCATCACGCGCGGCCTGTCAGGGCTCCAGCCGCGGCCGTCCCGCCGCCTGCGCGCGATCGTGGCGCGGTGCCTCGCGGACGCGCCCGCCGGCCGCTACGCCGACGCCGCGGACCTGGTCGCCGATCTGCAGCGCTATCGCGCCGGCCTGGCCGTGCACGCGCATCCGGAGTCCGTGTTCGAGCGCGCCGGCCGCTTCGCCGGCCGCTACCGGACGTTCATCCTGCTGGTGGCGGCTTACCTGATCATGCGCGCGGTGTTCGCGTGGCTGCAGCGCCGCTGACGGACACTGCTGATGGATCGGGCAAAGGCGGCCGGGCGGCGCGTGTAAGAGGGGCCTCGAGGAGAGTGACATGAACAAACCTGTACTCGGACTGCTGCTCGGCGCCGTCCTCGGCGCCTTCGACGGCCTCACCGCCCTGGTCTCCGCGCCCGAAACCGCGCCGCAGATCATGGGCATCGTCATCGGCTCGACGATGAAGGGCCTGATCGTCGGCGCCCTGGTGGGCTGGTACGCCTCGCGCGTACGGTCGCTCGGCAAGGGCATGCTCGTCGGCCTGCTCGTGTCGGCGTTCTTCGCCTTCCTGATCGCGGCGATGCCGAACGAGCAGGGCGGCCACTACTGGCTCGAGATCATGATTCCCGGTTCGATCGTCGGGTTGATCGTCGGCTACGCGACCCAGACGTTCGGCAAGACGCGCGTCCCAGCGTAGACTGGCGGGGCCAGCCAGCCCCGCCTCATGATCGTCACCCGACGCCTCACCCTCATCGCCGCGACGGTGGCGCTCGCCCGGGCGGAGCTGCTCGACCGGGCGGCGTTCGCCGCTCTCCTCGACGCCGTCGTGCCCCAGGCGTGGCCGCCCGAGTCGGTCGCCGACGCCCTGCCGCTGTTCCTCGGCTGGCTGGAGGCCGCGCCCGACGAGACCGGCTGGTTCGGCTGGTACGCCCTCTGCCGCGACATCTCCGCGGCGGGTCAGGTGCTGGTGGGCGGTTGCGGGTTCCTCGGCCCGCCGCGGGACGGCGTCGTGCAGATGGGGTATTCGGTGCTGCCCGAGTTCCAGCGCCGCGGCTATGCGACCGAGATGGTGCGGGGCCTGGCGAGCTGGGCGTTCGTGCAGTCCGGCGTCAGCGTCATCGCGGCGGAAACCGAATGGGCCAACCCGGCGTCTGTACGTGTGCTCGAACGCGCCGGGTTCCAGTCGGCCGGCGCTGCCAGCGATCCCGCGGGCATGCGCTTCGAGCTGCGAGCGACGCCGTCATGACCACCAAGGCCGCCTTCGAGCTATGGCAGGCCGGTCGCCTCGAGGAAGCGGCGGCCACCTATCGCGAGGCGCTCGCCTCCATGCCGGCCGACGACCATTGGCGCGGCGAGGCCCACAGCGAGCTTGCGGCCGTCCTGCAGGGCCTGGGCGATCACGCGGGCGCCCTCGACCATCTGCAGGCCGCCGTCGACACGGCGCGGCGAGTCGCCGGGTCGGACGCGCCGCTGGCAGTCGTGATCACGCGCTACTTCCTCGCCGACCACCTGCGGCGGCAGGGGCGAGCGGAGGAGGCGCTTGCGGCCATTGCGCCCTCGCTCGACGTCGGAGCTGAAAAGGCGTGGCTGCTGTACCTGGTCGAAGCCGAGGCCCTGCTGGCGCTCGGTCGCAGGGAGTACGCCACGGTCGCTGCCGAGCGCGCGGTTACGCTGGCACCGTCTGACGAGAAGCGTGCTGAGCTCACCGCCCGCTTTGCCGCGGCGGGGCTCGGATGATCCTCAATCACCTGAACCTCACCGTGACCGACGTGCCGGCGGCGCGTCGTTTCCTCGAGACCTACTTCGGCCTGCAGGCGCACACGAACCCTTACACCGGCGAGGCCACCGGCGCCGGCGATCATCCCAGCTTCGTCGTGCTGTTCGACGAGCGCGGCATGGTCCTGACCCTGATGAAGGCCCGCGCCGCCGACTACCCGGCGACGTTCCACATCGGCTTCATCCAGCCGACCGAGGCCGCCGTCGACGCGCTGCACGCGCGATTGAAAGCCGACGGCTTCGATGCCGATCCGCCGGCCCGCTCCCACGCCTGGAGCTTCTACGTGAAGGCGCCGGGCGGCTTCGTCGTCGAGGTGCTGTGCTGAGCCGCTGCTACGCCAGCGCGGGGTAGGTGAACAGCAGGAAGTGGGTCGCGTTCACCGCGAAGTGGGCGAGGATCGACGCTTCGACGCGCCCCGTCCGCTGGTAGGCGAGGGCATAGCCGGTTCCGGCGAGCGTGGCCAGCAGCACGTAGCGCCAGCCGCCGCCGGCGTGCGCCAGACCGAACCCCAGTGCGCTGACCGCCACCGCCGTCGTTGCCGCGTACGCGCGCCCGCCGAGCAGCACGCCGAGTTCGCGCTGCAGGAACCCGCGGAACAGCGCCTCCTCGCTGACGCAGGTCAGCAGCAGGTTGATCGGCGCCCAGACCCAGAACAGCGGCGTCCAGCGCGGATCGAACCGTACGAAGCCGAGAGCGAGCGATGCCGCCATGACGACGACGATCGTCACCGCGACGATTGGCGCCGCCAGGAGCAGCGTGGCGCCCCAGTCGCGAACCGTGCGGAGCGGGGCGAACCAGCCGATCGCCAGCACGAGGACGCCGGCGAGCGTCTTGTCGAAGTTGACGTACTGCGTGTACGGCATCGCGCCGGATGACAGGACGACGCCGCGCAGGACCACCGGGTTCTGGAAGCCGGACATGGCGTGAGCGGCGAGGAGCCCTGCCATCCCGGCGACCCCGACGAAGCCGAGCACCCGCTGCCACCGCGCGACGGTGCGCCGGAAGCTCCAGACCGCCGTGGCCAGACCCAGGATCCAGATCCCCGCCGGTCCGGACAGGATGCCGGACACGAAGCCCGCAACCTCCGCCACGAGCAGCGCGGCGAGCAGCACCCACCAGGGCCGGACCCACAGGGCCAGGACCGTCGCGAACAGCCCGGCGATTGCGACCACGGTCGCGGCGGGGAGGGGCTCGATCGACGGCATCGCGGCATTCTGGATCGGCGCAGGTCACGGAATCAGCCTGGCTGGCCGTATTTTGTGTGGCGATGCGTCCCACAACTCGCGCCCTCTCCATCGCCGCCGCCATCGTGCTCGCCGCGGCGGTCTCCCACGACGCCGCCGCGCAGACGCCGCAGAAGCGGTTCACCGGCGGTCCTGTCACGCTCGCCGATCAAGGCAGCTTCTTCATCGGCGGCGTCACCAAGATCAGCGAGCACGCGTCGATCCCCGGCGCGCCGCCCAACCAGCCGGTGCCGGCGCCGACGCCGCAGCAGATCACGATCGGCCAGATGTACGTGCAGTTCCAGATCCCCGGGAAGATCAAGGGACCCGGCTGGCCGGTGATCATGGTGCACGGCTCGACGCATAGCGGTGCGGCGCTCGAGTCGACGCCGGACGGGCGCGAGGGCTGGTACCCGTACTTCGTCCGGAAGGGCGTCGCCACCTACGTCGTCGATCAGGCGGGCCGTGGCCGATCCGGCTTCGACCACTCGGTGCTGCACGAGGCCCGCAGCAAGGCGCTCGGCGGCGACGCGGCCGGCGCCGCCGCGCTGCTCCCGAACTTCGGCCGCATCAGCGACACGCAAGCCTGGACGTTCTGGTTCGGCCACATGCTGCCGGCCGGATCGACCATCGCCACCGGCGGCCGCCTGATCAAGCACGGCGACCCAGGCGATCCGCAGATGGATCCGGCGACGGTGAACCCCAAGGAGCCGCACGTCGCCCCGGTGTTCCCGCTGGACGCCGTCGGCGAGTACTCACAAGCAGCTGCTGCCGAACGCCGAGGTCATGCTGCCGGGATCCACGTGCGCCACCTGCACGCCGAAGGAACTGGCGCCGGCCCACACGTGGACGCCGCAGGGCCTCGCGCTGCTGGT
Source organism: Vicinamibacterales bacterium (assembly GCA_963844435.1). Lineage (GTDB taxonomy): Bacteria > Acidobacteriota > Vicinamibacteria > Vicinamibacterales > Vicinamibacteraceae > JBDSLU01. The sequence continues at coordinate 128,382 of CAWJOG010000016.1, read as the reverse complement.
GGAGCGGCTCGGCGGCGCGGTGATCGCGACGCACTCGCAGTCCGGGATCATGGGCCACCACGCGGTGCGCATCCTCAAGGAGCGCGGCCACCTGAACCTGGTCAAGGGCCTCATCACCATCGAAGGCGGCTGCTCGCTGCCACCGAGCGGCCTGACACCGGCCGACTTCGACGCGATCCCGTATCTCGTCGTGAAGGGCGACTACGCCAACACCAGCCAGCAGTGCCAGGCCACCGTCGACGCCATCAACAAGCGGCGCGCCGGGAAGCAGGGGACCGCCAAGGCGGATTACTTCAAGCTCGATGAGATGGGCATGCTCGGCGTCACGCACATGATGATGCTGGACACGAAGAACCTCGAGATTGCCGACCTGATGCTCGACTGGGCCGGCAAGCACGTCGCCAAGGCGCCGAAGCGCTGATGCGCGGCGGCGCCGGATGAGTACAAACGGGCCCACCCGATGGGCCCGCGCTTTACTTCCTGGCTCCGCACCGCCGCCGGCGAGCGGACCGCCGTCCTCGTCGGCTTCCTTGCGCTCGCGATCGTCTGGACGTGGCCGCTGGCGCTGCGGCCCGGCACGACGATGGCGGCGCCCTTCGGCGATCCCCTGCTGAACGCGTGGATCCTCGGGTGGGACGCCGATCGGCTGCGGCACGGGCTGAGCGGCCTGTGGACGGCGCCGCCGTTCTACCCGTACCCGGACACGCTCGCCTACTCCGAGCACCTGCTCGGCCTCGCGGTGCCGCTGGCGCCGATTTACTGGCTGACCGGCAACGCCGTCCTCCTCTACAACGTCGCGTTGATCGGCTCGTTCGCGCTGGCCGGCATCGGCATGTACCTGCTGGCGCGCGACCTCACCGGACGCCGCGACGCCGCGGTGCTGGCCGCGCTCGCGTTCATGTGGTGCCCCAACCGGGCGCCGCACGTCACGCACCTGCAGGTGCTGATGAACGGCTGGATGCCGATCGCGTTGTGGGCACTGCACCGTTATTTCGCGTCGGGCTCGCGGCGGGCGCTGGCTGGCTTCGCAGCCGCGTTCGTGGTGCAGGGCCTGTCGAACGGCTATTTCCTGTTCTTCCTCGCGGTGCCGGTGGCGATCGTCGCGATCGTCGAGCTGGCGCGTCACCGCGATCGCCTGGCCACGCACGCGCTCCACCTGGCCGCGGCGGCCATCGTGATCGGCGTCGCCATCGCGCCGGTCGCCGCCACCTACCTGCGCGTGAAGCGCGATCAGGGACTGTCGCGGACGCGCGGCGACGCCGTCCAGTTCGGGGCGCGGCCGGCGGATTACGTCACCGTCAGCCACCAGCCGCGCCTGTGGTCGAAGATCCTGCCGATCGGGGCAGGGGAGAAGGAGCTGTTCCCCGGCCTGGTTCGTGATCGTCCTCGCGCTGGGCGTGCTGGTGCCGGCGATGCGTCGCGACGGCGCCGCGCCCGCCCTCGTACCCGCCGGCGTCGGCGTGCCGCTCTATGCCGGGATTGCCGTGGTGGCGTTCGTGCTGTCGATGGGGCCGGAGCCGGTGATCCGGGACGGCCTTCGCTTCTCGACGGGACCGTACGACTGGCTCGCGGCCGTGGTGCCCGGCCTCGACGGCCTGCGTGCGCCGGCCCGCTTCGCGGCCGTCGTCTACGTCGCGCTGGCCGTGCTCGCCGCCTACGGCGCGGTCCGGCTGCTCGATCGCGTAACGGCGCCGGCGATTCGAGCCGCCATCGTGCTCGTGCTCGGCGTGGCGGCGATGGCCGAGGGCTACATGGGGCCGCTGCCGCTCGAGCGGTTTCCGTCCGCGGACATGGCTGGCGATCGCGCGGCCTACGAATGGCTGGCGACGCAGCCGCCAGGGCCGATGATCGAGCTGCCGCTCGGCGATCCCGATCCCGCCGTCCGCTACCAGTTCCGCACGCTGATCCACGGCAACCGCATCGTCAACGGCTACAGCGGCTACGGCTCGGCGCTGCAGGATTTCCTGCGCGGACCGCCGTCGACCGAGGGCGCCGGCGCCGATCAGCTCGCGATGTTCCGTGCGCTCGGCCTGCGCTACGTCGTGATTCACGGCCAGCTCTATGGCGACGCGGCCATCCCGCGGCGCGTCATCGAGGACATGCGCGCCCGGCCCGAGCACGTCGCCCGCACGACCACGCGGGGTTCGGTCACGATCGTCGAGCTGCGATCGACCACGCCGGTGGCGCTCCCGCAACCTGCCGGCGCCGAGGTCCCGCGCGCGTCGCTCACGCTGTCCGCATCGCACAACGTCGCGGCGCTGCCTCTGGCCGTCGACGGCAACGACGCGACGCGGTGGCTGAGCGGCACGCAGCAGGACGGCACCGAATGGATCCAGGTCGCGTTCGACCGTCCGCGCCGGCCGGCGTTCCTGCGCCTGGTCATGGATCGCCGCAGCTTCGGCGACTACCCGCGTCGCCTGGAGATCGAGGGCTCGGTGGACGGCGCGACGTTCACGCCGCTCGTCGCGGGCTCCGTGCTCACGCCGTTCGCGCTGAGCCTGGTCGGAGCAGCCGGTGTCACCCCGCATCGACCTGCGCCTGCCGCCGGCCGAGATGCGCTACCTGCGCCTGCGCCAGACCGGCCGGGCCGTCCGCAACTGGTACTGGTCGGTGCACGAGATCCGCGTCTGGGAGTGAGGTCCTTGGTCCTCTCGGCGCGAATGGTCCCTTGGGACCAGCACGGCTCAGCTGTGAGTGTAAGCAGCTGATTCTCAATCAATACGAAAGTGTCATCGATACCTTCGTCTGATGGATCCACCATCGGGCGTCTGCTTTCATGGGCACGAAGAGATGCCCGATGAAGAACATTCGGTGCGCCGTACGTCGTGATCATCGGCGGGAGCCGATGGTGCGCACATGTGCGGCCTCCTTTCGGCCGGCTCGCCAACATGATCCTGACGTGGATGCTTCGGTAGAGGAGGTCACATGAGCACGTTCGTTCTCGTACATGGTGCGTGGTACGGAAGCTGGTGCTGGAAGCGTGTTCGAACAGCATTGCAGGCTCAAGGGCATGACGTGTTCACGCCGACGTTGACCGGCGTGGCGGACCGCTCCCATCTCCTCGCTCGCGAGATCGATCTGGACACCCACGTTCAGGACGTGGTGAATCTGATCCGCTGGGAGGAGCTGACGGACATCGTGCTGTGCGGCCACTCGTATGGCGGCTGTGTCGTCAGCGGCGTCGCGGACCGGATACCAGAGCACATCCGCGCTCTGGTCTATCTGGATGCCTTCGTCCTCGAGGACGGCGAGAATCAGATGCAGCACCTGACAGCAACGCAGTCCCTTCAGTTTCGAGAAGGGGTGGAGAACCTGGGAGAGGGCTGGAAGGTGCCGCCGATTCCTGCGGCAGCGTTCAAGGTGAACGTCGCAGACCGCGAGTGGGTCGATCGGCAGTGCACCATGCAGCCGATCGGAACGATGCAACAGCCCCTCAGCCTCACGGGAGGCATCCAGACCATCGAGAACGTCACGTTCATCCTCGCTACCGGATATACCCCGGGTTCGCCGTTTCCGCCGTTCTACGAGAAAGCGAAGGCGAGAGGGTGGAAGACACGAACGGTGCCATGCGGCCACGACGTCATGTTGGATCTCCCTGAGGAACTCACAACCCTGCTCGTAGAAGCACGCTCGAGTTCTTCGACAAAGCGCGGGTCCGAGGATCGGGACCGAGCCTCGGCCCGTCCGCCGCTTAAGGCGCGCCGCTCGGACGTGCATCCGATGCAGGCTTGAGCCACTTGTCGAGCCACCCGAGCACCGTCTCGTGCCAGAGGATGCTGTTGGCCGGCTTCAGCACCCAGTGGTTCTCGTCGGGGAAATACAGGAAGCGGCTCGGGATGCCCGGCGCTGCAGCGCCGTGAACGTCGACATGCCCTGCGTGTCGACGACGCGGTAGTCGCGGCCGCCGTGGATGACGAGCATCGGCGTCTTCCACTTGGCGACGTGGTCGATCGGGTTGTGCTTCGTGTAGCCGGCCGGGTTGTCCCACGGCGTGCCGCCGTGCTCCCACTCGGGGAACCACAGCTCCTCGGTGTCGTAGTAGGCCATCCGCTCGTCGAGATTGCCGTCGTGGTTGACGAGGCACTTGAAGCGGTCCGGCCAGTTGCCGGCGATCCAGTTGATCATGTAGCCGCCGTAGGACGCGCCGAGCGCGCAGACGCTGGTCGCCGTCGAGCCAGGCGTACTTCGCGATCGCGGCGTCGAGCCCCTTCTGCAGGTCGACCAGCGGCTTGCCGCCCCAGTCGCCGCGGATGGCGTCGGTGAAGCGCCTGGCCGTAGCCGGTCGAGCCGTGGAAGTCGATCATCACGGCGGCGTAGCCGGCGCCGGCGTAGGTCTGCGGGTTCCAGCGGTAGTGGAAGTTGTTGCCGAACGAGCCCTGCGGGCCGCCGTGGATCAGGAAGGCGACCGGGTACTTCTTGCCCGGCCTCGAAGTTCGCCGGCTTGACGACCCAGCGCGTGCACCGTTTCGTTGTTCCAGCCCGGGAACGTGAACTGCTCGGGCTCACCGAAGCCGGCGCTGGCCACGCGATCCTTGTTGAACGTGGTGCGCGCGACCGGCGCTCCGGGCGATGCCTCGGTCGAGACGACGTGGACTTCGGCCGGCGAGCGCAGGTGGTCGATCAGCACGGCGACGCTGTCGGCGGCCGGCGTCTTCACCCGCGCGGGCGCGCCGACGTGGCCCTTCTCGATCAGCGTGGTCGACCTTGCCGCCGGCCACGTCGATCGCGAACAGCGACTGCTGGCCGAGGTTCTGCGCGGTGGCGTAGAGCACCTTGCCGTTGGACGACCAGACCAGCTCGTTCGGTGAGCGATCCCACGCGGCCGCGACGTCGATCGCCGGCCTGGACGGATCGTTCCACGTGAGGACCCGGATGCGCAGCTTGTCGGCTTCGTAGCCGGCGCGCGCCATCGATCGGTAGGCGAGCTGGGTCCCGTCGGGCGAGAACACCGGGCCGACGTCGGTCCCCTTGTTGGCGGCGGTCAGGTTGCGCGGCTTCTGGCTGCCGTCGAGCGGCGCCACCCACAGATCGAGGTTCGTCGACCACGCCTCTTCGCGCCCGGCGTCGCGCGCCGTGAACACGAGGCCGCGGCTGTCGGGCGTGAACGTGAACTCCTCGGCGCCGCCGAACGGCTTGGACGGCCCGTCCGCGTCCATGCCCTTCATCACGTCGATGGCCGCGGCCGCGTTCGGCGTCTTGTCGAACATGTCGACCGGCGCCACGAAGAGGTGCGAGCGCCGCCCGTCCTTCCACGTGTCCCAGTGGCGGAACAGCAGCGAGTCGTAGAGGCGCCCGGTCGCCTTGCGCTTCTCGGCCGCGGCGACGCGATCGGCCGTGCAGGAGAGGTCCGCGCAGTCGACGTAGACCTCGAGCGCGACCGCGAGCTGCCGCCCGTCTGGCGAGAGCCCGAAGGCGCCGACGTCGACCGGATATTTCGTCACCTGCGTCGCTTCGCCGGCCTGGCTGCCTGACACGCGCCAGACCTGGGACGAGCCGCTGCGTGACGACAGGAAGTAGATGGCCTGCCCGTCCGGGCTCCACACCGGGCTGGTGTCGCTGGCCGGGTCGGCGGTCAGGCGGACCGGGGCTCCGCCGTCCCTGGCATCGACGGTCCAGATGTCGCTGCGACGCCGGTTCGCCTCCCGGTCGAGCGTGCTGACCGTGAACGCCAGCCGCGAGTGGGCGCTCGAGCTGGCGAGCTCGGACAGCCGATCCATCGCGACGAGATCCTGCACGGTGAAGCCGGCCGGCGCCGCCAGGGCGGCCGTTCCGGCGGCGATCACGAGGGAAATGACCAGGCCGCGTCGCATGCGTCGTATCTCCTTGGGATGGACCGGGTGTCGTACAGCGGATTGTACCTGCGACCGTGCAGTATGCTCGGAGGTTCAGGTCGGGAGGGCGCGTGAGGTCGATGACAGACGGACGGGACATCCGGCGCGGCGGGCGAGGCCACCTGGCCGCGGCGTGCCTGCTGGCCGGAGCGATGGCCGCGGCGGGCTGCGGCGGGCAAGGGAACGTGGCCACGGCGGGCGGGCCGCCGCCGGCGGCGGTCGAGGCGGTGACGCTCGGCAACGCGCCCGTCGAGCGGACCAGCGAGTTCATCGGCACCGTCAAGTCGCGCCGGTCGACGACGATCCAGCCGCAGGTGGACGGCATCATCCGGCGGATCGCGGTCGCCTCGGGCGCCCGCGTGACGCCGGGCGCCGTGCTGCTCGAGATCGACGCCGAACGGCAGCAGGCCTCGGTGGCGACGCTGCAGTCGCAGCGCGCCGCGCGACTCGCCGACCTCGGTCTCGCCAGGCAGCAGGCCGAGCGCGCCAGGACGCTGCTCGACGCCGGCGCCGGCTCGCAGATGGAATACGACCAGGCCGCCGCCGCGCTCGCCGCCTCGGAGGCCCAGCTCAAGGCCGATCGAGGAGCAGATCCGGCAGCAGCAGGTCGAGCTCGGCTACTACCGGGTGACGTCGCCGACGGCGGGCGTGGTCGGCGACATCCCGGTGCGGGTCGGCGATCGCGTCACCTCCTCGACGATGCTCACCACCGTCGACCAGAACGCCGGCCTCGAGATCTACGTGAACATCCCGGTGGCGCAGGCGACCGGGCTCCGGCCCGCCCTGCCGCTCCGCGTCCTCGACGATCAGGGCAAGGTCATCGGCACGTACAAGGTCGGCTTCGTCTCGCCCAGCGTCGCCGACCAGACGCAGACGGTGCTGGTGAAGGCCGACGTCGAGCAGTCCGGGCGCTTCCGCACCGACCAGTTCGTGCGCGTGCAGATCGTGTGGAGCACGCTGCCCGGGCTGACGGTCCCGGTCGTGGCGGTGAACCGCGTCAACGGCGAGTACTTCGCGTTCGTGGCGGAAGCCCGGGCCGAACGGCGCGACCGTCGCGCGCCAGCGCGGCGTGCGGCTCGGGGCCGTCGTCGGCAACGCCTACGTCGTCGAGAGCGGCCTGAAGGTGGGTGACCGGCTCATCGTCTCGGGCATCCAGAAGATCGTCGACGGCGCGCCGGTGAAGGTGACCGAGAGCGCGCCGGCGCAGCAGCCCGCGCGCGCCGGTTCGGGCGACTGAGGGGCCCACGCCATGCTGTCCGACGTTTTCATCCGGCGGCCGGTCCTCGCCACCGTCTGTTCGCTGATCGTCATCCTGGCCGGGGCCATCTCGATCCCGACGCTGCCGATCGCGCGCTACCCCGATCTGGTGCCGCCGGCCGTGACGGTCACCTCGTTCTACACCGGCGCCAACGCGCAGGCGGTCGAGAGCGCGGTGACGACCCCGCTCGAGCAGGTGATCAACGGCGTCGAGGGGATGACCTACATCACCTCGTCGAGCACCAACAGCGGCCTGTCGACGATCACGGTGACCTTCGACATCGGGCGCAACCCCGATCTGGCCGCGGTCGACGTCCAGAACCGCGTCAACCAGGCGCTCGGCCGCCTGCCGGCCGAGGTCCGCACCAACGGCATCACCGTCACCAAGAACACGTCCGGGTTCATGGGCGGGCTCGGCTTCTACTCGAAGGACAACCGCTACAGCACCGCCTTCATCAGCAACTACCTCGACGTCTACGTGCGTGACGCGCTTGAAGCGCGTGCCCGGCGTCGGCAACGTGCTGATCTTCGGCGAGCGCAAGTACGCGATGCGGTTGTGGCTCGATCCGCAGAAGCTCGCCGCCCGTCAGATCTCGGCGGGCGACGTCGTGACCGCGCTGCGCGAGCAGAACGTCCAGGTCGCCGCCGGCGCCGTCGGCGACGCGCCGGCCGACGTCAACCAGCTCTTCACCATCAGCGTCCGCGCCGCCGGCCGCCTGACCGAGGCCGACCAGTTCGAGCACGTCGTCGTGAAGGCCGGCGCCGACGGTGCGCTGGTGCGCGTGAGCGACGTGGGCCGGGTCGAGCTGGGCGCCGAGACCTACGCGTCGAACCTGCGCTTCCTCGGCCTGAACGCCTCGGGTGTCGGCATCCAGCTCCTGCCCTCGGCCAACGCGCTCGAGGTGTTCGACGGCGTGATGGCCGAGATGGCGCGCCTGGAGCGCAACTTCCCGCCCGGGCTCGAATGGCGGCTGGCCTTCGACAACGTCGTCGTCGTGCGCGAGTCGATCGTCGAGGTGCTGAAGACGCTCGCCGAGGCGATCGTCCTCGTCATCCTCGTGATGTTCCTGTTCCTGCAGAACTGGCGCAGCACCGTGATCCCGGCGATCACGATCCCCGTCTCGCTGATCGGCACGTTCGCGTTCATCAAGCTGTTCGGGTTCTCGATCAACACCCTGACGCTCTTCGGCATCGTGCTCGCGACCGGCATCGTCGTCGACGACGCCATCGTGGTGATCGAGAACATCGAGCGCCACATGTCCGAGTACAAGAAGGGCGCCCGCCAGGCCTCGCACGACGCGATGCGCGAAGTGTTCAGCGCCGTCGTGGTCATCGGCCTCGTGCTCGTCGCAGTGTTCGTGCCAGTCGCCTTCTTCCCGGGCACCACGGGCCGGCTCTACCAGCAGTTCTCGCTGACCATCGCGTTCTCGGTCGTGCTCTCGGTGTTCAACGCCGTGACGCTGACGCCGGCGCTCTCGGCGCTGCTGCTCGATCGCGAGCCGCACGCGCACGGCCGCTTCTTCCGTGGCGTCAACCGCGTCATCGACGCCGGCACGCACGGCTACGTGCGGGTGCTGCGCTTCTCGCTGACGCACCGCTTCGTGCTCATCCTCTTCTTCGTCGCCTCGCTGGGCCTGACCTGGCTCGTGTTCCGCTCGGTGCCGACGTCGTTCGTCCCGGCCGAGGACGAAGGCTACTTCCTCTCGATCGTGCAGGCGCCGGCCGGCGCGTCGCTCGAATACACGACGCGGGTCGCCGAGCAGGCCGAGAAGATCCTGTTCAAGGATCCCGACATCCAGGCCGCGTTCTCGGTGATGGGCTTCAGCTTCGGCGGCGCCGCGCCGAACAACGGGATGATCTTCACGCGGCTCAAGCCGTACGACGAACGCCGCGGCAGGTCGCAGTCGCTGAACGCGGTCCTCGGGAGGATGCGCGGCCCGCTCAGCTCGATCCCGGGCGCGAACATCGTGGTGTTCCCGCCGGCGGCGATCCAGGGCCTGTCGGCGTTCGGCGGCTTCCAGTTCGAGGTCCTCGATCAGTCGGGCGGACAGATTTCAGGCCTGACCGCGACACTCGGGGCGCTCGCGGCGGCCACCGCGAAGTCGGACCGCGTCGTCGGCGCGTTCTCGACCTTCCGCGCCAACGACCCGCAGATCGAGGTCACGATCGATCGCGATCGCGCCCGCAGCCTCGGCGTCCCGCTGCGCGAGGTCACCGACGCCCTGCAGGTGTTCGTCGGTTCGCAGTACGTCAACGACTTCGACTTCAACAACCGCGCCTATCGCGTCTACGTGCAGGCCGATCAGCGGTTCCGGGCGCAGCCAGCCGACCTCGGCCAGCTCTACGTGCGGTCGCAGAGCGGCGCGCTCGTGCGGCTCGACAACGTCGTCCGCTTCACCGAGGTCACGGCGCCGCAGGTCATCAACCACTTCAACCTGTTCCGGTCGGCGGAGATCAGCGGCAACCCCGCGCCCGGCGTCAGCTCGGGTCAGGCGATCGCCGAGATGGAGCGGATTGCGCGGGAGGTGCTGCCGCCCGGCTTCGACTTCGCGTGGGCCGGCCAGGCGCTCGAGGAAGTGAAGTCGGGCTCGCAGGCCGGCCTGCTGTTCGCCGTCAGCCTGATCCTGGTCTACCTGGTGCTGGCGGCGCAGTACCAGAGCTGGGTGCTGCCGTTCATCATCCTGCTCGGCGTGCCGCTGGCCATCCTCGGCGCGCTCTCGGCGCAGTTCCTGCGCGGCCTGTCGAACGACGTGTTCTGCCAGGTCGGCCTGGTGATGCTGATCGGCCTCGCGGCCAAGAACTCGATCCTGATCGTCGAGTTCGCCGAGCAGCTGCGCGAGCAGGGCCATTCGATCCTGGATGCCGCGCTCGAGGCCGGCCGGATCCGCCTGCGGCCGATCCTGATGACGTCGCTGGCGTTCATCCTCGGCGTGTTCCCGCTGGCGATTGCGACGGGCGCCGGCGCCGGCGCGCGCAACTCCGTCGGCACCGCGGTGGCCGGCGGCATGATCCTGTCGACCATCCTGTCGATCATCTTCATCCCGGTGCTCTACGTGGTCATCCGCTCGATCGCGCCTGGTCGCGTCCGCGGTCACGACACCGACGTCGCGGTGCCGGAAGCGGGGGACGTACATGCGTAGATGGCGGATGAACGCGGCGCTGAGCGCCGCCGTGCTGTTCGCGCTGGCCGCACCTGCGCAGGCACAGGTCGCGGCACCTCCGCCCGTCACCCAGCCCCCGGCTCCGGCCGCGGCCCAGCCCGCCCAGACGCCGGAGACCGCGTCGTTCGGTCCGATCCCGACGCCGCTGCCCGCCGCGCAGACGGTGGACTTCGACGAGGCGGTCCGCATCGCGCTCGAGCGCCATCCCGACGCCGCCCGCGCGGCGCAGGCGATCCTCCGCGCCGAGGCGCTGCTGCAGTCGTCCCGCAGCGTCTTCATGCCGTCGCTGAACGGCGCGGTCACGACGACGATCCTCAACGAGGAGCGCGTCTCCAACGGCCAGGTGACGCAGCCGCAGACGCAGTCGGCGTTCGGGGTCCAGGCGTCGTACCCGGTGCTGGCGGCGGCGCGGTGGGCGCAGGCGGAGCAGGCGGCGGACCAGGTCGCCGTCGCCCGCATCAGCCAGGACGAGACCCGCCGTCAGATCGCGCTGGCCGCGTCAGACGCCTACCTGGCTGTGATCAACCTGCACCGCCAGGTGACCGTCCAGACGCGGGCGCTCGAGAACGGCCGGGCCCATCTGTCGTTCGCGACCTCCCGGCTCCAGGCCGGCGCGGGCAGCCGCCTGAACGAGCTGCGCGCCGCGCAGGAGTCGTCGACCGACGAGGTGCTGCTCGAGGCGGCCCTGCTCGGCCTGCGGCGGGCGCAGCAGGCGCTCGGCGTCATCCTCGTGGTCGAGGGCCCTGTCGATGCCGTCGCCGAGCCCGTGTTCGAGCTGCCCGGCGAGCTGCCGCCGACGTGGCTGTCGGGGCGGGTCGACGTGCGGCTGGCCGACGCCGAGGTCGCGGCCGCCGAACGCGTCCGGCGCGACAGCTGGAAGGACTGGGTGCCGACCGGCATCGCTTCGATCCAGCCGCAGTACATCACCCCGTCCGGGCTCTTCCAGCCGTCGAACTCCTGGGCCGCGCTCGTGCAGTTCGGCATCCCGATCTTCGACGGCGGCCAGCGCCGGGCCGCGGCGAAGCAGCGTGACGTATCCCTCGAGCTGGCGCGCATCGATCGCGTGGACCTCGAGCGGGAGATCCGGGCCGACGAGCGGATCGCGCGCGAGGCGGTCGTGAGCACGGCCCGCGCGCTGGCCGCGGCGCGCCGGGCGGCGGAGCAGGCGAACGAGGTCGTGCGCATCACCGACGTGGCCTTCCGCGCCGGCGCGACGACCAACCTCGAAGTGATCGACGCGCAGCGCCGGGCTCGCGACACCGAGACCGCCGCCGCCGTCGCCGAGGATCGGGCGCGGCAGGCCCGGCTCGACCTGCTGGTCGCGCTCGGCCTGTTCCCGCGCTGAAGGGGCACCCGCATGGCGGCGCACGACGTGCAGATCCAGATCGTGGAGAGCGTGCCGCTGGCGGTCGTCCGCCGTCAGGCGCGCCAGGCCGAGCTCGCCAGCCTGGTCCCCGCGTGCTGCGGCCTGGTGTGGGAGGCGGTGCGGTCGCAGCGGGTCAAGGCCGGCCGCCACGTCGCGCTCTACTGGGACGACAGCATCCGGCTCGAGGTCGGCGTCGAGCTGCACGGCCCGTTCACCGACGACGGGGAGGTGGTCTCGTCGGCGACACCGGCGGGGACGGTCGCCATGACGACGCATGTCGGCCCGTACGCCGGCCTCGGTGCGGCCCACGACGCGATCGCGCGCTGGTGTGCAGCCAGCGGCCGCCGCCTCGCCGGTCCGTCCTGGGAGATCTACGGCCACTGGCAGCGCGAGTGGGACACCAACCCCGCGGCGATCTGCACCGACGTCTACTACCTGCTCGCGCCAGTCTAGATTTCCGCCGGTTCCGTCAGGTCGAGCGCGACGCGGACCTGCCAGCGGCCGTCCACGGACGCGCTGGAACCAGTCGGCGAACGGACGCACGTCGTTCAGCAGCTCGCCATGGAAGCGGCAGCGCGCGTGCTGGATACCGGTGACGAGCGCGACGCCGTCGCCGAGGTCGATCTCCAGGCCCGTCAGCGTCACCGAGAGCACTTCCGCGGGAATCGAGCAGACCGCCTCGATGAACGTCAGCGCGCGGCGTGGACGAGCCGCCCGGTGTCCGCAGCCGGAAGTCCGGCGCGAGGAGGCGCATCGACGGCGGCGGCGTCCCTGCGCCCGATCGCCTCGGCGAGCGCGGTCGCCGCCTCGGTGATGAGGGTCCGTTCGTCCATGTCGCGGCAGTCTTATCACGAGTGAAGCCAGGCACGTCAGCGGGCCGCCACTACAGGGGTCACGTGGCGCGCGCTCATATTTGACAAAATTATTTGTCCAATACACACTGTGACGCATGGCTCCCTCCGCCGTCGCGCTCGTAGACGCCCCCGAGGCACTCCGGGCGGCGCTGCCGCCGCTGCGCCGGCGCATCCTGCATCGGCTGCGCGAGCCGGCGTCCGCGGTCGTGGTGGCGGGGGAGTTCGGCCTGCCGCGCCAGCAGATCAACTACCACCTGCGGACCCTCGAAGCGGCCGGCTTCCTCGAGCTGGTCGAGACGCGCGCCCGCCGCGGCTGCACCGAGCGCGTGCTCCGGACCAGCGCCCGCGCGTTCATCGTCGATCCGCAGGTGATCGCGCCGGCGCCGGCCGTCGGGGCCCGCCGCGCGGCGGCGAAGCAGGATCGCTTTGCCGCCGACACGCTCGTGCACGCCGCATCCGCGATGGTGCGGGACGTCAGCCGCATGCAGGCCCGCGCCAGCGAGCAGGACGCCCGGCTCCTGACCTGCGCCATCGAAACCGAGGTGCGGCTGGCGTCGCCGGCCGACTTCGGCCGGCTGTCCGCGCTGCTCGCGACGCTCGTGGCCCGCGCCGTCGCCGACGTCGGCGTCGCGGAAGGCGGCCGCAGCTATCGCGTCGTGGTGGGCGCCCACCCGACCCCTGCCCGGAGGAAAGCCCGATGACCACGCCCCCGCCGAGCCCGCAGCCGCCACGCGTCGTCGTCGACGTCATCGTCGCCGCGCCCATCGAGCGGGTCTGGCAGGCGTTGCGCGATCCGGCGCTCCTCGCCCAGTGGTTCGGCTGGGACTACGACAAGCTGGCCGAGGAGATCGACGTGATCTTCCAGGCCGGCGGAGCCGAGGTCGAGCCCGGCCGCCGGCTGGATATGGGCGGCGACGTCTTCGAGCTCGAGGCCGCCGGGAGCGGGACGCGGGTCCGGCTGGTGCGGGCCGAGCCGCCGGCCAGCGACACCTGGGACGGCGTCTACGACGACGTCGACGAAGGCTGGCGGACCTTCGTGGCGCAGCTCGCGTTCTGGCTCGAGGCGCAGCACGGCGTCGACCGCGAGGTTTCCCCACGCCGGACGGTCTACCTCGCCGGACACCGCGAGCAGGCCGACGGGCCGACCCTGATCGCGGCGGCGGGGCTGGCGGCGATCGAGCCCCTGGCCGTGGGTGACCGCTACGAGACGACCGCGGTGACCGGCGAGCCGCTCGCCGGCACGGTCCGCTACCGGACCGAGCACCAGATCGGCTTGTCGGTGGACGCCTGGGGGCCCGGGCTCCTCGTGCTCGCGGGGCGTCCGCCGAGCCCCAAGTCCCCGCACGGCGGCGGGTTCGCGCTCCTCACGACTTTCGGGGCGAGCGACGACAGCCAGGCCCGGCTGACCCGGGAATGGTCGACGGCCTGGGGCGCCGCGTTCGGCCGGCTGACGGTGCTGCCGGCGCCCTGAGGCACGCCCCGAGGCAGTCCGCTGCCGCCGGGCCGCTCCGGAGCGGCTATCATCGATGACGCGGCATGGACGAGGAAGAGTGGTTCGTCACCAACGGTGAATGGCGGATGGGACCGTTGGCGCTCGACGACCTCGTCGAGGTCCTCGGCCGCGAGCACGCCCCAGGGTCCGTGCTGGTCTGGAAGACGGGCCTCGAGGCCTGGACCCGCCCCGATCTCGTCCCCGAACTGACGACGGCCGCCGCCGCGCGCCCGCCGGCCCGCCCCGGGATGCCGGCCGGAGCCGGCGCCCGGGCTGACGCCGGGGCCGCTGCCAGCGTCGCCATGGGGGCCGCGGCGCCGCTGGCCGCGCCGTGGTTCCGCGTCGGCACCGCCAAGCTGCTGCTGATGTGCGTCGTGACCTTCGGGGTCTACGAGATCTACTGGTTCTACCAGCAGTGGCGGCACGTGCAGCGCCGCGGCGAGCGGGTGCACCCGGCCCTGCGCACGCTGTTCGCCGGGCTGTTCTGCTACGCGCTGTTCCGTCGCGTCTCCGAGGATGCGACGCAGCGCGGTATCGCCCGCGCGCCGTCGGCGATCGGCTGCGCCGTGGCCTTCATCGCGCTGGCGATCACGGTGAGGCTGCCGGACCCGTGGTCGACGCTGTCCCTGCTGCAGCTGCTGCCGTTGGCGCTGGTCCAGCGCGCGGCCTCGGCGGCGGCGCTCGCCGCGGTGCCGGGCGCCGATCCGAACACCCGCCTCACGCCGATCAACTGGGTCGGCATCGCCTTGGGCGTGATGATCCTGCTGCTGACGGCCCTGGCGGCGACGCTGCCGCCGCCGGCGCCGGCCAAGCCGGCTCCGACGGTGACCACGCAGGCCGCGCTGACGCCCGCCGCCGGCCGGACGACTCCGGCCGCACCGGTCGATCCGGCCGCCCCGACACATCAGGTGAGCGTGAACTGAAGCCGCGTCACCGACGCCGGCGGGAAGCGGTGCACGAGCACGCCGTTCTGCACCGCGGCGACCGTGGCGTCCTTGATCACGACCGCATTCGGGTTCGCGAACGTGTTGTGGGCGTGGATGTCCGGCGCGCTGATCTGCGCGCCCTTCACTGCGCCCGACGCCGCGCCGCGGACCACGATCTCGACCTCCTGGGCGTCGCTGACATGCGGGTTGGTCACCGTGAGCGTGAGCGTCTTGTCCTTCACGCTGGCCGATCCGCTGAGGCCGTAGAGCGAGCCCGTGTCCTTGGGACGCTGGTAGGAGATCGCTGGCGCCGACACGAGCGTGCGGACCGCCTGGCCGCCGACGTGCGGGCCGTAGAGATCGAACACGTGGTACGTCGGCGTGGTGACGAACTTGTCGCCGTCGGCCAGGAAGAGCGACTGCAGGCAGTTCACGAGCTGCGCGATGTTGGCCATCGCGACCTTGTCGGCGTGGCGATGGAACGTGTCGAGCGTGAGGCCCGCGACCAGCACGTCGCGCATCGTGTTCTGCTGGCCGAGCAGGTGGCTGGGGTTGAGCTCGGTCCCGGCCTTGTACCAGGTGCCCCACTCGTCGACGACCAGCTTCACGCGGCGCCGCGGATCGAACTCGCCCATCACGGTCCAGTGGCTCGTGATGAGGCTGTCCATCCGGTCGGCCTCCTTGAGGATCTCGTACCACTCCGTGTTCGAGAACTCGACGGCCGAGCCCTTGCGCTCGTCCCAGCCGTTCTTCGCCGGATCGCCGAAGCCCAGGTTCTCGGTGTAGTGGTGCAGCGCCAGGCCGTAGACGCGGCCGAGCATCCCGGGGCCCTTCTCGACGAGCTTGCTGAAGAAGCCGCGCGTCCAGTTCAGCTCGCCGCTGCTCGGTCCGGAGGCGATGTACGACAGGCGGGTGTCGAAGCCCGGCACCCACGACGTGAAGCGGCGGAACTCCACCGCGTACTCCTCGGCGGTGAAATCGCCGCCGCAGCCCCAGCTCTCGTTGCCGACGCCCCAGTAGCGGACCTTCAGCGGATCCTTCTCGCCGTCCTTGGCGCGCAAATCGGCCAGCGACGTCGTTCCGGCGGGGGAGTTGCAGTACTCCACCCACTGGTAGAAGTCGCGCGCCGGCAGGCTGCGCAGGTTCGCGGCGAAATAGGGCTCGCTGCCGACCATGCGGCAGAAGCGGGCGAAGTCGACCGTGCCGAAATGGTTGGTGTCGTACTTCGACGGGCCGTCGGGCGCCTTGCGCATGCCGCCGGCCCAGAAGTTGGTGCGGCGCGGCCGCGCGTCGCGGGGGCCGATGCCGTCGCGCCAGTCGTAGCTGTCGGCGAAGCAGCCGCCGGGCCAGCGGATCGCGCCCTTCGGGAGCTTGCGCATCGCATCCACGAGCGCCTGGCGGATGCCGTTCGTGTTCGGGATCTTCGAGCCCTCGCCGACCCAGATGCCGTCGTAGACGACGCCGCCGAGGTGCTCGACGAAGTGTCCGTAGAAGTCGGGCGTGATCGGCCCGATGGGCTCGTTGACCAGCACGTCGACGCGCGCCGTCGCCGCCCGGCTCGTGCGCGGCGCGGCGACAAGCGCCGCCGTGGCCGCGGCCATCCGCAGAAAGTCCCGACGTTCCATGTGTTGGCTGCCTCCGCGGGGACTCTACCAGACGCTCCCGGGAACGTTCACGGGAATTCTCCGGCGCGGCTACCGCGTCGCGCCTGATGCTGGACGCATCGGGCCTCCTCCCAGGCAGGGGAGGGCGATTCTAGGCCACCGCGAGGAACGTGACTGTCGGGTTCTCCCGCTCGCAGTACTGCAGCTCCCAGTTCGATTCGAACAGCAGCACTGGACGCTCGTCCCGGTCGACCGCCTGGAGCACACCGAGGGTCGGCAGCTTCAGTTCGCCGGTCGTGCCTTCAGGCCACTTCACCCAGCGGGCGATCGAGTACTTCAGGCGGTCGATGTCGCACTCGACGCCGTACTCGCTCTTGAGCCGCGCCGCGACCACGTCGAACTGCAGCGCGCCGACCACGCCGAGGATCGGCTCGCGCCGGCCGAAGATGGGGAAGACCACCTGCATGAGGCCTTCCTCCTCGAGCTGGCGGACGCCTTCCTCGAACTGCTTGTAGCGCGTGTCGCGCAGCCGCACGGCGGCGAAGAACTCCGCCGCGAAGTGCGGAATCGGCGGATAGGCCAGCTTCTTGCCGGCCCACAGCGTGTCGCCGATGGCGAAGCGCCCCGGGTTCACCAGGCCGACGACGTCGCCGGCGACGGCGCTGTCGACCGTCTCGCGCTCGCGTCCGAAGAACCGGTTCGGCCGCGACAGCCGCAGCGGCGCGTTCAGGCGCGTGTTGGTGACCTGCATGTCCTTCGACAGGACGCCCGAGCAGACGCGCACGAAGGCGATGCGATCCCGGTGCTTCGGGTTCATGTTCGCCTGGATCTTGAACACGAAGCCGCTGAAGTCGGGGTCGGCCGGATCGACCGTGCCGGCGCTCGACGGCCGCGGCTGCGGCGGCGGCGCGAACTCGGTCAGCCCGCGCAGGAACGGCTCGAGGCCGAAGTTCGAGAGCGCGCTGCCGAAGAACACCGGCGTCTGCTCGGCCCGCAGGTAGGCCTCGTGATCGACCTGCGTGCCGGCATGGGCGACGAGGGCGGCCGACTCGCGCAGGTGCGTCGCGGCGTCCTCGCCGATCAGGTCGCTCAGCGCCGGATCCTCGATGCTGGACACCTCGATCCCGGCCCGTCGGGCGTTGTGCAGGGTGCGCTCGTAGAGCAGCACCTGGTTCCGCCGCAGGTCGTAGACGCCCTTGAAGCGGTCGCCGTCGCCGATCGGCCAGTTGATCGGCGCCGCATGGATCTGCAGCACGCGCTCGATCTCGTCGCACAGCTCGAACGGATCGCGGCTCGGCAGGTCCAGCTTGTTGACGAACGTCAACATCGGCAGGCCCTTGTTGCGGCACACCTCGAACAGCTTGCGGGTCTGCGTCTCGATGCCCTTGGCGGCGTCGATCACCATCACCACGCTGTCGACGGCGAGCAGCGTGCGCAGCGTGTCCTCGGAGAAGTCCTTGTGGCCGGGCGTGTCGAGCAGCGTGACCTTGCAGTCGTAGAGCTCGAACTCGAGCGCCGCGGAGGTGATCGAGATGCCGCGCTCGCGCTCGACGTCCATCCAGTCCGAGACGACGGCGCGCTGCGCCTTGCGGCCGCGGACGGCGCCGGCCAGCTCGATGGCGCCGGCGTAGAGCAGCGTCTTCTCCGTCAGCGTGGTCTTGCCCGCGTCGGGGTGGGAAATGATGGCGAAGGTGCGGCGCCGGGCCACCTCCTTGCGCAGGGCGTCGGTGGCGGACGGGTCGAGCGTGACGGACATGCGCCGCCGATCTTAACAGCCCGGGCCGGGCCCCCCGGCTTGACACGGCGGCGGCTCGCAGTGCATAGTTGCTACTGACAATGAAACGCGCGGCACTCGACGCCGACCTCGAACAGGACGCCGCGGCCCTGCACGCCGCCGTCTCGGACCTGGTCCGCGTCTATCAGTTCCGCGACCGTGACCGCATCTGCTGCCACGACATCTCGGTGACGCAGTGCTACGCGCTCGAGGCCGTCGCCGAGCACGGCCCCCTGCGGCTCGGCGCGCTGGCCGAGCGGATGCTCCTCGACAAGAGCACCACCAGCCGCGTGGTCGCGACGCTGGTGCGGAAGGGCTACCTGTCGCAGAGCCCCGACGCCGCCGACGCGCGGGCGACCGCCATCGAGGTCACCAAGACCGGCCGGCAGCTCTACGCGCGGATCACGCGCGATCTCGTCGCGCAGCAGCACGAGGTGCTGCAGGATCTCGATCCCGCCGTCCGCGACGGCGTCGTCGAGGTCATTCGCCGGCTGGCGGCCGCGGCCGAGAAGCGGTTCATGTCGGGCGTGAGCGTGGGCCGGGCGGCCTGCGATCCGTCCACTGACGCGTCCTGTTGCGATCCCGGCGACCAGTGACGCCATCGAGTGGCCGGGTGTGCGCCCGGCCTTTTTTGCGTCCATGATAGTTGCTACTGACAAGCAGACGAACGAGGAGACGATGATGACGACCCAGACGACGACCCAGACGACGACCGACCTGAACACCACCGATGTGACCGCCATCGTGCGGGAAAAGTACGGCGAGGCGGCGCGCCGCGTGCTGACGGGCACGGGGACCGCGTCGTGCGGGACGTCGCCATCCGCCGAGAGCTGCGGCTGCGGCTGCGATCCCGTGTCCGCGGATCTCTACGATGCCGACCAGATCGGCGGCGTGCCGGCCGACGCGATCGGCGCATCGCTCGGGTGCGGCAACCCGACCGCCCTCGCGGAGCTGAAGGCGGGGGAGATCGTCCTCGACCTCGGCAGCGGCGGCGGCATCGACGTGCTGCTGTCGGCCCGTCGGGTCGGCCCGACCGGCAAGGCCTACGGCCTCGACACGACCGACGAGATGCTGGCCCTCGCCGAGCGCAACCGGGAGAAGAGCGGCCTCACCAACGTCGAGTTCCTGCGCGGCACCATCGAGCACATCCCGCTGCCGGACGCGTCGGTCGACGTGATCATCTCGAACTGCGTCATCAACCTGTCCGGCGACAAGGATCGCGTGATGGCCGAGGCGTTCCGCGTGCTCAAGCCCGGCGGCCGCTTCGCGGTCAGCGACGTCGTGGTCCGCGGCACGCTGCCGGCGCAGGTCCGCAGCTCGATGGAGCTGTGGGTCGGCTGCGTGGCCGGCGCGCTGTCGGAGTCGGACTACCGCGCCAAGCTCGGCGCGGCCGGGTTCGCGGACATCGACGTCGAGGTCACCCGCGAGTACAGTTTCGAGGACGCCAAGGCGTTCCTGACCGCGGAGGGGCTCGATCCCGGGCAGCTCGCGCGGGACGTCGACGGGCGCGTCGTCAGCGCGTTCGTGCGGGCCTCGAAGCCGGCGAAGAGCGAGGCCTGCTGCGGCCCGACGTGCTGCGGCTGATGCCGGCCGGGCGGGATCCCGGCGGACGGAGGACGGCACCGACATGTCCATGCGCCCCTGGGATCTCGCCTCGTACCGCATCCGGCGGAAGTTCCTGAAGCTGTTCGGCGCCTCGTTCCGCGTCTACGACGGCGACCAGGTGGTCGCGTTCTGCAAGCAGCAGGCGTTCAGGCTGCGCGAGGACATCCGCCTGTTTTCCGACGAATCGCGCAGCCACGAGCTCCTCGCGATCAAGGCCCGGAGCGCGATCGACTTCGCCGCCGCCTACGACGTCGTCGACAGCCAGACGCGGGAGACGGTCGGGACGCTGCGGCGCCGCGGCTTCGCCTCGCTCGTGCGCGACAACTGGGAGGTGCTGGACCACGCGGGCCGGTCGCTTGGCACGGTCAGCGAGGACAGCACCGCGATGGCGTTGCTGCGCCGCTTCCTCAGCAACCTGATTCCGCAGACGTTCGAGCTGCGCGGGCCGGGCGGCGGAACGGCGACGCTCACCCAGCGCTTCAATCCGGTGATCTACACGCTGGAGGTCCGGGTGCCGGCCGACGTCGCCATCGATCGGCGCCTGGTGTTCGCGGCGGCGGTCCTGATCGCGGCGATCGAGGGACGCCAGGAGTAGGGGCGTCAGCGGAACAGGCGCTGCACGAAGCCGTGCAGCGACGACCGCCAGTGCTCCTTGTCGTGCGCGTGCCCGTCGACGTGCCACACGTGCGGCACGCCGTGCTGCCTTCAGGTAAGCGTGCAGCCCCTGGCTGATGTCCATCAGCCCGTCCTTGCTGCCGCAGGTCAGCATCAAGAGTTTCAGCTGCTTCGTCGCGGCAGCCGGATCGGGCAGGAGCTCGGCCGGCGGCTTCGTGTTCGGCGCCGACGAGAACCCGCCGATCCAGGCGAAGCGATCGAGGTGCGTGAGCCCGAAGTTCAGCGTCTGCCCGCCGCCCATCGACAGCCCGGCGAGGGCGCGGCTCTCCCGATCCGTCTTCACCGAGTAGCGCGACTCGATCGCCGGGATCACGTCGTCGAACAGGTCGCGCTCGAAGACCGCGAACGCCGGCGCGCTGGCGAAGACGTTGCTCCCGGGGCGGTCGTCCTTCTGCGCGCGGCCGTTGGGGAACACGGCGACGAACGGCACCATCTTGCCGTCGGCGATCAGGTTGTCGAACAGGTCGTCGGGATTGGCGAAGCGGAGCCACTCGGTCTCGTCGCCGCCGATGCCGTGCAGCAGATAGACGACGGGGTAGGTCTTGTCCTTGGTGTAGCCCGGCGGCGTGTAGACGTTCATCTTGCGCCGCGTGCCGACCGTCTTCGAGTCGTACTCGATCAGCTCCAGCGCGCCGTGCGGAATCGCTTCGCGGCGCTCGAAGATCGCGTCCGGCGCTTCGGGGAAGGCGGGCACGTCGTCGGGCTGGAGGACGACGGGCCGGGACATGCGCGCCCGTGCCGCCTGCGCTGGACTTGCCGCGGGGGCTGCAGGCTGGTTCGGAGCCTGGCTGGGAGGCGGGCTCGCAGGAGGGGGCGGAGTCTGGGCTGCCGCGAACGCCGGCACCGCCACCACGAGACACAGTCCGATCAGTCGTCGCATCACAGTGATCTCCAGGACGAAGAGCCGCTCGTCTATGGCGTCAGCACCACGGTCGTGTTCGGCGTGGTACGGATGTCGACGACGGCGCCGGCGCGCGGCAATGCGCTGACCGCCGGTGCGCCGGACGCCACCGTCGGCGTACCGGGATCGTGGACGCGATAGAACGGGTTCGGGTTGGGGCCGGTCGCCGGTGCGGCGGCGGCGCCGCTCGCGCGCACCGCCTGCGCCGTCCGCACGCGCGCGACGCCGCCGAGCCGTGAGCGCAGCTCGGCGCGCGTCAACGTGCCGCCGGCCCACTCGAGATCGACCTCGAACCCGCCGCGCAGGCGGATGCCGCGCACCCGGCCGCTCGGCCATGCCGATGGCAGCGCCGGCAGCAGGTGAATCTCGCCGGCGTGGCTCTGCGCCAGCATCTCGACGATGCCGGCGGTGGCGCCGAAGTTGCCGTCGATCTGGAACGGCGGGTGGGCGTCGAACAGGTTGGCGTAGACGCCGCCGCCACCGCGGTAGTTGGTGTCGCCGGTGTCGACGAACGTCAGCAGCCGCGAGAGCAACTGGAAGGCGCGGTCGCCATCGAGCAGGCGGGCCCACTGGTTGATCTTCCAGCCCATGCTCCAGCCGGTGGCTTCGTCGCCGCGCAGCTCGTGGGAGCGTCGGACGGCGGCCATCAGCGCCGGCGACGCGGCGGTGATGTGGCGGCCGGGGTGGAGGCCCCACAGGTGCGAGAAGTGCCGGTGATGCGGCTCGACTTCCTCGAACTCCTCGCTCCACTCGAGCAGCTGGCCTTTGCTGCCGATCGCATACGGCCGCAGCTTGGCGCGCGCGTCGAGGAGCTGTTTGCGGAAGGGCGCGTCGAGCCCCAGGGCCTCGGCCGCATCCGCGGTGCTCGAGAACAGGTCGCGCATGAGCGCCAGATCCATGGTCGCGCCGGCAGAGATCGTCCCCGGCTGGCCGCCGTGCCGGAACTTGTTCTCGGGCGACGTCGACGGCGCGGTGACGAGGTGGCCCTTGCCGTCGTCCACGAGCCAGTCGAGGCCGAACTCGGCGGCGCCGCGCAATGCGGGATAGGCCTTGTCGCGCAGCCAGGCGAGGTCGCCGCCGTACAGATAGTGCTCGTACAGGTGCTGCGCCAGCCACGGGCCGGCCATCGCCCACGTGGCCCACACCGGGTCGCCGTTGCCCCAGTCGCCGACCATGCCCGAATGCCGCCAGATGTCGGCGTTGTGGTGCGCCGTCCAGCCGCGCGTGCCGTACATCGACGACGCGGTGCGGGTGCCGGTGACGGCGAGATCACGGATGAACGCGAGGAGCGGCTCGTGCAGCTCGGCGAGGTTGGCCGATTCCGCCGGCCAGTAGTTCATCTGCGTGTTGATGTTGATCGTGTAGTTCGCGCTCCACGGCGCCCGCACCTCGTCGTTCCACACGCCCTGGAGGTTGGCGGGCTGGGTGCCGGGCCGGCTCGACGCGATCAGCAGGTAGCGCCCGTACTGGAAGAGCAGCTCGACCAGCCCGGGGTCGGCGCCGCCGCGGGTGAGGATGCGGCGATCGGTCGGCAGCTCCTCGGCCGGCGCCGCCGGCAGCTCCAGCGTCAGGCGATCGAACAGCGCGCGATGGTCGGCGACGTGGGCGTCGCGCAGCGCCGGCCACGCGGTGGCGCGAGCCGCGGCGAGCTGCCGCACGACGATGGGCCCGGGGTCGCGGCCGTCGCGGGCCGGATCCTTGTCGAAGCCGTTGAACGCCGTCGCCGTCGCGAGCAGCACCGTCGCGGCATCGGCGCCTTCGACGCGGATGCCGGTCGCGCTCGTCGAGACCGTGCCACTCTCGGCGACCACGCCGACGGCCAGCTCGAAGCGCATGCCCGGCAGCGTCCGGCGGCCCTTGTGCGGCTTCGGCGCCTCGCCCGCGGTCCACTGGCCGGCCGGGACGCCGCCATCGCGGCCGTACTGCACCGGCACGTCGGCCTGGTAGTAGCTCGGTTCGACGTGCGCCGGCGCGACGCCGCGCAGGCGGATCACGCCGTCCTCCACGGTGACCGCGTGCCGCAGCGCGCTGGCGACGCGCGCGTCGAAGGTGACGAGGCCGGGGCGATCGGCGGCGATCCGCACGGCGATGACGCCGGCCGGCGTGCTGGCGATCACCTCGCGCGTGTAGCGGACGTCGCCGACCTGGTAGCGCACGCTGGCCACGGCGTCGCCGAGGTGCAGCTCGCGCCGGTAGTTGCGTCCGAGGTTGCCGTGCTCGAACGTGAGCCAGACGTCGCCGAGCGGCAGGTAGGACTGGGTGAAGGCGCCCATCAGTCCGCGCGCGGCCTTGTCGGCGGCCGCGTAGTCGCCGGCCAGCGCGAGGCGACGCACGTCGGCGAGGGCCGCCTTCGCGCCGGGCGTGTCCCAGCCGCCCGGTCCGCCAGACCACAGCGTGTCGTCGTTGATCTGGAGCCGCTCGACGCCGACGTCGCCGAACACCATCGCGCCAAGGCGTCCGTTGCCGACCGGCAGTGCCTCGACCCACTTCGTCGCGGCGCGTCCGTACCACAGGGTCGGCGCCGGCCGCGGGGTGGCGGGTGCCGGCGAACCGGGCGCCTGCGCCTCGAGGGTCGGGTAACCCCGCAGACCATCCACGGTGGGCACCGCAGCCGCGGCGATCAGGGACTCGACGAACTGGCGCACGATTCATCGACCGCGGCGTGAACGGGCCGAGTCCGCTGCGCGTTGGTCTTCGGCCTCGAGCGCAAGCTGCATCGCCAGGAACGTGTGCTTCTGCGTCATCGACGTCTCGGTGCGGTTGAGCACGTCGTCGATCAGCTTGCCGGCGAAGGGCAGCGCGATGTCCTTGCAGTCGACGTAGCGCGTCTCCTTCTGGTCGACCAGATAGAGATGGCTGCCGCCCTGCTTGCCGGAGGCGATGTCGATGTTCTTGCGGACCTCGATGTACCCGTCGGTGCCGAGGATGGTCAGGCGGCCGTCGCCCCAGGTGGCCAGGCCCTTCGGCGTGAACCAGTCGACCCGGATGTAGCCGGTGCCGCCGTTGCCGCGGACCATGCAGTCGCCGAAGTCCTCGAGGCCGGGCTTGTCCGCGTGGTGCAGGTTGCCGACCTGCGAGGCCACGACCTTGGCCTCGGTCGAGTTCGTGAAGAAGAGGAACTGGTCGAACTGGTGCGAGGCGATGTCGGTGAGGATGCCGCCGTACTGCTCCTTGACGTAGAACCAGTCGGGCCGCCCCGGCCCTCCCTGGATCTCGCGGTGCGGGCCGAGGCCGACCGTCTGGATCACCTTGCCGATCGCGCCGGCCTGCACCAGCTCGCCGGCCTTCACCGTGGCCCGGTTCTCGTGCCGCTCGCTGTACATCACCGAGAAGATCCGCTTGGTGTCGGCCTGGACCTTGCGCACCTCGGCGAGCTGCGCCAGCGTCGTCATCGCCGGCTTGTCCGAGAGGAAGTCCTTGCCCGCCTTCATCACGCGGATGCCGAGCGGGGCGCGCTCGCTGGCGATGCTGCGCTCGTGACGAGCTGGATGCTGCTT
The DNA here is from genome assembly GCA_963844435.1 of Vicinamibacterales bacterium. Taxonomy (GTDB): domain Bacteria; phylum Acidobacteriota; class Vicinamibacteria; order Vicinamibacterales; family Vicinamibacteraceae; genus JBDSLU01. The sequence goes on along the minus strand of CAWJOG010000016.1, from coordinate 103,439 downwards.
GTCCTCGAGGATCTCCTGCTCGCTCCTTCACGAGCACTGGCGTTCGGGATAGCGCTTGCCGAACGCGGCGGCGAGGTCGGGCTCCTTGGCGTAGAAGCTCACCAGCTCGCCGCCGGCGCGCATGAGCGCGTTGCATTGGCCGTTGATGTGGCCGTGGTTCATGCCGATGGCGGCGAACCGGATGCGCGGCTCGCCGCCGGGTTGGGCGGTGGCGCCCTGGGCCTGCGCGGCGTCACCGCGCCGGGCGTCAGGACCAGCGGAGCGGCGGCGATGGCCGCCGTCGAGAGCGACGACTTCAGGAAGGTGCGCCGATCGGTGTGCTTCGTGTCCATGCGTCGATGTCTCCGCTGTCCGGGCTCGCCGGGCCGGCGTCCTCCAGCCTGTTCAACGACCCGCTGGGTTGGCCCGTTTACCGCGTGACAAGACTATAGTCTGCCGACATCGCGCCGTCATCGGCCGGCGCTATCATCGGCCGTCGTCGTTCAAGGAGGCCCCGCGAAGCGAGTGTTCGCCGCGTCGTTCGTGCAGGCTGCGGTCGCCGTCCCGGCAGGAGCAACGAGGCGAACGGCCGACGCCCGCTGTGATATGAGTAGGACGCCGCCTGCTGGACCCTGGGGGATCGTACGTGCGACGTCTTGGAACCGGGCTCGCCGCAGCCTGCCTTGCGGTCGCGGCCACGGCCGCTCAGCAACCCTCCGATCGGCAACCTTCCTTCCGCAGCCGCAGCGACGTCGTCCGCGTCTTCGTCACCGTCACCGATCGAGACGGACGGCTGGTGACGACGCTCGGCCAGGGCGATTTCGAGGTCCGTGACGGGGGCAAGCCGCAGCCGATCGTCGTCTTCGACAACACGCCGCAGCCGGTCCGGCTCATCGCCATGCTCGACGTGTCCGGCAGCATGGAGGGCAACCTGCCAATCCTCCGCGAGGGGTCCAACGCGCTGTTCGCCCGGCTGCGCCCCGACGACTACGCGCGCGTCGGGAGCTTCGGGCGCGACGTGACGATCAGCGAGGAGTTCACGAACGACGCGCGCGTGCTCGCGGCGGCCCTGCCGGACGCGATTCCGCCCGACGCCCCTACGCCGCTGTGGAAGGCGCTCGACAAGGCGATCGGCGCCTTCGGCCGCGAGCGCGAAGACCGCCGCGCGATCCTCGTCCTGAGCGACGGCAAGGATTCAGGTGTGAGCCCGGTCACCTTGACCAGGGATACGTGGCCGGGCGCCGGAGGACGCTCGGGCTCGGGTATCGAAAGGCACCCGGTCAGCCAGGGACAGGTCATCGAGCGCGCGCGCGACGAGGACGTGATGATCTACGCGATCGGCCTGCACAGCCGGCGCCGCCAGAAAGGGCCTCCCGGCCTGGGGCCGGCGGGTCTGCGCGCAGCCGTCGTCGACGATCTCCCGGATCCGGGCCTCGCGCGAGTCGCCGAGGAGACCGGCGGCGGCTACGTGGAAATCAAGCCCGGCGACGATCTGGCGGCGGCGTTCGCGTACGTCGCCGACGAGCTGCACGGACAGTACCTGCTCGGCTTCGCGCCGCCGCAGCGCGACGGCAAGGTGCATGACATCGACGTGCGCGTGGCGACCAAGGGGTTGAAGCCACGCGCCCGGAAGAGCTACGTCGCGCCGAAGGGGTAGCGATGCCTCGGCGTCGTCGCGACGGTCTACGAGCGCGCCGACTGCGCGGCCGCGGCCGGCGCCGCGTCCAGCTTCGCCAGGTCGTCGCGCAGCGACGCCATGATCCGCTCGACAGCGGCGACCTGATCGTCAGTCACGGCGACGCCGAGGTTGGCGATCATCGCGCCCTGCCGGGCGCTGCGCGCGCCGACGATGCACCCGGTCAGGCCGGGCGTCCGCAGCAGCACGCCGACCGCCAGCTGCGCCGGTGCTCAGGCCGTTCTCGGTGGCCAGGTCGCGGAGCTGCGGCGATGGCGTCCAGGTGTCGATCGAAGCGGGCGCCCTGATAGTCCTTGTGCGCGCCACGGGTATCGCCCTCGGGAAACGTCTTGCCCTTCTTCCAGGTGCCGAACAGCATGCCGCGGAAGAGCGGCGAGTAGGCAATCACGCCGAGGTTGGTCGTGGCGGCGTAAGGCAGCACGTCGGCGGCGATGGCCGGCCGCAGGACGCTGTAGGGCGACTGCACCGAGTGCAGCGGCACGCCCGTGGCTCGCCATTCCTCGAGCTGCGCGACGGAGTAGTTCGACACGCCGATCGCGCGGATCTTGCCGGCCTCGAGCAGCTCGGCGCAGGCGGCCGCCGTCTCGGGAATCGGCTGCTCGACCGGCCAGTGCAGCTGGTACAGGTCGATGGCGTCGACGCCGAGGCGCTGCAGGCTGGCGTCGCACTCGGCGAGGACCTGCGCCCGCGTCGCCGACTTCACGAGATTCTCGCTGTCCGCGCCGAGGCCGAACTTCGTGAACACGAGCGGCCGGCGCGTCGCGGGCAACTCGCGCAGCGCGCGGCCGACGACGGCTTCCGAGTGTCCGGAGCCGTAGATCGGCGCCGTGTCGATCCAGTTGACGCCGTGGTCCACGGCCGCATGGATGGCCTGGACGCTGGCGTCGTCGTCCTGCCCGCCCCACATCCAGCCGCCGGTCGCCCACGTGCCGATGCCGATGGTCGAAATCTCGAATGCCGATGACCCCAGTGCTCTTCGCTGCATCCGGCAATTCTATCCGCGATAGGATCGGACGTTATGCTTCGAGCCGGAATCGTCGGATTGCCCAACGTCGGCAAATCCACCCTCTTCAACGCCGTCACTCGCACCCGCAAGGCCGAGTCCGCCAACTACCCGTTCTGCACGATCGACCCGAACGTCGGCATCGTGACGGTGCCGGACGCCCGGCTGGCCGTCCTGCAGAAGATCGCCAGGACCGGCGTCGTGATCCCGGCGGCGATCGAGTTCGTCGACATCGCCGGGCTGGTCAAGGGGGCGAGCACGGGTGAGGGCCTCGGCAACAAGTTCCTGACCCACATCCGCGAGGTCGACGCCATCGTCCAGGTGGTCCGCTGCTTCGACGACGAGGACATCCACCACGTCTCGGGCTCGGTCGATCCGGTCCGCGACATCGAGGTGATCAACACCGAGCTGATGCTGGCCGACCTGGAGTCGGTGAAGAAACAGCGCGAGCGGGTCGCCAAGGACATCAAGAAGGGCGAGAAGGGCGCAACGGCGCAGGACGCGGTGCTCGCGAAGATCGAGACGGCGCTCGACGCCGGCAAGCCGGTGCTCACAGTGGCGATGACGCCCGAGGAGAAGGCGATCGCCAGGGAGTTCTTCCTGCTGTCGGACAAGCCGACGATCTTCGCGTGCAACGTGAAGGACACCGACCTCGCCGGCGCGGACGACAACCCCTACGTCGCCAAGGTCCGCGACTACGTGAAGACGCACCTCGCCTGCGAGGCGGTGGTGATCAGCGCGCAGATCGAGAGCGAGCTGGTCGATCTCAGTCCGGACGAAGCCGACGCGTTCCTCAAGGATCTCGGGGTGCCGGAGAGCGGCATGGGCTCGCTCATCCGCGCCACTTACCACCTGCTCGGCCTGCGCACCTACTTCACCGCCGGCGAGAAGGAAGTGCGCGCCTGGACGATCCACGCCGGCGATACCGCGCCGAAGGCCGCCGGCGTCATCCACTCCGACTTCGAGCGCGGCTTCATCAAGGCCGAGACCGTCGCCTACGACGACCTCGTCGCCTGCGGCTCGACGGCCGCGGCGCGCGAGAAGGGCCTCTACCGCATGGAAGGCAAGGAGTACGTGGTCGCCGACGGCGACGTCCTCCTCTTCAAGTTCAACGTCTGATTTTCGGGACCGGTTCCCCGACGACTCCGGAGTGGACGTGCGACTCCGGAGTCGTTGTGGACACGACTCCGGAGTGAAGTTCGACTCCGGAGTCGTTCGGTGATGAAGCACGACTCCGGAGTCGTCCGTAGTCTGCTTGACAACAGTTTAGTTATAACTAAAATGATAGCCATGTCGGCGGTGCTGCCCGTCCTGCCCGTGCTCGCGTCGCCCCGGCGCCAGGAGATCCTGCGCCTGGTGTGGGACGAGGAGCGGTGCGCGGGGGACATCCACGCGGCGATGCCCGACATCACGTTCGGCGCCGTGTCGCTGCAGCTGAAGGCCCTGGCGGACGCCGGGCTCGTGACGGCCCGCGCCGAGGGCCGTTTCCGCTACTACCGTGCTCGCCGCGATGCGCTCGGCCCGGTCGGGCAGGAGCTGGAGCGCGTCTGGGGCGACGCGCTCTGGCGGCTCAGGCTGCAGGCCGAGCTGCGCCAGGCGCGGCGCGGCCCGCGTCCCGGCACGCCCCGCTCCGCCCGCCTTCGCAAAGGACGACCATGACCGCCTTCCCGCATCTCCTCGAGCGGACCGTCGACATCGGCGCGACGGTCGACACCGTCTTCGAATACTTCACCGACAGCGCGCTCTGGGCCGCATGGTGGGGCGCCGGCTCCGCCATCGACCCCCGGCCCGGCGGACGGATGCTCATCCGGCACAACAACGGCGTCGAGGTGACTGGCGAGGTGCTGGAGGTCGATCCGCCGCGGCGCATCGTGTTCACCTACGGCTACGCGACCGGCACGCAGCTGCCGCAAGCCGGCGGGTCGCAGGTCACGATTGCGCTCGAGCCGCAGGGCACGTCGACGCGCCTGCACCTGCGGCACGCCTTCGCGGAGGTCGCGCAGCGCGATCCGCACGTCCAGGGTTGGCGCTACCAGCTGTCGGTGTTCGCGACCACGATCGCCGATCGCCTGCACGCCGGCGCCGGCGACACCGTGGACGCGTGGTTCGCGGCGTGGTCCGATCCCGAGGCGGCCACGCGCGAAGCGACCGTCGGCCGCATCGCCGCACCGGCGATCCGCTTCCGCGATCGCTACAGCCTGGTGACCGGGCTCGAGGACCTGCACGCGCACCTCGCCGCCGTGCACCGCTTCATGCCCGGCATGCGCATCGAGCGCGTCGGCGCCGTGCGGCACTGCCAGGGCGTCGCCGTCGTCGACTGGGTCGCGCGCGGAGCGGACGGGGCCGAGCGCGGGCGCGGCCAGAACGTCTTCACGCTGGGCGGCGACGGCCGCATCGTCGACGTCGTCGGCCTGTGGATGTGATCCACGCTCCGGGCATCAGATACGCAGGAACAGGCGTCGCCGGTACATCCACCAGAGGATGAGCCAGAAGATCGCGAGGGCCGTGAAGCCGGTCAGCACCGGCACGAACGTCGGTCCGAGCCACGCGAACGGCGCCGTGCCGAGGTGGATTCGCAACGCGTCCATCGTGTAGCGGTCGGCGACGTGGACGATGACGTACATCGCGATCGAGTTCACGCCGACGACGAGGAACGGGAAGGCGATGCGGGTCCAGCCGCGCAGGTCGATGGCCGCGTACCAGCCGGCCAGGAACAGCGCGGCCCAGCCGGCGCTGAAAATGGCCCACGACGGGGTCCAGATGCGCTTGACGAGCGGACACACGCCGGCGACGTGGAGCAGCAGGCCGAGGACGATGCCGGCGGCGCCCCACGCGGCGAGCCGCCACGCCGTGGCCGGCACGCGCGGTGCGGCCTTGGCGAGCCCGCCGGCCAGCAGGCCGAAGATCATCGTCGCCAGCGACGGCACGAAATTCAGCGTGAGATACCCGCCGCCGTTGAAGTGGAACGGCGACTCGCGCGGGAACAGGTTGAGGAACCACACGTCGGCCGCGTGCGCGAGGTTGACGTTCTTGTCCCAGTGCGCGGCGAACCCCGACAGGTGGTACGGCCAGCCGGGCGGGACACCCACCGAGGACCAGTCGAACCCCGGCGGCGGCAGGGGATACAGCGCGAACGCCGCCCAGTAGCCGATCAGGATCGCGACCGCGGCCACGGCCTGCCAGCGCGGCCGCGTCCACGCCAGCAGGAACAGGAACGGGTAGCCCAGCCCGATCTGCGTCAGCACGTCCTCGAACGTGAAATAGGTCTGCGGACGTCCCTGCGAGCGCAGGAAGATCCCGAGCAGGATCAGGATCAGCGAGCGCAGCACGGCGTGGCCGAAGAGCCGCCCGAAGGCGTGGCCGCGCTCGCGCCGGCTGGCCACCGAGAACGGCAGCGCCACGCCGACCATGAACATGAACGACGGCTGGATCAGGTCCCAGGGCGTGACGCCGACCCACTCGCGATGCTCGAGCATGTCGGCGACGAAGAACGCGACGGCGTTGCCCGGGTAGGTCTGCAGCAGCGCGTGCGGGAGGCGCGCGATCTCGGACGCCATCAGCAGCATGGTGAAGCCGCGGAAGGCGTCGAGCGACGTCAGGCGGGCCGCCGTCGTCGGGCGCGATGACCGGCGGAGATTGCATGGCGCTGATGGCGCCATGCTACTGCCAGTCGACTTCGGCGGCTACGGGATGATGCGGACGCCGGTCGGCGCCGCCGGCGGGCCGGTCGGTGTGGTCCCGCGCGGGATGACGAAGAGCGTGACGCTCTGCGCCGGCAGCGTCGCCGTGACAATTCGCGTCAGTGGTATACGTTTGTGATGACCGTCGAGGACCTTCGGACCGCCGTCGATCGCCGGACGCCGCTGCCCGATTCCGCTCCCGCGCTCGTGCGGGCGCTCTGGCACGACGCGACCGGCGACTGGGAGGGCGCGCACCGGGTCGCGCAGGACATCGAGACGCCCGAGGGCGCGTGGGTCCACGCCTACCTGCACCGCAAGGAGGGCGACATCGGCAACGCCGGCTACTGGTACCGGCGGGCCGGCAAGCCCGCGGCGTCGGGCTCGCTCGACACCGAGTGGCAGGCGATCGCCGCGGCCCTGCTGGGCTGAGCTCGACCGTCGCACCCTCCGCATAGAATTGGCGCATGGTTTCCGTGCGCCTGTCCCGCTTCGCCGCGTCGGCCTGCCTGGCCGCGTTCGTCAGCCTCGGCCTCACCGCGCTTTCCGCCCAGACCCCGCCCGGCACCGCCGGACATCGGCAAGGCCTACCAGGCCCCGCGCGCCGGCGACGACTACGAGCGGCGCGAGGTCATGGTCCCGATGAGGGACGGGGTCAAGCTCTTCACCGTCATCGTCGTCCCCAAGGGCGCCAGCCGCGCCCCGATGATCATGACGCGCACGCCGTACAACGCCGGCCGGCGCGCCGCGCGCAACGCCTCGCCGCACATGCTGGCCACGCTGCCGCAGGGCGACGAAGTCTTCGTCGCCGACGGCTACATCCGCGTCTTCCAGGACGTGCGCGGCAAGTACGGCTCGGAAGGCGACTACGTGCTGACGCGGCCGCTGCGCGGGCCGTTGAACCCGACGCCGACCGATCACTCCACCGATGCCTACGACACCATCGAGTGGCTGGTGAAGAACGTGCCCGAGTCGAACGGCCGCGTCGGCATGCTGGGCAGTTCCTACGAGGGCTTCACCGTGGTGATGGCGCTCGTGAACCCGCACCCGGCGCTGAAAGTCGCGGCGCCGATGAGCCCGATGGTCGACGGCTGGATGGGCGATGACTGGTTCCACTACGGCGCGTTTCGCCTGCCCAGCCTCGACTTCATCGCCGGCCAGACGTCGGTGCGCGGCGCCGGCGAGGGCATGCGGCGCGGCGAATTCGACGACTACGAGATGTACCGGCGGGCCGGTTCGGCCGGCGCGTTCGCGAAGGCGCACGGCCTCGATCAGTTCGTCGGCTGGCGGAAGCTGAGCGAGCACCCGGCCTACGACGCGTTCTGGCAGGGCCAGGATCTCGTCCGGGTGATGGCCGCGCAGCCGCTCTCGATCCCGACGATGTGGATCCAGGGCTTGTGGGATCAGGAAGATATGTGGGGCGCCATCCAGACCTGGCTGAAGGTCGAGCCGCAGGATCGCACCAACGATCGCAACTATCTGGTGATGGGCCCGTGGCGGCACAGCCAGGTGAACTACGACGGCGCCACCCTCGGCCCGCTGCAGTGGGACGGCGACACCGCGCTGCAGTTCCGCCGCGACGTGCTGAAGCCGTTCTTCGACCAGTACCTGAAGGAGGGCGCGCCGCGTGCCCTGACCCCGCCGGTCTTCATCTACAACACCGGCGAGAACCGCTGGGATCGCTTCGAGCGCTGGCCGCTGGCGTGCGCGACCGGCTGCGGGTCGCCGATGAAGCCGCTCTACCTCACGAAGGACTTCGGCCTGTCCTTCACGGCCCCGGCCGCCGCGCCGGCCCCGGCCAGCTTCGACGAGTACGTGTCGGACCCGGCCAAGCCGGTCCCGTACGTGCCGCGCCCGGTGCGGTTCGCGGACGGCGACACCTGGCGCAAGTGGCTGGTGATGGACCAGCGCGCGGTCGCCGATCGCACCGACGTCCTCGTCTATCAGACGCCGGTGCTGACCGAGCCGCTGCGCATCAGCGGCGCCGCCGTCGCCAACCTCATCGCGTCGACGAGCGGCACCGACAGCGACTGGGTAGTGAAGCTGATCGACGTTTATCCCGACGAGGTCCCGAGCCGGCCCGAGATGGGCGGCTACCAGCTGGCCGTCGCGATGGACATCTTCCGCGGCCGCTACCGCGAGACCTTCGAGACGGCGAAGCCGATCGCGTCCAACGTGCCGCTCGTTTACCGGTTCGTGCTGCCCACCACCAACCACGTCTTCCTGCCCGGCCACCGGGTGATGGTGCAGATCCAGTCGTCGTGGTTCCCGCTCTACGACCGCAACCCGCAGACCTTCGTGCCGAACATCTTCTTCGCCGAGCCGAAGGACTACGTGAAGGCGACGCAGCGCGTCTATCGGGCCGGCCCGACGGCCAGCTTCATCGAGCTGCCGGTGGTTCCGGCGGCTACGTCGAAGGGGTCCGCGCCATCCGCGCAGCCGTGACGAACAGCACCAGCGCGATGCCGGCCATGAGCGTCCCGAGGGCCATGAAGCCGATGCCGAGCCACCAGGCGACGCCGGCGTTGCCGGCGACCTGGGCGAGGTAGGCCGCGCGGGTGCCGGAGCCGATAGTCGCCGCCTCGAGGCCGCCAGCGGCAGTGGTGCCCCGCACGAACACGGCTTCGCCCGACACCAGACCCGAGTAGTGGGTGTCGATGATCTGCGCCTCGTCGCGCCACTGCGTCTTCGCGAAGTGCATGTTGTAGTTTGCGTTGACCACCCGCACGCTGCCGTCGTCGCCGCGATCAGGTGCAGCGGCGGCGTGGCGGTCTCCACGACCTTCCAGTTGCCGGTGCGTTCCCGTTCCTTCTTGTCGCGCTGCTCCTCCTCTTTCACGTAGGCGACGAAGTTGCGGAACCGGGCCGGCTGGTCGGGGGCGATCCGGCCTTCGACGATCACTTCGCGGCCCGCGGGTGTGTCGCTCAGCGAGATGGCGTCCGGGCTGGGCAGGGCCTCGAGGCGCGCGTGCTCGGCGGCGACGATGCCCGGGACGAAGTGCCACACGACGAACCCGGCCGCGCCAGCACGAGCCCGATGAGGCCGACGATGAAGCCGGCGACGCGCGGGCCCGCGCCCGGTGATGAGGTATCCATGGGCCGCGATTCTATGGAAAAGGCGCGGCGCCTGCCGCAGGCCGACGGTTCACCGCGTCGTGCTGCCGTCGGTGGGCTCGGGGATCGGCGCTGGCGCGTCGGTGACCGGCGGGGGCGGACCCTGGATCAGGGTGATCGTGCCGGGCGCCGCCGAGAGCTGGATGCCCTGCGCGTCGAAGGTCTTCTTGATCCGCCGCCGCAGCTCGCGGCCGATGTCCCACTGCGTCTGCGGCCGCGCCTTGAGGCGGAGCCGCACGATCATCTGCCCGTTGCCCAGCGCCTCGATGGCCTGCACCTCGATCGGCGCGAGCACGTTCGGGGCAATCGCGGGATCCGTGGCGACCTCGGTGCCGACGGCGCGCAGCACGTCGATGACACGGTCGGCGTCCTCGGCATAGCTGACGCCGACGTCGACGACGGCGTAGGCGAAGTCCTTCGTCAGGTTCGACAGCGTGGTGATGCCGCCGTTCGGGAAGACGTGGATGGTGCCTTCGTGGTCGCGCAGCACGATGGTGCGGAGGTTGATTGCCTCGACCAGGCCGCCGGTGCCGTTGATCCTGGCGACGTCGCCGACGCGCACGTTGTCGTCGAGGATCAGGAAGACGCCCGAGATGAGGTCCTTGACCAGCGTCTGCGCGCCGAAGCCGACGGCCAGGCCGACGATGCCGGCGCCGGTCAGCAGCGGCATGATGTCGACGTTCAGCTCGCGCAGGATGGTCAGCGTCGCCACGCCGAGCACCACCGCGGTGAGTGCGTTCTTGATCAGCCGGCCCAGGGTGCGGGCGCGCTTGATGTGCTCGAGGCGATCCGGCCCGCCGCCGCTCAGGACCTGCGCCTCGAGCCGCGCCGTCGACGTCGTGATGGCGCGCACCAGCAGGTAGGCGAGCAGCGCCACCAGCAGGATGCGCAGCCCGGAGCTCATCAGCCAGGCGACGAGGGCGTCGCGGCTCACCTGGGCCGCCACCCGGCCGCTGGCGATGTTGACCAGCGGCAGCAGCAGGACGAGGAGCATCGCCGCGAACACCACGGCGCGCGTCACCCGCACCGGCCGCTCCCAGTCGCGGGCACGCACCGCATCCGCGACGGTGGCGCTCGCCTCACCGTCCGCGGTGGCGAACCCGGCCACGGCGCGGCGGGCCAGCCGGCCCGCGAGCGACGCCACCGCGTACGCCACCACCAGGGCGATGCCGACCGCGATCGCGATGCCGACCCAGTCCCCGCTCGTGCCGGTGAGCCACTCGATCATGCGCCCGTGAACCTCACGCCAGGCATCGCTGCACCGCGGCCTCGTCCCACTCGACGCCGGTGCCGGCGACGCCGTCGATGCGCGACAGGCCCTGCTCGACCCGCAGCGGCGCCGCCAGGATCGGGTTCCACCAGTCGCAGTATTCGAGCCAGTGCGCCATCGGGGTCGACGACAGGAGCTGCGCGCTGACCTCCGACCAGAGGTGGGTCGACACGCGCAGGCCGGCGGCCTCGGCCAGCGTCGCGGCCTTGAGCCAGCCGGTGACGCCGAGCATCTTCATCACGTCGGGCATCACCACGTCCGAGGCGCGGGCGCGGATCGCGTGCGCCATGTCCTGCGGCCCCCACCAGTTCTCGCCGCACTGGATGGGCGTGTCGACGGCCTGCGCGACCTGCGCGTGGCCCTCGAAGTCGTGTGCCAGCGTCGGTTCCTCGATCCAGGCCAGGCCCTCGCCCTCGAGCACGCGGATGCGGCCGATCGCGTCGGCCGGCGTCAGGCTCTGGTTGTAGTCGACCATGATCGCGACCGACGGGCCCACCGCCTCGCGGATCGCGCGCACGACCGCGAGATCTTCCTGCACGTCGGGATAGCCGATCTTCGCCTTCACCCCGGTGAAGCCGCGTGTCGCCCACGCCGCCGCCGTGCGGGCTGCGCCGGCCGCGCCGTCGTAGCCGACCGCGCCGTAGACGCGCTGCGGCCGCTCGACGCCGCCGAGCAGGCGTACCAGCGACGTGTCGTGCGTCCGCGCCAGTGCGTCCCACAGCGCCATGTCGATGCCCGAGATTGCCATGCCGACCAGCCCCTGCGTGCCGAGCAGGCGGAAGCGCGCCGCGAGCGCGTGCCAGCGATCGGCCGGCGCCAGCGCCTGGCCGACGACCAGCGGCGCGATCTCCTGGACCAGCGACGTGGTCGCGGCGAGGGCGGCGGTGGAGTAGGTGAACACGATGCCGTGCCCGGCCACGCCGTCGCTCGTCACGACGTCGACCAGCACCAGCGGCGACTCGGCAATCACGCCGCTGGCCGTCCGGTGCGGCTCGGGCATCGGCACGCGCACGGCCCGTGCGCGGAGCTCGCGGACGGTTGCGGTGGCGGCCAGGGACGCGGTCGACATGCGGCCCACTTTACCAGCCCGCACCCGGTTACTTCAGCAGCTCACTGCAGCAAGTTGCGCTCGCGCAGGATCGCATCGACGTCGGGACGGCCGGTGGGCCCATCGGCGGCGACGGGCGCGTCGGCGGCGATCAGCGCGCGCAGGGCGGCGGCATAGTCGCCGCGCGGCTCGGAGCAGAACTGCGCGCCGTGCAGCAGCCATCCGGCCGGTGCCGCGTGGAAGGTGCGATCGGCGATCCGCGTGTCGGCGCCGCGGGCGAGCAGGACCTCGACCAGGGTATCGGCGCCGTTCCAGCAGGCGAAATGCAGCGCCGTGGCGCCGTGCTCGCCGCGCTCGTCGACGCCGATGCCCGCCGCGAGCAGCGCCCTGACGCCGGCCAGGCGGCTGGCGTTGGCGAGATCGGGCAGCAGGTGCGCGTCGGCGGCGCTTGGCGCCGGTGGAGGTCCGGGCGGCGCCTGACCGGTCGCAGCGGCAGTGTTCGAGGCGTCCAGGAAACGGTCCATGGCGGCGAGCGTCGTGTCGGCGCCGGCGTCGCGCAAGGTGTCGCGGAGGCTGTCCCGGGCGAACAGCACGGCCATCGCGTAGGCGGTGCGGCCGTCGACGCGGCGGGCCTCGATCGGCGCGCCGCGCGCGAGCAGCAGCGCGACGATAGCCGGCGATCGATCGCGCCAGACCGCCCAGTGCAGCGCGGTCTCGCCGCGGCCGTTCGTCTCCGCGGGATCGGCGCCCGCGTCGAGCAGCAGCGTCGTGCCGGCGACGTCCTCGCGATCGAGCATGTGCTTCAGGACGTGTTCGCCGATGCGCGGCCGCGGCGCGAGCAGCACGCGCAGGCACTCGAGATTGGCGTGCTCGGTCGAGTGGTAGATCGACTCGTCGTCGTCGACCCGCGCGCCGGCGTCGACGAGCAGGCGGGTGAGGGCCGGATTGTCGTTGTAGCCGGACGCGCCGTAGAGACACGGAAACGGGTTGCCCGGATACCGCGGCGTTTCGAAGGTGGCATTGGGATCGGCGCCGCGGGCGAGCAGCCGCTGCGCGAGGTCGAGGAGGGCCGCCGCACGCGGCGAGTCGCGCTGGGCGTAGCGCGAGAAGCACACGTAGTGGAGCGGCGTCATCCGCAGCGGGCCGGCCGGCGCGTCGAGCGCGAGCGTCCCGTCGTCGATGGCGCGTTCCACCGCCGGCGCGTCGCCGAGGACGAGCGCGTGGAACGGGCTCGCCGTCGCCAGCGCGGGCGACTGCTCCAGCAGGGCGTCCGCCTGCGCGCGATCCTCGGTCGCGACGTCGAGGAACTCAGCAGCCATCCGCGCAGGATAGCGCAGGGGCGGAGTGGCGCCGAGTGAAACGGGGCCGGGCCGGGTCGGGCCGCGCGCGGCGACCGGCGCGCTAGGCGGTGAGGCGGAACTCGAGCTCGAGGCCAGCCACTTCGAGCACGTCGCCGTGGACCAGGCCGCGGCGGCCCTGCAGGCGCTGGCCGTTGACCAGCGTCTTGCCGGCGATCGGCACGGCCACGTAGCTCTCGCCCAGGCGCGCGATCTCGAGGGCGAGCCGGGGCTTGAACCACCCATGCAGGCGGACGAGCGCGTCATTGTCGCGGCCGATCGCGGCCGTCGATGCGTCGAGGCGATATTCCGAGAGATCGCTGCGTCCGCGCAGCACGTGCAGCCGGCCGACGGCGGGCGGCTTGGGACGCGGCGGCGGCGCCGGGGCGGCGGGCGCCTCGGCGGGCGCCGGAACCGCGACCTTGTGCGCGGCCGTGCGCGCCTGCATGCGCGCCTGGGCCGCGGCGAGGAGCCGCTGCTGCTGGTCGGCGTCGAGGATCACGGTCCCGCCGAAGTCCGGCATGTCCTTGCCGGGCAGTTCGGCGCCTTCGAACTCCGCCTCGCCCATCCGGTCGAAGAAGATCTTGTGCTTGCCGACGAGGATGGTGTCCCCGTGACGCAGCGCCCGTTTCGTGATCTTGTCGCCGTTCACGAACGTCCCGTTGGTGCTCTCGAGATCCTCGACGACGAACTGCGGACCCTCGCGCGCGATGCGGACGTGGCGCGACGACACCGCCGAGTTGTCGATCACGATCGTGTTGTCGGGCAGGCGGCCGATGGTCACCGCGGCCGTGTGCGGCACGGCCGTCTCCTTCAGCACTCGACCCTCGAACAAAAGCACCAGCTTGGGCATGTGGTCGGTCAGTCCTTCTCTCTGACCAAATCGGCCAGGGTGCCCAACCCATGCAATCGCTCCTGACGATTGCCCGCCGCTGCACGGCGTGGCACAGCCGGCCGGGCCTCGGCCAGGGAGGGCGCCGGGCCTCGGCCGGGAGGAGGCGAGCAGGCCGGGGACGCCGGGCCGCCTGGAGGCAAGCCGGACGGGCGAACCTGAGGGCGGACGTCGGCCGGGCAGAGGCCGGGGAAGGCCCGGTCAGCTTGCCGAGCGCACGTATTTCTGGGCGTCCTTGAACGCGGGCGAGGTCGACGGGACGCGCTGATACGCGGCGCGGGCGAGGACCGGATCGTTCAGGCGCCGGTCGTAGAGCCTCGCCGCAGACGCCCAGGCGTCGTAGTGCGTGTTGGCGTAGTCCTCGCCAAGGTTGCGATACGCCTCCGCCGCCAGGTCGAAGCGCTCGACGCGCTCGTAGGCCTGGGCGAGGCGCCACAGGGCGTGCTCGCGCTCGCGGCCGCCGTTGCGGATCCGGTCAGCTGGCGATACGTGACGAGCGACGCCGGGACCGCCTTGCCGAGCACGTCGTCGAACTTGTAGTTCTTCCGGCGCGACTCGATCTCGCCGCGCGCGAGCAGCGCCCGCGGCACGAACGCGTGGCCGGCGAACCGGTCGGCGATCTCGCTGAGCAGCTTGTGCGCCTCGCTGTCGCGATCGTTGCGCGGGGTGCCGAGGATCGCCTGCGCCTGGTAATACATCGCCTCGGCCGCCTTCGGGTGCGTCGGATAGCGGGCGACGACCGCCGCGTAGGCGGCAACCGCTTCGTCGACGAGGCGCTGCCGCGCGTAGATGTGGGCGAGGACGATCTGCGCCTCGATGCCGGGCGTGGTGTCGCCGGCCTTCGCCGTCACGTCGCGCAGGATGCCGACCGACTCTTCGAAGCGCTGCGCTGTCAGGGCCGCGCGCGCGGCCCGCAGCTCGTGCGCGAAGTCCGGAGCGGGCGGGAGGATCGTTGCCGTGGCCGCGGCGGCCGCTGCCGTGGACGGCCCGTGCGTGCCGCTGCCCGACGCGGCCGGATCGATGACCTGATCGGACGGCGGATCGAGCCACACCGTGGTCGGCGGCGGCGTCGCCGTCGAGCCGGTCAGCGACGGCAGCGGCGGTACGTCGCTCGGCGCGGGCGGAGGCGTGCTGTGCACGCCGGCCGTCGGCGCGCCGGTCGCCGTCTGCAGCATCCACGCCGGCAGGCCGACGCCCGCCGCGACGACGGCTGCCGCGGCGGCCATCCACAGCGGCGTGATACGGCCGCGCGCGGCGGCGCGAGCGGCCGCTGACGATCGACGCGCCACCGGGGCTGCAGCGACCGGTGCCGCGGATGCCTCGAGAGCCGCCGGCTCGGGGAGCGCGTCCTCGACTGTCGCCGGATGCAGCGCCGGCGACAGCGTGCCGGTCTCGAGCTGCTGCTTCAGGCGCTGCAGATCGGCGCGCAGATCGGCCGCGCTCTGGCAGCGCAGATCGGGCTGCTTCTCGAGCGCGCGACCGACGATGCGCTCCAGTTCGGCCGGGATCTCGGCTCGCAGCGTCCGCATCGGCACGACGGTGCCGCCGAGGATCGCCGCGGCGACGTCGGGCGGATCGGCGCCGTCGAACGCCCGCGCCCCCGTCGCCATCTCGTAGAGCAGCGCGCCGAGCGAGAACAGATCGGCGCGGCCGTCAACGATCTCGCCGCGGATCTGCTCGGGGGCGATGTAGTGCAGCGTGCCGTAGAGCGCGTACGAGCCCGAGCTCGTGGCGCCGGCGGTGTAGCGCGACGCGCCGCCCGGCGAGGACAGCGTGGCGATGCCGAAGTCGAGGATCTTGGCCTGGCCGCGGAACGTGACGAAGACGTTCGGCGGCTTGATGTCGCGATGGACGATGCCGTGCGTGTGCGCGGCGTCGAGGGCGTCGGCGATCTGGACGCCGAGATCGAGCACCTGCGCCAGCGGCAGCGGCCCCTGCCCGAGCAGGCCTTCGAGCGTCTGCCCCTCGAGCACCTCGAGGACGAGGAACTGCTCGTCCTCGGCCTCTTCGTACTGGTACAGCGTGCAGATGTTGGGATGGTTGAGCGCGGCGATGGTGCGCGCCTCGACGAGGGCGCGGGCCCGATCCGACTCGCTGGCGTCGGGCGGCAGCCGCTTCAGCACGACCGGCCGGCCCAGGACGAGATCCTCGGCGAGATAGACGAGTCCCGATGCGCCCTGGCCGAGCTTCATCACGACCCGATAGTGCGACAGCGTTCGGCCGGAAATGTCCACGCGCTAGACCACCGTTCCTGCTATCGGCGCGATTGCGCCCCGCTCCACTCGGGCAGCGCGAGACCGTGCAGATGCGTGCGTCTCCTTGCGCGCGACGTGCGCGGCTGCGACCTCGTGCTGCGGCGGCTCCGCACATTCGTCGACGCTGTGCGCGCATCGAATTGGATCACCCCCGGAATTGTCACCGGAATTCAGCTCGAGGAATGACCAAATCGCGCCGATAAGGCAGACCAGCGTAACCGATCGAAAGCGATCTCCTATGAAGGCTGATTCTCGCCCGCTCCTTGCACGATGTTCCGATCACCGGTCCGGCCGGCGGCGCATCGCCGGCTTCTCGCTGATCGAGGTGATCATCGTCCTCGCCATCGTCGGCGTCGTGATCGCGATCGCGATTCCCAAACATGGTGTCGGCGCAGCAGGGCTTCCAGATGAGCACCGCCGGGGCGACCATGACCGCCCACCGCCTCGCCGAAGCCCGCATGGAATCGCTCAAGCGGAACCGGCAGGTCGACGTGCGCTCGATGGCGCCGACCCGCATCGCTGACGACGTCGGTGACCACCCTTCGGCGTCGACGACGTCATCGCCGGCCCGGAATACCTGCCCTCGGGGGTCGTGTTCAACCTCGGCGGCAATGCCACCTACGAGATCTCATTCGACTCGCTCGGCCGGCCGATCGACGCCGCCGCGGACCTTCAGGTCAGTATCCCGGATCGGGCCTGGCACGCACCTTGACTGTGCTGTCCACGGGGCGCATCACCATTCAGTGAGCATGGACATGACCAACCGACATCGCATCCTCCTCCGGCGAGCATGGCTTCGGCCTGGTCGAAGCCCTGGTCGCGACGTTCATCACGGCCGTCGGCGTGCTCTCGGTCGCCGTCCTGTTCATCGTCGGCGCCAGCTGCAGCTGAATGCCACGGAACGGCTCGGCTTCGTGGGCGCTCGTCACCTGCCGAAGCTCGAGCGCATCCGCACGCTGGCGCCGACCGCGTCCGAGCGCGCCGACGGCGGCTCCCTGGCGCCAATGCCTCAACCACTGGATCATGCGCGGCACGACCACGTCTGCGCTGGCAGATCACCGACAAGCTGGACCCGGGGACGGCCTCCCGGCGTTGTGCGCGCCCGCCGGCGGCGTGGCCGGGGCGCCGATGGAATGCGCCAAGGACATCTCGTCGTCGCCATCACGCCCAACGCGCAGGACGTTCCGCCGCAGGTCACAGGCGTCCTCTTCCGCTGAGGTCGACCGTGAAACCACACATGCCCATCCTGCTCGCGTCCGCCGCCGCCCTTTCGGCACGGCGCCGCCGGCTTCTCGCTGGCCGAGCTCCTCGTCACCGTGGTGGTGATGATCCTCGTGCTCGGGGTGGTGGCGCAGTTCGTCAGCCGGTCCAGCGTCACCTACGCGCAGCAGCGCGACCACATCGAGCGCCGCTACACCGCTGCAACCACCGCCGACATCATCCTGCGGCTGCTGCGCCAGGCGGGGACGCCCGGAGGTGCCATGCCGGCCGTGACGTTGCAGACCGATCCCGACGGCAACGGCGTGCTCGACAGCATCCGCATCGTTTCCGACTGGAACCCGCGCGACGGCGTGCCCGACGATCCCTACGAGAACATCGAGTTCACCGTCGCTGGCAACACGCTGTTCAAGCAGGAGCCGACGGATCTTGCGCCGGTCGCCGTTCGCCGACAACGTCAACGGCCTGACCTTCGCCTACTTCAACCCGGGCGGCGGCGCCGTGCCAACCCGCTCGTGGCGACGCAGCACCAGCTCGCGCTACGTAACCATGACCATCACGACGCCACCTGTCGACGGGCAGCCCGGCGATGGCGCTGATCCTCCTCGGCTTCCATCAGGAGACTCGAATGAGCCGCACACCCGCACGCCACGACGCCGTCGACGCGCGCCGCCCGTCGGAGCGGGGCGCCGCGCTGGTATTCGCCCTCTTCGGCCTGGCCACGCTGACGTCCTGGGTCTGGGGCTTGACCAGCATCGGCATGTCGGCGACGAAGATGACCAGCAACGAGCAGCGACACGCAGCAAGCGCATCGCCCTCGCCGATGCCGGCCTGGCCCATGCCAGGAAGCTGATCACCTATCAGGAGTGGGACTCGCCGAACATGACGCCGTTCCTCATTAGCGGCAATGCCGCCGCCTGCAACGGCGACGAGCTCTCTCAGGCGCCCACGCCCCCGGTAGCCGGCGCCGCCCGCTGGCTACCCGACGCTGTTCATCAACCCGGCCGCCACGGGCGGGCAGGCGCTCGGCGCCGGCAGCTACCGCGTCTACGTCTGCGACGACCACCTCACGGACGTGGACCGCGTGACACGACCTGCTCGATGTCAACCCGAACGCTTCGACGTCAACCAGCGCATCCTCGTCCGCTCGGTCGGCACCACCGCCAACGGCGCCACGGCATCGCTGGAGCAGGTGCTCGCGCCAACACGGTGCCGGCGCTGCTGGTCAACGGGACCCTGTCCGCGCGCGGCGACGTCGATGTGCACGGGTCGGCGGCATCATCCACGCCAACGGCGACCATGGACATCGTCGGCAACAGCGTCTGCGCCGAGCAGTACTTCCAGCCACGGCGCAGCAGATCACGGGCGGCATTCCCGAGGGCGGCGCCGGCTGCGATCAGGACGGCGAAGTGCGTCCGGGCGCGGCGCCGATCAACATCCGCCGATCTACCCGCAGCAACTACCGGTGGAGCGCGGACTACTGGCTGACGACGGTGACCTCTGCCGAATGGCCCCGGGGGCTCCCTGCGGGTCAACGGCCAGTCAGACCAGAACCTCTCGGCGAACCGACCCGGCGCTCAGCGATGCCGGACTTCACGCCGATTCCGACGCCCGCCGGGTGGACGTTCTCGGACAACAGCTACGAGTGGACCACCAACGGCGGCGGCCGTCACGATGCCCAGGGCCATCTATTACGCGACCACCAACGTCGACCTCGGCGGCAACGTCGATGCGACGATGCTACCGCCCCTGCGCCCGCCCCGGGCAGCCCGGGACTGACGCCCGGCATGACCATCCTCACCGACGGGTGGGTCACGATTCGGCGGCGGCGCCCAGCTGTGCGGCACGCTGACGTGTCCGACCATCGGCCGATGACCGTGGTCGCCGGCACGGACATCGAGTGGCCGGCAACACCGGCGGTGGCGCCGCCGTCGTCATGTCGAGGGCCTGTACTACGCCAGGCACCAGATCGAGCACCGGCGGGCACGCCGGTCGTCAGCGGGCAGGTCGTGGCCCTGAACCTGGCAGACACGCATCTATCCGACAGCCGCCCTCCCTGGTGTCGTAACATCCGGATCAACCTCGTGCCGCTGGAAACCAGGGCCACATGAAGATTCAACGGCAATCGGCCACATCAAGTATAACAGCGGTGGCATGACGGGCACCGAGCCGGGAGCTGGCGCGAGTGCCGCGCCGAACCCGCCAGACGTCATTCCGGCGATCGCCGCGCGCTGATCGCGCTGTGGACGGCGCCAACTGCGGCAACCTGTTCGGGGGTGAGCGTGCAACGCCGCGGCGGCCCAGCGGCGTTAGCCGCGCGGCCGGTGCCGCCCGGCCTACGGCCGGATGACCGTGCCGTCCTTGCGCCGCGTCGTGCCCCACGAGTAGTCGAAGTTCGGCGGCCCGGCGGGGATCGGGTACTTCGCCGCCAGCTTCTCGTCGACCTCGACGCCGTGCCCGGGCGCGTCGTTGGCCAGCATGTAGCCGTTCTTCTGCACCGGCGCGCCCTTGAACACCTCGCGCGTGGCGTCGGGGAAGTTGCCGCCCTCGTGGATGCCGAAGTTGTAGGTGGCGAGCTCGAGGTGGAGCTGCGCGGCATGCGCCACGGGCGAGGCGTCGCCGGGGCCGTGCCACGCCGTCCGCACGCCGAAGAACTCGCCCATCGCCGCCACCTTGCGCGCCGGCGACAGCCCGCCGATCTGCGAGATGTGGATGCGGATGAAGTCGATCAGCCGCTCCGACATGAGCGGCAGGTACTCCTGCACGGTGTTGAACAGCTCGCCCATCGCGATCGGGATGCTGGTGTGCTGGCGCAGCTGCCGGAACCAGGCGTTGTCTTCCGGCGGGAACGGATCCTCGAGGAAGAACAGGTTGTAGGGCTCGAGCGCCTTGCACAGGTTGATCGCTTCGTTCAGCTGGACGCGCTCGTGCACGTCGTGCAGCAGCTGGACCTCGGGGCCCAGCTTGGTGCGCAGGTGCTCGAACAGCTTCGGCAGCATGCGGACGTAGGGCGCCGATTCCCACACGTCGCGTGGCGCCGTCGGGCCGATCGGCTCGGTCGGTGCCGCCGCGGCGTCGCCGCCCGCCGCGCCCGCGGCGCGCGCGCGCCATAGGTCGCCAGGCCGGGCACGCCGCCCTGGACGCGGACGTAGCGGAAGCCCGCCTCGATGCCCTTGCGCGCGTTGTCCTCGACTTCCTGGAAGTCGCGTCCGCTGGCGTGGTAGTAGCAGTCGGCGCCGTGGCGCACCTTGCCGCCGAGCAGCTGGTAGAGCGGCAGGCCGGCCCGCTTGCCGAGGATGTCCCACAGCGCCATGTCGACGCCGCTCATCGCGTTGAACAGCACGCCGCCGTTGCGCCAGTAGGAGCTGACGTACGACGACTGCCAGATGTCCTCGATCTCGTCGACCCGGCGGCCGATGAGGAACGGCTTCAGGTATTGATCGATCGCCGTCTGGACGACCAGGGCGCGTTGCGTGAACGTCGCGCAACCCCAGCCGTGCAGGCCGGGCTGATCGGTCACCACCTTCACGACGACGAGCCGGATCCGGTTCGGCGCGGTGAGGATGGTCTGCACGTCCTTGATGCGAATCACCGGCAGGCCCTTCGGAGCCGGCGGCGTCGCCGGCGCGGGCGGCGCCTGCTGCGCGCCCGCGCTCGAACCGGTGAACAAGCCTGCGCCGGCGGCCAGGGTGCCCGCCGACATCGTCCGCAGTGCGTCACGTCGTTGCATCGATGCCTCTCCCGCGTTTGGTGGCGGCATGCTGCGCGCAATGACCGGCGGGGTACGTGCGGTGGTGAATTTGCGCCAAGCCTCGTATCAGCCCGTCCTGTAAAGGCATGGTTCGGCTACTCCAGGTCGCCGGCGCGCAGCTCCGCCAGCGGATAGAACGTGTCGCGCCATCGGACCCCGCCGCGGCGCCACGTGATCACCGCCGAGCGCACGATCGCGTAGACGGCGATCGAGTGGACGACCGGCGCCAGCAGCGCGCCGGCGATCGGCCAGCGCAGCCGCCTCGAGAAGACGATCGCCGGCAGCGCCAGCAGCCCTCCCGACAGGCCGGCGACGAGCCCGAGCACCGTGCCCGAGGCGAGTGCCGCCGCGATGCCGACCCACAGCAGCACGAACGAGGACGGCCAGGAGGCAGACGAGGCCGCCGCGGTACCTGGCCGCGGCGAAATAGTTCTTCTCCGGTCAGCCGGACGCCCTGGCCCAGCGTCGTGCCCCAGTGACAGCGCACGTCCTCGCCGCCGAGGAAGGCGCGACAGCGGCCGCCGGCCCGGCGGACGAGCAGGCCGAGCCGGACGTCGTCGAGGACGGTGAGTCGCAGCGGCTCGTGACCGCCGAAGGCGCGATGCGTCGACGTCCGCACCAGGTTGAATGCACCGAAGCCGACGTAGCCGCCGGGCGTGTCGCGGTTGGCGCGGGCGAACCAGTCGACCAGCCCCGCCAGGAAGACGTAGTGCCACGCGTAGCCGCCGATCGTGGCCGCGATGGGCGCCGGCGTCAGCGCGACGTGCTCGACGCGCTCGCGTGCCGCCACGCGCAGCGCGCGGGCGATGACGTCCGGGTGCAGCAGGCAGTCGGCGTCGGTGAAGAGCAGCCAGTCGCCGGTCGCCGCCTGCGACCCGACGTGCAGCGCGTGGGTCTTGCCCAGCCAGCGCTCCGGCAGCGTGCTCACCTCGACGAGGCGCACGCGCGGATCCGTGGCGGCCAGCCGCCGCACGATGGCCGCCGTCCCGTCGACCGACCGGTCGCTGACGACGATCACCTCGAGCGCGACGCCGCGCTGCGCCAGGAGGTGGCGGACCGATGCCTCGATGGCATCGGCTTCGTCACGCGCGGGGACGATGACCGAGACGCGCGCGTCAGCCGCGGCGGCATCCGGCGGCAACGCGTCCAGGGATGGCAGCGGGTGCGCCCAGCGCTGGTTGCTCAGCATCGAGCCGGCGATGGCGACGAACAGGAGGGCGATCGCGGCGAAGGCCGCGGTGGCCAGCCACGAATCGGGGGTGAGCGTCACGGAGGCCCGCAGAGGTGCTGCCGGCGCGCCCGTCGCGCCGCGTCAGACGCCGTAGTATACGGCGCGCTTCTGCTTCAGGAAGGCGACCGAGCGGGCCATCTCGTCGAGGCCGTTGATGCCGTCCTCGATCGAGATCCAGCCGTCGAAGCCGACGCCGGCCAGGATGCGGAAGATGGCGTCGTAGTCGTTGAGGCCGCGGCCGGTCTCGCCGTGCAGCAGCTTGGCCGAATAGCCGGCGGCGCCGTCCGACGCGCGCAGGTCCTCGATCGTGGCCCCCGGCACGAGGTAGCGATCCGACGCGTGCATCGACACCACGCGGTGCTTCACCTTCTCGAGGAACGCGACCGGGTCGAAGCCGCCGACCGTAGCGTTCGACGGGTCGTACTGCACGCCGAACGCGGGCGAGTCGATGCGCTCGATGATCTCGAGGAAGATGTCCTCGGGCTGGGCGAACTCCGGGTAGCGCCAGGTGCCGTCCTTGTAGTGGTTCTCCATGCACAGGACGACGCCGCGCTGCTCGGCGTACTCGATCGATCGCGCGAGTCCGTCGAGCGTGCGGGCGATGCCGTCGGCCCGCGTCATACCCGGATAGCGCTGCCCGCTGAGCGTGCGGCAATGACGGCCGCCGAGCCGCAGCGTCAGGTCGATCGCGTCGCGCTGCCGCTGCACCTGCCGCGCCCGTTCGTCGGCGTCGGGGTGCGTGAAATCGGGCGAGAAGCAGACCAGCGACGTGGGCTGGCCGGTTTCGGTGAGCGCGGCGACGACGGGATCGACGTCGGCGGCGTCGAACGATCGCAGGAAGCCGTCGTAGTGCTCGACGCCTTCGCCGCCGAGCGACGGCGCCTCGCGGATCCAGGCCAGATAGTCGCGGGTGCCGGCGACGAAGTCGTCGAACCAGCACTTGGGGAACACCGAGATGCGGGGAGCAGCAGGCATGTGAGTGGTTCGATCACCAGGTGCCGGGCGCGCCGATGGCGAACTGCTCCAGATCGAGGACGCTGCCGGTGATCACCGCGCTGTCGTCCGAGGCGAAGTACGCCGCCGCATGGGCGATGTCGAGCGGCGAGAGCAGCCGGCCGAACGGCCGCGTCTTCACCGCGTCCGCGAGCCAGTCGGGCCCGAGCCCTTCCTCCTCGCGCTTCACGCGCTCTTCGCCTTCGGTCAGCGTCCAGCCGACGTTCAGCTGGTTGACGCGGACGCGGTGACGCGCAAAGCCGACCGCGGCGTTGCGGGTCATCGTCATCAGCGCACCCTTGGACACCGAGTACGGCCCCAAGGTGTCCATGCCGCAGTAGGCGTTGATCGAACCGATGTTGACGATCGATCCGCGGCCCCGCGCCTTCATCGCCGTGAGCGCTTCCTGCATCAGGATGAACGGCGCTCGCAGGTTGATCGCCATCATGCGGTCCCAGAACGCCGTCGTCGCGCTCTCGATCGAGGCGCGGGACGTCGACGCGGCGTTGTTGACCAGGATGTCGAGGCCGCCGAAGCGATCGACGGCGCCCCGGACGAGCGACCGGCAGACGGCCTCGTCGGCGAGGTCGCCCTCGAGGAAGGCCGCGTCGCGGCCGCGCGAGCGAATCGCCTCGACCAGCTGCGTGCCGGATTGCCTGTCGCGGCCGTGGACGACGACGTGGGCGCCGAGCGAGGCGAAGTGCTCCGCCATGCCCTTGCCGATCCCCGAGGTCGATCCGGTGATGAGCGCGACGCGATTGTCCAGACTCGGCATCGTGTGAGCCTTTACATCGAGGGTAGGAGCACCGACTTGATCACGTCACCCTCGTGCATCGCGTCGAAGGCGCGCCGCCAGCCGGGCAGGCCGCTGCGGAGGCCGACCACGATCTCGGGCTTCGCCATGCCGGTGGCGAGCAGGTGGATGACGCGTTCCCACACCGGGAAGTTGTGGCTGAACGAGCCCTGCAGCGTGACGGCCTTGCCGACCAGCGGGTTGATGTCGATCGGGATCGTATCCGGCGACCAGCCGACCTTGGTGACCTGGCCGCCCGGCTTCACCAGCTTCAGCGCCGCGTCGAGCGGACGGCTGGCGCCCGACGCTTCACACACGAGATCGGCGCCGAGCGGATCGAGGCTGCGCACGAGATCCTCGAGCCCGCCGGTCGAGACGTCGATCGTGTGCGTGGCGCCGAGCGCGCGCGCCGCCTCGAGCCGCGGGGCGTCCTGCGGCAGACCCGCCACGACGAGCGGGTTGGCGCCGGCGAGCGCCGCCATCCGCGTGCACAGCAGGCCGATCGGTCCCGGGCCGAACACCACCACCAGATCGCCCGGATGGATCGTCGAGTTGACGCACATCGACTGGTAGGCGACGGCGTGCGGCTCGCACAGGCACGCATACTCGAAGGGCAGCGAATCCGGGATCGCGTGCAGACAGCGCGCCGGCGTGGCGACGTAGGAGGCCATCGCGCCGTTGACGCCGTAGCCGAAGCCCTTGCGGGTCGGACACAGGTTGTAGCGGCCGGTGCGGCACATCATGCACGTGCCGCAGATCACGGCGGCGGTCTCGCTGACGACGCGGTCGCCTTCCTTGACCCCGCGCACGGAGCGCCCGGCCTTGGCCACGGTGCCGCAGAACTCGTGGCCGAGCACGACCGGGACGTTCACCGCCCACGAGTGCGTGGCGTGGAACTGGTGCACGTCCGAGCCGCATACCGAGACGGCGCCGACCTGCAGCAGCACGTCGTGCTCGCCGATCTCGGGAACGGGGATTTCGCGGAGCTCGACGGACAGCGGCTCGAGCGCGTATTGAACGACGGCGGCCTGCGTGGTGCCCATGATTCTCGAATCAAGCCTCGGTCTAGCGGCTGGCGCGCGGCGCCATCGGTGTCTTGCGGATCTCGCTGCAGATCTCGCGCAGGATGCTGCCGAGATCCGAGCCGCTCGGTTTGAAGTCGTCGGCGGCGATCACCAGCGGCGCGCCGAGCACCACCAGCGGCGCCCCGTACGACGGGCACGCGATCGCCTGCGCGATGGTGAGGCCGCCGACGGCCTGCACCGGGACGTCGACGGCGGCGACCACCGCCGCCAGTTCGTCCAGCGGACTGAGGCCCTTCACCAGCCGCCGTTCGTCGTAGCCGATGTGGTGGATCACCACGTCGACGCCGAGCGAGGCCAGCCAGCGGGCGTTGGCGACGCGATCGTCGGCCAGCATGTTGTCGCCCATCACCTGGATGCCGAAGGCCCGGCCGGCGTCCACGGCGTAGCGGACCGTCGCCTCGTGGGCCCGGCCCATCACCACGACGAAGCTGGCGCCGGCCTTGGCCATCAGCTCGGTCTCGCGGTAGCCGCCGTCCATGATCTTCAGGTCGGCGATGATCGGGTGCGTCGGGAAGCGCTCGTGCAGCGCCCGGACGGCCGGCGCGCCCGCCGCCTGGATCAGCGGCGTGCCGGCCTCGAGCCAGTCGACGCCGGCGTCGACGGCGATCTGGGCCGTGGTCAGCGCCTCGTCGAGGTCGGTCAGGTCGAGCGAAATCTGGACGATAGGGGAGGTGAGGTGCCTCAGATCCATGCGGCGCGGCAGAATATCAGGAGTGCCCCGCCGGCGCCACGACGGAACCCCACCGGCGGCGTTGACGTCCCACTCGGTTGTCGATAGTCTAGGCGTCGTATTGTCGACCGTCTAGGCATCAGCGTCAGGAGCCGACGTGGGCAAGCCGTCCGACTTGATTCAGGGCACGCTCGATCTGCTGATCCTGAAGACCGTCTCGCTCGAACCGAAGCACGGCTGGGCGATCGCCAAGCGCATCCAGCAGGTGAGCCAGGAGGCGCTGCAGGTCACGCAGGGGTCGCTCTACCCGGCCCTGCACCGGCTCGAGCAGCAGGGCTGGCTGCGCGCGAGGACGGGCCAGACCGAGACCGGCCGCGAGGCGAAGTTCTATGCGCTGACGCCGGCAGGGAAGAAGCAACTCGCCCGCGAGCTCGAGAGCTGGGACCGCCTGTCCGGTGCGATCGGGCTGGTCGTCCGGGACGGGGAGGCGTGACATGCCCCGCACCATCGAACGTCTCTGGCACCGCCTGCGCGCCCTGCTGCTGCGCCGCCGCGTCGACACGGCGCTGTCGGCCGAGATCGCGCTGCACCTCGACGAGGCGACCCGCGAGTACGTGGCCCGCGGCCTGAGCCCGGAGGAGGCGCGCCTCGCGGCCCGGCGCGACTTCGGCCCGGTCGCGCTGGTCGAGGACCAGTGCCGTGACACGCGGCGCGTCGCGATCGCGCAGAGCCTGGTGCAGGACCTGCGCTACGGTCTGCGCGCGCTCCTCGCCCAGCCGCTGGTCGTGCTGGCCGCCACCGCCTCGATTGGGGCCGGCGCGGGCGCTACGGCGTTCGTCGTCAACCTCGCGTCGGAGCTGCTGTTCGCCAAGCCCTCGGCGCGTGACGTCGACGCGCTGGTCAACATCAGGCTCGACGGCAACAGCCACGTGTCCTACGCCGACTGGCGGGCCCTCGACGAGGCCGGCGTCCTCGACGGGCTGGCCGGCTATCACATCGAGGGATCGGTCAACATCCGGCAGGGCGATCGCACCGACGCCGTGGTGCCCATGCTCGCGACGGCCAACTTCTTCGACGTCCTCGGTGTGCCGGTGGCCCTCGGCCGCGGCTTCACCGCGGTCGAAGCCGCCGCCGAGCGCGATCCGCGCGTGGTGGTCGTCAGCGACGGCTTCTGGCGCGCCCGCCTTGGTGCGGATGCGGGCGCGGTCGGTCGTCCGCTGATCGTCAACGGCGAGCCGTACACGATCCTCGGCGTCCTGCCGAGAGGGCTCAAGGCGATGCCCGGCTTCGGCCTCGCGCCCGAGGTCTACCTCCCGTTGAGCCGCACGCTCCTGCCCGGCCTCGACCACCCGCACGCCGCCGCCGCGCAGCTCGTCGGCCGCCTGAAGCCGGGCGTCGGCATCGATCAGGCCGCCGCGGCGCTCGACACCGTCGTGCAGCGCCGGCGTCTCGAGGATCCCGATCGTCCCCGGCACGTCGGCGAGATGACGCTGGTCACCAGCGGGCTGCCCGGTCTCGGCAGCGTCTGGAGCTTCTTCGCGGTGCTGGTGGTGGTCGGCGGGCTGGTCCTCGGCATCGCCTGCGCCAACGTCGCCGGCCTCCTCCTGGCGCGCAACACCGTGCGCCAGAAGGAGCTGGCGCTGCGGGCGGCGCTCGGTGCCTCGCGGGCGCGTGTCGCCCAGCAGCTCTTCGTCGAGTCGATCTGGCTGGCCGTGCTCGGCACCGTCGCCGGTGTGCTGGTCATGGTGGTGGCGATGGCGGTGGTCGGCAGCGTGCCGCTGCCCCTGCCCCTGCCGCTGGAGCTGGGCGTGCCGCTCGACTGGCGGCTGTTCGCCCTGACGCTGTCGATGGTCGTGATCGCGACCCTGGCGAGCGGCGTGCTGCCGGCCCTGAGCGGCTCGCGCGACGCGCTGTCGCCGGCGCTCAAGCAGATCGAGCGCGCCTACGTCCACCGGCGCTGGACGCTGCGCGGCCTGCTCGTGATCGGCCAGGTGACGCTGTCGGTCGGCCTCGTGGTGACGGCGCTGCTCTTCGTCCGCAACCTGTCGCTGGCGCGGACGTCGAGCCCCGGCTTCGACACCGCGCGGACGGTCGTCGCGCAGCTGGGGCTGGTCGAGAGCCGCTACACGCCGGAGACGCGCGTCGCCTTCCTGCAGCAGGCCGTCGAGCGCGTCGAGGCGCTGCCCGGCGTCGAGCGCGCGGCGTTCGCCTTCGGCATGCCGCTCAGCATCAGGCACGGGCGGACGTCCGGCGCGCGCCTCACGATTGCCGGCGAGCCGGCCACGTCGGCGTTCTCGGCGTCGTGGGCCGAGAACATCGTCGGCCCGGGGTATTTCGACACCCTCGGCATCGCCCGCCGGCAGGGCCGCGACTTCACCGCGGCGGACACCGTCGGCACGCCGCCGGTGGCGATTGTGAACGAGACGTTCGTCCGCCGCTATCTCGAGCGGACGCACGCCGATCGGCCTGCACGTGATGCTGCCGGGTCCAGGCCACGACGTCGACCACGAGATCGTCGGCGTCGTCGCCGACAGCCGGCATCGCAGCATCGGCGAGTCGCAGATGGCGGCGATCTACGTCGCCTACCGGCAGCGGCCGACCGATGGCCGCGTCGTCCACCTGCTGGCGCGGGTGTCGGGCGATCCCGCCGCCAGCCTGCGGCCGATCGCGTCGACCCTCGCCGAGCTCGACCGTCCGCCGCCGTCGACGTGCAGACGGTGTCGCAGTCGCTGGCCTTCGCGTTCCTCCCCAGCCGCGTCGGGGCGGCGCTGCTCGGCGGGCTCGGCGCGATCGGCCTGACGCTGGCGATGGCCGGCCTGTTCGCGATGGTGTCCTACTCGGTGACGCGCCGGACGAAGGAGATCGGCGTGCGCATGGCGCTGGGCGCGCCGGCCGGCGCGGTCGTGCGCCTGGTCGTCGCCGATGCGGCGGTGCTGGTCGCCACCGGCCTGGCGATCGGGCTGGCGCTGGCCGCGCTCGTCACGCAGCCGCTCGCGATGTTCCTCGTCGAAGGGCTCAGCCCGCACGATCCGCTGGCGTTCGCCGGCACCGCGCTGCTCTTTGCCGCGGTCAGCATCGTCGCCACCATCCCGCCGGTGCGACGCGCCATCGGCGTCGGTCCGCTGGTCGCGCTGCGCACGGAGTAGGCGCTGGACTGGATCGGGGCCCATGGCCCCGACTCCGACTCCCGCATCCTCCGGCGCCTTCGCGTCGTACCCGTCCCTCGTCGACCGCAGCGTCTTCATCACCGGCGGCGCCGACGGCATCGGCCGCGCCCTCGTCGAGCAGTTCGCGCGGCAGGGCAGCCGCGTCGGCTTCGCCGACATCCAGGCGGAGAAGGGCCGCGCCGTCGTGGAGGCCTGCGCCGAGGCCGGCGCGCGGCATCGGCCGCGATTCTACGAGGTCGATCTGATCGACATCGCCGCGCTGCAGCGCGTGTGCGCCTCGGCGATCGCCGATCTCGACGGCATCGGCGTGCTGGTGAACAACGCGGCCAGCGACGATCGCCATACGTGGGACGCGATGACGCCCGAGTACTGGGACAACCGCTTCAACACCAACCTGCGCCACTACTTCTTCGCCATCCAGGCGATCGCGCCCGGCATGATCGCGCGCGGCGGCGGGTCGATCGTCAACATCGGCAGCAGCTGCTATCACATGCAGGAGGACTTCTTCCCCGGCTACGCGATCGCGAAGTCGGGCGTCGAAGGGCTGACGCGGACGATGGCGCGGACGTTCGGGCCGCACAACATCCGGATGAACTGCGTGCTGCCCGGCTGGGTGGCGACCGAGCGTCAGCTGGCGAAATGGTGGACGCCGGAAGGCGAGGCAGGCACGCTGCGCGACCAGGCGATGAAGCGGCGCATCTACGCCGACGAGTTCGCGCAGATGGTGCTGTTCCTGGCCGCCGACGACGGCGGCGCGTGCACGGCGCAGAGCTTCCTCGTCGACGGCGGCAGATTCTGAAGTAGCGCGTGATCCACAGGTACCGCGAGCGGCACGAACGCCGCCAGCCCGCCGGCGAGGAACGTGAGGGCCCCCGCCGGCTTCGACGATGCGGGCGCTGATCGGCGGCAGCCCGAGCGACAGCACCAGTCCAGTCGCTCGAGCCGCGCGCGACGAGGGCGTCGAGGGCAGGCCGGACCGCCGGGTCGCGCATGAAGACGCGGGCGCGCGCGTGGGTCAACGCGTACTCGTGATCCTGCGACAGGCGGAAGGCGGTGGCGAGGCCATTTGGGCCAAAGTTGCCTAGCCGGCGGCTTCTGGCATAGCCTCCCTGCACCGTTTTGCTCTTGGCGACAACTTGGAGGGACGTGCCGATGCGTGCGGAAACCGCGTGCGTGGTGGTGGGGATCGGGCTGCTCGCGCTTCGGGCGACCGTGAGCGCGGACGATGGGCTGGCGCAACGCATCCAGCACACGGACCCGGCGAAGTACCGGCCGCTCACGGCGGTCCATGCCGGCGCCGGCAACATGGCGTTCGCCGGCCTGCTGCCGCGCGGCGCGGTGACGCCGCACTTCAACTTCCTGCACCGCGGCGAGATCCCGGCCGGCAGCGGCATCGGGCATCACTTCCACAACACGGCGGAGGAGATGTTCGTGATCCTCGGCGGCGAGGCGCAGTTCACCGTCGATGGGCGGACGTCGATCGTGAAGGGCCCGGCCGCGGTCCTCTGCAAGCTGGGACATTCGCACGCGATCTACAACCACAGCGCGCAGCCGCTGCAGTGGATGAACTGGCAGGTCGGCGCCACGCCGAACGTGTCCGATGCGTTCGATCTCGACGACGCCCGCGTCGGCGTCCCGCTCGATCCGATTCCGGTGTTCATGACGGCGCGGCTCGATCGCGCCCTGGCGCGCCCGGCCGCCGACGCCCCGGGGGTGACGACGCGGCGGCTGTATCAGCCGCAGGTGTTCACGACGCCGTGGACCTATGTCGATCACGTGCTGGTCGCGCCGGGCACGACGTCGCCGGCGAAGGCGCACGACACGATCGGCGAGGCCTACTACGTGATCGCCGGCAGCGGGCGCGTCACGATCGGCAGCGAGAGCGCGCCGATCGTCGCCGGCGACGCGATCCCGGTGCGTCTCGGCGAGACGAGCACGATCGCCAACGCCGGAACCGAGCCGCTCGAGCTGCTCGTCATCGGCGTGGCCAGGGATCTCGACGCCAAGACCGCGTTCATCCTGGCGAACCCGCCGCGGCGTCCGTAACCCCACGAGGAGCAACCGACCTGTGAATCGACGACGCACCCTGAAGTCGTTCGTCGCCGCCGCCGCGGCGGCGTGCGGCGTCCACCGTCTGCTCGGCGCGACCGCGGCGGCGCAGACGAAGCACATCCGCCTCTACGTCGAGATGGACGTGGCGCCGGCTCGCGAAAAGGAGATGCTGCGCATCTTCCACGAGACGTTCGTGCCCGAGGCGGTCAAGCACGAGGGCTACATCCGCGTGAAGATGCTGAAGAAGCGCGCGGTGCTCCTCGGCTCGGCGCCGGCGAACCACACGTTCCGCTTCGAGCTCGAGTTCGAGAACGAGGAGCTCCGCCAGAAGTGGATTGCCTCGGCGGCGCATCAGCGGGTGTGGCCGCCGGTCGAGGCGACGATGACGACGACCAAGGACTACCCGGTCGTCCTCTACGACGAAGTCTGAGCCCGGCCTCGGCCCGGCCGTCTTCCGATTGCCTCCCGGCCTCCGCCCGCCCTCGGCCCGGCCGAGCCCGGGCCTCCTCCCGTCCTCTCCCCGGCCTCTGCCCGGGCTGGTCCCGGCCTCCGTCCGGGCTCGTCCCGGCCTCCGCCCGGTTTATGCTCTGGTCGAGGTCAGACCACTTTCGTTTTCGTGCGTCTGTCACCGAAGGAGTCTCTATGTCTGCATCGATCGATCGACGGGAGTTCCTGGCGCGGACGGTCCTGGGTGCCGCCGCGCTGGCGGTGCCGCTGCCCACGATCCGCGATGCAGACGCCCAGCCAGCCGGCCGGGATGTTCGTCTCGCTCCCGCCCTGGGCGGTGGCCCGCAACGTCGGCTGGCCTGAGCAGGCGCGGCTCGCCGCCCGCGTCGGCTACAAGGGGATCGACTGGGCGTTCGGACCGGCGAAGACCGCCGGCGTCGACGCCACGAAGGCGCTGCTCGCCGAGCTCGGGATCGTCCCGACGATCACCAACCTGCCGATGCAGAATCCGCTGGCCGGGGAGGACGCCGCCTTCCAGGCCCAGCTCCCGAAGCTGGCCGAGGACGCGGCGTTCAGCCGGGCGATCGGCTGCCGGCGCTTTCAGCTCGTGCTCGGCGCGACCACGGTCAACGGCCAATCGAAGGACGAGCGATGGGCGCTCGTCCAGAGCCGGCTGTCCGCGATCGCCGGCGTGCTGGCGAAGCACGACCTGTCGGTGAGCCTCGAGTTCCTCGGTCCGCTGATGTTCCGCCGCGCACGCCAGCGTCCGGGTGCGCCACCTCCCGATCCGGCCGCGCCGCCTCCGCCGCCCCCGGTGCCGTTCGTCTGGACGCTGCCGGAGACGCTCCGCCTTTCTGAAGCGTCGGGGCCGAACGTCGGCGTCACGCTCGATGCCTGGCACTGGTACCACTCGGGCGGGACCGTTGCGGACATCCGCGCCGCCAAGGCCGCGCGCATCCTGCACATCCACGTGTCGGACGCCAAGCCGATGCCGCCGGAAGACGTGCTGGACAACATGCGCCACCTGGCCGGCGAAGGCGTCATCGACCTGGTCGGCTTCTTCCAGGCGCTGAAGGCGATCGGCTATCAGGGCGGCGTCGCGCCCGAGACGATCGGCCCGCGCATCCCCGACGGCATGCCGCCCGAGGAAAGCGCCAAGCTCGCCCTCGATGCGACGACGGCGATCCTGAAGAAGGCCGGCGTGGCCTAGCCCGGGCCGCGGCCCGGCGTCCTCCCGGGCTCGGCCGGGCCTCGCCCCGGCCTCCTCGCGGCCTGCTCCCGGGCCTCCCGCCCGGCCTCGGCCCGGCCTCTGCCCGGGCGATGCCCGGCCGGGGCTCGTCCCGGCGTGGGCCCGGGCGAAGCCGTGACGTTGCGCGGGCGGCTATCATCGGAGTGTGAAGTTACTGCGATCGGCTCGGGTCCTGTGGCTGACGGCTGCCCTCGCGGCGGCCGTCCCGTCGGCTCTCCCCGCGCAAGCGCCGGCACCGGCGCCTGCCCAAGATCTGCCGCCGATGAAACCGCCGGCCGAGACCGCGCCGCTGGAGGTCGCGGTCCCGGTCGATCCGCGGATCACCGTCGGCACGCTGTCGAACGGGATGCGCTACTACATCCGGCGCAACACCAAGCCGGCGGGGCGGGCCGAGCTGCGGCTCGTCGTCAACGCCGGCTCCGTGCTCGAGGACGACGATCAGCGCGGCCTCGCCCACATCGTCGAGCACATGGCGTTCAACGGCACGCGCCACTTCCCGAAGCAGGACATCATCTCGTTCCTGCAGTCGACCGGGATGCGGTTCGGCGCGCACGTCAACGCCAACACCAGCTTCGACCAGACCGTCTTCCAGCTGCAGATCCCGACCGACGACGCCGGCGTCATCGATCGCTCGTTCCTCGTGCTCGAGGACTGGGCCACCGGCGTCACGTTCGAAGCCGACGAGATCGACAAGGAGCGCGGCGTCGTGCTGGAAGAGTGGCGCCTCGGCCTCGGCGCCGACGCCCGCCTGATGCAGCAGCAGATGCCGGTGCTGCTCAAGGGATCGCGCTACGCCGATCGCCTGCCGATCGGGACGCCCGACAGCATCCGCACCTTCGCGCCCGAGCGCCTGAAGCAGTTCTACCGCGACTGGTACCGGCCCGACCTGATCGCGGTGATCGCCGTCGGCGACTTCGACAAGGCCGCGGTCGAAGCCCTGATCAAGACGCACTTCACCCGGATCCCGGCGGCGGCGTCGCCGAAGCCGCGGCCGCGCTTCGACGTGCCCGAGCATCCCGGCACGCGGTTCACCATCGCCACCGATCCCGAGGCAACGGTCACCGTCGTCAACGTGTCGAGCGCGATCGCCGCGCGCGATCAGACGACGATCGGCGCCTATCGCCAGCAGACCGCCGAGCGCGTCGTGGCGGGCCTGCTCTCGGCCCGCCTCGGCGAGCTGTCGCAGAAGCCGGACGCGCCGTTCCTCGCCGCCGGCACCAACCGCAGCCTGTTCGTGTCCGCCGCCGAGATGACGTCGATGACCGCGGTCGTGCCCGACACGGGCATCGAGAAGGGCCTGGCCGCGCTCTTCGCCGAAGCCGACCGCATGACGAAGTTCGGCATCACCGAGACCGAGCTCGATCGCTACAAGCAGGCGACCGTGCGCGCCTACGAGCGCCTCGCCGCCCAGACCGACGAGCACCTGTCGGCGACGCTCGCCGACGAGTACGTCCGCAACTTCATGCAGCAGGAGCCGATCCCCGGCATCGGCTACGAGCTGGCGCTGGTCAAGCGCTTCCTGCCGACGCTGACGCTGGCCGAGGTCAACGGGATCGCCAAGACCTGGATGCCGGATCGCAACCGCGTGGTTGCGGTCAGCGCACCGCAGAAGGCGGGTATTGCGATACCGGACGCGGCGAAGCTCGGCGCGATCATCAGCGGCGGCAGCGGCAGCGGCCTCACCGCCTACGTCGACACGGTCACGTCGCGACCGCTCCTCGAGCGTCCGCCGACGCCGGGCCGCATCGTCAAGACCGAGGAGCGCCAGCCTTACGGGATCACCGAGTGGACGCTGTCGAACGGCGCCCGCGTGGTGATCAGGCCGACGACCTTCAGCCGCGATCAGATCCTGTTCCGCGCTTTCAGCCCGGGCGGGACGTCGCTGGCGTCCGACACCGACTTCATCGCCGCCGACACCGCCAGCCAGGTCATCTCGCAGGGCGGCCTGGGCGGCTGGACGCGGATCGATCTCGGCAAGAAGATGGCCGGCCACACCGCGTCGGTCCGTCCCGACATCGACGAGATGCGGGAAGGCCTCATCGGCGGCAGCGACAAGGACGATCTCGAGACGCTGTTCCAGTTGATCTACCTGACGGTGGTCGAGCCGCGCGCCGACCCCGACGCATTCCGCGCCATGGTGACCCAGCTGCAGGCGACGCTGGGGAATCGCAACGCCGAGCCCGAGGCGGCGTTCAACGACGCGGTCAATGCGACGCTGACGCAGAACCATCTCCGCTCGCGGCCGCTGACGCCTGAACTGGTCGGGCAGATGAGCCTCGAGAAGTCGCTGGCGTTCTACAAGGACCGCTTCGCCGACCTGAGCGACTTCACCTTCGTGTTCGTCGGCAGCTTCGACGTCCCGACGCTGAAGCCGCTGGTGGAGCGCTACATCGCCAGCCTGCCCTCGTTGAACCGGCGCGAGAAGGGGCGCGACGTCGGCATGCGTCCGCCGGACAGCGTGGTCGAGAAGGTCGTGAAGAGCGGGCGCGAGCCGAAAAGCCAGGTCAGCGTCGTGTTCTCGGGCCCGTTCGTCAACAGTCCGCGCGAGCGCCTGATCCTGCGGGGGATGACCGATGCCCTCGAGGGCAACCTGCAGCGCGTGCTGCGCGAGGAGCTGGGCGGCACCTACGGCGTCAGCGTCGACCCGCAGTTCGCCAAGCTGCCGACCCCGTCCTACCGCGTCGCCATCTCGTTCGCCTGCGATCCAGCCCGCACCGACGTACTGGTCAAGGCGCTGTTCGAGACCATCACCCAGTTCAAGGCGAACGGTCCGGGCGAGAGCCAGATGTCCGACGCCCGCGCAGCGCTGGCGCGCGACTACGAGGTCAACAGCAAGGAGAACAGCTACCTGCTCAACCAGATCGCCTTTGCCTACGAACACGGCGAGGATCTGCAGGGGGTGTTCGATCGCAAGACCCTGAACGCGCAGCTGACCGCGGATGCGGTCACCGAGGCGGCGCGCCGGTACCTCGACCTGCAGCGTTACGTGAAAGTGACGCTCGTGCCCGACCTGAAGTAGGCAGCCCGGCGGGGCGGTGGGCCGCGTGCCGCGGCGGGCGGTCCCGGCCGCCTGCGGGGCAGCATGGCAGCGGCGTCCGTCACCGGTCACTTGTGTAGCGCATTGCGACAACGGTTCAACCGATTGTCCCGGTCGCGGCTCGCTTTCGGGCGTCCTGCCGGCCCCGAGCCCGCGGTCGCGCGCCTGTCCGGCTGAGGCACGGCGCTTGCAAACGGCTGCGCATGCCCCGCACGCGGCCGACGACCAACCCCTGGGAACCCGAGCTGCTCCGTCTCGGACGCCGCGTGCTCCGCGGCGCCGTTGCGACCGGCACCGAACTCGCCATCGGCGGCCTCGATTCGCTCGAATCGGCCATCACCCAGGCCGTCACGCCGTCGGGTAAGGGGCGTCGGCTTCGTCTCGTGGCCGCCTCCGGCCGCGGCACGCCCGATTGTTTGGCCGACGAATAAATACCCGGCTCCAAGCCGACGTAAGGGGAGGGCAGATGCCCTTTCTTACATCCCCGTCTACCCGGCGCACGCGCCGGGCCGGTGTGCGGTGTGCCGCCGGTCTGGCGGCGTTCGCGCTGGCCTGCGGTGCCGCGCTCGACGCCGAGGTGCCGGCGTCGCCGGCGCAGGCCGCTCCTGGCCAGGCTCCGGCGCCGGCCAGACCCGCCGCCAGGCCGCAGGCGCCCGACTGGGCGTATCCAGGCACGGCGACTCGGACCCAGGTGCCGCCGCCGCCGGACTTCCGCCGCGCGAGCACGCACTACAAGATCCCGCTCGGAATCTTCGAGGGCCAGTCGGACGTCGGCACCGCGGTCGTGCCCGGCAGCGCCAGCTTCGACGCGGCGACGGGGAGATACACGATCACCTCCGCCGGCTACAACATCTGGTATTACCGCGACGAGTTTCGTTTTCTCTGGAAGCGGATGTCGGGCGACGTGTCCCTGGCCGCCGACATCGCCTACCCCGATCCGAACGGCTACGGCGATCGCAAGGCGGTGCTCGTGATCCGCCAGGATCTCGACGACGATTCGCCGCAGGTCGTCGTCGCGCCGCATGGCGCCGGCATGATCCAGCTGGCGCAGCGGCCGACCCGCGGCGCCCGCGTCACCGACACCGAGTTCCGCGTCGGCAGCCGCGGCGGCCGACCGGGCGGCAACACGCCCGACAGCCTCGTGCCGATCATGGCGAAGCGCGTCGGCCTCGAGAAGCGCGGCGACAGCTACGCCCTGTACGTCAGCCTGGACGGCGAGCCGTTGCACCAGTTCGGGGCGCCGATCACGCAGAAGATCGACGGGCCGTTCTACGTCGGCATCGGCTTCTGCTCGCACCTGCCCGACACGGTCGACACCGCCGTGATCTCGAACGTCGTGCTCGAGAACGCCGCCGGCAAGGTCCGCTGATGGCCCACCTCGGTCGCCGTCGATTCACGGCGCTCACGGCTGCCGGCGTCCTTGGCCTCGCGCAGCTCAAGGCACGCGCCTTTCAGCAGGCCTTCCAGCAGACCGGCCTGAAGGAGGTCTTCAAGGACGACTTCCTGATCGGCACCGCGATCGACGGCCGCACCGTCGACGATCCGTCGGCGCCGCTGGCGCAGCTGGTCGCGCGCGAATTCAACGCCATCACGGCGACCAACATGATGAAGTGGGGCCCGATCGAGCCCCGCGAGGGCGAATGGCAGTGGGCGGGTCCCGATCGGCTCGTCGAGTTCGGCACCGCCCACGGCATGACCGTCGTCGGACACACGCTGGTGTGGCACTCGCAGACGCCGCGCTGGCTGTTCGTCGACGAGCAGAACGCGCCGGTGTCGAAGGAGCGGCTGCTGAAGCGCATCGAGACGCACATCCAAGCGCTGGTCGGCCGCTACAAGGGCCGCGTCGCCATCTGGGACGTCGTCAACGAGGCCATCGACGAGGACGAGAAGGGCTGGCGGCAGAGCCCGTTCCTGACGATCGCCGGGCCGGAGTTCGTCGAGCGCGCCTTCCGCCTCGCGCACGAGGCCGACCCCAAGGCGATTCTGCTCTACAACGACTACAACGAGCACAACCCGGGCCGGCGACGCTTCCTCGTCGACGTGCTCCGCGACTACAGGCGCCGCGGCGTGCCGATCCACGGCGTCGGCTTCCAGGGCCACGTCGGCCTCGAGTATCCCGACTTCGCCGAGTACGAGAAGAGCCTGCGGGCGATCGCCGCGGAGGGGCTGCCGGTCCACATCACCGAGCTGGACGTGGACGTGCTGCCGCGCGCGTCCGGCTACACCGGCGCGGAGATCTCGACCAACTTCGAGCTGAGCGAAAAGCTGAACCCGTGGAAGACCGGGCTGCCAGCGGAGATCGACGCGAAGCTCACGGCCCGCTACCGACAGCTGTTCGAGCTGTTCCTGAAGTATCGCGAGACCATCGCCCGCGTCAGCACGTGGGGCACGTTCGACGGCGAGTCGTGGAAGAACAACTTCCCGGTTCGCGGCCGCACCAACTACCCGCTGCTCTTCGATCGCGCGATGCAGCCCAAGGCGGCCTACGCGGGGCTGGTCTCGCTGAAGCGCCCGCCGGCGCGCTGAGCCGGCCGCGACTGGCTCCGCCAGCCGCGACCGTTCCCGTCGCTGCTGGCGGCGCTACTGGCGCGTCACGCTGGTGGCGCGGACGCTGCCGTCGGCCTGGGTGACGCCCCTCACCCTCACCTTGTTCCCGCTCTTCAGCTCGCCGCATGCCGGCGTGAAGGTCGTCGACGCGGTGGTGGCGATGTTGAAGCCGTTGACCCCGAACGTCACGGTCGGGCACGTGCCCTTCAGGCCGCCGACGCTGCCCTCGATCTCGAACTCGGCGCCCGTCGCGTCGTCCTTGATCTGCAGCCGGCGCGCGTCGATCGATCCGTCGGACTGGCGATCGCCGACGACGTGGATGGTCATGCCGACGCGCAGCACCGACAGATCCTGCGTATCGCCGCGGCGCTGGACCTCGGTCGACGCGTTGGTGCGGACCGTCGTGCCGCCGACGGTCAGCACCAGCGCCGGGCGGGTCCCGCCAATGGCGGTCAGCGTGCCTTCGATCGAGGCCGACGTGTCCTGCGGCGTCGTCGGCGGCGTCGTCGGCGGCGTCGTGGGCGGCGTCGGCGTGGTCGACACCTCGTCGTCCAGGTTCACGTGCAGGCGCTCGGCGTACCAGAAGCCATCGCGCGGCCACGCCTTCACCTCGGTGCGCGTGTTGTTCATCTCCTCGAAGACGCGGGCGGGCGACATGTTGGGGTGCCCGTAGAACTCCGTGACCCGGTCGCCGCGGATGCGCTGGCCGTCGATGGTGAACTCGAACTGATCGACCGACCCGGTGAGGTTGCGGACCACGCCGTTGATCGGCGTCGCCGCCCCGCCCGGCGCGCGCGAGTCGCTCAGGACCGTCGCCGCCGTGCCGTTCACCGCGACCATCAGCGTCACCGTGTCGCCGGTGCGGACCTCGCCGATCGGCAGCGTCGCGTCGGTGCCTGGACCGGTGAAGTGCAGTTGTGCGGCGCCGGCCGGCACCCCCGTGAGCGTGAACCGGCCGCTGGTGTCCGCCGTGGTCGTCAGGGTCGTGCCGACGACGCTGATCGTGCTGACCGGCGTGGCCCGGCTCGAGGCGAGGCCGCTGCCCGAGGCGCCGGCCGTCGCGCTGCTCGAGACCTGCCCGGTGATCGTCGCCCCGGTGGTCGAGGGCGCGCCGGACGGGCCCGGCGCGACGGCAGGCGAGGTCGGCTCGGTGGGCGACGATCCGCCGCCGCACGCCACCAGGCTCACCGAGGTCACGAACGTGAGGAGAAGTCTCAGGCTGCGCATGCGCATCGCTCCGTCAGACGGTCCGGCGGAGGAACAGCAACAGCCGTTCCACGGCGCGGGAGCATGCGGAACCGTGCCGGACTGCGCACAGCGACCCCTGGGAACTTGACGCGATGTGTCGTCAGATGCGACTGAAGTGTAGTTCTGTAGGCCGGGTTTACACAGCGACAGAATTGCACGGTGGTCAGCGGCCGCCGGTTGAGGCGGGCAAGCGGATCCGCGCCGTGACCGGGAAGTGGTCCGATGGATAGCGCCTTCCATCGCCGGTGCGCACGATGGCAGAAGCGAGCACCTCGGTGCCCGGCTGCACCAGCACGTAGTCGATCTTCTCGCCCGACGTCTGCCCGAAGACGAAGCTGCTGAACGTGCCGACCTCCTTTTCGTCGCGACGTACCGCGCGGAAGGTGTCGATGAACGGCGGCGGCGTCGCGCCAGGCGCCTGCACCGCTGCGGGGCCAGCAGATCCGACCAGGACGTGCAGGGCGGGATTCGACTCGCCGGCGTTGAAGTCGCCGGTGACGATGACCGGCTCGGAGGCGACGGGCCGCGCCGTGATGCGCTGCAGCAGCAGCGTCGTGCTCTTCTCGCGGGACGGCTGCGACTCGTGATCGAGGTGCAGGTTGTAGTGGATGAAGGCGCTGCCGTCGCGATCGACGAAGCGGGCCCACGACGAGATCCGCGTGATGCGGTTCCCCCACGACATCGAGCCGGGGATCTCCGGCGTGTCCGAGAACCAGAACGTCCCGCTCGCCGCCACATGGAAGCGCGTGGTGCGGAACAGGATCGCGGACATCTCGCCGGCGGCCTTGCCGTCGTCGCGGCCGACGCCGACCGCGGCGTAGCCGGGCACCGCGGCGAGGATTTCGTCAATCTGGAAGCGCAGGGCTTCCTGCAGGCCAATCAGATCGGGGTTCTCCGTCCGCAGCAGCGCGAAGAGCATGTCGCGCCGGTTGGTCCAGCGGTTCTCGCCATCGTTGGCGGTGCCGTACCGGATGTTGAAGGACATCACCGCGATCGGCTCCGGCGGCGGCAGTGCCGATGGCGGCGCAGGCGCAGGCGTCTGAGCCGGCGTGGCCGCCGCGTGGACCGATCGGAACAGGGCGACGGCCGCGATCGACACCGCGGACGCGGCGAGCAGGCGGCGGCGGCTGAGCCGCGCGATCGTGGTACGCATGCGGTCGGCCACTATACTACCGGCCGCACACAGCACGGGCGGCGCCGCCGCCGGGGGAGCCGCGGATGCAGCGACGGCAGCTGATCGGAGCGTGCGCGCTGGTCGTGACGGCGACGGTTGCGTCGAGCGCCGTCGGCACGGCGCCTGGGCGCTCGTCACAAGCAGACACCGCGTCCATCGAAGCGCGCGTCGATCGACTGTTCGCGCGGTGGCAGACGTCCGACTCGCCCGGCTGCAGCGTCGGCGTGAGCCGCGGCGGGGCGACCGTGCTCGAGCGCGGCTACGGCCGCGCCAGCCTCGAGCTCGGCGTGCCGATCACGCCGGAGTCCGTGTTCCACGTCGCCTCGGTGACCAAGCCGTTCACCGCGATGAGCGTCCTGCTGCTGGCGCGGGACGGCCGGCTGTCCATCGACGACGACGTGCGCCGTCACCTGCCGGAGTGGGCCGGCCCGTCAGGCGTGACGATCCGGCACCTGCTCACGCACACCGGCGGCCTGCGTGATGCGTTCCTCCTGATCGAGATGGCTGCGCCTGAGACCAGCCGCCCGATGCACGATCAGCTGGTCGGCCTGCTCGCCAGGCAGCGCGGGCTGAGCGAGGAGCCCGGCCGGCGCTACGCCTACAACAACGGCGGCTACCTGCTGCTGGCCGAGATCGTGAAGCGGGTCAGCGGCCAGTCGCTCCGCGCCTTCGCCGACGCTCGCATCTTCCGGCCGCTCGGCATGCGGCAGTCGCACCTCCACGACGACGTGGCCGAGGTCGTGCCGAAGCTGGCGACCGGCTACACGCGCGGGGGCGACGGCGCGTTGCGCGTCGCGCGGCAGCCCGGCGGCGTCGTGGGCAATGCCGGCCTGTTCACGACCGTCGGCGATCTGCTGCGCTGGCAACGCAATTTCACCGCGCCTCGGGTCGGCGACGCGGCGCTCATCGCGTCGATGGAGATCCCGCCGGCGCTGCCGGGCGGCGAGACGACCGTCTACGGCCTCGGCCTGCAGATCGAGCGCGTCGGCGGGCGGCGCACCGTCGGGCACGGCGGCGGCGATCCCGGCGCCAGCGCCTACGCCGTCCGCTATCCGGAGCACGACCTCGCGGTCGCCGTGACCTGCAATCTCGACGAGATCGATTCGATCGCGCTGGCGCGCGGTGTCGCGGACATCTATCTCGGCGAGGCCACCGGCGCCGCGCTCCCCGGCGAGCCTGAGGCGGTGCCGACGCCGGCAGCGGACCTCGCTGCGAACGAAGGCCTGTATCGCGACCCGACCGACGAGACGCTGCTGCGGATCTTCCTGCGCGACGGCACCCTCCGCGGCAGCCCGGGCGCGGGCGCCGATGGCGGCTGGCCCATCGTGCCGCTCGGCGCCAACCGTTTCGCGATTCCCGGGACCTCCATCACGCTGGAGTTCGCTGCCGCGGCCGGCGGCGCGCGAACGCTGCGCATCGTCGGCGAGAGGCCCAGGCCGGCCGTTCTCGAGCGCGTGCCGTCCTATACGCCGTCGGCCGCGGACCTGGCTGGCGTAGCGGGGGACTATCGCAGCGAAGAGCTGTCGACGACTTATGCGCTGCGGGTGCGTCAGGGCACGCTGGTCGCCGACGTGCCGGGCCGCGCGTCGATCGCGCTGCAGCCGATTCGCCCCGACACGTTCGCCGGCTCGCTCGTCGGCGCCATCACCTTCGCCCGCGATCGCGACGGCCACGTGACCGGTTTCACGGTGCACGCCTACGCGGCGCGCGGGGTGCGCTTCGAGCGGGTGCGACAGGGGCAGGATCACTGACGGAACCAGGAGAGCCACATGACGACCGATCGCTATACGAAGGCCGTGCTGACGATCATCGCGGGGGCGCTGCTCTACATCGGCGCCATGCTGTCCGGCCAGCCGGCGTCGGCGCAGAGCCTGGCGCCGGGGGGCCGAGATGTTCATCGAGCCGAGCCGGCCGCAGCCGGTGGTCGTCGTCGGGTGGGGCACGGTCCGCAGCGACGGGCAGGTCTTCGTGAACACCGTCAGGGACGCGACCGGAGGGACACGCACCGATGCCACGCTCCCGGTCGCGCTGCAG
Organism: Vicinamibacterales bacterium; assembly: GCA_963844435.1. Lineage (GTDB taxonomy): Bacteria > Acidobacteriota > Vicinamibacteria > Vicinamibacterales > Vicinamibacteraceae > JBDSLU01. The sequence goes on along the minus strand of CAWJOG010000016.1, from coordinate 60,473 downwards.
GCGACGCGCCAGCAGCCCTTGCCGGTGGCGATCCAGCAGGGCGGCCAGCCGCTCGCCGTGTCGCTGGGCGTCACGACGCAGCGTCCGCTGCCCGTGGCGATCACCAGCGTCAAGTCCGTGGGCGAGTGGGACCCGATTCGGACGAAGGTCGAGAACCAGCCGCTGACGCGGAATCCCGGCCCGCCGTGAGTGGACGTCGTGCGCGGGCTCGCGGGTTGCGCGTCGAGCGGCTGCAGGGGCAGGATCGCTGACGGAACCAGGAGAGCCACATGACGACCGATCGCTATACGAAGGCCGTGCTGACGATCATCGCGGGGGCGCTGCTCTACATCGGCGCCATGCTGTCCGGCCAGCCGGCGTCGGCGCAGGGAGGAGCGACGCCGGGCTCGCCGGGGATGGTCATGGATGCCCGGCCGCAGCCGGTCGTGGTCGTCGGCTGGGCGACCCCGGAGCGTTCGCTGCCGGTCACGGTGGAGCAGCCGCTCGCGGTCACGTTGCGCGGCACGCAGGATCAGCCGCTGCCGGTGGCCATCACCGGCATCAGAGCCGGCGCACAGTGGGACGAGATCCGGGTCAAGGTCGAGCAGCCGCTCTCGCGACGTCCCGGTCCGCCGTGAGCGGACGTCAGGGCGTCGACGGCGGGGCTTCGCCGGGCCGCCCGTCCTGCTGCCAGCCGGCGCCCAGCGCGCGGTAGATCTCGACGAACGAGACGAGCTCGCCTTCCTGCGCTTCCGCCAGGCGCAGCTCGGCGGTGAACAGCCGCGTCTCGGCGTCGAGCACCTCGAGATAGCTGGCCGCGCCGCCGCGATACCGGATCTCGGCGAGACGCCGGGCGTCCTGGGCCGCGGTCGCCAGCCGCTCCAGCTGGGTACGCAGCTCGCGCGCCTTGGCGTGCCCGACCAGCGCATCGGACGCCTCGCGGAAGGCCTGCCGGATCGTGTCGGCGTAAATCACCGTCGCTTCCTCGGCCCGTGCCTGCGCCAGCGCCACCTGCGACTTCGTGCGCCCGGCGGTGACGATCGGCTGGGCGACGCCGACGGCCGCCGTCCACACACCCGCGCCCGTGCTGATCAGCGTCCGCAGCGCGGTGCTCTGGAGGCCGCCGCCGCCGGTGAGCGCGATGCTCGGGAAGTAGGCGGCGCGCGCCACGCCGATCTGCGCGTTGGCGGCGATCAGCGCCTGCTCGGCCTGCTGGATGTCGGGGCGGCGCGCGAGCAGGGCGGACGGGAGATCGGCGGGAACGGCGGGCGGCAGCGGCTGCGCGACCAGCTCGAGGCCCCTCGTCACCGACGACGGGAAGCCGCCGGTCAGGACCGAAATCAGGTTCTCCTGCTGCGCGATGCGACGCTCGAGCTCGACGATGGTCGCGCTGGCCCCGAAGACCAGCTGCTCCGCCTCGCGGACGTCGACGAGCGAGGTGACACCGCCACGCTCGCGCACCTGCGTCAACGCCAGCGACTCCTGGCGGGAGGTGAGCGTGCGCCGCGCGATCGCCAGCTGCAGATCGAGCGAGCGCAGCCCGTAGTAGGCCTGTGCGACCGCGCTCACGACGCTGGACGCGACCGCGCGCCGGCCCCATTCGCTGGCCAGCAGCTCCGCGCGCGCGGCTTCGGTGGCGCGCCGGTACTTGCCCCAGAAATCGATCTCCCAGCGGGCCGACACGCCGACGCCGAGCGCGGCGACGGTGCGCGCCGCCGCCGTGTCCGTGGCGGCGATCCGGCCGCCTCCGGCCTGCACCGTGCCGTCGACCGTCGGGTAGCTGTCGGCGCGGGTGACGCCGAGGACGGCCTGCGCCTGCAGCACGCGCGACGCGGCGATGCGGACGTCGGTGTTGCCGGCGAGCGCCGTCCGGATCAGCGCCCGCAGCTCGTCGTCCTGGAACACGTCGCTCCACGCGGCATCGCCCAGCGACGGGCCGGCCGGTGCGCCCTCAGCGCCGCGGATCGCGGCGGGCGGCGTCAACGCCGGACGCTCGTAGTCGGGGCCCACCGTGCAGGCGGACGAGAGCGCGGCGACCACGCCGATCACACCGAGCGCGCGCGTGGCTGGCAGGGATCGGGTCATGGCTCGCTCGGATCCGGCGCCGGCGCGAGCGGCGCTCCGCCGCGGACACGCCAGGCAGCCAGGCGCTCGACCTGGACGTAGAGCATCGGGATCAGGAAGATGGCGAGCAGGGTCGCGGCCAGCATGCCGCTGATCACCACCGTGCCCAGGATGCGGCGGGAGGCGGCGCCGGCGCCGGTCGCGATCCACAGCGGCAGACAGCCGAAGATGAAGGCGAACGACGTCATCAGGATCGGCCGCAGCCGCACCTTCGCGCCCTCGAGCGCCGCGGTCACGGCGTCGGCGCCGGCTTCGCGGCGGGCCTTGGCGAACTCGACGATCAGGATCGCGTTCTTCGCCGCCAGGCCGATCAGCATCACGATCCCGACCTGGGCGTAGACGTCGAAGTCGAAGCCGCGCAGCAGCAGTCCGATGAAGGCGCCGACGACGGCGACTGGTACCGACAGCAGCACCGAGAACGGCAGCGTCCAGCTCTCGTAGAGCGCGGCCAGGATCAGGAACACGAACACCACGGACAGCGCGAACAGCTGCAGCGCGTGTCCGGAGGCGCGGCGCTCCTGGAACGACAGGTCGGCCCAGTCGTAGCTGATGTCGCGCGGCAGCGTGGCCTGCGCCACTTCCTCGAGCGCGTCGAGGGCCTGGCCCGAGCTGTAGCCGGGCGCCGCCGCACCGGTGATCTGCGCCGCGCGGTAGACGTTGAAGCGGTTCGTGTACTGCGGTCCGAACGTCGGCCGCGTCGTCTGCAGCGACGACATCGGCACCATCTGGCCGTCGTTGTTGCGGACGTAGAACTGGCTGATGCTCTCCGGGCTGGTGCGCTCCTGGCCTTCGGCCTGGAGGAAGACGCGCCACTGCCGTCCGAAGCGGTTGAACTGGTTGACGTAGAGGCCGCCGAGGAAGGTCTGCAGCGTCTGGTAGACGTCGGGCAGCGCGATGCCCTCCTTCAGCACCTTGTCGCGATCGACGTCGACGAAGGCCTGCGGCACCGACGCGCTGAACTGTGAGTTGACGGCGGCCAGCTCGGGCCGCTGGCGGGCGGCGGCGAGGAACTGCTGCAGCGCCGTGTCGAGCGTCGCGATGTCACCGCCCGACCGGTCCTGCAGCCAGAAGCTGAAGCCGCCCTGGGAGCCCAGGCCGGGGATGGCCGGCGGCATGTTGGCGATCGCCACGCCCTCGGGAATCTCGGCGCGGAAGCGCGCGTTGAGCTGGTTGACGATGGCCCGCGCGCCCAGCTCGCGCTCGTGCCACGGCTCGAGGCCGACGAAGAAGAACGCGTTGTTCGGCGCGGTCACGCGGGTGGCGACGCTGAAGCCGACGATGGCGTTGTAGCCGGAGATGCCCGGCGTCTTTGCCATGATCGCCTCGACCTTGCGCGCCACCGCGTCGGTGCGCTGCAGCGAGGCCGCCGGCGGCAGCTGCACGTTGAGCAGGAAGTAGCCATAGTCCTCCTCGGGCACGAAGCTGGTGGGCAGGCGCGCGGCCCAGCCCGCCGGCGAGGACGGCGAAGCCGGCGAGGATCGCGGCCGCGAGCAGCGCCTTGCGGATCAGCACGGCGCTGAGCCGGACGTAGCCGTTCGAGGCGCGCTCGAACGTGCGGTTGAAGCGCTCGAAGAACGCGCCCCCCCAGCGCCCGTGCGTCCGCGGCCGCAGCCACATCGCCGCGAGCGCCGGCGACAAGGTCAGCGCGTTGAAGGCGGAGATCAGCATCGCGATGGCGATGGTCAAGGCGAACTGCTTGTTCAGGCTGCCCTGGATGCCGCCCATGAACGCGACGGGGATGAACACCGCCGCGAGGATCAGCGCGATGCTGACCACCGGCCCGGAGACCTCGTTCATCGCCCTGAGCGTCGCCTCGCGCGGCGCCATGCCGCGCTCGATGTGGTGCTCGACCGCCTCGACGACGACGATGGCGTCGTCGACGACCAGCCCGATCGCCAGCACCAGGCCGAACAGCGTCAGCGTGTTCAGCGAGAAGCCGAGCGCCGGGAAGACCATGAACGTGCCGATCAGCGACACCGGCACCGCGATCACCGGGATCAGCGTGGCCCGCCAGTTCTGCAGGAACAGGTACACGACGAGGACGACCAGCATCATCGCCTCGGCGAGGGTGACGAGGATCTCGCGGATGCCCTCGGACACGGCGCGGGTGGTGTCGAGCGTGTAGTTGAACTCGAGGTCCTCCGGGAAGCGCTCGCGCAGCGCGTCCATCTGCGCGCGGACGCCCTGCGCCACTTCGAGCGAGTTCGATCCCGGCGCCTGGAACACGCCGATGGCGCAGCCCGGCTGGCCGTTGACGCGGCCGATCTGCTGGTAGTTCAGCGCGCCGAGCTCGACGCGCGCGACGTCCCGCAACCGGATCACCGAGCCGTCCGGATTCGAGCGCACCGCGATCGCGCCGAACTCCTCCTCGGTCTGCAGCCGGCCCTGCGCGCGCACCGTGTAGGTCATCTCCTGGCCGGCCGGGGCCGGGCTGGCGCCGACCTGGCCGGATGGGTTGACCGCGCTCTGCTGCTGGATCGCGATGCGCAGGTCCGGCACGGTCAGGCCGAGGCGGGCCAGCTCCTCGGGCCGGATCCAGATACGCATCGCGTAGTCGCCGGCGCCGAAGATGCGCGCCTCGCCGACGCCGGGGACGCGGTAGATCGCGTCGAGGACGTTGATGTTGGCGTAGTTGGCGAGGAACAGCGCGTCGTGGCTCTTGCCGGGCGAGTAGAGCCCCACGATCAGCATCGGCAGGCCGGTGCGCTTGCGCATCGTCAGGCCGAACTGCGTCACCTCGGGCGGCAGGTTCGGCTGCGCCTGCGCCAGGCGGTTCTGCACGTTGACCTGATCGAGGTTGGGGTTGGTGTCGATGTCGAACAGCACCGACAGCGTCATGCTGCCGTCGTTGGAGTTGGTCGACGTCATGTAGAGCATGTCGTCGACGCCATTGATCTGCTGCTCGAGCGGCGTCGCCACCGACTCCTCGATGGTCACCGCGTCGGCGCCGGGAAACTGCGCCGTCACGTCGATCTGCGGCGGCACGATCTGCGGGAACAGCGCGATCGGCAGCCCGGTGAGCGCGACGGCGCCGCCGAGCACGGTGACGATGGCGATGACGATCGCGACGATCGGCCGGCCGATGAAGAAGCGCGACATCACGGCGCCTTGCTGGCCGCGTCCGGTTCAATCGCCGCGGCGCGGGTGAGGACCTTGGTGCCCGATCGCAGGGCCGGTCCGTCGACGATCACGCGGTCGCCGGCCTTCAGCCCCGACGTCACGATCCAGCGCGGGCCGACACGGCGGCCCATCTGCACGGCGCGGACGTCGACGGTCCCGTCGGCCTTGGCGACGCGGACCTGATGGCCGTTCTGCAGTTCGGACACCGCCCGCTGCGGCACCAGCAGCACCTGCTCCTCGACGCCGGTCTGCGCCCGCACGCGCCCGAACTGGCCCGGCCGCAGCATGTTGCCAGGATTCGGGAACGTGGCGTTGAGGCGAATCGTGCCCATCTTCGGGTCGACCTCGCGATCGACGGCGACGACGGTGCCGCGCCGCGGATAGGTGCTGCCGTCGGCGAGCACCAGCGCCAGGCCGGAGTCGCCCTGCCAGAGCCGGGCGAGCCCGGCGGACGATCGGACGGCGTCGGCGATGGCGAGGTACTCCCGCTCGCTGATCGGGAAGTACGCCTTGATCGGGTCCACCTGCGACACGGTGGTGAGCAGCGTCGTCGGGCCGACCAGATCCCCGATCTGGGCGCTGGCGATGGCGGCGATGCCGTCGATCAGCGAGGTGATCCGGGTGAAGCGGAGGTTCAGCTCGGCGCTCTCGACCGCCGCCTCCGCCGAGGCCTGTGCCGCCTGCGCCGTGTCGCGGGCGCTGAGGTCGTTGTCCAGCTGACTCTGTGCGATCGCGCGCTGCTCGGCGAGCGGCCGATCGCGCTCGAGATCGCGCTCGCTCTTGGCGAGCTGCGCGCGGGCCTCGGCGAGGCGCGCCCTGGCCTGGCTGAGCGCCGCTTCGAGCGGCCGGCGATCGATCTCGAACAGCAGTTCGCCCTTCCGGACGAACGCGCCTTCCCGGTAGGCGCGGCGCGTCAGGTAGCCAGTCACCTGCGGCCGGATCTGGGCGTTGACGTTGCCGTCGAGCGTCGCGATCCATTCACCGGCCACCGCGACGCGCTCCGGCGCGACGGTGACGACCGATACCGTGGGCGGCGTCGGCGGTGTCGCCGCCGCCGCGTTCTGGTCGCGGCAGCCGGCGGCCGACGCGCCGGCCGCGGCGATGATCAGTCCGAGGAAGAGCCTCTTCATGGGCGTGACACGCTTCGGGGGCGGCTGGGTGCGCCCACACCTGAAAGCACCAGACGGATGACGCGCCGGACCCAGTCGGGGTCGAGCGGATCGGGACATTCGCGGAGACGCCCGTAGATCGCGCCGGTGAGCACGTCCAGCAGCAGGCCGAGATCCGTCCCGGGCGGCAGCTCCCCGCGCTGACGCGCGTGCTCGAGCAGCCGGCGGGCCGGCGTCCGGTGCATCTCCCGCAGGACGCTGCACACGCGATCCACCTCGGGATCGCCCCGCCCGGCAATCAGGACGCTGGCGATGCCGCGCCCGGCGGGCGTCGCGAGGAGGGTGGTCGCGCTCATGAACAGCGCGTGCAGGTCCGGCTCGAGCCGGCCGATCTCGGGAGCATGGGGCGGACCGGCGAGCTGGGTCAGGGCCGCGACGACCAGCTCGGTTCGACCCGGCCAGCGGCGGTAGATGGTCGTCTTGTTGACGCCCGCACGGCTCGCGACGTCCTCGATGCGAAGGCCGACGTAGCCGTCCTGGCCGAGCACCTCGAGGGTGCTTTCGAGAACCCGCGCGACGATGCGCGCGCTCCGGCCGCCGGCCCGCACCGTGGCAGGTCGGGCCGCACGAACGCGGGGTACGGGGGCGATGGCAGCAGGCACGGCGGTCGATCCGATGCTGTCCATACTAACGCAACGGTCAGTTGCGTTTACGGAGGCTGGTCAGGTGCCATCGCGCAGTGCCGGAAGGATGGGCGGAGCCGAGCGCCGGTGGCGATGACTGCTCCCACCATAGTGCCGAATGACCGCGTGGTCCACGACGGCGCGCTCCGTACACCGCCGTCCGCTCAGGGCCGCACGTTGTACCGCACGTCGTCGATCGTCAGCTCAATGTAGGCGTAGTCGCCGGCCCGCTCGTGCCAGCGGCCTTCGCCGGTCGACGCCAGCCGAACCTGCCCGAACGGGCGGTAGGCGCCGAGCGGCGTGGACCAGCGCACGCGCTCGAGCCGGCCGTCGGGGGCGGCGCGCGATCGGTCGTCGGATTGGAAATCGACCAACTCTGCGCCAGCGCCGAACGACAGCTCAGCCCCGATCGTGTGGCCGCCGTTCGTGAAGCGCGCCCGGGCGCGCTGCGCGTCGACCGGCTCCCAGGCGATTGCCGGGGACACCAGCGTGGCCGGCGCCAGCACGCACATGTCGTTGAACAGCGTCACCGTCTCGGACCGCGTCATCTCGTCGCCGGACGCGCGGGCGACCGGGATCAACGCCGCGAGGCGCACCAGCATCGAGGCCGACCCGTCGACGTAGCGGTGGTAGCCCTGGAGCGGCACGCCGGCCATCGAGCCGTCGAAGTAGAACAGCCGCGCCGCCGGAACGATTACGTTGTGCTGCTCCGCGACGATCGGCATCCATCGCGCAGCCGGCCCGCCGCGGATGCGGCCGTGCATCCTGGCGGCGACGGTGTGCACGTGCGGCTGGCCGACGACGCCGGTGACCTGGAGGTAGCGCCGCACTGGCGCCGGCAAGAGCGCCAGCTCCAGCTCCCGTACACGGTCGGTCACGATGCCGTCGATCGGCCGGACGAGGCGCGCGACGTCCCGATCGTAGTCAGCGCGCAGGCCGAACGGCCACAGCGTGTTCATGGGGCTCCCACGCATCGTGCGCTGACGCATGGACGGTGCCAGGGCGCGACCGCGCTGGGCGGCTCGACCGGACTGGGGGACGCGGCGAGACGGCGAGTCACGGACTTTTTCCCACCGCTTCGGGAAAATGCCGCGTTCAGCTCTCGGCGGCGATCTTCCGCACTTCGCAAGAACAGGCCGGAAAGCGCCAGACCGTAGTGGGCACGACAGTTGCCCTTCAGGCAAGCGCCCGCGTTCCGCCGAACAGCTTCGATCGCCGTCGTCTTCTGCCGCCGACGCGCGCCGCGACCGCATGGTCGGCCGCGCAGGCACGGCCGCCGCCCGGCGTCGACACGGCTCGCCGATGACACGCCGCGATGGAGGTCCGTATGACCGCGCTCGATTCCGTCATCGCCATCCCGCGTCTCGTCGAGATCGATCGCGTCGACCTGGCGGCTCCGCCCGAGCAGGTCTGGCAGCGCGTGCGTCACTCTGCCCTGGCGCACGCGCCGGTGACCCGGGCGCTCTTCGCGCTGCGAACCCTCGTCGATCGGAGCGACCCGACGGCGCGACCGCCGCATGGCGTGCGCATCGATGACCTGACCTCGTCGCCGGAGCGGCCCGGCTTCCAGATTCTCGTCGACGATCCACCCCGCGAAGTGGTCGTCGGGGCGATCGGCCAGGTGTGGCGTCTGCGGATCCCCTTCGTGCACGTCGACGGCGCCGACGCCTTTGCGGCGTTCGCGGAGCCGCGCTACGTGAAGGTGGCGTGGGCGATCCGGGTGTCTCCGCTCGACGGAGGCCACCCACCTCGAACTGGAGCTGCGGGTCAGCGCGACCGACGACACCGCGTGGCGCCGCTTCCGGCGCTACTTCCACCTGATCGGGCCGGCCTCGCGCTACATCCGGCGCTCGCTGCTGCGCGTGCTCCTCCGCGAGCTGGGCCGCCCGGATCCCGACGAGGACCGGCCGCTGGCCGGAGACGAGCGGCTGCCCGACGCGGCGCGCCAGCTGACCCACCGCATCGACATCGCCGCGACGCCGGCGGAGATCTGGCCCTGGCTGGTCCAGATGGGATGCCAGCGTGCCGGCTTCTACAGCATCGACGCGCTCGACAATGGCGGCCGCCGCAGCGCGCGCGAGATCCACCCCGAGCTCCAGGGCCTCGCGGTTGGCGACGTGATCCCGGCCACCCCGGACGGCGCCGGCGGCTTCGAGGTGCTCGACCTCGAGGCGCCGCACGCGCTGGTGCTGGGCGGGCTGTTCGACCGGGCCCTGGGGCGCCAGCTTCCGTTCGGCGGGGCACGGCCCGAACGCTTCTGGCACGTCACCTGGGCCTTCGCCCTGCAGCCCCTCGATGGACGGAGCACCCGCGTCACGGTGCGCGTGCGGGGCGCCTTCGCCGCGAGCGAGCGGTGGCGGGCGCGCTGGGTGCCGGCCGCGCATCACATCATGGAAGCCGCGCAGCTGCGGCAGCTGGCCGCCCGTGCTGAGGGCCGGCTGCCCCGAGACGACTGGCGCGACGTCGCGGACGGGGTCAGGGGCGCGATGCGGATGGCGTGGGCGTTCCTCACGCCGTTCCTGCGCGGACGCCGCGTTCGGTGGGGGTTCGATTGTGTGTCTGCCGCCCGCTCGCTGCCCGGCGACGAGTTCGTCCCCACGCCGCTCTGGAGCTGGACGCACGGCGTCGAGATCGATGCTCCGCCGGCGGTGGTGTGGCCGTGGGTGGCGCAGGTCGGCGCGGACCGCGGTGGTTTCTACAGCTATCAGTGGCTCGAGAACCTGGCCGGGTGCCGCGTCAGGAACGCCGAGCGGGTCCACCCCGAATGGCAGGTGCGGCCCGGCGGAGGGATGGTGCTGCACCCGGCCGTTCCCGCGATGCCGATTGCCGCCGTGGACACCGGCCGCTTCTTCGTCGCGCACGCGCCGGCTTCCGCCGATGCCGTCGCGGCCGGCGCGCCGTGGGTCGCGGCGAGCTGGCTGTTCCTCGTCGAACCGCTCGACCGGGGCCGCAGCCGCTTCGTCAGCCGCTACCGCGTCGCGTGCTCGGACACCCTGCGGACGCGGCTGGCCTTCGGTCCGGCGCTGGTCGAGCCGATTGGCGCCGAGATGGATCGGCGCATGCTCCTCGGCGTCAAGGCGATGGCCGAGCGGCGTCCGCCGTTGGACGCGGCACGCAGGTGAGCCACGCAGCGGGCGCGGCCGCTGGCTTGGACGCGCGCGCCCTCAGCGGGCATACTTGCGGCGCAGGGCGCAGAGGGCGCGCCTCGCGGTCGACGATGAACACTGTGGCAGGGCAGAACCCAACCGACGAGGATCCGCGTGCCGTATCGGAGGGACCGCCCGAGACAGGCGAGGCGCAGCGGGCCGCCGGGGACGCGGTGCGGGCGCTGGAGCAGTTCAAGTACGCGCTCGATCAGGCGGCCATCGTCGCCATCACCGACCAGCGCGGCGTCATCACCTACGCCAACGACAAGTTCTGCGCGATTTCGAAATACGGCCGCGACGAGCTGATCGGCAACGACCACCGCCTGATCAACTCCGCCTTCCATCCCAAGGACTTCATCCGCGACCTCTGGCGGACGATCGCGCAGGGGCAGGTGTGGCGCGGCGAGTTCCGCAACCGGGCCAAGGACGGCTCGTACTACTGGGTGGACACGACGATCGTGCCGCTGCTCGACGATCGCGGCCGGCCGCGGCAGTATCTCGCCATCCGCTACGACATCACGGAGCGCAAGACAGCCGAGGCGAAGCTGCGCGAGCAGGCCGCCCTGGCGCAGCTCGGCGAGCTGGCGGCGATCGTCGCCCACGAGGTGCGGAACCCGCTGGCCGGCCTGCGCGGGTCGCTGCAGATCCTGGCCACGCGGCTGCCGCCGGAGATGCGGGAGCGGCAGATCGTCGGCGCCATGGTGGACCGCATCGACGCGTTGAACGAGCGGGTCCACGACATCCTGCTGTTCGCCGGCTCGGGCAAGGCCAAAATCCAGCCGGTGACGCTTGCCTCCGTCCTCGCCGACGTGATCGCGAGCGCGACAGCGGCCGTCGCCGGGGCGCCGATCGAGCTGTCCGGCGATCCCGTCGTCGTGCAGGCGGATCCGGAGCTGCTCCGCGAACTGTTCCTCAACCTCGTGCTGAACGCCTGCCAGGCCTCGGTTGGCACCGGGCCCATCGTCGTCACCACGACGGCGGCGGGGGAGACGTGCCGCGTCGCCATCCTCGATCGTGGGCCGGGCATTCCCGACGAGATCCGCCACCGCGTCTTCGAGCCGTTCTTCACCACCAAGCATGGCGGGACCGGGCTCGGCCTGGCGATCGTCAAGCGGCTGGCCGACCTGCAGAACAGCAGCGTGTCGCTCGAGGATCGCGACGGCGGTGGGACGGCCGCCGTCGTCACCCTGCCGCTGTACCGGGCCTGACGCGGAGAATTCCCCACCAGCGGTGGTTTTCGCGCTCGTCTCGTCGGGGCGTGCCTGATTTCGCGTGCAACCCAGCCTCGAGCGCGGCCGCCGCGATCGGCATGGAGCCTGCACCAGCGACAGCGCAGGAGCCTCCATGAAACCCTTCGCCACCATCGTCGCCGCCGTCGACTTCAGCGACACGTCCCGCGATGTCGTCCAGGCGGCCCTGGCCCTCGCCCGCGACGGTGACGGCCGAGTGTGCTTGATTCACGCCGTGCCCCACGCCATCCGGACGCCCTGGGTCGTGGACGCGTCGGGCGTGGACATCGACGACCTGCAGTGCCAGTGGGTGGCCGAGGCCGAGACGCAGCTCGTCCAGCTCGCCGCCACGCTGCGCCTGGATCCGCGCAAGGTGTCGCTCGACGTGGTCGTCGGGCCGGCGGCCTCCGAGATCCTGCGCCACGCCGACGAGCGGGGCGCCGACCTGCTCGTGCTGGGCTCGCACGGGCACGGCGTCATCCGGCGCTTCCTGCTCGGCAGCGTCGCCGAGCGCGTGCTGCGCGAGGCGGGCTGCCCGGTGATGATCGTGCCGGACCGCGTCCTCCGCGCCACCGCCGTGGAGTCGCTCACCCTGCGCGTCGCGGGATCGGGCGACGCCGCGTAGCGCCCGATCTCACGGCGCGCGCACGACGAAGCGCCGGATCGCGGCGAGGTCGCGGCGCAGCTCCGCCTGGAAGTCCGGGTGCGCGATCGACGTCAGCGCGTCGCCGCGCTCGCGCAGCGTGAGGCCGTGCAGGTTGACCGCGCCGTACTCGGTGACGATCCAGTGGGCGTGGCCGCGCGTCGTGACCACGCCGGCGCCCGTCTTGAGCGCCGACACGATGCGCGACACCGTGCCGCCGCGGGCCGTCGACGGCAGCGCGATGATCGGCTTGCCGCCCTCCGATCGGGCGGCGGCGTGCATGAAGTCCATCTGCCCGCCGATGCCGGAGAAGATCGCGTGGCCGATCGAATCGGCGCAGATCTGGCCGGTCAGATCCACCTCCAGCGCCGAGTTGATGGCCGTCACCCGCGGGTTCTTGCGGACGATCGCCACGTCGTTGGTGCGATCGCAGCCGTGGAACTCGACCAGCGGATTGTCGGCGACGAAGTCGAACAGGCGGCGCGTCCCGGCCACGAACGACGTGATGGTGCGGCCCGGATGCACCTGCTTCGCGGCGTTGGTGATCACGCCGCCTTCGTGCAGCGCCACGAGGCCGTCCGAGAACATCTCCGTGTGGACGCCGAGCCCGTGCTTGTCGCCGAGGCGGCGCAGCACGGCGTCGGGAATGGAGCCGATGCCGACCTGGAGGGTCGCCCCGTCGTCCACCAGGCCGGCGATCAGCTCGCCGATGCGCGCCTCGACCGGCGTCTCGGCCGAGCCGTGATGCTCGTGCAGCGGCCGGCTGGTCCGGACGAAGGCGTGGACGCGTGACAGCGGCACCGTCGTGGCACCCAGGGTCCGCGGCATCTGGTCGTTGATCTCGGCGACGATCAGGCGCGCGTGATCGGCCGCGGCCCGCGCGGCATCCACCGACGTGCCCAGCGTGCACAGTCCGTGCTGGTCGGGCGGCGAGAGCTGGAGGAGCGCGACATCGAGCGGGATCCGCCGGCTCGAGAACAGCCCGGGAATCTGCGACAGGAAGATGGGGAGGAAATCGGCGCGCCCCTCGGCAATCGGCTGGCGGAGGGCCGGCCCGACGAAGAACGAGACCGAACGCATCCGTCCGGCCACGCCGGGCTCGGCGAACCGCGCCGGACCCGAGGTGTGGAGGTGATAGAGCGTCACCCCTTCGACGTCACCGCGCTCGACGAGGGCGTCGAGCAGGGGAGTCGGGGTCGCGGCCGCGCCGTGCACGAAGACGCGGGCACCGCTCGGAACCGCCCGCACCGCATCCGCGGCCGACACCGCCCGCGCCTGCCACTCGATCGCAGTCATTCTGGCCGCGCAGTCTACCCGTTCCCGTCGGCCGACGGCTGGGTGCGGACAATTACCACACTGGTGCGGAATATTTCCCAGCTACCATGCGCCGTCAAGCGGGTCACGTCGCGGCGGCGGGCCATTTCCGGGGAAATTCCGCGTGGGCTGTCCGGCACGTCGCTTGCCCTGATCGTGGCCGAGGAGCATGCACATGGCCGCCATCGCCGTCGCCACAGAACGCCCCGACGACATCTGCCGGATCGTTCGCGAGGAGTTCGAGCGGATGCCACGCATGCGCCTCACCCTTCCCCAGTTCCGGCGCGTGTGGCCCCTGTCCGAGCGCGAGAGCGCCTACGTCCTGCAGGCGCTCTTCGCGAACGGCGTGCTCGTGACCGACGCCGAAGGCCGCATTCGCCTCGCCCCTCGGGATGCACCTCCACGAGGCCGCCTGACCACGCGCTGGAGCCCCCGCGCCGCCGTCCCACGACACCTATACTGAGAACCTCCAATGGCCAACGCTACGATCCTCGTGGTCGACGACGAACCGCTGATCCGCTGGTCGCTGATGGAACGCCTGCGGACCGACGGGCACGACGTGGAGGAGGCACCGACCGGCAAGGAGGCGCTCGAGCGCGTCGCCGGCGGCGTCGATCTCGTCCTGCTCGACTACAAGCTGCCCGACCTCGACGGGGTCACGGTGCTGCGCAGGATCAAGGAGCACGACCCCGACGTCATCGTCATCCTGCTGACCGCCTACGCCACGGTGGACACCGCGGTCGAGGCCATGAAGATCGGGGCCTACGACTTCACCAACAAGCCGTTCAACCTCGATGACATCTCGGCGATGGTCGAGCGCGCCCTCGAGACGACGCGGCTGCGCCGCGAGGTGCGCATGCTGCGGGCCAGCCAGGCGCAGCCCTTCGCGCTCGAACGCATCGTCGGCGAGTCGGCCGCGATGGGCGCGCTGCGCGACCTGCTGCGCAAGGTCGCGGCCAGCCCGGCGTCGACCGTCCTGCTCACCGGCGAGAGCGGCACGGGCAAGGATCTGGCGGCCAAGATCCTGCACTTCAACAGCGAGCGCGCCCACCGGCCGTTCGTGAACATCACCTGCTCGGCCATCCCCGAGACGCTGCTCGAAAGCGAGCTGTTCGGCCACGAGCGGGGCGCGTTCACCGACGCCCGTCAGCAGAAGCGCGGCCTGTTCGAGCAGGCCGACGGCGGCACCGTGTTCCTCGACGAGATCGGCGAGATGGTGCCGGCGCTGCAGGCCAAGCTCCTGCGCTTTCTCGAAGAGAAGGCGTTCAAGCGCGTCGGCGGATCGCAGGACCTCCGCGTCGACGTCCGCGTCATCGCCGCGACCAACCGCGACCTGCCCGATCAGGTGAGGGCCGGGCACTTCCGCGAGGACCTGTTCTACCGGCTCAACGTGCTGCCCATCGTTCTGCCGCCGCTGCGCGCCCACCTCGACGACGTGCCGGCCCTGGTGGGCTTCTACGTGGATCTGTTCAACCGCGAGTTCCGCAAGAACGTGCGCGGCGCATCGACCGAGGCCCTGCGCGAGCTGCGCGCCTACGGGTGGCCGGGGAACATCCGCGAGGTGCGCAACGCCGTCGAGCGCGCCATGCTCCTCGCCGAGGGCGCGTGGCTGGAGCCGAAAGACTTCCCGGTCCTGGCGGCCAAGGCGCAGGCGGCGCACGGCATCGCGCTGCCCGCCGAAGGCGTCGATCTCGAGGAGCTGGAACGCAGCCTGGTCGTCCAGGCGCTGGAGCGCAGCGGCTACAACCAGACGCGGTCGGCGGCGCTGCTCGGCCTGAACCGCGACCAGATCCGCTATCGCATCGAGAAGTTCGGCCTCGTCAGGACCGTGCCGTAGCTGTCCGTCGGCCCCGTTGGTGAGGAGCCGGCTAGGGCGTCGGCGAGGAGCTCGCGCGCTGGTCCTGCCGCTCCTGGCGCGCGACGATCGCCTTGAAGGCGGTGTGGTACTTGTAGATGTTCGCGACGTAGTCCACCGTCTCGCGCCCGATCTCCCGCGCGGCGACCACCTCCACGTTGTTGAACCACACGTTGGGGGAGAGCCCGAGGGCCCGGGCCTTGGCGCGCAGGCGCTGCACCCGCTCGGGGCCCGCCTTGTACGAGGCGAACGCGAACAGCGCCTTGTTCTGGCGGTCCACCGGTTCATCCGCGTAGTAGCGATCGACGACGTAGCGGAGGTACTTCACGCCCGCGTGCACGTTGTCGTCGACGGCCGTGATGTCCCGGATCCCCACGTCCGCGGCCGTGGCCGGCGTGATCTGCATGACCCCGACCGCTCCGGCGCGGCCCTTGTGATTCTGGTCGATGCGCGACTCCTGATAGGCCTGCGCCGCGATGACCAGCCAGTCGAACTGGTACTTGCGGCTGTACTTCTGGAAGATGCCGGCGGTGGCGCGGAACCGGCGCAGGTCTTCGGCCGCACCGGGGTTCTGCAGCCGGGCGGCGCTGCCCAGGTAGCGCTTGATCAGCAGGCTGCCGAAGACGGTGCCGACCCTGTGCGAGTCGACGAACTCGTTGATCGCGCCCAGCATCTGCCTGGCCTCGCGCCGGACGGCCCAGGCGATGGCGCCGTCGCGCCGGACCGCGAGCTCGTCGTAGACGTGCAGTCGATCGTAGACCTGGCGCCAGAACGAGGCATACAGGGTGTTGGTGATCGTGACGGGCACGATGCCGGCGTCGACCATCTGGAGGATGTCCTCGTCCTCGAGGGCTTCGTCGACGTCCACGATCGTCACCGGCGCGCGCCTGGCCAGGCGGAGCCGCTCGTTCAGCGTCGTCAGGTCCTCGTAGTAGCCGCTCGATCGCCGCACGTGCACTTCGCGGCCGGACAGGTCGTCGACGCTCGCGATCGGTGGCTCGTCCGCTGCCGGCGACCACCACATGGTGGACGTCCGCGAGGGTGGCGCGTGAGAAGGCGACCGCCTGGCTTCGGGCGTCGGTGACCGTGAACCCGCCGATGGCGATCTCCGCGTGCCCCGCATGCAGCGCCGGCAGCAGGCGATCGCGGACGGTGGGGATGATCACGATCTTCGGCGGCACCACCCCGCGGCTGGTGCGCGCAGCCAGCATCTTCTCGAACTCCCGCAGCGCGTCGAAGGCGATGCCTTGCTGCCGCGGTCCGTCGTTGAAGTAGAGCGTACGGCTGACCGGCACGACTACCCGGATGAACCGCCGATGGCTGCTCCCGAACGGATCCATGTCGCCGGACCACGGCGTCCTGAGGTCGAGGATTTCGTCGGGGGCGAGGTCCTGCACCGCGAGCGGGTGGAGCGGATCGCCGGCTCCGGGCGGCGCCTGGGGAGGCGCCTGGGCTGCGGAGGGCGCGCCAGGCTGTTCGGCCTGGCGGGACGAGGGGCTGGCTTCCGGTGCGCGGCAGCCGGCGAGCGCGAGGGCCGCCGGCATGAGGACGCCAGCGGCAAGCCGCCGAACGAGCGACCGCGCTGGCGAACCCATATGGGGCCGTGGGATCAGCCGACGGCGAAGGTCCGCGGGCCGCCCGTCGTGGCGCGTGCGTGCGGCGCCGTCGGGCCGCTGCGGCTGATACCCAGTCTCGTCATCCGGCTTTCGAGGGTGGTCGGCTTGAGCCCGAGCAGCTCGGCGGCGCCGCCGCTGCCGCGGATCCGTCCGCCCGTCGACTCGAGGACCGATCGGATGTGCTCGGTCTCGACGTCCACGAACTTGAGGCTCTTCCGCCGTGTCGCCGCGGTCGGCTGCGGGAGCTCGACGACCAGATTGGGGCCGTTGGCGATGATCACGGCCCGTTCGATCACGTTCCGCAGCTCGCGGACGTTTCCGGGCCACGAGTACCGCTGCAGCGCCTCGAGGCTCGCCTTCGACAGCGACTCGATCGACTTGCCGAACGCGCTCGCGAACTCGTCGATGAAGGTCCAGGCCAGCGACGGGATGTCCTGGACGCGTTCCCGCAGCGGCGGCACGCGCAGCGGAAAGACGTTGAGCCGGTAGTACAGGTCTTCGCGGAAGTTCTTGTCGGCGACCGCCTGTTCGAGGTTGCGGTTGGTCGCCGCGATCACCCGGACGTTGACCTTGATCGGATGGGAGCTGCCGAGGCGCTCGACGGTGCGCTCCTGCAGCACGCGCAGCAGCTTCACCTGGACGTCGAGCGGCAGCTCGCCGATCTCGTCGAGGAAGATCGTCGATCCATCGGCGATTTCGAACCGCCCCGCCTGCCGGGACAGCGCCCCGGTGTAGGCGCCGCGTTCGCGCCCGAACAGCTCGCTCTCGATGAGCGAGACCGGGATGGCCGCGCAGTTCAGCCGCACCATGGGCTTGTGGCGCCGGGGGCTGAGCTCGTGGATGGCCTCGGCGAACACTTCCTTGCCGGAGCCCGTCTCCCCCATCAGCAGCACCGTGGCCGTGGTCGGGGCGACCTGTTCGACCTGCTCCATGAGATGTCGCACCGAGGCGCTGTCGATGGCGACCTGCCGGGGCAGCTTCATCGCTTTCACCTCGCGGCGCATCTGCACGTGCTCGGGCGCCAGGCGGGCGCGCAGCCGCCGCACTTCCTCGAGCGCCGAGCGCAGCGCCTGGGTCGCCTGGTGGCGGGCCAGCCCGTTGGCCATCACCGCCGCAATCAGCCTGAGCCCCTCGAGCGTGTAGCCGGACCACGTGCGCTCGGTCCGGAGCGTCCCGAAGCTGAGGATGCCAATGAGCTTCGACCCGACGGCCAGGGGCACCGTGATGGCCGACTGCGTGCCAATCCGCCGCAGGCTCTCCCGATCGGGCGCGGACGGCACGTCGTCGACCCGGTTGACGGCGACGATGTGGCCAGCCTCGACCTGCGAGAGGAGCCACGGCAGGTGCTCGCGGGCCTCGAGCGCGTCCGGCAGGGGCACCGGCGCCTGGATGTCGTCGCGGGACCACAGGTGCGTGCAGGTGAAGAGATCGCCGTGCGGCTCCCAGAGCCAGCTGCGATCGACCTCCAGCAGCCCGCACAGCTGCCGCTGGCTCTCGACGATGCGGTCGTCGAGGTCGCCGATGTCGACGGCGGCGAAGCGCGCCGCGATGTCCGCGACCGCCCGCTCGAAGGCGCTCCGCTCATCGAGTTCGCGTGCCATGTGAATCGGAAGCGTGGTGTCTGCAAATGTCGCCACGACAAGTCCCCTGTCCTCAAGCGGCTCGTGCGCCGGGCCGGATGTCACCGGAGTGACCGACCCGGCCTCCCGCTGGCTGGAAACGTCGTCAGCCATGTCCGTCAAAGCGGGGCCATCGTATCCACCTGGCCGGAGCGGGCGCCATTGGCCTTTCGCACTATGGCCGCGCCGCGCTCGGGGGCGTCACACGGCCATCGTCCCGATGTCACGAATAGCCCGTAAATACAGGGCTGAACGCGCCTTTTGACGTGATTCCCCCCTTCCCGACGACCGCCTGGTCCCACGGGTCCCGGGGACGGACGACGCCCCCATCCCTCCGGGGCGGTCCTCCAGGGAGCCCCGTCCATCCGGAATTTCGCTGTGGCCTCCGGCATAGCGGAGTCGTCGCGCCACCCGTGGCGCACCCTCCTGTGACATTTCCGTGAAAAATCCGCGAGTTCCGCGTGTGACCAGGCCATTCCGGGGTGGCACCGTCCGTGCTGATGGGCGAGGCGTGCTTCATCCCAGCGTGCCGAACCTGCGCTCGATGCCCCCGCGACGTCGAGGGCTTCAGTCCGGAACGCGCCGATGCGCCGGGCTGTTCGTGTGTCTGCTCGTGGCGCTCGCCGCGCCGGCGTCGGGCCAGTCGTCGCGCGCGGAGGTGATTGCCCAGCAGGAGGCGGCCAAGGCGAAGAAGCTGGCGCCGCACACGCCGAACAAGGCCGAGGCCCTCGTGGGCAAGGTCGAGGAAATCCTGCTGGTGTCTCCGAGCGGCTTCTATCCCTTCTTCGGCAGCGTGTGGAGCGGCGGCGGCTTCACGCTCGGCGCCGGCTATCGGCAGTTCACGCGGCGACAACACCTTCTTCGACATCAAGGGCCTGTACTCGTTCTCGAACTACAAGTACATCGAGACCACCGCCGCCACCCTCGGTCTCGCCGGCGGCAAGGTCAACATGGGCGCGCACCTCGGATGGCGTGATGCGACGCAGGTCGCCTACTACGGCGTCGGGATCGACTCGCCTGCCGAAGACCGTTCCAACTACCGCTTCCAGCAGGGATGGGTGAGCGGCGACGTCATCGCGAAGCCCGCCTGGTGGACGGTCTTCGGCGCCAACATCGGCTACGAGGACTTCTCGCTCGAGTCCGGATCGGGATCGTCGTCGCCCTCGATCGAAGAGATCTTCACGCCCGACACGGCGCCCGGCCTCGGCCTCAGCCCGACGTACCTGCGCTCCTCGTTCAGCGCCGGCATCGACACGCGGCCCTCGCCCGGGTACGCGCGCCGCGGCACGTTCATCGAGGCCCGCTACCACAACTACGACGATCAGGACGACGCCCTGAGCTTCGACCAGCTCGACGCCGAGATCACCCAGCACATCCCCTTCCTGCGTGAGAGCTGGGTCCTGTCGCTGCACGGCCTGGCGCAGATGGCGTCCGACGACGTGCCCTACTTCATGATGCCCTCGCTCGGGAGCGGCAGCACGCTCCGGGCGTTCCCGAGCTGGCGCTTCCGCGACCGCAACAGCCTGCTGCTGCAGGCCGAATGGCGGTGGACCCCGATCCCGTCGCTGCTCGACATGGCCTTCTTCTACGACGCCGGCAAGGTCACGTCGGAGCGGTCCCAGCTCGATCTGGACCACCTCAAGACCGACTTCGGCATCGGCGTCCGGATCCACTCGCTGCTGGCCACGCCCTTGAGGATCGAATGGGCCACGGGCAACGAGGGAAGCCGGATCGTGTTCGCCGGCAGCGCCGCCTTCTGAGGATCTGACAACGGTGACATCAGCAGCGATCCGCACACGAATCGGCCTCGGCGCCGCCGCCGGCGTCGCCGTCGCGCTCATGGCGCTGGCGCCGGTGTCCGGCAGCACGCCGAAGTTCTTCGACGACGATCCCATCACGCGCGTGCCCGAGAGCCAGGACGCGTCGGGCGCCGCCGAGTGGGAGATCGACCTCTTCTACGACCTCATGTACAACACGTTCGGCACGCCGCGAACGGTCAAGACCGGCTGGCGCGCGCAGAACCTGAACACGATCGAAGAGGTGCCGGACTCGGGCTGGTTCACCAACCGGATCCTGGCCCGCCCGCTCTCGGCCGAGCAGCTCCTGCAGGGCGCGAACACGAGCGCGGACGGCGGGCTCGACCTGCGCAAGGGCGGCAAGCTCACGATCATCAAGCCGAAGGACGTCGGCGCCGCGCCGGGCGCGGTCGTGCGGGGCCCCGGCGGCGAAACGTGGTTCATCTCCTTCGATCCGCCCTGCTGTCCGGAAGCGGCGTCCGGCTCGATCATGGTGGCCAGCCGGCTGTTCTGGGCGCTCGGCTACTGGCAGGCGGAACAGTTCCTCGCGACCGTGCGCGAGGAAGACTTCGAAATCTCGCCAGACGCCGTCATCCGGCCTCCGTCGGGCATCAAGCGGCCGATGAAGCGCGAGGATCTGCGGGCCGTGCTGAAGCGCGTGTACCGGTACGGGGACGGATCCTACCGCGTCGCCGCGTCCAAGCTGCTGCCGGGCAAGGTGCTCGGCGGGTTCCGCTATCATGGCACCCGGCCGGACGACCCGAACGACATCGTTCCGCACGAGCACCGCCGGGAGCTGCGCGCGCTGAAGGTCTTCGGCGCGTGGACGAACCTCACCGACATGAAGGCCGGCAACACCATCGATACGCTCGTGACCGACGAGCGCGGCAGGAAGACGGTGCGGCACTGGCTGCAGGACGTCGGATCGACGTTCGGCATCGGGGCGAACGGCCAGCACGACTGGTGGGAGGGATGGGAGCCGCTCTACAGCGGCGGCGTCGCGTGGAAGCGCATTTACACGCTGGGCTTCTACCTATCGCCGTGGCAGACGGCGGACTACGAGAAGCACGACTCGATCGGCATCTTCGAAGGCAAGGACTTCGATCCGGAGTCGTGGCAGCCCCGGACCTCGCCGGGCGCCTTCCTTGCGGCGCGCGACGACGACAACTTCTGGGCCGCGCGCCGGGTGGTGGCCTTTACCGACGAGATGATCCGGACCGTGGTGAAGGCCGCCCGCTTCAGCGATCCGGGCGCCGAGAAGCTCCTGGCCGACGTCCTGATCGCGCGGCGCGACAGGATCGCCCAGGCCTACCTGCCGAAGATCAACCCCATCGTCGACGTCGCGCTCGATCCGTCCGGCGTCCTGACGTTCGCGAACGCCGCCGTCAATGCGCGCGTCGCCGAGCCGCCGACCGGGGGCTACCGCGCGGACTGGGCGGTGTTCGACAACGCCACCGGAGAGGCCCGCCGCCTCCAGCCCGAGACGAGCGCGACCGTCACGCGCCTGTCGGCGCCGTCCGGACTGCCGACCGCGGACGGCACGTACATCCGTGTGGCGCTGAGCGCCGTCACGCCCGCCATCGGGTCATGGGCGCGACCGGTGCATGCGTACTTCAAGCGGACCGCCGGATCCTGGAAGCTCGTGGGATTCGAGCGGCTGACGGAACAGGACACGCGTGATGGCACATCGTGAAGACGCCTCGTGGCTCGATCGCGGGCTGCGGGTGTTCGCTGACGTCCGGAACGGCGAGGGCTTCATCGCCCTGCTGCTCGCCCTCAACGTCTTCCTGATCCTGATGGCGTACTACGTCCTGAAGCCGGTGCGCGAGGCGCTCGTGCTCGGCGACTTTTCGCCCGAGGTCAAGAGCTATCTCTCGGCCGGCCAGGTCGTGCTGCTCGCCTTCGTGGTGCCGTTCTACGGGCGGCTCGTGTCGCGGCTGCCGCGCATGAAGCTGATCAACACCGTCACGCTGTTCTTCGCCGCGTGTCCGGTGATCTTCTACGGGCTGAACAAGGCCGGCGTCCCGCTCGCCATCATCTTCTTCATCTGGATCGGCATCTTCAGCCTGATGGTCATCGCCCAGTTCTGGTCCTTCGCGACCGACATCTACACGAAGGAGGAAGGCGGGCGGCTGTTCCCCATCGTCGGGTTCGGTGCGTCGCTCGGCGCCGTGGTCGGCGCCCGCATCGCGGGCCTCCTCATCGAACCGATCGGCGTCTACCAGCTGATGCTGGTGGGCGGCGCCATCCTGCTCGGGCAGTTGTGGCTGACCAACTACATCAACGGGCGCCGCGCGCAGCGCGATGACGTCCGGCAGGCGACCACGCCCGCGGTCGCGGCTCCGGCCCCGCCGAAGCCGTCGGGGGCCAACGCCTTTGCGCTGGTGTTCCGGACGCGCTACCTGCTCCTGATGGCGCTGATGCTGATGATGCTCAACTGGGTGAACACCACTGGCGAATACATCCTCGGCGACATCGTGAAAGGTGTCGCCCAGCGGGAGATCGCCGAGGGACGGGCCGTGGGGCTCACCGAGGGGCAGATCATCGGCAGCTTCTACTCGAATTTCTACATGATGGTCAACGGCCTCGGGCTGGTGCTGCAGCTGTTCGTCGTGTCGCGCGTCGTCAAGCGCTTCGGGATCCCGTTCGCCGTCATGATCCTGCCCGTGCTCTCGCTCACCGCCTACAACGTGATGCTCTTCATCCCGCTGCTGTGGGCCGTGCTGAGCGCGAAGGTGGCCGAGAACGCGACCGACTACTCGTTGAACAACACGGTGCGGCAGATGCTGTTCCTGCCGTGCACGCCCGAGGAGAAGTACAGCGCCAAGCAGGCGATCGACTCGTTCTTCTTCCGTGCCGGCGACGTGCTGTCGGCGGTGACGGTGGCTGTCGGCACCCAGCTCGTGCCCCTGGGAACGACCGGGTTCGCGGCCGTCAACGTCGTGCTCGCGGTGGCCTGGGTGGTGCTGGCGTGGCAGATCGGGCGGACGTACCGCGAGCTGACCGCGGAAGCGCCTGCGGTAGCAGTCGGACGGCCCGCACCAGCGGGCGCGTGACACGGCTCCGGGACCATGGGGTCACCGGAGTCGGATCGACAACAGGGTATGGAGGAGATCGAGACATGAAGACACTGACACTCGGCGCGCTGATGGTGACGCTGTCCATCCCGGGCATGGCGGCAGGGCAGTCGAAGACGCTTCCGGGCGAGATGGTGACCGTGAAGGCGAAGGTCGAGGCCATCGAGTCGGAGAGCCGGACGATCAACCTGCGCATGGACGACGGCCGGATCGAGACCATCGTGGCGCCCGACGAGATGAAGACGTTCTCCCAGATCAAGGTGGGCGACGTCGTCACGGCGAAGTACTACGACACGATCACGGTCCGCAAGAAGGAACCCGGCGAAGCGGACATCAACACCTGGGCGAAGGGGATGACCCCGTCCGCCACGGGCAAGCCGGCCGCCACCGCGGCGAAGCAGCGCACCATCACGGCCACCGTCACGGCGATCGACATGAAGGTTCCGTCGATCACGTTGAAGGGCCCGAAGTACTGGACCTACAGCTCCAAGGTCGCCGACAAGGACGCGCTCGCCAAGCTTGCGGTGGGCGACAAGGTGGACATCACCTGGACCGAGGCGCTGCTGGTGTCGGTCGTGCCGCCGCAGTAGCACGCACCGAACCGAGAACTGTCGCACGCAGCGAACTGGAGGAGTCCGTGAGACGAGCACCATCGGCATTGAGCTTCGCCGCCGCAGCCCTGCTGCTGGCGTCCGCCACCACTCCCGTGCGGGCCCAGAACGAGCAGCTGGAGATAGACGCGTTCGCCATCAACATGAGCAACATCGCGACCGGCGCGAACGCCAGGGTCGACATCAGGATCGACTCGTGGTCGACGGCCGAGGAGCGTGAGCACCTCATCACCACGATGCTCGAGAAGGGCAGCGACGCGCTGCTCAAGGCGCTGCAGAAGGCGCCGGTGAAGGGGCGCTTCCGCATCCCGACCGCGAGGCAGCCCGATCCGCACCACCTGGCGCTCGGGCTCGACATCCGCTACGCCTGGCAGGTGCCGCTCCCGGACGGCGGCAAGCGCATCGTGCTGGCGATGGATCGGTACATCGGTTTCCAGGAGGCGCGCAACCAGCCGCGCTCGATCGACTATCCGTTCACGCTGTTCCAAATCCACATCGACAGTCAGGGCAAGGGCGAAGGCAAGGTGGCCGTCGCGACGAAGATCAGCTTCGACAAGGGCAAGAAGCAGATCGAGCTCGAGAACTACGCGAGCGAGCCTGTCCGCCTGAACAACCTGACAGCAAAGGTGAAGTCCTGACGCCATGGCCAAGAACAAGAAGAAGGACAAGCACAAGGACGAGCCCGAGGGCGCAGGCAACGAGGCCGCCAACGAGGCCGCCAACGGGACCGGCAACGGCAGCGACAACGGCACCGACGCCGCGGCCGGCGCTCCCCGCAAGCTCTCGGGCAAGGAATACGCCAAGCAGCTGCTCAAGCTGCAGGTCGAGTTGTGTCATCTGCAATCCTGGGTGAAAGCCAAGGGCCTGCGCGTCATCGTCCTGTTCGAGGGACGGGACGGCGCCGGCAAGGGCGGCACCATCAAGGCCATCACGGAGCGCGTCAGCCCACGCGTGTTCCGGATCGCGGCCTTGCCGGCGCCGTCCGACCGCGAGAAGTCGCAGATGTACATGCAGCGCTACATGCAGCACTTCCCCGGCGCCGGCGAGGTCGTGCTCTTCGATCGCAGCTGGTACAACCGGGCCGGGGTCGAGCCGGTGATGGGCTTCTGCTCGAAGGAGCAGCACGAGCGGTTCCTGCACCGCTGCCCGGAGTTCGAGCGCTACATCGTCGATGGCGGCATCACCCTGGTCAAGTTCTGGCTCGAGGTGAGCAACAAGGAACAGGAGAAGCGATTCCTGGCCAGGATCAAGGACCCGGTGCGGCAGTGGAAGCTCAGTCCGATGGACCTGCCGTCGCGCACGCTGTGGTACGACTACTCGCGCGCCCGCGATCGGATGCTCGAGGCGACCGATACCGGCTTCGCGCCGTGGGTCATCGTGCCGTCGGACGACAAGAAGCGCGCCCGGCTCAACGCGATCTCGCACCTGTTGCGCGTGATCCCGTACAAGAAGCTGCCGCGCGAGAAGGTCGATCTGCCCAAGCGGGCCAAGAAGCGCGCGTACGACGACGAGGCCGCCATCAAGCATCGACGCTTCGTCCGCGAAGTGTTCTGAGTGAGCTACTCGAAGCAGATCCTCGTCGGCGTCGCGGCCGGGGTCGTCGTGGGGCTGGTCCTCGGCGACCTCACCGGCAGCCTGAAAGTGGCTGCCGACGCCTACCTGAAGCTGCTGCAGATGACCGTGCTGCCCTATGTGGTGGTGTCGATCATCATCGGGCTGGGTTCACTCAGCCTGGCACAAGCGAAGACACTGGCACTGCGCGGCGGCGCGGTGCTGGTGCTGTTGTGGGCGCTCGCCCTGGCCGTCGTCTTCGTGTTCCCGCTGATGCTGCCGCCGCAGCAGACGGCGTCGTTCTTCAGCACGACGCTGCTCGCCCCCCACGAGCCGTTCGATTTCGTCGGGCTCTACATCCCGTCCAATCCCTTCAACGCGCTGGCGAACAATGTGGTGCCGGCGGTCGTGCTCTTCAGCGCGTTTCTGGGCGTGTCGCTGATCGCGGTGCCGGACAAGCAGCCGCTGCTCGACGTGTTCGCGGTCGCCGAGAAGGCGATGGCCCGCGTCATGAAGCTGGTCGCCCGGCTCATGCCGCTCGGCCTCTTCTTCATCACCGCGACCGCCGCCGGCACCATCAGCGTGGAGGAACTGCGGCGCCTCCAGGTGTATCTGCTCTCCTATATCGCCGTCTCGCTGCTGCTGAGCCTCTGGGTCCTGCCGGGTCTCGTCTCGGCGCTGACGCCCATTCCGTACCGCGCGGTGCTCGGCCGGACGCGTGACGCGCTCCTGACCGCGTTTCTCACGGGCAGCCTCTTCATCGTCCTGCCCATGCTGATCGACGCGACGAAGGCGCTCCTGCGCGAGTACCGCCCGGACAACCCCGAGATCGAGTCCCTGCCCAATGTGATCGTCGCCACGTCCTTCAACTTTCCGCATGCCGGAAAGCTGCTGGCGCTGACGTTCATCCTGTTCGCCGGATGGTTCTCGGACGTCGTCATCCCGGGCCGCGAGTACCCCAAGCTGGCCGCCACGGGCCTGCTCGTGCTCTTCGGCAACATCAATGTCGCGGTCCCGTTCCTGCTCGACCTGTTCGGCATCCCGGCCGATACGTTTCATCTGTTCAACGTGACCAGCGTCGTCAACGCCCGCTTCGGGACCCTGGTGGCCGGCTCGCACACCATCGCGGTGGCCCTGCTCGGCACCTGGGCGCTGGCCGGGGGGTGGCACGTCGACGCCCGGCGCGTCGGCCGCTACGTGGCGATCACCGCGCTCCTCGGGGTCTCCACCATCGTCGGCATGCAGACACTCCTCGCCCGGACCGTCAGCAACGAGTACGACCGGGACAAAGTCATCGCGAGGATGCAGTTGCTGACCACTCGCGACCGGGCGGTCGAATACCGCCGCAGCGCCGACGTGCCGGCGGACACGAACAGCGCACCCGCGATGGATCGGATTCGACAGCGAGGGGCCGTGCGGGTGGGCTATCTGCCGGACAGCCTGCCCTTCGTCTACGAGAACGCCGCCGGCCGGCTGGTCGGCTTCGACGTCGAAATGGCACACGAGCTCGCCGCCGAGCTCGCCGTCAAGCTGGAGCTCGTGCCCGTCGAACGCGAGCGGATCGCCGAGCGACTCGGGAGCGGCTACTGCGACGTCGTGATGTCGGGGCTGGCGGTCACGCCGGCGCGCGCGGCCGAACTGCGGCTTTCGACGTCGTATCTCGACGAAACGCTCGCCTTCGTCGTCCGTGACGAGGCGCGCGAGCGGTTTGCGACGTGGAGCGGGATCAGGGCCATGGGACAGCTGTCCATCCGGGTGCCGCGGGTCCCGTATTACGTGGCCAAGCTGCGGGCGGAGCTCCCACAGGCGAAGCTGGTGGAAGTGGACGGGACGAGCGCGCTGTTCGAGGGGGCCTCGTCGGCGGACGCGATCGCCCTCACCGCCGAGCGGGGATCGACGCTGACCCTGCTCAACCCCGCCTACTCGGTCGTCGTGCCGCAGCCCGGGGTCCTGAAGGTGCCGCTGGCCTATGCGATGGCCACCGGCGACACGCGTCTGGCCTCGTACATCGACACGTGGATCGAGCTCAAGCGCAAGGACGGCACCACCGACCGGTTGTTCTCGCACTGGATTCTCGGGCGCAGCGCGGAGGTCCACCGCCGGCGGTGGTCGGTGATCCGCGACGTCCTGCACTGGGACCGCTCGCCATAGCTTCAGGAGCCATCGCCATGGATCGACTCAGCTCGCGCATTCCCGTCGTTCTCGTCGTCGCGGCGTTGCTGGCGGCGCCGATCGCGCTGTCCGCCGGCGTCAAGGTCCGCTCGCAGCACGACAAGACCTTCGATTTCCGCGGCCTGACGACCTGGGCCTGGCACCCCGACGGGGCCGGCGATGTCAGGATGGCGGTCACGGCCGACGACAATCCGGCCGCGGTGAAGACGCGCTTCGAGCCCGTCATCATCGACGCGGTACAGAAGGAGATGGCCAGCCGCGGCCTGACCGTCGCGGATGCGTCGGGCACGCCGCAGCTCTACGTGAACTATTACGTGCTGATCAGCACGAACCAGTCGCGGCAGACCATGGGGCAGTTCCTGCCGACCGTCCCCGAGTGGGGCATCCCGCCCTTCAGCTACGGCGCCACCCAGAGCCTCAAGGTGTTCGAGGAAGGGTCGCTCGTTCTCGACGTGACCTCGGCCAAGACCCGTCTCCTGATTTGGCGCGGGATGGCGGTGGCCGAACTCCAGCGGAAGGTCGAGCCCCAGGAGCGGGACACGCGGCTTCGCGCGGCGATCGCCGAGGTGGTGAAGAAGTTCCCGAAGACGACCTGACGCTCGCGCGCGACTCCGGCCTGGCGACAGACGTCGCCGACGTCGCACGTTCAGCCGCTCGTGCGGATAGAATCCGTGCACCGTGCCACTGTCGGAAGGTCACCGCATCGGTCCCTATGCGATCGTCGAGCGCCTGGGCAGCGGCGGCATGGGTGACGTCTATCGCGTCCACGATGCCCGCCTCGGCCGTGACGTCGCCCTCAAGAACCTGCCCGCTGCGTTCGCGGCCGATCCTGAACGGCTGGCGCGGTTCAGGCGTGAAGCTCGCGCGGTCGCGGCCCTCAATCATCCACACATCGTCACCATCTTCTCGATCGAGGAAGAGCACGGCGTCCCGTTCATGACGATGGAGCTGGTCGAGGGGCGATCGCTCGACACCGCGTTGACCGGCGATGGCTTGCCGCTGCCTCGCTTCTTCGACATCGGCGTGGCGCTCGCCGACGCGCTGTCCGCCGCCCACCGCAAGGGCATCGTCCATCGCGACGTCAAGCCCGCCAACGTGATGGTGACCGCCGATGGCGTGGTCAAGGTCCTCGACTTCGGTCTCGCGCGTGAAGGCGATGCGCAGGAATGCCACGTCGAGAGCGAGACGAGGCTGGCGTTGACGCAGGCGGGCGTGATCGTCGGCACCGTGCCCTACATGTCCCCGGAGCAGATCGAAGCCAGGCCGGTCGACCACCGCAGCGACATCTTCTCCCTTGGTGTCGTCCTCTACGAGATGGCGACGGGGGCACGGCCGTTCGAAGGGAGCTCCGCTCCCGCCGTGATGTCCTCCATTCTGCGCGATGCCCCGCGCCCGATCACCGCGGTGCGGGCCGACGTCCCGGACGGCGTGTGGCAGCTGGTGGCGCGGTGCCTGGAGAAGGCCCCGGGTGATCGCGTGCAGACGGCGGACGACATCCATGTCGGGCTGAAGGCGCTTCGACGCGCATGGGAATCGGGTGCGGCGGGCGCACGCGTCACGCCCGCGCCGGCGGTCGGGCGAACACTCTCCAGCGATCTGCGGGTCGCCGTTCTCCCGTTCACGTCCCGGGGCGGCAGCGAAGCGGAAGCCCTTGCCGACGGACTGACCGACGACATCACCGCCGGCCTGACACGATTCGACTACCTGCGCGTCGTGTCGAGGCGTGAGGCCGAGATCGCCAAAGGGCAGTCGGCCGATGCCAGGGCGGCCGAGCGGCTCGATGCGCGCTACCTCCTCGAGGGCACCGTGCGAACCTCGGGCGACGCCGTTCGCCTCAACGTCCGCCTGGTCGACACCGCGACGAGCACGCACATCTGGGCCGAGAACTACCACCGATCGCTTGGCAGCGACGTCTTCGCGCTGCAGGACGATCTCGCGGCCAGGATCGTGGCGACCGTCGGCGACACGAGCGGCGTGCTGGCGCGTGCGCTGGCCGGCTCGCTGAAAGACCGCGACGCGGACGCGTTGACGGCCGGCGAGCTCGTCACGCGCTTCTTCGGCTACGTTCATACGTTCGAACCCGAGGAGCATCGGCGGCTTCGCGCGGCGTTCGAGCGGGCGCTGCTGGACGAACCCGGTCATGCACTGGCGTGGGCCTGCCTGGCCCTCTTGTACGAGCAGGAGGAGTCGCAGCGCCTCAACCCGCTGGCGGAGCCGCACCGGCGCCTCGCCGCGGCCGCCCATCGATCGGTCGAGCTCGATCCCACTTGCCAGGGCGGGTGGAGGGCCCTGGCGTCGCTGCACTTCCTGGAACGGGATCTCAGCGGTCTTCGCGTGGCGGCCGAGCGCATGATGGCGCTCAATCCACTGCACACGACCGGCATGTCGAACGTCGGCATGATGCTCGCCTATGCCGGCGAATGGGACCGTGGTGTCGAGATCGTCGAGCACGCGATGGATCTCAACCCGCATCACCCCGGCTGGGTTCACTACATCCTGGCGACGAATCACTATCGCAAGGGAGAGTTCGAGCAGGCCCTGGGGCAGGCCAAGCGATCGACCATGACGCACGTCGTCTGGACGCCGCTGTGCGTGGCGGTCGCAGCCGGACAACTGGGTCTCGCCGCCGACGCCCGGGCCGCCATCGACGTCATACGGACACACCATCCGGCCTACCTCGATGCAGCCGAGCTGCGGGCACTCTGGTCGAAGTGGCTGTGGGATGCCGGCCTGGTCGACCGCCTCCTGGACGGGCTCGGCAAGGCCATCACGCTGGCTGCCTCGAGCCGCGGCTGACCCTCGGACATTCGTCGTCCTCAGACGGCGGCCACCTGCCGTGCCGGCCGCTCCATGACCCGCACGAGCTCCGCGGCCACGTCGCGCACCTGGTCCCAGTCGGTCATCTCGTGGTCGCGGCTGGTGTCGGCGGGTCCGCCCGCCTTCACGGCAATCCGGCGCATCACGAACCGCTTCAACAGGCCGTATTGCGTGTAGGCCAGCCGGCCGGCGACGCACACCACCCGCCCGGCCTTCCACCCGAGATGCTCGGGAAACGCCGACGCCATTCTGCGCGCGCTGTCGACTTCGTCGGGCAGCTTGGAGCAGATCGACAGGCTGACCGAGAGGAACGTCGAGGGACGGGCATTCAGTTCGACCAGGTGGCGCCTGACGAAGGCCTCGGCCTCGGGCTGATGCCTGCCGACGTGGACGGACGCCGCGAGGACGACGGCGCCGACGCCCGCCCACGAGAAGCCCGCGGCCTGAGCCGACGTGACATCGATCGCGTGACTGTCGACGCCGAGAAAGCGCGCGTGCGCGGCAAGCACCTCGGCAATGCGTCGCGTCTGTCCATCGGTCGTGGCGAAGAACACAGGAAGTTCGCTCATGGCGAGCCGCCTCCGGGCTACGAAGTGGTCTGCAACGCGCGCTGGCTGGCAATGTCCGAATCTCCGGCGACGGGTGCACCGGGGCGCAGCGCGACCTTCAGGACCCCCTCCCGCTGGGTGCTGAAGAGATCGAACGCGTCATGGATGTGGTCGAGGCCGAAGCGATGTGTGATCAGCGGGCTGAGGTCGACGCGGTGGTGCTCGATCATCGCCATCAGCCGGCGCATGCGTTCCTTGCCGCCGGGGCACAGCGTCGTGACGATGCGCTGATCGCCCAAGCCGGCGTAAATGGCCTCGTAGGGCGCCACGAGCTTGCCGGCATAGACGCCGAGACTCGAGAGCGTACCGCCCGGGCGGATGGCCCGCAGCGCGGCCTCGAACGTCTCCTGGCGTCCGAGCGCCTCGATCGCCGCGTCCACGCCGCGACCGCCCGTCAGCCGCTTGATTTCCGCCACGGGATCCTGCTCCAGGTGGTTGATGACGACGTCGGCGCCGAAGCGCTTCGCCATCGCGAGCCGGGCCGGCACGTGGTCGACGGCGACGATCAGCGCGGCGCCGCGCAGCTTCGCGCCGAGCGTCGCGCACAGGCCGATGGGGCCCTGGGCGAAGACGGCGACCGCATCGCCGACCTTGATGCCCGCGCTCTCGGCGCCGCTCAGCCCGGTCGAGAAGATGTCGGGGACCAGCAGCACGTCTTCGTCGCTCAAGCCGTCGGGAATGGGCGCGAGGTTCGCCTTCGCGTCGGGCACGAGCAGGAATTCCGCCCACGCGCCGTCGATGGTGTTGCCGAACCGCCAGCCTCCCAGCGGTCCGCCGCACTGCGAGTGGCTGCCGTTCAGGCAGTAGAAGCACTGCCCGCATGGCGTGATCGCGCCGACCACGACCCGCTGGCCGACGTGGTATTCGGCGCCGACCCCCTCGCCGAGCGCGTCGATGACGCCGACCGGCTCGTGCCCGAGCACGAGACCGGGCCGCACGGCGTACTCCCCCTTCACGATGTGCACGTCGGTCCCGCAGATCGTCGTCGTCGTGATGCGAACGACGGCCTCGCCCGCCCGCGGTATCGGCTTCGGCCGCTCGACCACGCCGAGCCGCCCCGGCTCGAGGAACGCCACTGCAGTCATCGTGTCCATCGCATCCTCCTGGGTAGAACCTCGGTGCAGGTGAATGCAGACGATGTGCCGTGATGGGCAGCCGATCGGACGGGCGGGATGCCGGGGCCCGCCGCGATGAGTGGGGAAAAGTTCCCGGCGACCGTGAATTCCTCAGTCGTCCTTCAGCGTCGACATCGGATCGATCCGTGCCGCCCGGCGGGCGGGGATCGCGCTGGCGAGCAGGGCCACCGCGCCCAGTGTGGCCACCGCCGCGGCCACCGTCGCCGGGTCGCGCGGCTCGATGCCGAAGAGCAGACCGCGGGCGGCCGCGGTCACGACCAGCGCCAACACCGTGCCGACGCCGAGCCCGGCGGCGATCAGGCGGCCGTTCTCGCGCAGCACCGACGCCACGATGCGCCGCCGGTCGGCGCCCAGCGCGAGGCGGATGCCGATCTCGCGGCGGCGGCGCTCGATCCCGTAGGCGGCGACGCCGTGCAGCCCCACCGCCGCGAGCAGCGCGGCCAGGCCCCCGAACAGCGACGACAGCAGCGCCATCGCGCGATCGCGCAGGAGGCCAGTCGCGGATCTCGGCCTCGAGGCCACGGACGATGAAGCGCAGGCGCGGGTCGACGCGCGCCAGGGTGTCGCGCACGGCCGGCGTGAACCCCTGCAGCGCGGTCGACGTGCGCACCAGGTAGGTGCCGCCGGCCACATTTCCCCCGCGCTGCAGGATGGGGACGAAGATCACCGGCCGCGCTGCGTCCCGGAACCGGCGCCACTTCGCGTCGCCGACGAGCCCGACGATCTCGTACAGGCGCTCCGGCGTCGTCGACGATGCCTCGACCCGGAACCGCCGGCCGATTGGGCCCTGGCCCGGTAGCAGCATGCGCGCGAACGTTTCGTTCACGACAGCGACGAACGGGGTCGACGCCGTGTCGGTGTCGGCGATGTCGCGCCCGGCGATCAGACGCATACCCAGCGTCTCGAAGTAGTCGCGCGACACGCGGTTGAACGAGAGCTGGCGGCCCTCGGCGCGCGAAGCCCCATCCAGCCAGACCACGCTCGCGGAATTGCTGCCGTCGAGCGGCACGAGGAACGTCTCGGCCACGGACTCGACGCCGGGCATCACGCGCAGGCCGGCGATCAGGTCGCGCTTCATGGCCGCGGCCGTCTCGAGCGGCGGCGCCGGGGCCGGCAGGCTCGCCTCGACGATGAGGATGCGATCGGTGCGGAAGCCGAGCTCCTCGCCGAGCAGGTTGCCGAAGCTGCGCGCGAACAGGAACGCGGCCACGACGAGGACCAGCGACACAGCGACCTGCGCGACCACGAGCGCGCGCCGTAACCGCAGGCCGCCGGCGTCGCCGGCCACCGAGCGGCCGCCGCTCTTCAGCGCGTCGCCGGGGTTGCCGCGCGACGCCCGCACCGCCGGGGCCACGCCGAGGATCAGGCAGGTGGCGAACCCGGTGAGCGCGAGGAAGGTGACGACGCGCCAGTCCGGCGTCAGCGCGAGCACGATCGGGTTGCGGGCGGTGGCGATCAGCTGCACCAGGCCCTGGCTCAGCACGAACGCCACCAGCGCGCCAGCGGCCGCGCTGGCCGTGGCGATGACGATGCTCTCGGCCAGGAGCTGCGACAGGAGCCGCCCCCGCGAGGCGCCCAGCGCCAGGCGCAGCGACAGCTCGCGCTGCCGCACGGCGCCGCGTGCGAGCATCAGCGTCGTGAGGTTGGCGCAGGCGATGAGCAGCACGAGGCCCGTCATCCCGAGCAGCAGGCGCAGGGGCGTCCCGTATTCCTCGCGCAGGTACGAGCGGCCAGTGGCCGCCGGCGTCGCGGTGAAGGTCAAGCCGAGATAGACCTCGACGCTCGCTGCCGGGTACTCCGGCGGCAGCGTCGCCTTGAAGACTCCGGGCGCGATCGCTCGCAGGTGCGCGTCGGCGCGCTCGACGGTCCAGCCCGGCTTGAGCCGGCCGACCGCCGTGATCCACCATTGCGTGTTCGTCGTGAGCTGCGTGCTGTCCGGCCGGAACGCGACCAGCGAGCAGATCGGCAGCGCAACGTCGAAGGTGTGCCCCACCTGCAGCCCGGTGAAACCCGCCGGCGCCACGCCGATGATGTCGACCTGGCGGCTGTGCACGTTGAGGGTGCGGCCGATCGCGTTGCGATCGCCCCCCAGCTCGCGCTGCCAGAAGTCGTGGCTGACGACCGCGCCGGGGAAGCCGCAGCCCGGACGATCGTCGGCGGGCGTGAAGAGGCGGCCCAGCGCGGGCGTGAGCCCGAGCACCGGGAAATAGTCGCCGCTCACCCACAGACCCGGCGCGCGCCGGACCTCGCCGGCCGGGGCGAGGTTGAACCATTCGTCGGCCCAGGCGAACACCGTCGAGAACGCCTCCTGGCGCCGCCGCAGCTCCTCGTACAGCGGGTACGGCATCGCCGGCCAGCGCGGGAAGTTGCCCCGCGAGCGAACGAGATCCGCCTCGGGCAGGTTGATCTCGACGAGCTCCTGGGGCGAGGCAACCGGCAGCTCGCGCAGCAGGAGTCCGTTCAGCACCTGGAACATCGCCGTGTTGGCGCCGATGCCGAGCGTCAGCGAGAGGATCGCGACGACCGTGAAGGCCGGCGTGCGCGCCAGCGTGCGGACGGCGTAGCGGAGATCCCGCCAGGCGACGTCGACCGGGCCGATCCCGCGCCGGTCGCGGCTCTCCTCCTTGATCGCCTCGATCGCGCCGAACGCCAGCCGCGCGCGGCGCAGCGCCTCGTCGCGCGGCACGCCCGACCGCTCCTCGACGTCGGCGTACTGCTCGATGTGGAACCGCAGCTCCTCGGCGAGCTCGTGCTCGACCTCACGGCGGCGGAAAATGGCCCGCAGGCGGTAGCGAAGATCGTCGAGCATGCGTTCCTCCGTCGCCGCGTCAGGAGACGTCCAGCACCTGGCCGACGGCGAGCGTCAGCTTGCGCCACGCCGTCGTCTGCGCTTCGAGCTCGGCGCGGCCCTTGCGGGTCAGCGCGTAGTACTTGGCGCGGCGGTTGTTCTCGGACGCGCCCCACTCGGCCTTGATCCAGCCGCGGCGCTCCAGGCGGTGGAGGGCGGGGTAGAGCGAGCCCTGCTGCACGCGCACCATGTCGCTCGACGCGAGCTGGATGCGCTGCGAGATGGCCCAGCCGTGCTGCGGCTCGACGGCCAGCGTGCGGAGGATCAGCAGATCGAGCGTGCCCTGCGGCAGCAGCAGCGGCGATTCTTCACCCATCAAGGCTCCCCTAGCGCTTCGACAAGAGAGTCTAGATCGTCTCCTGTCGAAGCGCAAGGGGAAGGGTGGTGAGCCGTGCGACGACATCCCGCAGGCTCAGCACTTGCCCATATCAGCGTCGAATGCAACTCTTCATGACATGCCAGCGGCCAGCCATGATCACGCCCTGTGACGCACATGACTCATGTCCGCGGCATCCCTCACGAAGTCGTCCCGCACTACGCCGTGGCAGCGCGTAGGTCGCGTTTACGCCCGTCGGCCCTGCGCGCGACTCTGGCGCTGATCGCCGTGTGCGTCGCCGCGTGTGGCGGGGGAGGCGGACACGAGCACGCCAAACGCGCCGAGCGGGACCCTGTCGCCGGCCGCGCGCGCGTATCTGACCGAGCTGGTCGCGGTCATGCAGGAGCATTCCCTCAATCGAACGAAGATCGATTGGAACGTCTTCCGAACCAGCGTCATGACGGCGGCCGGGGCCGCGCAGTCCGTGGAGCAGACCTTTCCGGCGATTCGCACGGCGCTCGAGCTCCTCGGCGATGGCCGTAGCCTTTACCGGCCGGTGACGGGCACCCCCATCTCCGTGGCTCGAGCCTGTGCTGCGCCGAGCGCAGGCACGCCGACGCTGCCCGACTACAGTGGGGTACGTCCGAGTCGGTTCCTTCAGTGGAAGCGCCGCCGAAGCGACCGCCTTCGCGAACGCCGCTCCAGGGTGCCATCGCCACTGCCGACCGTGACGGCCTGGCCGGCTGGATCGTCGACGTGCGTGGCAACGGCGGCGGCAACATGTGGCCGATGCTCGCCGGCGTCGGTCCGGTGCTCGGCGCGGGCCGCGCCGGCCATTTCATCGATGCGCTCGGCGCCGCCAGCGCGTGGGAGTACCGCGACGGCGGATCCTGGCTCAGCGGGGTGCTGCTCCAGAGCCGTCGACACGCCCTACCGCCTGCGTCGGGAATCGCCGAGGGTCGCCGTCCTCATCGACGGCGGAACCGCCAGTTCCGGGGAAGCGATCGCGATCGCCTTTCAGCGGCGTCCCGAGACGCGTTCGTTCGGTACGGCCACCTGCGGTCTGATCCTCGGCGAAGTCAGCAATTCACGATGAGCGACGGCGCCGTGTCTGATCCTCACCGTGTCGGTCATGGCCGATCGAACGAGGGTCCGGATATGGCGCCCAGATCGCGCCGGACGAGCCGGTGACGGACCCGAGAGAGGCAGAACAACGCGCCGTCGCGTGGCTGACCGCCCGCTAGGTGGACGGCGGCGTGCCCTTGGCCTGGACGACGCGACGCGCCAGGTGGTTCACGATCGCGGCGTCGGTGCGCAGCGCCGTCAGATAGGCCGCGCGCAGCAGCGCCTCCTTGCGCGATTTGAGCGTGGTGGTGATCCGGTCCTTGACGCCCGGCGTCGCGAGGTCGCGCTGCCCGGCCGCCTCGCGCGCCACCACCAGCACGATCGTGAAGGCCCCGTTCCCGGCGCTCGCCACGTTCACCGTGCCCGGCCCCTTGTTCAGGACCGCGTTGCGCAGCGCCGGCGGCGCCTGCTGCAGCTGGGAGACCGGGATCAGGCCCATGTCGCCGCCCCGCTGCGCCGACGCGGGATCTTCGGAGTAGCTGGTCGCGAGCTCGCGGAACGAGGCGCCGCCCTTCAGCCTCTCCATGATCGTGCGCGCCTTGGCGACCGCCTGCTGCGGCGTCGCCGCGTCGTCGCCGGTCGTGTTGGCGACCTGCGGATCGCGCTGCGGCGTGATGACGATCTGGGCGATGTGGTACGCCTCCTCGGCCAGGTTGAACTCCGCCCGATTGGCGTCGAAGAACCGCGTCACGTCCGGATCGCCGATCGTGACCTGCTTCGACACCTCCTGCTCGACGACCTTCTCGGCCAGCAGCTGGCGGCGCAGGCCCTCGCGCACGTCCGCCTCGGTCAGGTTGCGCCGCGTCAGCTCCTGCTTGAACTGCTCGTCGCTCAGGTTGCCCCTGGCCTTGGTGAAGGCGGCGTCGAGATCGGCGGCCGGCACCTCGATCTTCAGCGCCGGTGCCTTCGCGACGAGGAGGTCCTGGACGATGAGTTCGTCCAGCACCGCCAGCTTCGCGGCGACCGCCTCTTCGGCCGAGAGCTTCTCGTTCGGATCGCGCACGCGGCGAAAGGCCTTTTCCGTGGCGTCCTTCGTGATTGGCCGCCCGTCGACGACGGCCCAGGTATCGGCGGTGACCGCGGGCTCACTGGACGTCTTCGCCGAATTGCAGGCGGCGGCCAGGAATGCGGCGGCAAGGGCCCCGGTCAGGAGCGTGGGAGTCGAGATCTGCATGTCCCGGGAAGCGTACTGTCGGAACGCCTCCCGGGACAAGCGTCGGCCGTCCTCGGCCGGCAGGGCTCAGAACACGAGTTTCATCCCGATCTGAATCTGCCGCGAGTCCATCCGCGTGCTGGTGATCGCGCCGAAGGTCGGCGTCCGCAGAATCCGCCCAGGCTGGTTCCAGATCGGATGGTTTCCGACGTTGAAGACCTCGATCCGCAGCTCGGCGTAGGTCGTTCCCGTCAGCGCGAAGCGCTTGTTGGCCGACGCGTCGATGCTCACGATGCCGGGGCCGATGAGCGAATTGCGGGCGACCGTGCCGTAGCGGAACGGCCCGGTGGCCGGGTTGCGGTCGACGAAGGCGTTGGTGTTGAACCACCTCGTGCGCGTGCGCTCGTCGCCCGACAGCGCCCATTCCTCACCGGTGGGATCCGGGTAGCACAGGCCGCCGCCGTTCTGGATCGTGCCGCCGCCGCATTCGACGCTGAACGGGAAGCCGTCCTGCAGCGTCACGATCCCGCCGACCTGCCAGCCTCCGGCAATCCAGTCGAGCACGCCGCCCTGGTTGAGCCATCGCCTGTCCTTGCCGACCGGGAGATCCCAGAGCCACGACGAGGTCCAGCGGCGGCGGAAATCGAAGGCCGACAGCCCGCGCTCGAGCCGGAGGTCGTAGTTGTTCGACGGGGTCAGCGCGTCGCCGTCGGTGGTGCGGACGCCGCTGCCGTCGTCGATCGACTTGCCGTAGGAGAACGAGCTCAGGAAGCTGAGGCCCTGCGAGAAGCGCCGCTGCACTTTCACATAGAGCGCGTGATAGCTGGAATGGCCGGGCGCGCTCATCACCTGGATGCTGCCGAACTTCGGGAACGGACGCGCCAGATTGGAGTTGGCCTGCTGGCTCGGTTCGGGGTTGTTGTAGCTCATGAGCCGTCGCAGGTGGACGCCCGCGGACCCGAAATAGGTGACGTCGAGGCTCATGCTGCCGGTCAGCTCGCGCTGGACGCCGACCGACCACTGGCCGACGTAGCTCGACGGCTCGTCGATACTGATTGGCCAGGATGAACGTCGGCGCGCCGGTTCGTGCGAACGGTTGTTCGAAGCTCAGATTCGGCCGGAAGGTCTCGGCCGGCTCGTCACGTCGGATGGTGAACGGCGCGTTCCGCACCGTATCGAACACCGCGTTGCCAATGTCGCGCACGTAGTAGATGCCGCTGCCGGCGCGCACCACGGTCCGGGGCGTCACCATCCAGGCGATCCCCAGCCGCGGCGCGACGTCGTTGTAGTCGGCTCCGGTAGGCGCCGCGCCCGAACCGGCCGTCCCGCACGTATTGCACGTCCGGAGCCAGCTGGAAGGCCGGGTCGCCCTCGTAGGGATCGCCGGTCCCGGTGCGCACGAACACCGGCTCGCGGGTGTTGGCCCAGTCGAAGTCGATGTTCACGATCGCGTCGTTCTCGTCGGCGAACGGCTGGTCGTACTCCCAGCGCAGGCCATAGTTGATCGGTGAGGTTCTGCGAGACCTTCCAGCTGTCCTGCGCGTAGAGGGCGAAGTAGTTGGATCGGAAGTTCGCAATCGGCGCGCCGACCTGCCCCTCCGAGCGATTGAAGTGTCCCAGCAGGAAGTCGGCGAAGGCCGCGCCGCCGCGCTGCCCCGCCGGCAGCAGCGGGTTCTTGCGTGTAGCGGCCGTCGAAGGCCCAGCGGCCGCGGGTCACGACGCCGCCGATCTGGTCGTAGCGGACGTGGCGCAGCTCGCCGCCGAACTTGAACGAGTGCTTGCCCAACGTCCAGGTGAAGTTGTCGACGACCTGCAGGGTCGTGTCGTCGTTGATGAACGGCGCGTCGCTCTCTTCGCCGATCCCCGACAGGCCGGTGACCCCGATGTTCGGCACGCCCCAATACAGCGGGTTGTCGCTGGGCAGGTTGATGCCGAGTCGCCCGACGACGTTGTCGACGTTGGCTCGCGGCGAGATGTGCCCGTTCTTGAGTTTGCCGACCCCGAACCGCAGATCGTTCAGCTTGTTCGACCCGAACACCCGCGTGAAGCCGAGCGCCATCTGCTGGACGTCGGTATCGGTGTTGCTGCCCATGTCGGGGATGGGGAAGGGGTCGTAGCCGAGCTCGTGCGAGATGCTGTGGCGGAAGAACCAGCTGGCGTCCGCGCTCTGCGTGAAGTCGAGGCGGTAGGTGTATTGGTCGGCGTCGATGCGGCGCGCCTCGTCGCTCACGTAGTTGACGCCGGTCTGTTCCTGGAGCGGCAGCGGCCAGTAGTCGAGCAGCTGCCGCGACACGGGATGGATGCGGTTGGCCGGGATCTGATTGCCGGGGAACGGCGTCGGCGCCTGGAGCACGTTGCCGGCGGCATCGAAGACGCGCGTCGCCGGATCGTAGATGGGAATCAGGTTGCCGCTGGCATCGCGCAGGCCCGAGAAGTCGCCGGTTCGCCAGGCGGTGAGCGGCACCGACGGCGTCGCCGTGAGCGACTTGGTCTCGCGCAGCCCTTCCCAGTTGAACAGGAAGAACAGCTTGTCGCGGCCGTTCAGCAGCTTGGGAATGACGACGGGGCCGCCGATCGTCGCGCCGTACTGGTTGCGCTTGAACGGCGGGATCGGCCGATCGTCGCGATCGAAGTAGTTCTTCGCGTCGAGCGACGAATGGCGCGCGAACTCGAAGACCGTGCCGTGCAGCTGATTGGTGCCCGACTTGGTCGAGGCGTTGATCTGGGCGATCGCCCGGCCGTACTCCGCGTCGAACAGGCCGGCGACGACGTTGAACTCCTGCAGCGCGTCCACCGACGGCAGCAGCATGTAGGAGTTGAAGTTCAGGTCGGTGTTCTCGATCCCGTCCAGCGAGTAGTGGTTGTAGTGGATGCGCTGGCCGGCGACGTTCAGCGCGAAGCTGTTGCGCTGCCCGCCCATGCGTTGCTTGCCCTGGGCCGACGACGGACCGTTGGTCGTGGCACCGGGGATGAGCGAGGCGAGCTGCAGGTAGTTCCGTCCATTCAGCGGCAGCTCGACGATCGCCCGGTTCTCGATGACCGTGCCGACCGCCGAGTTCGAGGCCTGCAGCAGCGGCGCGCCGCCCGTGATCTCGACCACCTCGGTGAGCTGGCCGACTTCCAGCGTGAGCGGGATCCGGCTCGCGCTGCCCACCTGCACGGTGATGTCCCGCCGCTCCAGGGTGCGGAACCCGCTGAGCGTGGCCTTCAGGGTGTAGACGCCGGGTTGGATCGCCGGCATCACGTACAGCCCCGACTCGTTGGTCTGGAGCTCGCGCACGGCGTTGGTGCCCTGGTTGGTCAGCGTGATCGTCACGCCCGGCATCGGCGCGCCGCTGGGATCGGTCACGACGCCGCTGATTTCACCGGAGGGCGTCTGCGCCCGCACAACAGCGGAGAGACCGAACATCAAGACACAGATCGTTGCCAGGAACCTCGGGAACATGTGAGCACCCTCCGCCGCCAGGCCGCCGTGAAGCTTTCGAACTGAAATGTCAGTATGATCTAGCATGCGGATTTGCGGGCGGTCAAGCGGGCAGGCTGCCGCCTAGACCGCGGGCCCGGCCGATGCGAAAAAGCACGCGTGTCCAACAAAAGACGCGGAAGCCGCAGGCGACGAGCCTGGCCGACCGCGCCTACCTGGCCGTCCGCGATGAAATCCTGCGCGGACAACTGCCGCCCGGCACTCCGGTGTCGCGACGCCGCGTCGCGCTCGACCTGGGCATGAGCGTCCTCCCGGTTGCGGATGCCTTCCGGCGGCTGCAGGCGGATGGCCTCCTCGAAACGCGGGCCCGGGCCGGCACGCGCGTCCGGGTGCCGAGCGAGGCCGATGTCCGTCAGCTGTACGAGCTCAGAGAGGCGCTCGAGACGCAGTCGGCGCGACTGTTCGCGGAGCGGTCGACGCCGGCCGAGCGCCGGGCGATCGAGCGGATCGCGCGCGAGGTCGATCGCCTGTTCGATCGGCTGACCAGACACGGCCCGGACACCGCGTTTCGATTCGAGGTGAACCAGCGGCACGTGCAGCTGCACATGCAGATCGCGGACGTGGCGCGCAGCGCGCTGCTACGCCAGATGATCGAGCGCAGCCACGTGCTGATCTTCAATTGGCAGTTCGATGCCGCGGTGCGGCGCGCGCCGCTGCCGGTACGCTTCCATGCCGAACTCGCCGCGGCGCTGGTGTCAGGCGACGCGGCGAAGGCGGACGCCGCGATGCGGGCGCACGTCCGCCACGGCATGGCCGAAACATCCAGCGCCTTCTCCGCGCTCGCCGCCTCGGAGTGGCGCGAGCCGCGCCGCCGGCGACGCGCGTAGGGAAGCGGCACGCCTGCGGTCGGATTCGCCCTACCAGTCCACGACCGACCCGTCGTCGGTGTCGAACTGCGGGTTGTACGGTCTCGGTTCGCCGACCTGCGCCATCAGCTTGTTCTCGTCGATCGTGATGCCGAGGCCCGGCTCGGTCAGCAGCGGGCGATGGCCGTTGACGATCGGCGGCAGCGGCTTGGCGAGCAGATCGGTGTACTCGTTGTCGCCACGTTCCTGGATGAGGAAGTTGGGGATCGACGCCGCAATCTGCAGGCTGGCCGCCAGCGAGCATGGGCCCTGCGGGTTGTGCGGCGCGAGCGGCGTGTAATACGCCTCGG
The DNA here is from genome assembly GCA_963844435.1 of Vicinamibacterales bacterium. Taxonomy (GTDB): domain Bacteria; phylum Acidobacteriota; class Vicinamibacteria; order Vicinamibacterales; family Vicinamibacteraceae; genus JBDSLU01. Next base: position 18,186 of record CAWJOG010000016.1, on the reverse strand, counting down.
CCATGCCGGCGATGATCTTGAGCTCCGTGATGCCGCCGGCGTAGCACACGTCCGGCTGCAGGATCATCGCGGCGCGCTTCTCGAGGATGTCCTTGAAACCCCACTTCGTGAAGATGCGCTCGCCGGTGGCGAGCGGGATGTGGGTCTTGCGGGCGAGCTCGGCCATCAGCTCGATGTTGAGGGCCTGCACGACCTCCTCGTAGAACCACGGGTTATACGGCTCGAGCGCCTTCATCAGGACCATCGCCGTCGGCGGCTGGATGGCGCCGTGGAACTCGACGCCGATGTCGACACCGGGTCCCATCTTCTCGCGGAGCGCCTTGAACCGCTCGGTGACCTCGCCGACCATCTGCTGGCCTTCGTTGTACTTGAACGGCGCGCGCGTCGTTCCGCGCAGCAGCACCTTCATCGCGTTCACGCCATTGGTGGGATTCGGGCTGCCGTAGACCCGCACCCGATCGCGGGTCGGGCCGCCCATCAGCTTGTAGACCGGTACCCCGTAGGCCTTGCCGGTGATGTCCCACAGCGCCTGATCGATGCCGCTCGAGATCGCCGTCTTGATCGGACCGCCGCGATAGAACGCGCCACGATGGATGGCCTGCCAGTGAAAGACGACGCGGCGCGGGTCCTGGCCGATGAGATAGTCGCCGACTTCCAGCGCGCCGGCGGCACAGGCCTTCGCGTCGTCCTTGAGCATCTCGCCCCAGCCGGTGATGCCGGCATCGGTGGAGACCTTCACGAACACCCAGGAGTTCTTGAGGACGAACGTCTCGATCTTCGTGACCTTGATGTTGTCCTTCGAGCTGACCTGGGCCGCATCGGTCTGCTTCGCGCCCCAGGCGGCGTGAAGGCCGAGCGCGGCCGATCCACCAAACAATCCACGAAGCCAGGTGCGGCGGTCGATGGGCGAGGTTGACATAGGCATCTCCGTGACGGAGTGACACGCCAGGCGGCGTCTCGGGCCTGCAACGCCCGTGAGGACACGGTCGTCGAGGAATCGGCGGGAGTATACGCGGCAACGCATCCGCGACGAAGCAGAGGTTCTCTGGCCGTCTGCCGCCGGCTCGACTGTACTGCCTTCGTCGTGTGTGTATGATGGCCAGGCTCGCGTGACCACGTCGTCGGCTTCCGTGCGGCCGAGGAAGAAGCACCCCGTTAGTGCTTCGTCCAAATCACCGCGCGCCCATCGCCCGACGCCGTGACGCCCCGCCGCGGGCCACTTCCACCCGAGGCCGCCCGGAGGCGCTTACAGGCTCCTCTTCCAGCGTTCCCAATCGCTCCGCAATCGTCGCAGGAGCGCCTCGTACGGGGGGTAGCCCTTCAGCGGTGCCAGGCTGGGGTCTGTCGAGAACCGGGGATACGAGGGGTAGCCCTCGTCAGCAGCCTTGGTGAGCCAACGGACTGCATCGTCTTTCCTGCCGAGCAGACCGAGAGTGGCGCCTGTGTGCAGCTGCGCATGATGCATGTGAGAGAGCGCACTGGAGTTCTCCGCCGCCGGGATAATCATGGCCAACACTTTTTCGGCGTTCGTTGGTTGATTGAGCCTGGCGTACACCACACCCAGCAATGCCAACGCGCCGATGTCGTAATCGGCTTCGCCAGGCCGTGTGGCACTCGAACGCGAGAGGTGCTGCAGCGCGTCATCAAGCCGTCCAAGGGCAATCAACGCGTCACCGCGAGCATAAGGCCCCAGGTTCGCGTTGCCGTCCACGACGAGCCGAACCTGCTCCAGTCGCCCAGCATCGATGAGCGTCCGAAAGTTTCGACTGGTGGACCACGCCTGATAAGGATCGAGCCTCTGAACCTGCTGGCCTGCAGCGATGGCTTTGTCGGTGAGTCCGATGTGGTAGTAGATCTTCTCCAGTTCCAGATGAGCGTCGGCCAGGTTGGGATTGAGTGCCACTGCCCGACGGAGATCGGTGATGGCGGCCTCGTGGGGGAACCGATTCCGCGCCGTCCATGTGAGCTGCGCCCGCGCCAGGTATGCCTCGGGCAGGCGCGGATCGATCCTCAACGCCCGCTCGATTTCCACGAATGCCTTCTGGTCGAAGCGGCGATCGGTCGCGTCGTAGAAATGGAGCTGAGCGTACGCACTGGCCAATGCGGCCCGTGCCAGTGCGAACTCGGGATCGAGCATCAGTGCGCGCTCGAATTCCTGCACGGCAGCTTGCCACAAGGGCGCCCTGGCCGAAACGATCGGCGTGGCCGCCGAGTGTCCCTTCAGGTGCCACAGACCACGCAGATACGCCTCGTACGCCTGAGCACTCCGCGTCGCCGGCCCTGATGTCGCTGGCGGGGCGACGCCGACCTTCCGTGACAGCGTGCCCGCAATCTGGACGGAAATATCGTTCTGCACCGCAAGGACGTCAGCCATTTGCGTGCTGAAGTGCTCACTCCAGAGCGTCGCGCCGTCGCGGGTGTCGACGACACTGGCATTGATGCTCAAGCTGTCTTCGTTGCGCTGGACAGAACCGGTCACTGCCAGGCCGACGTTCAGCTCGCGCGCGATCGCACGCAGTGTCGGCCGGTCCCGGTAGGTGAATGCCGTGTTCGAGGCGATCACGCGCAACCCGGGGACCTTCCCCAACGCCGTGGTCAGTGATTCCGTGAGACCGTCGGCGAGATACTCGTCGCCGCCGCCTACGGTCTTGAACGGCACGACTGCGATTGATGGCGGGTTCCCGGCAGCGAGGGTGCGAGCCCTCACCCACAATGCGGCACCCAGGGTCGCCAGCAGCGCGCATGCCATGAGGGCGCTCAGGGCGCCACGGCGTTGCACCCAGCCGACCACATTCAGCGGTGCGGCCTCGGCCAGCGACGTGCTCCCGCTGAGCTCGAGCGCGAGTGGCATGTCCGCGGACACTGCAGGCACCGGGATACCCTCCGGTTCGGCCGCTGCTTCCACCGGCGCGATGAAGCGGTAGCCGCGGCGGGGAATCGTCTCGACGTACCTCGGCGACTCGGCGTCGTCACCAAGTGCGGCCCGCACTTGCTTGATGGTGTGATTGAGGCCCTGCTCGACATCGACGAAGACGTCGGCGCCCCAGAGCCATCTGGCAATCTCGTCGCGGCTGATGACCTCGCGCGGGCGCGACACGAGCAGCATCAGGAGCTTCAGGGCCTGCGGCCGTAACCTGACGGGGCGCCCCGCCTTGCGCAACTGAGGTGTCTCGGCATCGAACTCGAAAACGCCGAAGCGGTACCGGCTGGGGGAGCCCACTCTGCCCTCGTATGACGACAAGGTGCAGTATACGGCCGGCGACGAGGGCGCTCACTTCGAAGCGCAACTGGTTGTGCTCCAGTGGTTTACACGCACAGGTAAGCCGGCCTGAAAAATCAGACGACGACCATGGTTTCGCGACAGCGGATTCCGTATGGTTCCCGCGCGCATTGGAACTGCGCGGCCGACATCGAAGGAGTCCCCATGCACGGTTGTCCCACGTCATTCGCCGGAGCTCTGGCGTTCACCGCGGTGGTGCTGCTGTCCGCGCCAAGACTCGAGGCGCAAGCCGTTACGAGTAGTCCCGTGGTCGAGTGGCACCAGATATTCAATGCCGCGACCCTCGCTGCCGTACCCGTCCCGAGCTCTCTGGCCACGAGCCGCTCGGCGGCGCTCGTGTCGGTCAGCGTCTTCGACGCCGTCAACGGCATCGACCGCTGGTTCACGCCGTACCTGGTGGAGGAGCGTGCACCGGCCCGCACCTCGGTCGATGCGGCGACGATTCAGGCGGCCTACGCCACCCTCATGAGGCTCTATCCCGCGCAGGCGGCGTTCCTGACCGCGCGCCGCGACGCCTCAATCGACAGAGTGATCGCCGTCGAGCATTCCGGCGCTGTGCAGCGCGGGATGTTGTGGGGCCAGCGCGTCGCCGACACCATATGGTCAGCACGACAGACATGATGGCCTTAGTCCCGCCATGGCGCCCTTCATGGGCTCGGCGACCACCGGCTTCTGGAGGCCGACTCCGCCCGCGAACTCTTCAGGCAGCGGACCTCAGTTCGCGACGATGACGCCGTGGGTCCTCGCGCGGCCCGCGCAGTTCCGTCCCGTGCCGCCGCCGGCGCTGAACGGCCCGGAGTACGCGACAGATTTTAACGAGACCAAGGTTTGGGGCGCGGCGACGGGCTCACCTCGACAGCCGGACGACTCGGCACTGGCGAGGTTCTGGAGCGGCAACGGCACGCTGTTTTGGACACGGGTGGCGTCCGATCTCGCCCAAACGCGGCAGCTGACGCCTCACGAGAGCGCCCACCTGTTTGCCGTGCTGCACGTTGCCCTGGCCGACGCGTCGATTGCCACATGGGATGCCAAGTATCGCTACGTGTTCTGGCGGCCCGTCACGGCCATCCCGTTGGCGGACAATGATGGCAACAACGACACCGCGGCGGACCAGACATGGACGCCGTTTCTCACGACGTCCGCACACCCGGATACCCGTCAGGACACTCGAACCTGGCCGGGGCGGCGGCCACTGTCCTCAGCACACTCCTCGGCGATCACGTCGCGTTCGATGCGACCTCGGAAGTCATGCCAGGGGCAGTCCGATCGTTCGTAGGGTTTGAACGTGCCATCGAAGAAATGGCCGACGCGCGCGTCTTTGGGGGCATGCATTTCCGCACGGCGTGCGTCCGGGGCAGTGAACTCGGAAGCACCGTCGCGTCGCATGTCCTTCGTCACGCGATGCGCGCAATACGCCAAGACCTCGACGGCGCTCCGCAGTCCGAGCGCCCATAGCATGATCAACGCTCTGTCACACACGTGTAGCTCCACGCAGAGGATTTCCGCAAGCTCTTCAATCTGCGGACCGATTCCGTTCGAACGGGCGGGCAGTTTCGGTGGGACTACAATGAGCACCGGCCTCACCGAGCTCTCGGGGGTCTTAGCCCGAAAGAATTCGCTCAGCGAGCGCTCACAACCGCCGCAGGCTCACTCTCGTAGTGGACCAAAGATCCAGGGCCCCTCACTGGCTCAAACTCGTCCACCGCACATCGGCAGTCGATCTCGCCGCTATGGATACGTTGCGGCTCACGAAAACAGGCGAGGCCGCGCTCCACGCTTCGCGTTGTCACGACAACCCGGGAGCGAGGCGCGCGCACGACAACGAGCCAGGACATCAGGAGAGACGAGATGAAGATGGTTTCCCGCATCACCTGTGCGTGTCTGATTTGGGCCGGGCCGGCCGGCGCTGACGTCGTCGTCGATTGGAACCAGCGAGCTGCACAGGCCATCGCCGTGGCCATGCGTCCAGGCCCCACGAGCTCTTTCGATTTCGCCATGGTCCACCTAGCCATGCACGATGCCATCCAGGCGCTCGAGGGTCGGTTCGAACCATATTGCGGAGCGATCCCGAACGCCGTCGGCTCGCCAATTGCTGCAGCGGCCACGGCCGCCCATGACGTCCTCGTGAGTCTCTTTCCGTCACAGAGCGGAGCCCTGGACGCCAGCTACGACAGCTACCTTGCCGACCTCGGCCTGACCGAAGACGCCGGGGTGCTCGCAGGCAACCAGGCCGCCGCCTGTATCCTCGAGCTGCGGGTCGGCGACGGGCGCTTCCCTGCCAATCCGGTCGCCTTTTACGGCGGCACTGGCCTGGGCGAATGGCGTCCGACATCTTTCATTCCTGGAACGTCTTTGCCCATGCCGATGGTGGTCCCATGGGTGGCCACCGTTACGCCATTCACCCTCAAGGACCCTGCACAGTTCCGAGCCTCTCCGCCGCCGCCGCATCTGAAGAGTGGGCTGTACGCCAGGGACTACAACGAGGTGAAAGCCTTCGGAAGTCTCAACAACAGCGCTCGTTCCCTCGAGCAAACGGACGTCGCCTACTTCTTCGCTGACAACTCGGTCCTGTTGTGGACGCGCGTCCTGCGGACCGTAACGGGTGCGTATCTCAGCAACATTGGTGATAGCGCGAGGCTCTTCGCCCTGAGCTACATGGCCATAGCCGACGCGTACATCACGTCCTGGGACTCCAAGACGCACTGGAATTTCTGGCGACCTGTCACGGCCATTCACGAAGGCGACAATGACGGCAATGCAATGACCGCCGGGGACGCCGGTTGGCAGCCACTGATCACCACGCCGAACTATCCTGATTACACGTCGGGCGCGAACAACAATTCGGGCGCGGTCACCACTATCCTGGCAAGCTTTTTCGGGACTGACGAAGTCACATTTGTGATGACAAGCAACACTCCTCAGGTGATTGAGAAGACGCGCACGTACACCCGGTTTTCAGACGCGGCGGCGGATGTCGTCGACGCTCGCGTATACCTCGGCATCCACTTCCGCTTCGCCGATCTTGTGGCGCGGAGACAGGGAACGCACGTGGCCAACTGGGCCTTCAGTCACCGGTCGATCGCGTCGAACACGTACTACGACTGGTGGTTCGACGCCTTCTTCTGTGTCCCCGCCCAACATCGTCGGCGAGTTCCTCGCCACGTTCAAGGAGTTCCCGCCCAGCCAAGAGGTCGGCAGCTTCAGCTTGAACCGCGTGATGGAAAAGCTGGCGGAGGGTGCATCAGGCGGCAGCAGAGCCTAGGTGGACCATTGCTCCGATCGTCTGCGAACACCGCCCCTTCGCACTCTTAATCTGCAGGTTTGAAGGTCGACGCGGCCGTCCTGTCGTGCGTGTCAAGCATCGACGATTTACCGGAAGTTCTCGATCAGCATCAAATCCGCCCCGTTGCTGGCATCGCGAGTGTAAAGAACGCGCGTGCCGTCGGGAGATACCCCAAGTGTAACAACAGGCATGCTTTGCGTCGGCTTCTCGAGCTGCCCAAGCAATCGCTGCTTGCCAGTCGCGGGATTGAGCAAATACACAGGGGGATCTGAGCGCGGTTCGCATCCCGCGTAGTAGATGCCTCTCGAACCCGCGGCGAACGCCGCCAAGAGCGCGCACTTGACGAGTTGTCTGGCACTGCCGCCTTCGAGCGGTGCCTCCATGAGCGCCCCGGATTCCGTCTGATATAAGAAATGCGAGCCGTCGAACAACTCCACCCCAAACGTTGTTTTCCCGTCGTGGGTCAGCTGCTCCTTGACACCGTCCGACAGACGCGTGCGCCAGACGTCGCTATGGTCTGACTGTTGAAGCCAGTAGTAGATCCATTGCCCATCGTGAGACCAGGAGGGCCCCCGCTGACTGCCGGGATCCGCGGTGACCTGCCGCGGTGTTCCACCGTCGGGATCGATGAGCCAGATGTGAAACCGCCCGTCCTCGCCCAGAGAGTCGAATGCGATCTGTTGGCCATTTGGCGACCAGATTCCCGCGCACGCGCACGACCTATGCCGCGAGTGAGTTGCCGAGCGCCCGAGCCATCGGCCGATGCAATCCAAAGCTCGAACGACTCGCCAGACCGATTTGAACAGAAGACAATCTGGCGGCCGTCGGGCGAGAAGCGCGCCAGAAAATCGCCGAATGACGATGCCGCGACAGGTTGTGGCGGGTGGCCCCACGCCATCTCGTACACATCGAGGTTAAGGAAAGACCGTGAAAAGACAAGACGGTCCATCGCTGACGTGGTCGCCGGCTCGGACGCCCGTACGCCGGCCACTTCGATTCGCACCGGCTGATCGTGCCCGGCGACATCGACGCTCCAGAGATATGTAAGACCCGGAACGGCCTGCGCGTCATAGATGATTGACTGACCGTTCCGACTCCAGGTCAGCCCGAAAATCGCCGCCCCTTGCGATGTCAGCCGGCGGGCCTGACCCACGGGTGTGAAGGCGGTGTCCAGGTCGAGCACGTACACGTCGCAGGCTGAATTAATAAAGGCACTACACGACGCATACGCCAGTCGACGTCCGTCCCGTGAGAATGCGGGGGCCTGATCCGTGACCACCTTCGGCGTTGTCAACCGACGCGGCGTACCGTCGGCGACGGGCAAGAGGTACAGTCCCGCCGGCTGCTGTCTGGCGACCTGTTGGCTGATTCCTGCCACGATGAAGCGGCCATCCGGCGACCAATCGAATTGCCCCGCGGCGAACCGAACATCGCTGATCTTGGAATCAGTCCCCCCCATAGCTGAGATCAGCCGTAGCTGGCACTCGACCAGGTCTGTCTGCCGTTTCTCGAGACTCTTCCTGCCGGGATCTGGTTGGCATCGTTTGAATGCGATGTATCGCCCATCAGGCGACCACCGAGGAAAGACGTCCTGAAGTGGATCAGTGGTGAGCCGACGGATCTCCGACGACCCCACGAACTTCAGGTAGACATCCCAGTTGTCGTTTTTCTCGCCCGACCAGGCGAATGCGACCTGATTGCCATCCGGCGAGAGTGCCGGGCCCCGCTCGAAACCAGGGAAGCTCGTGAGCGGCACGACTCGCGGCGGCGGTGCTTCCGTTCTATGTGGGGATCTCAGCAGCCATGTCATTGCGGCGAGGACGCTCACAACTCCGATGAACGCTGTGATCATGACCCCGCGATACTGGCGGGAGGTCGGCACCGCGGCCGCAGAACCGGACTCCGAGTCTTCCTTGATCTCTTGCAACGCGACCCTCACATCGCCGATGTGCTGGAAGCGCCGCTCCGGGTTTTTGCGCAAACAGCGCGAAATCAGCTTTTGCAGGTCGCCGGGAGTATTCGGCACAATCTCGCCGAGTGGCTTTGGTTGCGCGCGAACAACAGCAGCCAACGTCTCTGCGGTACTCGCGCCCACAAAGGCGCAGTCGCCGGTCAGCATCTCGTAGAGCATCGCACCGAAGCTGAAGATGTCACTTCGCGCATCCACCCGCTCACCCAATGCCTGCTCTGGGGCCATGTAGGCAGGGGTACCCGCGATCTTGCCCGGGGCACTGACCGCGCCAGCGGCGGTTAGGGTCTCGGCGGGATCGGCGTCGCGGCTCGATATCCGGTGGAGCTGGCTTGCGGCGTCGGCTTCGTCGGCAGCGCGTTCGTCGCCCATCAGTTTGGCGAGGCCGAAATCAAGTACCTTCACACCGCCGTCAGTCCCGACCATGACGTTGGCAGGTTTCAGGTCGCGATGAATGATGCCGTGCACATGCGCCGCGGCCAGCGCATCGGCAATCGGAATTGCGATACGCAGGAACTCATTCAGCCGCATTCCGTGGTGAGGGATAAGCGTGTCGAGACTCTTGCCCCGCACATACTCCATCACGATAAAGTCGATGCCGTTGGCGGATTCGATCTCGTATATGGTGATGATGTGCGGATGATTGAGGGCCGAGACGGCCTGTGCTTCCTGGACGAACCGGCGGCGACGACTCTCGTCGCCTACGCGGTCTGGGGGTAGCACTTTGATTGCTACATCGCGGTTTAGGCGCAGATCGCGAGCGAGATAAACCTCGCCCATCCCTCCAGCGCCGATGAGAGCGAGTACCTCGGTACGGCCCGAGCGTCGAACCCGGCTGTAGAGCCACGTAATCGGCCGCAGTATACGGGCGATCCTATCGGCAGGTAGCGTGACAATTCTGGGGACAATCGCCAGCGGTCTCCCGTGGGACCGGGTTGCCTCGACGAGGGCTCACCGCTCAGCGACCCTGCGCCAGAACATCGAGCGAAGCGCATCAGGCGGTGATGGTTGCGGACTCTGTTCGCGTCGCGGTTGGGCCCTTGTCCTCCCGGAGTGCGGCGTATCGCGGAGCGGAGGCCGTAGGCAGGGGGAGTTGCTTCCTCAGTCCACCCCTGCGCGAGCGCGTGGCCCGTCCTGCGGCGAGGGCAGCGGCTCGCAGTTCGGCGATCTCCTGCGCCACGCTGCCCTCGCCCCCGCACGATTCGGGCGTGCGTCTCGGCACCGTTGAAGTAACTGCGTACCTGGTCGCCAGCGACAATGGCGGGCGCGGTCAGACAGAAACGGCTCGACGTCGGTGTGGCCGAACGGCTGCCAGCCGGCTCGTTGGATTCGTTGATTCGTAGTTCGTTCTGGAGCAGAGGACGCCGTAACGTCGTCTCGCTACACGGGGAGCCGTGCGCCGCGACTGGGCAGCCATGCCCGCCGGCTGCACCCGACAGAGCGGGAACTCATCTACTGGGCGCTCACCCGCGCCGTCTTGCCGGCCACGCCGGCGGCGTGGCACGCGGGCTCAAGGCGTGGGCGGGGCGTATCGGCTAACGGACAACGAAGGGCGGCGGGGTGGTGGTTATTTCGCTCGCGATTAAGGCTCAGCTTCCGTAGAATTGGCGCCAACCTCAGCTGTATAGGTCTCGTTGCGCCGTCGTCTCCCCGATTCGCCTTGGAGCCCGATTCGCCGATGCCTGATTCCGGGAACCAATTTTCAGCCGATTTCCGGGAACCAAATTTCAGCAATGAAATCAATGGTTCCCGTGGTTCCAGGAACCACTTTTCTAAACGTGGTTTGACCGTTGGTTCCCGGTAGTTCCCCCACCTGAAAGGTGTGGGGAACCGGGGACCGGTGGGAAACAACCCAGCCGTGAACCTCGACGAAGCCCACCCGCAGACCCACCACCACCCGAAGAGGCCCCACCCCAATATGCTCCTGAGCACCAGCGTCGCCCTTGCCCGCGCCTTCCTCGCCACCAACCTCGGCGCCGGCCCGCGCCAAGTCGTCGACGTCACCGCCGCCGCCGCCCGCTTCGGCCACGACCCCGCCACCCTCCACGCCGCCCGCCCAGGAGCTCGCGGAACCGACGGGCACCGAGGAACCGCCAGGCACCGGCACCACGCCGCGACCAGGCCGACCGCGTCGGCCGCCGGAAACGCTGCGGCTGCATCACGTGCCCGACGCACGTCGCCGGCATCGACAACTGACCGCGGCGGGTCCTGAGGGGACCGTCCGCACCGTCAGGCCGAACACCTGGCGGTCCCAAACACCGCGGTCGTTCACTACGGTGGCCGCGTGAGCCTTCACGTCGCCGGGCGAGTCTTCGCGCCGGGCAACAGCGAAGCGATCTGGGTGATGGCAGACGTCTGGCACGAGTCGACAATCGGCCATGCTGGAAGTGCTAATGCCGCCGAGCAGATGCGGAAGGCGCTCGTTGAACACTTGCTCAACGAGTTCCTCAACGAGTATCTCAAGATGAACCCTGTGAAGCGCTAGCGCTTGGCGCAGGGCAGCACTGTGTCCCTGGCTCAGCGCACCACGCGCGCCCATTCTCGCCCCTGGCGCCGCGGAAACGCCTGCGCGGATCGTGGGCGAACAAGATCGGGCTGTACGGCCCATCGCAGACGCCGTACTGATCGTTCCAGACGTACACGTTGATCTCGCACTCCTCCCGGTTCATGCCGAAGCGGGACGCGAGCGTCACCTGGATCTACGTGTGCGTGCTGCCGTAGTGCAGCGGGCTCCCGAAGCCGAACCAGGGGATGAGGAGATGAGGCGCCTCATGGCGTCACCGCGCCCGGCGCGTAAAACGCCGGGAAGTCTTTGGTGTAGACGACCTGGCGGGACCCCTGCGCGATCTGCCGGACGTACGCCTCCAGTTCCCAGCGCGACTCGGGCGTGAGCTGCCGCAGGAGGGCGTCGCGTTCGGCCAGCGTGCGCACGCGCTGCTGATAATCGATGTCGTAGAACCCCGCCTCCGCTTTTTCCTGTTCGCTCTTGCTGGCGGTGGCGTAGCGCCACGTCCCCGTCTCCATCGCCGCGAGCGCCTCGCGCACTTTCCCATAGCACGCGAGTTCGTCGGCCGCCACGCGGATGGCGGTGGCGAGGATCAGCGGGCGTTCGCGGTCGTGGACGGGGACGAAGTCGAGAAACGGCGAGGGGCCGTGCCGATCGCGGTCGGCGCGGCCGATCAGGCGGAAGAACCCGCGCCAGATGTGGTACGCGGGGAGCTGGTCGCCGGAGAGATCGACCGCGCCCTCGGGCACGTCGACTTTCGCGGAGTTGCCGGGGCGCACGATCGCCATGCGCAACTCCGGCGCTTGCGCGGTGAGCGTGGCCGTGGTGAGGGCGAGGACGAGGGCGAGGGCGGGGAACGGGGCCGGCGCAATCTGAGCTAGAAGTGCCTTGCTCTCATGCGATTGAAATGGCGCGCCCGGCTGGACTCGAACCAGCGACCCTCGGCTTAGAAGGCCGATGCTCTATCCACCTGAGCTACGGGCGCGTGCGGGATCAGAATTCTGACGTCTCGCCGGCCTCGGGGGCGGCGGTGGCCTCAGCGGGCTCCGAGGCGGGAGCGGCGCGGCCTTGGCCCTCTTGGCCATCTTCCTTCGTCCAGCCGTCTTCCGGGCCTTCTTCTCGGCCTTGGCGGGCTTGGCGGCCTTGGCGGCCCTGGCTGCCTTGGCTGCCTGTTCGGCCTTCGCCCTCTCGGCCGCGGCCTTTTCGGCTTCGGCCTTCTCTGCTGCGGCCTCGCTCGGCCTTGGCCTTCTTGGCCTTCTTGCCCTTCTTGTCCTTCTTGTCCTTCTTCTTGCCCTTCTTCGCTCCCTTGCCGGCGGCCGCTTCGGCTGCGGCGCCCATCTCGGACAGCAGCGCGGCGGCTCGATCGCGCACGTCGGTGACGGCCTTGACGACGGCGTTGCGCGGTCCCTCCCAGGCGCGCCACTGCTTTTCGGCGTTGCCCAGCAGGCTGCCGAGGCTCTCCGCGATGCCGCCGAGGGTGTTGCCGCCGTCCTGCTTCGATGCCTTCTTCTTCTTCGCCACGTCGCCTCCAGAATCTGAATGGTAGACGCTCATTCTACGCCGGAGGCGAAGCGGTCGGTCAGCACCCTGGCCAGAGCGGCGGCGACTCGGCGCTCGAGCGCCCGGCGATCCGAGGTGTCGCCGGCGAAGTCGTCGACCCAGATCTTGCGATCGCGCTTCGCGTCCACCAGCCGCACCTCGACCCACAGCCGTGACCCGGTGACCTGGATCCGCCCTTCGACGACCGCCTGGACGCTGAGCGTGGTGGCGATGGTCGCGAGCGGCACGCGGCGGTCGCGGAACGGCATCACGCTGGTGCGCGAGGCGACCTCGACGGCCGGATGCCGGGCGAGCTCGGCGATCAGACCGTCGGTGACGGCGTCGGCCAGCGCCTCGGGGACGACGTCGGCGGCGGTGTCGTAGCGGGCGAGGGGCAGCACCGCCACCTGGATGCGCGACGACGCGGAGGCGGTGCCGCGCGACACGACGTTCCAACCGAGGAAGGCGGCCGCGGCAACCGCGGCGGCGGCAAGGGCAAAGGCGAGCCAGCGGCGCCGGCCGGCGACAGGTGCGCCCACGCCCGCAGGCGAGACGGCAGTTGGTGCCGCGACCGGGCCTGCATCGGCGCGAGTCAGCGCGGCTGGCTCCGCGACGATGGCCGGGGCCGCCTCGAAGGCCGCCGTGTAGCTACCCTTGTCCACGCGGATCACGGTTGGGTCGAGGCGCCCAGGGCCTTGGTAGAACTCCGCCAGCTTGGCCCGGAGCCGGCGCGCCTCCACGCGCACGATCGAATCGAGCCGCGGGTCGTAGTCGGACGGCCGGTCGAACACCTCCGTGCCGAGCAGGTACTCCTTCAGCTGGTCGCCTTCGCCGGCCAGCGTCCGCTCGACGACGAACCGGAGAAAGCGGCTCAGGCGGTCCGCGTTGACGAACCCCGGGCTGGCCAGAATCCGATCGAGCTGCGCGCGGACGGCGTCCGCGGGCGGAGCGGCGGGCATGGGGACAGTATCGGCGAAACGGCGCCTGAAGATCGGCCGGATTTGCGGATCTCACCGTGACATCACCTCGCCGCGGGCGTTGTTCGACCCGCCGGGATGGAACACACTGCGCCGTGCGCAAGTTCCTGGTCGTCTGTCTGTCGCTCCTGGCCGTGCCTCACGCGGCCGGGGCGGCGTCCGTGTTCACCTTGCGTCCCGACGACCCGGCAGCGGTGCACGTCGACCTGCCGGACGCGCAGGCCGGTGGCGATCACACCGCGCTGCTCCAGGCGGCCCTGGACCAGGCCGCCGCCAGCCCGGCCGGTGGCCTCGTGCTGGTGCCCGGCTGGCCGCTACCGCGTCACGCGGACGCTGACCGTCTGGCGGGCGGTCCGCGTCATCGGCTACGGCGCCACGCGTCCGGTCTTCGTGCTGCCGGAGCGGACGCCCGGCTTCCAGTCCGGGCTCGGCGTGATGGTGCACTTCACCAATGCGCGGCCGACGCGCGGCGGCCAGGGCAGTCCGGCACGCGTGGCCTTCCCGCCGCCCGGCTTCGTGCCGCCGAAGGACGACGTCCCCGACGCGAACCAGACGACGTTCTACTCGTCGATGATGAACGTCGACTTCGAGATCGGCGAGGGCAACCCGGCCGCGGTCGCTGTCCGCTTCCACGTCGCGCAGCACGGGATCCTGAGCGACATCGACTTCCGCATCGGGTCCGGGCTCGCCGGGATCATCGAAGTCGGCAACGTCGGCCAGACACCTGCGGTTCCTGCGGCGGCCGCTTCGGCATCATGGCCGACCAGCACGTCGCCGTTCTGGCCCTATACGCTGATCGATTCGGTCTTCGAGGGCCAGCGCGAGGCGGCCATCCGCGAGCACCAGACCGGCCTGACGGTGGTGCGCACGACGTTCCGGAACGTGCCGGTCGGGATCAGCATCGACGAGGGCTACTCGGACAACCTGTGGCTGAAGGACGCCCGATTCGAGCGCGTCGCGCACGGCCGCGATCGTCTTCGACCAGCCGCAGAACGCCCTCACCCAGATCGGAGCGGAGGGCGTCGTCTGCGTCGACACGCCGGTCTTCGCGCGCGAGCGCGAGAGCGGTCGGACCGTCGGCACGCCGTCGGCCGCCTACCGCGTCCGGCGTTTCAACCACGGGCTGTTCGTCCGCGGGAGCGACAGCACCGGCCGGATCGAGCAGGTCTACGACGCCGAGCCGCTGGCCTCGGCTGCCGGCGCCGCTGCCGCCGGCACTGCCCGCGCTGCCGCCGATGGAGCAGTGGGTCAACGTGCGGTCGCTCGGCGTGACGGGCGACGGCAAGACCGACGACACGCAGGCGCTGCAGGCGGCCATCGACAGCACACCGCGCGCTGTACTTCCCGAGCGGCACCTACGTCGTCCGCGACACGCTCGCCCTGAAGGCCGGACACCGCGCTGATCGCGCTGCATCCCGCCACGACCCGGATCGATCTGGCGGATCGGCTCGAGGCCTTCGCCGGTGTCGGCGAGCCGAAGGCGCTGCTCGCAGGCGCCGCAGGGCGGCCGCACGATCGTCAGCGGCCTCGGCCTCTTCCCCGGCGCGACCAACCCGCGCGCCACCGCGGTCCTGTGGATGGCCGGCGCGCGAGTCGTTCCTCAACGACGTCATGATCCACTGGTTCGCGCCGGGCCCGCCCGGGCCCGGGCGGTCGCGCGGCGGCGGCGGCGCGCAGTACCCGAGCGTCTGGGTCACGCAAGGGCGGCGGCGGGACGTTCCACACCATCTGGAGCGCCGCCCCGAACGCGCAGTCGGGGTTCTACGTCTCCGACACCACGACGCCCGGCGTCGTCTACGAGCTGTCGGCCGAGCATCACCTCTACGGCGAGATCAAGCTGGATCGGGTCGAGAACTGGGAGTTCCACGCGCCGCAGACGGAGGAAGAGGTGTCGTCGAGCCCCGAGGCCGTCGCCTTCGAGATCAGCGACTCGAAGAACATCACGATCGCCAACTATCGCGCCTACCGCGTCACCCGCAGCTACAACCCGTTCCCGGCCGCGATCCGCGTCTACGGATCGAGCGGCATCCGCTTCCGCAACGTCCAGGTGAACGCCGAGCACGGCTACGGCGTCTGCGACGACAACGGCTGCGGCACCAAGCTGCGCTCGGGCAAGTTCGCGTTCGACAACGCGCTCCAGGACGTGACGACCGGCCGCGAGGTGCGCGAGCGCGCTGTTCGCGGTGCTCGATCTGAACCCGGCGCTGCCGGCGTCGAATCGGCCCGACCAGGCGCCGGTGCCGGTCCTGAAGGCCGCGGTCGAGAAGCTCGCCGGCGACTTCCACTCGATCGCGGGCGCGGCGGTGGACGCGGCGGGCACGCTCTATTTCGTCGATCGCCACCAGCAGCGCATCTTCTCGTGGTCGCGGTCGGCCGGCCTGAAGATCGTCCGCGACGCGCCGCTCGACGCGGTCAACCTCGGCGTCGATCGGTCCGGGAACGTGCTGGTGCTCTCGATGGCCGGGCCGGCCGGGACGGTCTACACGTTCCGCCCGACGGTCCGCGCGAGACGCTGACGGTCGCTGCAGCCGCAGCCACGCCCGGCCGGGCACGCGGCATCGTTCCTGCTGCCGTCAACGGTCTGGGCCGACGGCCAGTTCCGCAGCCATCTCGACCTGGCCACCTACGAGTACGAGACGCTGGCCGAGATGTTCGCCGGCGAGGTGACGACCGCGCAGCCGAAGGCGTACGTGTCGCCGGACGGCTCGCTGGTGCTGCCGGCCTTCCGGGTCTTCACGCAGGGGCCGGGCGGCTCCTATCCGGGCATGGACGAGACGGGCTGGCGCTGGTCGCATGCCCTCGACGCATACAGCCTCATCGCGGCGCGGCCGGGCGAGCGCGTCTACGTCACGAGCGGGGCCGAGAACCGCACGTATCGCGGCGTCGTGCGCGACGACGGCACGCTCGCGGACCTCGCACCCTTCGCCGAGCGGGGCGGGGAGAGCGTGGTGGCCGACCGCGAGGGGAACGTCTACGTCGCCAACGGCCAGATCTTCGTCTATCGCCCGACCGGAGAGCCGATCGGCCGGATCGACGTGCCCGAGCGGCCGACCGGGCTGCGCTTCGCCGCGGACGGGCGCACACTCTACGTGCTCACGCACCATTCGCTGTACGGCGTGAAAACCCGCTGATTTCCAGCGATCTCACCGTTACCTCACGCTTCCTCCCTCCCTGGGGCGCCGTCATACCCGGCAAGTTTGTTTCGGGCGAAGGCGACCAGCCGGCAAGCCGGCTGTTTCGCCGTTCGCCCGCAACAGGCCGACGCCTTCACCTTCGGTTTGGCGTTCGGCTCGACCGTGGCGTTGTCGCCACCCGCTTCCAAGGAGTTTCCGATGCTGCTCAGCCGTTCGCTCGTCGCCGCCGCCGTGACCGCCGCCGCCCTCGTGTCCGCCACGCCGGCCGTCGCCGGCCCGCCGTTCATCTGCCATGCCTTCGAGTTGAGCGGCAGCCCGTCGCTGCCGTGGGGGAACGCCACGGCCGCGGGCTGGAACAATCCGGACCCGGCCTACGACCTGACCGAAGCTGACCGCCGACGTCACCCGGCTGCTGACGCCGTCGATGCCGGTGTCGGCTCGGATGGAGACGCTGCGCCGCGCCACGATCTACGCCTCACGGGATCGCGCCGTGGCGGCGTCGCTGCTGCTGGCGCTCGAGAAGAAGGCGGAGGCGAACAAGACCGACGCCAACGCGCTGTTCGACGCGGGCTTCCTGACCGAGGCCTACCGCCAGGCGTCGCGGGTCTACGAGTGGGACATGCTCGAGGGGCGCGAGAAGGAGCAGTGGACGATGCGCACCGAGCCGGCCGGCAACGGCGCCAGGCTGATTGACGCGGCCGTCGCGCTGAACACGCCGCAGGCGCCGGAGATGCGGAAGGCGCGTCAGCTGCTTCGGTAGTGCCGCCCGCGTGACGGCGCCGCGGCGCGCCCGCGCCGCGGCGTCACTCCTTCCACAGGCCGAGGACGTTCCTGCCGATGCGCCACGCGCGGCTCCCGCTCCAGACGCGTGCCGCCGCCGCGGACCCACTAAGCGATCCGATCCGCGAACAGGCCGTTCGCGAGTTGTCGAAGAGGCTGAGCAGCCCCTCGCCGGCCATCTTCGGATAGTCGTCCAGCGCGCCAGGAGTCCCCGCGAACCAGTCCCCTTACGCTGCGCCGTACTACTGACGACGGCACCCATCATGCGCATATAGCTAGGAGCAGGAGAGATCAGCGGCGGGACGGCGCCTCGGCAAGGCCTGTCTGTGAGTGGCGTCGTTTTGCGACAAAGCCCCTACGCGGGCTGTCGCCGAGGCCTCTCATCGACATCCGGCCAGACGGAGATCCTCCGGGATTCCGTGGATCGGAGGAGAGATGGTCGACGTCCGAATCGGTGTCGGCGAACACCTGCTGGAGATCGCGTCGTCGGGACTTCTGCGACCACCGCCATGCCGCAGGATGAAGAAGCCGGAGACGGGGTCTTTGATCAGCGACTGTGCGCCGAAGCCGATGACCAGTCCCAACAGCCCCGCGCCGGCGAGGAACGGCATTGAACCCCAGCGCGCCGACCATCAGCACCGCTGTACCAGTACACGGCGTAGGTAGCCGTCTGGTGATTTTCGACGCTGGGCTGCGTGCCGGGCCAGGAGACACGACA